>DIAM01000021.1:0-103465 GCA_002416505.1 Gammaproteobacteria bacterium UBA5078
GAGGTTCACTCTGACCCCTTTGAACCCCTTTGATTCCAATCCCGCCAAGGAAGTGCCAGAATCAGGGTCCAGAACTCCTAATAATTACCCTATAAACAAGCGGAGCAGGCAATGAAAACATTTAAGCAGTCTCTATTGAAACTACTGGCAAACGCCTCACTGATAACGCTGACAATGGCGAGTGCGAGCGGCTTTGCGGCCGAGGCCAATGTCGCGGCGGCTTTGGCACATCCCGATCGCCCGAGCGAAGACGCCACCTCCGATGCCGCACGCAAGCCGGCGCAGGTGTTGGCATTTGCCGGGCTGAACACGGGCATGCATGTGCTCGAACTGGAGGCGGGCGGCGGCTATTACACGGAGATCCTCAGCAGAGCGGTGGGCGCTAGCGGTAGCGTGATACTGCAACACGCGCCCGGCCTCATGGGCTTTGTGGGCGATGGCATCGACATTCGCACGGCGGGTAATCGCCTGCCCAATGTCACGGTGAGCATCAGCAATTTCGATGCCTTGGATGTGGCAGATAATTCCATCGACATGGTCACCTGGATCCTCGGCCCACACGAGCTGGGCTTCGCTCCCGATGATGTGAGTCTAGGCGACCCTGTCGGCGCATTCCGCGAGATCGCCCGCGTATTGAAGCCCGGCGGTGTCTTGCTAGCCTCGGATCATCTTGCCCCGGATGGATCGGGGCTTGAAGCCGGCGGCACACTGCATCGCATAGCAGAGAGCTGGGTTACGAAGATGGCCACGGATGCGGGGCTTACGGTTGTGGGCAGCTCTGACCTACTCAAGAACCCAGCCGACCCACTGACAGCAAGCGTGTTCTCCCCGGACATTCGAGGCAACACCAGTCAGTTTATCGTCCTGTATAGAAAGTGATCTAGCTTTCCTGCCGATCAAAGGGGGCAAAGTTAGATCAAAGGGGTCAGAGTAACTTGATCCATCAAGTTACTCTGACCCCTTTGATCTACTTAGAGCTACTGTGCGTACAAGTAAACTTGTTCTTACTAGAACAAGACGCAGTGAATTATCACCGCTCGTTGCCCGTCTACCGCCATCACCCCCAATACTAAGGAACTCATGTATGAGTCGTAATTACCTCGCCCTGCTCGCGTTAGTTTTCACCTGCACACTTCACGGGCAGCTTGCTGTGGCACAGGGTCGGCAAGTTCCTTATCCACTGCCAACAGAGCCCGTGTTTCTCGATACCTTCAACTCTCAGATAAAGGTGACTGTGGTCGCCAGCGGCATCTCCCGCCCCTTCAGTCTCGCGGTGCTGCCCGATGGCGACATGCTGGTCACCGACCGCTACGCGCCAGACCTTCGCGTTGTTAGAGATGGCGTGCTCGACCCTGCCCCCCTACTAGGTCTTCCCGAGATTCGTACCGGTTTCCACTCGGGTCTATTGGATATAGAGGCTCACCCCGACTTCGCAGCAAACCGCATGGTCTACTTCACCTACCATAAGGCTCTGGGCAACGAGCAGGACTACGCCCTCGCCTTAGGCCGAGCGCGCTACGATGGTGGCGCCGCACTCACGAACTTCGAAGAGCTATTTGTCGGCACGCCGATGACGAACTCCGGCGGCTCGCGACTGATATTCGCGCCCGATGGCAAGCTCTTTATCACCGTCGGCGGCGCCATGGGCCGGCTACCCTATGCGCAGGATTTGACTCGACTAGAGGGCAAGGTCTTGCGTCTTAACCAAGATGGCTCCGTGCCTTCGGACAACCCCTTCATCGGCCAAGCCGATGTCCGCCCCGAAATATACTCCTACGGGCACCGCGACCAATACGGCTTGGCGATTCATCCCAGTACAGGCCAACTCTTCCACGCCGAACTCGGCCCGATCGGCGGAGATTCGATCAATATCATCAAGGCCGGCGCGAATTATGGCTGGCCCCTCTACGGCTATGGCAGCTACAACGATGGCGAGCCGATGGAGCACCTGCACCGCGAAGGCATAGAGCCCTCCCTAATCATCTGGCAGCCCGGCATCGTGCCCTCGGGTCTACTCTTCTACACGGGAGATGCATTCCCACAATGGCAAGGCAACCTGTTCGCGGGCAGCATACAACGCGGACGAGTACCGGGCACGGGCGGCCTCGAGCGCATTGTGTTCGACAACAAGATGTGGGAACAACAGCGCGAGACCCTAGTAACAGAACTACGCCAGAGAGTGCGCGACATCGCCCAGGGCCCCGACGGTTTCATCTACCTGCTAACCGAAGAGGAAAATGGCGCTGTACTGCGCATAGAACCCGCCCGGTGAACGTTTACCAAGAATCTGCGTTTCGATCAAAGGGGTCAGAGTAACTTGATCCACGAGCCTTGCGCTGTGGATCAAGTTACTCTGACCCCTTTGGTCCAAAAGAGCGCTGTTCTAAGTCGTAAGCACTGAACAAGAGGGGCAGTGTGGGGTGCTTCGATGCAGGACCATGAGCCGCCCGGACGGCGACGACTGAGCCCCCATGGATGGGTTCACGGCGTGTCCAGCAGCGAAGTACGCCGCAGTGCCACTCGCGCTACGAAGCACTAATGAGTGCTAATTAGCTCAACGCTTGCCTTTCGGTTTCTTAGGAGGCTTACCTTGCGGCGAGCTCTCGGGAGATTTTTCGTGTAGAAGTGCTGCGCTACGTGGGGTTGGAGCGGTGAGGCCACTGCGAACTCTGGGTGGATAGACCCGGGCGCTATCGACGCTCGGAAACAGATCGCCTATGTCGGCATGAAACGCGCGGCACAAAGTTTCCAGTGTCTTGAGGGTCACATTCTGATCCAGATTCTCGATGCGCATTACCGTCGACTGCGTTACCCCAATCTTGCGCGCAAACTCACGCTGCGGAGTTTCCCCCCGCTTCTCTCGAATGAACTTTGCTAGGCGCTCGCGCAGTTGAACCATAAGTGGTTTATACTGGAAGCACAGAACCACATGGGGTTCAAAATCTTAGGAAGCACCTAAGCCCGGGCCCGCTTCGCGGCGCCCCCATTCGCAATGAATGTGGCGCCGCGGGCCTTCTCATCGGCTTGTCGCGCCCTGCCATCCATGTAACACTTCTTCGCAGCCTCCCTTAACTGATAAGAAGAAGAGACCGATGACGAACTCTGAGCACGACACCCCCCCTGCACATACCCCCGAGACCACCGGCATGCTGGCGTGGATCGAGCGCACTGGTAACAAACTGCCAGACCCCGTATTTATTTTCTTTAGCCTGATCTTGATCCTGATCGGCATCAGTGTGGTCGCCTCATTCGCTGGCTATTCCGCCCTGCACCCAACCCAGGTCGATGCCGCGGGCTTGCCCCTCCTGATCGAGGCCGCCAGCCTGCTTTCCGCGGACAATATTCAGCGCCTGCTCGTGCAGATGCCCGCAACCTTCGCCGGCTTCTATCCGCTGGGTTTCGTGTTGCTCGTGATGCTCGGCGCCGGCGTTGCCGAGCGCTCCGGCCTATTCGCCACGGCGATGGCGGTCGCGGTGAAGAAGGCTCCCACCATGCTGCTCACCCCCGTGGTCGCACTAGTGGCCATGGTGGGCAACCTCGCAGCGGATGCGGCCTATGTCGTCCTCATCCCCTTGGCCGGCATCATCTTCGCCGCCGCGGGCCGCCACCCCATCGCCGGCATCGCTGCCGCCTTCGCGGGCGTCTCCGGTGGCTTCTCCGCCAACCTCATCCCCGGCCAGCTCGACGCCCTGATGTTCGGCATCACCCAGGCCGCCGCGCAGACCATCGAACCGACATGGACGGCCAATATCGCCGGCAACTGGTATTTCATCGCCGCCATGACCTTCGTGTTCCTGCCGGTCATCTGGTACATCACCGATAAGGTAATCGAGCCCCGCCTCGCCCCACTGGGCAAGGAAGCGAGTAGCACGACCGCGGGCCTAGTTAAGACCAGCGGCATCATCAGTAGCGACGAGATGCGCGGCCTCGCCAGGGCCGGTTATGCCTGCCTCGCGGTCATCCTCGTGTGGTTCGCCCTGTGCATATTACCCGGCACTCCATTAATCAACGAGGAGGCAGGCGATGGTCGCATGCAGCCTTTCTATCAATCCTTAGTAGCGGGTTTCTTCATCCTCTTCCTAGCGGCAGGCTGGGCCTATGGCGCGACCACGGGCACAGTGAAGTCGCACCGCGATATCGTGCGCATGATGTCCGAAGCGATGGCTGATCTGTCCTATTATCTGGTGCTGGCCTTCGCGGCGGCGCATTTCGTGGCGATGTTCAATTGGTCGAATCTGGGCCTAATATTCGCGGTGAAGGGGGCGGGAGTAATCGGGTCGAGCGACCTGCCGATGTCGGTGCTGCTCGTAATGGTGGTGTTGATGACGGCGCTGATTAACCTGTTCATCGGCTCTGCGAGCGCGAAGTGGGCATTACTAGCACCGGTACTAGTGCCGATGCTGATGCTCTTGGGAGTAAGCCCAGAGATGGCGACGGCAACCTACCGGGTGGGGGATGGGGCGACCAATATCATCACCCCCCTAATGCCGTACTTCCCCTTGATCCTGATGTTCGCGCAGCGCTGGCAGAAGGAGTTCGGGCTAGGCAGCCTAGCGGCGATGATGATCCCGTACTCGATCTGGCTACTGATCTCGGGCACGGTAATGGTCGTCGTGTGGATAGTGCTCGGACTACCCCTCGGACCTGGGGCAATGGCGGGTTATACGTTGTAGTGAGTTAGTGCTTTGGTGCTTTGGTGCTTTGGTGCTTTTGAGTTCTGAACTCTGTTGCCCGCATTGGCTGCGAGGTAAAGGAGTTCAGGACACGCCAAAGGGCGCACATCCATGTGCAGGCTCAGCGAGCGCCATCCCTGGCGACTCGATGGTCCTGCCCCCCTTCACCCCACACCCAACGCTGAATTCACTGTAGATTCTGGCTAAGGTGATTTGGTGGACACGTTCTGCTTCAGCAAAAATTTTTTACTAAAGGCGTTTGTAATCTCACTCGACTGTGAGCCCTTACCTCCACTGCAGGTTAGACTCAACAATGTTTCGTGAGCGTGTTATTTGGCAGCCAAGGCGAATTACAAAGCACTATCGGTCGCAACGCCGAAACTAGAATTCCGCGTGTTGTCAGTATTGGGTGTGGGGTGAAGGGAGGCAGGACCGTCGGGCGCCAGGGACGACGCACGTCGAGCCTTCACAGGGATGTGAGCTTTTTGGCGTGTCCTGAATGCCTTTACCTCGCAGCCAAGGCGACCTACGAAGCTCTACTTTCTACTAAAGCATCTACTAAGCACCCAGAGCTAAATCTCCAAAATACATCGCAAAAAAAAGGCCACCTAGCGGCAGCCTTTTCTAAGTACTTCTAAATTGAATCTCTTACTGGCCACCACCGCTTCGGCTTTGGTCTACGTTTTTCCAGCTCATTGCGCCGAAGAACATCTCGTCCCAGCTTTGATCGCCCCAAGGTACTGAGCGCGATGGGTCTGGGTTCGCCTTGTTCTGGGTCGAATTGTCGTAGTGGCCGATCGCCTCGATGCGCGTTCCCGCAGGCATTAGGATTGGCTCCTCTAGCTTGTAGCTGATCTGCCAGTTGTAATTGTAGTTCGCGATGTTGATCAGCTCCTCCACTGTGCCGTCTGGGTAGTGCGCGTTGAAACGCATGCTCTTGCCCCGGAAATGCATATGCGGAAGGAACGACTGCATGTACGCATCCTCCTTTAGAGTCACGCTCTGGCGCAGCTCGAAGTTCGGGTCGAAGGGCGTGATATTCGTCCAGCCCATTGGGAATATGCATGCGCACTGCCCCGACATACGCTCCGTCGGAATCTCACCCTCAGGGTAGAACCATATCCCGATCTCGCTCGCATCTACCGTCTCTTTGCCCGTGGTCGTGTAATGCAACTGCAGGCGTAGTGTCGAGCCTGCCTTTAGTAGGCCGCCCGTGTTCGGCGGCTCGATAGCGGGTTCTGCGCCCGGAATATAGGCTGTGATATTGGCCTGATTCGGATCACCGCCGCCGAGGAAGCCGCGTCGCCCTGTTGCGCCCGGAGGCACTAGGTCGTTGAGTGTGTGGTGCAAAACCGTGCGGTCGCCCGGGATGTATTGGCTAGCGCGCACCCAGCGGTCGCGATCTAGCTCGATCGGCACTTCCACTGTTATGTAGTCTAGGATTCCCGTAGCCGGAATCGACTGCGGTGGCACCTTCACGATCAGGTCTGGCTCGCCCAGCGCCCACTTCGTGGCAGGCCAAGTCAGCTCCGCGAGCGGATCGATGTCGCCATCTTTCTGCGCGCCCGCCTCGATCCACTGCACAATTTTCTGCTGCTCCTCCACCGCTAGCACATAGTCATTGCTGAACTTGCCCACGTGGGGATCGATCTGGCCAGGCGGCATGCGCTTGGTCATCAGCACTTCGCGAATCATCGGCGACCAGCCCTGCACCATGGCGTGGCTATCCATCGAGAATGGTGCGATGCCACCCTCGCGGTGACAGGTCGCGCAATTATCGGCAAGGATAGGCGCGATATCGCGGCTGTAGGAGACCCCGGCAGAGCTCACCATATTGTATTGAACATCGCTGCCCGACATCGCCACGGTAGGGGTAGAGATAGACTGCCCGGCGACGACCTCCTCCAGGGCTTTCTCCAGACCGGCGACGCTGCCGCGGTAGATGACCTCGAAGCTACGCGGGTCATACAGGAAGGCCTCGCCGCTCTTATCGACCCCCATGGCTGCGGAGATTATCTGCGCATCGTCGATCAGCACTGGGATCTGCAGCGCCAATGTGTCGAGCTCTTGCTTGATGCTGCTGCGACTCTCGCCGGCAGGGTTGAGCATCATGAACTCGACGCCGTCGGCGTCGAAGCGCGACTGCATGCGCTCATAGTCCGCTGCCGCGGCGTGGGTCTGTTCACTGCCATTAACCTGCACGAGGAAGGCAATCGCCTTATGATCGTCGTACCACGCCATGTGGTGAAAGATGCCGTTCTGGTCGAGCAAGGAGAAGTCTCCCACGCGCGGCCCAGCTTGGGCTGCTATGGAGAACAGGGGAAGTGCTAGGAGCGCGCCGATCATGAGTCTTTTCACAATGCCTACCTCTTGGGTGCCTGCCGTTGCGGACACATCTAACTGTTATTGTGGGGCATCCCGTACTACGCGATTCGGGTGGAAAATTACCGAGAACTCCGGAATTTTCACGTTTTCAAACAATAGCATAACGCCGCGTCGGCGAAAGGCCCAAAGCTAGTCAAAAAGTCAAAATACGACCAGACTAGGAATTGTTTAGATAAAGCGCTGCGCGCGCCCGCACTTTGCCACGCACTGTCTCACCATAGGCAACGAGCGTACGTTCGGGTACACTCCGAGGCAATTCGAAACAGCAATGGAAAAGGGGAAGAACATGAAAGAAGCAGTCATCGTCGCCACCGCCAGAACGCCAATAGGCAAGGCCTATAGAGGCGCATTTAACAACACCGACGCGCCGACACTGGGCGGACACGCCATCCGTTCCGCTCTTGCCAAGGCTGGCATCAACCCCGACGAAGTAGACGACGTGGTCATGGGCTGCGCCATGCAGCAGGGCAGCTCTGGCTACAACATCGGCCGCCTAGCGGGCGTGGCAGCGGGTCTGCCAAGCTCCGTCTCGGGCATGACCATGGACCGTCAATGCGCCTCTGGCATGATGGCGATCGCCACTGCCGCCAAGCAGATCATGGTCGACAATATGCCCATCGTGATCGGCGCCGGGCTGGAGTCCATCTCCCTGGTTCAGAATGAGCATCGCAACAACTACCGCGCCACCGACGCAAATGTTCTAGCCCTGTCGCCCAACGCCTATATGCCCATGCTGCAGACCGCAGAGATCGTGGCCAAGCGCTACAACATCAGCCGCGACGTGCAGGACGCCTACGCGCTGCAGAGTCAGATGCGCACCGCGGCGGCACAGGCCGCCGGTAAGTTCGACGACGAGATCGTGCCCATGGCCTCGGTCAAGGGCGTCATGAACAAGGAAACTAAAGAGATCAGCTTCGAGAACACTTTGCTTGGCAAGGACGAGGGCAACCGGGCAGACACTACGCTGGAAGGCCTCAATGGCCTCAAGCCTGTGATCGAGGGCGGCTGCATCACCGCAGGCAATGCGAGCCAGCTTTCCGACGGCGCCTCAGCTGCAGTCTTGATGGATAGCAAATTGGCAGAGCAGCGCGGGCTGCAGCCACTGGGCGCCTATCGCGGCCTAGCCGTTGCGGGCTGCGAGCCAGACGAGATGGGCATCGGCCCAATCTTCGCGGTGCCCAAGTTGCTCAAGCGCTTCGGCCTGAAGATATCGGACATCGGCCTGTGGGAGCTGAACGAGGCCTTCGCCGTGCAGGTATTGTACTGCCGCGACAAGCTCGGCATCCCCGATGAGCTATTGAACGTCAACGGCGGCGCGATCTCCATCGGCCATCCCTACGGCATGAGCGGCGCCCGCATGGTCGGTCACGCCCTCATCGAGGGTAAGCGCCGTGGCGCCAAATACGTCGTGTGCACGATGTGCATCGGCGGTGGTATGGGCGCGGCAGGCCTGTTCGAGGTTTATTGATCTATATCTGCGGGAGCCTATTTCGCAAATAGGCTCTTCTCGATATCCCGGAATGCCTTGAACTCCAAGGCGTTGCCGGACGGGTCGAGGAAGAACATCGTGGCCTGTTCCCCGGGCTCGCCCTTGAAACGCACATAGGGCTCGATCACGAAGTCGACGAAGTCCTTCACCTGCTCTACCAAGGCCTCCCACTGCGCCATCTCCAGCACCACGCCAAAATGCGGCACCGGTACGCCGTGGCCGTCGACATGGTTACCGATCTGACTCACCTTGCCATCGACCCCAAGCGCGGGATTCACATGCACCACCAGCTGATGCCCTAGCAGATTGAAGTCTATCCACTGCGCGCTACTTCGCCCCTCGGGCAGGCCCATCTTCCTACCATAGAAGTCGCGCGCCTCCTCGAGGTTGCGTACCGCAATGGCGAGGTGGAATGGCGATAATTTTGTGTTCTCAAGCATGTGAATGACCTAACTGGATTAAGTTCGCGAAGTGGATAGAAACTACAGCCCCGCGCGCCTCAAAGTCAATATCGCCCCGCTCATCGTCAAGTGGCGGCGATAGCACGCCCCGTTTATGTGCAGCCGCGCGATTTTCGCCGCACGATAGCGCAGCGCAAGCTAGCCTTGGCCCGAGCGAGTCTTGGCATAAAATCTCTAAGCCATTGTAATTAAATGTCTTTTTAAAGTTGGCCCACTTCTTGATAGTACCTAAGCGTAGTACTCTCCAGTAATACTTTTAAATCGGGCAACGATGCCTGCGACCCTCACGGGACGCAGGCTTTTTTTTGGAAAAAATAAACTACCGCGCAGCGGCACAGAGAACAACCATGACGAGAGAACAAGGCAATCCTTTAACGCTAACGCAAATTGGCGCGGCAGTATTGAGTATCGGACTAAGTGTGCCAGCTGGCGCGCAATCTCTCGCCGACGATGTCGCAGCGATGATCTCGGGGGGCACTACCCATCTGGCGCTGCGCTATCGCCTAGAGACCGTGGAGCAAGATAATCTGCTGCGCGATGCCACGGCCTCTACCCTGCGCACGCGGCTTAGTTTTCAAAGTGCCACAGCGAACAGTTTTAGCGTCGCGCTAGAGGCCGACTCGATCCTGACCGTTGGCGCGGACCGCTATGACTCCTTCGCACTGGACCGCTATCGCGGCGCCTACTCGGTGATCGCCGACCCCGTCGGCAATGAGATCAATGTCGCCGCGCTGCAATACGCGCTCGATGCGGACAGCAGCCTTAGCATCGGCAGGCAACGCCTCAATCACACTACCCAGCGTTTCCTCGGTAGCGTGGGCTGGCGCCAGAACGAGCAGACTATGGATGCGCTGAGTTACCACCGCAGCGCCGGTAGTCTCAATGTCGACTACAGCTACATCTGGAATGTGAACCGCATCTTTGGCGGCTCCAAGCCCAGCGCCCAGGCCAGCGATCTGGACAGCAACTCCCACGCCCTCAACATCAGCAACGCCTATGGCTGGGGCACCATCAGCGGTTTCCTCTATGCCCTAGACTTCGACAACGCCCGCGGCGCATCCTCGATCTCCTATGGCGGCAGCTATAGTGGCAAGCTGAGCGCCCTGAATCTGTTCGCCAGCTATGCCCATCAGAGCGACTATGGCGACAACCCAAACTCCTATGACGCGGACTACTTCACCGCAGAGGGCAGCGGCAAGGTGGGCAGCATTACCCTGCTGCTCGGCTACGAGAATCTGGGCAGCGACGCCGGCAATCTCGCGTTCTCGACGCCCCTTGCCACACTGCATAAGTTTCAGGGCTTCGCCGACAGCTTCCTCAACACCCCGGCCAACGGCATAGAGGATATCTACCTCAGCGCCAGCTCCTCCCTCAACGCGCTCAATCTCTCCACCAGCCTGCACCGCTACAATGCGAGCGAAGGCGGTCAGCACTATGGCAATGAATGGGATGTGGTGGCGGGCTATAAGATCAATGCCCACATCAATGTGGAGGCGAAGGTCGCACTCTATTCGAGTAAGGACTTCGGAGTCGATACAGACAAGTTCTGGCTTAGCGTCAACATGGCATTCTAATTGCTCTACCCTCACTGCCCCGTTAATCAATTAGGACCGCCAGCTTGTGAGTGCAGAAGTAAATAATAAAGTCATACGAGTCATGCTGGTGGACGATCATGCCGAGCGCGCTCGGCTCGTCGAGGAGCACCTCATCGCCGCTGGCTTCGAGGTGCTCTCGATAATCTCCTCGGCTGCCGGGCTGGTGTTTCAGATCGAACAGCATCAACCCGATGTGGTGATCATCGACCTGCAGTCTCCGGACCGCGATGTGCTGGAGAGCCTGGCCATCGTCAATCGCCACAGCCCCACGGCGATGGTGATGTTCGCCCACGAGGACGATCCCGACTACATCCGCGAGGCGCTGGCCGCCGGCATCAGCACCTATCTCACCGAGGGCCTCAACCCCGCGCGGGTGCGCCCCGTTATTGAGGTAGCGATGGCGCAGTTTCGCTCCTTCCAGATGTTGCGCGACGAGTTGGTATCCACGCGCACAGAATTGGAGGATCGCAACTTGATCGAGAAGGCGAAAGGCCTGTTGATGGCGCAGAAACGCATCAATGAGAACGAGGCTCATCAACTGCTGACAAAACTCGCGATGGACAATAATCAACGCCTGCGCAATGTGGCGCAAACGGTCGTGGCCACCCTCTCCGCATTCGATATCAGGAAGTGAATCATGTCTGACCCCCAACGCCTCCCCAAAGCCGAAATCACCGAACTCGAACTCGGGTATATGCGCCTAAGCGATGCGGCACCGCTGATCATGGCGAAGGATGCCGGTCTGTTTGCGCGCTATGGCCTCGACGTCTCGCTGCACCGCGAGGTCTCTTGGGCGAACCTGCGCGACAAACTAGTGGTGGGCAAACTGGACGCGGCGCAGCTACTCGCACCCCTGCCGATGATGACGAACCTAGGGGCTGGTGGCATTCGCGGCAGCCTAATGACCGGGCTCGCACTCGGCCTCAATGGCAATGCCATCACTCTGTCGAATCGCGTCTGGGAGTCTCTGGAGCTGGACTATCCAGACAGCGCGCCAGACCCGCTGCAGGTCGTGCAAAAACTGCGCAGCAAGCTGCAGCAGACTGGCCAATCCATCACGCTAGCCACCGTCCACGCCTTCTCGATGCACACCATCCTGCTGCGCCGCTGGCTACAGGCCGGTGGCATCGATCTGGACCACGACGTGCGACTGCTCGTCCTGCCCCCCGAGCAGATGTGCGACAGCCTCGCCCGCGGGGTTATCGATGGCTTCTGCGTCGGCGAGCCTTGGAACACCGTCGCGGTCGAGCAAGGCATAGGCACCGTGGCCGCGAGTGGCTACCACCTGTGGAACAATGCGCCGGAGAAGGTGCTAGGGGTAACGGAGCAATGGCATCAGAGCCACCCGGCCACCCATCTACGCCTGCGCCTCGCCATCATGGAGGCCTGCAAGCTGCTCACCGAGCTCGATGCGCGTGAACATATCGCGCAGGTGATGAGCCAGAAATGTTATTTGGACTTGCCTAAACGTTTACTACTGCCCTCGCTCACAGGACAGTTTCGCTTCTCCAAGAACGCCGCGCCGGTCTCAATTCCCCAGTTCCATGTGTTCTGGCAGTATCAGGCCGGTTTCCCCTGGCGCTCTCAAGCGCAGTGGATACTCAAGCTGAGCGAGCAGCTGCTAGGCAAGACTCTGAGCGAGGAGGAACGGCGCGCGCTAGTACAGCAGTCTTGGCGGCCAGACCTCTACCGCGAGGCGGCGCGCTGGTTAGGCGAGAATTCACCTAGTCGCGATAGCAAAGCCGAGAATGAGCATTCACAGGAATGGGAATTCGAGCCCGGCATCGTGCTAGGCGCGGATCGATATCTGGCGCTCCCTTGAGACACAGAGCACCGTTTTAGTGCAACGCACCTAAATAGTGCCCCATAAAGCATCGCGTTTGTGGCGAGTCACACTGGAAAGGCGCCTAGTGCCCCTAAAACTAAACATCTTATTGGCAGCGCACACCCGCAAACACGCACAGAGGCGCAAAAGCATAGCGAAACACAGAACTGGCACAGGCTGTGCATTAACTAATTCATGAGTAAGTTGTCCTCTAACTTGCTCCACGCGGATCTGAACTCTCCCCCCGATCAGGATCCGCTGGGTAATGTGGCCCACGTAGTTGTTTAGCAACTCGTGGGCCTTTTTTTTGGCTTAAATTTATGCCTACAAGGAGTTACACATGCTAGCCGAACAACGCAAGCACAGCTTAGCCGGGGCGTTCACAAGCGCCAGCCTGTCCCTTTGCATCTTCTCCACGTGCGCCCTTTCCTTGCTCGCAGGCCAAGCATTCGCCCAGACGGGCCCGGCCGAGAAGGACGAGTTGACCTTCGGCTTCATTAAACTAACAGACATGGCGCCTCTCGCGATCGCCTATGAGAAGGGTTACTTCGAAGACGAGGGCCTGTACGTCACACTGCAGGCTCAGGCGAATTGGAAGGTGCTCCTAGACGGCGTGATCGACGGCCAGCTCGACGGCGCCCATATGCTCGCCGGGCAGCCCCTGGCGGCGACGATTGGCTACGGCACACAGGCTCATATCGTCACGCCACTTAGCATGGACCTGAATGGCAACGGCATCACCGTGTCCAACAGCATCTGGGAGGCCATGCGCCCCAATATCCCGATGCAGGCGGACGGCAAGCCCGTGCATCCCATCAAGGCCGATGCCCTCAAGCCCGTGGTCGATGCTTATCGCGCGCGCGGCGAGGCCTTCAATATGGGCATGGTCTTCCCCGTCTCCACACACAACTATGAGCTGCGTTATTGGCTGGCCGCCGGCGATATCCATCCCGGTTTCTACGCGCCAGAGCGCGGCGACAGCTCCGGCATGCTAGAGGCGCAGGTGCAGCTATCAGTTACCCCGCCGCCGCAGATGCCGGCCACTCTCGAGGCGGGCACCATACTCGGCTATAGCGTCGGCGAGCCCTGGAACCAGCAGGCCATCTTCAAGGGCATCGGCGTCCCCGTGGTGACCGACTATGAGATCTGGAAGAACAACCCAGAGAAGGTCTTCGGCATGACCGATGCGTTCACCAAGGAGAATCCCAACACCAGCATCCGCATCGTCAAGGCGATGCTGCGCGCGGGTAAATGGCTGGATGACAACGACAACGGCAACCGTGCAGAGGCCGCGCGCATCCTCTCCCGCGGCGAGTATGTGGGCGCCGACTACGAGGTCATCGCCAACTCCATGACCGGCACCTTCGAGTATGAGAAGGGCGATGCCCGCGAGGTCCCAGACTTCAATGTGTTCTTCCGCCACAACGCTACCTATCCCTACTACTCCGACGCCATCTGGTATCTCACGCAGATGCGCCGCTGGGGGCAGATCTCCGAGACCAAGTCGGACCAGTGGTATATCGATCAGGCCAAGTCGGTCTACAAACCGGCCATCTACGAGGCCGCGGCGAAGGAGCTTATCGCCGAGGGCTATATGAGCGCCGCCGACTTCCCCGACTTCGACACCGAGACTGGCTTTCGTCCCGTGACGGACGAGTTCATCGACGGCATGCCCTACGACGGCAGCCAGCCCAATGCCTATCTGCAATCCATGAAGATCGGTCTGCAATGAGCAGCTTAGTCTTAAACCCAATCCGTAGCGATGTAGGCGAGGCAGCAATGACCGATACAATCGACAGCACACAGACCAAGCCTGCGGAACAGGAGTCAGCGGCTCTTGCCCCGTGGCGTTATAGCGCGTGGTCTATTCCGCCGGCGGCGCGGCGCATCTTGCGCGGCACGAGCCTCTCCGTGATCGGCATCCTGTTGTTCATGCTGCTGTGGCAGGCCACGGCGAATAACATCGACACGTCCTTGGGGAAATTTCCAGGGCCAATCCAAGTTATCTCCCAAGTTCAGAATATGGCCGACGAGTATCAGCGCGAACAACAGCGCCGCGTCGATTTCTATGCCCGCCAACAGACTCGCAATGACGAATTGCTGCGCAGCGACCCCGGTGCGGAAGTCAGAATTCGCCCCTACACCGGGCGACCGACCTTCCTCAATCAGATCCTCATTAGCCTCGTGACCGTCGCCTTCGGTTTCGCGCTGGCGATGCTGGTCGCCATTCCCCTAGGAATCGTGTGCGGGCTCAGCGAGACGCTCTATAACGCCGTGAACCCCCTGATCCAACTGTTCAAACCGGTGTCGCCTCTCGCCTGGCTGCCTCTGGTGACGATGCTGGTCAGCGCGCTCTATGTCTCGGACGACCCCCTGTTCGAGAAGTCCTTCGTCACCTCCGCCATTACCGTCGCCCTGTGCTGTCTGTGGCCGACGGTCATCAACACCACGGTGGGTGTGGCCAGTGTGGACAAGGACCTGATCAATGTCAGCCGCGTGATCTGCCTGCCCACCCACGTGCATATTCGCAAGATCGTGCTGCCCTCCGCGATCCCGCTGATCTTCACCGGCATGCGCCTCTCGCTCGCCACGGGCTGGATGGTGTTGATCGCGGCGGAGATGCTGGCGCAGAACCCCGGCCTTGGCAAGTTTATCTGGGATGAGTTTCAGAATGGCAGTTCCGATTCCTTGAGCAGGATCATGGTCGCGGTCATCGTGATCGGCTTCATAGGCCTAATTCTGGACAAACTCATGCTCACCGTGCAGCGCTATATCAGCTGGGACAAACAGACGGTCCTGCGCTAAGCGCAAACTTGGAGAACACCATGCAAGCATATCTAGAGATCAGCAAGGTCGGCATCGAATTCAACACCGAGAGTGGCAAGTTCCGCGCCTTGCAAGACGTCAACCTCAAGATCGATCAGGGCGAATTCATCTCCCTAATCGGCCACTCGGGTTGCGGCAAGTCCACAGTCCTCAACATCCTCGCCGGCCTATACCAGGCCACCGAGGGCGGCATCATTCTCGACGGCAAAGAGGTCAACGCGCCCAGCCCGGATCGCGCGGTGGTGTTTCAGAATCACGCACTCTTGCCCTGGCTCAGCGTCTACGAGAATGTCGAGCTGGCGGTGAAGCAGGTCTTCAAGGGCCACAAGACGCGGGCCGAGATGCGCGAGTGGATCGACTATAACCTCGCGCTCGTGCACATCGAACACGCCAAAGACAAACGCCCTCACGAGATCTCCGGCGGCATGAAGCAACGCGTCGGCATCGCCCGCTGCCTGGCCATGCAGCCCAAGGTCTTACTCATGGACGAGCCCTTCGGCGCACTGGACGCACTGACCCGCGCGCACCTGCAGGACTCCCTGATGGAGATCCACGCCGACCTGGGCACCACCGTCGTCATGATCACCCACGACGTCGACGAGGCGGTGCTGCTATCGGACCGCATCGTGATGATGAGCAATGGCCCCGCCGCCAGCGTCGGCGAGATTCTCGCCATTACGCTGCCGCGCCCGCGCAGCCGACTCGCTCTGGCGGAGGACCCGGACTTCGTGCACGCGCGCCAACAGGTGCTGCAGTTCCTCTACGACAAGCACAAGTTTACCGGCGCGGCTGCCGCCTAATTCCACCCTATAACGACGCTAAGATGGGATGCAAAGATGACGACTAAGAAGATAGTAGTAGTAGGCAACGGCATGGTCGGTCACTACTATGCGGACAAACTCGCGACACATCCGGCACAGCACGACATCACCGTGCTAGGGGCCGAGCCACGCCCTGCTTACGATCGTGTACACCTATCTGAAGTGTTCAGTGGCAAGAGCCCCGAAGACCTCGCCCTCACCACACGCGAGCATTACAAGGAGATCGGAGTAAAGGCACATTTCGGCGACGCCGTCGCGAGGATCGACCGCGACAAGAAGGAGGTTGTCACCGATCTGGGCAGGCGCTTCCCCTATGACAAACTCGTGCTCGCCACTGGCTCCTATCCCTTCGTGCCGCCGGTGCCAGGCTCCGACCTGCCGGGCTGCCTGACCTATCGCACTATCGATGACCTAGGCGAGATTCGCGCCCACGCCCGCAAGGGCAAGGTCGGCGTCGTCGTGGGTGGCGGGCTCTTGGGGCTAGAGTGCGCGAACGCGCTGAAGAACCTTGGCCTGCAGACCCATGTGGTGGAGTTCGCCCCTGGGCTTATGGGCGTGCAGTTAGATGATGGTGGCAGCACCATGCTGCGCGCCATGATCGAAGAGCTCGACGTGAGCGTGCACACCAGCAAGGCCACCCAGAAGATCGTGCCAGGCAAGGAACACCAGCTGCGCATGGAGTTCGCCGATGGCACGTCTTTAGAGACCGACCTCATCGTCTTCTCCGCCGGTATCCGCCCCAACGATCAACTCGCCAAACAGGCCGATCTGGAAGTGGGCGAGCGCGGCGGCATCACCATCGACTATCACTGCCGCACCAGCGACTCGGACATCTTCGCGATCGGCGAGTGTGCCTTGTTCGGAGGCCGCATCTTCGGCCTCGTGGCACCGGGCTATCGCATGGCCGATGCCGCGCTCAGCCAGCTCACAGACACGCCGGTTTCTTTCCAGGGTGCGGACATGAGCACCAAGTTAAAGCTGTTAGGAATCGACGTCGGCTCGATAGGCGACTCCCACGGCAAGGCGCTACACAAGGGCCAGGCCTGCGCGAGTTTCCTCTACTCCAATGACCGCGAGCGCGTCTACAAGAAGATCGTGGTCAGCCACGACGGCAAGAAATTACTGGGCGCTGTGTTAGTTGGTGATTGCAGCGACTACGACACGCTCCTGCAATTCTTCCTCAACGACATGGACCTACCGGGCAACCCCGAGAGCATCATCCTGCCCGCCGATAGCGGTGCGGAACCCCTGCTCTCGGGCATGACTCTGCCAATGAGTGCCACCATCTGTTCCTGTCTCAATGTCACCAAGGGCGCAATCGTCGGGGCCATCGAGGGCGGCTGTTGCAGCGTCGCCGATGTGAAGAGTGTGACCAAGGCGAGCACCGGCTGCGGCGGCTGCTTCGCGCTGCTCAAGTCCACCGTCGACGCCGAACTCGCGGCACGCGGAGTCGAGATCAACAACCATCTGTGCGAACACTTCGCCTACTCGCGCCAGGAGTTGTTTCACCTCATCAAGGTGGGCTCGCTGAAGTCCTTCGTGGACATCCTCGACAAACACGGCAAGGGGCGCGGCTGCGAGGTCTGCAAGCCCACCGTGGCATCGATTCTCGCCTCGCTGTGGAACGAGTATGTGCTCAAGAAGGAGCACGTGAGCCTGCAGGATACCAACGATAACTTCCTCGCCAATATGCAGAAGGACGGCACCTACTCGTTAGTCCCGCGCATTCCCGGCGGCGAGATCACTGCAGAGAAACTCATCGTGATCGGCCAAGTCGCCAAGAAATACCAGCTCTATACCAAGATCACGGGTGGGCAGCGCATCGACCTATTCGGCGCGCGCGTGAATCAGCTGCCCGACATCTGGGGCGAGTTGGTGGCGGCGGGTTTCGAAACTGGCCACGCCTATGGCAAGGCGCTACGCACTGTTAAATCTTGCGTGGGCAACTCCTGGTGCCGCTACGGGGTGCAAGACAGCGTCTCGATGGCGATCCTGATCGAGAATCGCTACAAGGGCATCCGCTCGCCACACAAGCTCAAGTCCGCGGTCTCCGGCTGTACCCGCGAGTGTGCCGAGGCCCAGTCCAAAGACTTCGGGGTGATCGCCACGGAGAACGGCTGGAATCTATACGTCTGCGGCAACGGCGGCATGAAGCCGCGTCATGCCGATCTATTCGCGACAGATCTCGACGACGAGACGCTGATTCGCTATATCGATCGCTTCCTGATGTTCTATATACGCACCGCCGATCGCCTGCAGCGCACCTCGGTGTGGATGAACAACTTAGAGGGCGGTCTCGACTACCTGCGCGAGGTGGTCATCGAGGACACGCTGGGCATCGCCAAGGAATTAGAGTCACAAATGGCGCTATTGCTAAACACCTATCAGTGCGAGTGGAAGACCACGATCGAAGACCCGGAAAAACTGAAGCGCTTCCGCCAGTTTGTGAACAGCGACAAGGAAGATACAAACGTCGTGTTCGTGCAAGAGCGCGGACAAGTCAGACCAGCAAAAGAGACGGAGCGCGAGGCGCTTCTCACACTATCTTAAACCCATAGGATGCCAGCATGAACAGCGCGCCAAGACCCCGCTCGAGTTCGGACCCAATCGCCATATTCAGCCTTAGCGAACTGCAGGAAGACAGTGGCGCCTGCGTTCTCATCAACGACGTGCAGATCGCCGTCTTCTATCTGCCCAAGGAGACGCCGCCTCTGTATGCCCTGCACAATTGGGACCCCTTGGGTAAGGCCAATGTACTCTACCGTGGTATAGTCGGGGACATCGATGGCGAACTGGTGGTGGCCTCGCCCCTGTATAAACAGCACTATAGCCTAGGCACCGGACGCTGCCTTGAAGACGAAGCCACCCGTGTGCCGACCTATGAAATCAGCCTAGAAGGCGACTCGGTGATCGTCACCCTCAACCCGCGTCGCCACGCCGCCTGAATCGCGAGACAACAAAGCCCGAATGAATGCACTCGTCACTAGCGCCCACACCACCTGCCCCTATTGCGGCGTAGGCTGTGGCGTAGAAGCCACTATGAACGCCGGCGTCGTCACCGCAGTTGCCGGCAGCGCTGCACACCCTGCCAACAAGGGGCGCCTGTGCGTCAAGGGCTCTGCCTTACACGAGACTCTGGGGGAGAAAGGTCGCCTACTGCATCCGCGCATTGCCGGTGTTCGCACCAACTGGGACACAGCCTTAGACCATGTTGCCGGCGGCTTGAAACAGATCATCCAGGAGCATGGGCCGGACTCGGTCGCCTTCTACCTCTCTGGGCAATTGCTCACCGAAGACTATTACGTCGCTAATAAACTGATGAAGGGTTTCATCGGCTCCGGCAATGTCGACACCAACTCACGCCTGTGCATGTCCTCCGCGGTGGCCAGTTATAAGCGCGCCTTTGGCAGCGACACCGTACCCTGTAATTACGAAGATCTAGAGACCTGCGACCTCTTGGTGATGGTGGGCTCCAATGCGGCGTGGACACATCCCATTCTGTATCGGCGCATCGTCGCCGCGAAACTAGCCAACCCCCAGATGCGTGTCGTGGTCATCGACCCGCGCCGCACTGCTAGCTGCGAGATCGCCGATATACATCTCGCACTCAAGCCCGGCGCCGACGCCTTCCTGTTCATCGGCCTACTGAATTATCTGCAGGACAAACGCGCCTTGAATCACGACTACATCGAGGCCCACACGCAGGGCTTCGACGCGGCGATCGCCGCCTGCGCGGACTTCGACCTCGAGACCAGCGCCGAGCGCACCGGGCTCGATATCGGTGTGCTTGAGCAGTTCTATAGACTATTCGCGCGCACCCAAAAGACCGTCAGCTTCTACTCCCAGGGCATCAATCAGTCCGCCACCGGCACCGATAAATGCAACGCCATCATCAACTGTCATCTGGCCACAGGACGCATCGGGCAGGAGGGCATGGGCCCCTTCTCGATCACCGGCCAGCCCAATGCCATGGGCGGGCGCGAGGTAGGCGGCCTGGCGAATCAGCTCGCCGCCCACATGGACTTCAGCGCCGAGCACGTGGCCTGTGTGGAAGAGTTTTGGCAGGCGCCTAATATCGCCAAGAAGCCCGGTTTGAAAGCGGTAGATCTTTTCGATGCCATCGCACAGGGCAAGATCAAGGCGGTGTGGATCATGGCGACGAACCCCGTCGTGAGCCTCCCCGACTCTGAGCGCGTGCGCGCGGCATTAGAGAAATGCGAGCTCGTTATCGTGTCCGACTGCGTCGCGGACACCGATACCAATGTCTATGCCGACGTGTTATTGCCGGCAACGGGATGGAGCGAGAAAGACGGCAGCGTGACCAACTCGGAGCGGCGCATCTCGCGGCAACGCGCGCTGCTGCCGGCCATGGGCGAGTCTAGACACGACTGGTGGATCATCTGTGAGGTGGCCAAGCGCCTCGGCTACTCCGCCCAGTTCGCGTTCGAGAACCCCGCACAGATCTTTGCGGAACACGCGGCACTCTCGGGCTTCCAGAATGATGGCAAGCGCGACTTCGATATCAGCGGCCTAGCCAATCTGGATACCCTGGCCTACGACGCGCTCGAGCCGATCCAGTGGCCGGTCAACAGCGACTATCCGCAGGGCCGCGCCCGCATGTTCGGCGATGGCAAATTTTTCACGCCGAGCGGGCGCGCGCAATTCATCCCCTGTACCCCTAGCCTGCCCGCGCGCGAGGTGCATTTCGACACGCCCTTCCAGCTCAATACCGGCCGCATACGCGATCAGTGGCACACCATGACGCGCACGGGCCGCTCGCCACGCCTATTGGCCCATACCAGCGCCCCCTACGTGGCAATGAACCCGCGCGATGCCCAGAGCAAGGGCATCCGCGAGGGAGACCTCGTGCAGGTCTACACGCACATTAACGGCGGCACCGAGGCGCTAGTGTTACAGGCAAGCGTCGACGCGGGCATGCGCGACGGCGACGTGTTCGTGCCAATCCATTGGAACGACCAGTTCGCCTCCGATGGCCGCGTCTCCAAGCTCATCGCCTCGATCACCGACCCGATCTCCGGACAACCCGAGAGCAAGTTCGCACAAGTGGGCATCAAGCCCGTCAAGGCGCGGCGCTGGGTGGCACTGCTTAGTCGCAAGCCGATCGACACCAGCCCATTCTCCTATTGGGTGCGCACGCCCCTTAATCAGGGGCATCTCTACCTCTTGGCCGACACCCGAGCCCCAAGCGAGAACGGCGTACAGCCCTGGCAAGGCTGGCTAGATGCACTCGCCAAAGACCTCGAGAAAATAGAATTGTCCAACACCGTGAGCGGCGACTATCGCGCCCTACTGTGCAGGGACTCACTCATCGAGTATGCCGTCTTCGCGAGCCCGCAGCGCAGCGGCGTTCCCGACGCCACCTGGCTGCAGACTCTACTCGATCACCAGGTGAATCCCCAGTCATGGCGCCTTCTTGCGCGCCAGGAGACAAGCTCCGTGAACGCCCAGCGCATCATCTGTAGCTGCTTCCGTGTTAGCGAGGATCGTATCCGCAGCGCCATCATGGCAGGAGCGAACAGTGCTGAGGCACTGGGCAAGGAGCTGCGTTGCGGTACAAACTGCGGTTCTTGTATCCCCGAACTGAAGCAACTTATTGCCAAGAAAAATTCCGCTTGACACTACTGCAACTAGTGTCACACTACACGCATGACACCATTCAAAATAAAGCTCACTCCCGGACAATCCATCTTCGATCAGGTGGTATTCGCCGCAATCAAAGCCATTCTTGGCGGCACTCTCAAACCGGGTGACGCATTCCCGTCTGTGCGGACTATGGCCACAGACCTCAAGATACACCCCAATACCGCCCACAAGGTGGTTCAACACATGATCAATGAGCGCTGGCTGATAGCCAGCCCAGGAAAAGGAACCGTTGTCGCTTCTCCGCCCAAAGCACGTAGCGGAGACCGCCAACATTTACTTAGCCACGAAGTTGAACAGCTGGTAGTGGAAGCGCGGCGCGTGGGAGCAAGCCTACACGAGGTGATGGAATCTCTCAAACGACAGTGGCATAGTCTAGACCATATCAAGGCCGTCTCGAATGATCATTGAGAGTGAGCAACTTACCAAACGCTTTGGTCAGCACACAGTATTGAAACAACTCAACCTGCAAGTTCCTGAAGGAGCGGCTTACGCACTATTGGGCAGCAATGGCGCAGGAAAGAGCACTTTGATGCGTACGCTCGTCAACATTCTACAACCCGACTCTGGCCATGCGACTGTGCTTGGAAAGAACACGAGAAACCTGGCACCAGAAGATTTCAATCAAATTGGCTTTGTATCGGAAAGTCAGGTGCTGCCAGAGCGCTTGAGAATCAGCGACTATTTCGATTATCTGCGCGCGCTCTACCCTCAATGGGACCGTGCACTGGAGCGGCGTCTACGCGCGAACTTCGACTTGCCACCTGAGCGCATGCTTAGCAAGCTTTCCCACGGCATGCGTATGAAGACCGTGCTAGTGGCTGGGCTAGCGTTTCGGCCCAAATTGTTAATCCTAGATGAACCCTTGAGTGGCATGGACACGTTGACACGAGACGAAGTCATCGACGGGTTACTAGAGCAAGCACAAGAAACCACCATCGTAATCTCCTCTCATGAATTGGCCGAAATCGAACATTTCACCAGTCACATCGCTTTTATGGATAAAGGACATCTGGTGCTGCAAGAACCTATCGAATCTTTGCAAGCCCATTTCCGTCAAGTGCATGTCACGCTCTCCGCGATAAAAACGCTACCATCACCCAGACCATCCCATTGGTTATCACCACAAATTGAAGGGCATTCCCTGCAGTTTATTGAGTCGGAATATCAGGATCATCAAACACTTTACCAGCAACTAAGTAAGCATTTCGGTGCAATACAAGTCGAAGAGTTTCCGATGGGCTTACGAGAGATTAGTAATGTGTTGATCCGTAATCTTCGCTTAAACGAATACGGTGTTGCACCATGAATTCTGCTGTCATATTCGCCATTATACGCAAAGATGTGCGAGGTTTGTGGCCACTAGTTTTACTAGGCTTGGTGTTGTTCACACTAGAGCCGGTAGTGGCAGAGTTAGATCTAAATTCAAACTCAGAATTTTGGCTCAGCTTGAAAAGTAATTTCTATTGGCTGAGCTATTTCCTCGGTTGCTTGTTGATGATTTCTGTCATTCAACAAGACCCTGCCGATAGTGTTACTCATGATTGGTTGACGCGACCTATCTCGCGCAGCAATTGGTTAGTCGCTAAACTCCTATTTGTAGTATTGACTGTTTGCCTGCCCATCGTACTTGCTCGATTTTTAGTTAATTTGAGTAATGGTTTAGGCCTGGGAATGTCGTTCAGTTATGCCCTTGCTATCGAAAAACTGCCCAGCCTTCTAGCCTTGCCAGTCCTCATTGCCGTAGGCCTTTTGGCTGCGAACTTGCGCAAGACCATTCTATTGCTAGTGATAGTACTTTTGGCCGCGATCTTGCCCGCTTGGAATGTGACACAGCCACTGTTTGATATCTTGGGTGTAAACCTTTCAGAAGATTTCAATGCCCTGATGTGGCTACAGGCATTACCCATTGTGTTGTTCGGATTAATCGCCGTATTTGGTGTGTATTGGTTCCGCTATTGCAAGCGCGACGCAATAATCGCTTCAGTATTGATGGGAATTTCGCTCACAGGCTTGTTCTTCTCAATGTTCCCACCACATTTTATCTACAACTGGGATACCGCCCTTGCGGCGAACCGAGCAATGTATAACGAACCAGGCAATGCACTTGAAGAAGTGGTGGTTTTCGACCAAGCTCTCGCCTGCTTTCCAGCAAGTACTATCGATAACGATCGCAATAACGCCCTAGCAGAAGCGGTTTTCGAGCAAGCCAATTGGACGGAACAAGCTTTAGCAACCGCCGGCCCCGGTGCACTTAACCTCTCCACTCGCTTTAGCAGTCGCAAATTAGCTGTTGAATGGTTCGCAGCGCAGCCACTAGGACGGGAGCGTTCCGTGCCATGGTTGCTACACAAAGTACAAGTGTCCGCGCAGCTTGTTGCGAATTCACAGGCTGAGCCTTTTACTCTTCCACGCTCCTCTACTGCGCAGAACCGATTCGATCGCCTCTCCTCAGATCTTGCAGACTACTGGTTGCTGCCGCGCGATGTAGTGGAGCGCTACTCTTCGGATTCAAGCACACGGCTTGTGATGGACGTGGAGTTGGGAGTACTAGCACCCAAAGTACAACTCCTTCAAGCCGATGGCGAACGCCATTATCTCGCTGGCATCGGTTACTGCCGTGCTAAGCCCGACAACCTCGCCAATACTATCGTGATTGAGTGCGTTTCTAGGGGTCCACAGCCAGCATTGGTGTCTGCCTCACTCGTAGGCATTCCTAGTTCTCGTGTCGACAACCGCATAAATCCACGCTACACGCCTGATTGGATAGAAGCGCTTGGCCGAACTCAGTTTGAGTTAACGCTTCGCGACGCTCGCCTTGTCGATAGCACAGCTGTTCAGATTATTGCTTACGAAATACAAGGGCTAATCCATAAGAAGATTGTTAGTAAAGGGATTCTCGGCGACACGCTATCGCAGTGCCCACTTCCTGAGAACGATAATTTCGAGACCATAGAACGGTCTCGTTGGGCAGACCGTTCACCCCATGAAAGTAGCTCGATTGCAGTGGAACAAGATGTGCGACTTGAGGTGTTGGACTGGCGCACAGAGGCCAACTCCAACAAACCAGTATTGGTGTTACTACCTGGTCTTGGCGCCACAGCGCACTCGTTTGATACTCTCGCGCCTCGGTTAGCAGAGCATTACGGTGTGGTCGCTATCACCCGGCGTGGAGTTGGCGCGTCTAGCAAACCAGGCCACGGCTACAATATCGAACGCCTGGGTCAAGATATCCTGCAAGTAATTGATACACTTGGTATCGAGAAACCCGTCTTGATAGGCCACTCCATTGCTGGAGATGAACTCAGTTATCTTGGTGCTCATTCGCCAGAGCGGTTCTCCGGCCTAGTGTATTTGGATGCGGCCTATGATCGCAGCCAAGCTCGAAAAGTCATTCGCGAGCTAGAAGTCTCACTCCCACCATTGCCTCCTCCTAGGCAGGAAGAATTTGTGTCTTACGAAAGTGCACGAAGATACGGCGAGCGCATAGGTGCCATACGCATGATCCCAGAGGGAGAGATTCTAGCCAGCTACGATTTTGCAACTGGTGCGAATAAACACGCCTCCCGTTTTCTAGACGCAGTAGAGATGGGTTTGAAGTCACCAGATTATGCCAGCATCGAACTTCCTGCATTGGCCATCTACGCTGTACCAAGCGGACCAGCCTCTTTGATGGAGCCTTGGTATGACGAGGACGAACCCGCAACGCAGCAGACTGTAAGCAAACTATTTGAGTACACCCACGAGTTGAAGGAAAGGCAGATTACTCAGTTTGAACAGGAGGTAGCGCATGGACTGGTCCTAAGGATTATGGACGCTGACCACTGGATTTTTGTTTCACATGAACAAGAAACCCTAGACGCTATCGAGAAATTCCTAGATCCAATTTTTAAGCCTGGTATGTGAACAGCGCCTAGCACATTCTTTTACCGCCCACTTTCTACTTGGGTTTTCATCTTCCTGTCACGATTGACCGGCAGTATTAGCGGCTCCTACATCCCTTCAGGAGCCTTACCGTGTTATCTCGCCTCAGTCTCGCCATCGCCAGCACGCTTATTGCCTTACCACTACTCGCTCAGGAAACGCCACAGAAGTGGTTCGACCAGGGCCACGACGCCGTACAGGCGCGTCTGGGGCGCATGGCACAGCCCCCTAAGCGGGCCAAGAACGTCATCCTCTTCATAGGCGATGGCATGGGGGTCTCCACGGTGACGGCGGCGCGCATCCTCGCCGGTCAACTGGCGGGCAATACCGGCGAGGAGAACGAGCTCTACTTCGAGAACTTCCCCAATGTCGCCTTCTCCAAGACCTATAATGTGAATCAGCAGACTCCTGACTCGGCGGGGACCATGACCGCCATGGCCACGGGCGTGAAGACCAATGCCGCGCTAATCAGCGTCAATCAATATGTCAGCCTTGGCGACTGCGACGACATGCAAGGCAACAGCCTGCCCACTCTATTGGAGATGGCCGAGAACAAGGGCATGTCCACCGGCATCGTGACCACCGCGCGCATCACCCACGCGACCCCCGCCGCCAACTACGCCCACAGCATGCATCGTAACTTCGAGGACGACGGCGACAGCGCCGCCATGAGCAATCCCGGCAACTGCATCGACATCGCCCGCCAGCTAGTCGAATTCAGCGTACACAACCCGGATAGCGATGGATTAGAAGTGGCACTTGGTGGCGGACGCCTTAACTTCCTGCCCAAGGCCGAGGGCGCCGACCCAGAGGAAGGAGTGCCCGGCGAGCGCCTAGACGGACGCGACCTGAGCGCAGAGTGGCTGAAGCGCTACCCCCATGCGGCCTATGTGTGGAACAAGGCCCAGTTCGACGCCGTCGACATCGGCAAGACTGAACACCTGCTTGGCCTGTTCGACGGCTCCCATATGGAATACGAACTGGACCGCCCCCGGGACACCGGCGGCGAGCCCTCTCTCAGCGAGATGACCGTCGCGGCGATACGCTTACTCGAGAAGAACCCGAAGGGCTATTACCTGAACGTAGAGGCCGGGCGCATCGATCACGCCCACCACGCCACCAACCCACAACGCGCCCTGATCGATACCATCGAACTGGCCAAGGCGGTGAAGACTGCCTATGAGATGACCGACCCGAACGAGACCCTCATCATCGTGACCGCCGATCATAGCCATGTGATGACTGTGGCGGGCTACCCGACCCGCGGCAATCCCATCCTCGGCAAGGTGATCGGCAACGACGCCCACGGCGCGGCGAAACACCAGCCGGAGCTCGCAGGCGATGGCCTGCCCTATACCACTCTGGGCTATATCAACGGCCCGGGCCATCGAGTACTGGGGGATTACGAGAGCGCCGATGCAATCCACACCAAACCCCTCAACAAGAGTGGCCGCGCGGACCTGACGAATGTCGACACTACCGCGCCGGGCTTCCATCCTGAAACTCTAGTGACCATAGCGGACGAGACCCACGGCGGAGAAGACGTGGCAGTTTACGCCACGGGACCGGGCGCGGAACTGGTGTCGGGCCTGATGGAACAGAATGTGATCTTCCACATCATGACAACGGCGCTGCAATTGGAGCAACGCTGAAGCTAATGCGTCATCGCATAGATGAGATAATTGATACCCAGCTGATAGGCCGAGTTCGCATAGCGGGTGGGGTAATAGGGGTGATAGGTGTGTTCCCAGCCATCTCCCATGTCGGAGTTCCAGTTGATCAGCACCATGACCCTGCCGTTGTCATCCAGGATCGCGTGATTACTCGCCACATCGATGTCCTGCTCGCCACGCGAATCGTCGCGGCTCAAGGCGGGGATCATCTTGGGGCCGTCTAGGTCGTAATAGGTGCGGAAGATCTCGTGGTCCGGGCGCAGCTCCACGATCTCGCGCTCCGGAAATACCTGCGAGAAGGAGGCCTCGAAGGCATCCCACTGGCGCGTGCCCCAGAAGTCATCGATCAGCAGGAACCCTCCGCGCAGCAAGTACTCGCGCAGATTATTGATCTCGATCGTATCGAGGCTAATACCGCCCTGCTGCCCCACCTCCAGCATGTATAGGAAGGGGTAGTCGAAGATGCGCGAATCGTCGAAGCGCAACACGATGGGGTCTTGCATGACTCGCACATTGGTCAGGCGCGCGACGCCGCGCAGGAAATTCTGATCGGCGCCGGGAAAGTCGATCGACCATGGCGGGCCACCGTCGCCGTAGAAACCTCCGAAACCGCCACGGGCGCCATAGGTATCGAACTGAACGCGCACGAAATTAAACTCGCCCGCGGGGTCGTATTCGATATCCGTAAGCGCATTCTGGGCTACTGCCGCGCCGCTGCCTATGTAGAGCGCCAGCAAGCAGGCTAGGATTCGTTCCATAGGGTCGTCTCTGGTTTTTGGTGGCCCCTATTAAACTCTATCTCGCCCTGCTTACTCAACCCAATGTCGAACATGAAGACAAAGCTGTTCTAATAATCATCCACACGCGGTCTAATCGACGTATACATGCGCGAATAAAGGAGGGCACCATGCCAACGAACACACGAGATCTAGCCGGGAAGACCTATGTCGTCACTGGCGCGAACAGCGGTATTGGCTTCGAGGCGGCGCAGGATTTCGCCCAGCGCGGGGCCACCGCGATCCTAGTCTGCCGTAGCCAGGCCCGTGGCCAGGAGGCCATCGATCGCATCAAGCTGCACACTGGCAATCAAGACCTGCACCTCTATATCGCCGATTTCGGCCTGCTGGCCAGCGTTAGCGCGGTGGCAGATAAGATTGTCAGCGACTTCCCCGTCATCCATGTCCTGTGCAATAACGCCGGCGGGTCTAATGGCACGCGCAGTGTCAGCGCCGAGGGCTTCGAAACCACGCTGGCCACCAACCACCTAAGCGGTTTCCTGCTTACGCAAAAACTCCTGCCAGCCATCATCAAGGGAGGGGAGCAAGGCTTAGCCCGCATCGTGTTTACCAGCTCCTATGGCCATACCCACAGCCCCCTGAATTTCGATGACCTAGGCTTGGAGAGGGACTACAAGTCGCTCAAGGCCTATGGTCGCTCCAAGCTGATGAATCTGCTCACGGCACGCGAGGTGCAGCGTCGCTACGGCGAACACAACATCGTGGCCAGCTCCTTCCATCCCGGGGCCGTCCGCACGCCAATCTGGGGCAAGGGCGGCCCGGTCGCGCGCATCCTCGGCGTGGTGCTCTACCCCTTCATGGTGAGCATCGAGAAAGGGGCCGACACAATGATCTGGCTGAGCAGTTCGGACGACGAGGCTAGCGTTCAGGCCGAAGGGGACTATTTCATTAAACGCACCCGCACCACGCCCGCCAGCTTCGCCACCGACGAGGCTGCCCAGAGGCTCTGGCAGGTCAGCATGGACACGGTTTCACCCTATTTCTAGCGCTAAGGCATAGGCTTTGTGCGCTACACCACAGTGTTCTGTGTGCAGGCCAGTTAGGCTTCTGCAGACTTATTAACGGGATTATCAATCGCTCCACAGGATCCGATTCAATGCACACCACAAAACTACTTACTCAGGCTGCCTTATTAGGCACGCTCTATTTTAGCAATGTCGTTATGGCCAGCGCCGCCGATGAGCCCTCCCCCTTAGCGGGCACAGGCATAGAACCCAATGTCGTGAGCTACACGGTCGTGGAGGAAGTCGATGATCCACTGATCCGCCTCAACCGCGCCATCTTCGCGTTCAACGACGTGTCCTACCGCTATGTGTTGATTCCATTCGCACGCGTCTACAACGAGGTGCCCACTCCGGTGCGCAGCGGCATTGGTAATTTCTTCGACAATATCAAGAGCCCAATTCCATTCACGAACCATTTGCTGCAAGGTAAGGGGCGTCAGGCAGGAGTAGACTTCTTGCGTTTCGGGATTAACACAACGGTTGGCCTACTTGGCTTTTTTGACCCGGCGACCAAGTGGTTCGAATTAGAGCGTGTCAACACAGGCTTCGGCGAGACTCTCACTCAGTATAATGTCGGCCATGGCCCCTATCTCGTGATGCCCTTCGCGGGCCCGAGCACTATACGCGGCGGCAGTGGCACCATGGTGGATTCATTTCTCAACCCACTGGCTTATATTCTTGAGCAACCCGATGGGACGATCACCAGAGTCTTCGACAATTTGCAGGAATACGCGCCCTCGGCGCCTGCCTATTTAGAGTTGCGCAAGAACAGCGCCGATCTCTACATCTTCATGCGCAACGCGCACCTGCAGGATATCCAGCGCGATGCCGAGTTCAAATAATATGCTTAGCCGCTTCATCGATACCCTAGTACAGTGGCCAAAAACCGTTCTAGGGCTATTCATCATAGTAACAGTGGCACTTGGCTCCCAAGCGCCCAACTTCGATATAGACGCCTCTCCCGATACGCTGCTCACCAAAGACAATGCGTTATTCACGCAGACTCAATTGGTGAACGAGCGCTTCGCTCCGCAGGAATTCCTGCTGGTGACCTATCAGCCAGAGACCTATGAGCTGTTCTCGACACAGACCTTCGAGAGTGTCGCCCAGTTAAGTGACGATCTGTTGAGTCTGGAGCGCGTGGACTCCGTGCGCTCTATCCTCAATGTGCCGGTCTTCCCCGAAGGCACGAGCATGCTGCGCGCAGACCTCGATCTGTCCAGCCTTGCGATCGAGTCTAACGACTATTCGATGGAGGCGCTGCGCGAACAGTTCACCGACCACCCTATCTACACCAACCTCCTCGTCAACGAAGCACTAACGGCGACGGCGCTACAGGTACTGTTTCGCAGCAACGAGGAGTTACAGGCGCTCGATGCGCAGATCAACGACTTTCGCGCCCAGTATCAGGCGCAAGGCCTATCCGCGCAGCAGGAGCTTGAACTAGAGCGCCTGGAGACCCAGGCCGACCCATTACGACAGGAGCTGAACCGCACCCGTAGCGCAGAGATAGAACAGATTCGCGGCTTCATTAGCAAGTACGAGGGCGACGCCACGATCCACATGGGCGGCGTGCACGTGCTGGCCGACCAACTCATCGAGATCATCAGCAACGACCTCGTAGTGTTTGGCATTGCGATCGCGATCGGCATCTGTCTCATGCTGCTGGTATTGTTCCGCGCACTGCGCTGGGTGTGTATTCCCATCCTGTGTTGCCTGAGCAGCATCCTATCCACCATGGGCTTGTTCGCATTATTGAATATCAAGGCTACGGTCATCTCGTCGAACTTCATCGCGCTGCAATTGATCTTGACGCTGGCCATCGTGATCCACCTGATCGTGCAATTTCGCGAGAGCTCGGCGGCCCAGCCCGACGCCTCCCAGCGCGATCTCATCAGGGAGACATTGCGCGAGAAGATTGGGCCTTGTTTCTTCGCCGGTTTAACTACCTCGGTAGGTTTCGGCTCCCTCATCTTCAGCGGCATCGCCCCGGTGATCGCCTTCGGCTGGATGATGATTATCGCCATGGGTTTCTCCATCGCCGTGAGCCTCACCCTATTCCCCGTAATCCTAGAATTGCTGCCCAAGCACAAGCAGCGCGATGAGCTCGCCGTGTTCGGCGCTACGGTCAAGGGATTCGCCAACGCCGCGCTAAACCAACGCGCCTTGATCGCCCTGGTCAGCATCGCATTGGCGCTATTGAGCGGCGTCGGCATTCTGCGCTTAGACGTGGAAAACAGCTTCATCAATTACTTCAAAGACAGCACGCAGATTCACCAGGAACTCGCCTACATCGACCAGGAGTTCGGTGGCTCCACGCCTCTGGATTTGATCTATACCATCAACGAGCGCCCCGATAATCCCGACATCGTGATGTCGGCCCGCTCCGTGCAGATGCTGCAACTCATTCAGCATCGCATGAAGGAGCATGAGGCCGTTGGACGCGTACTCTCCGCGGTGAATCTCACGGACCTAGCGCGCGAGCTCAATGGCGCCCCCTTGACCGAATACGAGCTGACTACCGCCTATTGGCTGATGGACGAGAACTTCCGCGAGGACTTACTGGGGGCTTTCTACGACCCGGAGTCGGGCCAGGCGCGCATCAACATCTGGATTCAAGACCTCACCGAAGATCTGAACCGCGCGCAATTGCTCGAGGATATTCGCGCCCAGATGAGTGAGATGGGAGTGCCGGAGTCCGACTATCAACTGACGAATATGTTTGTGCTCTATCAGGATATTCTGCAGCGCCTATTCAGCTCGCAGATACTAACCCTCGGGCTCGTCTATGCGGCACTATTCGTCGTGTTCCTGCTGATCTTCCGCTCGCCACGCCTTGCGCTGATCGCCCTAGTGCCAAATTTTCTACCGACACTAGCCGTACTAGGCATTATGGGCTGGTTGAATATCCCCTTGGACCTGATGACGATCACCATCGCCGCGATCGCGATGGGCATCGCCGTGGACGACACCATTCACTATATGCATCGCTTTCAAGAGGAGCGCGCCGAACACGGTTATGAGGAGGCGGTGCAGCGCACCCATTCTAGCGTTGGCCTGGCCATACTCTACACCTCGCTGTTGATCATGGCGGGCTTCTCGATGCTGGCCTTCTCGGACTTCGTGCCTAGCATCCTGTTCGGCCTGCTCACCTCGATGGCGATGGGCTTGGCGCTACTCGTTGACCTATGCCTGCTGCCTATTCTGCTGCGCTGGGGTCCGAAGAGCTCCGGTCAAAGCGCATAAGCAGGGCCGGGAAGAAGGTAAGATCGAGCAATAGGGCGAGCACCACGATCGGCACCAGCAGCGTGGCCGCCTGCTGAAAATACAGCGTGCTGGCGCCGATCAGCACGCAAGTGCCCAACGCCAGAACGGCGGTAGTGATGATCAGCGCCGGCCCCGCCTTCTCTAAGGCACGGTTGATCGCCTCGGGGGGCATTAAGCCCTCATCTCGGCTGGTCTGATAGGTGCTAAGCACATGCACCGTGTCATCCACCACCAAGCCAATACTGATGCTAAACAGCATCATCACGAAGGGGTCTATGCGCCCCACCAATAGCCCCCACACCCCGAACACCAATACCGCGGGCAGAAGATTCGGCAGCATGCTGAGCAGGCCGTAGTAGACACTGCGCATCCCGATTATCAGGGTCAGCGTAATCATGATTAAGCTAAACGCATAACCTTGCAATAACTCCACCGTCACGGCCTTATCCATGCGCGCGAACAGCAGCGTGCTGCTGCCATGCAGGAGTGTGGCCGCGGGCAGTTGCCGCGCGAACTCCGCATCGATCTTCGCGCTAAGCTCTAGGATGCCCTGATTACTCTGCGTGCTCGTCGAGACGAAAACACGCAGCAGGCTAAAGTCTTCGTTGGCCAGGGTTTCGAGCGTGAAGTCGCTGGCCTGCGCCACGCTGTAATTGAACAGGGCGTCCTCCACCTCCGCAACCGTATCGGGGATGCGGTAGAAGGCGGCGTCGTTCTCGTTCATGCCCTGATTAACGGTCTTCACCACCTCTACAAGGCTAAGCACGCCGAGGATCTGATCTTGCTCACCGAGCCATGTCGAAAAACCCTCTAGGCGGCGCAAAAACTCCGGCTCGATCGTGCCGAATGGGGTCGCCACCTCGACGCCATAACTGAGCGCCGCGCCCCTATCCATGCGCTCACTCACCACCGTGTAGTAGTCGTGTAGGGGAGAGTCCTCGCTGATGAAGGAGGCGCGATCGAAATCGGTGTCATTGAGGAAGCTCAGCCCGAGGGACACCGTGGCGAGTGCGCCCACGCCCAGCAGCAGTGCCCGGCCGCGCCTTGCCACCAGGCGCTGCGCTAGCCCAATACTGCTTGTGATGATGGCCATGCCGCCGCTCGGGGCGCGTTTGCCTAGACTCGTCTCGGGCAACAGCAACACGAACGCGGGCAGCGCGCCGAGCGTGAGCAGATAGGCGAACGCGACCCCGATCGCTACGACGGTGCCGAAGGAGCTGATCGCGGGCGAGGATGCGAGATTGAGGCTGGCGAAGCCGATGAACGTGGTGATGGTCGCGAGACTAATCGGGCGCAGATTGAAGCGCAGGCTCTGGCTCATGGCCGCAACGGGGGAGAGCCCCTGCAACAATGACTGCCTGAACAGCGAGATGATGTGCACGCTATCGGCCACGGCGATCGTGACCACCACCAGAGGCGCCATGACCGAGATGGTATTAAAGGACTGCCCAGCCCAGGTCAACGCCCCGATCGTCATCAACACCGTGAGCAAGGCTACGCCGAGGATGCAGCAGCCTAGCGCGATCGAGCGGAAGCTCAGGCAGATGATGGCGGTGCACAGTAACAAGACCAGCGGCAGCAGGAAACTCAAGTCGCTGATCATGGCGTCACGGTTGGACTGCTCGTAGTGTGCCTCGCTACTGACAAAGAAGGTCACGCCGGGGTGCCGCGCCTGCAGGCTCTGGATGAGGGCATCGCTAGCCTGCACGATCTCTCGACTCTCCTGCGCACTAATGCTCGTCTGACGCAAGCGCACGCTGGCCAGGGTGAGATCGAGACCCGGGGCGACATAGCTATTGTTCAGGAATGGGTCGGCGAGAACGCGTTGCCTGGCATCGCGTAAGTCCTGCTCTGTGAATTGAGTCTGCTGCGTCACCGTGCGTGGAAAAAGACTCTGATCGCCGAAGGGCGACTGCCACGCCAGAATGGAATTCATCGAGAAGGCTAGCGGGATACTGCGAAACTCTCGATTCAGGTCCGCTAGCGCTAATAGGGTGTCCCGCTCGAACACCGCCCCGGAAGCGGGCACTAAGGCGAAGCTGATCTCGACCGGTGCCGGGAAGGTCTGCGCCATATGGTCGCGCTCTTGCAGATAGGGATCGCTCTTGGTGAGCAGAACGCCAAGCGAGGTGTCGAAGCCGGCACGCGGGATGCCCAAGCCTAGCAAGACGGTGACTAGCAGACTCAGGGCCAAGAGGGCACCGCGCCTATCGATCAGGAATGACACTGCAGACTTCATTGTATTGCGCACTCACACTTTGGATTGAAGCGGCTTGAAGCATAGAATTTACGCGCCTAGATTGAAAGCGCTATTCAAGCCCACGGCCATATGGAATGCTCATTACGCTACGCCAATATTGTGCTTAGCTTACAAAATGGATCGAAGGCTTATTCATAAGAGGCCGATACCTCAAGAGTCTGTCCGCCAATACCTTCGTAGACTGTCTTGGTGAACATGCCCGAGCGTACAAGAATCGGCGCCATGTAAGACCCGGAGCTGATCAAATCCCCAGAGCGTAGTCGCTCTCCCTTGCGCCTTAATTCTTCGAGGACCACGAGCACTCCACGCAGCGGGTTAGCGCCCAGATAAGAACCACTCTCATCGGCTAGCACACGCCCCTCCCCGTCGATAAAGCGTACCCGCATAGTCTCCAGTGAGCGCAGAAACTCCGGCGTGTCCTCTACGGCTACGCTTTGACCGATGACACCCCAGCGCGGCAGCAAGTTTGAAGCCTGCATGAGGAAGGGATTGGCCGGGTTGTTGTTGAACAGAGGCGCGGGCACCTCGATAAAGGCATAGACCCTATCGATGTGCGAGAGCACTTCCTCTAGTGTGCTCGCCTCATTAATGGCGCTGTCGCTGACTCGAAACAGAATATCGGGTTCGGTGATTAATATGCGGGCAGAATCTAGTGGAATAGTGGCGCCGTCAGGCAAGAAATTGCTGACATACATGACCCCCACCATAGGCCGATCGACTCCTTCAAGTGCCGCATTGACCGGGTCCAAGCCGACAACCTTATAGGCGGCGCGTGGCAGCAACTCGTCGAAGTGCGCAATCACTTCGTCACGCAGTTCACGGGCGATGTCCATCGAGGTGATTTTCGCAGCATAGCAGGCCGTCATCTCGTTACTCAGCATGCTGCGCGCCTGCCATGTAGCAAGCATCAACTCGCTCCATTGGTCCAGAGCACATTCGCTTTGCTCTTGCGCTTGTGATGTCGATGCGGACGCACCCAACAGAGCCGAGAGTGTAATTGCGAAGATGGAGAGGGTCAGATTGTGCATAGTGATTTGACTCTTGGTAATTTAGCTAAAAGAATGAACTACAAATGAAATTAGGCTACAGCAAAGAGTCCAGCGCTTACAGTTAAAACCGCTCTGAACGGGCAAATGCCTTACTGCGGCCGCGCTGCGCTAATTTGACATGGGCGAGGCCAAATGCGACCCTCAGGGCACATGCCAATAAACGTCAGGCACGTATTCGCCTTAATACCGAAGGCACGCTGTCCACAAGAACAGCACTCTCATCCTCCGTGCCCTGTCGACCCAATAATAAGCATACATCGCGTATTTGAACCGTGGGAGCCCTCCGCACACCCGTGCTGCAAGACAACTCCCACGACTCGAATGTCCAATGAGCCCACTCAGCAAACTGGAGAAAATATGAAAACTAAAAAAGAGATCGAAAGAAAACTCGAGGAACAATTGGATTCGCTAAGCAAGCAGATCGACACACTCGAGGCGAAGATGAAGCGGGAGCAGGATCGAGCTAGCGAGCTAGAGCGCAAGGCCGTCCTCAATCTCATCGCCATGCGCAGCAAGGCGCAGACCAAGCTGCATAGTTTCAAGGAATCCGGAGAGGATACATGGGAAGAGCTCAGCGGTGCACTTGAGCAATATTGGGACAGCCTAGGCAAAGAGTTGAAGGCATATGAAGGCAAGCTATAGGAACGCCTCGACACTGCACAACAGCACGACGATGTAGTCGCCGAGGTAGCGCAATCTCTGTCGGGCCTAGGGTGGCTAAAATCCTAGGCCCGATTTTTCATGCACTGACTTCGGTGTCAGCCTCAGGCTTAGCTGGTTCGACCTCACGACTCAGCGAGATCACGGGGATCGCCAAGCTAAACAGGAAGCCTAGTAAGAGAATCCACAGACTCGTGCTGAACATCGCAGTGATCGCATTAGAGAAGGCAAGCTTGACGCCCGTCTCTACGCTGGCCACCGTCTCATCGACGCGACTCGCGAACAAGCCTCGGATTACGCCTACTCGCTGCTGGATCTGCGCGGCAGGCAAGGCATCCGCCGCGGAACGGGGCAGTTGTTCCTTTATCTGATCTGGCACTAGCGCGTTTTGCTGCAGTTGTGCGATAGCCCCCTCGTCGCCCCCATACGCTAGCTCTAAGGTGGAGGCCAGCGCATCGAAGGAACCCTCAATGCGCACACGCAATGCACCTGGATTCATTACCGAATTCTGCGCCTGACTCATATCGAAGCCTTGCCCCGTCGCCGAAGCCATCATTGGCAATTGCTTCGGCAGCTCCGCAGAAAGGTTTAAAGTAAGTAGGGTGCCGAACAACGCCATGCCAACCGTGTTGCCAATCTGGCGGAAGAATTGCGTCGAACTGGTCGCCACTCCGATCTGCGAAGATGGGAAAGCGCTCTGCACCACGAGGTTCACAAGGCTCTGCGATGGGCCAAGGCCTATGCCTACCACCACCATGCGCAGGGCGAGGTCGAGCAGGCTCGTCTGCGGCCCTATGCCGCTAAGCAAGAACACACCCAAGAGCAGGATGAAGGCGCCGCCGACCAAGTAAGGTTTGTAGTGCCCGGTGCGTGAAACCATACGGCCACTGACGATACTGCCGCCCATTAGGCCCAGCATGAGCGGGAACATCGAGAAGCCGCTATTGGTCGCATTGACGCCGAGCACTACTTGCATGAACAGCGGCATGAACATGATCACACCGAGGAAGGCCATGCCAATCACGAATGAGGAGAGATTGGTGATCACGAAGACACGATTTCTAAATAGGTTCAGGGGCATGATCGCCTCCTTCGCCCGTGACTCTACGAATACGAACAGCACGAGGGACACTAGGCTCAGTGCGAACATGCTCAGCAAGATTGGCGAGGTCCACTCGTACTGCTGGCCACCCCAGGTAAGAGCGAGCAGGAAGGGAATGAACACCACGAGCAACAAGAAGGCACCTAAAAAATCGATGGCGCCGCGATTGCCATGATTTAAACGCGGAGTCTTAAACGCGATCATGCACAGGGCCAATATGCCAAGTGGTACGTTGGCATAGAACACCCAACGCCAGCCGGCGATCTCGTGACCGTTGATTGTGACTGTGGCGAAGTCGGTTAGGAATCCGCCCAGCGCCGGCCCAATGATGCTCGCTATGCCAAAGATGGCGCCGAACAGGCCCATGAATTTCGCGCGCTGCATCGGCGGGTAGATGTCCGCGATGATGCCGATGGCGCTCGTGAACAGCGCCGCCCCGCCGATGCCCTTCACCGCCCGGAAGATGATGAGTTGATGCATGCCATCGCCCAGCAGGGGCAAGGTGCCGAACTCGCCGCTGATGCCACATAACATGGAGCCAATCAGAAAAATGCTGATGCCGATTATTAGGATGAGTTTGCGCCCATACAGGTCGCCGAGCTTGCCGTAGATCGGCACCAACACGGTGGAGGCCAGCATATAGGAGGTGGTAACCCAGGCATAAAGCTCTAGGCCATTGAGCTCGGAGACGATGCGTGGCATGGCCGTGGAGAGTATGGTCATATCCAGAGCGGCGAGGAGGAATACGATCAGCAAAGCGATGAGCGTGGTGCGTTTATCCTTAGCGGATATGCTTACGCCAGATGCGAGTTCGGTCAATGTGAACACCTTCTTAGTGCGGAAAAAAACTTGCCGGCCTTTCCAAAGCGAGGCCAGGGTTTACGCGCAAGCATCCGTGTTTACGAGCGGCGACATGCTACGCCTGCAACCCTAGAGTGACAATCGACAATTCGCGCAATACGATTAAGCGCTAGCAAGTCTAGTTGGATGGAGTCAGCGTATTGCTATAGACAAGTCTGTCGACACCAGTAGGAGCAAGCCCTATCGACACCATCATCATCAATTGGCTAGACGCGAATCGCGACTATGCGGCGCTATTGATTCCCGCGCTTGCCTTCGCCGAGGCCTGTGTGGGTGTGGGGCTATTCGTCTCGGGCCTGTTTCTATTCGGCGTAGCCACGGTGCTGGTGGAGACACAGGTTCTCAGCCTCTGGCAGATCGTTCCGCTCGCCTTTCTCGGCGCCCTACTCGGCGACCATACCGGCTATTATCTCGGCCGACACTTCGGCCCGCGCCTGCACCAGTTCCGGCTCGCACAACGTTACCGAGCGCAGATGGAGCGGGGCGAGCGGCTCATTCTCCGCCATGGCCCGAGCACGATATTCATCGGCCGCTTCATCCCCGCCATCCGTAGCCTATTGCCCGCCATGCTCGGCGTCAGCGGTTTCGCGCGTGCCCGCTATAGCCTGCTGGACACCATCGCCTGTGGCTTATGGGCGGTGGCTCTGGCGGGGCTAGTGGCACTTACGAGTGGTTTGATTTAGCCATCGGCCTCACCTTTGTTAAGAGCGGGCTAGCTTGATTCAGCAAGTTTAGTGCGTTAATGTCCATGCCAATGTGGTCACAATGCGATAACGGCAGGACGCCTTATTCGCAGTACTAATTCAGCCCATCACGAAGACTGATAGTCCACCTCACTCCAATAATTATCATAAGAATTTACGCCATGAACATACTCAAGAGAACCGTGTGCCTCCTGCGCTATATTCCTCCGTTTTGCTTAACGTTAGCAGTGCTCGGTGGGGGGCAAGCGTTCGCCCAAGACCCTATCCGTATTGCGTTTATCGACCCACAGTCGGGCACCTTCGCGGCCACGGGCGAGAGCGGCTATTTGCAGCTACAGTTTGCCGCGGACTATTTCTACAACGATAAGGGCGGCGTGCTCGGCGGCCGTAAGATCGAAGTCATCGCACTAGACAATAAGGGCAGCGCCGCGGACTCACAGCAGCAACTGCGCCGCGCCATCAGCGAAGGCATACAATACGTCGTCTCAGGCAATGGCTCCGCAGTCGCGAGCGCACTGAGTACCGCCATCGACCGGCACAACCGCCGCAACCCGGAGCAGCGCGTATTGTTCCTCAACTATGCGGCAGTAGACCCGATTCTCACTGGCGCCGACTGCAGCTTCTGGCACTTCCGCTTCGATGCCCATTCGGACATGAAGATGGATGTGATGACCAGCCACATCGCCGCCAACCCCGACATCCATAGGGTCTATATCATTGGGCAGGATTACTCCTTCGGCAAGGCGGTAGGCGATGCCGCCATCAGCATGTTGGCCGCTAAGCGCCCCGACATCGAGGTCGTCGGCAACGAGTTACACCCGATCGGCCAGGTCAAAGACTTCACCCCCTATGTCACCAAGATTGTCTCCTCCGGCGCCGATGCCATCATTACCGGCAATTGGGGCGGCGACATGGTCGCCCTTGGCCGCAGCATCATCGACGCGGGCCTCGATGTGCCGATCTACACCTTCTATGCGGCCTATGATGGCATCACCGCCACCTTGGGTGAGGCGGGCAAAGACAAGATTCGCCTCGTCCACAACGACTACGCCAACCCGGTCACCAGCGATGTGCGCAGGGCTTACACCGAGGCGTTCAAGGCCAAGTTCCCCCACAAAGACATCACCCAGCCGCGCCTAGCCACGGTGTTACAGATGCTAACGCTCGCGATGGAGGAGACCGGCGGTACCGATCCCTTCGCCATCGCCACGGCCATGGAAGACATGCGGGTGACTAATATAACGGGCGAGGAGGTGTGGATGCGCGGTGAGGACCACCAGGCCTTTCAGCCACTGTATATTTCCGTGCACACGGACGAGAACGTCGTGTTCGATGCAGACAACTCAGGTTTCGGCCTGGTCACCGAATTCAGCGTGCCAGCGGCGGATACCATCTCCCCCAGCAGCTGCAATATGAATCGTCCACAACAGTAGCCAGCGAGTCTTGCCCATACATGTTCGAAGTTATGATTTTCGCGACACTCAATGGACTCGTCACCGGCCTGCTGCTGTTCATGCTTGCCAGCGGTCTCACCCTCATCTTCAGCATGATGGGCGTGCTCAATTTCGCCCACGCCAGCTTCTATATGCTGGGCGCCTACTTCGCCTACTCCATTAGCCTGTATTTAGGCTTCTGGCCTGCATTGATCGTCGCGCCGGTGCTCGTTGGGGTCTTAGGCGGCCTGATCGAGCGCTATGGTCTGCGCCGCGTGCACAAGTCTGGGCATGTCGCCGAACTGATCTTCACCTTCGGCCTCGCCTTCCTAATAGAGGAGGCTGTGCAGTTCTTCTGGGGCCGAGCGACTAAGGATTATCGCTCGCCGGACATCCTCGACTTCCCGCTGTTTACCCTGTTCGGCCAGAATTTCCCTGCATACAAAGCCTTCATGATCTTCATCTCCATCGCCATCTTCATCGCCCTGTACTTCGTGCTTACTCGCACGCGCATCGGCATCATCATTCAGGCGGCGATCACGCATCCCCACACCGTCGCCAATCTCGGCCACAACGTGCCCTTGATCTTCATGGCGGTATTCGGCGTCGGCACCGGTCTCGCCGGGCTAGCCGGAGTAATCGCAGGCCCTGTACTCACCACCTTCCCGGGCATGGCGATGGTGCTCGGCAGCATCGTGTTTGTGATCGTAGTAATCGGTGGGCTAGGCTCACTGGCGGGCGCCCTCGTGGCCTCCTTGTTGATCGGGCTTCTGCAGTCCTATGCCATCGCCTCGGACCTCGGCATGCCCGACCTGCTCAATTGGCTAGGCGTAAGCTTCGAACGCGACCACCCACTAAATGACATCTGGCGCCTTACCCTGCCCCAGATCGCGCCGATCCTGCCCTATCTGTTACTGGTATTGGTGTTGATATTCCGCCCCTCCGGCCTCTTCGGCAAGCGGGAGAGCTGACATGTTTAAGTTCGCCATTTGGATTATTTTTGCGATCGTCATAGTGCTGCTGCCGCAATTTTTCTCATCGCTCCTGTCAGTGTCGATACTCAATCAGATGGCCATCGCCATCGTCTTCGCCCTGAGCTACAACATGCTCCTGGGCCAGGGCGGCATGCTCTCCTTCGGCCACGCCGTTTATTTCGGCCTAGGGGGATTCATGGCGGTGCATGCACTGCTGGGCATCGAGGATGGCAATTACTCCTTCTCGGTGACGCTGATACCCTTGGTAGGCGGGCTGTTCGGCCTGCTCGCCGCGCTGTTCATCGGCAGTTTCTCCACTCACAAGGCTGGCACCGTGTTCGCGATGATCTCGCTTGGGGTCGGCGAGCTCATTGCCGCATCCTCTTTAATCCTCGTGTCTTTCTTCGGTGGCGAGGCGGGTGTCAGTGGCGACCGTACCTATGGTCCCACTTTCTTCGGCTATGATTTCGCGCAGGACCTGCAGGTGTACTACCTGGCCGCCGCCTGGATGTTTATCGCCACACTGGCCATGTATCTATTTACCCAGACCCCTGCCGGGCGCATGGCCAATGCGGTGCGTGACAATCCCGAACGCGCGGAGTTCATCGGCTATAGCGCCCGCCGTGTGCGCCTGATCTCTTTCGTGATGGCGGGTTTCTTCGCAGGCATAGCCGGCGGCCTATTCGCCGTGAACTACGAGATACTGACGGAGCAGAACCTCAACGCCGTGACCTCTGGCAATGTCTTGCTGATGGCCTATATCGGGGGCCTAGGCTTCTTCATCGGCCCGATGGTGGGCGCGGTCGTGCTCACCCTCGTAAACTCGGTACTGAGCCACTACACCACGCTGTGGATGCTCTATCTGGGCATTATGTTTGTGCTCACGGTGATGTTCCTGCCCAGCGGCCTTACCGGCTTCCTCATGATGCATCGCACCCCTTGGCATCTAGGCAAGATACGCCTGCTGATCAAACCCTATATCGTGACCGCCATCCCCGGCGCAGTGTTCGCGCTAAGCCTAGTGGCGATGGTGGAGATGGCCCATACGAGCGAGGCGGAATTCGTGTTTCTTGGCGCTAGCTTTAACTCAAGCGGCCCGATGAGTTGGGGGGTGTTAGTCGCGATCGCCCTAGCCTCCTTTATTGCGCTGCGCCGCTCCCTGCCCCAGCTTCGCGAGGCATGGGCGCAGGCCAATGCAATCGAGACGGGAGACCAGCCATGAGCCTCCTGCAACTGCAAGGCCTCAGCAAGCAATTCGGCGACACCAAGATCATTCGCGATGTGAATCTCGAGATTCAACCGGGCGAGAAACACGCCATCATCGGCCCCAACGGCGCGGGCAAGTCCACGCTCTTTCACTTGATCAGTGGTCGCTATCACGTCAGCTCGGGCAGCATCCTGTTCAAGGGTTCGCCCATTCATAATCGCAGCCCCTTCGAGATTACCCGCCTCGGGCTCGCCCGCAGCTTCCAGGTGACCAACATCTTCCCGCTGCTCAGCGTCTTCGAGAATGTGCGCTGCGCGCTGCTGTGGTCCATGGGCTATCGCTATTCCTTCTGGCATCTACTGGGCAAGGCCAGGGCCTTGAATACTCGTACCGAGGAGTTGTTGGAGGAGATCGGCCTACACGCGCGGCGCAATCTTCCCGCGGGCGAATTGGCCTATGCCGAGCAACGCGCCCTGGAATTAGGCATCGCGATCGCCAGCGGTGCCGAGATGATTCTGCTCGACGAACCCGTCGCGGGCATGAGTCATACGGAGGCGACCAATGCCGTCGCGCTGATCCGCAAGGTCACCGCGGGCAAGACCCTGATCATGGTCGAGCACGACATGAACATCGTGTTCGATTTGGCCGACCGAATCTCAGTATTGGTCTATGGCGAGATCATCGCCTCGGACGTGCCGAGTAAGATTCGCGGCAATCCGCGCGTACAGGAGGCCTATCTGGGCGAAGTGGTTCCCGGAGGCAGCGATGCTTAAAGTCAAAGACCTAAACGCTTGGTACGGCAAGAGCCATATCCTGCGCGGCGTCCATTTCGAAGTCGGTGAGGGTGAGATCGTCAGCCTACTAGGCCGCAACGGTGTAGGCCGCTCGACGACAGTGAAGACCATAATGGGCGAGGTGGAACCCTCTGGCTCCATCCTATTCAAGGGTCAACAGATCGCTGGCAAGAAGAGTTACGAGATCGCCAAGCTCGGCATCGGCTGCGTCCCGGAGAATCGCGACATCTTCCCGAGCCTGACCGTTCGCCAGAATCTACTGCTGGGCATGAAGAGTAGCAAGGGCAGCGCGCGTTGGAGCATGGAGGAGATGTTCCGCATGTTCCCCAATCTAGGCGAACGCGCCGACGTGCCCGGCGGCGTACTCAGCGGCGGCGAGCAGCAGATGCTATGCATGTGCCGAACCCTAATGGGCGACCCGGAGCTCATCATGATCGACGAGCCCACCGAGGGCCTTGCCCCGAAGGTAGTCGAGCAAGTCGGGGAGTTACTGCAAGAGATTGCCAGCCGCGGCGTGGCCATCCTATTGGTCGAACAGAAGCTGACCATTGCGCTGCGTATTTCCCACCGCCTCTACGTAATGGGGCACGGCCAGATCGTCTACGAGGGCACGCCAGACAGTCTCCTGCAGGCTGACGATGTCCGTCGTGAATGGCTTGAGGTGTAAGTAAGGGCTCACGCTGCGATCCGCATCTCAAAACGTCCCCGAAAGCGCCCTCGAACGGGTAGTGCCCCAAGCACAAACGGGTTAAAGTACAGCTCAATAAAGCCTCAGCCCGCCCAACTATCCTATAACAATAATACGGAATGAGTTCGAGATTGCCCGCCAAGGCGCGTGATCTCGTCGTAATGCCGAGGAATTGTTCATCATTCATTCATTATCGCGATGGCACACTAGCCCCGTGTCAGTCCATGAGCGCAATACACGACGAACCCCGTCCAGCGCCTTAATGTTGCAGGATAAACCAGACCAATGACCTTGCTAAGATTCAGTGCACTCTTCACATGTTTGCTGTTGCAGCTCTGCCTGGGCAGTGCTGCGCTTGCCTGGGATGCGACCTCGCATCGCCTTAGCGTCTATGTTGCCTGGGAGGTGTTGACCCCCACCGAGCGCGACGCACTCATCGAGATTCTCGAGCAACACCCCCGCTATACAGAAGACTTCCTCGACGTCATGCCTGCCAATGTCATGGTGGGAAGTAAGGAGACTCAAGCGCGCTGGCTAATGGGTCAGGCAGGCGTATGGCCAGACCTGACGCGGGGCCTCGATGAACAGGCACAGATCCGCTACAACCGCCCCAACTGGCACTGGATAGACGGCGCTTGGATGCGCGGGAGCGCCGAGCAGGGCAATGTCTATGTAGGCACCGAACCATTCGCAAGCATTCACGGCGAGGCCCAGGGGCCAGTCGAGGACTCGGCCGACGTGAGCAATATCGTGCTCGCCATCGAGTACAACCAGAAACTACTGCAAGACAAGCTCAGCTCCCCCGAACAGAAGGCCGTCGCGCTTTGCTGGCTGCTGCACCTGATTGGCGATATCCACCAGCCCCTGCACTCGGGCGCACTAGTGTCCTCCACCCTGTTTAAGAGCGGCGATCGCGGCGGCAACGGCATCCACACCCGAGGCGGCGATAATCTCCACAGCGTCTGGGATAAGGCGCTGCTCAATCAACCCTTCGACGATACCCTGCGGCGCATGAACTCCAGCGTGCGCAGTGCCCGGCTCAACGAGATTAGCCTCGATGTCGACGCCTGGTTGCAAGAGAGTCGGCAGCTCCTCAACGAATTCGTCTACACAGACGAGATTAAGGTCGAGGTGCTACGCAGCGAACGCCGCGGCACGGCGATGCCCACCATCGCGCTGGACGACGACTATATCGGCAATATGCAGGCCTATTCGGAGGACCGCCTCACACTCGCCGGCACCCGCCTCCTCCTGAGCCTGCGCAAGGTCCTCAAGAACTGATTCCGAGCACCGCCTAAAGTTGTAGAAAAAGGCAAATTGGCTGACAATACGGGCTCACTTAGCGAAACGAACAGACAGTGCGTCACCGCGCAGGTATCCCCTCTATGAGCACCACGAACACTCCACAAGTAGACACCCTAGCCCTTGCCCGCTACCGGCGCATGGCGTGGATAACCCTGTTTGCCGTGTACTTCCTGATTCTGGTGGGAGCCAGCGTGCGCGCCTCGGGCGCCGGCATGGGCTGCCCAGATTGGCCAACCTGCTTCGGCAGCTGGATTCCCCCTACTAGTGAGGCACAGCTACCCGCCAATTATCAGGAGATCTATGCGGACCTAGGCTATGCCGAGACCGAGTTCAATGTCGTGAAGACGTGGATCGAATACCTCAACCGACTAACCGGCGTCACCATCGGCTTCTTGATTCTGCTGACCGCCATCTATTCCTGGTCGGTGCGCCGACATGACAAGGCCATCGCCACGGCTTCCGTGGCTGCGTTCTTGATGGTGGGCTTTCAGGGCTGGCTAGGCGCCAAGGTCGTCGCCTCAAATCTCCAGCCGGGCATGATCACCCTGCATATGCTGATGGCGTTGGCGATAGTGGGAACCCTATTATTCGCGGTGACCAGAGCGCGCCGTGGCATCATGATGGCGGAGTCGATCGAGGGCATCGACCCGCGCTTCGAGAAATGGCTCTATATCGTCATGGCCCTGACCGTGGTTCAGGTGACGATGGGCACCCAGGTGCGGGAGATGGTGGACTTCCTGAACCATACCCAAGGCGCGGATCGCTCCTCCTGGGTCGAGGCGCTACCTTGGTTCTTCTATGTGCACCGCAGTTTCTCGGCGGTCGTCCTGTTCGCCAACCTCTGGCTAGTCGCACTATTGGTGCGCTCAGTCGGTTGGGGGCATACGCTGACTCGCTTCACGATCGCCATGATAATGGTGATCGGCCTTGCGATTCTATCCGGCGCTACCCTCGGTCACCTAGGCATGCCGGCGATCGTACAGCCCATGCATCTGGTCGGCGCATCTCTGCTGTTTGGCCTGCAATTCCTAATCTGGATGAGCTACCGCCACGCCCGCTCCGCCCAAGGACAGGGCGAAACGAGCCTCGCCTGAGGCTCAGTGGGAGGTGCCTTCCTCGGCGCCTTCGAATAGCAGCGCGAGCTCTCCCGGCCCGAAGTTATACTCGGTGCCACAGAACTCGCAGCTGATCTCCACACCGCCCTGCTCGGCAATGATCTCGTCCACTTCCTCTTTGCCTAGGGCCGATATTGCCCGTGCGGTGCGCTCGCGGCTGCAGCTGCAGGCAAACTTCAATTCACGCGGCGCGAACACGCGCAACTCTTCCTGGTGATACAGGCGATGCAATATGTCCGCGTTGGGCAGGCTCAGCAGTTCCTCATCGGTGATGGTGCGCGCCAGCGTCGAGAAGTGCTCCCAGTGACGGCTGCGCTCATCCTCATCCTTGTGCAATTGCCCGGGCAGTTGCTGCAGCATCAAGCCCGCAACGTGGTCCTTGTTTGCCGCAAAATAGAAGGTACTGCCCAGCTGCTCGGACTGGTAAAAATAGGTCTGCAGACACTCGGCGAGATTAGTGCCCTCGAGCTCGACTATGCCCTGGTAGGGCTCGCCCTTGCGGGTGTCGATCGTAATCACGAGATTGCCATCGCGTAGCAACTCGGAGAACTGCTCACTGGTGGGGGGCTGGGCATAGCGCGCGATGCCGCGCAGCTCACCGTCGCTCGTACACTCGGCCATCATCACCGCGACCTCGCCCTCGCTGCGCGCCTGAATGACTAGGCGCCCATCGAACTTGATCGTGGTGGAGAGCAGGGCACTCGCGGCGAGAAACTGCCCGAGCAATGCCGCAACCGGTTCGGGGTACTGCTTGCCCCGTACGGTATCCAGATAGGATTTGTGCAAGCGCACGATCTCGCCGCGGATATCGGCGTTCTCGAAGATGAAACGCTGGCTAGCGTCAGGACTGTGCGTAGTTTGGGACATTGTCTTGAGTTTCCTGTGCTGTTGACGCGCGTTGCTGCGCGATATTCAGTGCATATTGTACAACATTGGCCACTAGAGCCCGTCCGCTATTTTCCTCTAGGCTCATGATCGACTCGGGATGAAACTGCACCGCCAGTAAAGGCAGCGTGCGATGCTCGACTGCCATCACCACCCCGGTGTCGGTCTGCGCACTCACTCGCAGGCAATCCGGCAGCCCCTCGACATGCAGCGAATGGTAGCGCCCCACATTGATCCGCTGGGGCATGCCCTCGAACAGCACGCCACCCGTGTGCACGATGCTAGAGGGTTTGCCGTGCATGGGCTCGGCGAGTGTCGCCAGAGTACCACCACAGAACTCGACGATGCCCTGCAGGCCAAGACAGACTCCGAACACGGGGATCTGCCTCGCCGTGCACAGCGCCAGTGTCTGCGTCATCGCGAAGTCATCCGGACGCCCCGGCCCCGGCGAGAGGATCACCAGATCATAGCCATCGCCACGCTGCAGCCTCGCCCTCGCGAACTCCGCTCGCAGTGTGTGCAAGTGCACGCCATGCTCGCGGAAATAGCTGCCTAGGTTGTGCACGAAGGAGTCGCGGTGATCGATCATGAGTACCCGCAGGGGGGCACCGCTGGCGCTGACGATAGGGCTCAACGCCCGCCTCTCGGGCAGGGGCTCCGCGCGAATCGCCGCGAGCATGGCGCTGGCCTTAAGTCGGGTCTCGGCCTCCTCGGCCTCCGGATCGGAGTCCAGCAACAGTGTCGCACCCACTCGTACCTGCGCCATGCCATCCTTGATGCGCGCTGCGCGCAGTGTCAGCCCGGTGTTTAGATCGCCGTTGAAGCCGATGCAGCCGATGGCGCCGCCATACCACAGGCGCGGCGACTTCTCGTGATCCTCGATGAACTGAATCGCCGCTTGCTTGGGTGCGCCGGTAACCGTCACGGCCCACGCATGACTCAGGAAGGCATCTAGGGCATCGTACGCAGGTGCCAGCTCGCCCTCTACATGATCCACGGTGTGAATCAGCCTCGAATACATCTCGATCTGGCGCCGTCCGATGACTCGCACCGACCCGGGCACGCAGACCCGACTCTTATCGTTACGGTCCACATCCGTGCACATCGACAGTTCCGCCTCGTCCTTCTCGGAGTTGAGCAACTCCTTGATCTGCCGCGCATCCCCTATGGCATCCTCGCCCCTGGCGATCGTGCCAGAGATTGGGCAGGTCTCGACGCGGCGGCCCCGCACGCGCACATACATCTCCGGCGAGGCCGCGAGTAAATACTCCTGCTCGCCAAGATTCATCAGGGTGCCATAGGGGGCTGGATTGCGCTGCTGCAAACGCGTGAATATCTGTGCCGGGCTATCTTTGCAAGGCTCAACGAAGACCTGGCCTGGCACCACCTCGAACAGATCCCCGCGGCGGAAATACTCCTTCGCCTTGCGCACGATGGCGGCGTACTCGCCATCGGCGTGATCGCAATGCGCGAGTGTCCCGGTCCCACACACGAACGCGCTCGAACTGCCGCGACGCCGCAGACCGCCCGTGGTCTCCTCTGGGGTTGCGCTATCGGCTTGGTCGGCGCGGCGACAGACGAACTCATAGCAATGACGCCGAGCCACTCCGGCGTGATGATCCACCTTGATGATCTCATCGGGAAGATAGAGTACGAGGTCCCGCGTATTGGGATCGCGCCGCTGGCGCTGCCGCACCGCCTCGAACTGGAAGGTCAGGTCATAGGCGAAGGCACCGTAGAGACCTAGATGAACGTCCCTATCGCTGAAGAAGTGCTTGGTGATGGCGCGCAATACCGAGAACACACTCGGCTGACGGCTGCGCCGCTCCTCCTCGAGATCGGAATCCGGCTCATGAAGCTGGAGACACAGGCGCTGCTCGTCCGAGCTCCTCGACGCGATGGCGGCCTCGGTAGCGACGGCGCGCGCCAACTCCGGCAAGAGGATCCGCCCCCGCGCGTTGAGCGCCTCGATCTGCATACTACGCCCCTGCGCGGTGATCGCGATCGGCGGGTTCACGAAGCCGACATCCCAGCGGTTATAGCGGCCCGGAAACTCGAAGGAGGAACTGAGCAGCACGCCGCGCTCTGCGTCCAGACGGTCGCGCAGCTCGGCGATGGCGTTGCCATAGGGCAATGCCATAGTGCTGCGCTGCACCCTAACGCCGCCGGCGCTCAGATAATGACTATGGCCTAGCGCCTGTGTGTCTTGTGGTGAATTTCCCTTTATGGAATGCATATGCAAGCTCTCGTGTTTTGCCAAGGCAATGCAGAGATCGGGAGGACGCTTTTTCAGTAGTTTGTACGGGGGTAGTGCTTACGAGAAAGGCCGCCTGATTCCTGAGCGGCCTTGGGGGTTTTTTAACAATGACCCTTGTGGCAACCCGAGAAATCGGGCCACCAAAAATAGGATTGACTGGAAATGTTGAGAATCGAAGTGTTCATAGGGACGCGATGATCCTGTGCTGGCACCGCTTTGTCAAGCCAGCATTGATTAAGTCAATATCTTAAGAGTCTCCTACCTCGCACCGGCCTGCTGTCTCAAGCACACTCCCCCCCATCGCTGTGCGATTGAGATTCGAGCACGAGTATGCTTATATCCGTCAGGATTCGAGCAGTGTTACGAGCGATCCAAAATCGACTTTAGGGGGAAGCATGAGAACAATGAGATACGGTTTCACACGCATAGGATTTGCGTTGTTATTCAGTTTAATAGCCTTCGCCGGGCAGGCCGCGGAGCGCGATCTCGCGCAGGTGGCACCGGAAGACGTCGGCATGAGCAGCAGCGCTCTGAATGCCTTTACCGCAGGCATGCACGAGGAGGTCGACAAGGGCCAGCTCGCCGGCATCGTTACGCTAGTGGCTCGCCATGGCAAGATCGTGCAGCGCGACGCCTATGGTTACCAAGACCTCGAGAATCGGGTCCCCATGGCGCCGGACACCATCTTTCGTATCTTCTCCATGACCAAGCCCATTACCGGCGTCGCCATGATGATGCTATACGAGGAAGGTAAGTTCACTCTCGACGACCCAGTCGAGAAGTTCATTCCAGAGTTCAGCAATCTTGTCGTAGCCAAGGACGACGCGCCCAATGGCATCCCGATGGCGGAGCTACCTACCCACAAGATGACGATGCGCGAGCTGATGAGCCATACCGGCGGCCTGACTTACGGGCCCTTCTCACGCTCTCGCGTCGACACACTCTACAACGAAGCGAATGTGCTCGATCGCAACTCCACGCTGCAGGATATGATCGATAAACTCGCCCAGATCCCGCTGCGCCAACAGCCCGGGAGCGTATGGCATTACAGCGTCTCTGTGGATGTGCAGGGCTATCTGGTCGAGAAACTCTCCGGCATGGGCTTCGACGAATTCCTTCAGGAGCGCCTGTTCGCGCCACTAGGCATGGTGGACACTCGCTTCTATGTGGGCACGGAGAAGGCGGCGCGTTTCTCGCGGGAATACACCTCCAGCGCGACTGGTATTACTAGCCCCGAGAATGATGATTTCATCGCCCCGGTGCCCTTCCTCTCTGGCGGCGGCGGCCTGACCTCAACGGCTGGAGACTATCTGCGCTTCGCCCAGATGCTCGCCAATGGCGGCTCGCTCGATGGCGTGCGCATCATCTCTTCGGAGAGTGTCGATCTCATGCGCAAGAATCAGCTACCGGCGGGGCAGACAGAGATTCCTGGCTACCCGGGCAATGCCTTCGGCCTAGACTTTGCCGTGGTGATGGATCCCGCCAAGAACGGCGGCATGTCGGTCGGAAGCTACTGGTGGTGGGGCATCGCGGGTTCTTGGTTCTGGATAGACCCAGTGGAGGATTTGGTGTTCGTCGGCATGATTCAAAACCGCAACCTAGGCTATGCCCGCGGGCTGCAGCTCAAGAGCAAAGAGTTGCTATACGATGCGGTCGAGATGTCGCATAAATAGAATGGACGCATGCGCCTGCGGGGCAAGCTGCAGGCGCATGCATTCTTCAGAAGCCATTCAAACTCGCATAGCGATCCCGATGAAACGCAGCATCGCCTAACAATGCCTGCACTACCCGTGCTCGCTTGAGATAGAAGCCGATATCGAATTCGTCGGTCATGCCAATGCCGCCGTGCATCTGCACACCCTCATTGCTGATTAGCCCTAGAACCTCCGACAGCTTCGCCTTCGCCACGCTGGCCAGCGCGGGCACGTCTTCCTGCGCGCCATCGAGTTCTGCGAAGGCACGACGCACGACAGAGCGACACAACTCTAACTCGCTATACATGGTCGCGGCGCGATGTTGCAGGCCCTGGAATGCGCCGATCAATACACCGAATTGCTCGCGCTGCTTCAGGTAGTCGATGATGCGATCGAAGACCTCCTGCGCGCTGCCCAGCATCTCTGCGGCGATGCCGATGCGCGCAACATCGAGCGTCCTCTCCAATAACTCATCCCCCTTGTCGAGCTCGCCCAACAGGGCGTCCGCGCCAACGTGCACATCGTGCAGGCGCACATTCGCCGCGTTACGGCTGTCCACCATCTGAGAGCGAGAAATGCTCAGGCCTTGCGCATCGCGATCTACCACGAAGAGGCTGATGCCATCGCGATCGTCGCGTGCGCCACTCGTGCGCGCCACGACGATTAACTTATCGGCGATATGCCCGTCTAGGACGAAGGTCTTCTGGCCATTCAACACAAAGCCCGCCTCTCGCCTCTGGGCGCTGCACGCAATGCGGGTGGGCTGGTGGAAGGCTGTCTCCTCCAGTGCTAGGGCCATGAGCAACTCGCCCGCCGCAATGCGGGGAAGCAGTGCCGATTTGTGTGCCTGACTGCCACCGAGATTGACCGCCGTCGCACACAAAAGCACCGTCGCGACTAGGGGGCTCGGCACGAGGTTGCGACCAGTCTCTTCCAAGACTACCTCTAGGCCACCATAGCCGAAGCCGAAGCCCCCGAACTGTTCGGGAATCGTCATGCCTGCCCAACCCAGCGCGACCATCTGCTGCCACAGCTCCCGCGAGAAGCCGTCGGGGTCTTGGCTATCGCGTATGCGGCGCAGCTCGCTCACAGGCGCGTTGGCCTGGCAGAAATCTCGTGCCGATTGCTGCAGCATCGACTGATCTTCATTCAATACCATGCTCATACTCAGCTCCCCTTCTTCGTGGTCAACATGGGCATATCGGGTAGCCCCAGCACTCGTTTGGCGATGACATTGAGTTGAATCTCCGCGGTACCGCCCTCGATAGAATTGCCTTTGGAGCGCAGCCATTCTCGCGTGACTCTGAGCTGTTCCACACTGAAGTCCTCGTGTTGCACACTGGCCCAACCTAGCCCCTGGGTACCGAGCGCCTGCAGGAGTAATTCGTAGCGACGCTTATTCAACTCGCAGCCATAATTCTTCAACATCGAAGAGGTGGCATTTGGCCCCTTGTTGAGCTTCGCCTCTTCCATCGAGCGCTGCGAGGTAAACGCAAAGGCCTCGGCGTCGATCTTGTAGCGCGCGATATCGTCGCGTAGCACCGGATCCGACAGCCTGCCGGTGTCGCCCCGCGCCTGCATCGCCTGCCCCTCGACGGAGCTCGCATCGAGACTGCGGCCGCTGGCCTTGTCGCTCAGACCGAAGCCGGAGATCATCGTGCGTTCGTGCTGCAGTAGACGCTTGGCGATGGTCCAGCCATCGTTGAGGGTTCCCACCAGATTGCGCGCGGGCACGCGTACATCATCAAAGAATGTCTCGCAAAACGGCGAGGAGCCGCTGATCAGGCGAATGGGTCGCGTGCTCACGCCCTGGGTCTGCATATCGAATAGGATGAAACTGATGCCACTGTGTTTTGCCGCCTCGAAATCGGTGCGCACTAGGCAGAAAATCCAGTCCGCCTTGTCCGCATAAGAGGTCCAAACCTTGGCGCCGTTGAGGACATAGTGGTCGCCATCGAGCACGGCCTTGGTGCTCAGTGACGCAAGGTCCGACCCAGAGCCTGGCTCGCTATAGCCCTGACACCAGCGAATCTCCCCGCGCAGAATCTTGGGAATGTGCTCCGCCTTCTGCTCGTGGGTGCCGTATTCGAGTAAGACCGGGCCGAGCATGCTGATCCCGAAGCTATTGAGCGCCTGTCGCGCGCCGATGCGTTGCAGCTCCTGCAGCAAGACCAGATTCTCTTCCTTGTTCAGGCCGCCACCGCCGTACTCTTGTGGCCATGTGGGCGTCGTCCAGCCCTTGCCCGCCATGCGTTCCAACCACAGCTTGCTGTCGGGGTTCTTAAAGCTGGAGTTGCGTCCGCCCCAGACTACCTCGTCCTCCTGCATGGCCGTGCGCATGGAGGGGGGACAGTTCTCTTCCAGCCAGGCGCGAGTGCTCGCGCGGAACTCTTCGATCGATTGCATTCGTTTTCCCCTTCTGGTTTAGTCTCGGTCATGACCCAGGCCAATGACCCAAATTCAGGCGCCGATAGCGCCGCAGTCCTGCGCTGCTGGCAAGACAACGCCGCAGCGTGGACCGCCGCCGTGCGTGAGGCAAAAATACGCAGCCGCACACTGGTCACGAATCGGGCGATCCTCGATGCCATCCTTGCGCGCGCGCCTAGCCGCGTTCTCGATCTCGGTTGCGGCGAGGGTTGGTTAAGCTGGAGTCTCGCCGCCGAGAACATTCCTGTGCTGGGGGTAGACGCCATCGCGGCTCTGATCGAAGCCGCTAAGAGCAGCCCTAGCGACGCGGAGTCGGCACCGCTATTCCGCACACTGGACTACGCTCAGGTGCCGCTGGCGCTAGCGGGCGAGCGCTTCGATCTGATCGTGTGCAATTTCTCCCTGCTCGACCAAGCTGGCGTCGCCAATCTCATGCTCGCGATACCGGCACTGCTCGCCCCCAATGGCACACTACTCATTCAGACATTGCACCCCGACTTTGTCGGCACGCCCGCCAACCGAAGCGATGGCTGGCGCAGTGAAACCTGGCAGGGTATCGGCGAGGATTTCCGCGGCCAGGCCCCTTGGTATTACCGCACGCTGGCGAGCTGGCGGCGCTTGTTTGTACAGAGCGATCTGCAGCTTACAGAGCAGTTAGAACCGCCCCATCCCGAGACCGGTCTGCCTGCCTCGGTGATATTTGTGCTGGGGGTTTAATGCAATGTGTTCTCATAAACTGAGGCCACTCATCCCCTCAACACTAAACGCCCACTGACCTTGCCCGACTTCAGATCCTCTAGCGCACTCGACACCTGTGCTAGCGGCCGCTGTTCGATATCGATTGGGGCGATCTTGCCCGCGCGCACCAAGACCATGAGTTCGCTCATCTCTTGCAGGCTGCCGACATAGCTACCCTGAATGATGCGGGCATTCATCGGAATGAACGGCAGCGGGATATTCAATGCCCCGCCATAGAGGCCCACGATGATCAGCTTGCCACCCTTGCGCAGTGTGGACAGTCCGAACGCGGTCGAGGCCTCTGCCCCAACGAAATCCAACGCAGCGAATACGCCGCCGTCACTGAGCTTCTTAATGGCTTTGATATTCTCGCGCTCCGCGCTGTTGAACACCCGGCTAACCCCGAAGGCCTGCGCCGCCGCGAGCTTGGCCTGATCGATGTCGGCCACGATGGGATCGATGCCCATGGAGAGGGCTATCTGCACGGCCATCATGCCCACGCCACCGGCACCGATGATGAGCACCTCGTCGCCCGCTTGGCGCTCGGCGATCTTCTTCAGCGCACTATAGGCGGTCAATCCGGAACAGGCATAGGTAGAGGCAAGGGCGTCGTCTACATCGCCCTTATCGAACAAATAACGACTGTGAGGAACTACGACATAATCGGCAAAGCCGCCACGAGCCATCGTGCCGAGTCCACGGCCGGGGGTGCACAAATGCTCGTCGCCTCGGCGGCACGAGGCGCACTCGCCGCAACCGATCCAAGGGAAGACCACGCGTCGATCTCCGACGGCCACTCCGCGCACATCTGGGCCAAGTGCCACTACTTCGCCGAAGATCTCATGGCCTAGTACCTGACCGGGGCGGCCGACCTCCAGTTGCTTGTCATTGCCGAGATTGAAGATGCCCTCGTGTAGATGAATGTCCGAATGGCAAACGCCACAGGCCACCATCTTAACGAGCACCTCTGTGCCCTGTGGCGTCGGGGTTGCCGACTCCACAGGCACCAGAGGGGCGCCCGGCGTAGTAGTTTCATAAGCGATCATGGGTAAACCTCCAATCCTCGTTGCGGAAGACTGGATCAGTCTTGAGACTTCGCCCATGCGGCGAAACTACTGCCCTCTTTCGCTAACTTCTCTAGCAGTGGCGCTGGCTGCCAGTAGTCTGGCCCCAGCTCATTCTGGAAGCGTAGGATGGTGTCATACACTTGCTTCAGGCCAACTTGATCGGCGAAGTACATGGGGCCGCCCTTCGCGCTCGGGAATGCATAGCCATAGACATACACGATGTCGATGTCGCTTGGGCGCTGCGCGATGCCCTCCTCGAGGATTAGCGCCCCTTCGTTGATCAACGGATAGAACAGGCGCGCCACGATCTCTTCATTACTGATCTCGCGCTGTTTGACGCCATGTTTCTTCGCGTGTTCACGAATTAGTGCTTCTACTTCTGGATCGGACTGACGCGCACGGGTCTGCGGATCGTATTTGTAATACCCGGCGCCAGACTTCTGACCAAGCCGCCCGGCCTCAACGAGCGCCGAGGCGATGCAATGTGTCACAGGGTCCATGACTTGGCCGTCAGCCTCGCGCGCCTGACGCGCCTTATAACCGACATCCAGGCCTGCTAGATCGCTCATCGCCAGCGGTCCCATCGCCATGCCGAACTCTTCGGCGGCGGCATCGACCTGCGCAGGAGTCGCGCCATCGAGCAACAGCATATGCGCCTGACGACCATAACCGGTGAGCATGCGATTGCCGATAAAACCATAGCAAACGCGTGATAGCGCGCAGACCTTGCCGATCTTCTTGCCAATTTTCATGACGGTAGCCAGTACGTCATCGGAAGTCTTTTCGCAGCGCACTACTTCCAGTAGTTTCATCACGTTGGCAGGACTGAAGAAATGCATGCCAACGACATCTTGTGGACGCTTGGTCGCCCGCGCGATGTCATCTACATCCTGATACGAGGTGTTCGAAGCGAGAATCGCGCCGGGCTTACACACGGCATCGAGCTTCGCGAATACTTCCTTCTTGATGTCGGGGTTCTCGAACACGGCCTCGATCACGAGATCGACATTGCTCAGGTCATCGTAGGAGGTAGTGCCGTCGATCAAGTTCAGACGCTGCACCATTTCCGTCTCATCCATCTTGCCCTTCTTAACGGTGATGGAGTAATTCTTGCGGATGATGTTCATGCCGCGCTCTAGGGCCTCGTCGCTGATCTCCAGCATCGTGACCGGAATCCCGACATTGGCGAAGCACATCGCGATGCCGCCGCCCATGGTGCCGCCACCGATGATGGCCACGCGCTTGATGTCGCGAACGGGCGTGTCCGCTGCTAGCCCCTTAATCTTAGCCGCCTCGCGCTCGGCGAAGAACACATGGCGCATGGCTTGGGACTGGGGCGACTGCACGCACTCTGCGAACAAGGCGCGCTCTAACTCTAGGCCCTTGTCCATAGGGAGGTTTACCGCTCCCTCTACGCAGCTCACGATGCGGTCGGGCGCTATCTGGCCACGGGCGCGGGCCGCAAGTTTCTTACGATAGGCTTCGAAAAATCCGGGCTCGATGGTGCTAGGGTCGATGCTGATATCGCGCACTCGCTTGAGTGGGGCGCCAGAGGCCACAAGATCCTTGGCATAGGCAATCGCGCTGGACTTCAAATCATTGCCCACGACTACTTCATCGATGAGATTCATGGCGCTAGCCTGCACCGCCCCGATGGGGTTGCCGCTCGTGATCATCTCTAGCGCAGCCTTGACTCCCGCAATGCGAGGCACACGCTGAGTGCCACCGGCACCAGGGAGGATGCCCAGCTTCACTTCCGGAAGCCCCACCTTGGCGGTGGTCACGGCACAGCGGTAATGGCATGCGAGTGCCGTCTCGAATCCGCCACCTAGTGCCGTGCCATGAATAGCGGCTACCACTAGCTTGCGGGAGTTCTCGAGGCTTGTTAGCACATCGGGAAGAGAGGGCGAGCGTGGCGGCTTGCCGAATTCGGTGATGTCCGCGCCGGCAATAAAAGTGCGGCCTGCGCAAAGCACGACCAAGGCCTCACTGGCGTCGGTCTGACCCGCAGCGATCGCGTCTTGCAAACCCTTGCGCAGCGCATGGGACAAGGCATTGACCGGTGGGTTATCGATGGTGATTACGCCAATATTATCGATGAGCTCATAGCTGACTACAGTAGACATTCGGGATCTCCCAATGGATTATTGCAAACAATTAACAAGCGCCGTATCTAAGGCGCTAACAAATAAGGCACTCACTATCGAAGCGCTAGCGCTATTAGTCGAGACGTTCTATGACGGCGGCGATGCCCTGCCCGATGCCGATACACAGGCTGATCAATGCGTAACGACCGCCAGTGCGCTCCAAATGGCGCAGGGTCGTGATGGCGATTCGCGCACCGGACGCACCCAAGGGATGCCCCACCGCAATGGCACCGCCGTTGGGGTTCACCCGCGGGTCGTCGAAGGCGATGTCGAGCATCTTCAGGCAGCCTAACACCTGTGTGGCGAAGGCCTCGTTAATCTCGATGACGTCCATATCGGCGAGGCTTAGCCCCGCTCGCGCCAGGGCCTTACGCCCTGCGAACACCGGCCCAAGCCCCATCACTCTTGGCTCTACCCCGGCGATAGCGCCCGCGACGATGCGCGCGCGTGGCCGGATACTGTATTTTTCACCGATGCTACGGTCGCCAATAATAAGGGCCGCGGCTCCATCGTTGATGCCCGAGGCATTGCCCGCGGTGACTACGCCGCCCTCGAACAGGGGACGCAGACCCTCTAGCGCCTGCACCGTCGAGTCCGCGCGCGGATGTTCGTCGGCGGCCACCGTCAACGCGGGTTTCTTGCGCCCTTGGGGCACATCGATTGGAATGATCTCGTCTTGGAAGAAACCGGCAAGCCGTGCCGCCTCATATTTGGCCTGCGAGGCAGCCGCGAAGACGTCGCTCGCGGCGCGGGAGATGCCGAGATCCTGCGCGATATTATCGGCAGTCTGCGGCATCGTGTCATTGCCAAAGGCTGCGGCGAAACGCGGGTTGGTGAAGCGCGCGCCTAGAGTGCTGTCGGCGATCTGTTGGCCGCGATCATAGGCCGAGGTAGCCTTGGAGAGGATGAGGGGGGCGCGACTCATGGACTCGACACCACCAGCCACGAATAGCTTACCCTCCTGACTCTTGACCCCGCGCGCGGCATCTAGCACCGCCGCAAGGCCGGAGCCACATAGGCGATTGACCGTGAGCCCGCCTACGGCATGAGGCATGCCCGCCAGCAAGGCAGCGAAACGACCCACATTGCGGCAGTCCTCGCCCGCTTGATTGGTGTTGCCCATGATGACGTCTTCATAGGCTTCCAGTGGAAAGTCGTTGCGCCCGACCACAGACTTGATGATGTGCGCTAGCAGGTCATCGGGGCGCACTGGAGCCAGCACTCCACCCTGTCGCCCAAACGCACTCCTGCCGCCATCGTAGATAAATGCTTGTTCCGAATCCGTCATATACTCGCTCTCTCTAATGCATCACAAACAATTTGCGTAGGAGGGGAAATGCGAACACAAGTTGCTGCGCGCTGGCAGCAACTGTACAAAGCTGGACATACCCTCGTAGTCTCCCCTGCGCGACTACGTGGTAGCAGCGACTCGAAGAAGCGCAGACTCGACATCCCATCGAGTCTACTGCACCTTCGCAAAGCTGCTCCCCTAGCCAACCGGTCAGTGCCAGATTCGCTATGGGGCAGTCATGGTAGCACAGGGTATAAAGAGGTGGAATTCGCTTCGAGCAGACTTTAAGCTCTACCTCGTATGTGTATGTTTGGGGGAATTCATTTAGAGGAAAACGCATGATTCGTGACCAAGAACTACTCGATCAACTTATCAATATGGTGGATCGTTTCGTCAAAGAACGCCTAGTGCCTGCCGAGCAGGAAGTGGCCGAGAACTATCAAATTCCGGATGAAATAGTTCGTGAAATGAAAGACTTAGGGCTATTCGGGATGACCATACCCGAGGAATATGGTGGCCTAGGCCTGACGATGGAAGAAGAGATCTATGTGGCCATGGCGCTAGGGCGCACCAGCCCCGCATTCCGCTCCATTCTCGGCACTAATAATGGTATCGGCTCCGCCGCCGTAGTATTCGACGGCACCGAGGAGCAGAAGCAACGCTTCCTCCCCAAATATGCCAGCGGCGAGTGGGTTGGCTGTTTCTGCCTCACCGAACCCGACGTGGGCTCCGATGCGGGCTCTGTGAAGACCACGGCCCGACGCGAGGGCGATTTCTACGTGATCAATGGCACTAAGCGCTACATCACCAATGGCCCGGTAGCGGACACCTTCAACGTCATGGCGCGCACGGATCCCAAGATCAAGGGCGCGCGCGGCATCTCGGCATTCATCGTCGAGAAGGGCACCCCTGGCATCTCCCTCGGCGCGGTGGATCGTAAAATGGGACAGGCAGGCTCTTTGACCTGTGACGTGATTTTCGAAGACTGCAAGGTGCCGGCAGAGAATCTGATCGGCGCAGAGGGCCAGGGTTTTATTACCGCCATGAAGGTTCTCGACCGTGGCCGCCTGCACATCTCCGGCGTAAGCGTCGGCGTATCCGAGCGGCTCATCGAAGATGCGCTGGAATTCGCCATGAACCGCAAGCAATTCGGCGTGCCAATCTGCGACCATCAGCTCATCCAAGCCATGCTGGCGGACTCCAAGACCGAATCCTATGCGGCGCGCTGCATGGTCATAGAGACCGCGAGAAAACGCGATGCTGGCGAGAATGTCAGTACGGAGTCTGCCGCCTGCAAGCTGTTTGCCACAGAGATGGTCGGCCGCGTTGCGGATCGCGCCGTGCAAATCCATGGGGGCGCCGGCTATATTTCGGAGTATGCTGTCGAGCGCTTCTATAGAGACGTGCGCCTATTCCGCCTCTACGAGGGCACTAGTCAGATTCAACAATTGATTATTGCCCGCAATATGATCAAGGCGGCCAGCTAGGGACAGACACTGCCCGCTCTTTATGACATCGATGCTCACCAGCCGTTTCTAGGAAATACCACGACAATATGCAAAAAAATGCCTTTCGGATTCTCAGCCTCAACATCCACAAAGGCTTTGCGCTAGGTCCGAAGCGGCTGGTGCTTCACAAGATCCGCGAATGCCTGCGCGACAGTGGCGCGAGCATCGTGTTCCTACAGGAGGTGGTGGGAGCCAACGACAAGCATCGGAAAAATTTGGCGGCCTGGCCTACCGAGTCGCAACTCGAATTCCTCGCCGACACGGTGTGGCATCACCACGCCTACGGCAAGAATGCGATCTATCAACACGGCCACCACGGCAATGCCATTCTCAGTGCGCTGCCCTTCGAGCGCTGGGACAATATCGATGCCTCGATCCTGAGCTTCTCGCAGCGCGGCTTCCTGCATGGCACCATCGCGGGCAACTTGCATCTGATATGCGTACACTTGGGTTTGTTCGAGCGCGAGCGCGCCCTGCAAGTCGCCCATTTGATCGACTATATTCACCGCACCGTCCCCGCACACGAACCCTTGATTCTGGCTGGGGATTTCAACGACTGGCGTCTGCAGTCGCACAAACGCCTGACGCAAATGTTAAACCTGCGTGAAGTACATGAATGCGCCACCGGTCGCCTCGCGCGCACCTTTCCCGCATTCCTGCCACTGCTCCCCATGGATAGAATCTATGTGCGCGGCTTAGAGATCGCGCACTGCGAGAGCACCGCGGGCAGCCACTGGCGCGACTTCTCGGACCATAAGGCCTTAATCGCCGATCTCACTATCGATAGCGAAGAAAGGGACAGCTCATGAACTGGGAACAGAACCTACTGTGGTTTATTCCACCGCTCCACATCATGATGGCCATACTCGCCTCGGGCCACGCCCTGCTTAACAAGTCCGACTCTCGCGGCGCCTTCGGCTGGATCGCCCTGTGCATCATCCTCCCCCTAGCCGGGCCAATTATTTACCTCATCTTCGGCATCAATCGAGTGCACTCGGCGGCACACCGTGACTACATCACCAAGCTGAGCAGAGACTCGACCGACATGATCACCGAGCCCGATGACACCGATTTTCGCCCACTGTCGATGGTCGGCGAGAACATCGTCAAGAAAGGGCTTAGCTCCTGTGACGAGGTGCTGGCATTGGAGAACGGCGAGACTATCTACCCCGCCATGCTAGAGGCGATAAACAACGCCAAGCAGTACGTGCTGTTGTGCACCTATATCTTCGATCGCGACGACACAGGCCGACAATTCATCGAGGCCCTCGTGGCGGCGAAAAATCGCGGACTAGAGGTGAAAGTCATCGTCGATGGCATGGGCGAGTGGATGAGCCTGCGCCGCATCGGCACCATATTGAGACGGCATAAGATTGAGTTCGCTCGCTTCAACCCCATCACACTACTGCCACCGTCTTTAAATCTGAATATGCGTAGTCACCGCAAGATGTTGATCGTCGACGATCTCTACGCCTTCACCGGTGGCGCCAATATCGGCGACAGGCACCTAGCGCTGCGCGACGACAACGTCCACAGGGTTTTGGATATCCATTTCCGCCTGCAGGGCCGCATAGTCGACGATTTGGAATGGGCCTTCCGGCGCGACTGGTACTATTGCACCGGCACCCGTGACGTGAGTCCGTATCTGAATAGCAACCCCAATAAGAGCAAGGCGCCCGTGTGGAGCAGGCTAGTGCTCGATGGGCCTAATAAAGCCCTAGACCGGCTCAACGACTTGATGCTGGGGGTTATCAGCTCCGCGCGCCATCGGGTCTGGATCATGACACCCTATTTCCTGCCCACCCAAGATCTGATAGGCGCCTTGATTGCTGCTCATCTGCGTGGCGTAGACGTGCAAATCCTCCTGCCAGGGGAGAACAATATCAAGCCCGCACACTGGGCCACGCGCAATATGTTGCGCCTGATTCTAGAGAACGATCTCTACATCGCCTATCAAGGCTCGCCCTTTATTCACTCGAAAATCATGCTGATCGACGACCAATACTCCTTGATTGGCTCGGCCAATATGGACCCCCGCAGCCTACGCCTAAACTACGAGCTAGCGGTGGAGTTGTTTAGCACAAAGACCAACCAGCAATTGAGCGAATACTTCCTGAGGCGGCGAGCTAATGCGACGCAGGTAACTAGGCAGGAGATAGCCAACCGCTCGCTTCCCGTGCGCCTGCGCGACGCCTTCGCATGGCTTTTCTCACCTTATCTGTAGGCACACGTTAATTCACATTACGCGCGCGCCTTGGTGATACACTGGGGATGTAACTTGATTAATTAGAGGAGTGAATCATGAGCACATATCAGAATATTTTGGTCGCTATCGATTTATCAAACGAGTCCGAAAAAGTCATTAAACGCGCGAAGAAATTAGCCGGCGGTGACTCCAAGAAACTGCAACTCATCCATGTGGTCGAGCCGATAGCAGCCGCCTACCCCATCGATGCCTACGCTATCAATATCAGCAAGATGCAGGAAGAGGCGATGCAGATCGCCAAAGACCGCCTTGCCGATATCGGCAAGGAGTGCGCGATAAGCGCGGGACAGCAACACGTAGTCGTAGGCTCGGCCGCCACCGAGATTCGCAGCATGGCGCAGGAGTTAGGCGCCGACCTTATCGTGATCGGCAGCCACGGTCGCTCGGGCTGGAAATTACTGCTTGGCTCCACCGCAAACAAGGTATTACACGGCTCCGAATGCGACATCTTAACCGTCCACGTTGGTGATTGAGGCTGAACATGTCCTACCCGCATCTGCTCGAACCGCTCGACCTAGGTTTCACTACTTTACGTAACCGCGTTCTTATGGGTTCGATGCACACGGGGCTCGAGGATATACCCGACAGCCATGCCCGCATGGCTGCCTTCTATGCGGAGCGTGCGGCCGGCGGAGTAGCGCTCATCGTCACCGGCGGCTTCATGCCCAATGCGCATTGTCTGCCCCCCGGCGAGTTGCCGGTCTTTCTGCAGGAGGGTGCCGTAGAGAAGCATCGCGTGATCACCGACGCGGTACACGACGCCGGCGGCAAGATCTGCCTACAGATTCTGCACACCGGTCGTTATTCGCGAACGGAAAACCTGCTCGCCCCGTCGCCCATTCAGGCGCCTATCAATCGCTATGTGCCCCACGAGGCGAGCGAAGAGCAGATATTGCAGCAGATCGAAGACTTCGCAGACTTCGCCGCGTTCTGTCAGGAAGCGGGCTACGACGGCGTCGAGATCATGGGCTCGGAAGGCTATTTCATCAATGAGTTTATCGCTAAACGCACCAACCAGCGCAAAGACCGTTGGGGCGGCAGCTTCGAGAATCGCATTCGCTTGGCGCTAGAGATCGTGCGCCGCACTCGAGAACGCGTCGGCGCCAACTTCATCATCATCTTCCGCCTCTCTATGCTAGACCTTGTGGAGGGGGGCAGCAGCTTCGAGGAGACCGTGATTCTGGGCAAGGCTTTGGCGCAAGCTGGAGTGAGCATCATCAACACTGGCATCGGCTGGCATGAGTCCCAGATCCCCACAATCGCCACAAAAGTGCCACGAGCGGCCTTTACATGGGTCACCGCAAAATACCGCGAACACTTACCGGTGCCCGTCATTACCTCGAATCGAATCAACACCCCTGAGGTGGCAGAGGAGGTGTTGGCGCGTGGCGATGCAGACATGATCTCGATGGCACGCCCTTTCTTGGCAGACCCGCATTTCGTCAACAAGGCAGCGGCCAATCGCAGCGCGGAGATCAACACCTGCATCGGCTGCAATCAAGCCTGCCTAGATCATATCTTCAATGGCAAGCTCACCAGCTGCCTAGTCAACCCCCGCGCCTGTCATGAACTGGAGTTTCGACTCACCCCTACGGACTCTCCCAAGCGCATCGCCGTGGTGGGTGCGGGGCCGGCGGGACTGGCCTTCGCCACCACCGCCGCCGAGCGCGGGCATAAGGTCACACTGTTCGACAGCGCGGCGCAGATAGGCGGTCAATTCAATCTCGCCAAGCGCATCCCCGGCAAGGAAGAGTTCAATGAGACCCTGCGCTACTTCGCGCAGCGCCTGCAGGTGCTCGGGGTCGAGCTCAAACTCAATACGCGCGTGACGAGCACCCAACTCAATGTGCAGGGATTCGATGCCGTGGCACTGGCCACCGGCATCACGCCCCGTGTGCCTAGTATCGAAGGCGTCGACCACCCCATGGTACTTAGTTATGTCGATGTCATCAGCGGCAAGGTAGCGGTGGGCAAGCGCGTGGCCCTGATCGGCGCCGGCGGCATCGGCTTCGATGTGGCGGAGTTCCTAAGCCATGGCAAGGCGAGCCCGAGCCAAGACATCCCAGTTTTCATGCGGGAATGGGGTGTGGACATGACGATGGCGGCGCGCGGCGGGATCGAGGGCGTCAGCGCCGAGCTAGAAGACTCGCCGCGACAGATATTCCTATTGCAGCGCAAGCAGACTCGGGTTGGCGCCAATCTAGGCAAAACCACCGGCTGGATTCATCGCCTAGGACTCATGAAGCGACACGTGCAGATGCTGGCCGGTTGTGAGTATCAGCGCATCGATGACGAAGGCTTGCACCTGAGCGTCAATGGCGAGCCGCGCGTGCTGGCCGTGGACAATATAGTGATCTGTGCAGGCCAGGAGCCCTTGCAGGAATTAGTGGCGGGCCTGAAGATTCCGAATCATCTAGTGGGCGGCGCAAACGTCGCCGCCGAGCTCGATGCGAAACGTGCGATCGAGGAGGCGACTCGGGTCGCCCTCAATATCTAGTGGGCGCCATTCGCCGGCGCTAGGATATCGAGCTGCGGCTGATAGATTTTGGTATTGACGTTCAGCATGCCTAACACGGTATGGAAATAATTATCGTGCGAGAGCTCTTGCTGCGCTAGGGTAGCTAGCTCGTCGTGCATCTTCGCGGCTTTCTCATCCCCCAGCCACATGAAGGCCGCGACGTGCTTCTGAGCCTCTGGTGCGATCGCATAGGGCAGGCCGTGCAGATAGAGCCCGAGCTCGCCTAGCGACTCGCCATGATCCGCCATATAGAACATGGCAGTGGCGAACTCATCCTGCAGGGGGCGCAGGAATTCGATCACAGAACCGAGGAAGAAATCGCTATACACCAGCGCGTTATCATAGGCATTGCTGATCTGTTCGCGCGTACACTCCTCCATCTGATTGGTCTCACACACCGGAGTAAATATCTCAAACTCCTTGGGGTAGCGCTTATAGTAGGCCGGGCCATGATTGCCCATCTGGTGCAGCACGATGACGATGTCGCCCTGGGGATGGTCCGCAATATACTGATCTAGCCCGCTGAGCATGCCGACATCGCGACACTCCGGGTCACATAGCGGATTCACATCGGGACTGCGAAAATCCTCGAAGGCGATCGCGTCCGCCACACCCTTGGAGTCTGAGTTGTTGTCGCGCCACAGCACATTCACGCCGGCTCGCTGCAGCACATCTAGGACGTTCTCTTCTCGTTTCGCTGCACTCAAACGAAAATCGTGAAAGGGTATCGACGAAAACATGCACGGCAAGGAATAGGCTGTGGAGGTAGCACAGGAGCTTACCGCCGGCAGATTAGTGATGTTCTCGGTGGACAGCACAGGGTTGGTGAGGCGCTCATACCCATTGAGCGACCAGTGATCCGCACGCGTCGCCTCTCCGACCACCAACACGACGACCTTGCGCTTATCGCCCACAATATGGGTGATATGAGCATCCTCCCCGATCGGCGTGCGCGGTCCAGACAACTCGGTACTAAGCAGTTCATCCACAAACTTACCCGAAGAGTAGACCACCGTTAGTGGGTTCATGTAGTAGCGCAGATCTTTCTGCTCGCGAATGAAGCTCGTGTAGTGCTCGGACATCAACAGCATATTGGCCACGATGGCCAGTAGCAGCACGCCCAGAAACTTGAAACGGTTAGCGATCTCTTTAAGCGGTGTGGCACAGACTAAGGGCAACTTGTAGACCACATACGCCGGCAGCGCGCCAAGGAAAACAACATAGGCCAGCAAGCGCGGGCTGAACAGGTCGAACACCTCGCGCGAATCTGTCATGACCGAATTCTGAATCATGGTCGAGTCGATGACGACATTATAGCTATTCATGAAATAGCTGGTGACTGCCGCCACCGGAAACAGAATCATGAGCACTGGCTTGAAGGTGTATTTATTGAGGATCAATCCCAAGAAGAAGGCGATCGAGCTCACCAGGAATACCGCTAGGGATATATAGAAGGCTAGATTGTCGGGCGCTGGATAGCGCTCGGCGACGTTCTGAAAGAACGCGAAGTTATAGCCTAGGGTAAAGATGACGGCCGCTAGCAGAATCACTGCACAACTGCCTTTTGTCTTAAATAGAGTCATACTCAGTCGGTCCGCAAGGCGAATAAGAGCGCTCATGACACACGCTAATAAGAGTTACGCTGCTTATTCTGCAGACCGAGTCTTAAGACATACTTAAGTTGAGGCGCTTATGATTGACTCCGTCATTAGAAGACGCCCTAGAGGCATTATCCGCAATCCTGACTAGCCAACCCATCCCAGCGCGAGCCCCATCTGCATGACACGTGATTTCCGACTCTTCGTTCTGCTTCCTACTGCCGCCTTCCTGTTGGGCAATATCCTATTGATAGGCGCTGGGGGCGACTTACTTCTCGGCGACTTGCTGTTTCGCCTGCAAGGCGGTCAATGGCTCATGAAAGACGCCTGGCTCACGAACGAGCTCATTCATGATCAAGGCCGCAATCTAGTCGCCGTGCTCTTGCTCACACTGCTCACAGCCATCGGCCTAAGCCATTTCACGCAATCGCTGCGCCCCTATCGCAAGGGCCTGTACTACGTGCTGGTTTGCGCCTTGATTACGGTAGCGATAGTGAACCTGATGAAGCAGTACAGCGCGCTGGACTGCCCTTGGGACTTGACGCGTTACGGGGGCGATAAGGTGTTTATTAGTTTGTTCGAACCACGCCTTGCCGGGCAGGGCCCCGGGGCCTGTTTTCCGGCCGGTCATGCCAGCGGCGCATACTGCTGGCTAGGCTTATTCTTTCTAGCGCGACACTACTGGCCGCGCTGGCGCTTTAGGGCCTTGGGGGGAGTGTTGACCTTGGGTTTGGTGTTCGGCATCGCTCAGCAGCTGCGCGGCGCCCATTTCGTCTCTCATGACTTATGGACGCTCTACATCAGCTGGATGTCGGCATGCCTGTGCTACTTCTATCTATTGCGCATGGAGCCCATGCGCTAGCGGCCCAATAGGTTGGCGGGCGAGAACTGATCGGTTAGCACGCGCTTGGTCTGATCCCAGTCTGGCCGCGTGCCCATGCGGTTCGGGAACTCGAGTATCTCGACACCGTAGGGCTTCAGAGTCTCATGCAGTGGCTGGGCGTTAGCCTTTAGCGTGCCCTGGCTTGGCAATTCTTTCTGCTGCGCGATGATCACTCGATTTCCTGAGCCACTCATCTTCAGGTTGAAGAAGTCGCCGAACACCGCGCGATAGGTCTCCGATTCGTGTGCGTATAGCTCACTCGTCGAGAAGGTGTTGGAGACCAGCACGCCATCGGGCGTCAGTATCTGCTTTACCTCTTCGAGGAATTCCTGCGTCAGCATGTGCTCGGGAATATACTCGCCGGTGAAGGCATCTAGCACGATGAAGTCGAACTTACGCCCCGTAAGGCCTGCCCGCTTGATGAATACCCTAGCATCTACCACATGGGTCTCAACACTCTCACTCTCTTGGAAGTTAAAGAAATTCTTCGCCACGTTTACCACCGCCTGATCGATCTCGAGCACCTCGATCTTGGCGTCGGGGTAGAGCTCGTGCAGGGCCGAGGGCAGCGTGCCACCGCCGAGTCCGGCGATGAGGATATTCTTCGGGTCAGGATTGACCAATAGGCCGGCCATCGTCATGCGCGCATAATGAAAGACGAACTCCTTCGGATTGCGCATATCCATGCAGGTCTGATTGCGCTCGCCTCGCACCGCGTTGAAGAGTAGGCAGCGGCGTCCGTCCACCTCGGTCACGAAAATATTGCGGTACACCGAGCGCTCCTCATGGAGTGTCTCGGCGGTGACTAGGCCGGTGAACAAAGAGGCTAGGGTCAGCAAGCTAAAGAGCAATCCCTGGCGCCAGGGATTGATACTACGATGCAAAGTCTGTTTAGTTTTCATAACGATGAACTCCCGCGGCTTCCCGAACCGGTAGCTTATGAACGATCAAGATGGCGACACCGGACAGCACTAGGACGGCGACAGCGCCCCACATAATGGTGTCGATCTCAAACCAGAGGACGAAATAGAACGATGTCATCAGAGTACCAAGGGCGCTGCCCAGGGTCGAGACGAAATACAGCAGCCCCGCCATGCGCCCGCTATGCTCCTCTGAGCTGACCAGCAAGCGGATCGAATAGGGCGAGACCATGCCCATGAAGCAGATGGGCAGGAAATACAGGAGAGTCGCGGCGATCAAGGAGCCATAGCGAGGATCTTCGACCGTCAAGAACACTTGCGTCATCGTCCATTCCGCGAAGAAGATAATTGGCAAGGACAGTAGCGCCGAGAGTCCGAAGAAGGCGGCGAACACGCCATGGCTTGGCTTGCGCGAGGACAGGCGCCCGCCCCATAGATAGCCTAGGGACAGGGAGAGCATGAAGATAGTGATGATGCTGCCCCAGACGTAGACGCTGGTGCCAAAATAGGGAGACAGCACGCGGCCACCTAGCAGTTCGATCGTCATGATCACGAAGCCATTGAGGAAGGCGGCGCAGACAATCACGTTTTGCATTAAGGAATTCTTGCTGGTTACGGTCACGTTGAGTTCTTCTTATAGTGTCGGGTAAACGGGAGATGTCCGATCGTTGCTAGGCATAAGCACTGCCGGTGGGCTGCGTTCAGGTGCCTGAAAATACGTTATCTCCCACGATGGGTCAAGGTAGCACTGTGTCTATAGCCTGTGATGATGAATTGCCAGCACGGCGTCACAGGCGTATTCTTGCGGCGCTTTTCACGCTACGGGCGAACAAACCCTCGCTCGCTAAACAGCAGAACCTTTTTTACGGCAATTCCATTCATTGATCCGCCTCGGATCGGGACCCTTATAATGCCCGATGATCGCCCCATAGAAGTAGTCGCCGAGCCGCCGGCCCCACTACGCCTTAGCCTGATGCGCCTTGCCGCGCCGACCATCGTGGGCAACCTACTGCTCTCGATGGTGCATCTGGCCGCGATCAAGATCGTCGCGAGCCTAGGCGACGGCGCGGTGGCGGCCGTTCTGGCCGCCGACCGCATCTATATGGCGATTCAACTAATCCTCTTCTCTATCACCGTGGGCACTACCGCGATGGTCGCCTACGCCTGGGGCGCTAAGAATCATGAGGAGGCTGACCGCGTGGTGAAGCTATCGATGATGATAGCGGTGATCGCCTCCTTATTATTGTGCGTCGTCATCCAGTTTGTCGCCGAGCCTCTCGTCGGCATCTTCGGCCTGGAGGGCGAGCTACTGGTCGAGGCCGGCCAGTATCTAAAGATCCTGATCTACTTCAATGTCTTCTTCGCCTTCCTCGCGGTACTCGGCGCAGGCCTGCGTGCGGCCGGCGACGCCCTCACGCCAGTGTGGGTCGTGGCCCTAGGCAATGTGGTCAACGTCGCACTGGCCTATTCCCTAGTATACGGCGCCTTCGGACTGCCCAAGTTCGGCGTACAGGGCGCCGCCTTCGCTACCGGCATCTCCTACCTGCTCACCGCCGCCCTATTCCTGTTCATGTGGCAACGCCAGCACCTAATCCTGAAGCCTCGCGCACAGCCTTATTTTAGTCGTGAACGCTTCTCCCACCTGGTGCGCATCGCAGTGCCAGCGGGCGTCGAACAGGCTCTGTTCAATACCTCCATCATCAGCTTCATGTGGGTGGTATCCCTATTCGGCACCGAGGCGTTCACCGCCTATGGTATCGGCGTGAATATCCTCTCGCTCTCCATCGTGATTGGCATGGGCTTCTCTATCGCCACCGCCACCATGGTGGGGCAGCATCTCGGCGCCAAGCAGCCTGAGGAGGCCGAGCGCGCCACATGGCGCAACCTGCGTATCGCCTTCGGCATCATGCTCACCATCGGCATCATTCTCGGCAGCAATGCCCGCACCATCGGCAGCTTCTTCATAAGCGGCGATGTCATCCTCGACCACTTGGTCGCGCTGACCATCATGGTGGCGATCGTGCAGCCGATGATGTCGATCGAGTTCACTCTGGGCGGCGCACTGCGCGGCGCCGGCGACACACGCTCCCCCGCCAAGATCATGTTCTCGGGCATTATTTTCGGCCGCGTCATATTGACGGCGATCTTCTACTTCGCGGGGTTAGGTGTGTATTGGATCTATGCAGCATTGATCGCGGACTACATCATCAAGTCCAGCATGTATCTGCATATCTTCAGGAAGGGCAAATGGAAGCGCGCCTTCGAGCGCAGCGCGCGTAAGCAGCGTAAGAGGCAATTAAAGAAAGCCTAGAGGGAAGAGCGCTCGATCACCGACTCGCACATCTTGTGCAGGCTATGAGCTTTGTGAATCAAGGCGGCGAAGCGTGGGTCCTTGGTTAGGCCCTGATAATAACGATAGTAGATTTGCTGGCCGATGACCGCCAAGCGGAACATGCCGAAACAGAAATAGAAGTCGATGCGCTCCACGGTCAAGCCGGTGCGTTGCGCGAAGCGCTCCACGATCTGGGCCCGCGTCGGCGCTCCGGGAGCATCGCTTGGCATGGCTCTGAACTGACGGTGATGCTCTGGGTCTCCAGCCTCCGCCCAATAGCCCAGCGTGCAGCCAAGGTCCATCAGCGGGTCGCCTACCGTGGCCATCTCCCAATCCAACACCCCGATGATCTGCAGCGGGTTGTCGGCAGACCAGATGACATTGTCCATCTTGTAGTCGTTGTGAATGATGCGTGCCATGCCGCTCTCGGCGGGCATCTTGTCGTGCAGCCACGCAATGATCTTATCGAAGTCTGGCGCATCGGGCGTGCGCGCGTCATGGTAACGCTTGCTCCAACCCTCTACCTGCCTTCGCACATAGCCCTCGGGCTTGCCGAAGTTCTCTAAACCGGCCTCCTTCAGGTCCACTGAATGCAGCTCGCCTAACACGTCGAATAGCGTGAAGAATTGTTCGCGCACCTGGGCGGGGCTAAGTACCATCTGTGGCGGATATTCCTTGCGAATGACCACGCCTTCGATACAGGACATCAGATAGAAGTCACAGCCTAGTACAGCGTGGTCCTGGCAGAAATGCAGCGGTGTTGGAGCGTAGGGAAAGACACCGCCTAGGGCACTGAGTATCTTGAACTCGCGCCCCATGTCGTGGGCCGACTTAACCTTGCTGCCGAAGGGGGGGCGCCGCAGCACCCATTTTCGCGATCCAACGCTAAGAAGATAGGTAAGATTGGAGAAGCCGCCGGGAAACTGCTGCACCTGCAAGGCCGATATGTCGCCACCGAGCACCGGTTGCAGGTAATCCCGCAGCACGTCTAGGTCGAGCTCTTCGCCTGCGCGGACGGCGCCCGCCTTATCTAGTAAAGCCTGTGTACTCACCAAAACATCTTCCCGTGTTTATCGAAAGCTAATCTTGTCACGCAGCTGCGGTTTCTCCAAGTGGGAGAGCCCATTAAACAGAGATAAGGACACTCGCCCGCCGCCGTAGCGTATGCGCGTTACCGAGCTATTATTCACCATCCAATTGGCCGCGATGACCTGTGCATCGGGCAGGCCTAATACCCTTTGCAGCGCAAGAGCGATAACGCCGCCAGAGGTCGATACAAGAACGCGGCTGCCATTGCCATGGCGTGCCATCAATTCGTCCATCGTGTTGTGTACGCGCGCCTTGAAGTCTAACCAAGGCTCGAAATCGATATCGTCGGCACTAGGCTGCAGGCTACCTTCGATCCAGCGGGACGTAGCCGCCTCGAAAATCAATTGGAATTCTTTACGATCGAGAATGGGCAGCTGTAGCGGCGTGTCGGATTGGTGATGGTCGCGCAGATACAGGTCGATAATGGGCGTGCCATCGTACTCGTTTAGACCGACGTGAATATTAGGGCTTTGTGCCGAATCCACCAGCAGCGGCTGGAGTATCGCGGCGGTCTCGCGCTGCCGCAGTAAGTCACCACTGTAGACATGGTCGAATTGCTCGTCATTGCTGCGCCAATGCTGCGCGAGTAATTGCACTTGCTCGATGCCGAGCGGGCTCAATTTATCGTAAGACTCCGCACCGAAGGAGGCCTGACCATGACGCACTAGAATCAATTCACTCACGCGATAAGTCCTACAGGCTAGCGAAACGGGCTGTATGGAAATCGCTATTGCCAAACAGAGTCTCGATACCCGTGACGCGTTTGAACAGATGACCGACATCCAACTCATTGGTGATGCCGATGCCGCCGTGCAATTGCACCGCCTCTTGGCCTACCTTGCGAATCGCTCTACCGACACGGCTCTTCGCCGCGGAGACGGCGCGCGCCTTCTCCTGCTCGGTTAGATCGCTGTCGAGCTTCATCGCCGCCATCACCACAATAGAGCGTGCCAGCTGACACTCAATAAACATGTCTGCCATGCGATGCTGTAGAGCCTGGAAGGTTCCGATAGCGGTACCGAACTGCTTGCGGGTCTTGCTGTATTCCACCGTCTTTTGCAGGAGCATATCCAGAGCGCCGACGGCCTCGGCACTGACGCAGAGAGTAGCGCGATCGACGACGCGGCGCAGTGCGCTCAGGGCCTCACCTTCGGCGCCTAAACAGTTGGCGACGGGTACCCTAACATCGGTGAAACTAATCTGCGCGGCACGGTGGCCATCGACAGTGGTATAGGCTTTCTTATGAACGCCCGCACTGGCCGCATCGATCAGCACTACGCTGATGCCGTGCTCGTCTCGCTCCGCGCCCTGCGTGCGCACGCTTACCAATAATTGCTGCGCCGCCTCGCCATTGAGGACGAGGATCTTGCTGCCGCTGACCACATAGTGATCGCCGTCGCGCTTGGCAGTAGTGCCCACGCTGGCGAGATTATAGCGACCGCTGGCCTCATAGAGCGCGGCGCCTAACTGCAGCTTGCCTTCCATGAGCGGGACGAGGTGTTGTTCTTTGTGCTGCGCGCTACCCAGCGCGGCGATTAATCCGCCACCGAGTACGGCTGTTGGAACAAAGGGCTCCACGACCATGGCCTTACCGAACTCTTCCATCAACACCATCATGTCGGTGGCGAGGCCGCCGAAACCGCCATCGTCTTCACGAAAAGGTACGGTCAGCCAGCCGAGCTCTGCAAACAGTTGCCAGCACTGCTCGCTATAGCCACTGCCACTATCGATAATCGCATTGCGATCGTCGAAGGAATAATGTCTGTGCACAAATTTCTGCACGCTGTCTTGCAGCATTTGCTGCTCATCACTGTATGAAAAATCCACGTTAGTTCCCGATTATTCTCGTGCGGTCGTCACAGACCCAGCACGGCCTTGCAGATGATGTTTTTCTGGATCTCGTTCGACCCACCGTAGATAGACGCCTTGCGATTATTGAAATAATTCAATGCCGTGGCCGCCTCGCCGTTCTCGCCGATCTCCTCGCCCGAGAAGCCCTCGACGAATTGATCCGGCACGAACGGCAAGGATTGCCAAGCCGCCATCTCCATATAGAGCTCGTCGATAAACTGCGCCACTTCCGTGCCGACCACTTTCAGAATAGACGACTCCGGCCCCGGCGCCTTGCCGACACTCACCGCAGCGAGTGCGCGCAGCTCTGCATACTCAAGCGCTAGCACTTGAATCTCTGCCTCTGCGATCTTGTTCTTGAAGATAGGGTCATCACTCAGGGTGCCGCCATTGCCATCGGCGGTCTGCGCCGCCAGCATGCGCAGCTTCTCTAGGCGCACCTTGGAGCGTGGCACGCCTGCGATATTGGTGCGCTCATGGGTCAGTAGCACCTTGGCATAGGTCCACCCCTTATTCTCCTCGCCGATCAAATTCTCAACGGGAACTTTGACGTTCTCGAAATACACCTCGTTGACCTCGGGGGTGCCATCGATCAGGTAGATAGGGGAGACTTTGATGCCCGGCGTCTTCATATCGATCAACAGGAAGCTGATGCCCTCCTGCTTCTTGACCGAGTTATCGGTGCGCACGAGACAGAAAATCCAGTCGGCGTATTGGCCCAAGGTATTCCAGGTCTTCGTGCCGTTGACGATATAGTGATCGCCCTCGCGCACGGCGGAGGTCTTGAGTGAGGCCAAATCGGAACCGGAATTCGGCTCGGAATAACCCTGGCACCACCACACATTGCTCGCCAAGATATCCGGCAGGAAGCGCTTCTTCTGCTCCTCATTGCCATAGGTATAGATCACGGGCGCCACCATCTTCATGCCGAAGGCGACGGGCTCGGGGGCACCGAAACGTGCCATCTGCTCAGCGAAGATATACTTCTGCACGGCAGTCCAACCTGTGCCGCCGTGCTCCTCTGGCCAGTTAGGCGCAGCCCAACCCTTTTTGTACAGAATCTTCTGCCAACGCACGTAGTCGTCTTTCTCGAGACGGACGCGCTGCTCCACCTTGGCACGGATGTCCTTGGGGAACTCGGCTTCGAGGAATTGCCGGGCGTCTTCTTGAAATTGCAGCTCTTCGGCGGTAAACGAGGCGTTCACGTAGGACACTCCTAAAACTAAATAAATCGATTTGCTTGAAAACTCGGAGAATGACTCTAGCACTTTTGCGGACGCTTGAAAATGAAAAATCGAGCAAATGTTCGATAGCGCTAAACGGCGCACAGAACGCAGTAAAACCGCGCTCTGAGCCTGAGCTTGGGGACCTTAGAAAGATTCGACTTCTTAGGAGAAACGCATGCGGCGCACGGGGCTAAAGCCCGCGTTCCAGACCAATATTCCGAAGGCTATTAGCGAAGGCACTAGGTAGAGCAACACAGAGGCTACCTCCTGCTCGGCTATCCCCGTGAGGGCAACGAAGACATAGGCCAAGGCGGCCAGAATGTGCAGGATGAAGTATAGGATGATCACGTTATGCAGGGTAGAACTCATGGTATAGCTACGCCCGGCGATCAACCAACGCACCGCGAAGTAGGCACCGAGAAGATCCGTTGGCCAGAACAGCAATAGGTTGAGGTTGTGGTGTAGGTCCAAATGCGCCGAGGCTAGCCAGCCGAAACTCATAATCGAGCCATAGATGCCGCTGGCGATACTGAGCAGCAGGGTCAACAAGCCCATCACGCGGTAGCTAAGCTGCGCAGCTCGAAGGGTAAAACCGGGCTGGCTAGAGAACGAGGAGAGCGGGACGCGCCTGAGCATCAGAAAGAGAAAAACCACGACAGCAAACAGGCCTGCACCCACGAAGTAATAGCCACTGGCTTGCGCTGTCGGAGGAGTAAACTCCATTATCACGGTAGGCTCTTCCAGCATCGTGACGCGTTGGCCGTTGCGCAGAACATCGGAAGGAAAACTCAATAGCTCGCGGCGCAGCTGAGCGGGCAGGAACAGCTCCTCGAACTGCGTCATGCGGCGATCGATGCGCCCGTTCATGAGGATATCGAGGGACACCGCCACCGCAGGAATCGAGGCATAGTGGCTTTGCACTTCGTCGCGGAAAGTCGAACGGGCGAGGGCGCGATTCTCACTCTCAAGCCGCCCCCCCAATGCCTCATTCAAGTAGTCCCTTACGCGGGTTGTGCAGTTGTCGAAGAAATACTGATATGAATAGACGATATTCTCTTCGCGCAGATTCCACGCGAGGCGCTTGTAGAGTGTCTCTTTCTGCGCGTTGGTGAGGTTGATCTTGTCTTGCCATACCGTGCGCTGCTCGCGCTCGTAGCGCCCAAACTCCCAGGACGGCGGCGACACCCCCAGCTGATAGTTCAAGATGCCTTGCAGGAAGTTGCTGGCGAAGACGACATTGCCCTCACTGGCATCGAACAAACCCCAGTTGAAGACTAGGTCGGACCTAGTATTGCGATCGACTACGCGCAAGGCTGTGTGCCCGAAGTTATCCCAGACTTGATCGCCGACATCGACGGTGATGAGATAGAAATCGACGAGATCGAAATTCGCAGGCAGGCGAATGCTATCTGCCGCACTTATTTCAGGGAGCTGTGCTTGTGCGCTGACTATTGGGGCGCTTGCGAAGATACTCGAGACGACAATCAGCAAGGCAAAGAAAATGCGCTGAACGCGAGCGAGCAATAAGCTATTAGCGGCGATAGGAGTCAATGATTATCGGGCTGCCGTAATGATTCGGTTTAAGAAATGATGCTACACGAGGCCGAAAACGCCAGGTGGCGGCAATCATATCAAAGAAACCGTCTCGATCAAGCAGCCTTTTTCAATCGGCACATGAGCATATTCATGTAAGCCCCGGATTCATTTGCAGAATTTTTAATGAATATGATCCCAAGGCATGGGCAAACCGCGCAGAGCGCGAATCTTGCACACCTTTAACCAATAATTCATCACGAAACGCTGATCGTGAGCGAGATTAAGTAGCTTCTCTTTAATCTCATATACAGTGGTATGCGGCAACATGGTCGCAATCTGATAAATCTCCTGCTCCTGCACCGCCGCATCCAGCACGCCGTTGTAAGTCTCTGTAAATTCAGGGTTAAATGTTTCATTTTTTGCAGTCATGATGTTCACCACTCTCAATACTAGTCAGTTATTTCGTCGTTAATTCGTTGCGAGCTGTATATATATACACTATGTATTTATACAGTACAACTGGTGCGTTCGACTTTTTATGCGCAGCGGATACCGGCATTGAGGCCATGGCGGGGTATGCTAAACTCAGCCCGCCTTCCCTCCTCTAGGATTCAATACGATGACCCAACCCGGCATGAATGGCGCCAGAGCCCTGATCGAGACCTTAGTGCAAAGCGGTGTTGAATTATGCATCGCCAATCCAGGCACCTCAGAGATGCATCTAGTGCAGGCATTAGACCAAGTGCCTGCGATGCGCTCGGTGCTCACTCTGTTCGAGGGGGTCTGTACGGGCGCGGCGGACGGCTATGGCCGCATGACGGGCAAGCCTGCGGCAACCCTTCTGCATCTAGGGCCTGGCCTCGCCAACGGCATTGCCAACCTACATAACGCCCGCAAGGCTGGCACTCCCCTGATCAACATAGTGGGCAATCATCCCCAGTATCATATGGGCTATGACGCTCCCCTTACCTCCGACATCGATACCTTGGCGCGCAATTTCTCGGCGTGGATAAAGTCCTGCAGCACGGCAGAGACACTCGCTCAGGATGGCGCAGACGCCGTCACCGCGACACTCCGCGCCAACCCCGGTTCGGCCGGTCAAATCGCCACCCTCATCATGGGCGCAGACGCCGCATGGGGTGCCTCTCCCGGAATGGCAAGGGCCAACCCGATTCCACGGCGCGCCACCGTAGACGCCGCACACATCGACAGCATTGCCGCCCTATTCGCCTCCGGCGAGAAGTCCGTTCTGCTGTTGGAGCATGACGCACTGACCCCAGCCGCTCTCGAGTCGGCCTCGCGCATCAGCTCGAAGACAGGTTGCCGCCTCATCACCGGCACCTTCCCCGCCCGAATCGATGGCGGGCCCGGCGCCATTGAGGTGGAGCGCATGCCCTATTTCCCCGAGCAAATATTGGCCACCCTCGAGGGCACCCGTCATTTGATCCTAGTAGGGGCACAGGCACCGGCGAGTTTCTTCGCTTATCAGAATTTGTCGGGCAGGCCGATCCCAGAAGGGTGCAGCACCCATACTCTGGCGAGGATAGAGGAAGACGCCGCAACGGCACTGGAGCAACTCGCGCAGTGCCTGCAGGCCGCAACAGCGCCGCTAAGACGTTTCGACAAAGCGGCGCTGCCCAAGCCTAGCGGCCCGCTCAATACGCGCAGCATCTCCCAGGCCGTAGCGGCAACCCTGCCCGAGGGCGCAATCGTGGCGACGGACTCCGGGGGGGGCAATGCGGCCTACCCACTATGTCAGCAGGCTGCAGCTAACTCCTGGTTAAGCCTCACTGGTGGCTCCATCGGACAGGGCGGTCCCGCCGCCACGGGCGCGGCGCTAGCCTGTCCAGAGCGCCCGGTATTAGCGTTGTTGGGTGATGGCGGTGCGGGTTATACCTTGCAGTGCTTATGGACCCAGGCGCGGGAGAACCTCAATGTCACCACGGTGATCTACGCGAACCGTAAGTACAATATTCTCAATGTGGAGTATGCACGCCTAGGCGTCACCGACGTGGGTGCAGTGGCGGCAAGCCTGTTCGATATCGGCAATCCAGAATTGGATTGGGTGGCGATAGCCCGGGGCATGGGAGTACCTGGCGCCGTGGCCAATACGGCCGAAGAGCTGTGTGCTTTATTGGAGCGCAGTTACGCCGAGCCCGGCCCGTTCCTGATTCAGGCGCAATGCTAGAGACGGCCGTTTCGATAGTGGGCAGTTTCGCTACGCAATAGCGAATTTGCCCATGCCCTACGCCATAGAAACAGTTAAGCTACTGAATATTAACAAGTTTAATTCTGGCACGAAACTCGCTAGTTTTCTCTAGAACGCTGCACACTTATGCAGCCCTGAGGACTAGGAGACAAAGGCCAGACATGAAAATACTTTCCGCACTTTTTACATTCCTAATCGTAGCCATCGTGATCCTAATGGCGATCCCGGTGCTATCTGCGGGCATCGGCCTCCTGATCGTCGCGGGGTGCTTCTTCGTGTGGTTCCTGCCCATCCTGCTAATCCTGGGGTCGGATGTTACTAGCGGAGGAGAGAAGGCCGCGTGGATTCTGGCCATCATATTCTTATCGTGGTTCGCCTGGATATTCTACTTCTTACTCGCCCCACTCAAGCCGCGCAGACATTTCCGGTATTAGGCCCGTAGCAGCGAGCCCTTTTACGAGGGCTTGCGCTGCTGCAGGGCGCCCTGCGATGCTCACACTGCAAGCGATGGGCGAGGTGACTTTAGAGTCTTATAGAAACTCTGCGCATACTCGCTATTCTCATGATCATCGGGATAGATCATGGTCAGAATAGGAATCACGAATAGCGGAATGAGCGTTGCCGAGAAGGTCGGATCGCCCCACTCGCCCAAGCTTTGCAGCAGTGAATACCAGTATTCGGCGAAACCGCCCGCGGTGGCAGACTCACTGCCATCGAACAAGGTATTCAACGACCAGTGCAGTAGCCCCCCACCGTAGCCAAGCAAGATGCCGTAGAACGCTGCCTTCTCGCTGGTCTTGCGCCAATAGAACATATAGGTAATGGCGATTGCGGGTGGCACCACCATCGCGAAGCCTAGCAATAATAACTGCAGTACCGACGAGATATTGGCTTGCCAGGCGATGATGGTGGCCACCAGCCCGTAGATCACCGCGGTCAACTTATAGGCTTTGAGGCGTTTCTGAGTAGAGAAATTCTTGGAGCCCGGTATCCAGTCGTTCACGAACATCGTGGCGCTGCCGAGCAGCATCGGGGCGCCGGAGGAGATCAGGGCTGCCAAGACCGCCGCTAAGGCTATTCCGCCGATGATGGGACCAGTGTCGATCGCCAGCTGAGTAATATTGCGATAGCTGGATATGCCGCTGCCTGCGCCATATTTGGCGAAGGTCTCCACGCCGATCACGCCGGCGATGAAGGGCATCAATGCCGCCAGCACACCCGCGAGAAGGAACGCCGGGATCAGGCTCTTCTCGGACTTAGCCGACGCCGCATAGTTCGCATAGACCGAGGCGGCGGGGGTATGCAGTGTTGCCGAAAGGGACAGTGCGATGATCGTCACCCAACCGATGCCCGTCACACTCCACCACGTCGCTTTATCCATGCCCGCCGCATCTAAGGCTAGGTCCGCCCGCTCCACTGTGGCGGCCCAGCCGCCCATGTCCTGCATCGCGAATAGCGCCACGATGGACAGCCCAAATATCACAATGCCACAGTGCACGAGGTTGGTGATGGCCGTGCCCTTGAGGCCACCTGTCGCGGTGAAGAATAGAATAACGAAGCCGCCGATGAACACCGAGATGCCGAAAGGCAATCCAGTAACCCCAGTGATAATGGATCCGATCACGAACGGTTCGATGATATTCACCACGAGATATTCGGTTTGGACACACAGGCTCGTGAGGGACTGGCAACGGCGCGAGCCGAAGCGCAGATCGAAGACCTGACCGACGCTCGAGAGGTTGAGGCGGCGGTAAGGGATGGCGAAGAATAGCCCTACTAGGGCTAGGGCTGTAAATGAGTTCACCCCATACCAGAGGTTGCCCAGGCCAGTTTGCATGACATCGCCGGCAACCCCGTAGGTGCCCGCTCCGCCGATGCGGGTGCCGGCAACGCCCGCGGCCAGCAGCCAAACCCCCATGGTGCCGCCGCCGTTGGCCCAATCGTTATCGCTCTTATTGTTGCGGTTTAAGTACACACCCGCGAGGGTGAAGAAGGCCAAATAAGCCACAATTACGACAACGGAAACCAGCATTGATGCCCCCAAGATTATTATTGGTCTAGATTCGAATTCTGCCCCAATCCTTGGCGCACAAGTGCCACTCATACTACAGCATTTTTACAGACGAGCCATCCGAACTTAATCGTGCCGTGCCGCCGCCTCATGGATGTGTAATGAGCAGTCGTTCACAAAGCGCTCGTGGGCTGATATTGTCATCGGATCGTTGCAATCCACCGATGGACACCCACCCATAGGATCGAATTTTATGCAGACACCCGCCCCCGGAAGCGCCGCCTGGCACGCTCTACTGCGAGAGGAAATCATCGAGCCGGAGCGCGCCATCATCGACCCCCATCATCACCTGTGGCGCAACGGTTTTGGATTCGACTACATGGCGGATGAGTTCGTCGCAGACACCGCTTCGGGTCACAACGTACTAAAGTCCGTCTATATTGAGGCGCGGGCATTCTATCTTGAGGATGGCCCCGAGCACCTGCGCCCGACCGGCGAGACCAGCACCATCGCAACGATCGCACAGCAGCTAGCTGCCGCGCCAAGCCGGGTGCAGATCGCCGGCATCGTCGCTCATGCAGACCTTCGCCTTGGCGATCGACCGGAACTATTGACAGAGGTTCTGCAGGCGCAGCAGCACTGCAGTAATGGACTGTTGCGCGGCATACGCCACGCTGGCGCCCGGGACCCGCGCCCTGAAGACCTGCTAATCTCCGGGCGCGCTCCCGCCTATCTTTATGGCCGCGAAGATTTCCGGGCAGGCCTGCGTCAACTTGCCGAGCACGGATTAAGCTATGATACATGGCACTTTCATCATCAGAACGAAGACTTCCTCGAACTAGCACAAGCGGTCCCCGAGGCCACGATCGTGCTCGATCATTTCGGCACGCCTCTGGGGGTTGGCATCTATGCGGGTCGTCGTGATGAGATCTATCAGAAATGGCGCATGGACATAACCGAACTTGCCAAGTGCCCGAATGTGGTCATGAAATTAGGCGGCCTTGCGATGCCGGACAATGGGTTCGGATGGGATAAGCGTGCGATGCCGCCGAGCTCCGACGAGATTGTGCAGGCACAGAAGCGCTACTATATGCACGTACTCGAACAGTTCGGCCCGCAGCGTTGCATGTTCGAGAGCAACTTCCCCGTAGACCGCCTCTCTGTGTCGTATCACGTGATATGGAATGCGTTCAAGAAGATGGCGGCGGATTTCAGCGAAGCAGAAAAACATGCCTTGTTCTATGGCACTGCCCAGCGTATCTACCGACTTTAGCGCGACGCTAGCGTTATGGGATATTTTTGTGGTTTGAGTTTTGTGGCATTAGTCCTGTGCGGGAGCGCGCTGCACGGTAGGGGCTGCGCAGAGACGCCGTGAATACATCCGTGTAGGCTTAGGCGCAGCATCCATGCTGCTTATACTCTCCTCAGCCCCCACCGCACACCACGCTCCTCAGGTGGAATGCTTGTAGAGCTAACAAATGTTTTTAATGCTTCGGCCGCAGGCGTTTGATGACGGCGCTTGAGGTAAGGATCACTCGATCTTCTACGCTCAATACCGCGCGCACGAACACCAGAGAGCCTCCGCGACGAGTGACCTCGGCGACGCCACAAATTAGGTCTCCTGCCACCGCAGGGCCGACGAACTCATTATTACAGGTAACGGTTGCCACACTTTCTTCCTTGCCCTCATTCGCCGCTATGCACAATGTGTAATCCGCAAAGGCCATTAGCAGTCCACCGTGGGCAGAAGCGTGACTATTGCAATGTTGCGCCTGCACACGAAAGGCGCTGTGGATCACGCCCTGCTCGATGCGAAAAAAGAATGGCCCCATACGATCCTCCGCAGGGTCTCCCGCCCAATGGCGATACTGTGTTGGCACATCATAATCTTGCGGATTCATGGCGGTCTTAATCCTCTTCTTCATCGTCATCGGTGGCGACATCGATCACGGCGCCAGCGACTTTAAAGGGCACCTTAGCGACCTCTAGTGTCACATCCACGGCCGTACCTACCACTGTGCCAAGGCAAGCGCTCAGCATCGAACACAATAGAGCAAGCGCGAGCGCCCTGGGAATTCGCATAATCATTTCCTCGTGCTGCCAAAGAGAGGCTTGATCCGGTTGAGTCCTTCACCGCTGCGCACCAACTCCGCAAACTCCTTGCCGAGCGCCGCACTCGCGCTTAGCACCGTCTGCCAATAGGCCGCGCGGGTATCGTAATCCATCGTCTCGAAATCCTTACGGTCCGGTATCTTGCCATAGGGCAGCTGACTAACAAACTCGCGCGAAGGCGCTAGCACTAAAACATTATGGAAATGCTCGGGCCTCGGCCTGCGCCATGGCAGATGCTTGTCGAACCAGCCCGGAATAAAATGCGCATAGAAATGGGGATAGAGCACGAGCCCGTAGCCACTCTGAAAGGGCAAATCGAAATGATAGTCGGTGATGCCACCGTCACGGTACACACCCTCTGGTGCACCAGGTATGTCTCTAACCCCTTCCAATACGAGCGGGATCGAGCCACTGGCCAGTAAGGCCTTGCGCACATTGGCCGTACGCAGGCGCACGAACTCTGTGCCGAACTCGTCGAGTTTGCCTACGCTCTTGGTCAAAGGCCCACCATGGAACACCGTGCGCTGGAAGCTCAGCCCAAGCAAACGCCGGCTGAGGATATTACTCAGCGCACTCATGCCTAAGCCCGCCATCAGGGTCGAGCGCCGCTCAGAGGCCAGCAGCCCACGAGCACGATCGGCAATGATATTGACACGGACGAACGGGTGCTCAGCGATCTCCTGCGCTCCATTCTCGCCCAGCACGATGTCCACAAGCGCCGCTGCCTCACGGCTGATCTCGCGCACCGTTGGCGTCGCTGAATAACGTTGCCCGGAATAGTGTTTCGCCAGTCTATCGATGCCGGCCACGGGATCATTTAGGCCCAGACAGCTAAGGCGCCATGCCCCGGCTGAAGAGCCCAAGGTGACAAGAGAGGATTGGCGATTAGCAAAAAATTCACCGAACAGGTAGCGATCTAGGCCATAGAGCACAAACCACTTAGGTCCGCCCGAGGCCCCTACGATGGTATTGAAACTGGCAGGAATTACCCCCTCCCTGTGCACCTGTGCGAGGGCAGTTGGCCCGGCGAAGACTTCCAGTGCGCCCATTGGTATTAGTTCCTCTTCCCGCGATCGAACTCGAAGGACTGACAGATATCGATGAATTGTTTAGCGCCGGTAGAGAGCGTTCGGCGCTTACGATAATACAGACCGAAGGTGAGGTCGATATCGGAGAAGCCTAAGCCTTCGAGCTGCACGAAGTTTGCACACACGGCATTGGCCTGCAGGACGCGCTCATCGACATAGCACATGCCGATATTCTTCGACACCATGTTGAGCCGTAGCGAAAGGTTGCTGATCTCCCATATTGTGCCGAATTCGTTGCGCAGCTTCTCTATGGCAGGCCGCACATCGGGATCTTCGAGATGGGACACCATCAAGGGTATCTCCTGGAGGCTGCCCTCCGGGTCGGCGAGCAAGCGTGCTAAGGCCGGGTGCTGCCTGTTAATCACCAATTTGCGGTGCTCTGCGAAGAGGGTGACAGTCTCCAACAGACTCGGCATCTGCTGCTGAAAGGGGCCAAACCCTAGTTCGAGAGTATCGGCCAACACTCCTTGAATGATCTTGCGGCTGGGCATTACATCGACCTTTAGGCGCGTCAGCGGATTGCTGTCGCAGTAGTCCTCTAATAGCTCATTGCCGAATAGCTGGCTGACCGAGCCACTCATGGCGATCTCTAGGGTAGACGCGACGCCCTGCCGAATGTCTTCGATGTCGGTGAGCACCTCGTGTTCCTCGTGCATCACCACATTCGCATAGGCCAGCAGGCGGAGGCCCGACTCGGTCAGGGCGATTGGTTTGCCCCGCTCGATCAGCAGGGTGTTCAATTTGCGCTCCAGGTTCGCGACGGCCTGACTAACGGCGGATTGGGTGACAAAGAGTTTGTCCGCCGCGCTCTTAAAGCCACCTGTATCGCAGACGGTCTTGAAAACGCGTACTTCCTGGGTTTCTAGGTGAGTGGAGATAATCATGGCGCGGCGCTCGAACTCGCAGAGACGTGGATTAATTAGAGATGCTTAATCATGTATTAGTAACGCTAATTTTACGCCCATTTTATCGATTTCTATAATACGCGCCACCAAAACTTCGAATTCGGCGTAGCGCGTGATTCTTCCTGCTGCCGCAAACGGCCGCGACGGCCCCGTCGCGCTAGTAAGACCCCCTAACACATCATCTAAGAAGGTAGGACCATGTCAGATCAATACTCCAAGGGTTTAGAGGGCGTTATCGCCGATGAGACTAGCATCTGCAATGTGGAAGGCGATGTCGGCCGACTTAGCTACCGTGGCTACCCCATCGAGGAGCTGGTGACGCTTAGCTTTACGCGCGTAATGTGGCTGGTACTATTCGGCGAATTGCCAACAGATGAGCAAGAGACTTCTCTGGACAACTTCCTCAAAATCAACGGTGCGGTAGCCACGAACGAATTGGACACCCTCATTACCCTGCCGCGTACGCTGCATTCGATGCGCATGTTGCAGTCGATGATTCCCCTGCTCGACACCACGCCGGTCGGTCCTAAGGAGCTGCCTTTCGAGAATGACGAGGGCTACAACGGCCTTGCCGTCGTGGCGAAGATGCCAACCCTACTCGCCGCTTTCTATCGCCTACAGAACAATGACGCGATACCGGCCTACAACGGCAGCAAAGGCTATCTGGACAACTTCCTGTCGATGTTTCTTGGCCAAGATGCCGCAGCTGAGCACGTGCGCTATTTGGAACAGTTGCAGATCCTGCAACTCGAGCACAGCTTCAACGCCGGCACCTTTACCTGCCGCGTCACCGCTAGCACCCTTGCCCCCGTCGAATCGGCCCTGTCCTCGGCAGTTGGCGCGCTCTACGGCAAACTGCACGGCGGCGCCGATGAGGCGGCGCTCAACGAGGCCATCAAGGTAGGCTCTCCGGCGCAGGCGAAAGCCTATGTTCAGGACCTCCTCGCGAATAAGGGTCGCCTGATGGGCATGGGCCACCGCGAGTACAAGAAGCTAGACCCACGCGCCGCCATCCTCAAGCCAATGGCGCAGGGATTGTGTAAAGGAACGCAATACGAGAACGTCTTCCTCACGCTGCAAGAGATCGAGAAGGAATTCAACGCGGAGATGCAGAAAAAGGGCAAGGAAGTCTGGGCGAATCTAGAGTTCTATAAGGGCCCCGTGAATCTCGCGATCGGGATCCCCGCACCCTATTTCACCGCGGGCTTCGCGATGGCGCGCAGTGTCGGCTGGCTCGCGCACTTCTTGGAGTCTCGCGTCGACAATCGCATCATGCGCCCTAGCGCTCTCTATGTGGGCCCCGCCATCCGTTCGCTCTAACACTTTGCGCGAGGCTCGTTCGACTCGGGTCTGCTATACTGCAGGCCCAGCGAAGTTCGCAGCGAGTCCGGTATGCAACAGCTTTTCTCAACCCCAGCGCGCAAGCGCTTGGTGCTACTCGGCGGGGGGCATAGCCACCTCGCCGTGCTGATGTATCTGGCCAAGAATCCCCTGCCGGGCCTCGACATCACCCTCGTCTCCAGAGACATCGAAACACCCTATTCCGGCGCCTTGCCAGCCTATATCACCGGCAGCTATGGCGAGGATGAACTGCACATCGACTTGCGTCCGCTAGCCGTGATGGCAGGCGCGCGCATCATCCAGACTCAGGTCGAACACCTCGACCTCGAGGACAAGAAAATTCATTGTCCCGGACGACCGCCGGTATGCTTCGACTATATCTCCATCAATATCGGCTCGCGACCAGACACTAGCCGCATACCCGGCGCCCAGCAGTATGCCCTCGCGGTCAAGCCCATCGATGTCTTCTTAGGCCAGTGGCAACTGATTCGCGATGCCGCCGTGCAGGCTTTGAGTGAGTCGCGGCACTATGCAATCGCGATCGTTGGGGGTGGCCCCGCAAGCGTGGAGATGGCCTGTGCGTTTCGGCAGGCCATTGCCGCCAGCGGCCACATAGACAAGGGCGCCCTGCAGCTAAGCATCATTACTAGCGCCGCTAGCATTTTGAGCGGCCATTCCAAAAAAGCCCAGGCACTCGCCGCGGCAAGTCTTGCACACAAAGGCATCGTCGTACGCAGTGGCTGTGAGGTCACCGCCATCGAACAGACGCAGATTCATCTGCGCGGCGCGACCGGGCAAGAGCTATTGCCAACCGACTGCTGCGTTGTCGCAACCGGCGCTAGTCCAGCAAAATGGCTGGCGGACACAGGCCTCGCGATCGACGAGCAGGGCTTCTTGCAGGTCAACACTGCGCTCCAATCTACGAGCCACCCGTGGGTATTCGCGGCGGGAGACATTGCCTCTATCGTCGGCCATCCTAGACCAAAATCCGGTGTCTATGCAGTCCGACAAGGCCTCCCATTGGCCAAGAACCTGCGCCGCTTCGCGCTCGGCAAACACCTGCACAGCTACCGCCCGCAGAAACAGGCATTGGCGCTGCTAAGCCTAGGCGATGGTAGCGCCATTGCCTCGCGCGGTCGCCTCGCCCTGCAGGGGCGCTGGGTGGCACGCTGGAAGGACATGATCGACCGCGCCTTCGTCAGAAAATACTCTAAACTGCCCGACCCTGGCATCGCGGCGGCAGGGAACCCGGCCGCAAGCCTAAGCGAGAAACCCGCCCCCGTCCTGCGTTGTTCGGGTTGCGCGGCAAAGCTACCCAGCAGCAGCCTGAGCAGAGTGCTGGGGGCTTTGCATAGCTGTAGTCACATGGATATCGAGTCTTCACTAGGCAGCGTCGAGGACGCCTCGATAATCAGGCTAGAGGAGCAGCGCGCACTCCTGCAGAGCGTGGACCATCTGCGTGCCTTCATCAACGACCCCTACCTGTTCGCGCGCATCGCGACGATTCATAGCCTAAGTGATATCCATGCCATGGGGGCAACGGCGCACTCGGCGCTGGCCATCGTCAATCTTCCCCATGGCGCCACCGAGATAATGGAAGAGCAATTGCTGCAGGTGATGACCGGCTGCACCGAAGTACTCAACGCCCATAACACTGCCCTACTCGGCGGCCATACCAGTGAGGCCGAGTCGCTCAGTTTCGGACTAAGCGTGAACGCCTTCGCCGAACCCGATCGGCTGCTGCGCAAGAGCGGCATGCAAGAGGGTGATATCTTGATCCTGAGCAAGGCGCTCGGCACCGGCGCCCTATTCGCCGCGGATATGCGTTACCGCGCGCGCCACCGCTGGATCGCCAACGCCCTTGCGCAGATGCAGCGCTCCAATCAGATGGCCGCCCACCTCTTATTGCAATACCACGCCAGCGCGTGCACCGACGTCACGGGCTTCGGCTTGCTTGGGCATCTCGGCGAGATGATCCTGCCCCAAGGCTGTCAGGTGAGTGTGCAACTCGGCGCCTTGCCCGCCCTTGATGGCGCATTGCAATGCTTCGAACAGGGTATCTTTAGCTCTCTGCATCAGGACAACGCGGAGCAAGCGACTCTACTGAGTAATGCGGCAGAATTTGCACAGCATCCACACCTGCCCCTGTTGTTTGATCCCCAGACCTCGGGAGGCTTATTGGCCAGCGTTGCCCCCGAGAAGGCCGCCGCCTGTGTGCAGCAATTACGCGACAGTGGCTATGTCGACGCCGTCTGCATCGGGCGCGTCATTCGCATCGCCCAGCCGAGTGCGAGCATAGTGCTGGAGGACTAATACGCAGCGGGCAATTGGCTCTCCAACTGCGCTTACGGTATAGTCGCACTTCGTCCAAATCTGCCCCCTCACGCTGGGCATATGAATCGTAATTCGAGTAGATCATTATGAAGACACGCTTACCGGTCCTGTTCAGCATCGCCCTGCTCACCATGCTCAGCGGCCTTGCCCTGCCTAGCCTCGCGCAGCCACGTGCGCCAGCTGTCATCGATACCGAACTGGCCCAGACCCACTATCGTCGCGGCAATACCTATAACAATATGGAGCGCTACGAAGAGGCGATAGAGGAGTATCAACTCTCGATCACCGCAGACCCAAATTTCGCGGACTCCGTGCGTAATCTCGCCAATATCTTCTATTTCCAAGAACGCTTTGAGGACACGATCCCCCTATTGCAGCGTTTCATTACGCTGCAAAAAGAGACCACCGCCGGAAAGATTGCCGCCTACAATACCTTAGGGCAATTGTTGCGCGACGCGCAGCGCTTCGACGAGGCCATCGAGATCGACGAGCTGGCGATTCAACACGACCCCGAGAATGGCTCGCAGGTGTTTGTGATGGCCAATACTTATTTCAACGCCGGGCGTACCGAAGATGCCGTGCGTATCTACAAGAAGGCACTCACCGTCTCTCCGAACGACGCCTTCATCCACCGCTCTTTAGGCCGCATGCTCGAGGATGAGGGGCGCCTACAGGACGCGTTACTTGAGTACCGCGCGGCGGCGGATCTGAACCCAGACTCGCAGTTCTATCGTGACCTAGTGATGGGTCTAGAGACCCGCCTCGCTCAGTAACGCAGTGCGTTGTTCGATAGTTAGTTTGCTCAGCGCAGTGACCTCAGCATAAAAACGCGCCAGGTCACCTTGCGACTGCCGCAATAGGCCAGCGAAACCTGGCACCAGATCATTGTAAGAGGCCACCGTGCCCAGCTGCGCATTGTTCAAAGGCCCCGCGAACCATCGATCGTAACCACGATAATCCCACTCCTGACGAAACCCCCTATACTCCTCGCGCAATGCCTCCTGTACGAACGCCTTCTCTGTGCGCATAACATCCTCGTCCAAAGACTGCGCATAGAGTGTGTCGAGCTCGTCGCGATATCGACTCACTAGCGCGATGAACGCCTTGTCGATTTGCTCCTCGCGCTCGAGTTGCGCCATCAGTCCCGGCTGAGGGTGTCCCTGCAACCAACGGCGCAGTCCCTCCTGCTCGATAAAGGTGGCGAAACTCTCATTGAAGGTTGTATCCCCTGGCAGATACACGAGCCGGTGGGCTAGCTCGTGAAACAGCAATGCCACCAAGGCATGATCGGAACGGTGCAGCACCGCGCTGGTGAGAGGGTCGTCGAACCAGCCGAGTGTGGAATAGGCATCCACACCACCGCTGTAGACATCGAGTTGCTCGCGCTCCAGAGAGGCGGCAAATTCGCGCGCGCGTCGTTCGGAGAAATAGCCACGGTAGGACACGCAACCGGCAATGGGATAGCACCAAGTCTGCGCGCGAGTCGAGAACTCCGGCGCGGCGAACACATTCCACACCACGAAGGGGCGGTCCAGCTCTACATAGCTTAAATAGCTGCTGCCCGGCTCTAACAAAAGAGACTCCTTGGCGAATTGCCGCGCCTCTAAGATCAAGGCGAGTTTACGGCGCGTCTCTTGCGCGAGCGTGTCATCGTCTAGGAGTGTTTGAATCTCTTCTCGAGCGAGAAGCAGCGACAACTGCCCCTGTGCAGCCTGACCGTAATAAGAGATCGTTTCACAGGAGATGAGCAAGGAGAGCACGAGGGCGGCGAGTAGTGCCCGAGGCAGGAGCCTAATTAGCGTGACTGACCGTACTCTCATTCGGCGATGGCTATCTCGATCTCGAATAGATCGGCCCAGAGCTTACCTGTAACGAATAGCCGACCGCTACCCGCCGCGGACTCGGGCGCCGTATTCGGAATCCATGCGATGCCGTTGAGAACTGCGTCGCTGCCGCCCGTCGTGGTCTGCTCGATCAGGCCATTGAGATCGACCACACTGTTGATAGTGCCGTCGTAAGGATCTATGCGCACAATCTCATTCGTCATCCACACGTTTGCCCAAACCTCGCCGTTGATGTATTCCAACTCGTTGAGATTGCGAATGGGCCGCCCCTGCAGAGTGACTTCCACCGTGCGCGTGACCTGAAAGGTCTCGGGATCGATAAACTGCAACGTGGCGCTACCGTCGCTGAGAATCAACTGCTCGCCGTCGTAGGTGAGGCCCCATCCTTCCGTCGGGTGATAATGCGAGGTGATGGTCTCGAAGCTGTCTAGATCGTAGACAAACACGATGTTGGATTGCCAGGTGAGCTGATAGATACGCTCGCCTACGATGCTGATGCCCTCGCCGAAATAGCGACTCGCCAGGCGCTTGCTCTGCAGCACCTGACCATCCTCTAGATTGATCTTGCTCAGTGTGGAGCGGCCATTCTTGCCGGTGCCCTCGTAGAGAAAGCCGTCGCGAAACTCTAAGCCTTGGGTGAAGGACGCAGTATTGTGGGGATAACGCGCCACTATTTGGTAGCCATAGATCGGCACCTCAGCCGCGGCGGGCAGGGCGAGGAGTAGCAATACAATCACATTTAGAAACGATTTCACGGCCGATGCCTGCTCTGGAGATACGAGATGCGCACGCCTATCGACGCGCCGCTATGCGCCCTAAATTACGCTAGCGAAGAGGCGCAATCAAGATACCCGCGATTGCTGCGGCATAATTTATTAATAAATTCGTCAGTCCGCCGCACAAACGCCTACGAAGAATGGAATCCGCCCCTCATTTTCCGCCAGGCCCAAGGCCCCCAGCCCTTTAAATACAGCCTCTTTCTGAAATTCATCAGCATGATGGATTTCAGATGCTCAACTTCTCGCAAGCTTACAAAAAAAGTCTTTTATTCGGGAGACAATGCACCGCGGGAACGTAGTATAGGCTGCGCAGGACATTCTAATAATCACAATAATTCAAGATGTAGTAGGAGACGATAGATGAACCCATCTCTCGATAGACGCTCATATAAGTTTGCTCGAAGATCCGCACTGTTTGTCGCAATTTCTCTCACGCTTTCTTCCCCCAGCGTTCTTTCTGCAGAAGATGAAGAAGCGCCAGAAGAGATCGTCATTACGGGCTCATACATTCGCAATAGCCCATTCGCCGCCGCTAGCCCTGTCGATACCATTAACCAAGACAGCATTTTAGAAAGCGGTTCGGCCAACATCGGCCAGTTCATCCGCGACCTTCCCTATACCCAGAACGTCGATACCGTCGCGAACGTACTCGGCGGCTCGGGCGGCGGACAAGACTCCAACTCGGCACAGTTCAATCTACGCGGACTTGGCACGAGCAGCACGCTGACGCTATTCGATGGTCGTCGTAACGTGAACCCAGGCGCTATCTCCGCAATTCTGCCCGACATCGCCACGTCGAGAATCGAGGTCGTGCTCGATGGCGGCTCGGCGCTCTATGGCGCCGACGCGGTGGCGGGCGTGGTCAACATCATTCCTATCAAGGAATATGAAGGCCTGCGCGTGCGCAGCTTCTACAACCGTGACAACAACGCAGACTTCGAGGAGCCAAAGCTCAGCGTGTTATTCGGGCATCGCTTCGATGACATAGGCCTAGACTTCGTCGGCGCCCTCGAGATCGGCAAGAAGACCGCCCTGCAACGCGGAGAGCGTGAGAAGTACTTACGTGCCGACAACGCGACCTTCATTGGCGCCCCAGGCACCTTCATACGCGCGTCCGGCGCCAATGCCGGTAGCATCTATCGCGACCAGGACTGCGGCACCTATAACGGCGACAATACCGACAAGGGCAAAGACGGTAGTTTCCCCAGTGGCTACGCGCTCGGCCCTGCGTTCTGTGGCTTCCACTACGCCCAGTGGACCGACTATAACCGCGAGGCCGTTGACTATAACGGTTATATGAATCTCAAGCACGAGACCACGTCGTGGTTGACGCTCGAATTCCAGTCGACCATGAGCTATCGTGAGTCGATCTTCCACACCGAGCCCCTGACGCCTCTAGCCTCGGGCTGGTACCCAACGCTCGTAATCCCTGCTAATCACCCCGCGAACCCTACCGGCGTCGCACTGATACCAGGGCCAAACTGGACGATAATCAACGGCCTAGAGAAGGGCCCGGGCGCCGTGCCTAGCTATCTCGACGGAGCCTCCTATCAGAACGATCGCTATGGCTACTACACCACGACCAATAAGTTCGGTGGCACGTATCAATTCGGCGACACGAGCTGGACAGGCGAGACTTGGATTTCCTATCAAGGCGCGGAGACACGCTATCACTCTTATGACCTGAACGTGGATCGCTTGCGTGCCGGACTCATGGGTCAGGGCGGCGCCGGCGGCAACGAGTGGTTTAACCCCTTCGCCTCTCGGGACATCAACTCGCCGAGCTACCAACAGGGTGTTACGAATAACTCCCAAGCGCTCATGGACTGGATGTTCGAGAGTGGCAATGTCGTTTCCAGTCAAGAGCGTCTGCGCCTGATGGACTCCATCGTCACTGGCGAGGTCTTAGACCTCCCTGCGGGCACTATGTCGGCCGCCTTCGGCGTGGCAGTGCGCGACGTGCGCGACATTACCCGTCCGGCACCGTTGAATGCCGCAGGTATAAACGCCTCTAGCTCACAGGGCATCCTCGCGCCTGCGGGCATGGTAGAAACCTACGACTCTATGACCAAGTCGGTGTTTGGCGAGCTCGAGATCCCGATCCTAGACAATCTAAGCATGCAGATCGCCGCACGCTATGAGGAGTTTCCGGACCTGAATCTCGACACGACGACCCCTAAAGTCGCCGTGCGCTATCAGCCGCTGGATAGCGTCTCACTGCGCGCATCTTGGGGCGAGAGCTTCCTTGCGCCTGCTGCCAATCAGATCGGCGAAGTCGACCGCAACAACTGCGCCATCGCCCGATCCGGTTCCGATCGCCTAACTGGCAATGATCTATTGGGCGTGCTGGTGTGTACTACTCGCAATCCCTCGCTAGCCCCTGAGACATCCGAGATTTTCAATGCGGGTATCACATGGGAAGGCATCGAGGGCTTGACCGTCAGTCTTGACTATCAAACCATCGACTACTCGGATCGCATCATTCAGGCATCATCGCAGGACATTACCAACGCACAGTTCTACTCTACGATGCAGGCCCTCGGCATAGACCCTGCGACCTATAGTTCTGCACCTGGGTCTGCGACCCGAGCGCAGGCACTGTCGTATATCGCGGCGAATCCTCGCGAGAGCGCTACCCGTGATGCCAATGGCACCTTGACCGAGCTGCTCTCGATTCCCGAGAACCTCAACTCCAACATCTTGGAGGTCATCGACCTGCGCGCAGTGTATGCCTTTGACGTAGGCGATATTGGCTCATTTACCGCGATGCTGGATGCCACCTACTTCAAGAAGGCGGAATACCAAGGCCTAGAGGGAGTCACAGTGAACGCTCTGGGTAGACGTAACGCCGACACGGCGCAGTCACCACCCATGCCAAAACTGAAGGCCTCTGCACGGCTTAATTGGAACAGAGGCAGCCATACGGCCTCGGTTCTGACGAAGTATCTGCACGCTGTCACCTTCGACGGGACATTCGCCACTGGAGCGACCCCTCCCGCGGTGATTGACTCTTCGTATATCGTTAACACGACCTATAGCTACTACATGGACGACCTGCTGGGCACGGCAACCAACTTCACAGTTGGCGTGACCAATATGTTCGATTGGGAGCCTAAGCGCTTGCCCGTGCAAGGAGGCTTCGAGACGCGTCTATACGATAACTTCGGTCGCCAGTTCTTTGCGAGCGTAGATATCGAGCTGTAAGCAAAACGACAGAGTTTGGCCCGTTAAGCGTATGATGCGCATAGCGGGCCAAACTCACCCTCAACGACGGCAACCGTAGTCATGCCTATTCTCAATAGCATTGCCGCTTCACTCGCAATCTCGCAGATTTTATTCTTTGCGGTATTCATCACCCTGCATCATCGCGCAACGACGGTCGCGAAGCTGCTGATCCTGTTCAGCCTCTGTTTTAGCGCCTATTTACTCACCACCATCCCCATCCTCGTGAGCAATCCCTATGTATCTTTCATCCTCTATCGGCTCGCCGTGGCCTCTCCTGCGCTGATCTGGCTAGTCGCCGTCCTGTTGTTTGCCGACAGCCACCGAGTGCCTAGGCGGGCATTCGCCCTTATCGCGCTGTATTTATGCGCCAACGGCGCGGGCGCGTTTCTGTACTATATTGGGCACGACTTTCATGAGGTCACATTCCTGCTCACTTTCGCTCTCGCCCAAGTCATTATGCTGGGCTTCGCGGTGCACGCAGTCTATTTGGGCATTACGGGCAAGACGGCCGATCTCATTGAGGCACGCCGGAGGGTTCGCATGCCCTTTGTCATCGCGATGGGCGCCTTGAACGTCCTCATTATCGGGACTGGTATCGTTAACTATGCGCTGAGCGTTTCGCCGCTGATCGACAATCCTACCCAAGCTATGCTCTACAGCAATACGCTACTGAGCTTCCTCGCATTCCTCGTTTGCCTCTATCTCAATATCAAAATGTTCTTAATGCACTCCGACGCCACTATCGTGTTGGCCAAGAGTGCGCTCGCCCCACAGTTCGCCACCCCCGTGCCAGCAACGCAGCGCAAGGGTGGCGAGACAGAGCTGATCAAGAGAATCAAAACCGCAATGGAGCAGGAGAGGCTCTATCGTGAAATGGGTTTCACACTCGGGCGCTTGTCCGAACATCTAAGCGTGCAAGACCATCAGTTGCGGCGCGCGATTAACGATAAACTGGGGTTTCGCAACTTCAATCAGTTTCTCAACAAGTTCAGGATTGCGGAGGCCAGTGAACTGCTCGCGCACACTCGCGAACCAATCGCTACGATTGCGCTCAATGTAGGCTATGCCTCGTTGAGCTCCTTCAATAAAGCCTTCAAGGAACAGCACGGCATTCCTCCACGTGACTATCGAGGACTCGATAAAGTAGCGGAAGCACCCAAGCAGAACGCCCATGCCGTCGCTAAGAAAACAGCCTACGCTAAGAAAGTGTCATAGACCTGTTTCTGAAGGAGCAAGCCGTCGGGGTCGGCCGCCGTTTTTAACGCGCAGAACCGTTCAGACCACTCCGAGGTTCTTGTGCGTACCGGTGGATTGTTCGCCTCCATGCAAGCGATCACCACCGCAGCCACCTCGTCGCAGCTCTGGTATGCAGAATCCCCGCGCGCTTGCGCGCCCCCGATATACTTCTGAATAAGCGGCAGATACTCGTCCTCTAGCATTCCTCCTGTGGCCTGCACATGGGCCAGGGCGGCATTGGCAAACTCCGAGCGAATCCCCCCTGGCTCCACACAGGTGAAGTGAATGCCGAAGCTAGGTTGCACATAACAGGCCAACGACTCCGTATAGCCTTCCACAGCGAATTTCGAGGCACAATACACCTCATTGAAGGGCTGGCCTACCAAGCCACCGACGGAGGAAATATTGATGATGTGTCCCGAGCGTGCCTCGCGCATATGGCCGATAACGGCCTTAGTGGTGCGCACAACGCCCATGAAATTGACGTTCATGATCCAGGCAATATCCTCCTCACTCGCCTGCTCTGTCGAGCGCACGAAACCCGAGCCCGCATTATTGACCAACACATCGACGCGGCCCTCTTTCGCGAAGATTTTTTCGAGACAATCGTTCACGCTCGCCGTGTCGGCGACATCGAGGGGCAGCACTTCTACGGCGACCTTCGCGGCGGCGGCAGCCTCATCTAACGCGGCCCTCTTACTCGTGTCGCGCATGGTGGCATAGACCCTATGCCCCTTCTGCGCGGCCTGCACCGCGATGGCGATGCCTAGCCCTGCTGAACAACCTGTGATAACGACGATCTTCGACATGTCTCTCTCCCGTGGCGGTATGGCGTGTCCGAGCGGCATTGCTTAGCCGCACTTTCTAGGGGGGCAGTATGCATGCTAGAGTGCGCTCTAAGTCAAGCCTGCCCCATTTCGCAAACAAGAGCGTACGACCATGAGCCAACTAAGTGTTTCCGAAGCCGTGGCAGAGACCGGCCTAAGTGCGCATACCCTGCGTTACTACGAGAAAGAGATGTTGCTGTTCGAGGTTCCGCGCGATAGCGGTGGGCGCCGTTTCTACACACGCGAGCTACTCGCGGCGATTAAATTTATCAGCGCCCTGCGCGCCACGGGCATGTCGATTCAAGGCATTAAAGACTATATCGACCTGTACCGTCGCGGCGAACACACCGCCCAACAACGCATGGGCCTGTTGCAGTCTCATGAAGAGTTGGTGCAGAACCAACTAAAGAAAACCCGCGCAAGTCTCGAGATGATTCGCCGGAAAATAGCGCTCTACCAGACCCAGCTCGACGCGGCGGCGTCAGCGACCCAACAAGGACACTAATATGAGCCAGAACTGCTTATTCTGTAAGATCGCGGCGGGCGAGATCCCCTCCACACAAGTCTATAGCGATGAGCATATTGTGGCGTTTCGCGACATCAGCCCCGCGGCACCGCAGCACATCCTGCTGATCCCCCGCAAACACATCCAGAGTGTGGCGGCGCTGGCAGGACAAGACGGTGAGCTCATGGGGAAACTGCTACTCACGGCGAAGCGAATCGCGATCGACGAGGGCTTCTCGGAGTCCGGGTATCGCTGTGTGTTGAACACGGGTGAGGACGGAGGACAAACGGTGAGCCACCTGCATCTGCACCTGTTGGCAGGCCGGCAGATGAGTTGGCCGCCCGGCTAAGAATGCCCGATTGCCGTGGCGAGCTCCTGCAGACTTTCTCGGCTCGCTTGATAGACTCCTCGTTCCGTAATGAGGGCGCTTACCAAACGCGCAGGCGTCACATCGAAACCGAAATTATTCACCGCACTGTGACTCGTCATCACTTGCACGCGCGTCAACTCACCCTGTGCGTTGAGCCCCTGCATATGGGAGACCTCTTCGCCATGGCGCTGCTCGATAGGGATCTCGCGCACGCCGTCGGCGAGAGTGAAGTCGATAGTAGACACCGGCAATGCCACATAGAAAGGCACGTCGTTGTCGAAGGCCGCCAAGGCCTTAAGGTAGGTGCCAATCTTATTGCACACGTCTCCATTCGCAGTCGTGCGATCGCTACCGACGATACACAGATCCACGTCGCCATGCTGCATCAGATGCCCACCCGCATTGTCCACGATCACAGTATGGGCGATGCCTTCCTGCTGCAATTCCCAAGCCGTTAAGAATGCGCCCTGATTGCGTGGACGGGTCTCGTCCACCCATATATGCACAGGTATGCCTTTAGCGTGGGCCTTGTAGATCGGCGCCAGTGCCGTACCCCAATCGACCGTGGCCAGCCAGCCCGCATTGCAATGGGTAAGTATGTTCAGGCATTGCGCGTCCGGGTTCTGCGCGCGCTTCGCCTGCCAGGCCTGCTCGAGCAGTGCACAGCCGTGATCGCCGATTGCGCTACAGGCCTCGGTATCCTCGTCCGCCATGCGCTGCGCGATCGCTAAGGCCGCGCCGGCTCGCTCCGATCGCGGCGTGCACTCCAACTCACTGGCTACACGCTCCAGCGCCCAGCGCAGATTGACAGCCGTAGGACGGGTCGCCAATAGCCGCGCACAAATCGCCTCGAGGCTGTGCCGATCCTCACGCAGCGCGAGGTAGACCCCATAGGCTGCAGTCACGCCGATCAGGGGGGCACCGCGCACCTGCATGCAAGTGATCGCATGGCAGGCTTGATCGAGGGTGGTCAGCGCCAGCGTCTCGAAGTGGTGAGGCAGCCGGGTCTGATCAATGATGCGCACGCACTGCTGCGCGGCATCGAAACCGATGGTCCTATGTGATTTTCCGTCTACGCGCATATCTTCCCCCTTAGATGACCCTGTCATTGCCGCCGTCCACCGCGACCTGGGCTCCGGTAGTACAGGCGAACGCGGTGCCTGCCATCGCGAGCGCCATGGCCGCGACGTCATTGGAGCTGACGGCTTTGCCAAGGACATTTTGCTTCTTATAGTCCTCTACACTGAGCTTGTAATGCGCGGCGCGCTGCGCGAGTACCTCATCGGTCCACAGACCAGTATCGAATACGGCATTAGGATGTATCGTGTTGACCCGAATGCCTTGGCCGCCCAACTCCAGTGCCGCCACCCTAGCCAGTTGCGCCAACCCCGCCTTCGCCACGGAATAGGCGCCCGCCCCAGGCCCTGGCGCGGGCACATTCTTCGAGCCGATAAAAATAATAGAGGGCTCGAGGCCATTGGCTAGATAGGGGCTGCAACTGCGCAACAGGTGCATATGGGAGCTGAGGTTCAGCGTCAGTGAGTGCTCCCACACCGCGTCATTCATCTCGCTCAGGCGCAGGCTTGGCGGGAAGCTGCCGGCATTACTGATGAGGATATCGATGCCGCCGAAATGCGCGACGCCAAGCTGTATAGCCTGTCGCATTTGCTGCTCGTCGGTGACATCGGCCTGAATCCCCAATATCTGCTGGGAGCTCCAAGCCTGAAGCACCGTCGCGCTCATATCCAGAGCAATCACCGCGGCGCCCTGCGCCGCGAAGCTCTCGACACAGGCCTTGCCGATTCCCGAGGCGGCGCCAGTGACTAACACGACACGCCCCTCGAACGGCGTGTGCGATTGCGCACGCTTGAGCTTGGCCTGCTCTAACTCCCAATACTCTAGGTCGAACTGGTCTTGCCCGGGCAGCGCGGTCCAGCCGCCTAGTTTCTCGCCCCACTGAATCGCCTTCACGGTGTGCGCACTGATATCGGCCACGATATCCAGGCGCTTGGCATCCAAGGCGAAGTAGAGCATGCCCTTGCCGCGCCAGACCCCGATGCGAGGCAGCAGGTCTAAACAGGTGTGAAAGTCCGCCCCATGGCGATCGAAATAGGCCTGATAGCGCTCGGCAAACTGTCCCAGCCCAGCGCTGGGCTCGGCATCGAACAAGGCCGCGAAGGGCTTAGTGTGGATGCTGTGGTCGGGAGTCAAGGGACCCCGCGTAGAGATCGCCTCGACATTGCTCAGCGCGGCGAACCCCGCAGCCTGCTCACTGAAATTCCAGCGCAGCAACAGTGGCCTGCCCAGACGCGCTGCCGCCTGCTGCCTAAGCTGCGCAAGCTGCTGAAACTCCTCGACCAAGGGCGTGTACTGCGCAGCGGCGACGCGCTCCCATGCGTCGTGTCGACGCAGATAGTCCTCGGCCCGAGACACCAGCTCTATCATGTTCTCGTAGCTCGTCTTGCAATCGTCGTCGAAGGTGATGATGCCGTGGTGTAGCAGCACTATGCCGCGCAGGCGCGACCAGTCCACGTCCCGAGTTGCCTCATGCACTTGTTTGGCGAGAATAAAGCCCGGCATTACATAGGGAAGAATCAGCACCTCGTCGCCGTAGATCTCCCGCAGGGCAGACTCGCCATTGGGGCTATTGCTTATCGCGACCACGGCATCGGCATGCGTGTGATCGACATAGCGCAGCGGCACTAAGGCGTGCAGAATGGCCTCCACCGAGGGAGTTGGCGCGCCGGGATCTAGCAAGGCGAGGCGCAGTTCGCGCATCATGTCGGTATCGCTCAACTCAGCCAGTGCCGCTAGCGCCTGCAAATGAGGCAGCCTAACCGCTGCGAAGCCGCCTGCGGCGATGCTCTGCAAGTCCCACCCCGAGCCTTTGACGTAGAGCACTTGCTCGAGTTCGCCGAAGACATTGCGTTGCTGCCCCTTCACAGAGGTGTTGCCGCCACCATGCAACACGAGATCGGCTTCGCGGCCCAGCAACTGCGAGCTGTAGACGCGAAGCCCAAGGGTGACATCGCTGGCGAAGCGCTGCGCATCCTCTGCATTCCATCGACTCAACATATTCGCCCCCTTTACAGATTATTATCTTAGAAATGAAAAACGCACCCGAAGGTGCGTTTTTGTTGTCAGATCCTTACGAATCAAAGACTTGCCTCGAAAGTAAAGCTTAGGGCTCGACGATAGAGATGCTCGCGATACCGGCCTGCCGCGCAGAGTCCATCACTGTGACCAGCGTGTTCACGTTGGAGCGAACATGGGGCTTAATGATTACGGAAGCGGCTGGATTCTCGGCCTTCAAACGGTCGATGTTAGAACGAATCTGGCTGACCTGAATCGGGCGTGGCTCGCCGTTCAGGATGATGTCGTTATTAGCGCCGAGCTCGATCAGGATATTCTTCTTTTCGTCATCCTGCTCTGGAGGCGTCTCATTATTCTCGTTACTCGCCGCATCGATGGCAGTTTCGGAAAGGAATGTTGCCGTTACTACGAAGAAAATCAATAGGATAAACACCACGTCCAGCATTGGAGTGAGGTCAACATTGCTCTCGTCGTTTTTTCTTGTGCCTGCGAGTTTTCTCATTACTGTCTACCTTAACGTGATTCTAGTGATCGCTTCTTGAAAATACAGGGGGCTGATCAACGCTTTTGGATGCCTATAACAGGCGGCTTGAAAGCCCAAGTATACCCGATAATAGTCTGACCACAATACCCGCAACACACCGAAAATCATCCTCTTCTAAGGACATCGTAATGCACCGAAAGTGGGCAAAAGGCAGGGTTGGCGTCCCTCACTCCCCCTGACAGAGACGCCTAGGCCTTCACTGCAGAGAAGAGATGGAAAACTGAACGAGTTCAGCGAGATTCTTCGCAGTCTTGCCATCGCGCGAGTTCACACGCAGGCCGTAAAGGGAGTTCATCAATGCATCGGCAGCGAACTCGGCACTAACACCCTTCTTCAGCTTGCCGCTCTTGTCGGCTTCTTTGAGACGCTTCACTAGCGCTTTTCGGACCACGGCGAAAGATGCGCGAACGATTTTCTGGATATCTTTGTCGTAGTTAATGCTTTCACAGAAAGAGTTCACTAGCAGACAGCCCATGGCGCGCTGCTTATTGCTAACCGACAATACCGTCAGGTCGAAGTATTTCTCAATGGCAGCCCAAGGTGCCAAGTCTGCATTATTAAGGGAGGCGTCCAAATCTTTGGTGATCAGTTTGTTGTAATGATCCAAGCAAGCTTTGAAAAACGTGTCCTTATCACCGAATGAATTATACAAGGTACCACGATTGATGCCGGTTACATCTAATAGCTTCTGTACGGAACTGGCTTCGAATCCTTCGCGCCAAAATTGCTCCATTGCATTGTTCAATACATCGTTGTACTCAAATTCAACTGGTCTTGCCATAATAAATGCTCAGTCTCTTATCTAGATAGTTGAGGAATGATCGACTACGTTGCACGTCAATCAGCAGGGAGGTTTAGTCGGGCGGCATTGTAGTATAGACGACGGTTTTTTACATCTATTGATACAAAATACTACATTTGTGTCGCTTCCGATTCGTCTCGCGAAGTGACGGGCGTAGGGAAAAAACAAGACGATGCGACTTGGCGCTCTAAGCGACTGAAAACCCTAGCGATATCGTAAATAGTTCAGTCTGAGCGATTCTGGAACTCGACGCGATCTCGATCACGCTGTCACAACTAGCAGCCAAGAAAGAACATCCGTTCTATTTTGAGCTTCGCCATTGGGCACACTACAGCCCCGCAGCGGTTACCACCAAGCCTATTAAACCGCCGAGTACGCCACCCCATACCACCAACCAACCCAGATGCTTCTTGATCATTGTTTGAACAATCTCCTTGACCAGTTGCGGGGTCAGCTCCTCGAGTCGGCGCTCAACGATATGCTCGATGCGTGTGAAGAGACTGGCCTTACCCTCACCGGCATTGGCGAGCCCTTCGGCCATAGACTCGCGGAAGGCATCGGAATCGACTACGGCACGGAAATATTCACGCATCTTGGTGACGAAGGGTTCCTTAAGAGATTTCAAGGCATCGCGGCCACCCAACATGCCCAACATGCCCCCGAAAGAGGACGCCATGATGACGTCCAGCAGAGACTCGAATGCTTTCTCCAGATCCAATTTGTCGATAAGTTTGAGTAGCTCCGCGTCGAGACTGCGGGAGATGCCCCCCGACTCTTTGAAGAACTTCTCAATATTCTCTGGGCTGAAAAACTGCTGCATGATGAGCTTGCGAATGCCGTTTTTAAACTCCTCGAAATGCAGAGGCACCACGCCAGAGCCATAGAAGCCTGGCACGCGCTCGAAGAGCATGTGAATGGCAAGCCAGTTGGTGACGCTGCCAGACAGGGCGAATAGGCCCATAGTCAGCAACCAATGCGCACCCTCGAAGGGCAGTAAACCCGCTAGGACAAGTGCGAGTGCCGCAATATTCGTGACCAGACTCTTATTCATATCTACATTCAAACCTAATTAGCTCGTAGCGCGAGGCGCGCATAATAAGGGAAAACGGAAGGCCTATTCAACAACACTGAGGACTGTCACAGGCGGCGATGGCTTTGTACCGGCATCTTAGCGCGTAGCTCGTGCAGCGCTTCTAGGTCGATCTGCGCGCAGGCGAAACCCTCGCCCTTGTCTACCTGCGCCACTATCCGCCCCCATGGGTCTACTATCATGGAATGGCCGTAGGTCTCTCGCTTGGCGTTGTGGACGCCGCCATGGTTCGCGGCTAGCACATAGCATTGATTCTCTATCGCGCGGGCTCTAAGCAGCACCTCCCAATGCGCCTCCCCCGTCACCTTTGTGAACGCCGAGGGCACTGTCAGCACCTCTGCCCCCCCGTCCAAGAGGCGCCGGT
>DIAM01000021.1:103533-137369 GCA_002416505.1 Gammaproteobacteria bacterium UBA5078
CCCCGTCCAAGAGGCGCCGGTAGAGCTCCGGGAAGCGCAGGTCATAGCAGATACTCAGGCCAAGGCGGCCCATAGGAGTATCGGCCCACACCACCTGGTCGCCGGCCTCAAAGCTTTTCGATTCCGAATACTGGGCTTGCTTATCGTCCACCTGCACATCGAATAGGTGCATCTTATCGTAGCGGGCGATCACCTCACCCGCAGGATCGTAGACCAGGCTCGCGGGGCGCACCCTGCCATCGCCTATGGTCTGCACTTCGCTCTCGCCCGCTCGCAGTGGACGTGTCGCCATGGGCATCGTGCCGGCGACCAGATAGACCTGCTGTGACTTTGCCTGCTCGCAGAGAAAACCCTGCAGCAATGCCGTGACATCGCCCTCGCGCTCGGCATACTGACTAAGCGGGCCGCCATCTAGGACGGCGAAATTTTCCGGCAATAGGATCAGCTTCGCACCCGCATCCGCGGCCTGAGAGATGAGCGCTTGTGTCGCACGAATATTGCGTTGTATATCCGCCGTGCTGACCAGCTGCACGACCGCTACCATGTGTTTTTGCAAAGTGAGACTCCTCTTAGTTGCTGCCGGCAGGCGCGGCTGCTGCGTTGCTAGCGGGCACAGTGCCTTGAGCATTCTGTTCATTCGTCGCGGGTACGGCTCGCGCACCAGGGGGCGCCGCAGGAGCGCCGGGAGTCCCAAATACCTGATTGAGACGTGGCTCTAAGCCATCCCAAGGACCCTTCAGGATGTATTGAGCACTAGTGAGGCTATCGACTTGATCGCCGAAGATCTGATCGAATAGGAATACGCCCACCGCGACCTGCCAGTTAATAAGATTATTCAACACAGCGATGCCACTCATCCACGGGATATTGTCGCTAAGTGGCAGCGTAATATAGAGGTTGCCATCGATGGTCTGTTGAGCGAGATCGAGCTGCCCACTGACTTGAAAGAGGCTGGCTGGCCCGATGATCTGCAGGCGATCCACAATATCCACGATGCCATCTTCGATCTTCAGTGAGCCATTGATCTGCTCATAGGACAGGCCGCGCCTCAGCAAGTCATCGCTAAAGCGCAGACGCCGCACCAAGGCATCGAAGTTGATGATACTGATCAGCTTGAGTGCCCCATTAGCAGCCCCGGCAGTGCTTTGCAGGAAGCGCCCCTCGAAGACCTGCAGGTCGACATCGCCACTGAGGGACTCTACCGCGAAGAAAGCGGGGCTGCCGGTCCAGTCGACGCTGGCATTGAACAGCGCGCTCGTGCTCTCGAGGCTAGGGGCATAGCCAAAATTGCTCAATACCGTGGCGAGATTGCCTGCCTCTAAGCTCGAGCTAAAATAGCTGTGATGAGCGCTGCCATCGAAGGTCCACACGAACCGCCCCTCTTCGCCCGGCTTCCCTGCGCGCACCCCTCGCGTATCGATCAACAGCTTACTGAAGACCGCTCCGCTGTCATTGGGATCGATGCTAAATTGCCAGCTACCGAAATCGGCATCGCCGCGCTGCACATTAGCCGCCTGGAAATTCATATACGGAAACTCGCGCGGATCGACATCGGCCAAGATGTCGACGCGCTCCGGCTCCACCCAGTAGCCGTCGTCCGCCCGCGGTGGCCCCACCAAGGCCAAGTCGAAGTCGTTCGTCGCATCGTCGGACTCCTCCGGCTCGGGCGGCGCGGGAAACACCAAGCGGCTAAAATTCACATCCAGGGGCTCGTCGCTGGCGTAAGGCACCTGCACCTCTCCCTCGACGGTGGTGCTGGCCAGCGACAACTTCCAATAGCGTGCCTCGCTCGCGATCTGCACGTTCAGATCTTTGGCGTTCTGCCCAAAGGCATAGGCATCGGCGATGGTGACATCCACGGCATTGATCGCATTGCGCAGGCTCGAGAAATTGCCACTGTTGGCGCCTGCAGCGCCTGCGCTAGCCGTCTCGCGCAGTGCCGCCATCCACTCCTCATAGTCGAAACGCTGCAGCGTGCCGAGCACATCGAGACCCGGCGCATTCGCATTCAGGCGCCTGACAGTCACCCCTTCATTCTGTTTGCCGAGGAAGACTAAGCCGCTGCGAATCTGTCCATCGCTCAGCCCTATGTTGACCGAGGTGATATCCCCCAACGTGACGCTTAGGTCTTCACGCGCGTCGAGGAAGTCGATAGTCATGTGCATCGGTAGCGCGTCACTCGCAAGCTTCTTAAAGGGGGCCGGGTAGTTCAGCTCGACGCCTTCGAGCTCGCTGTCTATGGTTAGTCGACGTCGCGGCGCCGTCGCGCCCGCCAGAGCCCCGGGCTCCGCCGGCTGCGCAATCTCCAGAAGCGCCATGTAATCCATTTTCCCACTCGTGCGACCCAGCATGTCCGCGACGAATCCACTCTGCTTAGGCCAGGCACGCAGTGCAGGCACCTCGATCGCACCGATGATTTCGACACGGGTATTGGTGGTGCGGACATCATCCACATTGCTGAGCAGATTCATCGAGATAGGCTCGTCGAAAAACGTGCCGGTGATTGCCTGGCCAGAAAGACCAGTGCTGCTGTTGTACTGCAGCGCCCCATTCACAGCATCGAAACGCAGTTCAAACTCGGGGATATAGAGCGTGTCATCGCGAAGCTGAAGAGCCACGTCAACCACCGGTGTAGACCCTGCGATACCCAGCGGAATACGCAGGTCCAAAGCGAGATCGACCTCACCCTGTCCTTGCCAATCCGCAATATAATCTCCAAACCCTCGCGTGACCGGCGTGCGCTGCAGATAACGTAATGCCTGTTGTGTATCACCGGCGCCTTTGCCGGTAACCGTTAGCCAGTTCCCCGAACCCGTCTCATTGGGCCGGATAGCCGCGGTAGTAGAGTCGAAGCCGATACCAAAGGACTGCCCGGTGCCCACCTTGATATCGACGTTGCGATCGCCGATTATCACGTGTCCGTTCAGGCTATCCAGCACCGGCCACTGCGGATCGAAACGCAGCGTGCCATTTTCGACATTGAACACCATCTGCAGGGTACGGTCGTTAGGATTAGTGCTGGGCAGCACCGAGCCCCTGTAAATCAACCCACTATTGATGGCCGTGCCGTCTAGAATCGCGCCGTCAAGCCAAGTCATGAGGCTACGCAGGCCGGTCTTTATCTCCGGAGCATTCGGTAAATAGATCGCCTTCTGGCTGATGTCGCCACGACTAATTCCAACCATCAATTCCAAATCGGAGACTGTATCCTCGTCCATGGTCTTCTTTGTAAATAACGAGAACTGCGCACTGCCAGTGACCGCCTCGGATTCCGCCAGGATCACGCTGCTGCTCAGTCTGAGCAATAGGCCTTCGGACACGTCGAGATCGACACTCACTCGGCCATTGATGCGATCGTATACCCAGACATCGTTGAACATGGTCGGCAGTTGAAACATCAGGCGACGGGATTCGACATCGGCGAATCCGGTTAGTCGTTGCTGCTGGGTATCGAAGCTCAACTCTGTGTAACCATCGATTCCCCAAATGGCTGGCACGGCGCCACGCGCGCTCATCGCCATATCATTGAGATTGGCGACTAGGCGCATTGCCGCGACATCGCTCTGGACAGCGCTTAGCGACCACTCCAGATCGAGATTCTCGAGCTCTCCACGCGGGTTGTGCTCGAGCAACTGGATGCTGCCTTGCTCTCCGAGAAGATTCGATGCGCCGAGCATCCCCGTCGCGATACCTAGATTGAGCCGATCTGCCGTCAGATTGAAGCGCTCATCTGCCGCGAAATTCGCATAGAGATTGCTCTCGCGCCACTGCATCTCATTCCAGCTAAACGCGAATCTCTCTAGCCACAACTCCCAAGCTTGATCCGCCCCCGTGCGCTGCACATAGAACTGTGTCGTTAAGTCTTGCATCGCATAGGGCTGCGGAAAATCAAAACCAAGACGTGTCAAATTGATATTGCCCTGCGCCGACTGTAACTGTCCGCTGCTGATCGAAACCCATACCTCGGCATTGCCCTCGAGCGCGGTGAGACTGGCGCTGTCGCTGAGGTCACGGGAGACTATTTCGGAATAATCGGTATCGGGCAATAGCACATAGAGTAGTCCGCTCAGCTGCGCCACACTCTCGCCGCTTAGCTCCGCGGCAATACTCAGGGGACCGATGACGTCATTTTGCCAGACATCGAGATACAAATAATGTTGTTCGTTGCGATTCTGTATGCGCAGGCGGCTGCGCTCGAAGCTACGGCTATGTCCATTTGCGCGGCGCAGGGTCAGCTGCAGATTGCTTAGTGTCAGGTCGCTCACACGCGAGATTAAATCCAGAGCCTGATCCGCGTCGAGTGCAACCGATGGATCGGCCTCGAAACCGAAGAGTTGCCAACGCCCATCGGCATCCTCCTCTAGTGTGAACGCTGGTTTCTCGATATCGATAGTGGCTAGCAATAGGCGTCGCTGCAGGAGGCTGGCCCAGGCGTTTAGCTCGAGGGTAAGAGTATCCACCTCCACGAGGCGCTGCTCGCCATCGGACTGCGGGCTGGCGATCTCGACGCCGTGGAGAGTGAGGATGGGATTGAAGCGGTGCCAACCGCCTTCGATGCTAGCGAAGCTTAGTGGCTGACCTAGACTCTCCGAGAGCTGCGCCTCGATATCCGCATGATAATTGCCGACATAGGGCAGCAATTGCCGCCCGAGACTGACATAGACCGCTAGGGTCAGGATCAGGATTAGGGAGGCTGTAGTGAACAGCGTAATTGTCTTTTTCAGTAGTGTCAGGATCATGGCGGCTTCGGCCCGAGGCCAGAGGCGTTGTGGGCTCTAGATGCAAAGCCCTAAAACAACACGACATCAAATTGCTCTTGAGTATACATTGGTTCCACTTCAAACCTGACCGACTTGCCGATTAATTCTTCCAAATCAGCCAGAGTGCTGGATTCCTCGTCCAGCAACCTGTCCACGACTGTCTGGGACGCCATGACGAGAATCACGTCGTTCTCGTACACTCTGGCCACCCGCAAAATCTCGCGGAAAATCTCATAGCAAATCGTCTCTGGAGTCTTGAGCCGGCCCCTACCTTCACATATAGGACAGGCGCTGCACAGTATTTGGCCTAGGCTCTCGCGCGTGCGTTTCCGGGTCATCTCGACCAGACCCAGCTCGGACATCGCACTCACTCTGGTGCGGGCATAGTCTTTCTCTAGGGCCTTGGTCAGCGTGCGCATGACCTGTCGCTGATGCTCTGGATCCACCATATCGATGAAATCCAGAATGATAATGCCACCAAGATTGCGAATGCGTAGCTGGCGTGCGATCGCGGTGGCCGCCTCCAGATTGGTCTTGAGGATGGTCTCAGCATGGTTCTTGCTGCCTAAGTACGCGCCGGTGTTGACGTCCACCGTAGTCATGGCCTCGGTTTGATCGATGATCAGGTCGCCCCCAGACTTGAGCTTTACCTGGCGGCCAAGCGCCTTGTCGATCTCGTCATCGATGCTGTACAGATCGAAGATGGGCCGCTCGCCGGTGTAGTACTCCACGCTATTGCGAAACTCAGGTATAAAATCTTGGATGAACTGCGCTATCTCTTCGAAGGCGCCGCTGGTATCGATGCGAATTTTCTCGATGTCCGGCGTTATAAGATCGCGCATCGCACGCATATACAGCGGGACCTCTCGGTACAGAATATGGACATCGCGGCTATCGTTCACGCGCCGCTCTACGGCCCCCCATAGCCTCTTGAGGAAACGCACGTCCTCCAGCATTTCCTCGGCGCTACAGCCCTCCGCGGCGGTGCGAATGATGAATCCGCCCTGACCTGCCATGTCCTCCTGCTCTATGCAGCGCTCGACCAGATCGCTCAGTCGCGCGCGCTCCTGCTCGTCCTCTAAGCGCTGCGATATCCCCATATGCACGCTACGGGGCAGGTAGACGAGGTTGCGCGATGGCAGCGTGAGATGGGTACTCAAACGCGCGCCTTTACTGCCGATGGGGTCCTTGATGACCTGCACCACGATTAGCTGCCCGTCACGCACCAGGCTCTGAATCGGCAGCGGGGTCTCATTGCGCACCTCGAAGCCCTCGGGACTGATGGGCGAGATATCCGCGCTATGGATGAAGGCGGCACGCTCCAGCCCGATGTCGACGAAGGCTGCCTCCATGCCCGGCATCACGCGAATCACCTTGCCAAGATAGACGTCGCCCACATGCCCCTTGCTATGGGGGCGCTCGACGAAGACTTCCTGCAATAGGCCGTTCTCGATCAGGGCGACGCGGGTCTCCATGGGGGTGACGTTGATGAGGATCTCTTCACTCATCTGCGACGCCCTCACTCATGCCAGTGCGCACGCCAAAGGCATTCAACAACTGCGCGGTCTCGAATACGGGCAAACCCATGACGCCACTAAAACTGCCGGCCAGTGCGCTGACGAACATGCCCCCTAGTCCCTGAATAGCATAGGCCCCGGCCTTGCCGATGGGTTCGCCGCTAGCCCAGTAGCGCTCGATCTCCTGCTGGCTCAAGGGTTTGAAGACGACATCGCTACGAGAGAGTACGACTTGTTTGCGCTCGCCACAGCACAGCGCCACGGCAGAGTAGACCTGATGCGTTGTGCCGGACAGCAGTGCCAACATGCGCAGGGCGTCGGCCGCATCGACCGGCTTGCCAAGGATCTGGCCCTTACACACGACGATGGTGTCGGAGCCTAGGATGGGCAGAGATATCTGCGGATTGTGCATCTGCACACTGCGCGCCTTCTCGAATGCTAGGCGTTGCACAAGGTCGACGGCCGTTTCGCCGTCATGCGCTACCTCGTCGACACTATGTTCGGCAAGGCTATGGGTGACGCCCATTTGGGTGAGGATCTCGCGGCGACGCGGCGAGGCGGAGGCTAAGACTATGGATTCGAACTGGTAGGGCATGTTTCCTCAGGCTGGCCGCTGCGGGGGTAAATCCCTGGCTAGCGCACTCCAAAACTGCGGCGCATCTGGCGCAGCAACACGAACATCCACGGCCAGATGAAGGCACTGGACAGGGCTCCTAGCAAGAACAATAGATTGGAGGCTACGGCCTGTTCGGCAGCGATCTTCATCCAATGGGTCATCATTAAATGCAATCCGATCAACGCTAACACAACCCCGCTCTGCTGCAGAGACGAGAACATGCGCAGGCGCTGATGCAGGCTCAGGGCGATATAGGCGATGATCGCCAGGGCCAGCGCATTGAGCCCCAACAAAGAGCCCTCGAGGATATCCATCAATAGCCCCGCCACCCAGGCAAAGCCGATGCCCACGCGATAGGGCAGGGCCATCGCCCAGTAGATGAGCACCATCGCGATCCACTGCGGGCGGTAGTTCATCGCCCACTCGGGAAAGGGCACGATGGCCAATAGGTAAGCCACGAAGAAGCTCAAGAAGATGACCCAGCTGCCGTGTGTACGTTGATTCATCGTCTACTCCTGCCCCGCCGCGGGGTCCTCTGGCACCGTGTCTGCCAATTCCGAAGGCACGGGCTCATCCAAACCCACTGTGCCGGGCGCTGGATTGACGACTTCCTCGAGGGGCTCGGCGCCTAACTCGTCGATCTGTTCGTCGATGCCGGGGGGCTTCTCACCCTTGTTGAGGGCGTTATCGGTCCACACAGGCGCGACGCCCGATAGGCCGTTGCGCTCGAGCTCATTCGCAGCCAAGGCCAGCAACATCACGTGACGAGTTCTATCCATCTGCGCTAGGGGCTTTGCCTTGATCGTCGCGAAGGGCTGACCACGGTCGTGGACCACACTGGTGACCTCGGCAACGGGATAGTCTTTCGGGAAGCGCTGCCCTAGACCAGAGCTCACTAGGAGATCGCCCACCTCGATGTCGGAGGTGTCGGGTACGTATTCGAGTTCTAATTCGGGCACGTCTCCTCGACTACCGCGGGCGATAGCGCGCTCGCCATTGCGGTTTACCTGCACCGGAGTGCCATGACGGGAGTCGGTAATAAGCATCACCCAGCTGGTAAAAGGCAACACCTCCACGACCTGTCCCATGAGTCCATGGGCATCCAACAGCGCCTGCCCTTCGAGCACGCCATCGGTCGCACCGCGATTGATTAGGACGCGACGCGAGCCAGTACTAGAGGAGATATTGATGATCTCGGCGGTAAGCACGCGACCGTCGACATTGGCCGAGGCCTCTTGCAGGGCGCGCAGGCGATTGTTCTCTGTGGCCAGCCCGGCCAACAGCTGCAACTCGCGCTGTGCGAAGAGTAGCTCCTCGCGCAGGCGCTCGTTCTCGTCGATGAGATCGCCATGGGAGACGAATACATCGTCTATCCAATAGGAGATTCGTGCAGGGGTATCGGCAACCCAATAGACCGGTGCCGTGAGGAAACCTAAGCTATAGCGTAGTCGATCAAGGTAGTCGAAGCGGCTGTCAGCGAACATGACAGCCACCGAGAGCACCACGAAGGCCGCAACGCGGTACTCAAGTGACACGCCTTTAATGAATAAGGTCTTGATGATGGAACCTCGAACCGTTTATTCAATGGTTAACGAATCCATGTCGTTGGCGTCCATCAACTCCATTGCTTTGCCGCCGCCACGGGCCACGCAGGTGAGCGGGTCTTCGGCGACAATGACGGGCAGCCCTGTCTCTTCAGACAACAATTTATCCAAATCTCTCAATAATGCGCCGCCGCCAGTCAATACCATGCCACTTTCGGCGATATCGGAGGCCAATTCCGGTGGCGATTGCTCCAGCGCGCTCTTCACTGCCTGCACGATGGCAGATAGGGTCTCCTGCAGCGCCTCAAGGATCTCATCGCTATTGAGCGTAAAGCTGCGCGGCACGCCCTCGGCTAGATTGCGGCCGCGCACGTCGATCTCACGCAATCCGGTATCGGAAGGGTAGGCACAGCCGATCTCCTTCTTGATGCGCTCTGCGGTCGCGTCGCCAATCAGGCTGCCATAATTACGGCGTACATGGGTAATGATCGCCTCGTCGAAGCGGTCGCCACCGACACGCACGGATTCCGCGTAGACGATGCCGTTTAGGGAGATAATGGCGATCTCTGTGGTCCCGCCGCCGATATCGACGACCATGGAGCCACTGGCCTTCTCAACTGGCAGGCCCGCCCCGATCGCGGCAGCCATAGGCTCTTCAATCAGACGCACTTCACGCGCACCGGCACTTAGCACGGATTCACGAATAGCACGGCGCTCGACCTGAGTAGACTTACACGGCACACAGACCAAAACGCGAGGACTGGGGGGGAAAAAGCTATTCTCATGCACCTTACTGATGAAGTGCTGCAACATCTTCTCGGTGACTTGGAAATCGGCGATGACGCCGTCTTTTAGGGGCCTGATAGCGGTAATATTGCCCGGCGTACGACCCAGCATGCGCTTGGCATCGGCTCCTACGGCGGTCACGGTCTTCTGACCGTTATGAGTACGGATCGCGACAACGGAAGGCTCGTTCAGCACGATTCCTTGTCCACGCACATAGATAAGAGTGTTGGCGGTACCTAGATCTATCGATAAATCGTTGGAGAACATGCCCCGGAATTTTTTGAACATCGACTTCATAACCTCAAATGGGAATCCACCCCTGACTTGAGAGCGAGCACCTGATCTCAGACTTGAAGCAAGAATTCAGCTTTCGCACTAGGGTTCGTAAAAGGGGTTGGATAAATCGGTGGAATCTGACGGTGAGTTGCTTATTTACCCTCAGCTCCTGAAACTGTTGCCCTAAACCGGTCTCTTTCCCGTATAATCACGGCTTCTCCGGCGAATAGACACGCACTCTAACAACGGCAAGGATATAGGGCAAGAGTCAATTTGATAATTGCTCAAATTCAACGAATGCCGCACACAACGCGTCGGAATCCTTACATATGTTCTTCGCGTTAGCAGCGCGAAACTGGGAGATTGGGAATGGCATTAGAGCAAACAGACGTCGAAAAAATTGCCCATCTGGCACGTCTGCACGTCAGTACTGAGGAAGCGACCGAGGTGGCCAAACGCATCTCTTCGATTCTCGAATTGATCGACCAGATGCAAGGCATCGACACCGAGAATGTAGCGCCCATGGCACACTCATTCGATGCCATTCAGCGCCTGCGCCCAGACGTAGTCACCGAGACCGATCAACGCGAATACCTGCAGAAGATCGCCCCTTCGACACAAGATGGCCTCTATTTGGTCCCCAAGGTAATCGAGTGAGCAGCACGCTTGGCCTAGCCTAGCGCCGGCCAGTCACCGCGAATTACCCTTTCAAACAACATTGACGATCAAGGACACCTAACAGCATGTCTGACCGCACAGTCGCCGCACTCTCTCGCTCTTTAGCGCAGGGTGAGTTCTCCAGTGTAGAACTCACTCAAGACTACTTAAGCCGCATTGCCCTGCACAATAAGGGGCTCAATGCCTTTATCACAGTTACCGAAGAGCTCGCCTTGGCCCAGGCGGCGCAGGCCGATGCGCAGCGCGCGAAAGGCCAGCACGGCCCACTTACCGGCATCCCCATCGCCCACAAAGACATCTTCTGCATACAGGATGTGCGCACCACTTGCGGCTCCAAGATGCTGTCCAACTTCATAGCCCCCTATAACGCCACCGTAGTCGAGCGCCTCAATGCCGCCGGCACGGTGACACTGGGCAAGACCAATATGGACGAATTCGCGATGGGGTCCTCCAACGAGACCAGCTTCTTCGGCCCAGTGCGCAACCCTTGGGACAATGAGCGTGTGCCAGGCGGCTCCTCCGGCGGCTCGGCCGCGGCGGTCGCGGCCGACCTGTGCGCCATCGCCACGGGCACCGACACCGGCGGCTCAATACGCCAGCCCGCCGCATTCTGTGGCATAACCGGTTTCAAGCCCAGCTATGGCCGCATCTCGCGCTGGGGCATGATCGCCTTCGCCTCCAGCCTCGACCAGGCGGGTCCGATTAGCAAGAGCGCCGAGGATGCGGCACTGATGATGAACGCCATCGCCGGTCCAGACTCGCGGGATTCCACCTGTGTGGAGGGCGCCGCGCCGGACTATATGAGCACTCTGAACGACTCCCTGAAGGGCCTGCGCATCGGCGTACCTCGCCAGCACATCACCAAGGGCTTGGGCGCAGAAGTCGAGAAAGCCCTGCAGGAAGCGCTCAAGGTGTTCGAAAGCCTCGGCGCAACGGTGCAGGAGATCGACCTGCCCAATAATCATTTGTCCGTGTCCGCCTACTACGTCATCGCGCCAGCGGAGGCCTCGGCCAACCTGTCCCGCTTCGACGGCGTGCGTTACGGCTATCGTTGCGACAAGCCGGTGAACCTCGAGGACATGTATAAGCGCTCGCGCAGCGAGGGCTTCGGAGACGAAGTCAAACGTCGCATCTTGGTGGGCACCTACGCCCTGTCGGCCGGCTACTACGACGCCTACTACCTGAAGGCCCAGCGGATTCGCCGCCTGATCAAGCAGGACTTCGATGCCGCCTTCAAGGAAGTGGATATCATCATCGGCCCTACCACGCCACACACCGCATTTAAGATAGGCGAGAAGAGCGACGATCCGGTCACGATGTATCTTGAAGACATCTATACCATTGGCGTCAATCTCGCGGGCCTGCCGGGCATCTCGATTCCCGCAGGCAGCACCAGCGCGTCGGGCAAGGCCCTGCCTATTGGCATTCAACTGGTTGGCAGCGACTTCGCAGAAGCGAAGGTTCTCAATATTGCGCATCAGTTCCAGTTGCATACCGACTGGCACAAGCAAACAGCGGAGGTTTAAGACATGGGCTGGGAAACCGTTATCGGCCTAGAAGTACACGTGCAATTGGCCACGCATAGCAAACTATTCTCTGGCAGCAGCACCACCTTTGGCGCCGCACCTAACACACAGGCAAGCGTCTTCGACCTCGCCATGCCCGGCACACTGCCCGTGCTCAACGAACAGGCGCTGCGCATGGCCGTGAAGTTCGGCCTAGCGGTGGATGCGGAGATCGGCCGACGCTCGGTGTTCGATCGCAAAAACTACTTCTACCCCGACCTACCCAAGGGCTATCAGGTGAGTCAACTCGACTTCCCCACCGTGGGCAAGGGCAGCCTCGAGATCACTCTCGAGGACGGCAGCACCCGAGTCATCGGCATTACCCGCGCGCACATCGAAGAGGATGCGGGCAAGTCTCTGCACGAGGACTATCAGGGCCAGACTGGCATCGACCTGAACCGTGCCGGCACACCCTTGCTTGAGATCGTCTCCGAGCCCGAGCTCGCAAACGCCAAAGAGGCCGTGGCCTACTTAAAGAAACTACATTCCATAATTCGCTACCTCGGCATCTCCGACGGCAATATGAGCCAGGGCTCGATGCGCTGCGATGCCAACGTGTCGGTGCGCAAGACTGGTAGCACCGAACTAGGCACCCGTGCCGAGATCAAGAACATCAACAGCTTCCGCTTCGTCGAGAAGGCGATTCTGCACGAGGCCCAGCGCCAGATCGATATCCTCGAGGACGGCGGCCGCATCGTTCAAGAGACTCGCCTATATGACGCGGATCGCGACGAGACTCGCTCCATGCGCAGCAAGGAAGTAGCCAACGATTACCGCTATTTCCCCGAACCAGACCTGCTGCCAGTAGTGATCGACGAGGCCTATATCGAGGCGGTGCGCGCAGAACTACCGGAATTGCCCAATGCCAAGCGCGAGCGTTTCGTTGCGCAGTACAGCCTCAGTGAATACGACGCCGGTGTGATCGCCAGCAGCCGCGAGATGGCCGAATACTTCGAGGAAGTCGTCACGATCTGCGCTGACGCCAAGTTGTCATCTAATTGGGTGACCGTCGACCTTCAGGCCGTGCTCAACAAGCAAGACCTCGAGATCGAGCAGTCGCCGATCAGTGCCATGCGTCTGGGCGAGCTGATTGCCCGCATCAAGGATCAGACCATCTCGAGCAAGATCGCCAAGACCGTATTCGAGGCCATGCTGGACTCTACCCAGTCTGCGGACGAGATCATCGAGAGCCAGGGCCTTAAACAGGTAACGGACAGCGACGCTATCGAGAAACTCGTCGACGAAGTCATTGCCGGCAACCCCGAACAAGTCGAGCAGTACCGCGCTGGCAAAGAGAAAGTCTTCGCCTTCTTCATCGGTCAAGCGATGAAGGCATCACGCGGCAAGGCCAACCCCGAACAGCTCAACGCCCTGCTCAAGCAGAAGCTAAAAGCCTGAAACGAATTAGATAAGAGTTAAGTATTACTATGACCGAAAAGAAAAAGGGCGCAGAGCGCACCCAGCGTGCTGTGCGCGATGAGTTCTGGACTGATGAGCGTGTGCATGGATTTCTGAGCATACTTCCACCAGAGGGCGTACCGGCGGACTACCACATCTTATTGAAAGCCTATCGCGGCATGCTGCCCGATGCCTTCGAGCGCTTCGTGCCCTTCTATATCGAGGCGGGCCATGACATCAACGTGAAGCTGGAGGACGGCAGCACCTTCCTCGATCACGTCTCGAGACACCGCAAGTCTGCGGCCTATGCCCAAATCCTGGAAGATGCGGGTGCGCAACGCACCCGCTAGTATCTAACGCCTTCTAGGCGGCCTGCTACTGCTGCTACCACGATCCTTACGATCATTTCCCGTTTTCGGCGGCGCCTTGAAGCGCGAGGCGCGCTCGAATGCCGGAGGCGCGGCGAGTAGGTGCTCGTCGGGGTGGATGCAGGTGAGTTTTCTACCCAATTTCTCTTCGATATTGGGCAATAGGAAGGAATCGTCTTCGCAGGCGAAACTTATCGATGTACCGACATTGCCGGCACGGCCGGTGCGGCCGATGCGGTGCACATAGTCTTCAGCCTCTTCGGGCAGGCTGTAATTGATCACGTGAGACACGTCGTCGATATGCAGACCACGACCTGCCACATCCGTGGCGACCAAGACCTGTAGCTTACCCTCACGAAATGCCTCAAGAGTCTGGACGCGCTTATTCTGCGCAACCTCCCCCGAGAGCAGGCCGCAGCTCACGCCGTTGCGATGCAGACTGTCTGCCAGCTTGCGGACCTGATCGCGGCGATTGTTGAACACGATGACCTTGTCGGCACCCGCCTCAGCAATTAAATTGTAGAGCAGCTTGTATTTATCCTCGGCGGTCACGAGGTAGACGACCTGATCGATCGTATCGGTAGCCACCTGAGTTGGCTCGATCTCGATCATGACCGGGTCCATCGCCCAGCGCTTGGTGAGCTCTAGCACCTCCGGCGTGAATGTGGCGCTAAACAACAGGGTCTGACGACACTCTTTAGCCGGACAGCGTGCCACGATGCTACGCACCTGGGGAATGAAGCCCATGTCGAGCATGCGATCCGCCTCGTCGATCACCATCAGTTCCACGAGCCCTAGATAGACTTGATCGTTCTGAACGAAGTCGATCAGGCGGCCGGGGGTCGCAACGACGATGTCCACGGGCCTCTTATCCAAGGCGCGCAGTTGTTTCTGATAATCTTCCCCACCCACCATCGTGACAACGTGCAGGTCGGCGTACTTGCTCAGGTCCTGCGCATCATTGGCGATCTGCATCACCAGCTCTCGAGTTGGCGCAATAATCAAGGCGCGCGGCTCTGCGACATAGCGCTCCTCTTCGATAGGATTGCTGACGAGATCGTTAATGATGGTAATCAAGAAGGCGGCTGTTTTGCCCGTGCCGGTTTGTGCGCGGCCGGTGACATCGTTGCCCTTGAGTGTGTAGTGTAGGCTCTGCGCCTGAATCGGTGTGCAGTATTCGAATCCGAGATCTGCTATCGCTTTATTGAGTGGTTCAACCAGATCGAAGGCTGCAAATTTGAGCCTCTGGTCGCTTGCTTCATTATCCATAGGGAACTACGCCGCTGGCATTATGCCGATGATAAATTACCCTCTAAGGGTGCGTGTCAGACCTGACATGAGTATTAAATTTCTTATAAATCTGCAACTTATGCGCTCGTATCAGCTAGCGCGGGAATCATAGCTGGCAAGCGCTCTAACATCAATAGCGCTGGCCGATTCAGTGCCCAGCCCCTCCGCAGGCTTTGCACTGCGGGTCTTTGGGCAGGCGCATCTCGCGCCACTGCAGGGTCTTGGCATCGAGGAGCAGCAGTCGGCCGGTCAGAGGAGTCCCGATACCGGTGATCAATTTAATTGCCTCCATCGCCTGGACGGCGCCGATAATGCCGACCACGGGGGCCATGACACCGTTGGTGGCACAGGTGGCTTGCTCGTCATCGCCAAGCCGGTACAGGCACTGGTAGCAGGGGCTGGAGGGGTCGCGGGAGTCGAAAACAGCAACCTGCCCTTCCATGCGGATAGCGGCACCGGAGACCAGTGGCACGCGTTGCTCGACACAGGCCTGATTGAGGGCGAAGCGGGTATTGAAATTATCGCAGGCGTCTAGGGCGACGGTGACCCCTGGGAGCAATTGGGCGAGGCGGGCTTGGTCCAAACGCTCTTCTAATGCGGTGATGCGGACATTGGGGTTAAGGCCCTGCAGGGTAGCGAGCGCAGATTGCACCTTGGCTTGACCGATATTAGCCTGGCTATGGGCGATCTGACGCTGCAGATTAGTAATCTCAACAATATCGTCATCGGCAATAATGAGGTGACCGACGCCAGCCGCGGCAAGATACATGGCGGCGGGGCAGCCTAGGCCGCCCATGCCAAGGATGAGCACGGTGGCATCGAGGAGTTTCTGCTGACCGGCAATATCCATCTCGGGGAGCATGATCTGGCGGCTATAACGGAGTAAGTCTTCGTCTTGCATCATTCTAAACCTGTGGTTTTCTTGCGGGGCAGTGTACCGCAATTTGGTTTTTCAGTTTACTAGGGTTCTGTATTGGGGCTTTGAGGCTTGAGGCTTTGAGGCTTGAGGCTTTGGGCTTTGGGCTCCGTAGCTCGCGCTGAGCAGCGGCGCAAAGCGTTTCTGGACACGCCAAAATGCGCACATCCCTGTGCAGGCTCGGCGCGCGCCATCCATGGCGCTTTACGGTCCTGAAACACTTCACCCCACTCCTCATCGCTGCTTTGGTAGGGCACTTGGCTTAGGTACTTCTATTGTCCCTTTTCATCTCAATCATTTGGCTAACACTTTGTTGCAACGACTTGGGATGCCAAGATTGACCGTCGAGTAACACCAAAATAGCAATGGAATGTGCGGTGTGGGGGTACTGGACCGTCGGGCGCCAGGGACGGCGCACGCCGAGCCTGCACATGGATGTGCGCCCTTTGGCGTGTCCAGAACCCCCATACCGTGCAGTTCAGTGCGGGATTCGAAGCACTATCAATTTCTATAATTGACCTAGAGTAACCCGATCATGTTCATTCAAATCTTGTAGTGTTCGCACATCCTGAAAACCATGAGACACAAGTAACGCACGCACCGCATCGGCTTGTTCGTAGCCGTGTTCTAGGAGGAGCCAGCCGCCGGGGCTTAGGTGGACCGGGGCTTGGGTGATGATGGTGCGGATGTCGGCGATGCCGGACTCCTCGGCGCTTAGGGCGCTGCGTGGCTCGAAGCGTAGGTCGCCCTGGCTTAGGTGGGAGTCTTGTGGATCTATGTAGGGAGGGTTGCTGACGATCATGTGCAATGGCTCGGCGGGCAACGCCTCGCACCAATTGCCTTGGGAGAAGCGCACATTGCCGAGCTTGTTGATCAGCGCATTATCGCTGGCCACTCGCAGCGCATCTGGGCTTAGGTCGCTGGCATAGATCTGCCAGTCCGGGCGCTCCTTGGCCAGCGCTAGGGCGATGGCGCCACTGCCGGTGCCAAGGTCCGCAACTCTCTGTGTTTGCTTAGGCAGTAGGCTCAGCGCGGTCTCTACTAGCAATTCCGTCTCGGGCCTTGGGATTAGGACATGGCGGTTTACCCTGAGCGTGAGGGTCCAGAATTCGCGCTCGCCGGTGACATAGGCGATCGGCTCCCCCATCACGCGGCGATCCAGAAGGCTCTCGAAATAAGAGTGCTGCGAAGTACTGAGTGTATTATCGGGCCAGGTATAGAGGTAGGTGCGGGTGCAGCCTAGCGCGCAGGCTAGCAGGAGTTCGGAGTCTATCTGCGCGCTCTCTAAGCCATAGAGTGTATGTTGGGCTTGCCGCAGGGCTTGCTTGATCGTGATGCCTTCCACTGCAGCCCTCCACCTTAGACTTAGGAGTCCGCCAGTTCCGCCAACAGGTCTGCCTGGTGCTCGTTAATCAGCGGTTGTATTACCGAATCCAAGGCGCCCTCCATCACTTCCCCGAGCTTATAGAGCGTGAGGTTAATGCGATGGTCCGTCACGCGGCCCTGCGGGAAATTATAGGTGCGAATGCGCTCGGAACGATCGCCGCTACCCACTAGCTTACGGCGCGTGTCGGAGACCTCCTGCGCGGCGGCCTGCTGCGCCTGATCGTTGAGCTTGGCGTGGAGCAGTGACATCGCGCGGGCACGGTTTTTGTGCTGCGAGCGCTCGTCCTGACACTCCACTACCAGCCCGGTCGGGATGTGCGTGAGGCGAATCGCCGAGTCGGTCTTGTTAACGTGCTGTCCGCCCGCGCCACTGGAACGATAGGTATCGATACGCAGGTCGGCCTTATTGATCTCGATCTCTGCCAGATCATCCATCGCTGGCATGACGGCGACGGTACAGGCCGAGGTGTGAATACGCCCCTGCGTCTCCGTGTCGGGCACGCGCTGAACGCGGTGTGCGCCCGACTCGAACTTCAACTGCCCAAACACATTGCGCCCCTCGATTCGCGTGATGATCTCCTTGTAACCGCCGTGCTCGCCCGGCCGCTCACTGAGAATCTCGACGCGCCAGCCCTGCACCTCGGCATAGCGGGAATACATGCGAAATAGATCGCCCGAGAAGATCGCCGCCTCATCGCCACCGGTACCGGCACGAATCTCTAGGAAGATATCGCAACTATCTTTCTCGTCCTTGGGCAGCAGCAGCTTCTGCAGCGCGAGTTCCTGCTCTTCTAGGCCCGCCTCGATGCTCTTGACCTCTTCATCGGCCATATCGCGAATATCGCTGTCGGCATCCTTTTGCATCTCGCGCGCCTGCTTGAGCTGCTCCTGCACCTGCTCGAACTGGTCGAACGCCTTGACCACGGGCTCGATCTCCGCAAACTCCTTAGACAGGGTGCGGAAGCGATCCTGATTCGAAATGACCTCGCCATCGCTGAGCAACGCAGCGATTTCCTCGTAACGATCTTGCAGGTTCGCAAGCTTATTCTTTATCGATTCTTTCATAAGAGTTTAGAGCCACACAGGCGTTCAGGAGTCATCAGACAAATCATTATCGTCTTCTGGGGGCAGCAAGGGCACTACTAGCCCTTGCTGATCGAGTTCGTACAATTCTCGGGTGAGGATGAGCAGATCGTCGCGGCCATCCGCGCTCGCCTTCTTCATCTGCACACTCGGAGAATGAATCAATTTATTGGTCAGCCCTCTGGCCAGAGACTCCAACACGGCCTGTGCGTCGCCGCCCTTCTCTAAGGCGCGCAGAGCCTTCTCTACTTCGCCGTCGCGAATGGCCTCGGCTTTTTCGCGGAAGGAGCGCAGGGTGTGCACCGCATTGAGCGAGCGCATCTGCCGAATGAACTCCGCAACGCCGCGCTCGATGATGGAGCTGGCCTGCTCCGCCGCCACGGCGCGGCTCTTCACATTGTCTTCGATCACGTCCCGTATATCGTCCACGCTATAGAGGTAGGCGTCGGCAATATCGCCGACTTGCGGCTCGATATCTCTGGGCACCGCTAGGTCTACGAGCAGCATCGGTTTGTGGCGGCGCTTCTTGATCGCGCTCTCGACAGCGCCTTTGCCAAGCAGTGGCAGCTGACTATTAGTGGACGACACCACGATGTCGGCCTTGATCAACTGCTCGGGAATGTCGGAGAGCAGGACGCCCTCGGCCCCGAACTTCTCACCCAATTCAACGGCGTTCTGCAGCGTGCGATTCGCCACTACTATATTGCGCACCCCCTTCTCGGTAAGGTGACGCGCGACCAGCTCGATGGTGCGTCCTGCGCCGATCAGCAGCGCGTTCAGGCTGCCCAGATCGGAGAAAATCTGTTCGGCCAGTGACACGGCAGCATAGGCGACCGACACAGGATTCTCGCCGATGGCAGTATCGGTGCGCACCTCCTTCGCGATCGAGAAGGCCTCTTGGAACACGCGACCTAGTGCGCCACTGACGGCGCCCAACTCGCGTGACACGGCGTAGGCGGATTTAATCTGCCCTAGAATCTGTGGCTCACCCAACACCATCGAGTCTAAGCCGCAGGCTACCCGCATGAGATGCCGAATCACATCCTCGCGCCAGTGGAAATAGCTGCAGCGCGCCAGCTCCGCCGAGTCTAGACCATGGTACTCGCTCAGCCAGTGCAGCAGCTGCTGCTGTTGATCGAGCAACAACTCTTGGGCTATGGGTGTCTCGGGGTCTGGCGAGCCTTCGCCCATATCGATGTAGGCGTAGACCTCGGTTCGATTGCAGGTAGAGACGATCACCAATTCTTGCACGCCAGGCAGCTGACCCGCGCGATGAATGGCATCTCCTACCTTTTCTGGCGGGAATGCTACGCGCTCGCGAAAGTCGACATTCGCGGTGTTGTGGTTAATTCCGAGTAAAACCAGCGCCATAGATCCCCTGCCAGACAATATTGTCAGACACTTCCAAGCAAACGTCGTCCCGCGAGCGGCGCAGGATGAGTCAAATTCAATGAGTTGAGAAAAAAGCTGGTCATCTTACTAAATAAGCGCATAAGTTCCCAATAAGATAATCGCCGCCTGGCGAAACACTTCGGGAATGGCCCCTTGGGCATCCCGGTCTTGTATTGTAGCGCCGCCTCTCACCCTGCCACTAGACAAGGGTAGTAAGTTGTTAAATTTATCCTATTGCAGGTACACTCAGACAAGCTGCGCGGCTACAGGAAGCCCTTATGATTGCTGAGTGCGGCAACCCATTTTCTAGACGTCTTAACCTGGTGACTCTTAGCGCATGAACTATTCCCTTCGTTTTCTCCTGCTGTGCTCCATCGGCTTCGCCTTGGCCGCTTGCCAGACCTTGCCCGGGGCCGATGCAACCGCCACCGAAGACACCGAAGCCGACGCCATCATCGCGGAGACACCCACTGCGCCACCCGCTCCCCCAGCACCAATCGTCTACGGCACCTTCACCAAGGAACAGCTCAACCGCACCATATTGAATGAGCTGGGCGCACAGCGCGGGCAGCTGCCTAACGCAGCCGAGGACTATTACAAGCTGGCCAAAGAGACTCGGGACCTCGCGATCATCCGCCGGGCCGCACAGTTTGCCTCTGCCAACGACGACACGGAGCGCGTCATCGAGCTAGCGCGGCTGTGGATGGAGAAAGACCCCAGCGCCCAGGAACCTCATCTGTTGATCAGCTTTCAGCTCTTGGAAGAAGGCCGGCTCGAAGAGGCCATGGATCATATAGGCAGCGTTCTGGCGCTCGGTGGCAATGTCGATTTCACCTCGATTACCTCGCGCACCCAATACCTTCCGCCCGCCGCTCGTGCTCGGCTGATAGAGAGCTTTAGAGAATTACGCTCCAACTTCCCTCAGGAGCGCTCCGTGCACTACAGCTTGATTCAGCTGCTGGAGCAGAGCGATCTTGCGCAAGAGGCCATGACCGAGCTGATGATCTACCGTGAGGCGAACGGTAATTCCTCACGCATCATGCTACTGCAGGCCCAGCTATTACTGAAGTTAGAGCGTCTAGACGATGCCGTAGCCGTCCTCGCCGCCGGCATCGATGCCTATCCCGAGAACCGCTTACTGCGCTTCAACTATGGCCGCATCTTAGTGCAGATTCGCAGGCTGGAAGAGGCGCGCGAGCAATTCGCCCTATTGGCGGTGATGGCACCCGATGACTACGAGACCCTGTACTCCCTCGCGCTGCTCGATCTCGAATTGGATTCGCCAGATACCGCGAAACAGCTACTGCTACGTTTGCTGCAGGCCAATTACCGCATGAATGATGCCCATTACTATTTGGGCTATATCGGCACAGACCAGGGCAATAACGCAGAGGCGATAGAACACTTCAAGCAAGTGGGCACCGACTCGGTGAACTTCTTGAATGCACAGCGTCAGGTGATCCGACTCCTAGTTGAGCAAGGCGAATTGGGGGAGGCACACCAGTGGGTGGTAGCGATCTCCTCTGGCCGCCCCGATCTCGAGCTGATGCTCACCACCGTCGAGACCGATGCCCTGATGAACACAGGGCATTTCGACCTCGCAGAGGCCCTCTTAGACGACGCCATCAACAAGAATCCAGACAATGTGGACTTGCTGTTCGCGCGCTCTTTCCTGAGTGATCGCATGGGCAACGCCGCTAAATCGGAACAGTCACTGCGGCGCATCATCGAGATACAGCCGAACGACTCTAGAGCCTTCAACCAGTTAGGCTACGCACTCGCCGACGGCCCCGACCGGCACGACGAGGCGCTAGCCTTGCTAGAGCGCGCCATCGCGATCTCACCCGACGACCCCGCCATTATCGACAGCCTTGCCTGGGCACAGTACAAACTCGGTCGCTATGAGGAAGCCCTCGCTAACCTGCAGCGTGCCTATGCCGCCTTTCCAGACCCGGAGGTTGCCGCGCACTTAGGCGAAGTCCTGTGGGCAATGGGCCGCCAGCGCGACGCGAACCGCGTCTGGGAAGCCTCGCTCGCGGAAAACCCCAACGCACAGATCATTATCAACACTATAGAGCGCTTACGATCGCGCCAAGGCTCGTAACTTGAACGCTCGCAACACCGCCCTTGCCATCCTCGTGGCGAGCACCCTGCTCAGTGCCTGCGCCGCGCCGCGCATGGATGCCCCCGTGAACGAGAACTGGCAGGCCCGCCGCAATGTGTTGGCCGCCATCACTACCTGGGAGTTTACCGGCCGCATCGGCGTGCGCGACGACCAGGAGGCCCATAGCTCGCGCATTCGCTGGCAGCAACACGACGACGAGTATGTGATTAATTTGTGGGGCACACTCAATGCCGGCGCTACCGAAATCACCGGCAGCCCCACCCTCGTGACCCTAATACAGGAGGGTAAGGCTCCGTTGTTGGCCGCAACTCCGGAGGGCTTGGTGTATGAACAGCTGGGCTACGAGCTGCCCGTCACGCAGCTGCGCTACTGGATCAAGGGCATTCCCTCCCCTAGCAGCACCGGCACGCCCTCCTTTAACGAAGACAATCTGCTGATTGCCTTGCAGCAGGACGGCTGGTCGGTGCAATACATGGCCTATACCAACTACGACACCGAGTCCCTGCCTACCCGCATCCGCATCGAGAAGGCGCCGCTACGCCTAGACTTCGTGCGGCTCGATTGGACCCTGCAGCCCTAAAACCAGAATTATGACCGCTACCAAGACGCTACTATGCCCCGCCAAGCTCAACCTCTTCCTGCATATCACAGGGCGCAGAGCCGATGGCTACCATACCCTGCAAACGCTATTTCAGATTATCGATCTCTGCGACACGCTGAGCCTTAGTCCTGCGGCGCACGGCACTATCACGCTAGAGTGCAGCGATGCTGCGCTGGCCGGGCCGGAAAACTTGGTGCTGCGGGCCGCCCACGCCCTGCGCGCGGCCACTGGCAGCACACAAGGCGCCTCTATGCGGCTGGACAAGCGCATACCTATGGGCGCGGGCCTCGGCGGAGGTAGCTCCGATGCTGCGGGCGCGCTGCTGGGCTTGAATCAAATGTGGGGCTGCGAGCTCGACATCGAAACACTCGCGCAGATTGGACTGGGCCTGGGCGCCGACGTGCCCTTATTCGTGCGTGGCAACAGCGCTTGGGCCGAAGGCATAGGCGAAATTCTCACCCCGATAGATTTGCCCAGCAAAACTTACTTAGTGATTTGTCCGGATTGCCACGTTTCCACACAGGACATTTTTTCGCATCAACAATTGACACGGAACACAACTGCCATCAAAATGGCCGCCTTTCTGGCTGGGCACACCAGAAATGACTGTGAAAATGTGGTTCGAAGCCTCTATCCGCCTGTCGATGAAGCCCTTTTATGGCTGAATCAGTTTGCACAAGCGCGAATGACTGGAACCGGTGCAAGCATATTCGCCGCGTTTGATTCGGCGCAGCAGGCACAGCAGGTTCTAGAACAACTGCCTGAAAGAATGAACGGATTTGTAGCCCAGGGGCTAGCCAGTAGCAAGGCGCTTGGTTCACCTCGTTGAGTCCAGCAAGTTAAGTCCGGCATGTTGAACATGCAATCGCGATCGCATTCGCTTAAAATGCACGAGTTTTTTGGGGTGTCGCCAAGTTGGTAAGGCACAAGGTTTTGATCCTTGCATGCGTTGGTTCGAGTCCAGCCACCCCAGCCATTTTCTGACCGGTCCGTTGGGACGGGTTACGCAGTACAAGACCTAGCTAAAGACTCTTAAAACAGTCCACGCAATCCCGAACAGTTTGGCGGTAAGCATATCTTAAGCTTAAACAGCACCACCATCAGACCCGGCATCATAAAGCCTCCCAAGGGTACGACACGCATGGCAAACAATTTAATGGTATTTGCGGGCAACGCAAACCCAGAGCTCGCAGACAAGATCGCCAAGCACATCGGCATCCCCGTGGGCGATGCTGCCGTTGGTAAATTCAGCGATGGCGAGATCAGCGTAGAGATTAAAGAGAATGTGCGCGGCAAAGATGTCTTCATCATTCAGCCGACCTGCTCGCCGACCAATGATAGCCTGATGGAACTGCTGTTGATGGCAGATGCCATCCACCGCTCCTCCGCGAACCGCATCACCGCCGTGATCCCCTATTTCGGCTATGCCCGCCAAGACCGCCGCGTGCGCTCCTCTCGCGTTGCCATTAGCGCCAAGGTAGTTGCCGACATGATCGTGGCCGTAGGGGTTAACCGCGTGCTGACCGTCGACCTGCACGCCGAACAGATCCAAGGCTTCTTCAGCATCCCTGTAGACAACGTCTACGGTTCGCCCTTGCTCACCGAAGATATCGAGAGACAGGAGTACCAGAACCTGACCGTGGTATCTCCCGATGTGGGCGGCGTAGTGCGCGCGCGCGCGGTAGCCAAACAATTGAATGTAGAGCTGGCGATTATCGATAAGCGTCGCCCCGCGGCAAACGAAGCCCAGGTGATGCATATCATCGGCGAAGTCAAAGATCGTACCTGTATCATCGTCGATGACATGGTCGACACCGCCGGCACACTGTGCAAGGCGGCGACGGCTCTGAAAGAGCACGGCGCATCGCGCGTCATTGCCTACTGTACGCACGCCGTGTTGTCGGGCAATGCCTTCACGAATATTAGCGATTCCGATCTCGACGAATTGGTGGTCACGGACACGATTCCGCTGACCAAAGAATTTGCCAAGTGCAAGCGCGTGCGTCAGCTGAGCATGGCGAAACTGTTGGCCGAGTCGATTCGACGCGTCAGCAACGAAGAATCCATCAGCGCGATGTTCGACAATACCTAAGGGTTAGTCATCACGCTGAGGCTATTCCGCAGGCTTTTCTGCGGAGTATTTCGAAAGACCCGCTAGACAATTACGCCTCTGCCTTAGGGAAGTGGCGTTGTCGTCTATAGGGTCTTTTTTTAACGCCGAACTCGGCTGGTCGCAAGCCGGGGGAAGTTTGAAGATGTTGAGAAACATCAGTTAATGGAGACACATTATGTCTAAAGAAAATGCATTTGAGCTACATTCCGAAGTCAGAACGGATCTGGGGAAAGGTGCGAGCCGCCGCCTGCGCCGTCTTGACTCATTAGTCCCAGCCATCATCTACGGTGAAGGTAAAGCGCCAGTGAACATCAGCATCCCCCATAAGGATCTGGCTAAGGCACTGTCCAACGAAGCGTTCTTCTCGCACATCATTACCCTGTTTGTGGGTAAGAAGTCCGAGCAAGTCGTGATCAAAGCCCTGCAGCGTCACCCTGCTAAGCCACGCCTCATGCACGCTGACTTCCAGCGCGTGAGTGCGGACCATGCCATCACCGTTCAAGTACCATTGCACTTCATCAATGAAGAGAAGTGTATTGGCGTTAAGAATGGCGGCGGCAGCTTGATCAAGGCGATGACCGAATTGCAAGTGAGCTGCTTGCCAAAAGATCTGCCTGAGTTCATCGAAGTAGACGTCATCAAACTTGGCCTAGGCGAAGCGATGCACATCTCCGATATCACTCTGCCTAAGGGTGTGACCAGCGTTGACTTAACTCACGGCGCGGATGCTGACAACGCGATCGTAAGCGTACTGCCCCCACGTGGCGGCGCGACTGACGAAGGCGATGCTGAATCCGATTCAGAATCTGAAGCCGAGTAAGCACTACCCCCTGCACCTGCGCTGCGAATCATTACTATGCAAGGCAACGCGTTAAAACTGATAGTGGGCCTGGGAAATCCCGGCCCACAATATCGTTATAACCGGCACAACGCAGGTGCGTGGTTTCTTTCACGCGTGGCCGCCGATAATCACGGCGAGCTGCGCGGTGAGAGTAAATTCTTTGGCGAGACTGGCCGCATCACGCTAGCTGGCCAAGACGTTCGACTCCTCTTCCCCACCACATTCATGAACCGCAGCGGCCAATCCGTTTCTGCGTTCTGTAAATATTTCGACATCGCCCCTGCCAATATGTTGGTGGCTTATGACGAGATCGATTTCGATGTGGGCACCACTCGCTTCAAGCTTGGTGGCGGGCACGGCGGACACAATGGGATGCGCGACATCATCAGCGCTCTCGGCGGAGAAAAAGAATTTTACAGACTGCGCATAGGCGTCGGACATCCCGGCAACAAAGCGCAAGTTGCGAATTATGTGCTAAGCGACCCCTCCAAGTCGGAGATGGAAACGATACTGGGCGATATCGACCAGTCCATCCGCTGCCTACCTCACGCCGTCAAGGGCGAGTGGCAAACCGCGATGCACGAACTACATACCAAACCTTAAGGATGACAGAACATGGGATTTAAATGCGGCATCGTAGGTCTCCCTAATGTGGGCAAGTCGACCTTGTTCAACGCCCTGACCAAAGCCGGTATCGCTGCGGAGAACTTCCCCTTCTGCACCATCGAGCCAAACTCCGGCCTCGTGCCCATGCCCGACCCGCGCCTCGACAAGCTGGCCGAGATCGTCAAGCCCCAGCGCATCCTCCCCACCACCATGGAGTTCGTGGATATCGCGGGTCTGGTCGCCGGCGCCTCCAAGGGTGAGGGCCTGGGCAACCAATTCCTCGCCAATATCCGCGAGACGGACGCCATCGCCCACGTCGTGCGCTGCTTCGAAGACAGCAACATCATTCACGTCGCCGACCGCATCGATCCCGCGGCCGACATCGAGGTGATCAACACAGAACTGGCTCTCGCCGACCTCGAATCCGTCGATAAGGCGCTGCACCGCGCGACCAAGCTCGCCCGTAGCGGCGACAAGGACGCGCAGAAGCAAGCCGCGCTGCTAGAGCGCGTTCAGGCACACCTGAACGAGGCCAAACCGGTGCGCACCCTCAATCTTGCGCAGGACGAGCTTAGCGCTCTGTACGGCCTGCACCTGCTCACGGTCAAGCCCACCATGTATATCGCCAACGTGGACGAGGACGGTTTCGAGAACAATCCCTTCCTAGATAAAGTGATCGAAATCGCCAAGGCTGAGAACGCCTCCGTGGTGCCCATCTGCAATAAATTGGAATCGGAGATTGCCGAGCTAGACGACGCGGAGAAGATCGAATTCCTGCAGGACCTAGGCATGGAAGAGCCAGGGCTAGACCGCGTGATCCGCGCTGGGTACAGCCTGTTAGGCCTACAGACCTATTTCACGGCGGGCGTGAAGGAAGTGCGCGCATGGACCGTTAAAGTAGGCGCAACGGCACCACAGGCCGCAGGCGTGATCCACACCGACTTCGAGAAAGGCTTCATCCGCGCGGAAGTGACGGCCTATGAGGACTTCGTGCAGTACAAGGGCGAGCAGGGCGCTAAAGATGCCGGTAAGTGGCGCCTAGAGGGCAAGGAATATATCGTCAAAGACGGCGATGTGGTGCATTTTCGCTTCAATGTCTGAGTGGACAACACTCTTGACAAGCCCCCGCGAAATCGCCAGAATTCGCATCCTTTAAACGGCTCAGGACATTGCGCCTGCACCGCTAGTTTAATGGCTATGTAGCTCAGTTGGTTAGAGCACAGCATTCATAATGCTGGGGTCCGTGGTTCAAATCCACGCATAGCTACCATATACATCAAGGGCTTACCGGCAACGGCAAGCCCTTTTTTGTGCCCAGTACAATCATATATCGAGCCTCAAGTTCGACTCGACCTCGTCGATCAATGAGCTAGGCACCGCCACCTGCGCGGCCAGTTCCCGCCAAGTCGAGACATGGGCGATGGTCTCCTCGACGATTGCCTTAATTTTGTGGCGACTGAAAAGGGGGCTCAGTTTCTCGAGGGAGTAAATATCCTCTCTGCTGAAGTTTTCGCGCTTGCCGTTCAGGCTCATCCAATGACTATTGACCCATCTGCTACCCGGCTTATAGCTAAACGCCAAGTCATAGGCAGGGGCTAAAGACCACCGGCCCGCCTCGAACATAAACGCGAAGTTCTTGGAGTGATCGTCGTGGTTGCGCGCGACTATATTGAAGACCATGCGCCTTAGTAGCTGCTCGGCATCCGCAGCCGATAACTTTAGCTGCCTAGCCACGGCGAACAACTCCGCATAGGAGAACGAGCCGGGTTTTTTGTAGTCGACATGCGCGAGGGCGTTCAAGGTCTGCACGTGGATTTTCTCGTTGCCCACGCGATCGAAGCGCTGGGTGATGAAGTGGCGGCGGCTATCCTCCTCCAATAGACGGCTAGGCATCATGTCGATGCCGCAACTCGTCGCCAGGCGATAGTAGACATACTCCATCGCGCCAAAGCCCAGAGGATCTCCGAAGGTCTCCTTGTTCCTGCTGTGCTCGCTCACCCCGTCGAATTTCATCAGGTAATGCGTGAAGCCCTCTGGCACATCTACTTGCCCCGAGCGTACCTGCGTGAAGTCCTCGTTGAAGGCTAACACCGACTTTGGTCTGGCGCCGCCTGCGCTTGTGCCCACCGAGAGGAGCGACAGCATGGCCTCGCGGTTCTCGCCTCCGTCTTTATTCAGCTCGATGGCAAATTTGTCACGGGAGTCGAGTATCTCTTGGGCGATCGACACTAGAGATTCGATCTCTACCTGCATCGAGGCATTGAGGGTTTTCAGTTTAGTCGCGGGCGCATACTCGAGAGCCCCCATGCCGCGCTTGCCGATATACTGGAGTCGCTGCAGTGGCGTGATGTCGCTGGGCGACCTTCCTTGCGCCGCGACCCAGGCATTGAGTACGGCGTTGCCAAAGTCATCCGGTAGGGAGTCCGCGATCATGCCGGGCAGACCCTTGAAACTTAGAAAATCGAGCTCGGGGAAGCTGTAGATTCGTTTCGCGACGGGCATCTGCAATGGCGAGAGTTCTATCCCTTTGGCGATGAAACTAGGGTTGTATTCGAATGCCCCCAAGCCGGTCTCGGTGTCGAAGCTTAACGCTCCCACATCACCGGCCTGGTAAGTGACCTTGATCGCCTCCATCACCATTGCGAGGCTTCCTCATCGGAGCCTTTACGCTGCCCCGATGCACGCTGTCGCCTCTTGCCCTGCAGCTTAATCAATTGCACGGGCGAGACTTGCGGCTTAGGGAGGAATAGGTCCAATTGTTCGGTCAGGTTCAATGCGAGCATAATGGCCAAGAAGCTCTCTAGCTGCGCCTTGCCCTTCTCTGCATTCAGAACAATCTTTCTCGACACGCCTGCCCGCTGGGCGACTTCCGCTTGGGTCAGGTCGCTATTAAGACGCGCCTGCCGCAAGCGTTCGCCCAATTCCTCTGCGAGCGCAGCCGGTGATTTTATTAAAGCTTCCATAGAGTCCTATACTAAGAACATTAAAAGTCTTTTAGACGATAATGACCGTAAAATAGCACACTATAGAAATACTTTCACCATTGATTATAATGCTCCCTATAGGGCATATTAACTAATTTATTGCCGGATAATGCTCCATATAGTGGACATTAATCGCGAGCCTTGCGCCTCGCTTCTTTGTAAGCGTTATCGATGGCGCGCTCGTGACCCCTCTCTAAGTCCGGGTAGAGCGCCATCGCGGCCGCTAATGCCTGCTCATAATCCGCCTCGCCGTTAAACTCACTGTGCATATACACAGACAAGTCCTCTAGGCTATTGAAGGAGGTATCCGTGTTCTCGCGAATGAAATCCCAGCCGCCGATCGCGATGACCGCACCGGTCTCCTTCGCCTTGCCTTTGGCCCGGCGGGCGAGCAGACCGCCAAGTGGCACCTTGCTCGCCAGGGAGTTGATCGCACCATCGGCGGCACGTCCACTCACCTCGGCGCCAATCTGGGCGCTCAAGGCCTTCTCTGCCCAGGGTGTCAGGTAACCACTGCGATTATAGGGGAAATAGAAATCACCACTATTGCCGTCGACCGGCTCCGGCACATCCAGCTCCGCGGTGCCTGCGGCAAGCATGTCCTGCACATCCTGATACTTGTCGGCGAGTTGGCCGATCTGCCCTAAGATCACTTGCGCGTGCACGATACTGCCCATATCCGCTGCATACACCGCCGCACTGGCGAACACCCACATCCCTGCCATCATGCCCCATATTATTCTTCTCATAGTCTTATCCCATTCGCGATTAGAAAACGCACTGCCGCCATGACAGATTGAGGGAAAGTCTAAACCTAGGGGGACGAACTGACCTCCCCCTAAATAGGGGTGCTGGGGCGTTGGACGGGGATGCCAGCTATCGACTGACAGCCGGCCGGAATCATTAACAGATTACTACTGTGCCGGTGGCTGGCCTTGCTGAATGACCCATTCGATGAGCTGCGCAGCCACGCGATCGGCGGCGCGACCCAACGCCGCGACAGCGCTCGCCGCCTCTACGGCATCGAGCGCCTGTCGCGCCTCGAAGCGCCGGCTGGCGATGATCTGACGCCCGTCGGTGCTAATCAGGGTAGCGTCATACAGGATAACGGCCTGCGCCGATGGGCCTGAGTAGTCAACTTGAAATGCGCGCAGCGTACCACCCAGCTCCAAATCGGATTGCAGACTCTCACTCGCCGCACTCAAGCCCGCGACTCTGCCATCGCGCCAGAATGCGTCGAGTAGCCAGTCGCGCCATAGCAATGGCACGGGTGCCGCGAGGCGCACATTGGGAAATGCCTGGAATTGGTTATCGGCGGTCATGATCAATAGTCGACTAGCACTGAGCGCCTCGCTACTCAGTGGTCGGTCGATGCGAAGCGTCGACAGGCGTGGCCCGCCGCTCGCCACCTGCACACTCGGCGCCGGCAACTGAAAAAGGTCAACTGGCACTTGCTCAGGGAGGACGCTGCAGGCCGACAGCAGGAATACTGCAGATAGGGCGAACGATTTCATCATGGCTGGTATTCCCGAATATTGTCATTGCCCAACACGAAATTCGCCGGATCATCGGCAATTCGCCTCGCCATGACATCGACAGTGTTTAATATCTCACGCAAGTCGCGCATGGCTGGTGCCAGCTCGGCGAAGCCCTGTAGGCCCGTGCTCAGCGCCGGAGTGCTCTGCTCCAAAAGGGCATTCAAACCCTGTGTGAACTGTGTAAGGTCCGCAACGGCAGTGCTAACCCCATCGAGCACGGGTTCTTCGTAACGCAGCAAGAGTGTGTTCACTCGGTTCAACACTTCGTTCGCGGCTTGCGTGCTCTGGGCGAAGCCCTCCAGCCCCTCGCGTAGCGTCTCTTGCTGCCCGGCAAGGGCTGCGGTAAACACCTCCACATTCTCCAGCATATTGGCGACGCGTTGCCCGTTCTCGTCGGATAACAGCTTATTGGCTGCGTCTATGAGTGTTGAGGCGTCGAGCAACAGCTCCTCACTAGTTACCCGCAGCTGCGCCAATGAGGACGGAGTGGCCTCGATCACGGGCACGCCGACGACGGCGGTGAGCCGCTCACTCGAGGGCAAGCCGCCGCTGAGCTCGATAGCCGAGGCGCCGGTGATGTTCAACAGGGTTAAACGGGCCCTAGTATCCACCTTCACCGGCACATCGGTGCTTACCCGAATCCGCGCCCGCACGATGCGGGGATCTTGGGGGTCTAGCGTAAGCTGCTCGACCTCACCCACTCGAATGCCGCTATATTGCACCGCACTGCCTTGCGACAGGCCGGAGACCGCCTCGCGAAATAGCACGTCATAATAATTAACCTCGCGGTCAACTCCCGCATTGGTCAACCACAGCGCGAATAACAGCGCCGATGCACCCGCAATTAATGTGAACAGACCAACCAAAATATAGTGTGCGCGTGTTTCCATATGCAATCTTCCAGTAGGCGCAGTTGCGCGCCATTGTCTCAGGCCTTAGCAGCGCTGTGCGAGGCGGCGCGACCACGCGGCCCATGAAAATACTCTTTTATCCAATCGTCGTCGGTGGCCGCGACGACGTCGAGGGTATCCACCACTAGCACCCTCTTCTGCGACAATACTGCCACCCTATCACAGGCGGTATAGAGCGTATCGAGATCGTGCGTAATCAAAAACACGGTTAGATGAAAGGCATCACGCAGGGTCATCAATAGTTTATCGAAGTCTGCGGCACCGATCGGGTCTAGCCCAGCCGTGGGCTCGTCTAAGAATAGAATCTCCGGGTCTAACGCTAGCGCCCGAGCCAGCGCGGCGCGCTTGATCATGCCTCCGGAGAGGTCGGCGGGATACAACTCACCGGCCTGCGCGGGCAATCCCGTCAGCGCTATTTTAACCGCGGCGATCTGATTGGCCTTCTTGCGGCTAATGCCGAGCAGCTCGATAATCGGCAGCGCGATATTCTCCTGAACGGTCAACGACGAGAACAGCGCGCCGCGCTGGAATAGCACGCCGATATTGTGGGCTACCGCGGTGCCCTTGCCCAATATAGTCACCTCTCCTGCTTTGGGTTGCAGCAGCCCAGCTATCGAGCGCAGCATCACCGATTTACCACTGCCCGAGCCTCCCACCACGCCGAGAATCTCGCCGCGATAGACGTCTAGGTCAAGGTTCTCGTGCACCACATGGCTACCGAAACTATTACACAGCCCACGCACGCGGATGACAGGCTCGCCAGTGGTATCGATGCTCACCATCCCATCTCCATAAAGAATAGTGCGAACACAGCATCGAGCAGGATCACGACGAAAATGGACTGCACTACACTGCTGGTGGTGTGCTCGCCAACGGACTGGGCGCTGCCGCCGACCTTGAACCCTTCTAGGCAGCCAATAAGGGCAATCATGATCGCGAAGAATGGCGCCTTACTCATGCCGAGTAGCAAATGCTTGAGTGGGATCTCTTGCACAATGCCCATAAAACGCACGATGGAGATATCCAGTGTCACGACTGCCACTACTGCCCCACCGAGCATGCCCGCGATGATGGCGAGGAAGGTAAGCAGCGGTAGGATGATTAACAACGCGATCATGCGCGGCAGCACCAGTAACTCGATGGCGTCGAGTCCCAGCACCTTTAGCGCATCCAATTCCTCATTGATCTTCATCGAACCGATCTGCGCGGTAAACGCGCTTGCGGTCCTACCGGCCAACAGAATAGCGGCGAGCAGGGCGCCCATCTCGCGCATGAAGGAGTAGCCGACTAGGTCGACGGTGTAGACGCTCGCGCCGAAATCGCTTAGCACCGTCGCGCCTAGGAATGCCACCACCGCGCCGACCAGAAAATTTAGCAGCACGACGATGGGCACGGCATTGAGCCCCGTCTGATGCATCTGCGCAAACAACGCCGTGAAACGCCATCGATGGGGCGTAAACAGGACGCGTATCAGCGTCACCAGAGTCAGCCCTAGGAAGTTCAAAAACTCCAGCGTTAGCTGCCAAATCTCGTGCGCATTCTCGCCGAGCTTGGCGAGCCCGTCTCCCACTCGCCACACGGGATCGGCAGGCTCGCCCTCCTGCGCGGCCATGGCCTGCGCCACGGCCAGAAGCAGAGCCTTGCGCTCGTCCGATAAGCCGATGGCAGTAGGCGTCAGCTCGCCCAGTTTCTGTGCACCCAACAGCCTCACTAAGACTGTCGCCCCCGCCGTGTCCAGGGCGGTGAGCTGGCTGGCGTCCAGAGCCGTAATCTGCGCTTGCACAGACGGGGCGGCACTAGTCAGACCGTCGTAATTGGGCAGCGTCCAGTCACCCCGTAAAAACAGGCAGGGCGATGCGCCAGCTTCGAGTGTAAATTGCGCAGTCATCGGCGGGTTGTTCTTCCCATAAGGACACTAAGGAGGACAGTGTAGCACTACCAGGGTGCGCCGAGTCGCGGATCTAGGCAAGGCGCGTGGATCTACCTTCAGCGTTCTTGTTTAGCGATGTTCTGTTTTACGCTGACGAAACTGTCGGGTGTCACCGAGACCGAGTCGATACCTGCCTTGACTAAGAGACGTGCGAACGCTGGCTTGTTGCTGGGCGCCTGCCCGCATAGACCGATCTTGCGACCGGCGCGATGAACCTTGGCGATCACCTGCTCGATGCTGGCGATCACGGCGCCGTCTTCCTCGCTGAATAGGCTGGCGAGTCGCTCCGAATCGCGATCGATGCCCAGGGTGAGTTGGGTAAGATCGTTGCTGCCGATGGAGAAGCCATCGAAGCGTTGGGCAAACTCCTCGGCGAGGATCACATTCGAGGGGACCTCACACATCACGTATACCTCTAGGCCCTTCCTGCCTCGTCGCAAGCCATTGCGCCCCATCTCCTGCAACACTCTGTCCGCCTCGTCCAAGGTCCGGCAGAAAGGGATCATGACGATCACATTATCGAAACCGATCTCCTCGCGCACCTTTCGCACTGCGCGACACTCGAGAGCGAAGCCGTCGCGGTAGTCCTCGCTATAGTAGCGGCTTGCCCCG
>DIAM01000021.1:137508-167654 GCA_002416505.1 Gammaproteobacteria bacterium UBA5078
CTTGCCCCGCGCCAGCCGATCATGGGGTTCGCTTCCTGTGGTTCGAACTGCTGCCCGCCTATGAGGTTGGCATACTCATTACTCTTGAAGTCACTCATCCGCAGGATCACCGGGTGCGGATACGAGGCGGCGGCGATCTTGGCGATACCGTGGGCCAGCGTATCGACAAAATACTGCTCTTTGTCCGCGTAGGACGCAGTCAGTGCTTCTATCTGCTTGCGCACCGGCGCGCTGCTAAGCTGTGCGAATCTAGTCAATGCTAGCGGGTGAATCTTAATGATGTTGTTGATCATGAACTCCATGCGTGCGAGCCCAATGCCATCGGCGGGCAGGCGCCACCAGCGCAGCGCCGCAGCGGGATTGGCGAGGTTGAGCATGACCTTGGTACGAGTCTTTGGAATCTTCTGCGCATCGAGCGAGGCGACCGAGAACTCCCCTATACCGCTGTAGACGAAGCCCTCCTCCCCCTCGGCGCAGGACACGGTAATCTCTTGGCCAGTTTTCAACACCTGGGTGGCATTGCTGCAACCGACGATGGCGGGCAGGCCGAGTTCTCGACTCACGATCGCGGCGTGGGATGTCCTGCCTCCGTGATCGGTAATGATAGCGGCGGCGCGCTTCATCAGGGGCACCCAATCTGGGTCCGTGTTGCCCGTCACGAGGATGGCGTCTTTGGGGAAGCGTTCTATCTGGTCGGGGCTATCGAGCCGGAATACTTTGCCTACGGCGATGGCATCGCCAACGCTATAACCCTGCGCAAGCAGCTTGCCCTTGTTCTTGAGACTGTAGCGCCGCAAGCCACTCGCCTCTTTGCGCGACTGCACCGTCTCCGGACGCGCCTGAACGATGAACAGTTCGCCGGATACGCCATCCTTCGCCCACTCCATATCCATAGCGCGACCATAGTGTTTCTCGATGCTGCACGCCCAACGCGCCAGCTGCACTATGTCCTTGTCGTCCAGCACGAAGTTAGCCTGTTCTTTCCTAGTCGTTCCCCGAGTCGCTACCGGGCTCGAGCCTCCCTTAGAGTACACGACCTTCTCCGCCTTCTTGCCGCAGCTCTTCTCGATGATGGGCACGAGACCCTTAGTGGCGAGGAAGGGTTTGTAGACCATGTATTCATCGGGGTCGACCGTGCCCTGTACCACGGCCTCGCCCAAGCCCCAGGCCGCGTTGATCAGCACCGCATCGGGGAAGCCTGTTTCGGTGTCGATGGAAAACATGACTCCTGCCCCCGCCTTATCCGAGCGCACCATCGTCTGCACGCCCACCGACAACGCTACATCCATATGCTGGAAACCGTTGTTCTCGCGATAGGCGATGGCACGATCGGTGAACAATGAGGCATAGCAGCGTCGACAGGCCTCGATGAGAGACTTCTCCCCGGTGATATTCAGGAAACTCTCCTGCTGACCGGCGAAGCTGGCATCCGGAAGATCCTCGGCCGTGGCACTACTGCGTACCGCCACCGCGACATTGCGCTTGCCCTGTCCCAGCGCGCGATACGCCGCAAACAAGTCTTGCTGGATTTGCGCAGGAAATTCGGTCCCTACAAACAGGCCACGTATCCCCTTGCCCACCTGACCAAGATTGCTCTTGTCTTCCTTGAGTTTTGCCAGCCCCTGCTCGATCTTCTCTTTAAGCGCGTTATGTTCTAGGAAGGCCCAATAGGCCGCGGCGGTAATGGCGAAACCGTCGGGCACGCGAATGCCTTGTTTCTTTAGTTGACTGATCATTTCGCCAAGCGAGGCGTTCTTGCCACCCACGCGGCCAACATCTGTGTTGCGCGTATTGGCGAACTGCATGAGGTAGGCGCTTTCTATGGTCATGACAATCACTCCTAGAGATTCCGTTGGCGTTTGCCCCAGGGGCGTTTGAATTAGATGAGCTCGAGCCGAGTACGGGGGAGACTAGGTCAGGCCCAGCTTCGCCTTCACATCATTGAATGCATCGTACTGGCTTAGATAGACTTGGCCGGTCAGATGAGACAGGAAATCGGACTTGACCAGCATGTCCATTACCGGGCCCTTGATCTCGGACAAATTGAGCGTAATGCCTTGTTGCTTGAGCTGCAGGTTGATCGCCTCGAGAGTCTCCAATGCGGTGTAATCGATCTCGTTCATCGCCGTGCACATGAGGATGACATGGGCAATCGCACCATTCTTAAAGGTGGCAAGCTGTACATACTCCTCTAGGAACGCCGCATTAGCGAAGAATAAACTCTCGTCTAGACGGAGGGTAAGAATCTGGGGGTCACGCTCCACTTCATAGCGGCGCACATTACGGAAGTGTTCGCTGCCAGCAATGAGACCGACCTCGGCAATATGCGGCTTCGAGGTGCGGTATAGATGCAGGCTGATCGACACCATGATGCCGGCGGAGACCCCTGCCTCGACGCCGAAGATCAGCGTGAGGAGCATCGTCACGAGAATCGCGAAGGTATCCCCTTTCGAGATTTTCCAGGTCTTGCCTATCACCGAGAAGTCGACCAGTGCCATGACTGCGACAATGATCGTAGCCGCCAGCGTGGCTGTTGGCAGGGAGTATAGTAGCGGTGTAAGAAACAGTGAGACCAAGGCGATCATGGCCGCAGTCATGAGGCTAGCAGCCTGGGTTACGGCACCCGCGTCGAAGTTAACGACGGAGCGCGAGAAACCACCCGTCACCGGCAGGCCACCGGAGAATGCCGAGGCGACGTTGGCGGCGCCGAGCCCGATCAGCTCCTGATCCGCATCGATGCGCTCCTGTCGTTTAGCGCCAAGGGTTCTGCCCACGGACACCGACTCCACGTAACCAATGATAGAGATCAGCAATGCAGGTAGCCACAGCGCGTTGACCAGATCCATTGAGAAGTCCGGCAGCAACAGGGGTGGCAGGCCCTTCGGGATCGTGCCAACTACGGCGACTCCCTGCGCTTCGAGGGCAAAGAATTTAACAAAGACGATGGTGAGAATCACCGCGATGACAGGCGTGACCTTCGTCAGCAACGCAGCGCGCCGCTTACCCATGCCGAGCCTCGTCAGCAAGCTGACGCCTTGCAGTCTCACGAAGTACAGTAGGGCCAGAACGCCGCTGCCTAACAGCAAGGTGATGTAATTGGTCTGCGGCAAGTGCTCCCACAGAGAGCGCAACAACTCATCGAGCGTGTCACCACCGGCCTGAATACCTAGCAGATGCCGAAACTGGCTCAACGCGATAATAATGGCCGATGCCGTGATAAAGGCGGAAACCACCGTGTGTGAGAGGAAATTGGCGAGAAAGCCCAGGCGCATGAAGCCGAATAACATCAGCATAGCGCCAGAGAGTGCTGCCAACGTGATCGCCGCAGAGGCAGGGCTGACCCCACTATTGGCGGAAACCTCGCCCACGGCAGCCGCCGTCATGAGCGCCGCGATCGCGACAGGCCCGACGGACAAAGTGCTGCTACTACCAAACAAGCCATATACGGCCAAAGGCAGAATGCTCGCATACAGACCGACCTCGGCGGGCAGTCCTGCGAGCAGGGCATAGGCCAAGGACTGCGGAATGAGCATGATCGTCACGATGGTCGCCGCGATCGCATCGCTGCTGAAGGCGGCACTATCGTAGCGCCGCATCCACCGTAATGCAGGTAGCAGTTTCTCGCCTCTACTCATCGATGAAATCCCTCCGGCCTAAGCCGCACTGTTTCGTCCTGCTTCGCAATGACCGTGCTCCCGAACTGTGCTCATACTAAGGCTGTAGTGACTTCAATTCCTTTGGCTTCGCTAGCCATTCGCGCCCCTTCAACATGGCATGCCAGTACACGCTAGGGAGGACATCTTTCTTGAGTATCCATGCCGCGCGCGTGGCCTTGGTTCCGTCGACTAATGCTAGGGGAAACGATGGGAGCAATTTGCCGCCGTAGCCGAATTCGGCGAGCACGATCTTGCCTCGCTCTACCGTCAATGGGCATGAGCCATAGCCGTCATAACCTGCCTCGAGTGCCCGCTGATGCATCGCACTTATGACATTCGCAGCCACTACCGGTGCCTGTTTGCGCACCGCCGCCATCGTCTTCGCGTTAGGCGCATTGGTCACATCGCCAAGGCCCCAGATATTCGCGAATTGTTTCTGTTGCAGCGTGAACTGATCGACATCGAGCCAACCGGCCGCATCGGCCAACACACTCTTGGCGACAAACTCGGGTGCCTTCTGAGGCGGGCAGACGTGGAGCATGTCAAACTCCTCACAAATCACCTCGCCCTCGTTCGCAGGATCGCCCGACTTAAAATAGGCGCGTCTATTCTCCCCATCCACTTCCACTAGGGTGTATTTGAAATGGAGCTTGGCGCGATACTTGTCGATGTAACTTTGCAAGGCGGGCACATAAGCCGCAACTCCGAATAGGACGGCGCCGGCATTGTAGAAGTCGATATTGATATCTTCTAGCACGCCACTTCTAAACCAATGATCGGCCGAGAGATAGAGCGCTTTTTGAGGTGCCCCAGCACACTTAATAGGCATTGGCGGCTGTGTGAAGATGGCCCGGCCCTTCTTGAGTCCCTTCACCAACTCCCAAGTATAAGGAGCATGCTTATAGGAATAGTTTGAGGTCACGCCATTCTTACCAAGGCTCTCTCTGAGGCCCTTGATCCCGTCCCAATCCAGCACGAGGCCTGGCGCAACAATCAATTGCTGATAGTGTAGAGACTGCCCATTGTCCAACTGCACCGTGTTGTCCTGCGGCGCTAAACCCACTACGGACTGCTTGATCCAAGAGACCCCTTGCGGGATGAGTTCGCGCGTATTGCGCTGCGTCTGCGTGTCGCTGAACACGCCGCCTCCCACCATCGTCCAACCCGGTTGGTAATAGTGTTTCTCGGCAGGATCGACGAGGGCGATGCGCAGCCCGCCCTGACGCTTTAACAAACTCGACGCCACCGCGATACCGCCGGAGCCCGCGCCGACAATTACTACGTCATAGCTGGGCACTGCATTATCTACTATCGTTTTAACTGTCGCGCTCATAGGAATATCTCCATTATAGGGTTTGATTGACTCCGCAACATCGAAGCCACAATCTTTTGCCTTCGCCACTACCTGATCTACCGGAGTACCTTGGCTGACGCTCGCGGCGGCCCATAAGCAGGTAGAGCGATTACCGGTGCGGCAATAGGCATGTACTTTTTTACCCGCGGCCTCAGCGCGGCCAAGCAGTTCGGCGAACTCCGTCACCTGCTCGGGCGTCTGCTCGCCGGATCGAAAGGGAATGGAGATGATCTCGATACCCAACTGTAGCGCCAATGGCGTCAGTTCCTCCACAGTCGGCTGGTCTTGGGACTCCGCGTCGGGGCGATTACACACCAGTGTCGTCACGCCCTCGTGACGTAACTGCTCCAAATCCTTTGGCTGCACCTGGGCAGACACTGTAAGCGTGTCACTGAGAATCATCAATCGCATAGCCCACTCCTAATGCCGCCTCGGCCAGCTCGCCAAAGGCTGCGAATCTCTACAACAAGAATATCCAGACCGCCCAACAAAGCAGTGCAGTAACGAGAGGTACCAACATCATCGCGATCATGTATCGAATCTGAGTCATAAATGGGCTCCTGAGATTTAAGAGGGAGACACCGAGCATTTACTACTCGGCCTGCGCTACTTACAGGTTATTGCACATGCTATGCCAGCTTCGAACAACAATGATAACACCATGATAAATATAGTTATATTATCTTAAGCTTGCGTATGAAAGAGTCGCTTAGCTACGGGTTCTGCCATTTTTGACAAATCATGACACGCAGATTGCCACGGCGCCCTTGGGCACCATGGCAAACGACGCTTGTTAAAAGTCACAACACAAAGTCTAAACGTAAACGAGGCGAGGTCTTAACCATCGCACCCGCTGCGAGTCTAGCTCAGGGCTCAAGAATTGATTTGATGGCAGTTAACGCAGGCACCGGTAACACGAGCAGCTTCTGAGAAGCGGGGCGAGCTGCCCTCTGCGCTCATGCGCGCCCTGTTCACGGTAGAGATGAATCTGGCCATATCATCCTGCAGGAAGGTATGACGCACGGATAGTTCATCGTCACGGATGACATTGGCAAGCCGCTCGATGTTGCGCAGGGACTCGACAATCGACGATTGCATATAAGTATCATTCTGCTCGCCTGCCATCAAGGCAACGTCTAGGCGCTGCACCTCGAATGCGAGCTGATGCATGCGCGAACGTAGCTGCGCACCATCTACAAAATCGAAGGGGGGCGGGTTGGCGATCTGCGGGAATCCACCATTGCCACTGCTACAGGCACCGATGGCAGCGAGGGCGATGACAGCCAAGGTCGATCGGCACAGAACTTTTAGAGTAGCGCTATTCATATTGAGAATTTCCTTTCTTAGTGAGTAGACCGATAGTCAAGCTAGTTAAGATATTGAGCGTTAAGCCGCCGCAATTCAATGCAAGGCGCTCTATATGTTGATCTAACGCAGACTAATCGCTGACTTCGTTAGCCTTTTCAAGCCGGTAGAAAATAGTTAACATCGCATCCTCCCTTCACGACACTCCAATCGAGTCAGGCCAATGAAGTAAACACTCTCCCATCGTCCCCGAACTATTTGGATGAATCGCCCACTGCCTACGCACGCTCCGTGCTCCTGCAGTTGGGCCATTGAGAGTGTACTCATGTCGAATCCCGTTATATCAGCCCACGGGCTGAGTTTTGCTTTTCCTGGCCACCCTCCCATTTTTGCTAATGCGTCCTTGCATCTGGACGCCGCGCACTATGCTTTACTTGGCCGCAATGGCGCTGGCAAGTCGCTCTTAATGAGCGTGCTTGCCGGTGTCCGCACGCCATTCGAAGGCACTGTAAAGCACTACAAACCGGTTTGCTGGCTGCCACAACTCGCCGCGGATGTGCCATCAGGGCTGACTGTTGCGCAATACCTAAAGATCGATAAAGTGGTGGCGGCACTCAAGCGCCTTGACGCCGGGCAAGGCAGTGCCATCGATGTAGAGTTTGTAGGCGAGCAGTGGCTACTGAGAGAGAGCTTAGCTAAGCGCTTCGTCGAGTTTTCACTTCCTGCCGATTGTCTGCAACGTAAGCTCACGACACTAAGCGGAGGACAGCGCAGCAGACTCGCCCTGCTGCGCGTAGCGCCGAGGGCCAACAGTTTTCTGCTCTTAGATGAGCCAAGCAATCACTTGGACCAAGCGAGTCGTCGCTGGCTGCGGGATTGGATCTTCGCCCATCCAGGCGGCTCGCTATGCATTACCCACGACCAAGATTTATTGCGCCAATATCAGCAAATTTTCGAATTGCGCGGCGGCACACTCCTCTCCTATGGTGGAGGGTTTATCGATTTTAAAACGCAACGGGAAAACGAGATTGCGAGCGCACAAGCCGAGCTACAGCATGCAAGACTCACCATGCGCAAAGAGCGGCATCAATACCAGCAGGAGAAGGAGCGGCAAGCACGCAGGCAGAGTCAAGGCAGTGCCAGAGCAGCGAAAGGAGGCATGCCGAAAATCCTATTGGGAGCAATGAAAGCCCGAAGCGAGAGCACCGCGGGTAAGATACAAGACAAGCACCAGACCGCCTTGCTACACGAGCAGGAGCGCGCAAGAAGCGCAACTGCAAGACTCGAGAAAATCGACCCTCTGCATTTCTCGTTTACTAAGTCCGCAATCCACAGCGGCATCGTTGTGCTGCTCGACGGAGTTTTCTTACCTTATATTCAAAATAAAGCCATTCGCATGCAGATCCGCGCAGGACAACGCTGGCGCATTTACGGCCCCAACGGCAGTGGCAAGAGTCTGTTGTTGAGAGTATTGGCAGGAGAACTAAAGCCTGTTGCTGGTCAGTGCAATCTTAAGGGGCAATTCGGACTACTAGACCAACATCTGTCCTTACTCGAGAATGAGCGCAGTGCTCTAGAAAATTTTCAAAGTCTTAATTCGGGTTGGACGGAGCAAGCCTATCGCGACAAACTGGCCCAGATCAGGCTAAGACGCGAAAGGGCATTACTACCTATGGCTTCGCTTAGCGGTGGCGAGCGCCTGAAAGTCGCGCTGGCAATACTCACCATGGGACCGCAAGCTGCCGACCTACTACTGCTAGACGAACCCGATAATCATCTAGACTTGGAGAACCAGAACTTGCTTGCCGACACACTGCGCGCCTATGCGGGCACCATCGTCATGGTGACACACAGCGACGCGCTGGCTGAGGCTATAGGTTTCGATGAGGTCTTCAGTCTCGATCAAGCGGAAGCAGCTAAGTGAAAACTGAGAGAACTAAGCGCTCATTCCCTGACTGTACTAGAACTATCAATAAGCCCAACAGCGGCAGTGAAACTTCTCTTGCCGAAAGCAAAAATTAGCATAGAATGCGCACACTTTTCTCAGTGCGATGTCGATTATGCAGCTTGTGTCTTTTGATGTTTTCCGCACCCTTGGCTTCCCTGAAACCACAATCCTAAAACCCGAGCACACGCTGCGTCATAAGGAGTTGCTGCGCGAGGCAGACTGGGTACTTTTCCCCGAGTATTGGCAACTCAATGCCTTAGTCTATGGCCTGAATTGCCGCGTATTTCCTAGCGAGGCCAGCTACCGTATCGGCCACGACAAAGTTGAGATGACCCGCGCCTTTGAGATGGTGGCACCAGCCCACATTCCCCTCACTCTCATTGAGCCGAATACTCCAGAGTCCGCCCAGCAGGTATGGGAGAAGATGGCACTGCCCTTCGTGGCAAAACTGCCCAAGGCGAGCATGGGTCAGGGCGTGTGGCTGATCGAGAATCGACAGGACTGGCAGCGCTACTGTCAGAAGGGTTCGGTGCTCTACGTTCAAGAGTATTTGCCCATCGATCGCGATGTCCGCGTGGTGATCGTGGGCGACAAAGTCGTTACCGCCTATTGGCGCACGCAGTCCGAGCGCGGTTTCTATAACAACGTGGCCCAGGGTGGCGCCATTGACTATAGCCCCGTGCCGGCGGTGGTCACAGACTTAGCGCTGAAACTAGCCAGCGAGCTTGGCGTAGACCATGCGGGCTTCGACATTGCGCTTGTCGGCTCCCACCCCTATGTGTTGGAATTCAATCGTCTGTTCGGTAATCAGGGGCTTGGCGGCGCGCACATCCTCAAAGACGCCATCCTCGCCTACCTCGCCAGCAAGTCCGTGCCCGAAGACCCCGATGGCAAAGCCCCTATGTGGCCGGTTGCCGTCTAGAATGCTTTCTTAGCCCTGTGCAAACGACAATCGCTTTATGTCTCATTTTACTATCACGGCAATCGACGAAGACTCTTGGCCGCAGATCATGCGGATTCAGGCCGAGGTCTATGTCGATATCGAACCCGAGCCTGTGGAGACGCTTAGAAGCAAATGGGTGAATTCCCCCCAATGTTGCCTCCTCTGCCTAAACGAGCGAGGCGTGTGCGCCTACTTGCTCGCTCATGCCTGGCATAGTGATTCGCCTCCCAAGCTCTATGAACCCGCACCGGCCTCGCCCCTAGGCGATGTGCTGTTCATTCACGATCTTGCCGTCTCCAATCGAGCTGCCGGCATAGGCGTTGGCAAACATATGGTGAAACACTTACTCGAGGATGCCCAAGCGCGAGGCTTTCGTAGCGCCCTGTTAGTTGCCGTGCAGAACTCCGTGCCTTTCTGGCAGAAGCTTGGCTTCGAACTAGACCCTGCGCGAACGGCCAGCACTAGCTACGGTGCGGATGCGCGAGTGATGCGCGTGGAGTTAGGCGCCTAGTCAGCGGCTAAGATCCCCCCACATCGCCCCCTCTAGTCAGGTTGACCCCCAATAGGTACTAGCGAGTTGAATTAATTCCTTTGAGAGTGCCCAATAGGCACTTAGCGCCACTGGATAGCGCGCAATCGCTCAAAGGAGTAAGAAATGAAGGCCCTTGTCTCGGCAGAACGCGTGCGCTTCATCGTCAACCGCATACAGGAGCGTCTATGGGTGCGCCCCTTGCTTCTCTGCCTGTTCTCGATCGCCGCGGTCTTTCTCGCCAAATATGCCGATGGCACCACTCTAGCCCAGTATGTTCCCGAACTAGCCCCCGAGTCACTCGACGCCCTGCTTACGGTGATGGCCTCGAGCATGCTGGTGATTGCGACCTTCTCGGTCGGCTCGATGGTATCCGCCTATGCCTCTGCAAGTAATACCGTAACCCCTCGCTCCTTCTCGGTGGTTGTGGCCGACGACGTCTCACAAAATGCACTTTCGACTTTCGTGGGCGCCTTCATTTTTAGCATCGTGGCGCTCACCGCACTCAATAACGCCTACTTCGAATCGGCCGGCCTTTTCGTTCTCTTCGCCTTAACGGTATTCGTATTTGCTTCCGTCATTATCACATTCGTTCACTGGGTAGACCGCATTGCCCGACTCGGCCGCATGGGTTCGACCATCGAGAAGGTCGAGAATGCCACAGCGAACGCATTAACAAGACGACGCGATGCCCCGACCTTACGTGGCCTGCCTATTAGCTCTAAAATAAATGCGGGGCGAGCGATCTACGCCGATGTCGTGGGCTATGTGCAGCAGATCGATATGGACGCCTTGGAGGAATGGGCGCAGGAGAACGACATGAGGATTGTTGTGAATGCGCTACCCGGCACCTTCGCCTCACCAAGCCAGGCACTTGCGCATGCAATTGCCGATGGCAAGACAAGGCACGACGACGATTTTCATTGCGTAAGAGAGGCCTTCCAGATTGGCCGCGACCGCCTTTTCGATGACGACCCTCGCTTCGGCCTCGTGGTCCTCTCGGAGATCGCCGCACGCGCCTTGTCCCCCGCCGTGAACGATCATGGCACGGCGATCGACATCATCGGCACAGTATTGCGCCTCTTGGTACAATGGCAGCAACCCTCAGAGATAAGCGATAAGCCCGCTAAAATATGCTCGCGCGTGCAGGTGCCACAGATCGCTACGAGCGACTTATTCGACGACGCCTTTACCGCCATCGCGCGCGATGGCGCGGGAGTTATCGAGGTGTCTGTGCGCCTCCAGAAAGCGCTTTACGCATTAACGCAATTGGGCGACGACGAGATGTGCGATGCCGCACAAAGACATAGCCGCTTGGCGCTCAAGCGGGCAGAGAAAGCCTTAACTTTAACAGAAGATTTCGCGCTCGCGCAGGCCGCCGCCAAGTTCTCACAGGATCAGCAATCATGAAACATCGAGAGGGACATCTAATACATCGAGCGGGCTGGCTGCGCGCCGCAGTACTGGGCGCCAATGACGGCATCGTCTCTACTGCGAGCCTCGTTCTCGGCGTCGCGGCATCGGGCGCCAGCAGTGCGACGATTCTTGTCGCCGGCATTGCGGGCTTGGTTGCCGGTGCTATGTCCATGGCCGCAGGAGAATACGTGTCCGTGAGTTCGCAGGCCGACACGGAACGTGCCGACCTGGCACGCGAACAACGGGAACTAGAGGAAACCCCGCAGCAAGAACTCGCCGAGTTGAGCAGCATCTACGAAAAACGCGGCTTAGATAAGACACTCGCGATGCAGGTGGCAACTCAGCTGACCGCCCATGACGCACTCGGCGCTCATGCGCGCGACGAGCTAGGGATTTCCGAATCGCTGACGGCGCGCCCCGCCCAGGCCGCGTTCGCATCGGCGCTTAGTTTCACAGTAGGCGCCGCATTGCCCATTCTAGTGGCGCTGCTCGTGCCAGGCCCGCGCATGATGCTCGCGGTCTCGCTTAGCTCTCTCTTTTTCCTTGGCCTACTCGGGGCAATGTCCGCCCGCGCCGGTGGAGCCCCTATGCTCCTAGCAGCTAGGCGCGTGACCTTCTGGGGCGCCTTGGCGATGACGATCACGGCAGGCGTCGGATCACTGTTTGGCGTGCCAGTTTAGGAACCATATGACGGATTCGAACATGACGCTTATCGGACTAGTAAACCCCAAGACGCCGACCAATATGGGGGCCATCATGAGAGCCGCAGGCTGTTATCAGGTGGCCAATGTGCGCTACACGGGCGAGCGCTTTGGCTATGCGGTCAAGTATCATACGGACACCAGAGACATCTTTGGAAAAATACCCCTGCACAACGTCGAATCCCTCGTAGAGGGTCTGCCGCCAGCCACTAAGATTGTGTGCGTGGAATTAGTGGAAGGCGCCACGTCGCTACCCGCGTTTGTGCACCCGGAGCAGGCTATCTACATATTCGGCCCGGAGGATGGCTCTATCCCGCAAGAGCTTATCGATAGCGCCGACTATGTCGTGTATATCCCCACCATCGGCTGCATGAATCTCGCGGCCACGGTCAACGTTCTACTCTATGATAGGCTAGCCAAGTTGCCGACGGCGCAGGATGCTCAGCAACACATCATCAGTAATCGCGACATCAACAATCGCCTGCGCATCAAGCTTTAGGCCGATGAGCCTCACCTAAATCACACAATGCACGAGTAACACCTTATGAGCACAGAGCAAGCCAACAATCCATTACACGGCCTTACACTGGAGGCGGTAATCACTCGTTTAGAAGAGCATTATGGCTGGGAGGGTTTAGCGCAGCGCATCGACGTTAACTGCTTCAAGAGCGACCCATCAATCAAATCTTCGCTAAAATTCCTGCGCAAAACCCAATGGGCTAGGTCTAAGGTGGAGGCGCTGTACGTGTCGACTTTCGCGACCTCATCGCCCTGGATCAAAAAATAGCCTTTAAATGAGTCTTGTTTTACACTGACCGTGAACGAGAAAAATCCATAGCTGTGATCTGAGGAGAATGCCAATGAGCGCGCGAACCGATGCATCAACAGACGTAGAAACAACTCTCAACCCTGTCATAAACCCCGTACACGCGGCTGACCTACTCGGCGTTCTAAAACTAGGTGCAGCTGACTTCGAAGCCAAACCAACCCACGGGGTATTCATCACTTTGATTTACGGCCTGATCGCGCTGTTTACGGCGCTAATCGGCTTGGGTGAAAATTTCCTGCCCCTGCTATTCCCGCTTCTAGCGGGTACTGCAATCTTAGGGCCTCTCGCGGCGAGTGGCCTATACGAGCTGAGCCGGCGACGCGAACAAGGCCTAGACTATTCCTGGCACCACGTCTTCGACGTCATCCATGCGCCCTCGCGCTGGGGAATTGCAGCGATGGGGCTAGTGCTCGCTATACTTTTTGTGGCCTGGCTAGTGACCGCAACGCTTCTCTATAACGCGTTCTTCAGCGCAGCACATCCCGACACCTTGTTGCTGATGTGGGAGCAAGTTTACTCGACCAGTGCTGGCTGGAGTTTATTGATCGCAGGCTCTGCGATCGGCTTCATCTATAGTGTGGTTGTCTATGCGGCGACCGTGGTGTCTTTGCCGATGATGCTGCACCACAAAATTGGTCTGGGCAAAGCGGTGCTCACCTCTGTGCGAGTTGTTAAGCACAACTGGCGTGCGATGGCGACTTGGTACTGCATAGTTGTGGCTATGGTCTTGCTAGGCTCTCTGCCGCTGTTCTTGGGGCTTGCCGTGGTCGTCCCGATACTCGGGCATGCGACCTGGCATCTATACCGCAAGTCAGTCAGCGTTTAGCCACAGCGAGCTAGTTTTGCAACGCCTCAGGTGTGGTCTGAGTTGACCGCGCTCGAGTGTCGACCTGTCACGGCCTTCGAACACATCTACTGCAATGATTGGAGCTTATAGCATGCAACGTCGCAATTTCCTGAAGGGTTCTGTCGCAGTGCTTGGTGCGCTGCCAATCAAAGCGACACTCGCTGCGCAGCCCTCATCTACTGCGGCAAACGCAGCTGCCCCCGCCACTGCGCACATGCTAGACGGCGCGAGGCAGCTCGCCCCGATCATTGCGACGCCCGACCGCGTCATCGAGATGAATGTTTGCACGCGCCCCTTTCGCGCAGAGGGTCCGCGCATCGAGTCCGAACGCATCGGGCGCAAGAGTGTTGTACACAATTATGGCCATGGCGGCAGTGGCTGGTCACTGTCCTGGGGCAGCGGGCAGATCGCCGTGGAGATGGCTAGGGCAACAGGTCGTAAGGAGATCGCCGTCATCGGCTGCGGCGCGATCGGCCTTACCACGGCGCTAGTTGCGCAACAGGCTGGGCTGCGCGTCACCATTTATGCAAAAGAGCGCCCGCCCTATGTGCGCTCGCATCGCGCCACAGGAGCATGGACACCGGATTCGCGCATCTGCAGCGCACAGTTCGCGCCCAGCTTCGCCAAACAATGGGAGACGATGGCGCGTTATTCTTTCCGCCGTTACCAATCCCTGCTCGGCGTCGCTGGCAACCCTATCGAGTGGCGCGACATGTATAGCCTCTCTGATGTGCCCTTCGACAGGCCACAACCGGGCACGGAATCTGGCGAACCCGCATACCCCCATTTCGAGGCCGAATTGATTCGAGACATCACGCCCCAGGCGGTCACCGTCGGCGCGCACCCCTTCCCCGCACCCCATGTGCAGAGGCGCTCCACCATGTTGTTCAATATCGCGGAATACACTCGCATACTGATGGCGGACTTCCTCTCCAATGGCGGCGTGATGGAGACCTTCGAGATGCAGGACAAGGACGACTTCGTCGCGATAGATGAACGCACAATCATCAATTGTACGGGCTATGGGGCGCGAGCTTTGCTGGCCGATGACTCGATCATCCCGGTGCGCGGGCAGACCGCAAAATTGATGCCCCAGCCAGAGGTAGACTACGGTTTCTATTACAGCAGTCGCCACGTAGCCGTCTACCCGCGCCGCGACGGCATGCTAGTGCAAGCCCAGGCCGAGGGCGACTTCAACAACGCTGCGGAAAACCTAGACGAGAGCGAATCTATCAGTGCCGTGCGGCGTCTCGGCGAGATCGTGGCGCAGATGCGCTCTAAGGCCTAAAGGCGGCTTTGTTCGCAAGGCCTGCTACAATGCGAGCAGACCCTAGAACACAACGGAGCCCCGCGATGCCCAACTTAGTACTCCCTAGCCCCCTCGTGAGAGTGCAATGGCTTGCCGATGCCATTGCCAGCGCTTCCACCAATCTTGTCGTTCTAGATGCCAGCTGGCACATGCCCGCGGCACAGCGCGACGGCGAGGCGGAATGGCAACAAGCACGCATCCACGGATCTCGCTTCTTCGATTTCGATCGTCGCATTTGCGACCACGATTCGACACTGCCCCATATGATGCCCGATGCGGCGCTATTCACCTCCGAGGCGCAGCGTCTCGGCATCGACAAAGACAGCGTCGTCGTGATCTATGACAGCCTCGGCATACAGACGAGCCCTCGCGCATGGTGGATGCTGAGGTCGATGGGCTTGAACGAGTGCGCGGTGCTCGATGGTGGCCTACCCGCCTGGCAGGCCGCTGGTTTTGCGATCGACAGCAGCGCGCCTAGTGAACAGCCTCTTCGTGGTAATTTTACCGCCAGTTTCCACGCCTCCATGTTCTGCGATTGGCGCGAGGTACTGCGCGCCACTAGCTCCGAGGAGACGCGCATCTTGGACGCCCGCTCAGCCGACCGCTTCTATGGGCGCGCACCCGAACCCCGAGCGGGGCTGCGCGGGGGGCATATGCCCGGGGCGCTCAGCCTGCCCTTCGACCGCTTAATAGTCGATGGCCACATGCGACCGAAGCAAGAGTTACAAGCGGCGCTACAAAAGCTAATCGCCCAGGATCAGCATCTGATCGCGACCTGCGGCTCCGGCGTCACCTCCTGCGTCATCGCGTTTGCCGCCGCCCTTGTAGGCTATAGAGACATCAGCGTGTACGACGGCTCCTGGTCGGAATGGGGCGCAGGGGACAAATTACCCGTAACGATTGCCCCGGCAAACTAAGCGTGGGACAGCGCGGTGAAATTTCGTATACTCAGCGGTCCACACGCACACAAAGCCCCGGTCGAGTAACGCAATGAACGAAGAGAAGACAGCCCAGAAAACCCCTGAGGCGCCTAAGGGCGTAGCGCAGAGCCAGCCCCCTAAGGGCAGTTTTCTGGCGAATCTGGCGTTCAATATTATTCTGCCGGTCTTTATCCTGAGCAAACTCAGCGGAGACGACAGCCTCGGCCCATCGCTGAGCATCGTATTCGCGCTGATGTTCCCTATTGGCTATGGCCTCTGGGATCTGCGCCAATCCGGCAAGATCAACCCTTTCTCGGTTCTCGGGGTGGTCAGCGTATTCCTCACAGGCGGCATCAGCCTGCTAGAGCTCGACCCGAAATACATCGCCATCAAAGAGGCCGCCATCCCTGCGATGATCGGCATCGCAGTGCTGTTCACACAGCGCACACGCTTTCCTCTGGTGAAGACACTGATTCTGAACGCACAACTGGTACGAGTCGAAGCACTCTATGAAGCGCTTGCCCAGAAGGGAATGACGGCGATGTTTGAGAAGCGTATGGGGCAGGCCTCTATTATCGTGGCGGGCTCCTTCTTCGTCTCCTCGGTACTGAACTATGTGCTGGCGAAGATTATTCTCGTGAGCCCACCGGGCACCACCGAGTTTAGTGAAGAGCTGGGCAAGATGACGGCGCTAAGCTACCCGGTCATCGCGCTGCCAAGCATGGTCATTCTAATGCTGGCGATCTGGTTCGTCTTCTCACAGATTAAGAAGCTTACGGGCGAGAGCCTAGAGACCTTCTTGGTCGATCAAGATAAGCCCTAAGCTTAGGCTAGTTTGAATGCCACTAGGTGGTCCATTTCGATATGGATGCCTATCATCTCACCCTGTGCATGACGATGGTGGCTAGGCACTAGGCTCAGGACTTGCGTCCCATCCGCTAACTCCAGCGTGTACAAATACTGCGAACCACGGAAGGCCTTGTCGATCACCTTCGCCGTGGTCGTGCTGGCGTCGTCGTGAATTACGTCGTCGGGGCGAATCAACACCATCACCGTGCTGCCCAATGCATAGCCGTGCGGCTCCTGCTCGGACAATAAACCTAGCGCGGTCTGCACTGCATAAGCGTCGCTCACCGTCCCGTTAAGAAACACTCCTTCCCCTACGAAGTCGGCAACATAGGGACAGCTGGGTTTGTGATAGAGCTCGAAGGGCGTGCTCCACTGCATCAACTCCCCGGCGCGCATCACGCCGATCTCATCGGCCATGGCGAAGGCCTCGTACTGGTTGTGGCTCACTAGGATCGCAGTGATGCCATCCTTCTTGAGCACATAACGAATCTCCCTTGCGAGCTCCTCGCGCAGCTCCACATCGAGGCTTGCGAATGGCTCGTCTAACAACAGGATGCGCGGCTTAGGCGCCATGGCTCGTGCGACGGCCACGCGTTGCTGCTGACCACCGGAAAGGCGGTGTGGATAGGTATGCAGGTACTCACTAATCTTCAACATCTGCGCGAGCTCCTGCACCCGTGCAGTCTTCTCGCTGGCGCTCTTGCCGGAGAGGCCGAAGGCGATGTTCTCGGCGATACTGAGGTGGGGGAATAGCGCGTAATCTTGAAACACCATGCCAACCTGACGCTTCTCCACTGGCAGGCAAAGCGTCTGATTGCTGACGGCAACTCCGGCAATGCGTATCTCGCCCTCCAAGGCCCTCTCGAAGCCCGCGATGGCGCGCAAGAGCGTGGTCTTGCCGCAGCCACTGGGGCCAAGCAGGCAGCCGATCGTGCCCTCGCGCAGTTGCAGGGAGATGTCACGGACGATCACGGTGCCCTCTAGGGCGACGGCGACATTATTGAGTTCGAGTACTGGGTTCATAACCGGGTCGCGACTTGGAAATGGTTTGGCTGAGGATAATAACAGGGATGATCCCTGCTAACACGATCATCAGGGCGGTACTGGAGGCCTCGGCGAGGCGCTCTTGATTCGCCAACTCGTAGGTTCGAATGGCGAGAGTATTGAAATTGAAGGGCCGTAGGATCAGCGTGGCGGGCAACTCCTTGAGTACGTCCACGAACACTAGAAGACTCGCGGTAAGCAGGCTGCCCTTCATCACCGGGATATGCACGCGGCGCAAAATCTGCAGCGGCCTCAGCCCCAAAGAGCGCCCCACGTCATCCATTGTAGGTTTGATCTTCCCAAGCCCCGCGTCCAGTGTATTCATGGACACAGGCAGGAAACGCACCAGATACGCGAACACCACCGCCATCAGCGTGCCGCTAAATAACAGCCCGGTGGAGATATCGAATCGCTCGCGCATCCAGGCATCCAGAGTATTGTCGAACCACGCGAAAGGTATTAACACGCCAACCGCCACCACCGTGCCAGGTATCGCGTAACCAAGTCCGAGCACTCTTACGATGCCACGCAGAAACACCCCAGGACGCAGACGCTTGCTATAGGTGATAAACAACGACAGGAACAGGGCGATCACCGCGGTGATGGTGGCGAGCTTAAGACTATTGGCGAAAAGGCCTAGAAAGTTGGAGCGATCCAGAAGCTCCCAGGTGTCCATTGCCCATATAGAGAGTTGAATGAATGGGATCAAAAATCCAAAAACCACTGGGAGGAAGCAATAGATCATTGCGCCCGCTCGCTTCCAGCCGTGCAACTCGATGCGCGGCAGGCGGGAGTATTTATTGCTGGTGTGGTGATAGCGCGCCTTGGACCGAGACCAGTGCTCGGCCAACACCAAGCCCAATATAAAGACCATCAGCACGGCAGCCAACTGTGCGGCGGCGATAGGACTGCCCAAGCCGAACCAGGTGCGGTAGATGCCGGTGGTGAATGCCGACACGCCGAAATACTGCACGGTGCCGTAGTCCGCAAGGGTCTCCATCAATACCAAGGAGAGCGCGGCCATGATCGCGGGGCGCGCCAAGGGCAGAGCGACACGACTGAAGGCCTTGAACGGGCTCGCACCGAGCGTACGGGACACCTCTAGCACGCACACGGATTGCTCGATGAAGGCGGTGCGCGTGAGCAGGTAGACATAGGGGTAGAGCACCAAGGAGAGCATGGTGATTGCGCCACCGATGGAGCGAATCTGCGGGAACCAATAGTCGCCGTAGCGTAGGCCGAAGCTTGCCCTGATCCAGCTCTGCAGCGGGCCACCGACATCCAGCATGCCGGTATAGGTGTAGGCGATAATATAGGCGGGCATTGCCAGTGGAAGCACCAAAGCCCACTCCAAGTGACGACTACCCGGGAAGCGCGTCATGGTGACTAGCCAAGCCGGCCCTATGCCGAGTACCAAAACGGCGAGACCAACTCCCACCATGAGCATAGCGGACTGCGAAATATAGTCGCCAAGCACGGTGGAAGCTAGATGGGACCAAACGCCCTCACTGTTTCCGAAAATGGAGGAGAAGACGGTAATGGTAGGCACACTGAGGAGGATGCAGAGCGCTAAAATTGCAAGCGTGAGCCACCGCCCACTGAGCCGGGTTCTCAAAGACGACAAGGCCCCTCGCGGGGCCTCATTTGTGGCAGTAGTTAATTGCGACATCTAACGCGAGTCTTATTCTGTGTAGCGTTTACTTCCATCCCGCGCGATCCATAAGGCGCACAGCGTCGGCATTGTGAATGCCTAATTGATCCAGGGCAATGTCATCGGCCTTGAAATCGCCCCATGACCTGAGCAACTCACTGCTTTGCACATCGTCCCGTATCGGGAACTCATTATTAGTCTCCGCATACCAATGCTGCGCCTCGTCGCTGACAAGATACTCCATCAGCTTCACCGCGGCGTCCTTGTTCTTCGCCGCCTTGGTCACTGCCGCGCCACTGATATTGATGTGTGCGCCGTTGCTATTCTGGTCTGGCCAGAACACCGCCACCGCCTCACCATTGGCGCGGTCGGCAGGGCTAGAAGAGTTCAACAGGCCAGCGAGGTAATAGCTATTAACGAGGGCGACCTGACACTGACCCGCAGCGATCGCGCTGATCTGCTCTCGGTCTCCGCCCTGCGGGCTGCGCGCGAAATTCGCGACAAGGCCCTCGGCCCATTGCTCAGTCTGTGCAACGCCATTGCGACTGACCATCGCGGCAACCATCGACTGATTGTAAATATTGGAGGATGATCGCACGCATATCTTGCCCTTCCATTTCGGGTCGGCCAGATCCGCGTAAGTGGATAAATCGGCGGGATTCACGCGCTCCTTGTCGTACACGATTACGCGCGAGCGCAAAGACAAGGCATACCAGTATCCTTCGTTATCGCGATAGTTTGCCGGAACTTCCGCATCTAGAAGCGGCGACTGCACGCTCTGCAGAACACCAGCCTCTTTGGCCCGATAAAGACGGCCGACATCCACGGTGAGCAGCAGATCCGCAGGCGAGTTAGCCCCCTCGAGGGACAGCCGTTGGATGAGCTCGTCCGCACCACCGGTCACGAGGTTCACCGTGACTCCGGTCTCCTTTGCATAGATGTCGAGAATTGGCTTGATCAGATTCTCTTCTCGAGCCGAATAGATATTCACTTCGTCTGCCTGTACAAGACTTGCACATAGCACGGTGGCAATGGCTGTGAGGACTCTTCGCATGGCGCTACACTCCTAAAAAACTTGGCTTCTGGGCGAACGATAAAGCGGCCCAACCGGAGCTCAAATGATAATACATCTTATTTAGCTTTACAATCGAAGTCCGCACTAGTTCGCTACGCCGCCGTAGCGCCCAAGCCCGCTCAAGGCGCGCGCTCTTCGCCCTCGTAGGGGAAGTCTGGATTTTCCTCTGTGCGAGGGTCAAGCTCGAAGGACATCGGCGTCGTGCTTGGCGCGACGGCACGGAAGGGCTCGGTCTCGTCGAGCACGGGCAGCACATGTATGCGCCTGCGCGCCGCCAATATGACAGCGAAGCCTGACAGGCAGAGCGTGCTAAACACGAACAGGCCGCTGGGCCCAAACCACTGCATGAAGGCGGAGGCGATAAAGGAGCCCACCGCGGAGAACAGGCCCATGCACAGCAACATGACACTACCCACCATGACGAAGTCCTCGGGCGCGGCCCTGTCATTGGCATGGGCGAGGCTTATCGCATATTGCGTCATTACGCAGCCCCCCCACAGGAAGGCGAGCAAGGCCAAGCCCCAGCTGGGCAGATCGGTAAGCAGCACCAGAAGTGCCGAGATCAGCGCGCCGGCGATGGCCGTGTAGAGCAGCACGATGCGCCGATCGTAGTGGTCCGAGAGGCGTCCGAGGGGCAGCTGGAACACCGCGCCACCAAGCACGACGACACTCAGGAACAGGGTTAAGGCCTGTGTTTCGAGCCCAATGCCACCCGCGTAGAGGGGGCCGAGCGACCAGAAGGCACCGGTGACCAAGCCAGTGGCGACCGCCCCCGCCACGCCTGCCGGGGATAGATGCAGCACCTTACGCAGGTCGATGCGCACATTGCCGATGGGCCCTGGCGCCATGGCCGTAGTGAGACAGACTGGAATAAGCGCGAGCGAGAGCAGGATCGCCACCACGATGAACAGCGTCTGCCCGAGCGGGTCGGCGAGGTTGAGCATCTGCTGCCCCACCATGGTCATACTCATATTGACCACGACGTACACCGAGAGAATGGTGCCGCGAGTCTCGGAGTTGGAGCGCTCACTGAGCCAGCTCTCGATGGTCATATACAGGCCGGCGATGGCGAAACCGACAGTGAAGCGCAGTATCAGCCATACGAGGGCATAGGGCAGCGAATAGAACAGCAGCACCAAGGCCGAATAGGTGGAGGTTAGTATGGCGAAGGTGCGGATATGCCCTACCCGCCTGACTAGAAACGGCGTGAGCAGGCAGCCGGTCACGAAGCCGACGTAATAGGTCGATCCCATCAGGCCGATCTGAGCGGCGCTGAAGCCGAGCAGCTCCGCGCTGACCGGCAGCAGCGTGAGTTGTAATCCGTGACCAATGAGTAACAACGCATCTGAGAACAGAAGCGCCACAACGGGTAATAGCATTCTTCGCATTAATAAAAACCAGACGGGTTCGCGCAGGCGAATCAGGCGTCCAGACTTCCTCTAATTTAAATGGTGTACGGCGTAGACCGTAGGGTTTCCAAGAGGATAGAGCACGTGCCACTCAGTCTCAAGGCGTGTGAGCTGGAAATAAAGCTTAGTAGCTGTGTAACTTATTGGGTATTTCGAGGTAATACTTGGCAAATGACACATTCTATCGACGCCATCGACACCATACTAAACTGCGTTCGACGCGGCGACCCCAAAGCGTTGGAGTCACTCTACCATACAATCTCGCAACCCCTGTTTGCCTACCTCAGACGCATGGGGCTGGCAGCACACGATGCGGACGATATTGTGCAAACGGTCTTCTCGCGAGTCTGGCTATATCGCGAATCCTACAAAGGCAGCCAGGGACGAGCCTGGGTTTACCAGATTGCCCGAAATTGTTTGTATGACGTGCAGAACGCAGCCCGGTTCGACTTCGAACCGCAAGAGGTAGACACAACAGATTTTGGCCCAGAGCAATCACTTCAGGGCACGCAGATGCATAAGCGAATACTGCAAGCTCTAGAGACTCTGCCACCATTGAGCCGTGAGGCGATCGTGCTAAGCCGCTTTTCGGGACTCAGCAATACCGAGATCGCACAGTTGCTAACGCTGACGCCCAACAACGTCAAGGTGCGCATACACAGGGCTTTGGCGAAATTAAAGGAGGCCCTATATGACGCATAATTCCAAATTAGCTAACAATCTGGAACAGTGGCAGGAGGTCATTGGCGAAGATGCCGATAGGCTGTGGCAAGCACTCGAGGTCAGTGGGTCACACCGCGCTTTGACCCCACCCGCTCGGCCTAAACGCTGGCTAAGTTTAGGCAAGATCGCCGCCGCACTGGGCAGCGTAGGGCTTGTTGCACTCCTACAATGGCAAGTGGCGCAAGACAGAGACTTACTACGAACCGAGAATTTACAGCTAAGGCTACTCAGTCACAATGCGATGCAGCAACTGGAGGCGCTCACTCAAATACAGAATCTGTCACCTGAGACGGCGATGACAGTCGCGCCGCAGTTGCTCTCGATGCTGACAAATTCGGAAGACCCGAATGTACAACTCAGTGCCTTGGAGGCTTTGATCCGCTTGCAGCTCATTCGCAGCGCGGCCGACTTACCGACATTCACCTCGGAACAAGGTCAGGCACGTTTCATCGCCGCAACCTATCAACAGTTATATGGAGAGTAAGCCTATGCCCAGTCGATCGGCGCAGAGTCTATGCTACGCAGTCCTGTGCCTGCTATTGACAGCGCTGGCCCCAGCACAGGCTTGGGCGCAAGAAAATAACCCGGTGTATTACCCATTGGCGCTGCCAGGGCCCGCACAGCTCGCGAGTCTCGACACGCTAATGGTATACGGCGACTTCTTAGATATTCGTATTAGCCCGAGCGAGGACGCCGCACAGATACTCTGGGCGGCGCAGCCACTCCCGCATACGGACCCAGCTGGCAGCTTGCCGCTAATCGAGTCAGAAATTCTCAGCCCCACCTTGAATATCACGGACTCGCGGCTAATCATCCGCGCGGAGTCCACACACACGCACTACTCACTGAACATAGCGCTACCTGCGACTTGGCGGTATCAACTACGCGTCTACGGCGCCGGCGACATCGAGACCATTGGCATCAACGGCAATCTGACCGCGTGGTCCACCGGTGGGAATATCACGGTGCGGGAGCAAGCCGGGCGTGTCTCCTTAACCGCTATGGACGGAGTGGTAAGGGCACAACTGCTCGAGGGAGCGTTGACGGGAAGCTCCGCTATTACGATGAGTCATGGTGTGGCTGACGATGACACACTCATCGTTGCCCTGCCGGACAATGCGCAGGCCACAATTCGTGTCCGAGCGCGTGGCACGCTCAGCAGTGATATTCCAAGCCTACAGAATGAGCAGGCCAGCGCAGTGGAGTTCGATTTTAGTCAATATCTCGAGATGAAACTAAACGGCGGCGGTGCGGCGCTGACTCTGCGAAATTTACAGGGCGATGTGCAATTGCTTCGTGCGCTCTCCGAATGAGGTAAGAGAATCATGCCTGCTATCCACTCGATAAACCCGCCCCGTATGCGCGCCGTCCTATGCAGTTTCGCGCTCCTGCTCGCCACCGCCATCGAAGTCCGCGCCGCGTCGGAACTCCCTGCTCCGAGCGGAGAATTTCCGGTAGGCACGCGGACATTTCAGTGGTCGCATAGCGACGGGAATGAGCGGCGCGAACTGATAGCCCAGCTTTGGTACCCTGCCGCGGTCGCGGGTGGCGCGCGGGCCGACTATGCGCCTTATTACGAGGAATTCGATGGACTAAAGAGCCATAGTGTCACGGATGCTTCTTTAGCCGCGACGCCAAGGACTTTGCCCGTCGTGATTATCTCCCCTGGACGAGGCGTCCCCCATCATTTTTATACGACTCTAGCCGAAAGCTTGGCCAGTCATGGCTATGTCGCGATGGCAATCGACTATCCGCAGATTGGGCGCGTGCGCTATCCCGACGGCCGCTATATCCCGCCCGATGACCGTTTCGCCATTCCCTTCGACATCTTAGTGGGTCCTTACGAACAGGTGGACGCCTTCTTCGAAGAGGCGACCCGTTTGGGGTCAGCCGATGCCGAAGCAAGCCTGCGTGAATTAACAGCCTTGAATGGCAACGCGAATGATCCATTCTATCAACGCTTAGACCTCTCCCGACTGGGCGCATTCGGTCATTCCCTCGGCGCCCGCATTATTGGCCAGACAGTCGCGCGAGATGCGCGCTTTGTCGCCTTCGCGTCCATGGAGGGCGTGCCCCCGCGAGCTGCGCGGCGCGGCGGTCTCGATGCTGCAGTATTAATGCTCTCTAGCAGCGAATTACCAGACATGGCACAGGCCAATATTCGCGAACTACTCCCAGCACGCCGCAATATCGTCTACCTAGTCACCCTCAATGGCTTCGGTCACAACTCCCCAACAGAACTTGCACTCCTTCTCCCTGCCGAATATTCCTATCAGATCCCTGCCTTGGAGGGTTTACAGAGTAGCGTCGCGCTAATTAAGGAGTTCTTCGATGAACAATTGCGCAAGCTTCCCGATGCGCATATGCGCTCCTTCGTCGATGGCACACGGATTGTGTTAGAGACTTTCGACGAATAGGGATATCTAGCCGCGCGCTCAACGCCGCGCCAGCACCGATGGATGGCGCTGCATTAGCGATTCTTTCTACCTCACATTGCTGTAAAATAGATGCCAATTCGTGCTTTGCAGCCCTGCAAGACCACGAAACGAGTCGTATCCCTTTCGTGCGCGGAGACATAATAAGATGAATACAGCTACGAGAACCCTAGTACGCAGCGCCCTAATCATATTCGCCGCAGCCTTAGGCATCGCTTGCAGCGAGCCGAGCGCCCCTACTGCCAACAGCAATGCCAGCGTTAGCGCGGCTCCCACCTACGACCTCAGGCTCGACATGCAGGATTTCATGAACAGCGTTCTAGAGCCGGTCTCGGACGTACTCTGGGACTACGCGGGCTGGGTAGATGACATCAATACAGGCTATGAAGACCTCTACCCGAAAAACGACGAGGAATGGCTGCTGGTCAAGCAGAAGGCGGCTCAGTTGATCGAGGCCGGTAATGCCCTCGCCCTGCCAGGGCGCGCCGTGGATAACGATGCCTGGATCACCTACTCCAATGCGCTGAGCACTGCGGCGGCCTTCGCCTACGACTCTGCGCAAACGCAGAACCGGGAAGACTTCTTCCAGGCCGGCGCGCAGATCTACAGCGTGTGCACCGCCTGCCATCAGGGCTATAACCCTGAGATATCCAGATTCGCCAGCAATTGAAGGCGAGCCTCTAATGCGTCTCCACGGCAGCCCGATACCAGCGCCTAAACCCTGGCCTCTGGCCGTCATTGCGACACTCGCGCTACTCCTTACCAACGCCGCCATTGCCCACACCATCACCGGCAATGACGCCGACTACGTGCAGGGAATAGACGGGCCCGCCATCGCCGGGTTCATCTATCTCGGCGCCAAGCACATGGTGACGGGCTACGACCACTTGCTGTACTTACTAGGCGTGATCTTCTTCCTGTATCGCCCCATCCATGTCCTGCAATACGTCTCGCTGTTCGCCCTCGGCCATAGCATCACATTGCTTCTCGGTGTCTTGGCGAACCTACAGGTCAATGCCTATCTGATCGACGCCATCATCGGCTTCTCAATCGTCTATAAGGCCTTCGAGAACATGGGGGGCTTCGACAAACTCGGCAGTATGCGCCCCAATGCGAAAGCGGCGGTGTTCATCTTCGGCCTCTTCCATGGTCTTGGGCTCGCCACCAAGCTGCAGGCCTTCGCGCTCAGCCCCAACGGCTTGGTGACTAACATCATCAGCTTCAATGTCGGCGTCGAGCTTGGCCAGCTTCTAGCGCTGTCGGCGATTCTATTGCTGCTGAGTCTGTGGCGCACTAGAGCCAGCTACACACGCTATGCACTCGTGAGCAACACACTCTTAATGGGCGGCGGTTTCATCCTCACCGCCTACCAGCTAACCGCGTTTTTCAGCGCAAGCGTTTGATAGGACAGGGAGCTTTACTATGAACACAACACCGCCCAATGAGCAGGGTGCATCGGCGCCGCGCATCTTAGCTGCTACCGCCATCGCCGCCACACTCGCGGCGATCGTATTTGTCGTCGCCGTGCTGCCCGCAGAGTTCGGCGTCGACCCGCTGGGCACCGGTCGCGCCCTAGGCCTACTCGATCTGGCCGACGCCAGCGAGAGCCCCTATGAGAAAACAGAGCAGGTGCACAAGGTAGACCGCACCGAATTCATCCTCGAGCCCTTCCAGTCGGTCGAATACAAGTATCAGCTCAGTGAGGACAGCACCATGATCTTCTCGTGGGTGGCCACGGGTGAGCTGGTGTTCGACATGCACGCGGACCCAGAGGGTATGGAGGGCGAGGAAGACGTCGAGAGTTTCGACAAGGGCAATGCGCTCAGCGGCGCAGGGGTCTACCACGCCCCCTTCACCGGCATTCATGGCTGGTTCTGGGAGAATCGCAGCTTCGAGCAGGTCCATGTGCAACTGAACAGCGCAGGCTTCTATGACAGCGCCATCGTCTTCCGCGATGGCGGCAGCTTCGACCGCGAACTAAACCCCGCTATCCAATAAGCATCCCGCATAAAATAACGCCCGTTCTGCAAGCAGCGCGGGCGTTATATTGTGCGAGAGTCAGACCTACAGAGGATTAACGCTCGACAGGATCCGAACCATCGGTAGGTGCGCCAGTGCCCGAGGAGCCCATGAATAACTTGCGGCCATCAGGGAAGGTGATGTCACGGCCATTGCCACGACACTCTGGAGAACACAGGCGATCCTTGCTCTGATAACCCGTCACGATGATCTCTGTGCCGAGCTGTAGTGAGTCGCGATTGATACCCCTGCGCAGCAAGGTATTGGGCGTGCCGCCCTCTACCATCCAGGCCTGTTCGGTGCCGTCCTCATTGGTGTGCATCAGGTGAATCCACGAATGTGGGTTGATCCACTCCACGCGGATGATCGGCCCGCGCAGGGCGATCGGCAGGTTCGCATCGAATTCCGCCGAGAACGCATGGTGCGCTACCGCAGGCGTGGCGATGGTCGCGAGCGACCCAGCGACGGCTGTAGCGAGTAATAAATTCTTAAACTTCATATTTCCACCCCTTTACATTAAATCATCATGACTATATTAGTCGTTAGCATCTGCACCGAAAAGCTCAGCTTCGCGTCCCTTCCTGTACTTTCCGTACATCAACTCTTCGACAAATTCTACGCACTTAAACTGCGGTAACTCGAAGCCAGCCTCGAGTCTTCGATAGATCGGCATCTTGATCGTCCATGGGCGCTCGAAGATATCGGGGTCTTCGATGGTCGCCTCATACTCGATGACGTTGGCGCTCACTAGAGTATAACGCTCAGTCACCTTCATTTTATAGCTATGATAGTTTCCGGCTCTATCGAACCATGTTCTATCGTCTAGGCCCGTCACCTCGATCACGAAGGTGTCGCCCTCCCAGTGCCCATAGGACTGGCCCATCCAAGCGTCCAGCGGTGGCTCACCCGGGTCTTCTAAGTAGATGTTACGAACGGCGCCGGCGAAGGAGTACGCAAAGAACACGGCCTGATCGCTGTGGAAAATCTGGAATGGATGGGGCAGATAGGTGGCACGGGGCACGCCCGGCATATAGCACTTAATTTCTGGATCGCTCGTTAGCCAATTCTCGCGATTCGCCTCGCGCCGAGCGAGGCCTTCGGGCTTGTAGGGAATGGTGCCGCCCTCGACTACGCCGAAAGTGGCAGGCACTGCGCCAATCGCGCCCAAGGCGACAACTTCGGGCGCTGGCACGGGGACAAAATCTCCGGGCACTAAGGCAAGAGCCGCTTTAGGAGCCGCGGCCTCAAGATTGTAATTGGCATTGCTGAGGACTTGCCAAATACCGTTGAGGTCTGGCTTGCCGTCTGGACCGCGAGGAATGGCGTCAACAGCAGGCGCTGGCGCCGCTTGAATAGCCGTGGAAGCTTGTTCCTGTGCTGGCGAGCAGGCCATCAATGACACGATGATCGCAGCGCTCAGGTAGCCTATTTTTTCTTGTTTTGGCCCCATGTGGACTCCCCCTGTAACGGCCGATATAAACACTTACATTTTATAGTGTCAAGACAAACTCGGCGAGCGGACAGGGGGCGCGCCCGAGGCATGGAAGTGCCGCTGCACTCCCTATTTAGGGCCTTGTCGGGAGGGGCCAGCGCGTCATTGCCGCGCAAGCAGACAGGGCTTAGGCGAACGGGCCACTGATCTCATAGGTAATACCGGGGCCCCCTTTGCTAAAGCCACTCTGCGAGCTGAAATACAGACGCGAATAGCTCGGATCGAAGGCCGGGCCACACAGCTCCGACTCATCCTGTCCCACTACCTGTAGTAGTGGCACCACCCCACCATCGGGAGTCAATGCGACGAGCTGATTATCGCCGCCATCCTCGGCCACGATGACATCCCCCGCGGGCGTGATCACGACATTGTCGACACCCTTGAGGATCGGATTTGCGCTGGTCTTGATGTCGTAGAGTACGTCGATCTCGGCGCTATTCACATCGTACACCCAGACGCGGTTGTCACCCTTAGTGGTGAAGTAGATGCGGGTATCGAAAAACCCGATGCCTTCGCCACCATCGAAGCTAGTAGCGCTCGCGACCTGTTTACGGGTCAGGGTAGAGGTGGCCAAGGGGTCATCCACTGTATGCCAGACTACGCTGCGCTTGCCCTGCTTCACTATCACCTGCGCCACCTCCAGTGTGCCACTGCTCAGATCCGGCAGCGGTTTGCTGGGGCGAAACCTGTACAGGCAACCGTCGGGTTCGTCTTCGGTGAGGTAAAGATGTTCATGCACGGTATCGACCGCCACGGCCTCGTGCCGGAAGGCCCCGAGGGCGGGCCTGACCTCGGCAATCTTCTCTCCGAATGGGTCGCATTCGAAGACCCTGCCACGGTCCATCTCCTCACAGGATAGCCATGTGTGCCATGGCGTCTTGCCTCCGGCACAATTGCTACTGGAAGCACTTAGAATGGAATAGGAGTCTACGAGTTCGCCGCGCGAGTTGAAGCGCAGGGCCCCTACGCCGCCGCCCGCTGCCGGCACCTCACTATTGGAGACATAGATCCAGCCCCCATCGGGCGCCGCATAGGTAGCACCACCGTCGGGCTCGGCATGCCAGACATAGTCGCCATCGGGCATAGGAGTTTTACCAGTGACTGCCACCACGCGAGAGCTATAGCCCGCTGGCAGCATGATGCCGTTGGCATCGGGAGGCAGGAGTGGGCCGAGGGAGGCGAGGCCAGCGAACTCGGCTTGGACTAGGGCAGATTGCGCGACGAGCCGACCGGAGGGAAGAACCAAGGATCCGCCCGAGAGCAATGAACCGCCCGCGAAGGCAGCCAAGCCTTTCACCCCTAAACGAATAAACTCTCTACGTTGAGCCCCGATATCTGCCATTGCTAAAACCCTTGTTAACACATAAGAGAGGAGCTAAGGCGCTCCTATATATGAAGCACAGACTAGCACCGCTGTGTTGCAGATTCTTGACACTTATAGGCGGCGCGTCGCATTCGAATATGTCACGTTTAGCGCGGCGGGTCGATCTGATCGTTCAGGGAATTGTTGACGCGATACCAGCCTGCGATGCTATAGCGATCGCGCTTGGCAGGTCGGACCTCGTGCGGCACCTCCTCGCTGAGGAAGACCACTAGGGTGGCGAATGCGGGTGTAACGCTCAAGAAAGGCTCGATCTGATCCTCGTCGAACAGCGCCAATTCGCCGCCGTCCTCGGGCTGCCAGCCGGGATT
>DIAM01000021.1:167776-197801 GCA_002416505.1 Gammaproteobacteria bacterium UBA5078
CCTCGGGCTGCCAGCCGGGATTGAAATAGGCGACCACCGAAAGCACTCGGTTGGTGGTGTCTTGACGCGGGTTGCCCTTGAAGGCATCGACGTGTTTCTTATAGAACGCCCCGGGAGCGTAGTGCGCGAAATGACTCTCGAAACTGAATAAGCCTAAAAACAACCGCCGGTTCAAGAACAGCCGCAAGCGGTTCGACCATTGCAGCCAGTCTCTTTCGGCGATATTACTGCCCTCTATCCAACGAATCTCATCGCGGCGCACGAAACTGTTCAGAGTAAAGTCGTTGCTGCGGCCCACACCGGCGCGGGCGAATTGCTCCTCATCTAAACTCATCATTTGTTGATGTAGGGCAGTGGCAAGCGCAGGAGGCAGTGCGTTGGGAATCACACTCCAGGCCTTGCTGCGCAGATCGTCGGCGATCTGCGCGAAGAGCGGGTCCTCGCCATCGAAGTCGCCAAAGTGAGGGTCAATTGCCAGTTGCATCTTAGAGGCTCGCAAAGCGGTTAAACAGCGTCTATTGTTTATTGGTTTTGCGGAAAGAGCGTGGCTTCTTCATGCCCAGCGGCGAACCATCTTTCTTGATCTTGGCCCGTGCCGCTGCCTCCTGCGCCGCCTGCGCAGCAGCATCGACGGCAATCGCGTCGTTTGCGGTCACAGGAACCTCGTCTGCAGCGGCGTCCTGTTTAGCACTCGGATCGGCCTTCTTGACGCGCATCTTAGTGCCCTTTACCGACAAACCGTTCAAGGCGTGCATGGCCTTCTTTGCCTCGTGGGGAACGGGCATATTGGCAAAACCGAAGCCCTTGGAGCCGCCAGTCGCCTGATCCATCACAACGGTGCAGGACTGCACGCGTCCGTGGGCTTCGAATAGCGCCAGAAGTTCTGCTTCTGTTACGTCTCGGGATAGATTGCGAACGAGAATTTTCAATGGAACTCCTTGTCGTGCGCTGCACCGCAATCGACGACGGGTGTCGCTTGGCAGGTGCACGCTCAATGCGGGCGGAAGATACGGCAAAACGTCGCGCTAGTCTAACAAGTCCACAGATAAATAAGCAGTAGTCGCCTGTGCTGCGCTCCTCTATAATGCGCCCCTTTCGCACTGAGCCAATTGGGCGCCTTTACTGGCAGCATCGGCCCAGACCATCGCGCTGCAAACACGCAGCGACACTTTGTTACCTCTTTATATTACGGAATTCGCTTTGATTAATGCCGCTAACATCACCATTCAATTTGGTGCAAAACCTCTATTCGAGAACGTGTCACTGCGCTTTGGCAGCGGCAACCGCTATGGTCTGATCGGTGCTAACGGCTCCGGCAAGTCTACTTTCATGAAAATCCTCAGTGGCGATCTCGAACCCACCGCGGGCAACGTCAGCGTTGACTCCGGCGAGCGCGTCGGCGTCCTGCGCCAGGATCAGTTTGCCTACGAAGAGTTCTCCGTGCTCGACACGGTAATCATGGGTCACGAAAAACTGTGGTCGATCAAGAAAGAGAAAGACGCGATCTACGACCTTCCCGAGATGACCGAGGACGACGGCATGCGGGTTGCGGAACTAGAGGTTGAGTTCGCCGAGCTCGACGGCTATTCGGCCGAGGCCAGCGCCGGCGAGCTCCTACTAGGGCTTGGCATAGCGATCGAGCAGCACAACGGACCCATGAGCGCCGTGGCGCCTGGCTGGAAGCTGCGCGTACTGCTGGCCCAAGCCCTGTTCGCCGACCCCGATATCATGTTGCTGGACGAGCCCACCAACAACCTCGACATCAACGCTATTCGCTGGCTCGAGGGCATTCTTAGCCAGCGCGAGTGCACCATGATCATCATCTCCCACGATCGCCACTTCTTGAACAGTGTGTGTACACACATGGTGGACTTGGACTATCAGGCGCTACGCCTATTCCCGGGTAACTACGATGATTTCATGATCGCCTCCACCCAGGCGCGCGAACGCATCCAGCTGGACAACGCCAAGAAGAAAACCCAGATAGCCGAGCTCCAGTCCTTCGTTAGCCGCTTCTCTGCCAACGCCTCGAAGGCCAAGCAGGCCACCTCACGCGCCAAGCAGATCGACAAGATCAAGCTCGAGGAGATGAAGCCTTCTAGCCGCATCAGCCCGTTCATTCGTTTCGATCAAGACAAGAAACTCCACCGCCTAGCGGTAGAGGTGAAAGATCTCAGCCTCGGTTTCGACGACAACACCCTGATCTCCAAGCTCAGCATGATGGTAGAGGCCGGAGAGCGTGTCGCGATCATCGGCCCCAACGGCATCGGTAAGACCACCCTGCTGCAGGCGCTAACCGGACATTTCGGTGAAGACGCGCAAGAGGTGCGCAGTGGCCAGATCAAGTGGGCGGAGAACGCCAAGATCGGTTACTACGCGCAAGACCATAGCCACGAGTTCGAACAAGACATCAATCTCTTCGACTGGATGAGCCAATGGGGCAGCCCGAGCGACGACGAACAGTCGATACGCGGCGTCCTCGGCAAGTTGCTGTTCTCCAAGGACGACAGCCTGAAGAAGGTGGGTGTCATCTCCGGTGGTGAGCAGGGTCGCATGCTATTCGGCAAGATGATGCTGCAAAACCCCAATGTGCTGGTAATGGACGAGCCGACCAACCACTTGGACATGGAATCCATCGAAGCCCTCAACTTGGCCTTAGAGAACTACCCAGGCACGCTGATCTTCGTCAGCCATGACCGCGAGTTCGTCTCCTCCTTGGCGACGCGCATCCTCGAGATCACCGAAGGCAACATCACCAACTTCAAGGGCGACTACAACGAATACCTGCATAAACTTGGAGTGGAATAAGATGTCAATGCAGGAGCGCGTGCGATGAGCGAAGCAAAGGGTCAAGAGTCATTCCTTGGTCTCAATCTGCCCCCAGCGCAGATCGAGAACTTAACGGCACTGGGCTACGAGCACATGACGGCGGTACAGGCGCAAGCCCTGCCGCTAGCATTGGCGCGTAAGGACTTGATCGCGCAGGCGCGCACCGGCAGTGGCAAGACCGCCGCGTTCGGCATTGCCCTGCTCTGTCATCTCAACCCCCGTGACTTCGGCACCCAGTCGCTCATCCTCTGTCCGACCCGCGAGCTATGCACGCAGGTGGCCACGGAGATTCGTCGCCTCGCTCGCTACCTGCCCAACATCAAGGTCGTAGTGCTGTGTGGCGGTCAATCGCTAGGCCCGCAGATTGGCTCGCTAGCACACGGCGCGCACGTCGTGGTGGGCACACCCGGGCGCATCAAGGACCATCTGCTGAAGCAGACCCTGAAGCTCGAGCGCATCAACACGCTGGTCTTGGACGAGGCCGACCGCATGCTCGACATGGGCTTCTCCGAAGACATCGAATTCATTATCGGAGAGACGCCAGCGGCTAGGCAGACGCTCCTGTTCTCCGCAACATTCCCCGCACACATCGACTCGCTCAGCGCGCAGTATCAGCGCGACGCACAACGCATTACTGTCGAGACCGTCGCCGCCGAGACTACGATCGACCAGACCTATTATCTGTGCGGCAAGAAGGAAGAGGGCACGCAGCGTGCCGAGGCCGTGCTGCGCCTGCTCTTCCATTTTAGCCCTGAGTCCTGCGCGGTTTTTTGCAACACCCGCCAAAGCACCACAGAGATTGCGCAAGTCCTGAGCGACGCAGGTCTGGTCGCCATGGCACTACACGGCGAGATGGAACAACGCGAACGCGATCAGGTACTGATTCAATTCCGCAACGGCAGCTGCCAAGTACTCGTGGCCACCGACGTGGCTGCCCGCGGCTTGGATATCGAACAACTGCCGATGGTGATCAACGCCGACCTGCCGCGTGACCTAGAGGTCTATACCCATCGCATCGGACGCACCGGCCGCGCAGGCAACGAGGGCGCCGCCCTTAGTTTGTTTTTCGAGAACGAGCGGTTCAGAGTGGATGCCTTGCTCGAGCGCAGCGACAATGCCGGCGCCGCACAGATTAAGACCATCGAAGCGGTGCCCAAGACTCGGGATACACCCGCCACCTGCAGCAAGCAAACCCTAAGCATTGCCGGCGGACGCAAGAACAAGATTCGACCTGGGGATATCCTCGGCACCCTGACCGCAGAGGGTGGCATTGCCGGCTCCGCGATCGGCCGTATCGACATCCTCGAATTCGCCAGCTTCGTCGCGATCGACATCGACCAGATCGAGGCCGCCATCGCGCAGCTCGAGGCCCGGCGCATCAAGGGCCAGAAGTTCAAGGTACGTCGCCTGCACACTATCGCCTCGCGAACGGGGCGCGCGCAGTACTAACTTAGTATTGAAGAGAGGGTTTGGCATGGCCAAGACAGAGCGCTGCGAACGGTGCCAACGCCCGCAGGCGCTATGTTATTGCGCGCGGCTAAGCCCGATCGACAATTCATGGCCAATATGGATACTCCAACATCCCGCCGAGGCCCGTCATGCCCTCGGCACTGCGCGCATCGCCGCACTCGGACTGCTTGACTGCGCCCTCGCGCTAAGCCAATCCCCGGCAGCCGCGCATCCCTTCCCCAGCACGGCCCACTCCCCCGTGCTGATCTATCCCGGCCCCTCTAGCCTGCCACTGCAGGAGCTCTCCCTAGACCCACGCCGCCCCCTGCTGTTTATCGATGCCACCTGGCGCAAGAGTCGACGCATGCTCATGGAGAATCCCTGGCTCGAAGCGCTGCCCCGTTATGCATTGCCCACTCCCCCGCCCAGCCGCTATCGCATTCGACGCGAACCGAAGCCGGAGGCTATCTCGACGCTAGAGGCCATAGTGCATTGTCTTGGCTTGCTCGAGGGTGATGCTACGCGTTACCAGCCACTGCTAGAGCAGATGGATCGCTTAGTCGACGAGCAGATTGCCCACATGGGAGAGGAGGTGTTCGCGCGCAACTATCGGCGCGAGGAGGATTGAGCGAACGGGCTGCCCATCGGCGGATAGGTCAGCCCTATATTCGAAGCTAGAGTAGTGAGATCACAGCGGCCACACCGCTGCCGAGCAATAGCACAAGGACCGGCAAAATGCTGACCATGAATCCTAAGCCGCGCTTGGCTGGGTCCGCCACATAGGCGCGCAGATAGATGATTCTGCCGATCAGATACACCGCCCCGATAGCAGCGGCGATGTCTGGACGCACCAGATAGGAGAACAAGACGATCGAGGGGATGAACATCACTATCATCTCGAGCGTATTCTGGTGCACGCGATAGTAGCGCTCAAACACCGGATGACCACTTATCGCCGGTGCATGCACCTCGTAAGTGCCACGGGCCTTGCCCACTAACATGCCGAATGCAAAATACTGCACGAGCGCCAACACAATTACTATCGCCACAAATTCCATACCCTAACCCCCTTTGATACCGCGAAAACCAACGTTTAATTTTGTTCTTGTGCGCTCTTAATAATCTGATCGAGATACGAGCTGGAGCGTGTCACCTCGTAGCGTTTGAACTTGATGCGCGGGTGCAGCTCACGCATGCGCGAGCTTAGCAGGCCGTGCGCGGAATGCAGCTGTGCATCCGAGATAATGCCATTGGTATCGCAGTCACGCGCCAAGCGCAGCAGACGATCGAAGTTCATAATAAAATTATCAGAGTGGGTGCAGCGAATCTGCGTTCCGTAGAATAGGTTCGTGAGGTTTTCACCCTTGCCGGCCAGAACGAGGAAGTCACGCGAGAATAATTCGAAATCGCCAGTGGCAAATAGGTGCCACTTCTCCATGAACTCGCTCTCGGTGAAGGTCTTGTCGCCCTGCGGCCCCTTGCTCGATTGCAGCAATAGGCCGGTAATGCCACCGAGTTGGCGACGAGTGTTATCGGCGATCTTAAAGAATGTCTCCTGACGCGCATTCAATTCGGTGGCGGCTATCGCCATGGTCTGTTTCTCAGACTGAATATTATTGTCGCGCAGCTCGCGGTTGTTCTCCGCCAGCACGCTCTGCTGAATGAACAGGCCAATCACCAGCCACAGGAAGGCGAGTGGGGCGAAGGCGCCCTCGAGGAAGGTGCCCATGTCACCAATGGGCAGGGCGATGAAATCGCCCCAACCGACATTATAGGAAATATAGAGCATGCCCAATAACAGCCAGATCAGGGTCAGCACAATTCCGTAAACAATGCGCATATCCTTGGGCGGTGCGACTGTTTCAATATTATTCTTCTGGTTTTCCATCTGAGCAGTTTCCTAGCGTTCATTCGCGCAGGCAGCAGCGCGAAGCGACAAACGCTGGCTAGGTTACTGCCTGCTCTGGGGCGGGTCAACGTTAATGAAAGCGCTAAGCAGATTGCCTTGTGTGCTGGAAGTGGCGAAGCAGGGCCGCATCGTCGGCGAGCAAGTCATCGAGCTTGCCGCAGATTTGCAGATTTCGCGCCGCATCGGGATTATTGCTATAGCCATCGGGGTAGTGGCTCAGTGCGGCGCGAAACTGCGGTAATTTCTCGAAGAAGGTCTGCACCGTCTCGCGATCCGCCCGCTGGCCATATAGCCCATAGGCGAGCTGTTCGAGGCAGTAGGCATTGAGCTGCTGCTCGAACTGCCCTCGCATCGGGAAGGCTAGATAGGGTTTTTGCAAGTACATCGCCTCGCTCATGAGCGTAAAGCCCGCAGTGGCGATGACCGACTCACACCCGGCCACGTCCTCCAAGAAACCCGCGGAGCTAAACTCCTTGAATTGGAGGTTGGCACAGGTCTCGTTGCGATTATAGCCATAGACGATAAAGCGTTGCTGCCCGAACTCGCGCAGCGTGTCGAGCAGGGTGTCGTACTCACCGGTGACATAGACCAGATGGTAGCCCTGAATACTCGGGCGCAGCCGGCCTACCTCCGTGCGCAGAATAGGCGGGAACAGAAAGGTGTGGGAGTTCTTCACAGGACCTTGGAAGAAGGTGGTTGCCAAGGCCACATCGGGTTTTGGCACCATCGCGCGGATCACTCGCTCGGTGACCCAGCGATCGCGGCGCAGACGCGCCGGCGAGTCGTATTCCATGAAACGCATGCGATGCTGGTTATCCAGGCTGATGAGCGGCAGGCCCCGCGCCGTGGCTAAGCGCGCGCAAATCGGCTCGAAATCGCTAATCACCACCTCGGGCTGGAAGTCATCGAAGACCCTGCGCAGGGTCTGCAGGCTGCGGTAATAGGCAGGCAACATGCGTAGATTATAGCCAAGGGTGCGCAACATCGAGACTCTATTGTCGACGCTGACAATGCGCAGCCCATCGATGCGCTGGCAGGGAAACTGGGTATGCAGCACCGCATAGCCTCGGTCATAGCTGACGAACAGAATCTCGTGACCAGCCCCGAGCAGATGCGTCGCCATCTCTTTCGCTCGAGAGGAGTGCCCCGACCCCTCGCCGGACACAGCATAGATTATTCGCATTTGACTCCTTGTTTGAGTGCGTTCTAACTCATCTTTGGTCAACTCGACGCAGAGTATAGTGCGCATTTATGACAATTGCGGGAAAGCAGGCGTCTGCCGCTTTGCTATTGCCTTGCAGAAAATAGATAATTGTCCGCCCCAAAAAGCCCATCCGGAACGCTTCGATGACAAAGAAGAAAGACAGCGTATTTAATTTCGAGGAATCTTTGGCCAGCCTAGAGAGCCTAGTCACTGCCATGGAAGATGGCGACCTTAGTCTCGAGGAGTCCTTACAGGCTTTCGAGAAAGGCATTCGCCTGACCAGAGAGTGCCAGTCTGCCCTGCAAAAAGCCGAGCAGAAGGTTCAGGTCCTGATCAATGAGAATGGCGATCCCGAACAGATCGACATGGACAGCGAGTCATAGAAGCCATGGTAGAGAGCACCGTTTTTGCCACCGGGCCCTATATGCTGCAAACACGCACACGCCTCGAGAAGGTCCTGCGCGAGCAATTAGAGGCGCTTCCCCAGCGTGCGCCACGACTACGCGAGGCTATGCTCTATGCCTGCCTGCAGGGCGGCAAACGCGTACGCCCCACTCTAGTCTATGCCGCAGCACAGGCCTTGGGTGGCACCCTAGAGCGTGCCGATATCCCTGCCTGTGCGGTGGAGCTGATTCATTGTTATTCACTCGTGCACGATGACCTCCCCTCGATGGACGATGATGACCTGCGCCGCGGTCAGCCCACCGCCCACATCGCCTTCGATGAGGCGACCGCGATACTCGCCGGCGATGCCTTGCAAGCCATGGCCTTCCGCCTCCTAAGCGAGCCGAGCCTCGCGATCGATGCCAAGGCCCGCTTGCAGATGATTCACCTACTCTCTGCCGCCGCGGGCTTCGAGGGCATGGTGTCGGGCCAATCCATCGACTTCGATGCCGTCGGTAAGACCCTCGATGTGACGCAATTACAGACCATGCATAGCCTGAAGACTGGCGCGCTGATTAGCGCCAGCGTGCTCATGGGCGCCCTGAGCAGCGAACGCGCTAGCCCAGCCCAGCTCGAGAGCCTGCGCGTCTATGCCGAGTGCGTCGGCCTCGCGTTTCAGGTGCAAGACGATATCCTCGATGTCACCAGTGACACCGCCACGCTGGGCAAGACCCAGGGTGCAGACCAAGCCCTTAATAAGCCCACCTATGTCAGCCTGTTGGGCCTAGAGGGCGCCACCGCTAAGGCCAAGGCCCTATGCGACGAAGCGCTGGCTGCGCTGCTTGGCTTCGACGAGCGTGCGGAGGCCCTGCGCGGCATCGCTCGTTTTATCGTCGCCCGTAGCAGCTAGGAGCCTTTAAATTGACGATTACAAGGCATTGCATTAAGTTAGCGACTAGCTCAAATTTTCAGGCCGTTCGCCGCACGCGACAAGGCAGTCTGCCGTCGTCTCGACCTCAAAACACACACTGTCTCTATAATAAAAGAGTAAGCTTTTCAAATGCTTGACGAAATTCCACTCACTAGGCCGGATACGCCCCTACTAGACACAATCTCTAGCCCGGCGGACCTCAAGCCCTTAGAACCCGAGCAATTGCTCGCCCTCGCCCGCGAGCTGCGCCAATTCCTCCTCTATTCGGTGGGCCAGACCGGCGGACATTTCGGCGCAGGACTGGGCGTGGTGGAACTCACTATTGCGCTGCATTATGCCTTCGACACTCCTAATGACCGCTTGGTGTGGGATGTCGGCCACCAGACCTACCCGCACAAGATCCTGACCGGGCGCCGCGAACGCATGTTGAGCATGCGCCAGGCTGGCGGTCTAGCCGCATTCCCCCACAGAGAGGAGAGTGAGTACGACAGCTTCGGCGTCGGCCACTCCAGCACCTCTATAAGCGCCGCGCTGGGCATGATGATTGCCGCACGTGAGCAGAAGATCGACCGTCATACCGTAGCCATCATAGGCGACGGCGCGATGACCGCGGGCATGGCCTTCGAGGCCCTGAATCACGCCGGTGATATCGATGAGAACTTCCTGGTCATCCTCAACGACAATAATATGTCGATCTCCAAGAACGTAGGCGGCCTGTCGAGTTACTTCGCCCGCATGTGGGCCAGCCGTCCCTATAACGCCATTCGCACCGGCGGCAAGAAAGTGCTCTCCCACATTCCGCCTGCCCTAAAGGTCGCCCATCGCGCAGAAGAGTATATGAAGGGCATGGTGTCACCGGGCACACTGTTCGAGGAGATCGGCTTCAACTACATCGGCCTCGTCGATGGCCACGACACCCTAGAGTTGATCGAAATACTGAACAACATCAAGAAGCTGCGCGGCCCCCAGCTGCTGCATATCGTCACTCAGAAGGGCAAGGGCTATCTGGCCTCCGAGAACGATCCCTTCGGCATGCACGCGATGAACAAGATAGAGCCCAAGCAGACCAAGCCGGTCATTCGCAAGTCAGAATCCCCCAGCTATTCCGCCGTGTTCGGCCAATGGCTGTGCGACATGGCCGCGCGGGACCCCCTGCTCGCCGCGATCACTCCCGCCATGGGTGCGGGCTCCGGCATGGACACATTCGCCCAACAGTATCCAACGCAGTTCCACGATGTCGCCATCGCCGAACAGCACTCGGTCACACTAGCGGCAGGAATGGCCTGTGACGGGCTGAAACCGGTCGTGGCGATCTATTCGACTTTCTTGCAGCGCGCCTACGATCAATTGATCCACGATGTGGCGCTGCAAAACCTGAACGTGCTCTTCGCGATCGACCGCGCAGGCCTAGTAGGCGAGGATGGCCCCACCCATGCGGGCAGCTTCGACATGAGTTTCCTGCGCAGTGTGCCCAATATACTAGTCATGGCGCCGAGCAATGAGAACGAGACACGCCAACTCCTCTACACGGGCTACCAACACAACGGACCTGCGGCAGTGCGTTATCCGCGTGGCAAGGGCCCCGGCGCGAAGATCGAAGAGAAGCTGGAAACACTGCCGATCGGCAAAGGCGTGGTGCGCCGCAAGGGGCACACAGTAGCCATCCTCGGCTTCGGCAGCTTGGTCAACACGGCGCTAGAGGCGGCAGAGAGCCTAGACGCAACCGTGGTGGACATGCGCTTCGTGAAGCCTCTGGACGAGGCATTGATCGGCGAGATGGCGACACGCCATCAACTGATCGTGACACTGGAGGAGAACACGGTGATGGGCGGTGCGGGCTCGGCAGTCAATGAGTTCCTACTGCGCCAAGACTACCGTATCCCAGTCCTCAACCTTGGGCTACCAGACGAATTCTTAGATCACGGCAAGGTAGCCGACATGCTAGCCGCAGTAGGCCTCGACAGGGACAGCATCGTCGCCTCGATCCGCGCCAAACTACAGAAGTGCAAGATCCAGTCTCAGGCGGTTTAGTACCACACCACTGCATAAGTGTAATTTTGTCAGCGCTTCGCTAGCCGAGCTGCGCAGTGGGGCGGTTCCAGAAATCCTTTACCCGCCCCTCAACGCGACCTACGAAGCACTAAGAACTAAACATCAAGAAATAAAAAAGCGGACCGAAGTCCGCTTTTTTAGCACTAAACAGCTATGTGGTGATTACAAAGCGTAGCGCACACCGATCGCATAGGTAGTGCCGTATTCGTCATACTGTGACAAACGGCTCTTATTGCCCCAGTAGTAGAACTCCGGCTCATCGCTCATGTTGATTATTTCGAAGTTAATTACCAAATCATCAGTCATATTGAACTTCGCCGTGAAATCCCACTGAGTGTGTGAATCTGTGTAGCGAATCTGATCGTTAGTCAAGCCAACCTCTGCAGCCTCACCATCGAACAAAGAGTCTAGATAGCTATCGCGGTAGTTCGAAGACAATCGCACATCCCACTTATCATCCTGATAGCCCAGCATGAAGTTCGCCACATTCTTCGCCATCTTACGGAACGGAATCGTTTGACCCGTTGGTAGATCTGATTCCGCATCGTTATAGGTGTAGTTCAATGACGCGTACATATTCGCTAGCGCACCCGGCAAGAAATTCAACTGACGCTGTGCGTTAAACTCATAACCCAGAATCGTAGACGAATCTAGGTTCTCCCAAGTCGTGATCCCGTCGTTGTAGAACACCCCATCGATCTCGCGGTTATTGCTCGCTACCTGATAGATGGCATTGTCGATGCGCTTGTAGAACATACTGAGGCTTACATAGGAGAACTGATCCAGATAATACTCCGCAGTGAAGTCCAGGTTGTCGGACTCATAATGCTCTAGGTCGAAGTTGCCGTAGCTGATGCTGCGCTCATCCCCAAGCGAGTTGATCTCCGCATTCGGTGCGAACTCGCTGAAGCCTGGGCGCGCCAAGGAGCGCGAATAGCCAAGGCGGTAGACTGTGTTATCGGTCGCCTCGTATTTGATGTTCAGGCTCGGGGAGACGAAGGTGTAGTCTTTGGAGAGGCTCACGGGAGTCCACACACCATTGACCATCTGCGTTGCCTTTGACTTCACATCGGTCTGCTCGACGCGGATCCCGCCCACGATGCGCAGCCTATCGCTATAGTCCATGGTCGCCATGCCGTAGAGCGCGAGAATATCCTCATCGGTCACGAAGTCACCCGCAGTCGAACCTTCCTCGTCAAGACCTGCGAGACTAAAATACTGCTCTAGCTGACGCGATGATCTACGCTCGATGAACTGCCCAAAGTTATTAGTGAAGGCGTGATTCGGTGAGATAGTTTGGAAATCTGCCAGGGAAACATCAGGCTCCGCAGTATAGACGTTGAAATCTGCATCCTTCTGCCGCGCACGGTATTTGAAGCCAAACTTTACAGTCGAGGGCATATCGAGAAGCGCCATCTCCTTCTCGAAGTCGGCATGCATCGATACTTCCTTGTCCTGTACGAGAGACTTCTCGAACTCTACTCCATCCAATGCGTAATCCGACAGCGGCGCGAAGCCCCCTACTAGGGTGGTCTCTGGCTTGTATACGTTTGCCCAGGAGACGATGCCGGTTGGGCTCGTGGCGGAACGGTATTTGTGGCGGAAGGCGACATCCACATTGTCGCTGTCATCTTGTTCCGCGTAGGAATAGGCTAGCTCGTAATTCGCATTCCAGCCGCTATTGAAGAAGGTGTCACCACCCACTGAGAAGGCATTGATCTTGCGCACTTCAACGCGGTCGCGCGTTTCTTGGTCGTTGTCGAATTCGCCATAGGTGGCCGAGTTCGCCTGTACATCCATGACGTCTTGCGTCTTAAACTCACCCTTGTAGCGCACTTCGTCATCGGTGTATTCATTGAACAGCGTGCGTGCGAATAGAGTCGTCGTATCGGTTGGTGCGTAGTCGAAATTCAAGGTCAAACCGACGCGCTCGCGGTCTAGATCATAGTAACGACGCTCGAAGTCGTCATTCATATAGTCGTTGCCGTTCTCGTCTACATCCCAACCGAAGCCGGTTTCATTATTCTGCGATATCACGTTCTTAGAGGCGTAGGTAAAGCCCAAGACGAAGCCACTGTTCTCTGTCAGCTTATTTGCCCAAGTGAGTGAGCCCTTCGGAGAGTTGCTATCGGCCTGATCGTTGTATGCTGTATCCAGTTTGATACGCACCATCGATTCGGTAAGATCGAGTGAGGACAGAGTGCGGAAGTCTACGCGACCACCAATCGAGTCGGCATCCTGATCCGGAGTAAGAGACTTGGATACCTCGATAGAATCGAGCAGGTCAGTTGGCAGGCCATCGAGTAGTACCGCGCGGCCCTCTTCCGGCGCCACAATGGAAGAGCCGTTCAAATAAATAGAGTTTAACTCTGGAGCGAAACCGCGCACTACGACGTAGCGGCCCTCGCCCTGATCGTTCTCAACCGAGATGCCAGAGAGCCGACGCATCGCCTCAGCCGCAGTGGTGTCTGGGAAGTTGCCTAGGGCATCGGAATCGGCGACCGATAGAACGCGGTCCGCATTGCGCTGCTTGGACAACGCGGAGGTCAGGCTCGCTCTAGAGCCCGTAACGATGATGGTATCGACTTCCTCTGCCGCGCTGTTCTGGGCTGCGCAGATGCTGCTAAACAACAGCGTGTGGACTGCCCCGAGTGCCAGCCAGCTTAATTTCGTGTTGGAAAGTTTGTGACTCATTGCGTGTATACCCCTTGATGATCTTGCGTAAATTGCTGGTACGCACTTGTCGGCGTGTTGCAGCACTGCGTATTGATTCATTGAAACCGGCGCCCACGATACCGCTCAAATGTGACAGTTTTTTTGCTTAGCCGAACCTAAACACGGGAATTGCCAGACTGTCATGAAAGCTTCACCTCAGCGACTTGTGACGGTCACGGCCTTGCAATAAATTCATCTGAGTGTCATACACCGGTCATCTAGAGGCGGCGTCAGAATTGACTACGGCGATGCAGGTGAGTAGACTGCGCGCATCGTGAACTAGGGCGATTTGCTAGCCCTAGGTCCACGATACTGATTGCATTGTTTGGTGCCCGCGATGATTGCTACGTGTTTTCGATAAACTAACGCAGCGTCTACCGGGTTAAATGGGAAGCTGGTTCAAGGCCAGCGCTGCCCCCGCAACGGTAATGGAGCTCGATCTAGCGATCGAACCCTAAGCCCGATACCAGCCAGACAATAGATTGCACCTGAGATGAAGCGGAGGGCTCCATCGGTGGTCGGTTCAGTCGTCTATTGTCGATTCATTCCTTCCGCTCCCCCTCCCTCATGAAACTTTTTCATTGAGGAACTACCATGCAACACCGTCACTTACTTAAGCTTGCCTGCGCTTTTAGCGTGAATCTTCTACCTCTGAGCATCCAGCTTGCCAATGCCCAGCTTGAGTCGAACTCCGCGCTCGAGGAGATCATCGTCACCTCTAGCCGTATCGAGACACCCTTGCGCCAGATTGGCACCTCCGTCGCGGTGCTCGACGCCGCAGATATAGCGGCCAATGGCAGCACATCGCTTATCGATGTCCTGCGCACACTCCCCTCAATTAGCGTGACCAATACCGGCGGCGCTGGCCAGGTTAGTAATCTGCGTATTCGAGGGGAAGAGGGATACCGTACCCTTACCCTGATCGACGGGATTAAGATATCCGATCCGAGCGTGACTCAGGTGCAGCCACAACTGGAGCATTTGATGAGCAGCGGCATCGAGCGCGTAGAGGTTCTGCGCGGACCGCAGGGCTTACACTACGGCGCTGACGCCGGCGGCGTATTGAACATCCGCACGCTGCAAAGCAGCCAAGCCCTACGCTCCCACATCGACGTGTCGTCAGGGGCGTTTGGCAGCACCCAAGTGTCCGGCAATATTAGCGGCGGCAATGCGCTCGCCGACGCATTCATCTCGGGGGTTAAGTTCAAGACCGACGGATTCAATACTCGTGTCTCCGACAAAGTGCTCGCCGACGATGACGGCTATGACAACACCTCTCTCCATGCGCGCATAGGGGTCAATGCCACGGAGAACCTACGCCTAGAGTTAGTGCACCGCGACACCGAGGGCGATTCCGAATACGACGGCTGCTTCAACTCTGCAGACTTCTCCACAGTGCACGACTGCGACGCCAGTTTCGAGCAACAGTCCTCACGAGTCTCTGCGGTGCTGGGCACCGAATATGGCTCCCACTCTTTTGCCTATTCCAATACGCAAACCGGTCGCGAATATTTCTCACTCGGGCTGTCCAGCTTCGCCTCAGCGGGCGAACTACAGCGCTTGGAGTACATCGGAGAGTTGCATAGCGCACAGAGTTTCCGCTTGGTTTACGGGGTAGACAGTGAGGAGGAAGACAACAACGGAGAGTCACGCGATCAGCTCGGCTACTATGTCGAGTATCTAAGCGATTTCTCAGACCGGCTTTACTTTACCGCAGGAGCGCGACGCGACGACAATGATGACTTCGGCGAGCACACCAGCTACCGCGTCAGCGCAGCCCGCCTATTTGAGCTAAACAGCGATCAGACCATCAAACTACGCGGTAGTTATGGCACGGGTTTCCGCGCGCCGAGCCCCTACGAAGCCAGTTATAACAAGGGCCCGTATGCCTCTGCTCCCGCGTCCACCACTTCCCTAAAGGAAGAGCTTAGCGAGGGCTATGAGATTGCCTTGGAGTACTTCAGCGACGCAGGCCTTCACCTGGAGGCAGTCTACTTCGATCAGCGCATCGAAGACGCCATTTATTTCGACTCGGTGGCCTATAGCGGTTACTTGCAGGACATTGGCGAGAGCGTCTCCGAGGGCGTAGAACTATCGGCGAGCTTGCCGATTGGGCAGCAGTGGCGATTGCAGGGCAACTACACCTACAATCACACAGAGCGTCCTGACGGCAGCCAGCGGCAGTTGCGTCCTCGCAATCTTGGCAATGTGCAACTAGCATGGCACAGTGCGGACGAGCGCTTGCGCCTCACTGGCTTCTACCGCCTGTCACAGAACAGCAAAGACGCATTGGGCGGTAAAGCGGTGGCGCTCGAAGACTCGGCGACTACTGATCTTACAGCGAGCTTCGCGCTGCGCCCTTCCATCGAACTCTATGGGCGTATCGAGAACCTACTCGATGAAGACTACGAAGAGGTATTGGGCTATTACGCGGCGGGCAGAGCGGCCTATGTCGGCGTAAGGGTGAACTTCTAAAACTTAGACGGGTGAGAATATGGACCACGACACGGGACGCAAGCTACGACACAAGCGCGCTATGCAACGCAAGAAGGCCCATATCGATAAGCGCATCGCCGCTGCAGATATCGATAAGGGTTTGCTGGTGGTGCTCACCGGCGACGGTAAGGGCAAGAGCTCTTCCGCCTTTGGGATGTTGGCCCGCAGTGTCGGGCACGGCTTGCGCTGTGGCGTGGTCCAATTCATCAAGGGCCAGTGGGAATGCGGCGAACAGATGCTATTCCACGACCACCCCCTGGTGGAGTTCCATGTCATGAATACCGGATTTACTTGGGAGACACAGGACCGTGAGAAAGACATCGAGGCGGCCGTGGCAACATGGGCGCACGCCGTCGACCTACTCCGCAATCCAGCTGTGAAAGTGGTAGTGCTAGACGAGCTCACCTATATGCTGACCTATGGCTATCTAGACCTCGCCGAGGTACTTAAAACCCTTCGTGAACGCCCCGAAGAGCAGCACGTCATCATCACCGGCCGCAATGCTAACGATGCGCTGCTGGAGATCGCCGACACCGTCAGTGAGGTGAAGGATATCAAGCATGCCTTCAACAGCGGAGTGCGCGTTCAGAAAGGCATCGATTACTAATGCAGTATTGGCGAGCCAGTCTACTGATCATGTCCGTTATTGTGTGCGCTGCTACGAGCGCGCAGAGCATCTCGGTCGTCGACGACGAGCAGCGTACCGTGACACTGGCTGGCCCCGCGCAGCGCATAATTAGCCTCGCCCCCTCCCTCACAGAGCTACTCTTCGTGGCCGGGGCGGGCAATCGCATCAAGGGCGTAAGCGAGTACAGTGACCACCCGCCCCAGGCGCAAGGCCTGCCCATCGTCGGGCGCTACGATTTGCTCGACATGGAAGCGATCGTGGGCTTCAACCCCGACTTGATAGTGGCCTGGCGCAGCGGCAATCCGCAGGCAGCGGTACAACGTCTCATCGACCTCGGCTTCAACGTCTATATCGCCGAACCGCGGACGCTGCTCAGCATCGCCGAGCAGATCGAGAAATTCGCCAAACTTGCCGGCACGCAAGACACCGGGGAGGCTGCCTCACGCTATTTTCGCGAGCAACTTGAGGCCCTGCGCAGCCGCTATCGGGATAGCGCGAGGGTCTCCGTGTTCTATCAGGTCTGGAACGAACCGCTGATCAGTGTGGGTGGTGACGAGTTGATCAATGACATCATCGAATTGTGCGGCGGTCGCAATATCTTCGATGACCTCGGTCTCGCCCCCAAGATCAGCGTAGAGGCGGTGCTTGAGCGCGACCCAGCACTCATAATCGCCTCGGGCATGGATATAGCGCGCCCCGAATGGCTCGATGAATGGCGGCGTTGGCCGCAGCTGCAGGCGGTTGCCAATGACGCACTGTTCTTCATCCCACCCGATCTGGTGCAACGCCATAGTCTCAGAGTGCTCAGTGGCGCCTTGCAGATGTGTAGCCAGATCGATAGCGTGCGCAACACCCAGCGCCAATAGGGCTTGGCGAGCGCATAGCGCGTGGGTCTTCGTGCACATTACGCACTCGGCGTCGCGCCGCTCCACCCTCTTCGCGCGCTTGATTTACTTGAGTTTTTTGTTCGAACCCGCCCTTTTCACCCTAAAGGGGTAGAAAAAGGGACATCTTTGGCCGGTTTTCGGCAATCGTGCGAATATTCCAAAGCATAGGGTTTATAATCTAACGACTTTCCAATCGATAAGAGTCGTATGCGAAATTCAACAATCGCGCTGTGTTTAGCCGCCTGCCTCGCCGGCTCCACCTGCAACGCCCAGACGCTTAACATACTGACCTGGCAGGCTGAGTTTGCCGATGACACCATTAGGCAGTGGGAGGAGCGCAGCGGCATTCGCGTGAAGCAGATTTTTTTCGATCAGGAAGAGGTCCGCAATACGATCTTACTCTCCTCGGAAGTCAGCGATATAGACATCGTCACCGTCGACCCTAGCACCGCCGCCTTCGTTGGCGTGCGCGACGTGTTTGTGCCCGTAGAGCAATATAAAAACACAGCAAATTTTCGCCATTTCGATCCAGAGTGGGCCCAGAGCTGCGCGCCCTACGCTACACCTTACCTATGGGGAACCCTGGGCATCGTCTACCGCAAAGACCGCGTCAGCAAGGCTCCGACTTCCTGGCGGGATTTGTTGGAACCTAGTGAAGAGTTGCGAGGGCATATCGGCTGGGTAGAGAACTATGTGGACACACTCGCTCCGGCGCTAATTCTGCGTAATCAGCTCGTTACTAGCGATGACGAAACCTTGCTCAAAGAAGTGTTCGACGAGATGAAGAACCTGCTGCCGGCGATACTCACTTTCGAGTATGCCATCTCCTTTGTGAAGCAAAGCCCCGAGTCTGACGAGCTCTTCATGGCACTGGCCTATTCGGGGGATCAGCAGGAATTGAATGATCTTAGCCAATCGCAACACTGGGAATATGTGCTACCCAAGGAAGGCAGCATGGTGTGGAGCGAGTGTTTAGCCATATTAAAACACTCGGACAAACAGGCCCTAGCCATGGACTTCATAAACTTCATCAACACCCCCCAGGTCGCGGCGGCCAACTCCGAGGCGATATTTATCACTAGCAGCAATGCCGCCGCAGCGGCATTGCAGAGCGAGTCGCTGCGCAACAATCCTACCTTTGTCCCCGCTGCAGCGCAGCGTGACAAACTCATCAGATACGATGTCGAGTTTAGCGTGCGCAATATACTGCTGCGTGATCGCATCACCAGCACTCTAGTGGAGCTTCATGAATCTCAATAAGCGCGCACTTCTCGTCATAACGCCTGTGGTGCTATTGAGCTTCGTCGTAGCATCCATGGTGGTCTATGAGATCGCCCGTAATTTCTTGGAACGCCAAGAACAGTACCGAATCAATAGCGCTGCCAGTCAACTAGAGGCCACTTTCGGACGCTACACCTCATTTACCGAGAGTTATCTGGTGTCGATTACGCAGAGCCATGCCCTGCATCAATACCTTCTCTTCCTCGATGAGGAGAGCAGTGACCTTGGCCTCGCTCGCAATCTCGAGGACACCCTACGCTCCACAGATGCGCAGGAAACGGACTATCTCAGTGTGACGGTGGGAATGAATACAGCGCAGCCCTTCATCCGCACGCACATCGAGTTCAGCGACGACCCCTTCAGTGTCATCAGTCCCGCACTCGAGCGATTCGTCACCACGATGGTGGCAGAGAGGGATATGTTCCGTTGGCGCTACCTGCAGGAGTCAGGCACTCCAAACCTCCTCATCAAGGCCGAGCTGATCGATCCCGCGACCATGGTGCGCCCTCTGCCTTCGCAGACCGAGAACGCACTCGTCATCGCCTTAGCCATTGAGCCCACTGAGTTCAACGCACTTCGCGCTCGACTCGAACAGGAACTCGGGGCGGCCTTTGTAGTGGGTGCCCTTGTCGAAGACTTGCCTAATCTGTCTGCCTCAATAGAGTTAATAGACGGGCAGTACCTCAGCATTTCCCTGCCCTTCAATCACCTCCAACAACAGCTACTCCCCATGGCTGGTTGGCTGATATTGATCACACTGATCTTCTCCGCCACCGCGTCGATCTGCCTCTATGGCCTCACGACACGTTATATCACACGCCCGGTGCTGGAATTGGAGCGCGACTTAGCGGATGTACTCGCGAACAGGCGCGACGCGATTCCCGATAGGCACTTAGTCGAAGACGAGATCGGCAGCCTCGCCAAGACCTTCCGCTCACTCTACGACAAGCTTTCGCACTCCCATGACGAGACGCGGCGTCTAATGGAGCGCGACTCGCTGACCGGCCTGTACAATCTGAACTTCATTAGCAAAGTCGGACAACAGGCCCTCAAGAAGGCCACCGAGCAATCCGAACAACTCGCCCTAATGTATCTGGACCTAGACAATTTTAAGTTCGTAAACGATAAGTATGGTCACCGCTTCGGTGACGAGCTTCTCACCGCCTTTGGCCTAAGCCTGTTGGATATTTCGGTGATTCGCTCCTCCAGTTCCGATCAAGGCGGTCCTGTCATCATTCCCGGTCGTGTTGCCGGAGACCAGTTTTGTCTTCTGGTTCGCCAGAAGGATGCGGCAATCGCTGCGCAGGAAATCTCTACGATGATCCTCCAGCAAATGGAGGAAGGGCTACACTTCGCCAAATCCCGCTTCCCAATCACGACGAGCATCGGCATCGCCCTATATCCTCAGGACGGGGATTCCTTTAGCCAGCTTATCTCCAATGCCGACACGGCAATGGCGCAAGCTAAACTACAGGGCAAGAATCAGGTCGCCTTCTACTCTCAAGAGCTCGCAGAAAAACTGCGCCGCCGTCAGGAGGTCGAGAGTGCATTGAAGGTCGTCAACCCAGACCTCGAGTTCAAACTCGTGTATATGCCGCTGCTCAATGTCAGAACCGGGGAGCTGGACGGTTTCGAGGCCTTGCTGCGCTGGAACTCGCGCAGGTTTGGCAATGTGGAGCCCGATGAATTCGTGCCCATCGCCGAGTCCTGCGGGGTCTTCGCGATGATCGATGAATGGGTTATCAGTAAGGGGCTGTCCAGTTACCCTGCCATTCGTAAACTCTTAGCGCGAGACTTCAAGATGTCACTGAACATCTCCAGCGCGCAGTTACAGGTCTCCAATCTAACCGAGGTGTTGGACCGCTATACCAAGCGTTTCGATATCGCGCCACATAACATCCAGCTAGAGATTACCGAAACCGTCAACATCGAATTGACTACCCACGCCCGCACCTTTCTGAACCGCCTCTCCGAAGCAGGTTATATATTGGCGCTAGATGATTTTGGCGCGGGCTTTACATCGCTACTACGAATTGTCGAGTACCCCATCACGATGGTGAAGTTCGATAAGAGCTTCATTCAGCAGACGCTCAAGCGGGGTAATCGCCAGATTCTTAAACCACTGGTGGAGTTATGTCATTCCAATGGCTTGCTAGTCACGATGGAAGGGGCCGAGTCGCAGGAGGACATCGACCTGTTGAGCACTTACGATTGTGATTTCATTCAGGGTTATTTCCTAGGCCTCCCCATCTCACTTGAGGAGATGGAGGACGCCCTGCACATACTGCGCAAAGCGAGCCGCGCCGCAGCGACCAATGCCTAAGAATGCGTTCACTCCAGCCTAGGCATATGCCCGAGTTTCTTCGCCTTCACGGCCAGATAGTTTTCGTTATGAGAGTTGTAGCCTGTATGAATAGGCACTCGCTCGGTAACGACATAGTCTAATTCCTCGAGCGCCAATACCTTGCGAGGATTATTCGTCAGCAAGCGCAACTGCTTCACGCCGAAATGATCCAGCATCGGCTTGCAAATCGCGTATTGACGCCCATCGGCTAGGAAGCCGAGTTGCTCGTTCGCCTCGACGGTATCGGCACCCTTATCCTGCAGGGCATAGGCGCGGATCTTATTGAGCAGACCGATGCCTCGTCCCTCTTGCCGCAGGTATAGGATAATCCCCTTACCCTCGGTGGCGATCTGCTGCATGGCATAGCGCAACTGCGGCCCGCAGTCACAGCGCAGACTAAACAGGGCGTCACCCGTTAGGCACTCGGAATGGACGCGACACAATACAGGCTCGTCGCCAGTAAATTCTCCCATGGCCAACGCCACGTGCTCTTTTCCCGTCGACGGATCTTCAAACCCGTGGATCGTGAAGTCGCCCCACTGCGTTGGTAATGCGGCCCCAGCTACAAAGTTAACTTGCACTCACACATCCCTCTTCAAAGTAAAAATATCGCGGCCAATTGCAGACAGCCCAATGCCATCAGTCCAGCCAATACATCATCGATCATCACACCAAAACCGCCGCTGACATTCTTGTCGAGCCAGCGAATAGGCCAAGGCTTGAGGATGTCGAAGATACGAAACAGCACGAAGCCGATCAGCATCCACAGCCACCCAGGGGGGGCCAAAAACATCGTGATCCAATACCCTACGAATTCATCCCAGACGATGCCGCCATGATCATGCACGCCGATATCGCTTGCCGTCTTACCGCAAAGCCACACCCCAACGGCGAAGCTTAATAGCAGGAACAGCACATACACCGGCCACGTCATGGCGGGCAGAAACAGGTAGATCAACACGGCCAAGGCGGTGCCAAAGGTGCCAGGTGCCACCGGTGCCGCGCCGCTACCAAAACCGAAGGCAGCAAAGTGTACTGGATTGCGCCAAACTGACTTAGGGGTATGCGCCATCAACCAGCCTCCTGAATTAAATTTTCAGCACTTGCGCGAAAATGCTTGTAACCCGATGCCTCGAGGGCGATCGGCTCGCCGAGTTCACGCCATTGCAGTTGTGTGCCCTGCGTGATTACACCAATTCTTGTTACCGGTACTCCAATCGTACCTAGGCCCGTACGCATGGCCTGCTCATTCTCTGGGCTTAAGGTAAAGCACAGCTCATAGTCGTCCCCACCACTGATGGCTAAGTGCCGTTGCTGCGCATCACTGTGCGCGGCACGCAGGGCGACAGAGAGCGGCAGTGTATCCAGATCGATACTCGCCCCCACGGCGCTAGCACGCAAGATGTGGCCGAGATCCGACGCCAGGCCGTCCGACAAATCGATGCAAGACGTGGCGAGATCGCGCAGCAATAGTCCCGCCTCGATGCGCGACTCAGGCACGAAGAACGCGTCGATCAAGGCGCCACGATGTTCCACGCTCAAGGACTCTTTGCCTAGATTGCTCAGCACCTGTAGACCGGCGGCGGCATCGCCCAAGCTGCCGGTAACGAAGACCAGATCACCGACTCGGGCGCCGCTGCGACGCAGGCCAGAGCCCACCGGCAACTCACCGTGCACTTGCACACAGAGGGTCTTACTGCCGTGGACTGGACTAGAGGCGCTTAAGTCGCCGCCAATAAGTGGGCAATTATGCTCCCGAGCAACCTGCGCGAGTCCTTTGCTAAACTCGCCTAGCCAATTCTCGTCCGCCGCGGGCAAACACAGCCCCAAGGTAAAACACAGCGGTCTTGCCCCCATGGCCGCGAGATCGCTTAGATTCACTAATAGAGTACGCTTGCCGAGCAAATACGGATCTGCATCGGGAATGAAGTGTACCCCCTCCTGCAGGATATCCATCGACATCGCGAGCTGCATCCCAGGCGCGGGGCGCAGCAATGCGCAGTCATCCCCTATCCCTAAACCGAGTTCAGGAATCGGAAACGCGATCTCGCCGGAATTAAAGAAGCGGCTGATTATGTCGAATTCGTCGGACGCCAATGTGGCAGACCTCAGGGTATTGTTGATTTTATGCTGCGCTGTTTCCTGTGGCCACGCACTTGCGTGAGCGGGACTTACTCAATCTCGAGTGTGCGAATCTGGCGGGCGGCTTTGTCGAGTATGCCGTTGACGTATTTATGACCGTCGGTAGCACCAAAAATACGTGCCAATTCCACGTGCTCATTAATTACCACTTTGTAGGGAACATCGATGCGCTGCATCAATTCGTACATCCCAAAACGCAACAGGCATAGCTCGATTGGGTCGAGATCCTTGATGTCACGATCTAGCCACTGTGACATCGCCTCGTCCAACTCCTTAACGAGTGGCGGGATGGCGGGAAACACTTCGTTGAAATACACCCAGTCGATCTTGCCGAGGTAATAGCTGCGAAACTCGGCCTGAATATCGCTGACCGTGGCGCCTGCGAGCTGCCATTGGTAGAGTGCTTGCAGCACCATACGCCGTGCCTTCTGCCGCTCCGAAAGCTTCTTCTTCGGGCTTTCGATCTTAGCCTCGGTCGCCGGTGGCAGCTTATTGCGTACGATTGTTGAGTCCTTCAATGTTTTCACCTACGCGCTTAGCTTCTTGATGACACTGACCATTTCCATGGCGCTTAAGGCCGCTTCCGCGCCTTTATTGCCGGCCTTCGTGCCAGCGCGTTCGATTGCTTGTTCGATGGTATCCACCGTCAACACACCGAAGGCGACAGGAATCTTGCTCTCGAGACTCACAACACCCAGACCCTTGACGCATTCGCCCGCGACATACTCGAAGTGCGGAGTGCCGCCGCGGATTACCGCGCCTAAGGCTATCACCGCATCGTAGCTGCCAGTGGCCAGGACATTGCGAGTCAACACTGGCAGCTCGAACGCACCAGGCGCCTTCACGATGGTGATGTCCGCGTCCTTCACACCATGACGACGCAGCACATCCAGCGCGCCCTCCTGCAGCTTGTCCACTACGAAGCTGTTAAAGCGGGCCACGACGATGGCGTAGCGTGCGGAGCCACCCTGAAAATCGCCTTCAATGGTCTTGATATTACTCATCTCTAATCACCTATAGTCCAATATTTTGGGTGCCGAATGACGGCTATTACTCAACTGAAGGCAGAGCCTGCCCGAACTCCTCATCAAACGGCACGAAGTCGACCACTTCTAAGTCGAATCCGGAAATCGCATGGAATCTGGCCGGGTAGCTCAACAGTCGCATCTTGCCAACGCCCAAGTCCCGCAATATCTGCGAGCCTGTGCCAATGGTCAGATCATTGCCTTTGCGATTCTGACGCGGGGCGCCAGCCTCATCGCCAAACGCAGCGACCAGAGTTTCGTTAATATTCTCGGCATATTCGTCACCGGATAGTAACACAGCGACGCCACGGCCTTCCTTAGCGATTCGCGCTAGTGCGGTGCTGAATGACCAGCTTGGCCACACAGGATTCACGACGTCACAGACATCGCGCAGCGTGTTGGCGATATGCACGCGCACGAGCGTCGGCTCATCGGCACTGACCTCGCCCATGGTCAGGGCGATGTGAGTGCCACCCATGATGTGATCTGAGAAGGTGTGCAGCGTGAACTCACCGTGCTCTGTATGCACCGGATGCGAGTCTTTCCGCGAGACGGTGCGCTCATTGGCGATGCGGTAGTGAATCAGGTCCACGATGGTGCCAATCTTCAAGCCATGCTGTTGCGCAAACTTCTCGAGATCGGGGCGCCGCGCCATGGTGCCGTCCTCGTTCATAATCTCGACGATAGCGGCGGCGGGGCTGAAGCCGGCTAGACGGGCGAGGTCACAGCCTGCCTCTGTGTGGCCTGCGCGCTGCAAGACACCGCCGGGCTGGGCCATGATGGGGAACACATGACCCGGCTGAACGATGTCCTCTGGCTTGGTGTCCCTCGCCACAGCCACTTGAATGGTGCGGGCGCGATCGGCGGCAGAGATCCCCGTAGTCACACCGGTGGCAGCCTCGATAGAGGCGGTGAAATTAGTGTGGAATACCGTGGCGTTCTTGTTCACCATCGGGCGGAGATTCAGAAAGTCGCAGCGCTCGCGGCCAAGCGTAAGGCAGATTAAGCCTCTAGCATTCTTGGCCATGAAATTGATGTCTTCTGTACGCACACGTTCGGCCGCAATGACGAGATCACCTTCGTTTTCGCGGTCTTCGTCATCCATGAGGATGACCATTTTGCCCTGGCGAATGTCTTCGATAATCTCTTCTACAGTGTTCAATTTCATTTGCTTATTTCACCAACGGTTGTTGCCGTTTTATCTGTTGAATGCGTCCTTCTGAGTACTGTCCTTCTTGTGCTTTCTGCGGGCTCTTTTAGATAAAGCCGTTTTCTGCGAGTAGGCTCTTCGTTAGCTTGCTTGCCGAGTCTTGCTGTTCTTCTGCAGCGCTCTCGCCCTGCATGAGGCGCTCTAGATAGCGCGCAATCAGATCGACTTCAAGGTTTACTCTGCTGCCGACTTTGTAATCTTGAATTATCGTTTCCGTTTGCGTGTGCGGAATGATGTTCACGCTAAAGGTAGCGCCGTTAACCGTGTTCACGGTGAGACTAGTGCCATCGATGCAGATAGAGCCTTTCTGGGCGATGTATTTGGCCAACTCCTTAGGCGCGCGAAAATCCATGCGAATACTAGCGCCGTCCTCTCGCTGCCCAATCAACTCTCCAACGCCATCCACATGCCCACTGACGATGTGACCACCGAGACGCTTGTTCGGAGTCAGAGCCTTCTCTAGGTTCACCTTCGCGCCCTTGTTGAGGTCGTGCAGCGTCGTGTGTTGCATGGTCTCATTGGAGACATCGACTTCGAACTTCGCGTTACCGAGCTTGGTTACGGTCAGGCAAACACCGTTGACGGCGATGCTGTCGCCTAGAATCACATCGCCAAAATCTAGGGCTGTACTGTGAACATTCATGCGCCACTCGCCGCCGCGCAATTGTAGATCGGCGACGGATCCCAGGGCCTCAATAATTCCTGTAAACATAATCTCTCCGCGGGCTTCAGCTGTTGATGAGTTGGGCGGTGATACGGCAGTCGCCGTCGAGTTCGGCCATATCGACAATCTTCAAGCTGATGTGATCGGCCATATGACGTAAGCCGGGTAGATTCAGCAGTGGCAGCGCGTCACTGCCTAAGAACTTAGCGCCGATATAGATGATCACCTCGTCGACGAGCCCGGCTTGAATCATCGCCCCGCCTAGAGTCGGCCCAGACTCGAGCATGACTTCGTTGCAATTATAATCCTGAGCCAGCACCGACATCGCGGCACGCAGATCTAGACGCCCGCCGGGGACGGTCGCCACTTGGCAGATCTGTGCGCTACTATTCGCGAAGCGCTGCCTCTGCTGTGCATGGGGATTGCCAACAAGAAAAAGGACATCGCCAGGCAGCTGCACTACCTTCGACTCGGGAGGCGTGCGCAGCGAAGAGTCGATGATCACGCGCAGCGGTTGACGCTTTGCAATCTGAGCGGCCTGCTCATGGTCGAGCTGCTCGGCACGGACGTTTAGCGAAGGATTGTCGCTCAGAATCGTATTCACGCCAGTGAGCACCGCACAGGACTGAGCGCGTAAGCGTTGCACATCGGCGCGCGCCTTAGGCCCCGTAATCCACTGGCTCTCGCCGGAGGCCATCGCCGTACGGCCGTCTAAACTCATCGCCATCTTACAGCTCACGAACGGCAAGCCCACGGTCATGCGCTTGATGAAACCTCGGTTGATGGCCTTCGCGTCCGGCTCCAGAAGGGGCCCGGTGACTTTTATTCCCGCGTCGCGCAGAGCCTGCACACCCTTGCCCGCCACTAGGGGATTGGGGTCCAACATCGCAAACACGACCTCACTTACTCCGGCGCTAATAAGCGCCTGCGTGCAAGGCGGCGTTCGACCGAAATGACAACAGGGCTCTAGGGAGACATAGGCTGTGGCGCCCTTGGCAGCGTCGCCAGCCTCTAGCAATGCGTTGACCTCGGCATGGTGCTCGCCCGGCCTCTCATGCAAACCAGTCCCCACTATCTCGCCATTGCGCACGATTACACAGCCGACGCGCGGATTCGGCGCAGTGCTGTAGACGCGTTGCGCCGCGGCGATTGCGAGCTGCATGAAAGACTGTGAAGAACTGTCCATTAGAGGGGTCCGGGCTACTAGTTGTCGTTTGCCAGACGGTCGATCTCGGCGCGAAATTCGTTCAAGTCTTTAAAGCTGCGATAGACCGAGGCGAAGCGCACGAAGGCGACCTCATCGAGCTGTCGCAGCTCTTGCATGACCTGCTCTCCTACGATGCGCGAGGGGATTTCTCGCTCCCCGCTGGCGCGCAGATGATGCTTGATACGGTTGATAGACTCTTCGATTTTCTCGATGCTCACAGGACGCTTCTCCAGCGCCTTGATCAAACCGGAATGCAGCTTGCTCTCATCGAAGGGTTCGCGATTGCCGTTCTGCTTGATGATGCGAGGCATCACCAGTTCCGCAGTCTCATAGGTGGTGAAACGCTCGGCGCAAGTGATGCACTCACGCCGACGTCGCACCTGATTCCCTTCGGAGACGAGGCGCGAATCGATCACCTTGGTATCCAAGGCATTACAGAACGGACAATGCATTCACCTTGCCTCTGCCGTTATAGCGGCTGGGTCGAACCATAGACAGGAAAGCGTGCGCAGAGCGCCAACACTTTCGCCTTAACGGACTCGATGACGCTCTCGTCTTCGATATTGTCCAATACATCGCAAATCCAGGTAGTCAGCTCGCGCACTTCCGCTTCCTTGAAGCCGCGACGCGTGACCGCAGGAGAACCGATGCGCAAACCACTGGTCACGAACGGCGGACGCGGGTCGTTTGGCACGGCATTCTTGTTCACGGTGATGTTGGCGCGGCCCAATGCTGCGTCTGCATCCTTGCCCGTGATCTCTTGCTTCACTAGGCTCAGCAGGAACAGGTGATCGTCGGTGCCACCGGACACGATGTCGAAGCCACGATCGATGAAACCTTTCGCCATGGCCTGCGCGTTCTTGACCACTTGCTCTTGATAAGTCTTAAACTCCGGGCTCATCGCCTCTTTGAAACACACCGCCTTCGCCGCAATGACATGCATTAGCGGGCCGCCCTGACTCTCGGGGAACACGGCGAAATTCAGCTTCTTCTCCAGCTCTGGATTGGCGCGCGCCAGAATGAGGCCGCCGCGTGGGCCGCCCAAGGTCTTGTGCGTGGTCGAGGTCGTCACGTCGGCGATGTTGACGGGGCTTGGGTACACGCCTGCCGCAACGAGACCGGCGACGTGTGCCATGTCTACCACCAGATACGCGCCAACTTTGTCGGCGATATCACGGAAGCGTTTCCAGTCGACGATACGGGAATAGGCGGAGAAACCGGCCATGATCATGCGCGGCTTGTGCTCCAGCGCTAGCGCCTCTACTTGTTCATAGTCGATCTCGCCAGTGGCGCTGTTCAGACCGTATTGCACCGCGTTGTAGATGCGGCCCGAGAAACTCACGCTGGCGCCATGGGTCAAGTGCCCACCATCTGCCAGGCTCATGCCGAGAACTGTCTCGCCCGGCTTCATTAGTGCCATATACACCGCCGCATTGGCCTGTGAGCCGGAGTGTGGCTGCACATTGGCGTAATCCGCACCGAATAGCTTCTTCGCTCGTTCGATTGCTAGGGTCTCGACCACATCGACGTGCTCGCAGCCACCGTAGTAGCGCTTGCCGGGATAGCCTTCCGCATACTTATTGGTGAGCACGGTGCCCTGGGCTTCCATGACACGAGGACTGGTGTAGTTCTCAGAAGCAATCAGTTCGATATGCTCTTCCTGTCGCACGCGCTCGGCATTGATAGCGGCGTCGAGTTCAGGATCAAATCCCGCAATTTTCATGTCACGACTAAACATTCAGTTCCCCATAGTCTGGCTAAGTTTCAGTGGAGCGCCATTTTACAGCATGACCCTAGGCTGAGCATCCTATAAGTTCGCTAATTCCGCCTTTTCGGCCTGATATTTTTGCATCCTTACCATGAATTGACCGCATGTTGTCAAAATAAGAAGAAATCGCCTGCCCCGCAGGCGATGGGCTTAGATTGCTACAGATCTGAGGACGAGTCAGGCAGCTCCCCTGACGAGGACAGGCGCTCCTAAGAGCGCGCAATTCCGCCTCAAATTTATGCCATAATGTTCCCCTAGATCAGGCCCACAGCGGCCCCCAAGCAACAGCGTCAATATCAGGATTTATCCCCTATGGCACAGTTCGTTTACACCATGCACCAAGTCGGCAAGATCGTCCCGCCTAAGCGCGAGATACTCAAAGACATCTCCCTATCCTTCTTCCCCGGCGCCAAGATCGGCGTGCTCGGCCTCAACGGTTCGGGCAAGTCTTCGCTGCTGCGCATCATGGCGGGAATCGATACGGAACATCACGGCGAGGCGCGTGCGCAGACTGGTATCAATATCGGTTATTTGCCGCAGGAACCGGCCCTGAATCTAGACAAGGACGTGCGTGGCAATGTCGAGGAGGGCATCGGGGAGATCGTCGCGCTAGTGGAGAGGTTCAATGCGATCAGCGATCGCTTCGCCGAACCCATGAGCGACGAGGAGATGAACGACCTACTCGAGCAACAGGGCGAGCTGCAGAACGCCATCGATGCGGCAGAGGGCTGGGACGTCGAGCGCAAGCTGGATATCGCCGCCGACGCCCTGCGCCTGCCGCCCTGGGATGCCGATGTGAGCACACTGTCCGGCGGGGAGAAACGCCGCGTCGCGCTGTGCCGCCTGCTGCTTTCCAAGCCCGACATGCTGCTTCTCGACGAGCCCACCAACCACCTCGAT
>DIAM01000021.1:197987-198868 GCA_002416505.1 Gammaproteobacteria bacterium UBA5078
GTCGCGATCACCCACGACCGCTACTTCCTCGACAATGCTGCCGGCTGGATACTCGAACTCGACCGTGGCCACGGCATCCCCTATGAGGGCAATTACACTAACTGGCTCGAGACCAAGGAGCAGCGCCTCGCGACCGAGTCCAAGCAGGAGGCCGCGCGCGAGCGCACCATCAAGTCCGAGTTGGAGTGGGTGCGCGCTAACCCCAAGGGCCGCCAAGCTAAGAGCAAGGCGCGCATGGCGCGCTTCGAAGAGCTTAATTCGCAGGATTTTCAGAAGCGCAACGAGACCAGCGAGCTGTATATACCGCCTGGCCCGCGACTTGGCGACAAGGTAATCGAGGTCGAGAACCTCTGTAAGGGCTTCGGCGATCGCACCCTCATCGACAATCTTAGCTTCAGCATTCCCAAGGGCAGCATCGTCGGCATCATCGGCGGCAACGGCGCGGGTAAGACCACCTTCCTGCGCATGCTGGTCGGCCAGGAACAGCCCGATAGCGGCAGCATTACTCTCGGCGACACCGTGGAGCTAGCCTATGTCGATCAAAGCCGTGACTCGCTGGATGACAAGGTGACGGTATGGGAGGAGATCTCGGGCGGGCAGGAGGTTCTGCAGATTGGCCGCTACGAGGTGCAGTCGCGCTCCTATGCAAGCCGCTTCAACTTCAGGGGCAGCGATCAACAAAAGTTCGTCAAAGACCTCTCCGGCGGTGAACGCAATCGACTCCATCTGGCTAAGTTGCTCAAACGCGGTGCCAATGTCTTATTACTCGACGAACCCACCAACGACCTAGACGTGGAAACCCTGCGCGCACTCGAAGAGGGGCTGTTAAATTTCCCCGGCAATGTCATCGTAGTGTCGCACGATCGCTGGTTCCTCGACCG
>DIAM01000021.1:199022-201068 GCA_002416505.1 Gammaproteobacteria bacterium UBA5078
ACGATCGCTGGTTCCTCGACCGCCTGTGCACCCATATCCTCGCCTTCGAGGGCAATAGTCAGGTGATCTGGCATGAGGGCAATTACAGCGACTACGAAGTGGACCGCAAGAAGCGCCTGGGTGATCAAGCCCAGCCAACACGGATGAAATACAAGAAATTGGCCTAGCAAGGGACGAGTTAACATGAGCAATCCGATTATAGCCAACAATCATCCCGCGCAAGTCTCGCTGGAGAAGGGGCAGGAGTATTACTTTTGCCGCTGCGGTCGCTCTAAGAAACAGCCCTTCTGCGATGGCTCCCATCGTGACACCTCGTTTACACCTCTTCGCTTTAACGCGGAGGAGTCGGGCGATGCCTATCTATGCCAGTGCAAGCACACGGGCACGGCTCCCTTCTGTGACGGCACACACAAGCAGTTCAGTGCCGAGCAGATCGGCACGGAAGGCCCTGGCGTCATTGCCAAAAATACTGACGCCCCCATAGCTCAGGCTACCGAAGAGGAGCCCACCGTAGCCTTCATCCATCAGCTCGCTCGCGAGGGTCTGTCTAAGCTCGGCCATCACGGACCCATGACCGCCATGGGGGTGCCGCGTCACACACTTCCACATTGGGACGACTTGCAGATCATGACAGCGCAGCTGGCCACCAAGCCCCTGTTCGAAGATAAGCCCGTCGCGACCGAGCTCATTATCGGTCCAGAGGCTAAGAAACCGCTGCTGCTGAATATTCCCTTATTCGTTTCCGACATGAGTTTCGGCGCGCTCTCGGAAGAGGCCAAAATCTCCCTCGCGACCGGGGCCCAACTCGCGGGCACCGGCATTTGTTCTGGCGAGGGTGGCATGCTGCCAGAGGAACAGGCGGCGAACTCGCGCTATTTTTACGAGCTAGCCAGCGCTCAGTTTGGATATAGGGAAGAATTATTGAGTCGCGTCCAAGCCTTCCATTTCAAGGGCGGCCAAGGCGCAAAGACTGGCACCGGCGGTCATCTTCCCGGCAGCAAGAATGTCGGCAAGATATCCCAGGTGCGCAATATTCCCGAAGGAGAGCCCGCGATATCCCCACCGACATTCAAGGATCTGCATACGCCACAAGACTTCAAGCGCTTTGCCGACCGCGTGCGCGAGATTAGCGGTGGCATTCCCATTGGTTTTAAATTGAGTGCCAACCACATCGAGAGAGACATTCAGTTTGCGCTCGATGCCAGTGCCGACTACATCATTCTGGACGGGCGAGGCGGGGCGACAGGGGCGGCCCCTGCCATGTTTCGCGATCACATCAGCGTGCCCACCATACCCGCGCTGGCTAGGGCACGACGCTATCTCGATGCTCAGGGTGCTAGCGGCCGCGTCACACTCATTATCACCGGCGGGCTGCGTGTGCCCATCGACTTTGTCAAAGCCTTAGCCCTGGGCGCCGATGGCGTCGCGATCTCCAATAGCGCCATGCAGGCCATCGGCTGCGTCGCGGCACGAATTTGCAACACCAATAACTGCCCGGCCGGGATTGCCACGCAGAAAGCAGATCTACGGCAGAGACTCAACATCGAGAAATCCGCCCGGCAACTGCATAACTTCTTCAGCGCATCGGTCGAGTTGATGCAGGTGATGGCGCGCGCCTGCGGCCACGACAGCCTAGTTAAATTCAATAAGCACGATCTCGCCACCTGGCATCGAGAGATGGCGCTGCTCTCTGGCGTGCGCTACTCCGGATACGAGAGCCCTTACCATGCTTCCCAATAGCCCCTCGACGCGGCACGCATGATGATCGCCCTAGCCATCGCTACGGCCTTCATCGTCGTGGTCACCTTGCTGCCCATGTCGCGCCACTCCCACTGGCTAGTGCGTGGGCTGGATTTTCCCCGCCTGCAATTCGCCTTCATCGCCCTCGTACTCCTGCTCTTTCAATTGAGCTTGCTGGACCTGAGCCAGGGTAGCAGCTGGCTGCTTATAGTGCCGACACTCGCTAGCCTCGCCTGGCAGTCGTGGTGGATTGCGCCCTACACGAGGCTCTGGCGCCCAGAGGTCAAGTCGGCCGCAAGCCAAGAC
>DIAM01000021.1:201164-275286 GCA_002416505.1 Gammaproteobacteria bacterium UBA5078
AGTCGGCCGCAAGCCAAGACTATAGGCATGAGATCAGCATCTTGACCGCGAACGTGCTGACCACGAACCGCAATGCCGATGCCCTGATCTCACTGGTGCAGACCCGCCGACCCGACATACTGGTGACGCTCGAATCCGATCAGTGGTGGCAGGAGCGCTTGGACGTGCTGAGCCCGACCATGCCCTATGCCATCAAGTGTCCCCTGGATAATCTCTACGGCATGCACGTCTACTCCCGTCTTCCGCTGACCGATAGTGATATCTCTTATCTCGTGGAGGAGGATGTGCCCTCTATGCATGCCTGTGTTGAGCTGCGCTGCGGAGACAAGGTGCGCATGCATTTCCTGCACCCAGCACCCCCCAGCCCCACCGAGAACGAGGAGTCTGCGCAGCGCGATGCGGAGCTGATAGTGGTGGCGCGCAGCGTGGCGAAGAGCGATCAGCCGGTGATCGTGACCGGCGACTTGAACGACGTGGCCTGGTCTGCGACCACACGCCTATTCCGTAAGATTAGCGGGCTACTCGATCCCCGCGTGGGTCGCGGCATGTTCAATACCTACCATGCTCAACTGCCCTTCCTGCGCTGGCCATTAGACCATTTATTCCATACACAGCATTTCTGTTTACGGCAGATCGAACGCCTTGCGCCGATCGGCTCGGATCACTTCGCGCTCTTTGCGGTACTGAAATTCAACCCCGACAGGGGCACGCAGGGAGAGGGTTTGGAGGCCGAGAAAGAGGATCGAAAATGGGCTAAAACGATCACTCAAGCCCAAGATGTGCACAGGGGGGAAGTCCCTGAGCCGGGAGAATAGAGTCGCGCCTAGATGCCAAGCTCTGCACGCATTTTCTTCATGCGCTCTTGATTCTCTTGCGCCGAGAGCGGTTTAGCAATGTGTTGGCTGAGGGCGGGCGGCTGGGGAGTCACGAGCTCCTCGCCACGCATTACGCGCTGGCATAGCGCGTGGTAATAGTATTGGAACAGCGGATACACTTTGTCCTCTGGCTCCGAGGCCAAGAAGAACCAGCCAGTAGCCTTGCCGGCGAAATAGACCGCCTCATGACTCCACTGCGCAGCGCTCTTGGGCGAGGGCGCACGACAGGCTTCTACATAGGCCTCGCGCGGGGAGGGCAGGCCGAACACGCTCGCGCCGTCTTCGCAGGCGCGCACCACGACCGAAACGGTCGGTAAAAAATCGTGAGTCTTCACTACATGGCGTGCGGCGGCAACGATCTGCGCGGGTGCGTAGTTGGCAAGACAGCTCAGCCAGTACTTCTTAGCCAGCACTAGGCGTTCTTCGCTGCTATAGGCCTTGTAATACTGGTTGTGATAGGCAATCTCAAACTCCGCAAACAATTGATTGATCGCGTCGACTCGGTCCGGGCCGCTATCGCCCTTGGGCTCGCTTTCAGTCTGCCCAGCTTCTGTCCGTGAATCTCTGGAAGGCCGCGCCAAGGTCTTGCTGGCCTTTGCCAGTAAAGGATTTATCTTCTGCATGAATAAGACTCATGTTTCGCGACTGCTCTAGTCGCCTTGCCCATTGATATTTGATGAACTGCAGATAGCGGGTATTCCATGAGGCGTGCACCTGGTTAGTGTCGCGCCAATACAGGACGAACTCGCTGATCTTCTGGCGCGCAAACTCCTCGTCTATCTCGGCCATGCTCAGGATGTCGAAACATTCGGGCGCCGGCTGCCAGTCCTCGGCGATACGGCGAGGCTGTGTGTCGTGTTGAATCGATGCGGAATACTTACCCCACTGGCGACGGATGTGCTCGATGAAACGCGTGTTCCAGGCGCCATTACTCGCTCCGCGTTCGCGCCAATACAACACAAACTCAGGAATGGCATCCTCTATAAACGTGCTGCTGATGCCCGAATTCTCGAGGATGCTCAAGGCGTCGTCGCTGGGCCACCACTGTGCCGACATCTCGGTGTCCAACTCGCTTAGGCCACGCCGCGTCTGTTCCGAGCGCCACTCGCGTAGGACGTGTTTGTAGAAGGCATTGCCCCAGGAGAAGCGCGCTTGCTTGCGGTCGCGCCAATACATTACGAAGCCTTGCACCAATTGCTGCACGAAGTCCTCGGGTATGTTCTGCTGCTTACACTGCTTGATCCAATCGTTGCTCGGTTGCCAGTTGGCGGGAATGAAACTCGCACCTTGCGCGGTCGCGGCCATCTCTGCCGCCGCCTGCGGATTAACCCTTGGACCCGCACTAGCTTGCGCCGGAGCCCGGGAATCCTGCTCCTGTTCGCGCGGCTGATTGACGGCGAAATAATTGGTCTGCGCGTCGCTCGTATTGGGGTCTAACAGAATCAAACCGAGATCTAGCAGGCTCTTCTGCACCCGTTTGATATCGATGAAAGCCCAGAAAGGCAGGGCGTCGCACAGGTCTTGCTGAGACAGTTCCACCCAGCGCAAGCGATCCTTCTCACGCAGTGGGCGGTGCGCCATCAGCTCGGTCAGAACGTGCAATAACACCGCCTCCTCCAGCCCGATTGTGGCGGCGAGCGTTGGCGAGATGATTAGTGGACGTTCCGGTACGAGCGAGGACTGCATGCTAAACCTAGGTGGCGCGAGGGGCCAACGTGATTATCTTAAATTCTGCGGCAATCCTAACACAGCCCCACCCTGCAAACCCATGCGCATCTGCGCTCAATTGCCCTGCGCAGACAGACTCAAAGCCAGCGGAATACGTCCCTCGCTTAGCGAAACCGCCTGTGCAGCACCCTCTTTACTCAGTCTCTGCGCCAGCTGTGGCTCGATCACGGCCAGGGCCTGCTCTATCGCATCGGCACGCTCCTGCCCGAGCTGGGCGAGGTCTGCCTCGCTTACCGATTCGAGCTCGATTAAGCCGCGACGCAGCGCCTCGCTATAGGCCAATGTGTCGAGCTGCGCGGCGTCCACCTGTCGATGCTGTTCCTGCATTTGGACTAGGAGTGCCTGTGCCGCGATCAATTGCGCGGGGTCCTGGGCGCCCGCTAAGTAGAACCCCTCCAGCACCTGCAAGCGCTGCGCAGAGGGAGACTGGGATGCACCCGCCTCCGCCGCGGCCGCCGCTATTGCAGCGCCCAGCCGCGTATCGAAGAAACGCTCCCGCAAGGCTCCACCGTCGGCTGCGGTGGCGTAGACTCCAGTGAGCCCTAGCTGCAACTGCGGCCGCTCTAACAGTGCCGAGCCCAGTTTGGCCAACTTCTCTCGCTCGGGGGGCGTCAGATCCGCGCGCCCTGGCGCGAACGCGATCACCCCGATATCCTCGTCCCCCTCGCCTCCGACGAGATTAGCTAAGAAGCGAAAGGGAGAACTCACGATATTGCTGATGATGTTCCCTAGGGCGCGGCTAATGACACTGCCGAAGCTAAACTGCGGGTTGTCCAGCTCCCCGGTGACCGGCACCTCGAGATCGATGACACCGTTACGGTCCTTGAGAAGCGCTATCGCGAGCCCCAATGGGAGGTCGAGTGCATCGGGATGAGGCACGCGCTCGCCCAACACTAGGTCACGCATGACCATCGAGTTGGCCCCATTGAGCTGACCAGCGTTGATTCTGTAGGAAAGATCCACATCTAAGTCCCCCTGCGCAATCCTGCGCCCAGCGAACTTGATGACATAGGGTGACAGTGACGGAATGTCAAGATTGCGGAAGAACATGTCGATCTCGGTGAGCGAGGCATAGTCCAGGGGGCGAAGACGCCCATTGATACTGACCTGACCGTAGTCATCGACCTGCCCCTCTAGGTCTACCCGTGCAGGCTCTAGAGACCGCGTCGAGAGCGCCGAGATACTGCCTCCTAACGCGTCCATATGCACCGCGAAGGGCAAGGGCAGACTACTATCGCTGAAATCGGCACTGGCATTCTCGATCACGATACTCTCGAGCATCACAGCGATCATCTCTTCGCCCTGCGCAGGCTCTGGGTCTGCAGCCTGTAGCGGCGCCTCCCGGGGCTCACTCTCGACCATTACGCGGCCGATGTTAGTCGAGCCATCGGCCTCGATCTCGACTCGAGCGTAGGGCTCACGCAGGCGCACCACGCCGATCTCGATATTGTTGCGCTCCCCTACCGCGACGGTTGCGGAATCGATCTGCAGGGCATTAATGCCGAACAGGGCTTCATTCTGAATGCGATCGGTGATCGCCAGATCTTGCAGGCTCATAGCCCCACTAAAATCACTCTGCTGCGCCGTCGCCTGTACGGTGCCAGAGAGTGCGAACCGGCCGCTCTCTAGGCCAATATTCGCAATATCCTTTAGATAGGGTTGCAACACCGGCAGAGCGAATCCATCTAAGGCAAACTCTCCATCGAACAGTAGGGAAGGAAGCACCGTCAATGCTCCTCCGGCGCGCAGAGCGCCTCCGGATTGCAAACTTATTTCCGAATCTATATTAATGGGCGAATTGGCACTATTAGTAATATTAGTGGCGCGCGCAGCAAGCTCAAGCACGAGGTCAACGCCCAGCTCCGGCACCTCATCCCGTGCGTGAATCTGCCAAGCTTCCATCACTAACTCGGCGATCTCGATATCCCATGGCTCACCCTGCTCAAGGTCTAGCGCTGCATCGTCAAGCACCTCATCGTCAGGCTCGCCGGCAGGCAAGAGAGTGAGAAAGTTTATACTGCCATCGGCAAATCGCGTGGGCAGAAACTCGAAATCGTCTAATTGAATACGCGCCAACTGCACGCGTCGCTCTAACAGATTCAACTCGCCACCACTGATAGCGATGTTCGGCACAAGCGCTAGTCTTGTGCTGTCCTCTAGGGTGAGAATATCGAGATCACGAAGGCTAGCCTGTAGATCGTGCACCTGCACATTGAAGCCCCCCTGCTCTACTAGGCCCAATTCATAATTGAGCGAGGCGTCGAACCATCCGCCAATCAGCCCCACTGGAATTTGTGATTGAAAATAGCGATAAGCCATGTGGGTAATGGGGCCAAATAATTGCATTTCACCCGTGGAGCTAAAGGGCGTCATAGACAGGTCGCCGCGCCAGCGCAGTTGCGAGCCCTCACCCAACGCCAACGTAAAGGCTTGCTCTGCTACAGCCTGCGGGATCGTGCTTAAGTCGCGCAGCGTAAAGTCGATCGACTCCACTAGCGTAGTGAAAGGGATAGCGGGCACTTCATCGGTGATACCAACACTCGCACCATCTATGCGCAGCTGGGCAATCTCAAAAATCAATGCTGGCGCCTCGTCATCTGCCACCGCATCAACGGGGATGGGGGCTGCGCTAGCAGCGAAACTCTCTGCGACTTGCGCCAAATTCAGGCTGCCATCGGCATAGCGATGCACATTGATGTACAAGCCATCCAGAGTGAGTTCACGCAGTGAGACAGCACCGCGGAAAAACTGCATTGCCTGTAGATTAACTCTGGCAGAATCGAGCGCCAGCACCCTCTGACCACTCTCATCCAGAAAGTCGAGATCGCTTATCGTGACGGTGAAAGTGAAGGGATTGAGCCCAATATCTGTGACGCTCGCAGTCAGCCCGAGGCGTTCCTGGGCGAAGGGTGCGAGCTGCCCCTTCGCGATAATGGGGGCGAACACAAAACCGAGCAGAGCGTAGACAGCCACGAGTCCGCCAAGCCACCAGAGAATGAGCTTGGATCGTTTGCGGACGGGTTCAGCGACCATAGGCGTATCTCTCCTTTTCCTAGCGCGGCAACATGCCATCCATGCGCGCCAGGCGTTCGATTAAATTCTCAACACGGGTGCTATAGCCCCATTCGTTGTCATACCAAGCGATGACTTTGACCATACGTTTTTGCATGACCTGAGTCAGTTCCGCATCGAAGATGCTAGAGTGCGAGTTGCCGATGATATCACTCGAGACTATAGGGTCTGTGCAGTAAGACAAAATGCCACGCAACGGACCATCGGCGGCGGCCTTCATCGCCGCATTCACCTGCTCAACCGTCACATCCATGTCCACCTCTACCGTAAGGTCTACGAGGCTACCATCGGGCACTGGCACGCGCATCGCCACGCCATCCAAACGCCCCTTGAGTTCGGGCAGAATGACGCCGATGGTGCGCGCGGCCCCCGTAGAGGTCGGCACAATATTGGTGGCGGCATTGCGTGAGCGACGCTTGTCGGCATGAGGCGCATCGATCAAGCGTTGGTCAGAGGTATACGCATGCACGGTGGTCAGTAGACCATAGCGAATACCGAAGGCATCGTGGAGGACCTTCGCCAGTGGTGCCGCACAATTGGTAGTGCAACTGGCGTTACTGATGATACGCGTTGCGGAGGTCACCACCTGATCGTTGACTCCCATTACCAGAGTCGCATCCAAGGGCTCTTTCGTAGGCACCGTGACGATGACGCGCTTTGCCCCCGCCTCCAGATGCTTATTCAGATCGGCGATCTTGCGAAAGGCGCCACTGGCCTCGACCACATAGTCAACGCCGAGCTCTTTCCAAGGCAGTTTCGCCGGATCGCGCTCGCACAGCACATCGAAGGGGTCGCCGTCGATCTCCATGCGATTGCCCGAAACCGACACCTGACCCGGGTAGACGCCGTGCGTACTGTCGAAGCGGAAGGCGTAGGCCAATTGATCCGCGCTGGACAGGTCATTCACGGCGACCACATTATAGTGCCCGCGCAGCTTCGCGATGCGCATTACAGTGCGCCCTATCCGCCCAAAACCATTGATCGCAATTCTTGGAATGCTCATCACTTCTCCTAGAAAACATTGCACCGTTTGACCCAGTCTACACTGCCCAGAAATAAAAAAGGCCCGATTGCGTCAAGCAATCGGGCCTTTTGTTTAGCTTGCTGCCAGCTTAGTGACCGCCCGCTCCTGAGCTAACAGGACCGTGCAGATTCATTGCCGTCAGCGTGCTACCGGTTTGCAGGATGATGTACTGCTCGCCCTTGTGGACATACGTCATCATGCCGTAACGGCTGTTCGCTGGTACTTGTACCTTGCCGATTTGACGACCAGTCGCCTTATCAACCGCGAACAGCGTTGGCGTGCCATCGCTAGCCTGCGATGCATAGATCAACATGTTCTTAGTCACTGTCATTGGAGCGTGCGCGCCAGTACCAGTGTTGCCGATATCTATCCCTGCTAGTGCTGGGTTGTTCTTGATGCGATCGGGCGTCTCACCGACAGGGATCATCCACAGATGCTCGCCAGTGTTCAGGTCGATTGCAGTGATACGGCTATAGGGTGGCTTGAACAGTGACAGACCACTCGGACCACGTGGACCGCCGCCGCCAGCGCCTACTGCGTACTGTGCAACTGTAGTACCAGTGGTGTTAGTGCCGCTATCTGTCATGTAACGCAGATCCGCTTCCTCACCGGGAACGAGCTGACGAGTCGTACAGCCGCTCAAAGAAGTCACATACAGGATGCCAGTCTCGGGATCACCCGCTGCCGGGCCGGAGATGTTGACACCACCGACGTCACCTGGGCACCACAGCGCGCCGCGCTTGCCCATGTCATTATCTCTGTGCAGAGGAGGAGTAAACAGAGGACCTATTTCCCACTCGGACAGAATCTCCATCGCCTGAGCACGCAGCTCCGGAGTGAAGTCGATAATATTATCGTCTCTCAAGCCTTGGCGATCGAATGCCGCGGGCTTAGTTGGGAAAGGTTGAGTCGCAGCCAACATTTCGCCTGGGATATGCGACTGTGGTACTGGACGCTCTTCGATAGGCCACAGCGGCTCACCAGTTTCGCGGTTAAATACATAGGTGAACGCTTGCTTGGTCACTTGTGCGACAACAGGCGTTTTCTGACCATTGTGCATAACGTCTAGCAATACTGGCGCCGTTGGCGTGTCGTAGTTCCAGATGTCGTGGTGAACCATCTGGAAGTGCCACTTACGCTCACCAGTCTTCACGTCGAGCGCGATGAGGCTAGTGCCGAAGAGGTTGTCACCTGGGCGGAAGCCGCCGTAGAAGTCGATAGTCGCACCATTCGTAGGAATGTACACCAGACCGAGTTCTGGATCGGCAGACATAGGCGCCCATGAAGACACGTCACCGGTGTATTGCCATGCATCGTTTTCCCAAGTGTCGTGGCCGAATTCGCCCGGCTGTGGGATCACGTTGAATTTCCAGAGGAACTCGCCGGACTTAGAGTCATAGGCAAGGATGTCGCCTGGTACGTTCTCGATGCGAGACTGGTTGTAACCCTGCTCCGCAGAGTTACCAACCACGATCACATCATTCACCACGATGGGTGGTGAAGAAGTCGTAATATAGCCAGTCTCTTTAGGGATGCCGTAGAAGGGGTCGTAGTCATGACCAAGATCGGCCAGCATGTCGACCACGCCAGTGTCGGGGAAACCCTCGACAGGCACTTTCTTACCGAAGCCTTCCAGGGGTGCGCCTGTCTTTGCATCGAGTGCGACAAGGAAGAACGCTGGAGTACTAATGTAGATAACGCCTTTGCCATCTACAACATTGTAGGCAACGCCCTTGCCGTAATCGGCGCGCATGGAATACTCGTAACGGAAAGTATTAGGCTCGCGGTAAGACCATACCGTCTCACCAGTCACGGGGTCGATCGCGACAACGTGACGACGAGGGCCGGCAACGGTGTACAGCAGGCCATCGATGAAGCTAGGAGTTGCACGGCCGCTCTGCGCGTCAAAGCTCGCGCCATCCCAAACCCATGCTTCTTGCAATTCGCCGAAATTCGATTCAGTAATATTGGCCGCGGGCGAATAGCGAGTGTGATCGAAGTCACCGCCCAGATGTACCCACTCGACTTCTTCTTGGGCTTGCACAGAGGCAGTAGCCGTCAAGAGCAGACCTAGAGCCAAGGTCTTTGTTAGCGATCGCCAGCTATTCTTAGCTGGCTGTCGGGCTAAACCCGACTCAACACGCAACTTTGTCATTATCATTTCCTCGTTGAGTAATAGATGTAGCTATACAGCTTGCGATTCAAAACTCAAGTCACCCCTGGGGCGACTCAATCGCAATGAAGAATTACCGATCATGCAGACTCAGCAAACACTTTTGGATAGTACCGAACATAAAAGAGGACGAAGAATACCCTAGCTGAATTATCAAGTCCATCAGGGACCAAGCGCCCTACAGGTTGCAAAAGTCCGCATATCGAATGCAGACTCTCTCGCATTTCCATACAAGCCAAGACCGGCAAACAGTCTAAGTTGATTCCTCGCAACGCGAGGTTTCTCGGCGCATAGGCAGAAATTTCACTAAATCACAGCTTGCTAAGAGTTGTCACACATCGGGCCGCATCCGCTAGTGCCATTTGACTACATAGGGCCATCGGCCGCGGGAGCGGGCTCGCCCACCCCTACAATCAGAACATCTGAGCTCCTAAAACAGTTAGCAAAAAAAAGGCCGAACCCTTGCGGATTCGGCCTCTTCTAACATCTCCGGTTAGGAGGTGCGGGATACAGCTAGATCAATGCCCGCCTACCGCGGCCTTAGGCCCGTGTAGAGACAGTGCAGTCAGCGTGCTGCCAGTCTGCAGCATGATGTACTGCTCGCCGTGATGCACATAGCTCATCATGCCGTAGCGACTGCCCGCGGAGACAGGGATACGGGCTAACTCACGGCCCGTCGCCTTATCGATCGCGAACAAGTGTGGCGTGCCATCGCTGACATCGCCTGCATAGATCAACATATTTGCCGTTACCAACATAGGCGCTTGCGCCCCTGTGCCGGTATTGCCGATATCCACCCCAGCCAATGCTGGATTGTTCTTGATGCGATCTGGCGTTTCGCCGATCGGGATCATCCACAGATGCTCACCGGTGTTCAGATCGATCGCGGTGATGCGGCTATAGGGAGGCTTCATCAGAGGCAGACCACTCGGAGCGCGCGGCGCGCCGCCACCAGCACCATTGGCATAGCGTGCAGGAGTTGTTCCAGTGGTAGTCGTGCCATTGTCCGTCATATAACGCAGGTCAGCCTCATCTCCTGGTACCAGGATATTGGCGCTACAGGCGCTTTGTGACGTGAGATAGATGATGCCAGTCTCGGGATCACCCGCAGCCGGGCCAGTGATATTAGAACCACCGCCATCGCCTGGGCACCAGTATGAGCCACGCTTACCGAGATCGTTGTCGCGGTGCAGTGGTGGATTGTACAAAGGACCAATCTGCCAATCGGCAAGAGTGGCGATCGCCTGCTGACGCAGCTCAGGAGTGAAGTCGATCATCGTATCGACACTCAAACCCTGCATATCGTATGGCAGAGGCTTAGTAGGGAATGGCTGAGTCGCAGAGAGCTGCTCCCCTGGCACTACCGACTGAGGTACTGGACGCTCTTCGATTGGCCACAGTGGCTCACCCGTTTCGCGGTTAAATGCGAATAGCAGGGTCTGCTTTGTGGGCTGTGCAACCGCCTTGATAGTGCGACCATTTTGCTGCACATCGAGCAACACAGGCGCAGTTGGTATGTCGTAGTTCCACACATCGTGGTGCACTAACTGGAAGTGCCACTTGCGCTCACCGGTCGCAACATCGATCGCGATCAAGCTCGTGCCAAACAGGCCATCACCTGGGCTGAAGCCACCGTAGTAATCGATCGTCGGTGGGTTAGTAGCAACATAGACTAGGCCCAATTCTGGGTCAGCCGATAGTGGCGCCCATGGGGACACGTCGCCCGTGTATTGCCATGCATCATTTTCCCAAGTGTCGTGACCGAACTCGCCTGGACGAGGGATCACGTTGAATTTCCACTTGAAATCGCCCGTTTTCGCGTCGTAGGCAAGTATGTCGCCTGGCACGTTCTCTACACGGGATTGGTTGTAACCCTGCTCAGCAGAGTTGCCGACCACTACTACACCGTTTACGACGATGGGTGGTGAAGAGGAAGTCAGATAGCCAACTTCTTTGTCGATACCATAGTAGGGGTCGAAGGGATGACCAAGGTCAGCCAGCATATCGACGACACCAGTCTGTGCGAAGCCATCGATGGGCACTGGCTTACCGAAACCAGGCAGTGGAGCACCTGTGTCCGCATCGAGCGCGGTCAGGAAGAAGGCCGGGCTGATGATATAGATCACACCCTTGCCATCGACTTCGGCATACGCAACGCCCTTACCGTAATCCTTACGCATCGAGTATTCCCAGCGGAAGGTGTTCGGCTCGCGGTAGGACCACAGCGTCTCACCCGTCTCTGGATCCATCGCGATCACATGGCGACGTGGTCCTGCTACGGTGTAGAGCTTGCCATTGACATAGCTAGGCGTAGAGCGGCCACTTTGAGCATCGAAGCTCGCGCCATTCCAAACCCAAGCCTCTTGGAGCTCGCCGAAATTTTCTGGGGTGATGTTGCTTGCGGGGGTGTAACGCGTGTGATGAGCGTCGCCACCGAGATGGGTCCACTCAATAGTATCTTGAGCTAGGGCGGGAGTTGCTGCACCGACTAATAAGCCTAGCGGCAGTGCTCTCGTCAAAGTCGTTCTTAGTGAACGCCAGCGATTGCTCACTGACTGCCGGGAAAATCCCGACTCAACAATTTTTCTTCTCATTGTTTTTTCCTCGTTGAGCAGATACATCACTCAGCTAGACGATTAGTATTATTGTATCGCCGCCTGAGATCTGCCGTACTATGCACAGCTAGTCTCCAGGCCCCTTCAGCGCCACAAACTCGAGGCTTGAACGCCGCTGAAATGAGGCGTCGAGCATAACGCAGGGCTCTCGCCAAGTCCACAGGCTGAGACGCCCCCATCCAATTTCGCAATAAAAAAACCCGGCCGTTTCGCAACGCCCGGGTTTCGTGACTCATGCCTTTTAGGCAGGCATTCAGCCTATTTAGTGCCCACCCGCCCCACTAGCAACGGGGCCATGCAGGGACATCGCCGTTAGCTTGCTACCGGTCTGCAGAACGATGTACTGCTCACCCGCGTGCACATAGCTCATCATGCCGTAGCGACTAGTCGCAGGAACTGTGACTTTGGCCAACTGCTGGCCTGTGGATTTATCCACGGCGAACAGGGTTGGCGTGCCATCACCAGTCTCCGAGGCATAGACCAGCATCGACGGCGTCACCATCATCGGCGCCATAGCGCCGGTGCCGGTATTGCCGATGTCCAGCCCTGCTAGTGCAGGGTTATTCCTGATGCGATCGGGAGTCTCGCCCACCGGAATCATCCACAGATGTTCGCCGGTGTTCAGGTCGATCGCAGTGATGCGGCTATACGGTGGCTTCCACAGTGGCAGTCCCGTCGGATGACGCGGTGCGCCAGCGCCAGGACCATTGGCGTAACGCGCAGGCGTCACACCCGTGGTGGTCGTGCCATTGTCCGTCATATAGCGCAGGTCGGCCTCTTCGCCGGGCAATAATTGCACCGCACTACAGGCTGACTGAGACGTGACAAACAAGATACCGGTCTCGGGATCACCCGCGGCCGGGCCGGTAATATTGGAACCACCGCCACCACCCGGACACCAGTAGGCGCCACGCTTGCCGAGATCGTTATCACGGTGTAGCGGAGGGTTGTACAGCGGGCCAATCTGCCAGTCCGCGAGCGCGGCGATCGCCTGCTGGCGAAGCTCGGGCGTGAAGTCGATCAGGTCGTTGACCGTCAAACCATTTAGGTCATAGGCCACGGGCTTGGTTGGAAACGGCTGCGTAGGCGATGCATGCTCGCCAGGCACGTGGGACACGGGCACTGGACGCTCTTCGATCGGCCACAATGGCTCGCCGGTCTCGCGGTTGAAGGCGAATAGCAGGGTCTGCTTAGTAGCTTGCGCCACCGCGGGCACCTTCTGACCATTGTGCATCACATCCAGGAGTACGGGCGCCGTCGGCACATCGTAGTTCCAGATATCGTGGTGCACTAACTGGAAGTGCCAGCGACGCTCGCCTGTTTCGACATCGATCGCGATGAGGCTTGTGCCGAACAGGTTATCACCGGGACTGAAACCACCGTAGTAATCTACCGTGGGGGGGTTCGTGGGAATATAGACTAGCCCCAACTCTGGGTCAGCCGAGAGCGGCGCCCAAGGCGAAACGTCTCCCGTGTACTGCCAAGCATCGTTCTCCCACGTGTCATGGCCGAATTCGCCCGGACGAGGAATCACGTTGAATTTCCACTTGAAGGCGCCGGTCTTGGCATCGTAAGCGAGGATATCGCCCGGGATGTTTTCCATGCGCGATTGGTTGTAGCCCTGCTCGGCAGAGTTACCCACCACCACGACACCGTTCACGACGATGGGTGGAGAGGAAGAGGTGACATAACCCACTTCTTTGGGGATGCCGAAGTAGGGATCGAAGTCGTGTCCGAGATCGCCCAACATGTCGACCACGCCAGTGCGCGGGAAGCCATCGATTGGTACCGGCTTACCGAAGCCCTCTAGCGGAGCGCCCGTGTCGGCGTCCAGCGCCGTTAAGAAGAACGCTGGGCTGATGATGTAAATGACGCCCTTGCCGTCGACTTGCGCATAGGCAACGCCCTTACCGTAGTCTTTACGCATGGAGTATTCCCAGCGAAAGGTGTTGGGCTCGCGATAGGACCAAAGCGTCTCACCGCTCACGGGGTCCATGGCGATAACATGACGGCGTGGGCCAGCCACTGTAAACAACTTGCCTTCTACGTAACTAGGCGTAGAGCGGCCACTCTGCGCGTCGAAACTTGCACCATCCCACACCCACGCCTCTTTGAGTTCGCCGATGTTAGAGGGAGTAATATTATTCGCGGGAGTGTAGCGAGTATGTTCAGGATCGCCACCAAGATGGGTCCACTCGACCTCGTCTTGGGCAAAGGCGGTGCTAGTGACTGACACTAGAAGCCCCAGAGGCAATGCCTTGGTCAATACCCGACTAAATGAACGCCAACGACTGCGCGTCGACGGCCGGGAGATTCCCGACACCTCATGCTCTTTTCTCATTGTTTTTTCCTCTCTGAGCAAATGAATAAACTGCGAACCAACGATTTGCAAAGCGAACACAAATCGACCATTCGGCCGCCTCGATGTTAAAGCGAACGGTCAATGGCAATCATTTGGCAGGGCGCCTAAGCGCATAGGAGACGAAAACACAGACAGGGCCAGACAAAGCAAAATAGGACTGAATCTGTATTTATTATTTTCGATTCCCGCCGCATCATCCTGTGCGGCTCGAGCCTTTCCCCCAAACAAGACTAGCGCAGTGAATTTAGCAAGTCCAACAAAGATTTGTAGTAGCTCTAACCCTACTTTACTCGGCCTCGGTGAGGGTCTCGATTTCGAAAGAGGCCTTGTCGCCTAGCAGGGGCACGACCTCTTCGAGCACCTCCTGCATGAGGCCAGGGAATTGCCAAGGAGTGTTAATGAGCAAAATACCCGAGCCATGCATGCCAAACTCCTGAGCTTGCTCGGCTACCCGCAGCTCGATGCTCGTCACGGCGTTTAGTTTCGCACGCTGCAGCGCCCCTTTCAGCCACGGACTGCGGTCTCTTTCCGCGGCGAGGATGGGGTACCAGATCGCCATGATCCCCACCGGCCAGCGCCGTAACACCTTCTGCGCGGTAGTGACGACACGCTGGTAATCTTCCTTCTGCTCGAAGGACGGGTCGATCAGGGCCAGACCTCTGCGTGGCTCCGGAGGCGTCAAGGCCAGTAAGCCCTCGAAGGCGTCACGCTGGTGAATGCTTACTCGCTCGTCGCGTCCCAAATAGTACTGCAAAACCCCCAACTCCTCGGGCTGCAGATCGAGCAGCTGCAGTCGGTCCTGAGGGCGAGCCAGCCATAGCGCAAAGGCTGGCGAACCAGGATAAAAGCGCAGGCGACCGTCCTCATTGAAAGAGTTCACACAGGCAAGATAGTCCTGTAGCAGTGGATGCTTGAGATCCTGCTGCCATAGGCGGCTAATGCCACTTTCGTGTTCGGCATTGACCAGGGCGTTGCTGCTAAGCAGGTCATACATGCCGGCGCCGCTATGGGAGTCGAGATAGCTGAACGCCTTGTCTTTGGCACACAGCTTTTTAAGCACCCCAAGTAGGACGAGATGTTTCAAGACATCGGCGTGATTGCCAGCATGGAAACTGTGACGGTAACTCAGCATAGCGGCCCCTTTAGTGGCTCGCACCTAGGCGCGGTTGAAAAGAGTTGCGACAGGCTCACGCCGGGCCGACTTGCGCGAGACCGTGACGATTAGCAGAATGCGGGTTTGGGGAAATAATGGAGCCCGCCACCATGCCGATGAAGCTCAGCAATAGGCCGAGCAACTGGGGCTCGAATGGAATATCTGGGAAGAAGACCTCGAGCACCAGCCAACTGCCTAGGCCAAGAGACATGGAGAGGGCCGCACCCAGATTACTCGCTCTTGACCAGAATAGGCCCGCCGTCAGGGGTACAAATACACCGGCGAGCGTAATCCTATAGGCGTTCTCAACCATGCCATGGATACTCTCACTGGACAGAGTGGCATTGGCCACCACCAAGAGCGTGAAGAAGAACACGGTCACTCGGGTAGCCTTCAGGAGTTCTGCGTCACTCATATTGGGCCGGAAATTCTTCAACACGTTCTCCGTGAACGTCACAGACGGCGCCAGTAGGGTGCTGGAAGCGGTGCTCATAATGACGGATAACAGGGCGCCGAAGAACACCGCCTGCAACCAGAAAGGCATGTGCGTTAGCACGAAAGTCGGCAGCACCAACTGGGAGTCTTGCTGCATCAGCAATTCGGTCTGAGTCGGATCGATCATACTGGCACTATAGGCGAGATAGAGCGGCACCGCGGCGAACACGAAATAGGCGATACCGCCGAAGGTAGTGGCCCATACCGCCACGCTCTCGCTCTTGGAGGTGTTCACACGCTGAAACACATCTTGTTGTGGAATGGACCCTAGCGCCATAGTGAACAGCGCCGCCATCCAGCTGAGCATATCTACCAAATCCATGGCGGGCAGCCATTCAAACTTACCCTCCGCAGCGGCTTTACTCAAAACTGAGGACATTCCTCCCGCCATATCGCTTGCCGTGCTGGTCACGAGAACGAGCCCGATCACGATGATGACCATCTGCACGCAGGTGGTCACCGCGACCGACCACATGCCGCCGAACAGTGTATAGGCGAGCACCACTGCCGCGCCGATGAGCATGCCTTGGGTCATAGAAACGCTGCCTTCGGACAACACATTAAAGACCAAGCCCAGCGCCGTAACCTGTGCCGACACCCAGCCGAGGTAGGACAGGACGATGCACGCGGAGAGCACCAACTCGGTATTCTTGTTGTAACGAATATGGAAAAAATCGCCTAAGGTCATGAGCTTTAGACGATACAGAGGCAGTGCAAACACTAGACCGAAGAGCACCAGGCAGATCGCCGCACCTAGGGGGTCTGAGATCAAGCCACGAAAACCCTCGTCGAGGAAGGTCGCCGAGATGCCTAATACGGTTTCGGCACCAAACCAAGTGGCGAAGACCATGGCCATCACCATAGGCATTGGCAGACTGCGCCCCGCGGTAATATAGTCGCTGGCCGAATGCACCTTGCGAGCGGCAAAAAGACCGATGGCTATCGAAATAACGAGGTAAAAAATGACGATTGCAAGCAGCATAATGTTTCCCGATAGAACTTAAATTCGCGTAGGCTGACCGGCTATCGACCCACGCGGGGTCAGCAGTTTTGCCGCTCCTCGGCATAATATAGAAAAATCCCCCACAAAAAAAAGTTTTTTTTACTCTCGCCGTAACGCTTCCAACCCACTGTTTCGATTGTTAAATCTCTCACTTTCTCGCCAATATACCCCAAGCTATTCTTGGTTTTTGACAACAATCTGTCAGCAACGCCGACTTAGGCCGGTCAAATTGCAGTGTCGAGGCGCCGTCCGCATAACTTTATTCGCTCCTTGCGGTGTTCCATATGCCTTTCTGTGCTAGTGTAGCGGCTCTTGACGAGGCGCTTTTCGTGGCCGCGTTATGAGATCAGAGCTGAGTATTTTGTGGCCATAAATTTCTACAAGAAAATCAAACGCAACATTAGTGAAGACGGCCTTTTGATAGGCAGCTCTGGCTTCTTGGTCAACTCCATGGTTGGCAAGATCGACTTCACTAAGCCCTTGCGCATCCTCGAAATCGGCAGCGGCAAAGGCCCCTTCACGCGCGAAATAATCCGCCGCATGTCCATCGATTCCACTCTCGATGTCTCCGAGATCAAGAGCGAATATAATCCCTGGATCGAGCGCATGATGCTCGCCAATCCGCTGAAGAAAGTGCAGCTTTTCAATGGTTGCGTCACTGAACTGTTGACGAGGCCAGAACACTACGACGTGATCGTCTCGTCGCTGCCCCTGAAGAATTTCTCGCGCATGAATGACCAGAACGCCTTCCTCTATCGCCTCATCGAAGGCTTTAAGTTCGCCCTAAGCGACGGGGGTATCTATCTTCAATATCAATACTTCAGAAGCAACAAAGGCGATATCGAGGCGGTGTTTGGCAAAGAGATGGACCACATCGATTTCGTGCCCTTGAATATCTTGCCCGCATTCGTCTATAGCATGACAAAATGATCTTAAGACTGTGAGAAAAGACAAATTTGAAACCGTAGGCTCCTTTGGCCTCTACCTCTGGCTGGGCCTGATCGCCACCTGCCTCGGCTTCTATACGATGCGGCCCGATCTATTCGAGCCCGCCAATATCCGCAGCTTCTTCTCGGACAACCTCTTCAGCGGCCTAGTGGTTTATTTTGTCATCAGCACTGTTCGTGGCGTCACGCTAATACCCTCCACGCCCCTAGTGCTAGCAGGCATCTTGGTGTTTCCGCCGCTGCCCTTGTTCCTCGTCAACCAGATGGCGGTGTACAGCTCCTCTGCCGTGCTCTATTACATGACCAGATCGATGCGCTTCGACAATTTCTTCTTTACTCACTACCCGGAACAAGTCGAACGGCTAATCACGCTATTGCGCAAGCGCGAACTCCCCGTCATCAGCCTATGGGGCTTCGCGCCGTTCATTCCTACCGACATGATTGTGTGCATTTGCAGCGTCCTGCGCATCAGCGTTTGGAAAACTTTGATGGGAGTGTCCATCGGAGAGGGTATAATCTGCGCTATCTATATTTTCGGCGGCTCGGCAACCCTTGCCGCCCTCATGCAATATTTGCAGATCTAACTCCATGAGCTCACCCCAAGACAACGCGCAACAAGCTAGCGCCCTATCTTTATTCGTCACCTGCTCCAAGGGGCTGGAAGGCCTTCTCGAGAACGAACTGCGCGACTGCGGAGCCCAGCAAGTGCGCCAGAGCGTTGCGGGGGTCTATTGCAGCGCCGATCTGCGCATCGCCTACCGTTTGATCATGTTCTCACGCCTGTGTAACCGCGTAATCCTGCTACTGGCCGAGGGCCCGGTGCTCGACGCAGATGACCTGTATGACAGCGCCAGCGTCGTGGACTGGAGCGAGCACTTGCTCTCAGGTCACACGCTATTGGTCAGCGCCGCGGGCGGCACAGAGCAGCTGATCCACACCCAATTCATCGCCCAGCGCATTAAAGATGCGATTGTCGATCAGTTTCGCAACAAGGGCCTTGAGCGACCCAATGTGTCTCGGGACGCACCGGACTTGCTCATCCATGCAGTGATCAAGAAGGACCGCTTGAGCCTTGGTATCGACTTAGCCGGCGTGAGCCTCCATCGCCGTCACTATCGCCTAGAGCAGGGCGAGGCACCACTGAAAGAAACCCTCGCCGCGGCGCTGCTCATGCGCGCGGGTTGGCCACAACGCGAGCACCCAAAACCACTGCTCTATGACCCCATGTGCGGCTCCGGCACCCTCCTCATCGAAGGCGTGTTGATGGCGCTCGACATCGCCCCCGGCCTCGTCCGCGACAGCGGGCTGACGCGCTGGCCTCACCATCGAGCGGACCTATGGCAAGAAGTGCGACAGGAGGCCGAGGCGCGTAAAATCGCGGCGCGAGACTGGCAAGGCATGGCCATGGGCAGCGACTTGGACCCCCGCGCTATCGAAAGAGCGCGCCGCAATGCGCAGCGTGCAGGCGTTGAAGCCTTCGTGCGATTGACCGAGGGAGGCCTGGCGCAGACGCACTTGAGCGAGGCACCTAGCCTGGTGATCTGCAACCCACCCTATGCCGAGCGCCTAGGGGAGCAGACCGAGGTCGAACTCCTCTACGCCGAGCTCGGGGCATGGCTACGCGACAATGCCATGGGGGCTACCGCGGCCATCTTCACCGCCAAACCCGAGTGGGGCAAGCTGCTAGGCATTCATAGCCACAAGCAGTACGCACTGTTCAATGGCGCCCTACCCGCCAAACTGCTGCTCATGCGCGTCAACGAGGACAGCATCTACACGAAGCGCCAGGGTGTCGAGGCACCGCCCAATGCGGAGCAAGGAGCGAGTGTTGCCGCTGTGCAATTCGAGCTAGATAACGGCGCACAGATGTTCGCCAATAGGCTTCGCAAGAATCTGCGCAGCCTTGGCAAGTGGGCGCGCACGCAGGGACACGAATGCTACCGACTCTATGACGCCGACATGCCCGAATACTCCTTCGCGATCGACTGCTATGGCACTCATATCCATATGCAGGAATACAAGGCCCCCGCCACGATCAGCGAGGAGGACGCCGCGCAGCGGCGTCGCCAGGCCTATCAAGCACTGTGCGTGGTAATGCAGGATAGCCTACAGATCCCCCCGCAGCAGATCAGCCTGAAGGTGCGCGAGAAACAAAAGGGTAGTGAGCAGTATCGGCCCACTCGCAATGAGGGCGAAGACTTCGTGGTTCACGAAGGCGAGGCTCGCTTCATCGTGAACTTGGAGCGCTATCTCGACACTGGACTGTTCCTAGACCACCGCCCTATCCGCCAATGGATCTACGAACATAGTCGCAACTGCCATTTCCTCAACCTGTATTGCTACACGGCCACAGCGAGCGTCCATGCCGCCTTGGGCGGCGCGCTATCTACCACGAGTGTGGACCTATCGCGCACCTACTTGCAGTGGGCGCAGCGCAACTTCGAGCTCAACAATATCGATCTGCGCGAGCATGCCTTAGTGCAGTCCGACTGCCTGAGCTTTCTGCAGGAAGCACAGCAAGAGTACGATCTAATTTTCCTAGACCCGCCAACCTTCTCCAACTCCAAGAGTACCGAGAACGTGCTGGATATTCAGCGCGACCATCAGGAGCTGATCGGCCACTGCATGCGCGTCTTGGCACCGAACGGCCTCTTAATATTCTCCAATAATCATCGCCGTTTCATACTCGACGAGGAACTCAACGAGAGCTTCCTCGTTCAGGACTGCTCGCCGGCCAGTATTGACAAGGATTTTGCCCGCAATCCCAAGATTCATCGCACCTGGTTTATACGCCACCGCTAAGAATCTGCGTAATTATGCAATCGATGATTGCGTCGTGTGCTCAGGCTGTTTAATCTTGGGCTATGCGACGCGCTTTCTCTACACTGCAAGGCCCCGCAAAAACCGTTTACCCTAATAACAATAAGGGATATCCCAATGCGTATACGAACAATTTTGACCCCATCTAGTCTCGCCGTTTGCGGCCTGATGCTCTCCCTCTCAAGCAGCCCTGCTAGCTTCGCGGCCGAGGCTGCGGAAACACCCGGTCCAAACGATCGCGTTGTCCCGATCCTGCAAGAGCCCCGTCATCGCACCATGCACAAAGACGGCGATATTCGCCTTCTCGATGTGCAGATCAACCCGGGCGATATGACGCTGTTCCATACCCATGACGCGGCGATCATGTACACGTTCATTAGCTCCGGCACCGGTCCTTCCGAGGGTCGAATCTCCAGCACTACCGATTATGTGCAGAAAAATTATACCCACCAGGTCGCAAACCAAGGCCCTGGCCTATTCCGCATTATCGCCCTGACCAACTACGGTCCCGCGATGGGCTCTCTCACCGCCGACCGCCCCTCGGGCCTGCAAGGCGAGCCCGAGCTCGAGAACCTATATTTCCGCTCTTACCGCATCACGCTCGCCCCAGGCGAGACCTCTGCACCACAGACCCACCTCAACCCAAGTGTGGTAGTGCAGGTCTCCGAAGGCATGACCCATGTCACCCGCACCGACGGCATTACTGCCGAACTCAAAGCGAACGGGGACTGGGCATGGCGTGAGCCAAACGGCGCCTATCAGATAAAGAATATGGGCTCGGTGCCTGTGGAGTTAGTGATCAACGAAGCGCGGCGCGCGATGTAAACGGTCCGCGCCTTTAAGTTGTGTCAGTTAGTGTTCGGCGGGCCGCGCGCCCGCCGGTTGTTCTGACGGAGAACCTATGAATACATTTACTAAGACTGTGCTGTTCACCGATGCGGACGGCCACGCGAAGTTCCGCAAAGAAGAAATCCCCCTAACCGAAGGCACCCCCGAAGTACGCTTGTCGCGCGAGTTCGCCGCACAGGAGTTGCAATTGCGCGAAAGCCCTATCGGTTTTCGTAGCGAGATGCACTGCACCACCTCACCGCAATGGCTATTCGTTCTGAGTGGCGCGATGGAGATTGGCTTGGCAGATGGGAGCGTGCGTGTTTTCCATGCTGGAGAGCATTTCTATTCCGCAGACCTATTGCCCGCTAAGACCGTTTTCGATCCGAGCATTCATGGACACTGGAGCCGCCAAGTTGGAGACGTGCCTCTAGTCACACTTTTTGTGAAAGACTAGCCAGGCCCATCGAGCGCGGCCAATTCGATTACGAGTTCGCGCTCGATGAGTTCGTGTAGGGAAAGTCGCTCTGCGGGGCTGGCACTGGCATGTACCACATAGCCGATGTCTTGCCCCAAGCCCGCGCGTGCCGACAGCTGTTCTCCCACCTTCACCTTCAGGCGAAACTCGCGAACCCCCTGCTCATCGAGTACCCGCGACTTCCCTCGTACCGCACTCACAATACCGGCGCCTGGGTAGAGCACTTCCGAGGCAGCGAATTGGCTGGCTTGCTCCGGGAAAATAAACTCCTCCCCCAACTCCATCGCCACGAAGGCAGACCACGGATTAAAATCCCAAGCATGGGTGATCGCGTTCATGATATAGCCGCCGGGCGGGCGCAGTGCGATCTCACCGAACAAGGGCCCATTCTTGGTGAGGTAGACCTCTAGATGGGTCATTCCCCATGCAATGCCGAGCGCGGAGATCACTCGCTCGTTCATGGCGAGTAGCGTTTCGCTCAACGCCTTTTCTAGAACCGCAGGTACAAAATTGCTATGCCCCTTGCGGTGATAGGCCGTGATATTAGTAAACTTGATAGCGCCTTTATCGATGAAGGATTCGACACTCGCTTCGGGTGCGTCGATATAGCGCTCTAGGATGCAGCCCTCCCGATCGCCCGGCACGTAATCTTGCTCTCGCTCTAACAGTGTCAGCCCTTTGCCTCCGGAGGACTTACGAAATTTGCGCACGACAGGCGAGCCTAGCGCGTCGAACACCTGCTTTGGATCTAGGCTTGGAGAGTCTGCAAGGAAGCGCGTCATGGGAATGCCGAACCCGGCGAGATGCTGCTTCATGTGGAGCTTGTCGCGACAGCGCGTGCCCGTAGCAGTGCTAGAGAGGCGCGCGCCAACTTGACGACGGGCAACTGCGGCGGGTAATACGGAAGACTCCGTGCCGGCTATAACGTGGGTGAAATGTTGGCCTGAAAATGACTTGCGGATCTGCTCGCGATTCTTCTGAGCGGAGTTCCAAAAGGGGGCGATCACGCTCTTCTGCCCTGCGCCGACATTGAATAAATGCCGCGTCTGCCAGACCGAGAAAGGAATGCGGCGCTCGCGAAGCTCTTCTATGAGTCCCCGGCGTGGTCCGATTACTAGTACACGATAGTCTTTCATCTTTACACAGCCAAGGATCCGCGAACTTAGGGGCCCCTGAATGTCTCAGCGACCCCATAAGGGTCAATCGCCTCGGGTTTCTTTCTTTACCTTCTTAGCGACTTTTTTCTCTTTCGAAGATAAGGCGGGTTTCTTCTTTACTTCTTTCTTGGCATTGCGCTCTTTGGACATGATGAATCACCTTAGCATCAGGATTGGACACCACCGACGTGGCACCGGAACGATTACTTTAACCCTTCCCTCTGAGGCTTTTCAATACACCTTGGGTGTCGCGAGGAAGATTATTTCTAAGCGGCCTAGCGTTTACATAGAACCGGCATGCGGCACACGGCATCGTGCCGGATCTATGTAAATCGAGCATCGGGCACTAGCCCTTGATACGGGACTTGTACTCGCCAGTGCGGGTATCGAGTTCGACAGAGTCGCCGATCTCACAGAAGGCAGAAACGCTCATCTCATGCCCACTCTTCAGGCGTGCTGTCTTCATCACTTTACCGGAAGTATCTCCGCGTGCAGAAGGCTCGGTGTATTCGATTTCGCGAACGATGGTATTGGGCAGGTCGATGGAGATTACCTTGCCGTTGTAGAATACCGCGGCACAAATGTCCTCCATGCCATCTTCGATATAGTCGATAACGTTGTCGAGGTCGTCTTTCGCGATCTCGATCTGCTCGTAATCGGCATCTACGAAGACATACATTGGATCTGCAAAGTAAGAGTAGGTCACTTCCTTCTGCTCGAGTATGACCATTTCGAATTTGTCGTCGGCCTTGTAGACCGTCTCGGTGGCGACGCCATTGAGAAGGTTCTTCAGCTTCATTTTACAAACGGCAGAGTTACGGCCGGATTTGTTAAATTCAGTCTTCTGTACCTTCCAAGGTGAACCGTCGATCATCATGACCTGTCCGGCACGGATTTCTTGCGCTGTTTTCATTGATAAAGTCTCGATTTCGTGTTTTGTAAAACTTTCATTTGGGCTTGGGTCTACTGACCTTAAACAGGCGCCTCCCGTGCCGTTTCCTCGCATCGCTCGCGATAAAACTGCACTAGATTAGCGGCTAGATCAGGCCTCTGGGCCAGTTTTTGCTGCCAGCTCCGAGCCTGTCGTTGCAGGGCCGGTAGTTGTGGCCGCAGATGATGCCATAGATCGCGACAATCTTCACCTTGATTCCAGCGACTCCAAAAGCCGTGCAATGCGGTCTCGGCCTCACTCTGCCCGCTATATAGAGCGAAGAAAGCCTCCATTTTGGCTAGATGAGCGTTCTCTTGTTGGGGATACAGATGCCATAGCATCGGCCTGCCTGCGAACTGCGCCCTTACAAAGGAATCCTCGCCCCGCACGATATTGAAGTCGCACAGACTCAATAAGCGGTCGTATTCGTCTTGATCCGCGAAGGGTAGCACCACCAGTGTGAGCGCCCCGCGCCTAAGGATCGCGCCCACCTCTGGCGCCTCCACGAGCTCGAAGAAAGCCTGCACGCTTAGCAGGCATCGGCTCTCAGGAACTAGGCAGAGACTACTCTCACTCGCCTCCGCGAGGGCTGCAAGCAGACCGAGCACGGGCGCTCCTTCGTAACAGAACATGGACAACATTAGGCAGTGCGGGTCGCCTAGGAGCTCACCGGGCAACGAATAGGGAGCCAAGAAGGCACTTCGCGTCAGTGGAAGTGCTGACTGCAAGGTGGTATGCCTTGCCAGTAAGTCGGCCTCGCGCAGCAGGCCACCGGTGCCTTCGACAAATCCAGGGAAGAAGAAGTACTTGCTCAGGGCCACGGCAGTGCCCGCGGCATTGGGAATACTCTGTGGCGACGGCAAGGCATGGCAATCGCGCACCCAGTCTTCCGCGCTGAGATATTCCAGATTGAGCCAGAGCGCAGGGGCCGCGCTGTCGGCCATCGCGCGCACGAGCACGGCAGGCAAAGAACAGCCAAAGGCCTCGATGATGACCGCCGAGGCGGCAATGCACTCAAGTGACTGCGCACTGACCTCCCAAGGCGAGCGCCAATTACGAAAGTGCACGCCCTGCACGGTGTGACTCTCTTGCGTATCTAGATCTGGCACGGAAAAGAAGCGTGCGAGCGCGGCCCAATCGTCTACCCAAAGCTCCACAGGGATGCCGTATTCTTGCTGTAACTGCCGCGCGAGTCGCCAGCACACGCCGATATCGCCGTAATTATCGATAGCGGCACAAAATACTGTCCATGGGGTATTTGGGCCACTCGGAACTGACTTGTTCTGCAAAGACACGGGGCACTTCCAAGCGTTTTGACTGAGACAGCAAGAATACAGCAGGCACTGCACAAACAAAATTGCCTTTTAGATTGTTGTTTTTGTTAGCGAATGCAAGGTCCACAAGCCTTGTGGACTCTGCTTCGCTATGGATTTTAAAGAGGAGTTGTTTTATCCTTCCGCTCCACTTGTCATGAGCAGACCTGGGACTATGAAACAAACCGCTATGAACGCCACTAAAAAAACTACCACTAAAAAAGCGGCAAAGTCCGTCAAGACCACTAAATCCCCTCAGTACGTTTACAACTTTGGTCAACAGACCGATGGTAACGCGACCATGCGCGAGCTATTGGGCGGCAAGGGTGCAAACCTCGCGGAGATGGCGGCCATTGGCTTGCCAGTTCCGCCTGGGTTCACCATCAGCACAGAGGTGTGCACCTATGTCTACGCTCACAATCGGAGCTACCCCAAGAGCTTGACGGCGGATGTGAAGACCGCAGTAGGACTCATCGAGAAACAGATGAAGAAAGAGTTCGGCGGCAAGGATAACCCCTTGCTTGTATCCGTGCGCTCCGGTGCCCGCGACTCTATGCCCGGCATGATGGATACGATTCTGAATCTAGGCCTCAACGACATCACCGTCGAAGGGCTCGCGAAGATCTCTGGCAAGCCCAGCTTCGCATGGGACTGTTACCGCCGCTTCATCCAGATGTATGGCGATGTGGTAATGGGCGTGCAGGCCGCCGACGAAGAGTCCGACGACCCTTTCCATGAATTATTAGAAGCGCTAAAGAAGTCTCTGAGCAAGAATCTCGATAGCGAGCTTAGCGCCGCAGACCTACAGGTCCTAGTCGGCCAATACAAAGAACTCATTCGCAAGCGTACCGGCACCGCCTTCCCACAAGACGTATACGAGCAATTGTGGGGCGCCACTGGCGCCGTGTTCGGATCTTGGAGAAACGAGCGCGCGATTCTCTATCGCCAGCAATACGGTATCCCCGCGGAATGGGGCACCGCCGTTAACATTCAGGCCATGGTGTTCGGCAATGCTGGCGATGATTGCGCCACGGGCGTTGCGTTTACTCGTGACCCAGCCAACGGCGAGAAGCGCTTCTACGGCGAATATTTGATCAATGCTCAGGGCGAAGACGTCGTTGCGGGTGTGCGCACCCCTAAGGCTATCTCCGTCATGGAGAAGGAAATGCCCAAGAGTTTCGCTGCACTCGAGAAGGTGCGCACGAAGCTGGAGAGCCATTTCAAAGACATGCAGGACTTCGAGTTCACTATCGAGGGCGGCCGCCTCTTCATGTTGCAGACACGCAACGGGAAGCGCACCGGCCTAGCGGCGATTCGCATCGCGGTTGAGATGGTCAAAGAGAAGCTTATGGATCAGCGCACCGCGCTGCTCAAGATTCCAGCCGAATCCGTGGACACCCTATTGGTGCCAATCTTCGATGTGCGCTCGCAGAAAGAAGCCACGATGATAGGCAAGGGCCTACCGGCAGGCCCAGGGGCTGCAACCGGCCGCATCGCCTTCACTGCCGCAGCGGCAGAGATAGAGTCGCGCAAGGGCAATAAAGTAGTACTGTGCCGCACCGAGACCTCGCCGGACGACCTCAAGGGCATGCTCTACTCTTCGGGCATTCTCACAACTCGCGGCGGCGTGTCCTCCCATGCGGCACTGGTCGCAAGGCAGTTGGGCAAGGTCTGCGTCTGCGGCGCAGGCGACGTGAGCATCAATTATGAGAAACGCACGCTAACCGCCGGCGGCGTCACGCTGTCCGAGGGCGACTACATCTCGATCAATGGCACTACCGGTGCGATCTATAAAGGCATGATCGAGAGCGCGGACTCCGAAGTAAAACGCGTTCTCGAGGGCACCCTGAAGCCGGAGAAGAGCTATACCTACGAGCTATTCCAAACCGTCATGGAATGGTCGGACAAGTACCGCAAGCTGCGCATTCGCACCAACGCCGATACTCCGGCGATGGCGGAGACTGCGGTAGCCTACGGTGCAGAAGGCATAGGCCTGTGTCGCACGGAACATATGTTCTTCGAGGGCGATCGCATCGATTTCATGCGCCAGATGATTCTGGCGGTGGATCAGGTACAGCGCAAAGCGGCGCTGAGAAAGCTTCTGCCGTTCCAACGCAAAGATTTCGTGGGCTTGTTCAAGGCGATGGCTGGCCGACCGGTCACAATTCGACTCCTCGATCCGCCCTTGCACGAGTTCCTGCCACAGGACGACGCGGTGCGTCGCCAGCTAGCGGACAAGCTTGGCTTGCCGCTGGAGTTCGTGATCGAGCGCATCAAGGCGCTACACGAAGAGAACCCTATGCTGGGCTGCCGCGGCTGTCGCCTAGGCATCCTCTACCCTGAGATCACGGAAATGCAGGTTCGGGCAGTATTCGAAGCGGCGGCAGCGGTGATGACGGCGAAGAAATCACCGCTGAAGGTAAATCCGGAGATCATGATCCCCTTGGTTGGCTTCAAGGCGGAGCTGGCCGATCAATTGGCGATCGTGCACCGCGTTGCTGCCGAAGTGATGGAGAAGAACCAGATCAAGATCGACTACATAGTCGGAACGATGATCGAGGTGCCGCGCGCCGCGATCACCGCGGAGCAGATCGCGGAAGAGGCTCAGTTCTTCAGCTTCGGCACGAACGATCTTACGCAGACGACACTGGGTTTGAGCCGCGACGATATGGGCTTATTCTACGATGAGTATCAGCGCAAGGAGATCTATAACAAGAACCCCTTCGCGAGCCTAGACCAGACGGGTGTTGGCAAGCTGATGGAGTTCGCGGTAGAGAATGGACGCAAGGCGCGCCCGGACTTGAAGCTGGGCATCTGCGGCGAACACGCGGGCGATCCAGATTCGATCGATTTCTGCCACCGCCTAGGCCTGCAATATGTAAGCTGCTCTCCACCCAGAGTGCCCATCGCACGCTTGGCAGCGGCGCAGGCAGCCCTAAGAAACAAGTAAGCAAGTACTTACATTAAAAAGCCCCAGCGATCCTGAATCTCTGGGGCTTTTTTGCTTCTGCCTATATAACTTAGTAGCGGACAAAGTTGTTTTCTCACGCTGCTGCTCGTGTAACCCAGCTTGGCAGAGGTGGCTGTCGAGTGTGTAGAGTCAGAACCGTCGACCGCCAGGCCGATAAATTGCTCCTGTATTCTCGACACTCCCGCCGTCCATGGCGGTCGGACACGGGCGTCGAGCCTGCACATTGATGTGTGCCGTTTGGCGTGTTCTGACCCTACACACCCGACTGCCAGCGCGAGCTACGAAGCTCAACTCTAAATAGCACCGAGCAGAATTGAAGCAAAATTGAGCGATTCTGAAATTGCGACAAACTATTACAATTTTGGTATGAAGCGTTGATTGCGATTGGGGGATACTTTCGTTGTGGGGAAGCGGCGACCCAAGGGAACTCGCTAACATCCCTTATTTATAGTAAATATCAAACAGTTAATAACGATTATACTTTAACAAGGCTGTAAAGCTGGCGTTAAGCTTGCCTCGCCTATCATCTATCTTATACGCGCGGGAGGCCCGCTTGACCCGGCTTGGGCACGTGGTTACTCTTGCGCCAGCGGTGGTAAATGCGTAGCATCCTGCCGGTTGACTCCGTCCACTTGACTGACGGATGTGCACGAATTACCGACATATTAGCGGGAGAATCCAAAGATGATTACAAGAAAAAGATTGATGTCTTCACTCATTGCAAGCGTTGGCGTCTTGATCTGTGCCCCGGCTGCTCTTAGCCAGTCCGGCACTGATGTATATGCAGGCGATTGGCCTGATTATAACGGCAATATGGCGGCTCAACGCTATTCCCCGCTCGATCAGATTAACGCGGCGAACGTAAGCACTATTCGTCAGGCTTGGAGCTTCTCGACAGAGAAATTCGGCCCGTCACCAGAATTCAATAATACCTCTACGCCTCTCGAAATCGACGGCATCCTCTACGCCACGATGGGCGCGACTCGTAACGTTGCGGCACTAGATGCCACTAACGGCCAATTACTGTGGATGTGGCGCCCCGAAGAAGGCTCACGCTACGACGACGCACCTCGCAAAGGCGCGGGCCGCGGCGTAGCATTCTGGCGCGATGGCGACAAAGCCCGTGTCATGACCATCACCCCTGGCTTCTTCCTCGTAGCACTCGATGCCAAGACTGGCATCCCCGACCCGAGCTTCGGCGTCAATGGCCGCGTTGATCTCTACGAAGGTCTGCGCAACGCCTATGCCGATGGCTACGACGATGTCGATATCGGCTCATCCATGCCACCGTTCATCATGAACGATGTGGTCGTGGTAGGCCCAGCTCACAAAGTAGGCATGCGTCCTCGCTCTATGACCAACGTAAAGGGCGATGTTCGCGCCTTCGATGCGCGCACGGGCGAGCTGATGTGGACCTTCAAGACGATTCCAGAGCGCGGTGAGTACGGCTCTGAAACTTGGCTAGACGACGGCATCGACTTCACCGGCAACGCGGGCGTGTGGGCACCTATGTCTGGCGATCCAGAATTGGGCCATGTCTACCTGCCTGTTGAGTCTGCTACCGGCGACCGTTACGGCGGCGACCGCCCAGGCGATAACCTGTTCGCGAACGCCCTTGTAGCCTTGGATATCAAGACTGGCGAGAGAATTTGGCACCATCAGCTGATTCACCACGACATCTGGGACTGGGATAACCCCTCCGCAGCCGTCCTCGCAGACTTGCCCAATGGCCGCAAAGTCGTAATGCAAGTGACTAAGCAGAACTTCGTCTACACCTACGATCGCGCGACTGGCGAGCCCGTTTGGCCTATAGATGAGCTTCCAGTTCCAGCCGGAGACGTGCCCGGCGAATGGTACTCACCTACTCAGCCATTCCCTAGCAAGCCACCGGCATTCGATCGCCAAGGCTTCACTGAGGACGACCTGATCGACTTCACGCCAGAGCTACGTGCAGCAGCCTTAGAGGCCATCAAGCCGTTCCGTTTGAGCACTAATCTTTACACGCCTCCTTCACTTGCCGAAGGCTCACCCGATGGCACCGTTGGTGTATTGAGCCTGCCCTCTGCAACTGGTGGCGCGAACTGGGAAGGCAGCGCTCTGGATCCAGAGACCGGTCTGCTCTACGTACCATCGAGAACTGCGCTAGCGGTGTTGTCTGTAGGCAAGGATGAAGAATCCGACTTGGATTTCAGCGCGGCTTTTGGAGTGCGTGTACCGCGTGTCAGTGGCCTCGAGATCGTGAAGCCTCCTTACGGCCGCGTTACCGCAATCGACATGAATGCTGGTGAACTAGTTTGGCAGACTGCTAACGCGGACACGCCAGACTCGATCACTAACAACCCTGCACTGCAAGGCGTGGATATTCCACGCACTGGCGTAGCCACGCGTGCAGGCCTATTGCTGACCAAGACTCTCCTATTCGTAGGCGAAGGCGTTGGCGGTGGCAGCAAGCTTTACGCTCAAGATAAAGCGACTGGTGAAATCGTTGCCCGCATCGAACTGCCTAATACGCAGACTGGGCAGCCATTTACATACGAGCACGAAGGTAAGCAATACATCGCCATGTTCGTCAGTGGCGGCGGCAAACCAACTGAATTGGTTGCCTTTACATTACCGTAACTTCAAAATTAGGAGTAAGTATTACCATGCGAACTTTAGTAAAACGAGCGGCCTTAGCACCGCTACTGCTGGTCATCGGCGCACAGGCGCAGGCCGCCAATTTTGAAATCGACACGGCTGAATCCCGCGTTATTTTCAAGTATTCCTATGAAGGCACTCCATACGAAGGCGAGTTTAAGAACGTTGCAGCCACCTTCGATATCGATCCAACGAATCCGGCATCATGCGATTTCATGGTAACGATTCCAATCGCCGACATCAGCGTGGGCGACGCGGAAACTCTGGACTACTTGATGGATTTGGAAATGTTCGACGTAGACCAATTCCCTACTGCGACCTTCCATGCGGTCAAGTGCAGCATGTCTTCGATGAATCAGTTCTCATCCGAAGGAACGCTGACCATCCGCGACCAGACCCATCCAATGACGTTCCCATTCACAATGGAAATGGAAATGTATGACGGTCAGCCGCGTTTTCATTTGACTAGCGAAGTGACTGTGCAGCGTCTAGATTACGGCGTTGGCCAGGGCTACTGGGCAAACACGGCAACAATTCCGAATGAGGTAGTCGTCGTAATCGACGTTTACGCCAATCAGAAGTAAATAAGCAAGCACCATCGTGAATAGGGTATTTCAATGTTAAATAGTTTACTTTCAAAATGCCGCTGGGTTGCTCTAGGCCTAGTTTCCTCTGCCGTATTGGTTTCATGCGATAAGTTGCTGACGCCGGATTTCAATACCGACGTTGCAGAACTTCGGGGTGGTGCTTACACCTTGGACAAGGACCATGCGTCCTTGATATTCGAGATCAATCACCTTGGTTTCTCCACTTTCATCGGTGGCTTCGATGATTTCGAGGCGTCTCTGGATTTCGATCCCGAGAACGTTGCGAATTCGAGCCTAGAAGTGATCGTGAATATGGACAGCCTCGACGTGAATCTGCCTGAGTTCGAAGAAGAACTGAAGGGCGATAACTGGTTCGACGTGGCGCAGTTCCCACAGGCTATCTTCCGCACTACTTCCTACGTGGGAGCGGGTGAGGGCGAAGGCGCACACGTGTTCATAGGCGATCTGACTATGCACGGCGTGACCGCACCGGTAACACTGAGCGTAGTATTCAACGGCGGTGGTCGTAACTTCCTAACCAGAAGCTACACGCTAGGCTTCGCCGCGAGCGCGCAGTTCAAGCGCTCTGACTTCGGCGTAGATCGCTTCACCAACTTCGGCGTAGGCGATGACATCACGCTAGCGATCAACGTGGAGTTCCAAGAGTCGTCAGAATAAGACTCCTGTAACAACATAGAACGCGCAAAAGGGGCGGCGATGAGAGGATAACTCTCGCGCCGCCCCTTTTTTTATTCCCGCCTGAGTTTCTCCATAGACTTCTCAGCGCTGGCTTAACGCGGACGGCTAGAATTGTCGTCAGATCAAAATTGATCGCACCACATTCCTATGTATTGCATTGAGCTCATTTTTTCCGTGATAAACAAAGAGAGAAATCCTCAAGACAGCACGACTTAAGAGCCACGCGGCGGCTCAGGGAGTGCAGGAACGTCGGGCGCCAGGACGGCGCACGTCGAGCCTGCACAGGGATGTGCGCTTTTTGGCGGTTCCAGCAATCCCTTAGCCGGCGCGTGGCTCGACTAGCGGAGTGTTGATTGGAGAAATAGCACTATTACGGATAGACAACGGCGTCGGCCACTAGCGCTTTCTGTCGCTGCAGCTCGTGCATGTGGCGGTATAGGCCGTCTTGTTCGAGAAGGGCCTGATGCGAGCCTTGCTGCACTATTCGCCCCTGATGCAGGACCACTATCTGATCCGCGTGGGTGATGGTGCTCAGGCGATGCGCTATTGCCAGGATCGTTGTGCTGCCACGCAGCTTGTTCAGTGCCTTCGTGATTACCGCCTCAGTATGGCTATCTACGTTCGCCGTCGCCTCGTCCAGGATCAGGATACGCGGCTGCCTCGCTAACGTTCTTGCCAATGACAGTAGCTGTCGCTGCCCCGTCGATAGATTGCCGCCACGCTCACCTAAGAGCGTGTCATAGCCATCGGGCAGGCTCATCACGAACTCGTGTAGTTGTGCCTGCCGTGCCGCCGCGATCACCTTCTCATCGGAGATAGGCAGGCCTAGCGTGATATTGTCGCGCATCGAGCCCGCGCTGATGAACGGATCCTGTAGCACCACCCCCATCTGCTCGCGCAGATTATGCTGATCGATCTGCTCTAACGGCGTGCCATCGATTAGGATGCGGCCCTGCTGTGGCGTATAGAAGCGCAGCAATAGGCTCATTAGCGTACTCTTGCCGCTGCCCGTATGGCCCACTATCGCGTAGAACTGCCCTGGCTCCACGCAGAAATCGATCCCCTCTAGTATCCGGTGCTCATCGTCATAGCTAAAGCCCAGACCCTCTACCTGCACCCTACCCGCACCGATCATCTTAGTAGAGGCTAGCTGCGCCTCCCCCGCCTCATCCATGATGCCGAAGACGCGCTCGCCCGCCACCACCGCTTGTTGCAGAAGACTAAGGCGTTGCGTCATCTCCACAACCGGTTGCGTGATGCGCGAAAGATAGTTGATGAAGGCATAAATAACCCCGACCTCTACGGCACTGTCGAAGGACTGAGTCCCGAAATAGAACAGCAGGCCCGCCAGCGTCAGCGTGCGAATCAGGTCTGGCAGCGGGCGCAGCATGAGCGCGTCTAGGCGCAGATTACTCATGCGCGCATCGAAAAGGTCTTGGCTCACTCGGCCAAAATCGCCATTAAAGCGCTGCTGCTGGTTCAGCATCTGCACGATGCGCATGCCCTGTATCGACTCGCTCAGGTTGGCATTGATGCGGCTGAGCACGCTACGCGCAAGGTGGTAGCGCGGCGCGCTCAGGCGCTGATAGTAGAACATCACGATGATGACCGTCGGCAAGATGATGCTGCATAGCAACATTAGGCGCACGTCGAGATAGGCCATGGCGATAAACACGGCGATGATCAGAGTGACGTTCTGTACGAAGGTCGACATCACCTGTACGAACAGCTCCTTAATCGCCTCCGTGTCATTGGTGATCCTCGACACCAAGGCGCCGGTCGGGCGATGGTCGAAATAGGCGAGCGGCTTACGCATCACCGCCGCGAACACCTGCGAGCGGATCGTGCGCACCACATTGAAGGCCACCTCGTTGAAGCGCATCGCGTTCTGGTAGCCACCCCACGCCGACAAGCCATAGAAGACGCCATAGGCCAGTGCCAATCCGGCCAGCTCGAAGGGCGGATAGTGACCCTGCGTTACATAATCATCGAGGAATATTTTGACGAGCACGGGCCCGAGCACCTGGCCAATAGTCGCCAACAGGAGAAAAGCCGCCGCCTGCTTGAGTAGGCGCGGATAAGCCAAGGCATAGCGCAGCAGTCGCCACAGCGCCGCTAGATCCACACCCTCGGAATGTTTATCGTCCAGATTCAACGGTTCGCTCCAATCTCTGATAATCCACCATCTGCGCGTACCACCCCTTATGCGCGAGCAATTGCGCATGAGTGCCGCGCTCCACGACCTCGCCGTGATTGAGCACGACGATCTGCTGGGCATCTTCCACCGCAGAGAGGCGGTGACAGAGCACGATGCTCGTGCGCTGCGCGCGCACCTCACGCAGATGTTTTAGAATGCGGCGCTCCGTCCCCACATCGACCGCCGAGAGCGCATCGTCGAGAATCAGGATGGGCGCATCCAATAGCAGTGCCCTTGCAATCGCAATGCGTTGCTTCTGCCCGCCAGAGAGCGTAATGCCACGCTCACCCACTAAGGTTTCGTAGCCCTGCGGGAAGCGCAAGATGTCCTGATCGATGGCGGCAAGGTCGGCCGCTGCGCGAATCTCCTCTCGACTAGCATTGGGCTTACCCAAGGCGATGTTCTCGGCTATCGTCGCCGTGAACAAAAATGGGTCTTGCGGCACCATTGCGATCTGTTCACGAAGAGTCTCCAGAGTCAGTTCCTGAATCGACACACCGCCGATGCGTAGGTCGCAATCTGGATGATCGAAATAGCGCAGCAGTAAATTGACCAGACTAGTCTTCCCCGATCCGGTGGGACCAACGATGCCTAGCGTTTGGCCCGCTTCCACATCGATCCGAATATTATGTAGCACCGGCATCGCACTGCCGATGTGGGTGAAACTCTTGACGTCGAAATGGACATCGGCAGTGGCCACTTGCGTCACGGTTCCACTGTCCTGCACCGGAGATTCTGTCTCGAGCAACTGTCCGATGCGCTCGTATGCGGCCGAACCTCGCTCGAGAATATTGAGCAGCCAACCATAGGCAAACATCGGCCAGACTAGAAAGCCGAGATACATCGTGAAGCTGGTCAGCTCACCCAAGCTGATGCGCTCCTGCTCGACCTGCCACGCACCCATACTGATACACAGTAGGAACGAGGAGCCTACCGTTAGGAAGATGGCTGGGTCGTAGAGCGAGTCGGTCTTCGCCACGCGCATATTGGCCTCTGCCGTGCGGTCGGCGATGCGCAGGAAGTTTTCATCCTCGACTTGCTCGCGGCCGAAGGCGCGGACCATGCGAATACCCGAGACACTCTCTTGCACCCGATCGTTCAAGTCCGAGAAGCGCTCCTGCGCATCCCTGAAGCTGACGTGTAGGCGCTTCCCAAGAATCGCGAAGTACCAGGCCATGAACGGGAAAGGCAATAGCGCCACAAGGGTCAATTGCCAATCGATAAGAAACACCATGATGCCAATCACTAAGACACCCGTGACCAGACCATCGATTCCCGATAACACACCCTCTCCCGCCGTCATCTCGAGGGCGGAGATATCGTTGGTCGCGCGAGCCATGAGGTCCCCTGTGCGGTGCTGCGCAAAGAACTGTGGCGCCATCTTCGTCATATGGGCATAGAGGCGTTGCCGCATGGTCTCGGCCAACTGGAATGAGGCGTAAAACAGGAACACACGCCAGAGATAGCGCATGACATAGACGACGAAACCGATGATCACGACGATGCCCACGTAGCGCAGCAACAGCTCACGGCTCAATGTGTTGGCGACTACGTGATCGATTAGCTGACCGGTAATCCATGGCACGATCATCTCGAGCACGTCGGTGCCCAGCAGCATCACTATCGCCGCTGTGTACCGGCGCCACTGCGCCTTGAAATACCATCCCAGTTTGAAAAACAATTCCATCGTCGTTCCGCAACGGTCCTATGCCCGGCTCGTCGGCCTCGAAAAGTGCGCAGTCTAGCAGGCTTTTTTAGCCTAGGAGTGCTTCGAGTCACATTTGCTTTTTGTCTACGAAATCAGCGCACTATAGTGATGTGTCAGGAAGACCCTCGCGTCATCCTGTGTCTGTCACAAAAGTATATTGAGGGTTTATGTAAATGCGCATTTACCTGTGGAATGTCTTTGTTACAATAGCCCACCTAATCGACTACCCACCCGTTAAGGCTTTGCCGCGGAGGAGACTAAACCGTCAATGAATACAGAAAACACTCGAGTGGAAGACTTTTACGCACCGGAAACTTTCAAGCGTATCAAAGAGTTAGCAGATACCAAGGAAACGCCGTTCGTCGTCATAGACATGGCAACGATCGAGACCGCTTATGACACCCTAAAAGATCTTTTCCCCTACGCGAGCGTGTATTACGCGGTTAAAGCGAACCCAGCGCCCGAAGTACTCACCTGCCTGCGCGATCGCGGCTCAAACTTCGACGTGGCCTCCATCTACGAATTAGACAAACTGCTCTCCCTAGGGGTTGAGCCAGAGCGTTGCAGTTATGGCAACACCATCAAGAAGGCGCGCGACATTCGTTACTTCTACGAGAAGGGTGTGCGCATGTACGCCACCGACTCCGAGGCCGATGTCCGCAATATCGCCAAAGCTGCCCCAGGCTCGCGCGTTTATGTGCGCATCCTCACAGAGGGAAGCGGCACGGCCGATTGGCCGCTATCACGTAAATTCGGCTGCCAGAGCGACATGGCGATGGATATCCTCGTCTTGGCCCGCGACCTCGGCCTGGAACCCTATGGCGTCTCCTTCCACGTTGGTTCACAGCAGCGCGACATCGGCGCGTGGGATGCGGCGATCGGCAAGGTTAAGGTAATCTTCGAGCGCCTCAAGGAAGAAGACAATATCACGCTGAAGATGGTGAACCTCGGCGGCGGCTTCCCTGCCAATTACATCAATAAGGCCAATACACTCGACGTCTACGCCGATGAGATTACACGCTTTATCGAAGAAGACTTCGGTGACGACTTCCCCGAGATCATTCTCGAGCCTGGCCGTTCTTTGATCTCTAACTCGGGAATCTTGGTTTCCGAGGTCGTCCTGATCTCGCGCAAATCCCATACCTCTTTGCAGCGCTGGATCTTCACTGACGTCGGTAAGTTTTCCGGCCTGATCGAGACCCTGGACGAGTGCATCAAGTACCCGATCTATGTCGAGAAGCAGGGGGAATTAGAAGAGGTAGTAATCGCGGGGCCAACCTGTGATAGCGCCGACATTATGTATGAGCACTATAAGTACGGCCTGCCACTGAACCTAGCCATCGGCGATCGGATGTACTGGATCTCTACGGGCGCCTACACGACCAGCTATAGCTCCGTCGAGTTCAATGGCTTCCCACCGCTAAAGTCCTATTTCGTTTAAACCCTGAGGCCGCCCCAAGCAGGCGGCCTCAAATCCAACGACACCCAGACCCGCAGCTACGCGAAGGCTCTAAACCTTCGCGGCGCCCTGCGCGGCGAGCACATCCTCCTCGGACTGCTGCATCGATAATAACTTCGTAGTAACTACACCACTGGTGATCGCCCCATTCACATTGAGCGCGGTGCGCGCCATGTCGATCAATGGTTCGATGGAGATCAACAGCGCCACAACGGTCACTGGCAGGCCCATCGCTGGCAGCACGATCAAGGCTGCGAAGGTGGCACCACCACCCACTCCTGCCACACCGAAGGAGCTGATGGCGATGATGGCCACTAGGCTGACGATGAACATGAAGTCAGTGGGATCGACGCCGACAGTCGGCGCTACCATCACTGCCAACATAGCGGGATAGATACCCGCACAGCCGTTCTGGCCAATGGTCGCCCCAAAGGTAGCGGCGAGATTCGCGATTGGCGAGGGCACTTTCAACTCTTCGATCTGAGCCTTAACCGTCAGCGGAATAGTGGCGGCAGAACTACGAGTCGCGAACGCGAAACTCAGTACTGGCCAGATCTTCTGAAAGTAGGTGCGGATATTCATGCCACTGCCGATGATGAACAGTGCGTGCACACCGAACATCAGCAAGATCGCGGTATAGGAGGTCAATACGAAGCTGATCAGGTTGAGGATATCCTCGCCATCGGAGCTCGCCACTACATAGGTCATCAGCGCTAGGATGCCGTAAGGAGTAAGGCCCATGACCATGCGCACTAGCTTCATGACGATAGCCTGAACCGCATTGACGAAGGATTTTATGGTCTCGCCTTGGGCGGGGTTGTCCTTGCCGACCAAAAGCGCGGCGATACCGCTGAGGATGCCGAAGATCACCACCGAGATGATGGAGTTATCGCGCGCCTCGGTCAGATCAGCGAAGATGTTGGTGGGAATAAACCCAGCGATGACATCGGGCAGGCTCAGGCCGCTAACGCTGCCACGGCGCACCTCCAGCACATCGGCACGAGCGAGTTCGCGTGCTCCAGCCACCATGCCCTCTGCACTCAGTCCTGTTATTAGGGTCAGCGCAATACCGATCAGGGCAGCGATAGCCGTGGTCAATACCAGCATGCCGACAACCGAGAAGCCGATCTTGCCAAGCGATGCGATGGCATCCATGCGCAGTACCGAGGCGATCATGGTGATTAGAATCAGCGGCATGATGATCATGCGCAATAGGCGCACATAGGCGTCACCCACCAGATTGGTCCAGTTTAGGGTCTGGGCCATTACTGCGGAATCGACGCCATAGAGCAATTGCAGCGCGAAGCCGAAGGCTAGGCCTAGCACCATGCCGGTGAATACTTTGCGTGAGAGACTCTCGGTCTTCTTACTGATGTTGTAGATCACATACAACAAGCCGCAGAAGAAGATCAGGTTTAGGACTGTATATAGGCTCATGAGGGGATGCTCGTCTTTTTAGTATTGCCGTGAAATTAAACCACCTACGGCACACTTACAAGGACAAGATTCAGGAGAGCTTGTTACAAAATTAATCTGGGAGGTTCGCCATCATGATGGCGAGCGTGTCAGAGCGGAATTCGCGACGATACAGCACGGCCACGACCAACGCCGATAGAATCATAAACGCCCAGAAATTCACGAACCAGCCGATTACCGCCATGCTGAAGTAATAGGTGCGCATGCCATTATTGAAATTGCCGGCCGCCTTAGAGGCCATGGTAGAGATGCTGTGGATATGGCGCTCGATCAACTCGTCTGACGCTTTCTCATGCTGTTCTGGCACACCACCTAACATCACGGAAACCTGCCCGAACTGGCGCAGCCCCCAAGTGAACTTGAAGAATGCATAGATAAACAGACAGATCAGCAAGAGCACCTTAATCTCCCACGCGCCACGGGTGTTCTCGTCCGAGAAGGGAATATCGCGCAGCATCATGATCACGGTCTCCGACGAGGTACCCAGTACCGTCATTAAACCCGCGAGAATGAACAAGGTGGTGGACGCGAAGAAGGACACACTGCGCTCGAGGTTGGCAATGATGTTAGTGTCCGCGATGCGGTTTTCGCGGCGCATCGCCTTGCGTATCCACTGCTTGCGAAAGCGATGCATGGCATAGGCGAGGGTTGGCGTATCGATGCTGCGCAATGCGGTGTAGTAAAAATAGCCTCTAAAACACAGTAGGAACCACGCCACCGCGAGCAGATTGCCAATGTTGTCCTTGATAAGCTCGACCATCGCCATGTTCAGACCATTCCCTTATTTGTCTACTTCTTTATGTGATAACCAGTTCTAAATATCCACGACACTATCAGTAAACAGGCCGTCAGGAATACCAGCACCATCGCGAGCGACACGCCCAAACTGACATCCGATATCTCATAGAAACTCCACCGGAAGCCACTGATCAGGTATAGCACCGGGTTGAACAAGGTGACTGTCTGCCAAAACGGCGAGAGCATACTCGCCGAATAGAAACTGCCGCCTAGAAACACCAGGGGTGTCACGATGAGTAGCGGTATCAGCTGTAACTTCTCGAAATTATTCGCCCAGATACCGATGATGAACCCGAATAAACTGAAGGAAATACATGTCAGTAGCAAGAATAGCACCATCAAAAACGGATGCGCGATCTGCAGCGGCACGAAGAAGCCTGCGGTGGCCAAGATTATGGCCCCTAGGATCAGCGACTTGCTCGCCGCCGCGCCTACGTAGCCAAGCAACGCCTCGAACATCGAGATCGGCGCGGACAGCAACTCATAGATGGTGCCCGTGAACTTCGGGAAATAGATGCCGAAGGAGGCGTTGGAGATGCTATTGGTCAACAGCGATAACATGACCAAGCCCGGGACGATGAAGGCCCCGTAGCTGATGCCGTCGACCTGCTGAATACGGCTGCCGATCGCGGCGCCGAACACCACGAAGTAGAGCGAGGTAGAGATGACAGGGCCGATGATGCTCTGCATGAGCGTGCGCCTAGTGCGCTCCATCTCGAATGCGTAAATTGCCTTTACTCCATGCCAGTTCATTACGCTTCCTCCACTAGTTTTACGAATATATCTTCCAAGGATCTCTGCGTGGTGCGCATGTCCTTGAAGCGTATGCCGGCATCGCGCAGCGCTTCCATCAAGTCGGTGATCCCGGTGTGCTCGCCCTGGGTGTCATAGGTATAGGTGAGCGTTGCACCATCCGCGGAGACCTCTAGGCTGGGCGCCAACACACTCTCCGGCAGACTACTGAGGGGTTCTACGAGGTCGAGTATCAATTGCTTCTTGCCCAGCTTGCGCATCAGCTCGTCTTTTTCTTCCACCAATAGGATCTCGCCCTTGGTGACGATGCCAATGCGATCGGCAATCTCTTCCGCCTCTTCTATATAGTGCGTGGTCAAGATGATGGTAACGCCGGAGTCGCGCAGCTTGCGCACCAGCGCCCACATATCCTTGCGCAGCTCTACATCCACCCCGGCCGTCGGCTCATCGAGGAAGAGGACTGTCGGCTGGTGAGCGAGGGCCTTGCCGATCAGCACCCGGCGCTTCATGCCGCCGGATAGCTCTACGATCCGGTTGTTCCTCTTATCCCACAGAGACAAGTCTTTGAGGACGCTCTCGATGTAGGCGGGATCGGGCGCCTTGCCGAACAGCCCGCGGCTGAACGAAAGGGCGGCGAACACGGTAGAGAAAGAATCGATGGTGAGCTCCTGCGGCACCAAACCAATCATGGAGCGCGTGGCGCGGAAGTCGCCGATGATGTTCTTGCCATCCACCAGCACCTCGCCCTCACTAGGATTGACGATGCCGCAGATCACCGAGATAAGGGTGGTCTTACCCGCTCCGTTGGGCCCGAGCAGGGCGATGATCTCGCCCTTCCTGATCTCTAGATTGATATCCTTGAGCGCTTTAAACCCGTCGTCATAGGTCTTGGATAGGTGGCGAACTGACACAATAGACTGCACGTTTATACCTCTGCAACTGCTTCGATAGCCTCTGCCAACCTGGCGACGCCGATGATGGTCATGCCCTCGATACCGCCTCTAGGCACGTTCGCCTTGGGCACGATGGCACGCTTGAATCCGTGCTTGGCCGCCTCGTGTAGACGCTCCTGACCGCTAGGCACTGGTCGAATCTCGCCCGCTAGGCCGACCTCGCCGAACACGACGAGATCTTGTGGCAAGGCCTTGTCTCGGAAACTCGAGACGATGGCGAGAATGAGCGCGAGATCCGCACTGGTCTCGGTGACCTTCACCCCGCCCACTACGTTGACGAAGACATCTTGGTCGGCCATATACAGCCCGCCATGACGGTGTAGAACCGCTAACAGCATCGCCATGCGATTCTGGTCTAGGCCAACCGCCAGCCGGCGGGGATTCCCCAATTGAGTGCCATCCACCAGCGCCTGTATCTCCACCAATAGGGGTCGGGTGCCTTCCCAAAGCACCATCACTACCGAGCCAGCACTCTCTTCTTCGGTACGGGCCAAGAAGATCGCCGAAGGGTTCTTCACTTCTTTCAAACCCTTCTCCGTCATCGCAAACACGCCGAGCTCGTTGACGGCGCCAAAGCGGTTCTTCTGACCGCGCAGGGTGCGGTACTTATTGTCGCTGCTGCCATCGAGCATCAGGAAACAATCGATCATATGCTCCAAGACCTTCGGCCCGGCCAAGTTACCATCCTTGGTGACATGCCCCACGAGGAATAAGATGGTATTGGTCTGCTTGGCGTATTGGATGAGGTAGGCAGCACACTCGCGCACCTGCGACACGCTGCCCGGCGCCGAGGCGATGTCGGCACTGTGCATGACCTGAATGGAATCGACGACCAATAATTGCGGCTGATGCTGTTGGGCCACCTGACAGATCTTCTCGACATTGGTCTCGGCCAGCATCTTCAGGTTTTTCTCCGGCAGACCGAGGCGTCGCGCGCGCATGCCGACCTGCTGTAGTGATTCCTCGCCTGTGACATAGAGCGCACTCGTACTCTGCGCTAGCAAGCACATTACCTGTAGCAGCAAGGTACTCTTGCCCGCCCCCGGACTGCCGCCGATGAGAATCGCCGACCCCGGCACGAGGCCACCGCCCAAGACTCTATCTAACTCCGCAATCGTGCTAGACAGGCGCGGCACAGACTCGAGGTCGATCTCGGAAAGGTCTTTCACCCCAGAGGTCGTGCCGGAATAGCCCTGCTTGCGAAAGTCTGGTTTTGCGGCAGGCGAGGCGGCACTGCCAAGGCTTATTTTTGACAGCGTGTTCCATTCTTTGCACGAGGCACACTGCCCCTGCCATTGCCCATGTTCCGCCCCACACTCGGTGCAAACATAGGCATTCTTCACCTTCGCCATGCTGTTCCCTTCATTGTGTTGCCAAGCGCCAGATCACACGTAGATGTAGTGAACTCGCGGCGTTACCTGACAGAATAGTTCATAGGCGATGGTATTGCAGCGTTGTGCTATCTCATCGGCAGGCAAACCTTCGCCCCAGAGGATGGCCTCGTCGCCCACACACGCATCCGGACATTCGCTCAAATCCACAATCGTCATATCCATCGACACACGGCCGCATAGAGGCACTCGCTGAGGCTCGGCCCCCTTCTTGCCACTGCACTTGAGCAACACCGGCGTGCCTGCTGGCATACGTCGGGGATAGCCATCACCATAGCCGATGGAGATTACACCAATGCGTTGTTCGTGCTCGCACACATAGCTCGCGCCATAGCCTATGCTCTCGCCCGCCGCTACGGTCTTGATAGCGATCAGCCTAGCCCGCAGTGTCATAACCGGCGCGATGTCGCGCTCAATCGCGTTCTCGCCGACGATGGCCGTGCCACCATAGAGCATGATACCGGGACGCAGCCACTGGTAGTGTGACTCCGGCCACTGCTGTATAGCAGAGGAAGCAGCGAAACTGATCTCGCGCTTGTCCGCCGCCACACCGGCATCGTCGAGAATTTTTCCTAACAGGGCGAGCTGGCGCCCTGTCATATCGCTCGCCTTATCATCGGCACAGGCGAAATGGGACATGACTACCAGTTTGTGCACGTGCACGTGCCAGTTCAAGGCCTGCCATGCCTGCTTGAACTCGGAGGCCGAGAGACCGAGCCGGTGCATACCAGTATCGACCTTCAGCCATATTGTCAGTGGTGTGCTTAGTGGTCTGGCCTCGAAGAAAGTCTCTAAAAGTGCCAATTGAAATGGCGAATGCACGACTAGTGAGAAATTGTTCTCAACTGCCTGCCGCAGATGCGCGGCATTGAACACGCCTTCGAGAAGCAGAATGGGGGTGCTGATGCCAACCCGGCGCAATTCTAACGCCTCATCGATGCTAGCCACACCGAAGCAGTCGCCCTCGCGTAGCTGGCCGCGCAGGGTTTGCGCCACGGCGATGGCACCGTGGCCATAGGCATTGGCCTTCACGATAGCGACGATAGCGGCCTCAGGCTTGTAAGCGCGCGCCTTGGCAAGGTTTGCCAATAGAGCCCCTAAGTCGATCGTCGCCCAGGCGCGCGAATCATTCGCGCTGGGTATAGCTTTCATCATAATCCTGTCGCGCTAGATTCTCGAAACGAGTGAACTGGCCAATGAAGCCTAGGCGCACCGTGCCAATCGGACCATTACGCTGTTTACCGATGATGATCTCGGCCACGCCCTTATCCGGCGTGTCCTCGTTATACACCTCGTCGCGATAGACGAAGGCAATGATATCCGCATCCTGCTCGATCGCGCCCGATTCGCGCAGGTCAGACATGACCGGGCGTTTGTTGGGGCGCTGCTCCAGACCACGGTTGAGCTGTGACAGGGCGATCACGGGACACTGAAATTCGCGCGCCATGGTCTTGAGTGAGCGCGAGATCTCCGAGATCTCTCCCACACGATTGTCGCCAAAGCCCTTTATCTGCATAAGCTGCAAATAGTCCACTACGATCATGCCTATCTCGCCATGCTCACGCATGACCCGCCGGGCGCGCGAACGCATCTCCATAGGGCTCAGACCAACGCTGTCGTCGATCAAGAGGGGTTTGTCTTTGAGCTTGCTCACGGCAGCGGTGAGCTTGGGCCAATCCTCGTCTTCCAGCTGCCCAGTACGCAGGCGACGTTGATCGATCTTGCCGATGGAGCTGATCATCCTGAAGATCAAGCTCTCCGCAGGCATCTCTAGGGAGAACACCAGCACCGGCTTGTTGGCCAGCATCAATGCGTTCTCCGCTAGGTTCATCGCGAAAGAGGTCTTCCCCATAGAGGGACGCCCGGCCACAATGATCAGATCCGATTTCTGCAGACCAGAGGTCCTCTCATCCAAGTCTTTAAAGCCGGTTGGCAGGCCGGTGAGGGCGCCCTTGGATTTAAACAACTCGTCGACGCGCGTTACCGCCGCTTGCAAAAGGGGGTTGATGGGCTTAGGGCCGCCATCTTTGGGGCGGTCGTCCGCGATCTGAAACACTTTCTGTTCGGCCACATCTAGCACGTCATCGGCGCGTTGCCCGGCTGGATTGAAACCACTATCGGCGATCTCATAGGCTACGCGAATCAACTTACGCAACTTAGAGCGCTCCGCGATAATATCGGCATAGGCGGAGATATTGGCCGAACCGCGTGCGTTACTGACGAGGTCGCTCAGGTATTCGATGCCGCCGGCGCTGTCGAGCTCGCCTAGGCTATCGAGGGCTTCTACTAATGTCACTACATCCAATGGCTTGTCGGCCTCGGTCTGGGTGAACATTACGCGGTAGATGAGCTGGTGTTCGTGGCGGAAAAAGTCCTCGTCGATGACTTTCTCAACGACCGTGTCCCAAACCGAATTGTCCAGCATCAGACCGCCAAGCACGGCTTGCTCGGCTTCCACCGAATGTGGCGGCACCTTCAGCGACGCGAGTGAGCCGGCGTCGAGTGGCTTGCGGTTTTTTTCGAACGATTCGGACATTGGGTAATCACTGTAGCCCAGCGGTGAGTTTAGCTATTTGTCAGACCACTGTGGGAGCTGAAAATACAAGGGCCTACATGCCATGAGCTTGGCAAATAGACCAAAAAAAAGCGCCGTCATCCCGGGGGATAACAGCGCTCCATTGTCACCTATTGTCCGCCCAGCAACAACCGCAGATTGCGAATGCTGTGACCGAATTCAATAGCGAATTAAGCTGGTACGATTGCCAGTGTAATGACTTCTTCTACTTCGAAGCCGAGGTCGATACTGATTTCGTACTCACCGACATCGCGTAGCGCGCCGTTAGGCAAACGCACTTCCGCTTTGTTCAGCTCTTCGCTCGTTGCAGCAGTGATCGCATCGGCGATGTCGCGCGTGCCGATGGAGCCGAACAACTTGCCCTCTTCGCCAGCATTCACTGCCATCGTAACGCGAAGGCCCTTGAGCTTAACGGCACGAGCCTGTGCAACGGCTACTTTCTCATTGTGGGCTGCAAGCAGCTGCGCACGACGAGTCTCGAAATTATCCAAGTTGGTCTTGGTGGCAGGGATCGCCTTACCAGTCGGGAACAGGAAGTTACGAGCGTAACCAGCCTTTACCGAAGCAGTATCGCCTACTGCGCCAAGCTTGCCCACTTTCTCCAATAGAATGACGTTCATCTTTGCTTCCTCATTAAAATCTGCGTGTATTCTTAAATTCGTTTAAGCGCTTAGCGCCTGCCTTGATTCATTGTGCCTATTCGCGAGGGCGTACCCTCGACCGAAAGTCATACCAGCTGTCTGCGAGTGCGGCCAGTGCCAGAAGCTGGAACATCACCGGACTAATCAGGGCTGAATAAAAAATCACCAACACCGCGGTGGGCAATTTCCTTCGGCCTACCAGGCCATGCACTAAGGCAACGCCTGCAACCAGCAGCGGCATCAAGAAGAACAGAGCGAGCTGCTGTAATACTGGCGGACCGTAATCTGCCAGTATGAACATCAAAAACATGACTGCACTAGCCTTCCAGCCGAGTCGCAGTTGGTGAAATTCCTCGCGGAAGCCACCGGGATTGAACAAGCCTGCCTGCCAACTACGCGCCAACATCAACAACGCGATCGACAAGAACACTACCATGGTGCCGAACACCATCAGTAACCACTGATGCAGCTGTTCTGGCGCGGCGAATATCACCTGGCCCTGTAGCTCTGGACTAGTGGCCAGTTGCTCCATGAGCTGGGTGACTTGCTCTTCCATCGCAGTCAAAAACTCTGGCTGCAATGACAGGCCCAATTGCGCGCCTAAACCGACACCAATGGAGGCGAGCAACGTCGCCTCCCAAGAACCTGTGCTGCGCAGCACTAATGCGAGCACCGCAATCCCTAACATTAACAATAGGGGAATCATCTCACCGAGGATCGCCCAGCCTAGTGCCGGTAATAAGGCCCAAGCTAAAACGATCAAGGCCTCTGACTTGCCATGACGCAGGGCGACTAGAGCAACTACCGCTGGGCTCAAAAAATTGACCACCGGTAAAAACCCGAGAAGTACTGCCGCCAGTATTGCCTGGCGACGACCTGACATCGCGAACTGGGCCAGCGCCCTCATACTCTTCTCCGCACGACCGCGAACGCGGCTAGCCGCATCGCATGAACCCTAACGGAATTAAGCTGTATGGCTGTCTGTGTACGGAATCAGTGCCAAGTGACGCGCGCGTTTAACCGCAGTCGCCAATTGACGCTGGTAACGCGCCTTAGTACCAGTGATACGGCTTGGCACGATCTTGCCAGTCTCAGACACATACGCCTTCAGTGTTTCGATATCTTTGTAATCAATCTCAATGGTGCCTTCTGCGGTGAATTTGCAGAACTTGCGTCTACGGAAAAAACGAGACATGTTGGTTTCCTTTCAGTAAGTTTGGTGTGCTTTTCAGCTGCCCTTTGCCTATCGCCGCGCAATTAATGCGCGCAGGCTAAAATCAATCCTTGGAGTCGTCAGAATCCTGATCGTCGTCTTGATCGTCGTCAGAATCATCAGAGCCATCGAAGTCTTCTGTTTCTTCTTCGTCGTCATCAGTCGCTTCAGCCTCTGCTTTTGCTTCTGCATTAGCCGCATCACGTACCGCCGCATCTTCTTCAAGCTTGCGCTTCTGCTCTGCACGAGCACGACGCTCACGACTTTCACGCTCGCCCTTCAGAATCAAAGACTCTTCAGTGACGGGACCGGACATCTTCATAACGAGGTTACGGATGATCGCATCGTTGTAGCGGAACAAAGTGGTGATTTCTTCCAACACTTCACTGCCACACTCAACATTCATCAGAATGTAATGCGCTTTGTGGATTTTGTTGATTGGGTAAGCTAGCTGGCGACGGCCCCAGTCTTCAAGACGGTGAACTGTGCCACCACTATCTTTTACCATCTGGGTGTAGCGCTCTACCATGCCCGGAGTTTGGTCGGACTGGTCTGGGTGTACCAAAAATACAACTTCATAATGTCTCATAGAGACTCCTTACGGGTTGAAGTCTTCTGTCGAACACCGGTTTGAGAGACCGTTGCGCAGGAAGACAAGGAGTTAAGGGGTTTGCCTAAAGACAGCTCCCCGAAATTAAAGAGCGGGCATTCTAGAGAACCAGTGGCGAACATGCAACACGTTTTTGGGAAGGGGCTGGAGTGTGGAGGGCTTTATTTCTTTGTAGATCTGTTTCAATCAAGAACCCCGGCGCTGCCTTACCGCCTCGAACAGGCACAGGCCCGTGGCCACAGAGACATTGAGGCTGCTGAGCTCGCCGGCCATGGGGATAGAGAGTAGATAGTCGCATTTCTCCCGCGTTAAGCGCCGCAGGCCCTTGCCCTCAGAGCCCATGACGATCGCGATCGGCTGCTTGAAATCCATCCCATAGAGGCTGTCTTCGGCCTCCCCGGCCGCCCCCGCGATCCAGATACCACGCTGCTTCAGCGTCTCTAGAGTGCGACTGAGATTGGTGACTGCGGCGAAGGCTATCGTATCTGCCGCCCCGCAGGCCACCTTACGAGCGGTCATGTTCAGAGGCGCGGCGCGATCCTTGGGGACGATTACTGCGTCCACTCCCGCCGCATCCGCTGTGCGCAGGCAAGCGCCAAGATTGTGAGGGTCGGTCACTTCGTCGAGGACTAATAGCAGTGGCGGGTGAGCAAGCCCATCGAGCAAGGCGTCGAGGCCGCGCTCATCCAGGATGCTGCCGCCGAGCTTGCACAGGGCGACCACGCCCTGGTGTACGGCCCCGGCGCCTAGGTTGCGCAGGCGTTTATCCAGATCCTTGCGGTCCTGGCCCTGCCAGCTCACGCCGGCGGCGGCGGCCAGATCCTTCACTTCATTGATGCGCTTGTCTTCGCGGTCCTGCTGAATGAGCAGCTCAAGCACATCTTCTGGATGCTGTTTGAGAAGCTCGCTCACGGTGTGAATGCCGTAGACCCATTCTTTCTGGCTCAATTCAAAATCCTTGGTTTCTATATTCGAGATGCCCGCGAACAGGCCTAGCACGATACCTAGCTATTCGCGGGCAAGCTTGCCCCTACAGTCAGTGGCTTACCCACTATACCGGAGTGTTTTTCTTACTAGGGGTGCGACGCTTACCCTTATTCTTAGAGGCAGGCTTAGCTGTCGCGGATTGTGGCCCGCCAGCGGGTTTTTTGGCTCGCGCTGGCTTCTTGTCTGCCGCAGGCGCTCGGCCTTGTTCGCCCTTTTTCTTGCCGCCACCGCCCTTCTTGCCGGGCTTGTCTTTGCCCGCACGCTTGGCCGAACGGTTCGGTGGATTGCCGCCCTCGGGGGCGTTGCCGGCGCTGTCGAGCATCACCAGATCGATCTTGCGATCGTCTAGATCTACCCGCACGACCTTGACCCGCACCACGTCACCGAGGTGATAGATCATGCCATTGCGCTCGCCGCGCAGCTGGTGCCGCACGGGGTCGAACTGATAATAGTCATTCTTCAGGGCGGTGATATGCACTAGGCCCTCGACATAGATGTCGCTCAGCTCTACGAACAGACCGAAGGCAGTGACACTGCTTACGGTGCCGGAGAACTCGTCGCCCACCCTGTCCTTGACGTATTCACACTTGAGCCAATCCACCACATCGTAGCCCGCCGCATCGGCGCGTCGCTCCGACATCGAACAGGTCTCGCCGAAGCTCTGCATGTCTTTCAAGTCGTAGGGGTAGATGACTTTGCGCGCCAGCGGTGACACACCCGGCACTCTCTTCACATGGGTCGTCTGCTTCGCACTCCTAATCAGATAGCGCAGCGCACGATGCACCAATAGGTCCGGATAGCGACGAATCGGCGAGGTGAAGTGGGTATAGGCCGCGAAGCCTAAGCCGAAGTGGCCGAGGTTCTCGGGTTGATACACCGCCTGGAGTAGTGAGCGAATCATGACGGTCTGAATTAGATGCGCATCGGGGCGATCTGCGATCTTGAGCAAGACGCGCTGATAGTCCTTAGGCTCCGGCTTCGCATTACGCGTTAGCACGAGGCCGATCTCTTTCAAGAAAGCCTTTAGATTCTCCATCTTGTCCATGTTGGGACCATCGTGCACACGATAGAGCACCGGCAGAGAGGACTCCGCCAAGAACTTCGCCGTGCACACATTGGCCGCCAACATGCACTCTTCGATCAGGCGGTGTGCGCTATTGCGCAGTACCGGCACGATCGAGCTGATCTTGCGGGTCTCGCCGAACACGATACGCGTCTCGGTGCTGATGAAGTCCAGCGCCCCGGCCGCCTGACGCAGCTTGGCGAGCTTGTGATACACGGTATAGAGCGACTCTAGTGCCGGTAGTACCGCCGCGTATTTGCCGCGCAGACGCTCTTTAGTCTTGGCGCGCATTGGCGTTTCCGGCTCCTCCAGAATGTCCGCCACTTCCGTATAGGTCATGCGTGCGTGGGAGTAGATAACCCCCTCATAGAAACTGTAGTCCTGCACCCGGCCCTGCTTATCCAGCTGCATCTCGCAGACCATCACGAGACGATCGACCTGAGGCTTCAGCGAACACAGGCCATTGGACAAGGCCTCTGGCAGCATCGGGATCACGTGGCCCGGGAAGTACACCGAGTTACCGCGGTTCTGCGCCTCCTCGTCTAGCGCCGATTCGACCGACACATAGTGAGAGACGTCTGCGATGGCCACGAAAAGGCGGCAAGTCCCACCAGCCTCTTGCTGACAGTACACCGCGTCGTCGAAGTCTTTGGCATCCTCGCCGTCGATCGTCACGAAGGGCAGCTTGCGCAGATCCACGCGCAGCGCGGAGTCCGACTCTGGCACCTGGGTAGGGAACTGCTTGAGGGACTCCAGCACCTCTTTGGGCCATTTATAGGGGATATTGTGGCTGCGTACCGCCACATCAATCTCCATGCCCGGCTTCATATGATCGCCCAGTATCTCGACTACCGTGCCCACCGCCTTGCGGCGCTGCGTGGGGTAGGAGGTGATCTCGGCGACGACGAACTGGCCGTCTTGGGCGCCGCGATTCTCTTTCTCGGGAATCATGATTTCGTGACTGTTACGGCGATTATCCGGCACCACGACACCAAAGCCCTGCTCCCAATAATAGCGCCCTACTACCTGCTTACTGCGACGCTCGAGCACTTCGAAGATCATGCCTTCTTTGCGGCCACGGCGATCGACGCCGGAGACCCGCGCGAGCACGATGTCGCCGTCGAAGACCTTCTGCATCTCGGTGTTCGGCAATACGAGGTCGCCAGACCCATCGACAGGAATAAAGAAGCCATAGCCATCCTTCACGCCCTGTACGCGCCCCTTAATGAGCTCCATACGGTTCACCAGCCCATACACGCCGCGGCGGTTGCTGATCAACTGCCCATCACGTGCCATCGCGATCAAGCGGCGGCGCAGGGCTTCGGTTTGCTCATAGGAGGTAAGGTTCAGGTGCTCGCAGAGCATCTGATAGGTCACCGGCTCGCCGGTTTGTTCCATATATTCGAGGATGTATTCACGACTAGGGATCGGATTTTCGTAATTTTCCGCTTCCCGACTTGCGAAGGGGTCAATGATGTTTTCGGTGTCTTTAGATTTCTTAGCCATATCCTGCCAAATTGAGTGGGTTTCTGGCCACCAGTATACACATTGAGACCGCTGATTACCCAAACTATTGAATGCGGGCAATTGACAGGAGGATTGTGCGGCGATAAAGTGCGCGCTTCGAAATACCCCCTCCTGCCCAGGTGGTGGAATTGGTAGACACGCTAGCTTCAGGTGCTAGTGCTCGAAAGGGCGTGGAGGTTCAAGTCCTCTTCTGGGCACCATTTAGTAACTCCCCCTCTCTAAACGCTCGGCTTTGCGCTCGCACTAGCATTGCAGCGGGTTGTGCCGCGCGGCTCAAACTAGCTAAAAACTCAGAACTTAAGCTCGATTTAGCGACTAGGCGAGGAATCGACTAAGGCAGGCTAATCGACGGCATCTGTAGCCGCCACACCTCGGCGTCGGCGCGCGAGATTCCCCACAGTATCGGGCTTAGCTCATCGCGATCCCAGGCTATGCCCTGACCGTCGAAGCCCTCGACCATGACGGTGGTTTCCCAGCGTAAGACTGCACCGCTCTCCGGAATCGTCATCACATAAATCTCGGGGTGGTCGTGACCGGTCAGGTACAGATAACCATCGCTCCCCCAGCTACCACCGGAATTGCTCATCGGACGCAGTCGCGGCAGCAGCTCCTCGGGCAGGCGCCACTGCTCCAGGATGTTGAACTCATCGTCCATCTTCACGACCACGGTGTTCGCGGTTTCCCCATAGGCCTGCAGACGGGGCGGAATGATGCGATCGTAATTGCCGAAGCCCCCCCACCAGAAACCGTCATAGCGATCGAGCCATGTCATCGACCCGAGAGGGTCAACAAATGCATGGCTGCGCAGATGCTGCATGCTCTGGACATCCCATACCTCTATGGAACTCGCCATTGGCCACTGCGGGAAGTTGGAATGCGCCGCATAGAGCAAGCCCTCATACACCATCGCGCTGTCCAAATGAATTATGGGGCCAGACTTGGCAGACACGCCATCCCAACTACCTTGGAGTTCGCCGCTATCTTTGTCGTGGCGGCCGATACTGAAATTATTGACCGCGTAGAAGTGAGTGGCATCGACCGCCACCGCTTGGAATGCATCCGGGGCGGGATAGGCCCTAAGTGTCTGCGCGTATAGCGACGACAGAGGGGCCGGCTCAGAACAGGCGCTTAAGGGCAGCAAAAATAGCGCGAGCACGCTATGACGAATATTCACTTTGAAAGCTCACTCCAGGGAAAAAATTCAACGCCGCAATCGTAATAATTGCCACAGAACGAAGCAGCGGGTCGAGGCATATAAAGCAGCTCAGAATAGTGGCCACTCGATAGTATGATAGTATCCTACAGACGCGGTAGCTGGCTATTAGAGGTCGGCGCTACCTCGACAATGTCAAAACTGCAGTAACATAGCGGGCTTATGATTGCGGCAATAGGCTAGGCCAGTCCTCCTCAAAATTGACATATCGATCAAAATCCCGAGCAAAGCAGCGCTCACTGATCAATATGCCTTACTGCCTCTCCCAATGCTTGGCGCCTAGAGCGACTCATGCCGTTTGACCTAGATTTACCGTTCGAGACTTATACTGCGCTTTATGCCTCGTCGCGACCCAATCAATCGAGACGCGACAATGTCGAGCGCGGCCCAAGCAAATTCTTTCAATTGGAGAAATGTATGAAGATCGGAATTCTTTCTAGAAACGCGAAACTCTACTCTACGAGAAGACTAGTAGAGGCTGCCAAAGAAAGAGGGCATGAGACTAAAGTAGTCGATGTGTTGCGCTGCTATATGAACATCACATCGAGCAAGCCGGCGGTATATTATAAGACCAAGGGCGTTAAAGAGATTCTAAAATTCGATGCGGTGATTCCACGCATTGGCGCTTCCGTTACCGCCTATGGTACCGCGGTGCTGCGACAGTTTGAGGTAGGCAATGTCTATTCCGTAAACGAGTCTGTCGCCATTTCGCGTTCACGAGACAAGTTGCGCGCCCATCAACTCTTGGCGAGGAAGCATGTCGGCATGCCGATTACCGGCTACGCCAATCGTGCAGATGCAACAGAGGACCTCATCGAATTTGTCGGCGGCGCCCCGTTGATTGTGAAAGTACTCAGCAGCACGCAAGGCAAGGGCGTCTTGTTAGCCGCCACAGACAAAGCCGCAGAGAGTCTGATCAACGCGTTCCGCGACCTCGAAACAGATTTCTTGGTACAGGAATTCATCAAGGATGCCGGTGGTGCCGATATCCGCTGCTTCGTCATCGGCGACAAAGTCATCGCCGCCATGCAAAGAACCGCGAAGGAGGGCGAGTTCCGCTCCAACCTTCATATGGGCGGCACGGCAAAAGTTATTAAACTCACGCCTGTGGAGCGAGCGTTGGCAGTGAAGGCCGCGAAGGTTATGGGCCTAGACTTAGCGGGGGTCGACATTGTGCGCTCTGGTCACGGCCCACTAGTATTGGAAGTGAACTCATCCCCAGGCTTGGAAGGAATTGAGACCGCCACTGGCAAAGACGTCGCGGGCGCTATCATCGACTACATCGAGAAAGACGCGAAGAACGGTCCGAACAAGATAAGTGGAAAGGGTTAATGACAACGACGAGTCCGAAGGAGTTGCTAGTGGGCGGGGTATCCATTGCGCCTGGCAAACGCAAACAGATCGAAATCCCAGTAGCCAAGCTGTTTGATTACACCGAGATGACGATTCCCGTCGAGGTGATCAGAGGGAAGGAAGACGGCCCTACCCTGTTCGTCTCGGCCGCCATTCATGGCGACGAGATCAATGGAGTCGAAACCATCAAGAGGCTACTGGCGCGCAAGAAAACCCTCGCCAAGATCAGGGGCACCCTGATCGCTGTGCCGATAGTGAATGTGTTCGGATTTAACCGCAATATTCGCTACCTCCCCGACAGGAGAGACCTGAATCGCTGCTTCCCAGGCTCTGACCTTGGCTCACTCGCCGGGCAATTAGCGCACATATTCATGAATGAGGTCGTGACTAAATGCACCCACGGTATCGACCTTCATACTGCGGCGATTCATCGTAACAACCTGCCGCAGATTCGCGCTTGCTTGAACGATCCTGAGACCGAGCGCTTAGCGATGGCCTTCGGCGTTCCCGTCGTAATCGATTCCAATATTCGCGATGGGTCGCTACGCCAGGCAGCTGCCGACAATGGTATTCCGATGCTGTTGTTTGAGGGAGGTGAGGCACTTCGCTACGACGAAAAAGTCATCAATTCCTCGTTGCGCGGAATTCTCTCGGTGATGCAAGCTATCGGCATGATCGCAGGAAGAGGCGTCAGCCTATCTCAACAGAAGAGGGAAGCCTTCATCGCGAAATCCAGTTATTGGGTGCGCGCTCCCCATAGCGGCAGCTTGCGTGTGAGTAAACAGATCGGTGGGCGCGTGAAGAAGAATGAATTGCTGGGCGTACTCTCAGATCCGTTCGGGGGTGGCCGGGTCGAGGTGCGCGCGCGCAGCACCGGCATCATTATCGGCATCGTGACCTTGCCACTAGTGAGCAGTGGCGACGCGCTATTCCATATCGCCACCTTCGAAGACGCCAAAGAGGTAGGAGACCGAGTTGAGGAGTTCGATGGTTTTCTAGAGAACTAAGTCTCGAGCCGTCGCCCTTTAGCCCACTCCTCTTCACCGATGGAGAAGCCGCTATCGCCTCGAGATATTCACTACACTCGCCCCGGAACGATTTTGCCCACAAGAACGGTCTACGCTAGTTCTTTAGGCAATCCATTTATTGTTGGCAATCACTGCACCCAGTAGTTGGAAGACGGCAAGAAGACCAAAGTTTGACTCACTACATCTGACGACTAAAAAGCAATTAAATCAAAGGAGACTATGTAATGAAGACTAGCAGTTTTAGAAGGCTTGCAAACTATAGCGCCGCCGGTGCCGCGCTCGTGCTACAACTATTCGCGTTCACGAGTTCCGCTCAGGAGAGCATAACGGTCAGCAGCACGGCATTCGAGCATGACACCGACATCCCGATCGAATTCTCAGCCTATGGCGATAACAGGTCACCGGACATTAATTGGAGCAGCCTGCCCGAGGGTACGAAACAGGTCGCGCTGATCCTTGAGGATCCGATAGTCGCGATGCCACAACCCTTTGTGCATTGGGTTGCCTACAATATCCCCGCGTCCGCCACCGGGCTGCCCGCAGGGCTTGCGACAGACGCAAAGGTCATAGGGCATGCCCAGCTCAGCGGCATGCTCAACGGCGTGAATGGCACAACACGAACCGGTTACTTTGGGCCGCGTCCGCCAGCGGATGGGAAGGTGCACAATTACCACTTCACCGTTTACGCTCTGGACCTACCTACAATTCTTCCACAGGGCCTGAGCAAAGAAGGTTTGCTTAAAGCGATGGAGGGTAAGGTATTAGCCTCCGGCACTCTAACGGGCAACTATCAGCACTTCGAACAGTGACAGCATAGATGGGGAGAGTGTTCTGGGTGCGAAGCAACTCAGAACTTCTCGCCCATCTCCTCCTCGCTCAACAACGCCACTCGCTCCCCCATCCGATAGCCATAAATTACCGAATAGGTCAGCACGCTCTCCACATAGTTACGCGTCTCGCCATAGGGGATGGTCTCTATCCAGATGTCGAATGGGACAGGGGTTTCGGCCGTGCGTTGCAACCACTGCCTCACGCGATTCGGCCCGGCGTTATACGCCGCTGCGGCGAGGATGCGGTTGCCATCGAAACTCCTCAATAAGCCCGCGAGATAGCGTGAACCTACCGCGATATTGGTTTCTGGGATTAATAAGTCTTGGCTGGAGATGCGCATGCCCATTCCCGCGGCGGTTTCCCGGCCCGTGGCGGGCATTAGCTGCATCAGACCCAACGCGCCAGCGGACGAGCGCACGTCGTGCATGAAGGCACTCTCTTGGCGAGCGATAGCATAGATAAGATGTGGGGAGAGATCCGTTTGCTGCGCCGTGCTGTGGATGCTATCGGCGTAGGCAAGGGGAAAGCGCAGGTCTAGGTCATCCCAATATTGGATACGAATCATGGCCTGGATGCTATTGCGGTGCCATTCCCAACGCTCGGCGAGCTTGCCACTGGCCATGACCTGCGCATCGCTGAGCTGCGCACTGGCGAACTCCCATTCGCTGCGTGCCGCGGCCTCCTCACCCAACACATAGAGTTCACTGGCCCGCTCGATTGCGGGAATCAGCATGAGGGCATCGATCTGTTCCGGCTCGACGCTCACGGCGCGCGCCGCCATATCGTAGTCGATGCCCAGCTGGGTTGCGGCGAGAAAGCCGAAGTAACTGCGCGTCTTCGCCAGCGTTTGACGCAGGGCTTGCGCCTCATCTAGCGCGGCACGACTGCCTCTCTCCTGCAACGCACGAGCACGCCAATACTGCCAACGCTCTGAGTCGCGCGCCTCGGCAGGAAGCTGTGTAAGCCAGTACTCGAGGCGCGGCCAATCCTGTTTGCGCAACGCGTCGCGCGCTATCCAGCCTATCAGAGACTCGGTGATCAGATGCGGCCCCTGCCGCAGCAGCTTCTCGGACTCCTCCACTTCGCCCTGCACCTGCAAACGCTGTATGGCATAACGCTGTATCGAGTAGACCTCTTCGATTGGAATACTCAATGGCGTCACGTATTCGTGCACGAGATTAAGTGCGACACTTGGCTCGCTGATAGCTAGCTGCCGCAGCCCATAAAGTACCGTCTCTTTAGTCTGAGGCGCCGCATCTGAGAATGCATCCACATTCACAAGCGCCCGGGGATTGCGATCCACATCGAGGAAGCGCTGTGCGTAGCGGGCCTCTTGTGGGGGCATTAATTTCGCGATATAGCTAGCAAGCGGGTTGTTGCCGGCATCGAGGGTTTTACGAAAGCGCTGCCATGCAATTTCTGGTGTCAGCCCCTCTGCGCTAAGCCACGCCTCGAACAGAGGGTCGCATTCATTAGGTTGTGAGCGGGAGACATTCCACAGGTCCGCAACCTCTGTCATCGCGCTGAGGTCTCCCTCATGGAGCCGCGCCTGCAGCGCGTAGCAACTCAGTGTGGCGGTGCTGTTGCTTGGATCGTAATAGCGCACTACCTCTGCCCAACGCTTCTCTCGCGCCAGCAGATTCACCCATGTGCGCTCTAGGCGCTGCCCCAAATAGCTATCTGGATACGCGCTGAGAAAGGCGTCTACGGGAGCGTTGTCGCCGCTCGCAAGCGCTAGGCCTGCCAGTCTTGGGGAGAGCGCGGCATAGTCCAGATAGACGCGCAGTGGGTAGTCGCCTAGCTGTTGATAAAGACTCTGATATTCTTGCGTGCGTCCGGCCAACCAAGCCTCTTGCGCCGCGAGATAGATCTCGCGCTGTGACTCTCGGCCTTCTGGGACGCTCTGGGCCTGCAGCCCTGCGGCACACATGGCGATGGCGGGGGCGGCAATCATTATTCTTGTCAGGGTACTGCGCATAAAAGCTCCGCAAAGGTGTGAATCAGAGGGGGCGCTGCAGCTGTTCAAGGCAGAGGTCGAGGATCTTGGTCGCAAGCCCGGAAGCTACGCTAGCTTAAGCCTCTCTACATGGCATTGGTGCAAAGCATCGCTACGCAAGTTGCAGGCTAAAGACATGAGGCCTGCTCATGGGACAACGCAGTTCGAGGATTACTCGGCAGGCTGCTCTGCTTGTTTCTTGCTTGGCTCGTTATGTTCTTCGAAAAGATTGATCCAGCGGTCCGTCTTGCGTCCAAATTGCAACAACTGTTGGTAGTGACTATCTTTTTCCGCTGGCGCGATTATCAAATCGAGCACAAACAAGATAATACTGACCGGGCTCATTATGATATCTCTAATCGCATCGGCGCCTAGCTTCAATTGAAAAACCACTAGGCAGCGCAAGCTCTTCATTGCGGTCATTTTACGTTCTTCCACGGCGATTCCCCTTCTTGTACACGAGGGCCTTGAACATTGCGTAGATGAGCAACAGGCCAGTTAAAGGGGCGCTGACGTCGTCAGTGCCCTCTTACATCCCTAGTAGGGGCAGTGTCTCACCGCGCCCGTAGTGGCGCAATAGCCCTATCGACGATCGAGGCGAGGGTACTGATTACTAGGATGATGCTAAGCAACATAATCAATGAGCGTAACGCGTCGGCCCAAGCGCTCATAAACTCTAGCTGTAGACAGCCTATCAACACGAGAGGGACGAAGTAGAGAATGCCATTCCAGCGCCCCAGCATGTTCATGCGCAGCTGCTTCTGACGCAGGAGCCAATAGGAATCGAGCACATATTGCGAGAATGCAATCACAATCAGTATAGGCAGCCAGGGAATGACCAGACCCGTGTAAGACGCCGCGAACAGCGCACTACTTACCAAAATAAAGTCCGTACCATGATCGAAGAGCATGCCGCTGGCGGACGCGGTCTTCATATGGCGCGCCACCTTGCCATCGAAGTAGTCAGTGGCGATCGCCACCACCAATAGCAGCAGCAGGAGATAGGAGGGGAAGGCATCGGGCTCGGCACACGCCCACGCCACCGGAATGGCGAGGACGAGCCGAACACTGGTCAAAAGGTTTGCGATCAAGTACCGAACAACTCCCTTTGGGCGCGGCGCCAGAACAACAATCCGATACTCGCGTTAAACAGAATAAAGAAGTTATGTTGTACAAAACCGAATGCCGCCATCTGCCCCTCGTTGTCGGGGAACAATACCACCCAGAGGGTAATAGCAGCGGCGCGCATGGGAGTGGGCACTGCCGCCGCGAAGAAGATCACGGGCAACACGCCCATCATATTGAGGAAATTAGCCTCTACACCGAATAGATTCAACGCCGTGGTGTACACCACAATCGCGAGGATGATCGCAGGCGAGCGTAGTAGGAAGAAGGCACCGTAATGCCATGGCTTAGCAAGCTTGAATGCGTGCAGGATACGTTTCTCGCGTAGCGAACTATTCGGCAATATCTTGCCTTGGAAATAGAGTATCCACAGCACCAGAAATATTGCCGCCATGGCGGCGATATAGGGGATCAGGCCGAATACGTCTGGCAGCAGTTCGGTGGTGAACACGAAGCCGATGGTAGCCCATACCAAGAGATAGAAAATCTCGCAGAACATGATGAACAACATGACCGAACCGGTTTCCCAACCCGGCACTTTGTCGCGCTTGTTCAGATAGTAGGCCATGGCGCCCTTGCCTATCTGTTCATTGAAAATCGAAATAATATAAGAGCTTCCGCGAATCGGCATGATGTCGCGGTATTTAATTGGTGCAATAAACCAGTTCAACGCCCGAGTGATCACCAAGGTGTCGATGGCGAAGTATGCCAGGGAATAACCCATCATCAACATCAACCACGGCACCCAGCGCACATTCGAGAATACTTGTGACATGTACTCGACCATGCCCATGCCTTCGCGCATAGCGGCGCCGTTCAGCCTGTAGTACAAATACACAAAGCATAGCGCGGTGAGCAATAGAAATATGCCGCGCTGCAGGGCACTGGGTTTCTTGCGCGGGGGGCTGTCGGGAATAGGATTAGTTTCGGTATCTTGTATCGGAGTATTAGTCATTTTTGTGCTTCTGTTATTGTGTTATGAATTTTTGCAATGTCTGCTCTAACGGTGTTAGCTCTACGCCTAGGGCCGCAGCGGCATTGTGTTCGGCATGCTCGTTCATCGTGATCACATCGATCACGGTGGGTGACATGCCCCCTTTCTGAAAAATGCCTTTCACGCCCGCGGCAAACTTAGCCACGGCGATAGGAAAGGAACCTATTTCAACTTCTTTGCCTTGCATGCGTGCGGCCATCTTCACTAGGTCGCAATACTGTATGGCCTGCGGCCCGACTAACTCATGGGTAGCGCTGCCGTGCAGTTGGGCCTGGCAACTATTGACGACGGCCAGACACAGATCATCTATATCCAGAGGACGCATTGTGTAACGCCCACCCCCGAGTAGTTTCGGCTTAGGGTTGCCCGCGGCCCACTTGATGGCAGCCGCTCCTGCGGCGCCTGGCCCGAGAAGAATGGGCGTGCGAATGATCGTGGAGGACACCCCTGAGTTCGCGACCAGCTGTTCGGCTTCCGCTTTCGAGCGAAAATAGGCGTTCTCGGAATTCACATCAGCGCCGATTACGCTGATAAACACCACGTGAGAGACGGATGCCTTCTTTGCTGCCGCAACGACAGCGGCCGTTGCCTCTACATTGGCGCCGCGATAACTGGAGTTTTTACCCTCCATCAAAATACCCGCTAAATGCACCACGCAATCTGCACCCGCAAGGACTTTGGCAAGCTCATCTACTGCGTCATAGGAGATCGCTGCGACCTCAACACGGCTAGATTGGGGTAACTCTTGAAGGGATTTTACGGAGCGAGCGCCGGCAACAACGACGTGCTCGCTATTGTCGAGTATATATTGAACCAAGGTCTGACCAACCCGGCTGTTAGCGCCGGTAATTGCTATTTTCATTGTATATTTCTCACTAGATTATTCGGGCATCGCTCACTAGGCGTTTACTGCGTTGAAGTTTGCTGGCTGGCGTGTTTTCGATCTCCAATAAGCCACTCGCGCTATGCGCGAGATCACGCCGCTCGCTGGGTGCGTCGTCGTATGCAGTGGTACGCATGCGCGGCACTCGGCCTAAGGCAGTGATGGCTTGTTCGATTTGCGCAGGAGGCCACTCCTGTCCATAAGAGGCACCCGCCGCACGCGTAATGCTCTCGTTCATAAGGCTGCCTCCCAAGTCGTTACAACCTGCGTTCAGACACGCGGCCACGCCATCGCGGCCCATCTTTACCCAGGAAGCTTGAATATTGTCGATACGGCCATGGAAGACTAGGCGCGCGACGGCATGCATTAACAAGGCCTCGCGAAAACTCGGTCCGCGGCGCGACTTTCCCTTGAGATACAGTGGCGCTTCCATGTGCACATAGGGCAGGGGCACGAATTCGGTGAAGCCACCCGTCCGCTCTTGTAGGTCGCGAACCCGTATTAGATGGCGCGCCCAATGCAACGGCGTCTCGATGTGCCCATACATAATGGTTGCGGTTGTCTTAAACCCTATCTTGTGGGCACTCTCCATCACCTGCAGCCATTCATCGGTGCGCAGCTTGTCGGGACACAGGTCTGCGCGCACTTCATCGTCTAGAATCTCTGCCGCTGTACCGGGAAGAGTATTCAAACCAGCCAATTTGAGTTGTTTCAAGAATTCTTCGAGACTAATGCCGAGCGTAGCGGCGCCCTGCCAGACTTCCAACGGCGAGAATGCATGGATGTGCATCTGTGGGGTAGCCTGTCGTACCGTATGCAATATATCGAGATAGGTCTGCCCGGTGTAGTCAGGGTGAATCCCCCCCTGCATGCAGACTTCCGTCGCTCCGCGATCCCACGCCTCGGTGCAGCGGCGCGCCATCTCTTCCGCACTTATGTCATAGGGTTTACCACGCAGATTTTCACTGTGCTTACCCTTGGAGAATGCGCAGAACTGGCACTTGAAATAACAGACATTGGTGTAGTTGATGTTGCGGTTAACAACATAGCTGACGGTGTTACCGTTGACCGCTTGGCGTAGGGCATTGGCACGCTGTGCGATGTAGGCAAAATCTTGTCCGCGCGCCGCGAACAGCCGCGCGATCTGTTTCTCGTCGACGCGCTGCTTCGCCTCACACTGCGCCACAATCTCGAGCACGTCAGGGGAAACAGCTTCTACCGCCACCGCTTGCTTGAGCAGCCTCGCTTCGATCTCGGGCAACTGCATGCTCTCACCGGGCATCCAGCTGTCGCGTCGAGCGTAGCCCATGCCGTCTATTTGTCTTAGCACCGCGCTGCGCACATTCTCATCGAGCCAGCGTTGCGGCTCACGAGCGTAACTAGGGTAAATGGTCAGGCGTTGTTCTAAGAACTTACCCGCCGCTGCGGTCTCACGCGCTAATAAATCTAGGTGTGGCCACGGCGCCTCGGGATTGACGTGATCTGGCGTTAATGGCGACACGCCACCCCAGTCGTCGATGCCGGCGGCAATCAGCTGCGGTAGGACACCGGGGCTCAGATTAGGCGGCGCTTGTATGTTCATCTGTGCACCGAAAATTAGGCGCGCAACCGCGATAGTCCAGAGCAACTCGTTCAGATCAGGCTCTGGGGACTGCGCCATTTTTGTGCCGGCTTTAGCGCGAAAATTCTGCACAATAATTTCTTGGATATGCCCATAACGGGCATGGATCGCACGAATCGCGAGAAGGGATTCGATGCGCTCCAACCGAGTCTCCCCGATGCCAATCAGAATACCGGAAGTGAATGGCACGTTCGCCTGGCCCGCCAGCTCTAGAGTCTCGAGGCGTACCTTTGGATCTTTATCGGGCGAGCCATAATGTGGCATGCCTTTCTCACATAGGCGCGAGGAGGCCGATTCCAACATGATTCCCATCGACGCGCTTACCGGACGCAGCATCGCGATTTCAGCGGCACTCATGCAGCCGGCATTGATATGCGGCAACATGCCCGTCTCTAGCAGAACCCGGCGCGCCACTTCGCGCACATAATCGAGTGTCGAGGCGAAGCCCATCTCTTGCAATGCATTGCGAGCAGCGCTGTAGCGCAGCTCCGGCTTTTCTCCCAGAGTAAAGAGCGCCTCTTGGCACCCCATAGCGGCGCCTTGCCGACAAAGTTCTATGACTTCATCGACGGGCATATAGGCCTGCTCGATGCGTTTGGGAGTTTTCGCGAAGGTACAGTAATGACAAACATCACGACACAGTTGCGTTAGTGGGATAAACACCTTGCGTGAATAGGTGATGAGCTTGCCATGCTGCTCATCGCGCAGGCGCGAAGCCACTGCTGCTAACGCAGCAGTGTCATCGATTTCGGCTAGGGCTAAAGCTTCAGCGTCGCTGAGTGCTAGTCCCGTCAATAGTGCATTACTCACGCGCTTGCCCCTTACAACAATATTAGGCCTTGTGAAAGAGATCTAGCGTGGAACGTAAGGGCGCCCGATAATTAACGAGGGGTCCACACCAGGAATTGGTACTAACTTCTGTGGGCGTCCTGCCTGATTGTCCGTACCATATAGATTGCCATCCACGTCTACTGACAATGAATGCATTTCAATCCACATATCGGGACCCTCAACCGGCAGATTAAACACATATGTCGAGTTACCTTCCAGATCGAACTTCACGATCTTCGGTGGCTGCAAATCTGTTACCCAAGCGGCGCTTTCGGTCACCGTGATATCCAGTGGCAAACCCAAGCCTTCCCACGTTTTTACATATTCGTATGTTGGGTATGAGCTAGAGCTATGGGCCGCAGTCTGCTTAAAGACTTTGACGTTGGCATTATCGCGGTCGAGCGCATAGAGATGCTCATTAGGGCCGAGTGCGAGTGAGTGTACGGACGCAAACTGATGCGGCGCATCGCCCTCTTCGCCGAACTCGGAATGGTAACTGCCATCGGCATTGCGAACTACGATTCGCTTATTGGCACCAAGACCGTCTGCTATCAGAATTTTGCCATCGGGCAAGAAAGCGACGTCCTGTGGGAGATCGTAGTGAGTCTCATCTTTCGCGGCGACATTCTTCTCGCCCAGAGTCATGAGCAACTTATCCCCATCGTTTGAGAACACATAGATGATGTTGCCAGTCTCGTCCACGAGCCAGAGACGTTTCTCAGGATCATAGGGGCTGATGCGCAATTTGTGCGGGCCTGGACCATCGGTACCGGTGAACAGGTGATCCCAATGATCCCAAACCTCTAGCACATTGCCATCGCTGTCGATCACATAGATGCAGTTTTGCCAAACACGACCGCGGCCGCGCAAAACATTCCAGCCCATTGAGCCGGCGAAATTCGTGTACTCCGAAGGAAGAGGGTCAGGTAGCTCAGTTTCGCCACGCTGCAACATAAAAATGCGGTCTTGCGACTCCACGACCACACTCGAGTTTCCGCCCCAAGTGAAGCCTTCCCCGGCAAAGGGTTGCATCCACCTTTGCGTAGTGAACTCATAGGGGCTAGGCCCAGCTTCTACTAAATCCTGCGCAAGGACAGGTACGCTCAAAAATCCGGCAAACAATAATGCCGCCGTGCGACTAGCGTTTTTCATGCTGGTACTCCAATTTTTGTTACAGTCTGTGACTTAGTGTCACAGGCGTTTGTTATTGTTATCTCACGTTTATTCGAGTTTACAGCTTATTGGATAAATCTCAACAAAGAGCGAACGACAGCTTGACCACTGTACTGCGTAAAGGCCTTTCGGTACGATGAGTCATTGTATACAAACACTCTCCAAATCTGCTTAATTGCTTGGTTCACAACACCCATGATTCTGGCCAAACGCAAATCGATACACTTCAAGCCCTTGATTCAGCTAGGATTGGTTTTTTTAACCGGGCTGACGCTAATTAACAGCGCCTCTAGCGCCGAAGACCCGATCGCCCAAGGCCGCAGTGCGCGCCTGCGCCCGAACTTCGAAGGTTCCTGGGAAAAAGACTTTGGACGCAGCGATAAATGGGATGTCGAGCTGCAGCGCACCATCGATCAGTTAAACCGCGAAATGGAGCGCTCGCAGGGTCGCGGCGATGGCGGCAGCTTAGGCATTAGCAACACCCGTGGCGGTGCGGGCAACTTAATATCCCATGCTCGCTTGGCCGAGCTGGTTACCCGCCAGACCACTATGCGCATCGTGCAAACCAGCGCAGAGGTGCGCATCGAGCGCCCCGGTGATGCCGCACTGATATGTAGCACCGCAAGCAGTGACGAGGATAGCTTCGACAGCCCCCACGGCAAAGAATACTGTGGCTGGGACAGGCAGCAGTTAGTTTTTCAGATCAGCCTCGCCGACGGGGTGCTGATCGAGCATCGCTTCAGCGTGGACCCGAGCGGCGAAAGCCTGAGCATGCTCACTAGCGTGTCCAGCCGCAACTCCCTACCCTTCAATCTTATTAGTTTTTATAACGCCTATGATGCCCCAGAAGATGGTATTCACTGCGTTCAGACCCTAAGCCGCGGCCGAGTCTGCAGTGCCCGCAACCCCGAGGAAGCTAACCGTTGAGCGTCATACCCTATTGGCCCCGCGCGAGCCTGTGCGTCACTCTCGCCCTCTTGCTAGCCGCCTGCGCAGCTGCACCGCCCCCGGCACCTGCCGGACCGCCCCCCGTGGGCAACGTCGCCCTGGTCGCCACCAATGCCTCACCAGCGCAGGCTCAGGCCTTCGATATCGGGGTGCTGGTATTCACGACTATGGCAGGTAATGAAGAGATCGCGCGCTCGGGTGCGGAGATCTTCTCGCAGATTCGCAAGACAGAGACACAGTACCTGCCGGTAGCACTGCGCAGCACCTTGACGGCCTCCAATCAATGGGGCGTGGTGCGGGTGCTGCCCGCAGCAGACCCGTCTATGGACATCATGGTTGAGGGCACTATTGTGCGCTCCGACGGCGCCGAGCTCGTACTGCATATACGGGCTAGCGACAGCACTGGTCGAGTCTGGCTAGACCGAGACTATGCCGACATCGCTCGCGTGGCTGACTACCCAGACTCGGCACCCATGCTATTGGACCGCGGCCTCACCTTCGGCCTAGACCCTTTTCAGGACATCTACGCGGCCATCGCCAACGATCTCCTCCTCGTGCATCAGGGCCTTGCTCAGGCAGCGCTGGACGAGATCCACAACGTCTCCCAGCTGCGCTATGCGAGCGACCTCTCCCCAGAGGCCTTCTCTCGTTATTTGGAGGAGGATGAACTAGGCTTCTTGCGCGTCACACGACTGCCAGCGAGCAATGATCCCTTGCTGCGCAATGTCGCCGACATCGGCGCCCGCAACGACATCTTCATCGATACAATCGACGAGTATTACGAGGCGCTATATCAAGACGTCAAACCAATCTATGATATCTGGCGCCAGTACTCCTTCGAACAAGTGACCGAGGAGCGTGCGAGTCTCGAGCGTGCCCGCAGCGGCAATAGCAATAGCGGCAGTTTTGAGGCAATCAGCCAGAACTACAACCGTTACAAATGGAGCAAGATTTTCGAGCAGGAGTTTGTTGCCCTCGCCTCTGGTTTTGTGAGCGAAACCGCCCCGGCAGTGCTCGAGCTAAGTCGCAACGTCAACGGGCTCAGCGGCCCTGTGGAGGAACAGTACGCTCAGTGGCGTGTGCTGTTGCGCGGACTGTTCGACATAGAGACTGAGGGGCTTAACGCAACGCCTCTCTTGAACACCCCTTAAGGAAACGCCTTACTATGCTACGCCTCGGTTTCATGTGGGCAGCACTCATACTGCTATTCGCCCCCACCCTCGCACTTCACGCCCAGACGCCTGCACTCGATGCCGTGCGCACCCCCTTCACCAACACGCTCCAGGAGGACTGGTTCAATCAAGTCCTTCCCGATGCTACGCGTTTTTCCGAGAAGAGCGGCGAGCCACCGGTGTTGCGCGGCTATAGAGCGGGCGCAGATGGCAGCGAGGAGTTAGTGGGCTTTGTCTTCCTCAGCGCTGACGTGCCACCCGAGGAGAAAGGCTTCGCCGCCCCAGTGGACATGCTGATCGGCATGAACACGGACGGCGTTCTCACCGGCATCAAGGTTCTAAACTACACCGAATCTTACCGCTACTCTCTGGGCGACTTCGTAGCGGACCCCGCTTTTCAGGCACAGTTCCAGAACAAAGCCATCGAGGATGAGTTTCGCGTCATGCGCGATATAGACGGCCTCGCGGGCGCCACCATGACGAGCTTCGCCATTAGCCAAGGGGCACGCGGTGCCGCCCGACGCGTGGCGAGCGCATACCTAGGCTATGAGGAAGTAGATCAACAGACCCTCGCCTCTATCGCCAATGCCAAGGCCGAGATAGAGTCCTTGCGCTGGGAAGACATGCTTGCTAAAGACATGATCAAGGTGCTTACCGTGCCCCTGCCTATGGATCAGGAAATCATTCTCTCGGCCATGTTCATCGGTCATCCCGTGATTGGGCAGTACATGATCGGTGCCGCAGACTATGAGCGCGCAGACCGAGATTCCCGCGCACGCTTGGGCGGCGACGGCTTAATACTGCTCGCGGTGGGCGGCAGCGGCGCCACGCAATTTCGCGCCAATATGCTCTCGATCGCACAGGGTGATGGCACGCCCCAGCGGCTCGATCCGAATCACTTCGTCACCGCAGGCAGTGCCGATGATGGCGAGATTACTGGACACGCCAACTACGCCGGCGCGATCGTACTGGAAGACACTATCGATCTCGCACAACCCTTTAGCATCCTCTATAAACCACGCAGCAGTCCCGAAAACTTGGCCATGGAATACAGCATCTATCCGCTAGGCCAGGCCCTAATCAATGGGGACCCAATTCTTTCCGAGGCCGACCTCGAGCGCGAGCGCATCGCCCAATCGAATATCTTCGTGCGACTGTGGTTCGCCCCACCTTGGGGAGTGACGCCATGGGCGGAGGTGCTAGTCCTGTCAATAATACTAGCACTAGTGCTGACGGCTTTCCTGCGCAAGGATGCACGCATCCGCTGGGTCGCACTCTGCGCAACCCTATTATACCTAGGGTTCTATAAGGGCGGCTTCCTATCGGTCGCGCATATCACAGGCGCCATCCATCAGGGCCCGAGTATTTTTCTCGGCAACCTGCCGATGCTAATGATCATAGTGTTTACAGTAATCACAACGATAATCTGGGGTCGCGTCTTCTGCTCCTCGCTGTGTCCTTTCGGCGCCGTGCAAGACGTCATTGCGCGTTTCACACCGAAAGCATGGCGCTTGAAGATGCCACAGGCGATTCACGACAACGCGCTCTATGTTAAATATGCCATTCTCGCGCTGATCGTCGGGGCTGCGATCTCCGGGAGCAGCATTAGCCTATTCCAATACTTCGAACCCTTCGGCACCCTGTTCTTCTTCAGCTCCTCCGCGCTTCTATGGACGATATTGATCCTGATCCTCATCGCCAGCGCAGTGGTGGAACGCTTCTACTGCCGCTATGTCTGCCCCCTTGGCGCAGCGCTCGGTATCGTATCGCTGGTCAGCCCGCTGCGCATCAAACGAGTGTCGCAATGTACCGTATGTAAAGTGTGCGAGCACGCCTGCCCTACCGGCGCAATTCGAAAAGAGAAGATAGACTTCAAGGAATGCGTGCGGTGCGATATTTGCGAAAGCAAACTCATCCAGAAAGCGGGAAGCTGCCGTCATTCCATGCTAGAGATCACGCGGCGCCAGAAACCAAGCCAGCGCATTCCTAGCCGCGAGATAGACTCATACAGCCCAGCGTAAAATAAGAAGGAGCGCGATGTCCCACATTTTGCTCACCAGGTTCACGCCCTTCGATGGCCGTGAATTTAATGCCTCATGGATTGCGGCGCGGGCGCTCGTGGCAGCACATCGCAGCGAGCACGTCTTACATGGCTTGCGCATCCCTGTGTGCTGGGGACAACCACGCCCCGCGATTGCTCAGGCGATCGCTCGGTGGCAGCCACGCGGCATCATCGCCATGGGTGAGGGCGCAAAAGGCGCGTTCAAAATCGAGACGCTTGCGCGCAATCAGCGCGCACCACGTAAAGACAATGATGGCAGGCTACCCACCAATCCTCTGATAGACCCCCAAGGGCCGGATACTCGTCCAGCGAGCACCCACTACTCCGCACTCTGTGCAGACTTAACGCGGGCCGGTTATCCGGTGCAACTATCATCCGACGCGGGAGCGTATCTATGCGAGGAATTGCTCTACACACTAGAGGCCCTTAAACTACAACACACCAACTTGAAGACAGTCTTATTCGTGCACCTTCCCCCTTTCGGCAGTGAGCTCGAATTGCACGGTAAGCTGCGCCAATGCGACACCGCGTTGCTGCAGCAGTTCGCTGCGCAGTTACTCGCCAGCCTGGACGCACAACATCTACTGTGAATCAGCTCAAAATGAATCTGCCCGCAAGTCGGCCGATCCCGCTGATCAGCCCTTAGGGAATATGGACTAATCAAGGCCGTTCTATGAGTGCATGCAAGGGCTGTATTGCCGTACTCAGCCGCTTCGCAATCATACACGAGCGCTCCAAGAACGGCCTACTTCGCGATCTGGACCGCCCGATATCCTTGAGTAAATTAGTTTATGCCACAAGCAAAGTTTCCTGATTCGTGTCAATATAGGCGCTTATCGATCGACAACTAGGAGATATAAATGAGCAGCACACCGCAAGTTCCTGAGGATTCCGAGCACAAGCTAAGCTTGCGGCATTTACGTCTTGAGGACTATGCAGATGTTAAGGCGATGTGGGACAACATCTATAAAGACTTCCACAGCTCATTCCCCGAAAAGCAGTTTCGCACTCAGCTGAAAGTGTTCCCCGAAGGGCAAATTTGTATCGAAGACCATGGCAAGGTAGTCGCCGCGGCGTTTTCGGTAATCGTGGACTACGACAAATTCGGTGATAAACATACCTACGAAGAGATAACCGGCAACGCCTACCTAAGTACCCACGACCCAAAGGGCGATGTGCTATATGGGGTAGACGTCTTCGTAGACCCGGAATATCGCGGCCTGCGACTAGGCCGCCGCCTCTACGAAGCACGCAAAGAGCTTTGCCAGAGCCTAAACCTTAGCTCGATCATTGCCGGCGGACGCATCCCCAACTTCATAAAATACTCGAAGCAATACTCGCCTCATGAGTATATCGAACAGGTCAAGAAAAAAGAGATATACGACCCCATTCTAAGCTTCCAACTCTCTAACGACTTCGAGGTTAAGCGCCTGCTCAAGGCCTACCTGCCGGAAGATAAAGAGTCCATGGGCTTTGCCACACTACTGCAGTGGCATAATCTGTATTACGAACCAAAGAAGAGTCCACTATTCGGCGGCGTGCGCACCTCCGCACGCATAGGGCTAGTTCAATGGCAGATGCGAACGGTAAAATCCATAGAAGAAATCTTACAACAATTTGAGTATTTCGTAGACGCGCTGTCCGATTATCAGTGCGATGCAGCATTGTTCCCCGAGTTTTTTAACGCACCACTCATGGGCATCGATTCACACGCGACCTCGCTCGATGCCATTAAGTATTTGGCCACCTGTACTGACACGATCATTCAATCAATCAGTAAGATGGCGGTCTCCTACAACATCAACATCATTGCGGGCTCCATGCCGATTGTAGAGGACGAGCTCCTCTATAACGTCGCCTTCCTATGTCGACGCGATGGCACCATCGATAAGCAGTATAAAATACACCCGACACCTACAGAGAAACGCGACTGGATAATGGAGGGCGGCGATAGCCTTAAGGTATTCGACACCGACTTCGGTAGAATAGGCGTGCTAATCTGCTACGACGTAGAATTCCCGGAACTTGCGCGCCTGCAGGCCGACAACGATATGCAGATCCTGTTCGTACCGTTCTGGACTGACACGAAGAACGGCTACCTGCGTGTGCGCTGCTGCGCGCAGGCTCGCGCCATCGAGAACGAGTGTTATGTCGCCATCGCTGGCAGCGTGGGCAATCTGCCCAAGGTGGACAATGCGGATATTCAGTACGCTCAGTCGGCGGTATTCTCGCCCTCCGATTTCGCCTTCCCCTATGACGCGATCATGGCCGAGACCACTCCCAACACAGAGATGACATTGATTGTGGACTTGGACTTGGAGAAGCTGAAGAAGTTGCGCAACGAAGGCTCGGTGCGCAACTACCTAGACCGTCGTCGCGATCTCTATGACGTGCGCTGGATGAATGATCAGGGACCGGACGCGGAGTAAATCCTCGCCCTCAGTCTTCTTCCTTAGCATCATGGGGGCGGCGCGAGAGCGTCGCTCCCATCTCGCGCATATCCACACCACTTGGATGCTGGAATACCCGCAAGCCAAACTCAGGCAGTATCGCCAACAGGTGATCGAAAATATCCGACTGGATGCCCTCGTATTCTATCCATACTGTCGTGCTCGTGAAGCAATATACCTCTAAGGGCAAACCATCGGAGGTCATCGGCAGCTGGCGCACCATCAGCGTCATATTCTGGTTCAACAGTTTATGCCTGCGCAGATAGCGTTCGACATAAACACGGAAGGTGCCGATATTGGTGACTCTTCGCGCGTTCACTGCATCGCTGTTCTGGGCCTTTAGTTCCGCATTCCATTGCTCAATTTCTTTCTGCTTCTCACTCAGATACGCATCGATCAATTGGAAGCGATGTAGCTTCTCGATCTCCTCATCACTGAGGAAATGCACGCTAGTCTGATCGAGGAGTATCGCGCGCTTAATGCGGCGTCCACCGGACTCTCTCATGCCACGCCAGTTCTTAAACGGATCCGAGATGAAGCGCTTGGTGGGAATCGTGGTGATGGTCTTATCCCAGTTCTGAATCTTGATGGTATGCAGCGCGATATCGATGACATCGCCATCCGCGTTCAAGCCAGGCATCTCTACCCAATCACCAACGCGGACGATGTCGTTCGAGGAGATTTGCACGCTCGCCACGAGCGAGAGCAGGGTATCCTGAAATACTAGAATCAATACCGCGGCCATCGCACCGAGACCAGATAGGAGGATGAGCGGGGAGCGGTCGATCAAGGCGGCCACGATCAGAATTACCGCGAGTAGATACACGACGATCTGAACGACCTGAATATAGCCCTTTACCGGACGCCGATAGGCATCCTCGCGACGCTGGTAAAGCTCTGTGATGAGCTCGAGCACGCCAACGATCCCTAGGGCGATCACCAACACCACGATCGCACTACACACATTGCGCACCACCAATACTACTGCCTCGGGCAAACCCGGGACCAACGCTACCCCTATGGAGATGACCAGCGCAGGCACCACATTCGCGAAGCGCGCGGTGACGCGGCGATCCAGAAGGGTTTCGTCATGACCGATGGGGGAGGCGCGCAGAGCGCGATATATCCCTCTGACCAGAATACGTTTAACGAGCCAGTTGCTGATCCAGGCAGCCACTAACAACACACATACGCTGATTAAGGTGTAAAGTTCGGGATAGTTTTCCAGCCAAGCCAGAATGGCTTCGTATTGCTCTAGCATTCAAATCCCTTTAAGACGGGTGAGGCCAGCGCCAGATGTGGCGCCGGCCCCACGCTTAGAAAGTGCCGGTGATCTTTAAGGAGACAACGCGCCCAGAGACGCCGCATTGATCCTCGTACTCTTCGATGATACCGCTAGTGATTGGACCTAGATAGCGATGTCTCTCACGGCACTGCCCCTTGCTAAAGGCATCGCGCGCATCAAAGCGGAAGGTAATGCCGTCGAAAGCAACAAACTCAACGAAAGCGTTTACGTTCGGATCGCCAGATTGGTATTCGATATCGTCGATGTCGTAACGCACCATATTGCCGTCGAAACGATTATTCCAATCCATCCCATAGTTCATACGCAGGCTAGGGATGTCGTGGCGGAAACCGAGCGAAAAGCGACCGCGATTATAGTTCGTGAAACGGCGATCGATGCCCAAGAAGGGATCTTCGATCTCGGCGTCTTGCACACTGAAGTTTGACGTCACCAGCAGGTTTGGCATGCCAATCATCTTCATGCGCAGGCTCGCATTCAAGTTAAGCCCGTACATAATGCCGTCGCCAATATTGCCATTCGTTGACGCGATATCTGTCGGCGAGGTCGAAATGTCGATACGGTCAATAACGTCAACGTGCTTCATCCAGCGCACATCGCCATCGATCACGCCTACATCGTCTGCGAGTCGATATTCGAAACCAAGGCGCGTGATGAACACCTGCTCCTGCTTTAGATTCGAATTGCCCGCCTGCGTGTTCGAGTCGTTGTCTTGACTATCGCTACTAGCGACGAAGTCGCTGAAGCTCAGCTGCTGAACCAGTCTCTCCGCATTCCAGTTCAACTGGAAGGTGGGAGTGACGTCGAAGCGAAAATCGACCTTCGGCTTGAGGAAGGCGAAATCGCGCTGATTGTACACGTCGCCGGTCTGGGTAATCTCAGACATCTCATACACCAGCGAGCTCTCCAGCGTCATACGCGAGTTGAGCTGCCAGTTGTGCACCAAGAATGGCTCTACACGAATCTCCTCTACGGTCGAGTTCGCGTTAGATACACTCTGCGGAACAAGGCCGCCGAACTCGGCAGAGGGTGTGCCTGTGCTAGATCTCAATGCATAACGCAGCGTCGAGTCTAGGATAGTTTGGGCGCGCTCCGCACCAAACTCGACACCCTGGCCTTCCGCGATGTTCATGGAATAGGAGCCACGCACGATACGCTCACGCGTGGTGCTCGCAGGGGCGAGATAGAGTCTCTTAGATTCAGTTCCATCGCTATACACGTCATAGCGCTCAAGAACGCTGGATTGATCGCTCTCGTTGGTGACAAAGATCATCTTGAAGCGCTGTCCATTGGCGAAGTTAAGCTCATAGTCGCCGCCGATTTCCCAATTATCCTGATCCTCGGGAGTATCTTCGCGCTGCACGGCGGTAGTAGTTGGATTAGTGCGCAGATCGGTAGTCCATCGATTCAAATCAACGGTATTGTCTCGAACACCATAAAGGCCGTTCAAGCGGGCACTGCTGCGCTCGTTGATGTCATAGCCTAAATTAGTCGAGAAGGTATAGTCGGTGCGCTCGCGCGTACGCTCTTCGCGCACCTCATCGTTGAAGGACCAATCCCCCAAGCGGCTAGTCTCCTTAGAGGTATAAAACTCATGGCGCGGTTCGGCCTGAGCACTAAAGAGGTAATTCAGGGCCCCAGCTTGGCCGCTGTAAGCGAGTGATCCGCCTGGGACCAATTCACCATCAACATAATAATCGGCATTCGCTTGGTATGAGACCGTAGTGGTGTCTAACGCCTCCAGCAGCACGACATTGATGATCTGGCCGCTGCTGCGTACATCGAGTTCCGCAGAGGTGCCGCGGATGAGCTCGATATAGTCCACTTGTGAAGCGCTAATACGACCCAGCTGGTCGCGGGACTGGTTGCCCTTGCCGGCCATACGCTTGCCATCTATCAATATCTGGTCGCCACCGCCGG
>DIAM01000021.1:275459-299442 GCA_002416505.1 Gammaproteobacteria bacterium UBA5078
CCACCGCCGAAACCGCCGCCACCGCCACCGCCTGCTGATACACCAGGGATACGGTTGATCATGTCTTGCGCAGTGGTTGGGGTCCATTCCATGAAATACGAGGATGGATAACGTACGCTGCTATCCTCTTCATTCGCAGATTGCGCGTACGAAGAAGTGGAAAAACTGCTAGTTGCGAGCAGTATCGACGCTGCGAGTAGTGTCTTACGGAAGGTGGAATTCATTCTAAATGGTGCCCTTGCCCAAAAATTAAGTGCGTACGCTATTAAAAAACGCGCCTTGATGCAATTTAATATCATTCGTAATTGATAAAATCACTTTCTTGCCATAGTTCTGTCAAAGATCGTCAAACTTGGTGACGGCAATAGTCCCGAGGTCTCAAGGCCTCTATGGCTAAGTCTTCGCATGGCGCGAAGTGCTAGTTCATTAGATCTCTATACTTAGCGTCACAGACCGGTATTTGCCTCAGGACATTCGCTCTAGAGCGAAATTAGCCGATCGACCGGGAACTGGCCTCGATAGAGGGTCGAGTGATATTCTTAAAACGAGAGAAACACAGGAAAGGTTTAACGAATGCTAGAGTTTGCGCACATCATCCAGATCAACGATCCAGAGCAACTCCAAATCCCCCTCATGAGCCGTCAGCAACTCTGGGATGGCCTAGTATTTCGCTCTAAATATCCAGAACACTTCAATCCCACTATCTCCAGCACGATTGAGGAATATACCGATGACGGCTTCGTCCGCAAATTGAGCTTCGGGGCGGGACATTTACACGATCGCGTTATCCTAGTAGACCAGCAAGAGATTCGAACCACTCCTGTGGACGAGCAGCAAGCGCTGTTTGCGCAGAGCACTACTAGAATCGAGGAACCAGTCCCCGGCTATCTGTTTGTGCGCTTCTCTTACCGAAGAGACGCACCGCCGGCCAGTGATGGTATCGATGTAGCGGAATACCTCAAGGCTGCCTATGTAGAGAATGACCGTGAGGCGGTCAGTTTATTGCGCAAATTCGCGCTAGAGGGCCTGCCCGGTGCCGGCTCATGGCTCCAATGACACGCCGAGTAACTCTCCGTAGCGGTCTTCGGTTATCTGCTCCATCGGCAACGCACCTCTTAAGATGTCGTCGACATCACGGGCGATGACCTGAACGGCAGCGATGCGATAAGCGGCTGAATACTCCGCCTGCATGACGCCAGCCCATAGACTTAACATCCGCGAATCGATCTGGCGCACCTCGTTGTCTTTCGCCCACTCACCCGATATCTGCGCGCCAATGCGCTCGAGGTGACCGTCGACGGTACGGTATTGCACGGGTTCAAGGTCTACCAGCACGGAGTCAGAGATATCCCGCCACCCGATAGGCATCATTTCCCAGCCCTCATAGAAACGGGCAACCCAGACCAAGTACTCGACCTCGGATTGACGCTCTTGGTTGCCGCCGTCTTCTCGATAGAGTCGTTGGAAGTAGCTTTGCTGTGGAATTTGCTCAGGCCACTGCTCTAGAATTGCACTGCTCATGCAGCCCGCTAGAAGCGCTACCCAGCCCATCAATATTGTCAATTTCATAGTTACCGCAGACTCCAGCTTACCGATCAACACCGTCATCATAGCAAACCCAGACGCAGGTTTGGGCACTAACCGAGCTTATCACCAGCGAAAGGAATATTGTGAGGGCGGGCGGGACCGACCACCCTTTTCTGAGCTGTTGTCTTAGTCCAGCAAAGCTGTTTGAATTCCTGCACGCCATAGTAGGTAATTGTATGCGCTTACTATGACCTCGAGCTTCCCTACTTAGCAAGGAATTCAAACACCATGAGCGAAACCCTACCCGTCTGCCGACACTGGCGAGCCGAACACGACAAAGACGACATCCTATGGCTATTCATCGATCGTGCAGGCGAGGCGGTGAACGCCCTTTCAGAAGAAGTTCTGCGTGAGTTTGACGCCCTACTTAGCTACGCTCAAAAAACTCCATTAAAGGGGCTGGCGATTCTCTCGGACAAGCCTAGCGGCTTTATTCTCGGAGCCGATATACGCGAATTCGATGGCTTTACCGATGCCACTGCGGTCACCGCTTCCATAGAGGAAGTGCACGACATGTTCCGCAAGCTCGAAGGCTTGAGTTGCCCCACCGTGGCGGCGTTCGAAGGCTATTGCCTAGGGGGCGGCCTGGAGCTCGCGTTGTCCTGCTCCTACCGGATTGCTAAGGATATTCCCTCTACGAAAATTGGTTTTCCAGAAGTGCAATTGGGTATCTTCCCTGGCTTCGGCGGCTCGGCCCGGTCCGTGCATCAGATTGGTGGGCTTAAGGCCATGGAGTTAATGCTCTCGGCTCGCCAACTCGGGGCCCGCCAAGCTCGCGCAGTAGGTCTAGTCGACGAGGTCATCGGTCGCCATGAAGAACTCTATTGGGCCGCCAGACGCGCATTGCTGGGCAAGCGTAAGAGCCGTAAGCCAACTCTGCTCGCCCGCGCGAGCAATTGGGGTATCGCACGCGGCCTACTCGCCAAGCAGATGCGCAAGCAAACGGCCATGCGCGCCCGCGAGGCGCACTACCCAGCTCCATACCGGCTCATCGATACCTGGGAAGCCCTAGGCGGCGATCGCGACGCCATGATGCGCGCGGAAGCCAAGGCCGTAGGCCGCCTCATGGTGACGCCGCAGGCGGATGGCCTGCGCCGGGTTTTCGGCCTCATGGAGAGACTCAAGCGTGAAGGCAAGAAGAGCGATTTCCGTGCTCGTCGCGTCCACGTCATCGGCGCCGGGGTGATGGGCGGTGATATCGCCGCATGGTGTGTATTGCAAGGCTTAGAAGTGAGCCTGCAGGACAGGGAATTGAAGCTCATCACGCCAGCACTACAACGCGCCGAGGCGCTGTTCAAGAAGAAGCGCATGAGCCCTGCGGCGGTAAAGGCGGCAATGGAACGCCTGCGCCCCGATGTCGAGGGCGCAGGAATCCCGCTGGCCGACGTGGTGATCGAGGTCATCGTGGAACGCCTCGACGCCAAGCAGGCTCTGTTAAAGTCGGTAGAGCCCAAATTGCGCGAGGGGGCAATACTGGCTACCAATACCTCTTCGATCCCTATCGAAGAGATTGCCGCAGCGCTTGCTCATCCGGAGAGACTCATCGGCCTACATTTCTTCAACCCCGTCGCCAAGATGCCCCTAGTCGAGGTGGTGCAAGGCGCGCAAAGCGACGCAGATACCCTAAAAAGAGGGGCAGCTTTCTGCGGCCAAATCAATCGTTTTCCATTGCCCGTCAAGAGCAGCCCCGGCTTCCTGGTGAATCGTGTCCTCGCCCCCTATATGTTGGAGGCTATGCTGATTCATCAGGAAGGCGTGCCGATAGAGGCGATCGACGAGGCCGCTTTAGAGTTCGGCATGCCGATGGGCCCTGTAGAGCTGGCCGACACCGTAGGCCTCGATGTCTGCGTCATGGTAACCAAGACCCTAGGTGACTCGGGACAAGCCAGTGACGCCTCCCCTGCGCAGATACAAGCGGGTGCCACACTGCAAAAGCTAGTCGATGAAGGCCATCTCGGCCGCAAGTCCGGACAAGGCTTCTATCGATGGGAGAAAGACAAGGTGCTTAAACACAAGGAGCGCATTGCGGGCCATGATTTAGCACCCATACGCGAGCGCTTACTAAAGGCCTATATCAGCGAATGCGAAGCTGCTCTGCGCGATGGCATCGTCAGCGATGCCGACCTACTCGATGCGGGCATGATTTTCGGAACGGGATTCGCTCCCTTCCGCGGCGGCCCAATGCATTATCTGCGCAGCACACAAGGAGATACATGATGAATCAGCTCAGACGGGTCGCCATCATTGGCGGTACACGCATTCCATTCTGCCGCTCCAATTCGGCGTATGCCCAGCTTAGCAATCTCGACATGCTCGCCGACACGCTACAGCGACTGGTTGATCGGCATGGCTTGGCGGGCCGCAAGATCGACGAAGTTATCGCCGGCGCTGTCACCACTCACTCCAGGGATTGGAATCTTGCGAGGGAGGCCGTGCTCAGCACCAATCTTTCGCCCGCAACGCCGGGCACCACGTTGCAGATGGCCTGCGGCACCTCGCTACAGGCAGCGCTGTTGCTTGGCGCGCGCATTGCCACTGGGCAAATCGACTGCGCGATAGCGGCAGGCTCCGACACCACCAGCGATGCCCCACTCGTCTTGCAGCCACGACTCGCGAGGCGCTTGCTTGGGGCTAGCCAGGCCAGATCTTTTGCCGCGAAGCTGCGCAGCTTCAAAGGCTTCCGGCTTGGCGAGCTCGCCCCTCAGGCTCCGGCCAACGGCGAACCGCGCACGCGCCTGTCGATGGGACAGCATTGCGAGATGATGGCGAAGGAATGGGGGATCAGCCGTGCGGCCCAGGACCAATGGGCTCTCGAGAGCCACTTGAAGGCAGCCGCGGCCTATGAAGAGGGGTTCTTCGACGACTTATTGAGCCCCTATCAGGGCGTGGCTCGAGACAATAATATGCGCCCCGACAGTAGCCTCGACAAATTAGCGGCGCTGAAACCGGTGTTCGATCGCTCCCCACAAGGCACGTTGACCGCAGCCAACAGCACCCCGCTGACCGATGGCGCTGCGGCGGTGCTCCTATGTAGCGAAGAGTACGCGCAGGCCAACGGACTGTCCGTGCAGGCCTGGCTCACGCTGGGCCGCACTAGTGGCGTTGACTTCGTCGGCGGAGAGGGCCTGCTGATGGCGCCGACCGTCGCCGTCAGTGAGTTACTGCAATCTGCCCAACTTAGCCTCCAAGACTTTGACTACTACGAAATTCACGAGGCGTTCGCCGCGCAGGTACTGTGCACGCTAAAGGCATGGGAGGACCCCGTGTACTGCAAGGAAAAACTAGGCCTCTCCCAAGCTCTCGGCAGCATCGAGCGTAGCCGCATCAACGTCAAGGGCAGCTCTTTAGCGGTGGGGCACCCTTTCGCGGCCACCGGCGCCAGGGTTATTGGCACGCTTGCGAAACTACTGGATAAACAAAATGCAAAGCGTGGTTTGATTTCAATTTGCACCGCCGGAGGCATGGGTGCAGCAGCCATTCTGGAGAGCGCCAATTAGCGCGGAGCTTGATATATATCATGGAAACGTACAAAGCGAATTGAACCAAAGGTCATGAAGTTGCTAGAGTCCAAAGTTAACATGCACCAAGGAAGTGGATGAGTCTCGGCGTCAGAAAACAGAACAGGCGTTATACACTTGCGGGAACGTTCAAGTCCTGCTTCAATTGAGCGCCTGAAATTAGCCTTATAAAAAAAATAGCATTGGTATACGGGAGAAAGTTGAATGAATAAAAACTATAAGACTATGTGCGGTATTGCCTTTGGAACATTGGCCTTTCTAGCAAGTACCATCATGCCTGCTTCAGCGCAGGCTCCAATTAGCAATCCACTTTCCTTGACACCTCCGGTAGGTCTGCCAGTAGTCCCTATCTTCGAAGGGGCTTACGAGAATGAAGACGGATCAGTTTCCTTCTCTTTCGGATATTTGAATCGCAATACAGACGAGCCGATTTCTATCCCGATTGGTCAAAACAATCGCATTGAACCCGCTCAATTCGACGGGCAGCAGCCAACTTTCTTCGAAACTTCGCGTCACACTGGGGTTTTTACTGTCACAGTGCCGGCCTCTATGCGCGACGACGATGTATGGTGGTACATCAAGACTGGCAGCCATAGCGAATTGAAAGTTCCCGGTCGCCGCGGCCGCTTGGGTTACACTCTCGACAAGACTCCACGTCCGTCAGGCTCTCTAGCTCCGTTAGTGTCCTTTACCGCAGGTGGTCCTACTGGTCAAAACCCAATGGGCATGACTGCCCAAAATGCCCTTTCGGTGAAGGCAGGAGTGCCTGTGACATTGACAGTGCATACTACAGACCCATCAGTTCGTGACCCTGCAGATCCACGTAACGAGAAACCCATTCCATTACGCGTCTCTTGGCACAAGCATCAAGGTCCTGGCGAGGTCACTTACCAACAGCATCCGTCCTCGGAGGATCCAGAGCCATTGAGTGAACTGCAGATCCGTCGCGGTGTTTCACTGCCCGGTCCAGATCAAACAGTCCTAACTCCCGGCCGTGGTGTTGCCAATGTCATCGCTACTTTTTCCGAGCCTGGTGATTATGTAATGCGCACGATGGTCGATAACTGGGATGCGACCGACAGCACCGAAGCGGATCAGTGCTGCTGGACAAATATGTACCAAAAAGTAACAGTCACGCCCTGATTCTACCCACTTTAGAGTTTTAGAATCATTTACTAGAAATCGCCAAGAAACTCTTATATTGTGGGTTTCTTGGCGGTGTCACAATTAGTTGCAGATGCACCAAGCAAAGAGTGGACAAGCGACCGCGACAATAATAGATTGCGGCGACTGCTCACCCATTTACGAGGAGAGGATCATGAAAATCAAGCAGTGTTGGACCAACCAGCGCTCAAGGAAAGCCGCATTAGGTTTCGCAGTCTTGGCAGTGTTTGGCATTACGGCGCAAGCCCAGGCGCAATCGTCTACCCTATCTATCGACTCGGGTGCAGTGACATACGCCGATCATGTAGCAGAAATCATCACGGAAAATTGTGTTGTTTGTCACCGCGAAGGCGGTATCGGCCCCATGCAATTGACCAATTTTGAACAGATTCGCCCTTGGGCACCGCTCATTAGCATGCGCGTTGCCAGTCGCGAAATGCCTCCCTATGCGTATGACCAGCATATCGGCATTCAAGAGCTTCAGGGTGATTGGCGTCTCACTGACGAAGAAATCAGCACCATCACTAACTGGGTAGCACAAGGTGCTCCAGAAGGCGATTGGGGCGATCGTAGTCACCCAGTAGCTGATCTTCCAGACGCAGACGAATGGACTTTCGCCGCGCAGTTCGGCGCGCCTACTATGATATTGGATTCGGCGCCCATAGACGTTCCTGCTCTAGGGAATGACATGTGGCATCGTCCTTATGTGCAAACAGGCCTGACCACTGATCGCTGCATTAAGGCGATTCAAGTGAAGCCTGCCGGTAATGCTAAGGCTGTTGTTCACCATGCGAACTCTGATCTTGAAGTGATGAACGCAGATGGCGAATACGAAGACTACGGTCAGCTGACTGAGTATGCGATGGGCAAGTGGGGCGAGATCATGCCAGAAGGCGTGTGTCGCGTTATCCCTGCTAATTCACGCGTACGCTGGGACATCCACCTGTTCCCAGGCGGTGTTGGCGCAACGGCTCCAGGCACTATGATCGAAGACAACGTTGTTGAGATCGGTGTCTGGTTGCACCCAGAAGGCTATGCTCAGACTGCACGCTTCAAGCAAGACCTGAAGCTATACAGACTCGATCAGGGCGAGTTGGTAATCCCTCCTCATGGCACTGCCATGACTCAGGGCTTCCACTCTTTCGATCACCCTGTGCGTATCGATAGCTTCCAGCCACACGGCCACCTGCGTATGCGCGCCGCCTCACTGGAGATATTCTATCCAGCCACAGGCCGCACAGAGCAGATCAGCCAGATCTCTAACTGGAGCGCCACATGGCACCACAGCCACTTGTTTGAAGACGACGTCGCACCTCTTCTCCCAACTGGCGCTGTCCTTGTGATCAAGCAGTGGTATGACAACACAGCTAACAATCCAAACAACCCAGATCCAGATTTTTGGGTTGTTGCGGGTAGCCGCACTGCAGACGAAATGACTCACGCTTGGATTGCTATTACTCACCTCGACGACGAAGGCTACCAGGAAATTCTGGCCCAGCGTGAAGAGGCAAAGCAGCGTTCAGTAGCAGCTGAGTAAAGATGGTTTTAGCTGGCGCTAAGCGCCAGCTAAACGAAAAAGGCCCAAGACATTGTCTTGGGCCTTTTTTTATGAGCTAGATTCTCACTGGGCTCGATCTTGGCTCCGATAGCACTTGTGGCCCGCGATAAGGTCGGCACCACATGGAACCCTTCGCGGGCAAGCCCACCCCTACTAGTCGGCTCGGTGGAAGGTGAAGTAACCGGTAAACATCTCATCGGTACTATCCAAGCCAGAACGCACCTCTGCATTGGGGTCTGGATTAAAGGGGTTTGACACAGAGTTATCGAAGGCGCCGCTCACATGCACCGTGCTACCCGCTGGAACCGAGATAGGCTCATCTAGCACATAGTGGGGTTGCCACCCATAGTTGTACGCAGGCACACTTAGAATGTCCTTCGTCGTGCCATCAGCATACTCCACACTAAACTTCATATTCTTACCGCGCGCATTCATCTTCGCCCGTACACCGGAGATGACGACAGCGTCCTCAAAGGTATATTGCGCGTGCGCTCGAACATCATGCTCATTAGGCGGGATTACTACGGAGGCAGAAACCGCCTGCACCATCCTCTCCTTTAGTTGCGGTACATCCTCAGGGTCAGCAAAATACAAAGCGATCTTGGTTTCATCGAAGAGCTCTGCCCCGATGCCCACATAGTGAAACTGCATCGACAACTTGGCACCCTTTGGGATACGCACCGCGGTGCCCTCGGGGAAACGCTCGGCGCGCGCCTCTCCTGGCGAATAGCCACCGAGGAATCGACGCGTGGAAGTAGAATTGGAACGCTCTTCTCCCCAGAAATCCTCTCCGTCCAAGGTCACGAAACCCATAAGATGGTGCAACGCGCTGGTAGCTACCGCTTGATACTGCATGCCGACTACCCACTTCTCTTCTTCGAAGGGCAGCTCGACATCGGCGTAGATATAGTCCAAAACGCCCGTGGCGGGAATGCGCTGCCGTGGCGCGGTGACAATCAGGTCGGGTTCGCCAAGCAGCCATTCCTTATTCTCAACATAGGTTAGTGCTTCGAGAGGATCGTCACCCTCACCCCTAGGAGCGCCAGCACTCAACCAATGCACGAGTTTTTGAATATCTTCCGTGGCGATATAGCGGGCAGAATCGGAATGCCCTATATCGGGGTCGATCTGCGCCGGAGGCATGCGCTTGTTCAATAACACCTCTTTGATCATAGGCGACCAGCCCAACAGAGATAGATAGCTGTCCAATGCGAAGGGCCCAACGCCGAACTGGCGATGGCAAGTGACACAGTTGTCGATAATCATCGGGGCGATGTCGGTTACATAATTCGGAACCGCCTCGCTATGGGCATCACGAGAAGGGAAGCTTATCGCACAAGGAGAGGGATTCTGCGTCTTCACTGTATTACGTACAGGGCCTTCCAGAATCGCGGCCAAGGTTGCCCCTAGTTCGGCCGTAACCGCGCCAGAGTAATACACAGAGATGCGATCGGGGTTGAGAACAAGCACATCCCCCGCACGACTTATGCCGAGAGCTTCGGATACTAACTGCCCGCTGTCTTGAAGAATTGGCACATCGAGATTGAGGTCGCGCAACGCAGCACGGCCGGAGTCCTGCGAGTCGATGAGCAGAAACTCGAAACCCTGTTCGGCATATTGGGAGCGTAAATCGCGATAACGGGAAAGCATGCTATCCATGCTTGCACAGCTTGGTGCATAAGACATTAGCACAACGCCTTTGCGGTGCTGGTAGCGGCTTAGTTGGTGAAACCCCCCTTGCTCATCGAGCAAGGCGAAATCACCGGTCCTATCCAGCGCAGCACTCGCGGTGCCCGAGGCCAAGGCGATGCAAACACCAAGGCATGAAATATAAGCTCTTGTCATGGAAAACTCCTATCCATAATCGAAGCGGATGACCAGTTTAGTGCGTTCAGTTAACGCATAGGGTAGTTGCTAATATGCTGCTCGCCGGTGACCGCTCGCGAGCGATTGCGTTCCGACTCTGCCATTCCGCCAAGCGCAGGACCTCCTTGATTGAAGATACCCCCTCGAAGCACAAACAATAGGTAATCGGTTTCGTCTTCTAAATCAGTCGTCTTATCGGTGTATTTTGCGACCATCTGTTCGATGGCCCGACCACGATCGGGGACGTCTGGGTGCACCAAGATATCGCCGATGACCACTTTCAATGCCGCGATATTATCGAGCACATACGCCGCGCCAGGATGAAAGCCGTAAAGATACGGGGCAATCACGGGCATAGTGGGGATGTCGGTCGGCAAGGCCATTAGTCCGCCATGTGCGGGTGCGATTTTTTCCTCGTAGAGCGCGATGACATTTTCGATGCCTGATTCCAATTCACTCTGGTTCTTCGAGATCATCGCGACCTCGAGGGTCGCCAACTGCAGCCACTGAGAGGCCCAGGTTAGGCCGCTTAGCTGGGGGAAGCCTACCCGGAAAGAATAGGCGTAATCGTGCTCAGAGAGCAGCTCAGAGGCTTTGGGCTGCGCAGGCACGGAATGGGCGTCATCGCTTAGATATTCGGCAAGTGTGGCTTCGACGGCGCTATGCTTGTCGACGAGATTATCATCGAGATAGATCTCGACTAGCTTCGTCGCAAATTCACGGCCTCGCTTGAGCACCTCCACGGCAAGCGGCGGGATACTCCCATTGGCTTCCAGAACTTCTTCGGATTCCTGCGCGGAATACTCGCGACGAATCATCGCCTGCAGACCCGGTGTTGCACGGCTTTCAAACACTCGGAAAGGCCCTAACATCGCCAAGTGATCTGAGGCGGTGTGGTAATGAGAGTAACTGGCCTGAGAGAGCTCTATTAGCGCCTCACGAAGGAGACCTTTGCCTATCATCGAGTCGGAGGAATTGTTGCTGGCGACAATCTCATCGAAAACCGCGGCCTGTAAAACCTGCGCGGTGTTGAGGTAGCGACTTAGCTCAGGGAATCTAGTGTCGACAAGATCATTGCCAGTTTGCGCCAACGATACGGACGGAGCGATAAAGCCCACTACTGCAAGCCCAAGTACCAAACTGTGTAATGCTTTCTTCATTATTACCCCCCCCGCGTGGCATTTAAAACAGCCTGTGGTTTACCCACTTTTTTTAGTTAGCTTTAGGATAAAAGCACTTGCAGAGGAAGTCTATCACCTAGACCCGCAAAGATTTGGCAATATGTGACAGGAGCGCTAAGAATCTGCATCTTGCGCGATTTTTAGGCCTATTTTCAGCACCTTACCGTGGTCGATGGCGGCCACGGTCCAAAGAAAGCCCTGCCATAACATCTGGTCCCCGACCACCGGCTTGCCTCCCATTTTTTGTTGGAAAAACTCACCGATCGAAATACTACCCTCGCCCTCGAGCAAGGAAAAACCATACACCGGTGCAAGGTCCATCAGGCGCGCATTTGCATCGAGAATGAAGTCTCCGAAGAACCAGGTATCTGCCGTCGAGCTAGGCGCCTGGCTGAATAGCTTGCCGAGGGCGGACAGATCGTGCTCATGCCCCACGATACAGAGTATATCCCCCGCCAGCAGCTTCGTACTACCGCTCGGGTGTAGCAGCTCTCGGCCCCTAAACAGCGCTGCGATTCGGGTCCCTTCGGGCATGTGTAAGCGTCGCAGCTCGGTGTTAATACACCACTTTTCAGCCCCTAAACGATAGACGAATAACTCCCATTCGCTAGTAGGATGTATCTCCAACCCGGAGCGTGCAATCGGCGAGGGCTGTGAGGGCACCTCCACCTTCGCAAGTCTCGTGGCAAGGGGGATCGAACTTCCCTGCACAAGGAGCGATACCAATACCACGAAGAAGGCGAGATTGAAGAATAGCTGAGCATTCGGTAGTCCCGCCATTATGGGATATACCGCAAGAATAATAGGCACGGCGCCGCGCAATCCCACCCAGGAGATGAACCAACGCTCTCGATTCTTGAACCGACTGAAGGGTATCAAACTGAGCCAAACCGCTATGGGGCGAGCGAAAAGAATCATCCACAGCGCCAACATCAGTCCAGGTAGTGCGATGTCACGCAACTCACTTGGGGTTAGCAAGAGGCCAAGCACTAAGAACATGCCTATCTGGCTGAGCCAGGCGAGTCCGTCGAAGATGCTTAGGATAGAGCTACGGCTACGCAGCGGCTGATTGCCTAGTAGCAAACCACACAGGTAGATCGCCAGGATGCCGCTGCCGCCAAGCATATTGGTGACAGCGTAGATCAACAGACCGCCACTAATTGCCAATAGTGGATAGAGGCCGTTGGCCAGCGTACTGCGATTGATTAGTTGCATTAGCAGCCAACCCCCAACTAGCCCCAACACTATGCCGACACCGAATTGCTGGAGTAACTGCACTATGAAGAACCAGCCAAACTCCTGCTGTCCCGAGGCGAGCACCTCAATCAACGTGACGGTGAGAAATACCGCCATTGGGTCATTACTACCGGATTCGATCTCGAGAGTCGCGCCAACTCGCTCGTTGAGACTGCGCTGCCCCAATAGTGAAAAAACTGCGGCGGCATCGGTTGAGCCTACGATGGCGCCAATCAACAGGCCTTGTACGATACTCAGATCGAATAAGTAGGCGGCCACTAGACCGGTGAGACTCGTCGTTAGCAGTACCCCGATGGTAGCCAGTGAAAGTGCTGGCCCCAAGGCCACTCGGAAGGTGGCGGCCCGCGTCCGCATGCCACCGTCCAGTAAGATGATCGCAAGGGCTAGATTGCTGGCGAGATAGGCAAGGGAATAGTCGTCGAACTGAATGCCGCCAATGCCGTCTTCGCCGGCTAGGATGCCAACACCGAGGAAGATCACCAGAATTGGGATCCCTAGGCGCGAGGACAGTGCGCTGAACAGCACGCTAAAGCCAACCAACAGGGCGCCAATCAAGAAGAAACTATTAATACTGCCGACGTCCATCATCAATTTTCCGTTTTATAGGGCACGACAATACAATAGCAGAGCGCTAGGCAACTGGGCGGGAATTTTAACGTGAGATAGTGTTCTTTAGAGGGGTTTTTGGGGCTTATCCGTTTCTAGGAAACATCCTGAAATGACTTGATTGTCTGCATTTCGGCGGCGAACTCGTCGAGTTTAGCCTGTATCTTGTTTTCGGCGTCAGCCTCAGACCAAACACTAAGGTCGAGCGCCTGAACTACCGTTTCCTCACCATGCAACTGATCAACATTTTTGCCATTCAAAGAGGCATTCGTCATTTTATCGTCGCTCATCGGCCAGTTACGCTCCATTATCCTGTCGCAAATCGGGCCAAACTAGCGATCCACCGTCGCACTGTCAATTGAATCAGGGGGTAAATGTGAGGCAGTTAACAGGTATTCTTTCGTTGAATACCTGTTAACTAGGGGCTTAGGCGAAGGGGTGTCGCAGAATGATAGTCTCTTCTCGATCCGGGCCCGTGGAGATGATGTCCACAGGTGCTTCGATCGTTTTCTCGATGTAGCGAATATAGTCGCGCGCATTCTTGGGCAGTTCTTCTAGCTTCTTGACGCCGAAGGTCGACTCTTTCCAGCCCGGCAGCTCGACATAGATTGGCTCGAGCTTCTGATAACTGTCGAGATTCATCAGGCAAGAGGAGGACTCGGAATCGATGCCTTTATAGCCCGTACACACCTTGATCGTCTCCAGACCATCCAATACATCTAGCTTGGTCAGGCAGATTCCAGAGACCGAATTGATGCGGATCGCGAGACGCACTGCGGCAGCATCGAACCAACCACAGCGACGATCTCGCCCGGTAGTTGCGCCTTTCTCTTTGCCCACTGAGGCAAGATGTTTGCCAGTCTCGTCAAACAACTCAGTCGGGAACGGCCCGGAACCTACGCGTGTCGTATAAGCCTTTGTTATGCCGAGCACATAGTCCAGATACAGCGGGCCGAAGCCACTGCCTGTAGCAGTACCACCAGCGGTGGTGTTAGAGGAGGTGACGAAAGGATAGGTACCGTGGTCGATATCGAGCAGCGAGCCCTGGGCTCCCTCAAAGAGGATATTGTCGTTGGCCTTGCGATGTCCGTGCAGAATCTCGATAGTATCGCTCACCATCGGTTTGATCTGCTCGCCCAACACCAGACTCTTCTCCAGCGTGGACTCATAGTCCAGAGCGGGCGCGCCATAGTATTTAGTCAGCATGAAATTGTGGTACTCCATCGCCTCCTTGAGTCTCGCCGCGAAATGAGACTCGCTGAAGAGCTCGCCAACGCGAATGCCTCGGCGTGCGACCTTGTCTTCATAGGCAGGGCCGATACCACGGCCGGTGGTGCCGATCTTATCGTTGCCAAGACGCAGTTCGCGCGCCTGATCCAGCGCCGCATGAGAGGGCAGAATCAGGGGGCAGGAGGCGCTGATCTTCAGCTTAGGTCGCACGGAAATGCCGCGCTCTTCGAGTCGCGTAATCTCACTCATGAGGGCTTCCATACTGAGGACTACGCCATTGCCGATGACACAGGTCACTCCATCGCGCAGCACACCCGAGGGTAATAAATGCAGGACAGTTTTTTCGCCCTTAATTACCAGTGTGTGTCCCGCATTGTGACCACCTTGAAAGCGCGCAACGACCGCCGCCTGCTCTGTGAGCAGATCGACTATCTTACCCTTGCCCTCGTCACCCCATTGCGTTCCTAGTACAACAACACTTCTACCCATTTGTAATCATCTCTGTATAAGTATTCGATTTCATTCTTCGCGCCTGCGACTTCGATTGCCTCGGACCGAGGCCTGCAAGCACACTAATCCTCGCCCAAACCCTCAACCTGCCATTGCTGCGCCTTACGAACAAGGCGGCGATCACAGCCGAGCAAACGCAATTGCTTCGGACTGAGTGTGTCTGCGTCGAGGTCTTTAATAACTCGTTCACCCGCTTCGCGCAATGCCTGCACATGGGCTTCGAGCGATAGATCTTCGTCGGCTGGCGCGCAAATGGCCTGCTTGCGCTCGAACTGTGCCTTACTCAGGCGTGCAAGCACCTTTAGGTCGGCATCGAAACCGGAGGCTGGACGCGCGCGACCGAACACCTTGCCGATATCGTCGAAACGTCCACCCTGAGCTATGGCGCGCCCATATCCGGGCGTATAGGCCGCGAAGACAATGCCGGTATGGTATTCATAACCGCGCAGCTCACACAGATCGAAGCCGAGCGACACATTGGGTAGCCGGCGCTTGACGCCCTTGGCTATGGCCTCCAACTCCTGCAATTCCTTCTGTACGGCACTTGGCGCACCCTCGAAACTCTTCAGCGCCGCCGCCAAGATCGTCTCGTCGCCACTCAAGCGCGACAAATCGCTCAACATGGCACGAATGCCATCATCGTCGATCTGCGCATCTAGGAAGGCGTCGATCTCATCATAGGCCTTGCGTTGCAAGGCATCGAACAGTTCGTTCTCACTATCGGTAGAGAGCTGCGAGGCACGCACTAGGCTGCGGAAAATTCCGACGTGACCCAGTACGATATGCACCTCGTCGATCTGCGTCAGGCTGAGCGTGTCGTGCATCAAGCAGATGAGCTCGATATCGCAACCCACGCCGGCATGTCCGAAGAGTTCTGCACCTATGCGAATCGGGATACGCGAGGCGAGCAGGCCTCTTGGCCGCGTATGCGCAACGTTATCGGAGTAACACAGGCGCACCGGTAAGTCCTGCCCCTCTCCCCCGCGCTGACTAAGGCAATGCGCATCGATGCGAGCTACCTGCGGCGTGATGTCGGCGCGCAGCCCCATCATGCGACCGGTCAGTTGGTCGGTAATCTTAAAAGTCTGCAAATCCAGGTCGTGGGAAGAGCCAACCAATAAGGAGTCGAGGTATTCGATGAGCGGGGGAATGACTAGGTCATAACCCCAACTTGCATATAGGTCGAGAATCTGGCGACGCAGAGTCTCTAACCTAAATGCCTCTACCGGCAGAATTTCCTCTACTCCTTCGGGGAGCAACCATCGATCGCGCACTGACATTGCTATCTCACTTCCTATTCCTAAATATCTGTAGCGAGCGCTAAGCGCCCTGCATTACCGCCTAGGGCAGCCGCCCGAGGGCAGGGCGTTCGTCACCCTACAAACGGACAAAGACCAGCAGTAAAACGAATTACTGCTGGTCTCTTTGACGTTAAAACTTACTGTGCTTCGCTTGCTCGCAGGTACTTGAAGTACTCGCTGTCTGGGTCGACGATTAGGATATCGCCCTTATTCGAGAAACTCTCCTGATAAGAGTTAATGCTGCGCGTAAACGCATAGAACTCCTCGTTCTGAGAGTAAGCGCTCGCGTATGTTGCCGCCGCTTGTGCGTCGCCTTCACCGCGAATCGTCTCGGAATCACGATAGGCCTCGACCAACAGCACAGCCTCCTGTCGATCCGCATCCGCCTCGATCCCGATTGCTAGCTCGTTGCCGCGTGAACGCAGCTGTTGCGCCTCGCGCTGACGCTCGGAGGTCATGCGCTCATATACCGAAGCGCGCACATCCAAGGGCAACTCGATCTGCTTGACGCGCACATCGATCACCTCGATCCCATACTCCTCTGCAGTAGAGAGGTTCAATTCGCGAGTGAGTTCCTCCATCAGCAAATCGCGCTGACCCGAAACCACTTCCTGCAAATCGCGCTCGCCAAACTTGTTACGCAGACCATCGTTAATACGCTGCGCCAAGAGGTTACTAGTACGACTCTCCTCGCCAGAGGAGGATGTGTAGTACTTCTCGACGTCCACGATACGCCACTTGGCGAAGGAGTCGACTACCAGTGCCTTCTGCTCGAGAGTCAGATAACGCTGCGCGTCGGCTGTGACCGTCAAAACACGGCCATCGAATTTACGCACGGTATTCACCCAAGGCAGCTTGAAGTGCAGCCCCGGCGCAATATCGGCCTCGACGATTTGCCCGAACTGCAGCAAGATCGCGCGCTCGGTCTGTTTGACTATGTATATGGCATCCGAGCCAGCGACAAACAATAGAAAAACAATGATGCCTGCAAATGCATTTTTCATTAGCGTATTCCTCGCGTTGGCGTAGTTTGCGCTCGCGCTCTATCTGCGGCGGCGGCGGAGCTCTCTCGGCTACTTTGCTCCGAAAGTTCTCTCAGCTGCTGCGGTGTGAGTGGCGCATTGCTGGCAGCGCGTGAGGCATTGCCCTGCTCGATGATCTTATCAAGCGGCACGTAGAACATATTATTGCCGCCCTCCACATCAATGAGCACCTTGCTGCTATTGGTCATGACCGATTGCATCGCGTCGATGTAGAGACGCTCACGCGTTACCGCTGGCGCCTTCTCATACTCGGCTAACAACTGCTCGAAGCGAGAAGCCTCACCGTCGGCTCTCGCGATCACCTGATCCCGATAGGCGTTCGCCTGCTCGATGATGCGCTGCGCCTCACCGCGAGCTGTCGGGACTACGCGATTGGCATAGGCCAACGCTTCGTTCTGCACACGTTGCTCATCCTCGCGAGCCTTAATCACGTCATCGAAGGCCCCCTGCACGGCATCTGGTGGCTGGGCATTGCGCACCGTAACCTGCGAGATAAGAATCCCGGAGTCATAGCTAACCATGTAACGCTGTAAGCGCTCACGCACCTCTGCGGCCACATCTGCACGACCCTGCGTTAGCACGCGGTCCATTGTCGTTCCGCCCACTACGTGGCGAATCGCGGACTCGGCGGCGTGATCGAGACTGATCTCAGGGTCACGCACGACTACTGCGAATTTCACGGGGTCATCGATCAAGTACTGCAACTCGATCGAGACGTTCACAATGTTCTCATCAGTGGTCAGCATGTCACGCGAATAGGACCGCGTGTTCACGCGAGTCACATTGATCTTCTGCACTTCGTCGATCAACGGAGGGTTCCAGCGCAAACCAGGCTGCACTACTTCTTCGCGCAGCTTTCCGAAACGCATGACGACCCCGCGCTCGGACTCGTCTACCGTATAAAAGCCAACCGCCGCCCACATGAGCACCAGCACCACCAAAGCGCCACCGAATAAACCCGAGGAGAATCCACCACCACTCGCGGCGCCGCCGCCACTAGAGGAGCCACCGGATTTACCGCCGCCAAATAGGCTGTTGAGTTTGCGGCTTACGGACTTGATGACCTCATCCAGATCTGGCGGCTTCTGATCGTTGCCACCGCCATTGCCGCGACCGCCGCCCCAGGGGTCGTTATCCTTACCTTTATTACCAGGTTCATTCCAAGCCATCGGCCTCTCCATACCCCAGTCAAAACACAGGGGTGATTTTAACGAATAATTGATGATTAACCCAGCTTTTTACCCAGCTGGGGAAGGGGCATTCGGCCCCCGATGATGCAATATGATTTGAGACTCACTCACCCGTAGAAGGGACGCTCGGCGCCATTCCCTCATCTACTAGGAGACGGTCCAAATCCTTACGCGGTAGACGGACATCTAAACAGACTAAGCCATCGGCGTCGATATTCTCGTGACGAACAGCCCCTTTTTCATAGAGACGCGCTCGCAGACGACCCTGCTCTGGCGCCAGCCGCAGGCTACGTTCCACGACATCATGACCGAGTAATTCACCGATTGCGCTCAGCAGCAGATCTATTCCTTCCCCCGTTCGGGCAGATAGCCACACGCGCACTGGCTTACCTTCTTGATTTCGCTCAACATGAGGCGCGCGCTCGTCCAACAAATCGATCTTGTTGCACACCTGTAGGCACGGCACTTCGTCCGCGCCTATCTCGGCTAAAACCTCTTCTACCTGTTCGGTGAAGAATTTGTGTTGCTCGTTCGCGACGTCGATGACGTGCAATAACAGGCTAGCCTCTGCGGACTCCTCGAGAGTGGCCCGAAATGCGGCGACTAACTTGTGGGGCAGATGGCTGATGAAACCCACGGTGTCCGCGAGAATCGCCGCGCCAAAATTAGGTACTTGGATGCGTCGCAATGTGGAGTCTAGTGTCGCGAACAGCTGATCGGCCGCATAAGCTTGCTCATCGGCCATCACATTGAACAATGAAGACTTTCCGGCGTTCGTATAGCCAACCAATGAAATCGTCGGAATTTCGGCGCGCTGGCGTGAACGGCGCCCCTGATCGCGCTGAGCGCGCACCTTGATTAGGCTGGCATTGATGTTTTTGATGCGCTGCCGAATCATGCGCTGGTCGAGTTCTAACTGCGTCTCGCCCGCGCCACGCAGACCGATACCACCCTTTTGTCTGTCCAAATGGGTCCAGCCGCGTTTTAGGCGCGTTACGGTATGCTCGAGTTGAGCTAGCTCTACTTGTAGTTTGCCCTCATAGCTGCGGGCACGCTGGGCGAAGATATCGAGAATAAGGCCTGTGCGGTCGAGAACACGGCAAGATAATTTCGCTTCGAGATTGCGCTCTTGGCTAGGAGTGAGGGCATGGTTGAAAAGGACGACTTCGGCCTCGTGCTCTTCCACGGCGGCCTTAATCTCTTCTAACTTACCCGAGCCTATGAAGAGACCGGCATCGGGTTGCTTGCGGCTGCCTTTTATGAAGATGGCCGGAATTGCGCCAGCCGAGAGCACAAGTTCCTCAAATTCAAGAGGGTCCTCCTGCTCTTGCTCTGAATCCAGATCAATATGCACGAGGATAGCGGTTTCACCGCGATCGGGTCTTTCAAAGAACAAAAACGAACCTCAACTAGGCAACATTGCCTGGCGCTTCTTCCTCTTCGTCCGCGCCTGTGTCACCGGTACCCTGTGTAGGTATCTTGACCGAGCGAGCGGGAACGACAGTAGAAATCGCGTGTTTATAAACCATCTGATTGACCGCGTTCTTCAGCAGGATCACAAACTGATCGAATGACTCAATCTGTCCCTGCAACTTGATACCGCTAACCAAATAGATGGATACCGGGATACGCTCCTTGCGAAGCACATTCAAGAAAGGGTCTTGTAGAGAATGCCCTTTTGACATTTACCTTCTCCTTAACCGTTAATGTAAGCTGGAAACCCCAGCACTAGTAAGTCCAAACATTCTCTATATTGCGACCTTACTGATTGAATTCAATAGCAGATCCAGAGTTTCGGAGTCTTCGCTGTCAAAACTTCTAAGTTTCTCCCAGCTACGCATCCAAGTGATCTGCCTCTTCGCCAGCTGTCGCGTCGCAATAATACCCTGTTCCACCATCGCATCAAAGCTCAATTCACCGGCTATATACCGCCAAGTTTGCCGGTATCCTACCGCGCGCATCGAAGGCATGCTCAGATCGAGATCCCCGCGAGCATAAAGTCGCTCGACCTCTGCGACGAGCCCTTGCTCGACCATACGTTCGAAGCGCTGCGCAATCCTATTGTGTAGTACGGCACGATCCTGCGGTTGGATCGCGAAAAAGTGCAAGTCGAAAGGTAGATCGGCCGCCGCCTGAGCGACATCCTCTTGCCGATGATGGGCTGTCATTGTTTTGCCCGAGACGAGGTAGATTTCCAGTGCACGCTGCAGGCGCTGCGGATCATTCGGATGAATACGCTGGGCGGACTCCGGGTCCACTGCGGCTAGCTGTGCATGCACCGCAGCCCAGCCCTCGCGATCGGCCGTGGTCAGTATCTGTTCACGCACCTGCGGGTCGGATGCGGGCATGCTCGCCAATCCATCACGCAATGCGCGAAAATAGAGCATTGTGCCACCCACGAGCAGGGGTATCTTCCCCGCACTGCGAATCGATTCCATCTCCTGCAGGGCGTCATGTCGAAACTGTGAGGCCGAATAGGTCTGTGCGGGATCGAGGAAATCGATTAGGCGATGAGGGGCCATCGCGAGGGTTTGCGCATCCGGTTTACCCGTGCCGATATCCATCTCCTTATATATCTGCGCAGAATCGACGCTAATGATCTCGCAAGGTAAGCGCTGCACTATCTCTATGGCGAGATTGGTCTTACCAGATGCGGTGGGCCCTAATAGACAAATGGCAGGGGGTCTAACACTTTTCATGCCGGCTCAGCCCTATGCTCTCTCATAATCATAACGACCTTCTGGCATTACTGGCCACGCAGGAACAGCTTGTCTAGCTGGTCAATACTCTGCAACACCCAAGTCGGCCGACCATGATTACACTGTCCGCTGCGTTCGGTGCGCTCCATGTCACGCAGCAGGGCGTTCATCTCCGGGATCGTTAACTGGCGATTAGCACGCACCGACCCGTGGCAGGCCATTGTCGACATCAGCTCGTCTTGGTAGTTACTAACACGCTCGCTACTGCCATGCTCACGCACATCGGCCAATACATCTCTGACTAACTGTTCAATATCTGCGGACGCGAGAATGACCGGAATCTGCCGCACCACAACGGATTCGCTCGCCACTCGCTCCACGCCCAAGCCCAATGCTAGCAAGGCCTCTGCCTGTTGCTCCGCACAATCGGCCTCGGCCTGACTAACGGCGATAGACAGGGGCACTAAAAGCGGTTGCGCCCTGATGCCGTCATTCGCCGCAGACTCCTTCATGCGCTCGTAAGTGATTCGTTCGTGCGCCGCGTGCATGTCGACCACGACCAGACCGAGCTTGTTCTGGGCCAAGATGTAAATGCCATGCAGTTGAGCTATGGCGAAACCTAAAGGGGGCACGTCTTCGTCTTTACTCAGTTCGGCATAGGCGCTGATCTGATCGGCCACCTGAGTAGGCGTCAGGCCTTGCTGCCCACTGCTAGAGTAGTATGCCGAACCGCCAGATGATGCCGCCGAAGAGGGGGCATTGAAGCTAATGCGCCCCTGACCGGAAAACTCCCCAGCCCAGGCACCGCCGCTCTGCAAGAGCTCCCCTGTGCCCGGATCGATCGCCCCCGGTGCATAAGCCGCCCGCTCGCTATGTGCCACCAAACTATCCTGTGGACGCACCCCCGCCAAGGCTTTATGCAGCGCGCGAAACAGGAAATCGTGAACCAGGCGAGAGTCACGAAAGCGCACCTCATGCTTGGTAGGATGCACATTGACATCGACCAAAGCTGGCTGCAGCTCGAGATACAGAACAAAAGCCGGATGGCGGCCATGAAAGAGCACATCCTTATAGGCCTGCTTCACCGCGTGGCTTACGAGCTTGTCGCGGATGATGCGCCCGTTCACATAGAAATACTGCAAGTCCGCCTGACTGCGTGAGAAGGTAGGCAGGCTTACCCAACCCCATAGGCGCAAGCCCGAGGCCTCGATGTCGATATGGATCGAGTTCTCGACGAAGGCTGGACCACAGACCAGCGCCACGCGACGCTGCTTCTCCTGCTCACTGCGTGCGACATCTAGGTGATGAATCGCGCGCTGGTTGTGACGCAATAAAAAGGCGACATCGAAACGGCTCAAGGCGAGGCGCTTGACCACTTCATCCAAGCGATCGAATTCGGTTTTCTCAGTCCTTAGGAATTTCTTACGCGCGGGCGTGTTGAAGAAGAGGTCGCGCACTTCCACCGTGCTCCCTGGCGGGTGCGATGCAGGCGACACGGCCGTACTCATCTCCTGACCGGCGGCCTCCACGCGCCACGCACTCTCACCCTGGGCACTGCGAGCGCGCGAGGTAAGTTCGAGGCGCGACACAGAACAGATACTCGCTAATGCCTCGCCACGAAAACCGAGACTAGCGATATTCTCTAGGTCGTCGAGGTTGGAAATCTTACTGGTTGCGTGACGGCTGAGCGCGAGGCCGAGATCATCTTTCTCGATGCCCGCGCCGTTGTCCCGAATACGAATCAGCTTCGTGCCGCCTTGTTCGACCTCTATCTCGACGCGGTCAGCGCCGGCATCGAGACAATTCTCTAATAGCTCTTTAACAACGGAGGCAGGCCGCTCAACGACTTCTCCGGCAGCAATCTGGTTGGCCAGGCGTTGGCTAAGTAAAGCAATACGTGTCATGTGATCTTCGCTGGCTCTTAGCCCGGTGGTGGATTCAGGGGGCAGGTATCTTTAAAACCTGTCCTACCTTGATTACGTCGTTTCGTAGATTGTTCGAGGCGCGCAAGCTGGACATGCTAATGCGATAGCGCTGCGCTATTCCGGAGAGCGTTTCGCCGCGCACAATCTTATGCTCGATTGGCACCGCACTGATACTGGCAATGGCCATGCCGGGGATGGTCAATTTCTGCCCGATGCGAATGACGTCATTCTTTAGACTGTTTTGCGCGCGCAACTCCTGTGTACTGACACCATGGCGCTGCGCTATCTCAGAAAGATTGTCGCCGCGCTTTACGACATAGCTACCACCCACCAACACGTCCAGGCTGGGTTTAATATTATTTTCCTTCTGCCACGCAATCAGCGTGTCCTCGGGTGGCCGATCATAGAAATAGCGCATGACGCCCTGCACGATTCCGTCGGCCAAGCGTCGCTGGTAAGCCGGCGTGTTCAATTGGCGGGCCTCGCTTGGATTCGAGAGATAGCCCGTCTCGATTAGTACCGAAGGGATGTCGGGCGAGCGCAGCACCCATAGATTGCCTTGCTGCGTCTTATCCCGCCGCAGTGTCGCCACGCCGCGCAGCGAATTCAAAATATACGAGCCCGCCGCACTACTCTGCTCGATACTCCACGCCATCGACAAATCTAGAAGAGTGCGGGCCAAGTCATCTTCGATATTGTGCAGGCTGGTATCACCGGCGACACCACCTAGCAGATCAGCACTGTTCTCCTTCTCTGCCACCCTGCGGGAGTTTTCATCCTCGGCTATGCGCTCGGACAGGGCATAGACAGTAACCCCTTCGGCGCGAGTCGTGCTAAAGGAGTCGGCGTGGATCGAAAGAAAAATGTCCGCACGGTTTTGCCGTGCGATCTGCGGGCGCCGCTGCAGCTGCACCGAATAGTCACCATCGCGCACTAACACAGGCCTATAGCCTGGAGCGGAGAGTAGACGCTCATAGATGGCACGGGAGATCGCGAGCACCACGTCTTTTTCACGAATCTTACGATCATAGCCTATAGCCCCGGGGTCTTCCCCCCCATGTCCCGCATCGATAGCGACAATGATGTCCCGTTGCGAATTTATAGTTGTCGGTGCGGGAATCGATTCGGCGATGGCTGGAGCGCGACCGATGTCGTAGAGGTCGATAACGAGACGGTTCTTCAGCTCGCCGTTCGCAGCCAAGGTAAAACTGCTCGGGTTTACCTGACCACTGAGATCGATCACCACGCGAACGTCACTGCCATTGCGGGGCGCACTGCGAATTCCCGTCACGGGGCTGTTCTTGAAGTCGAAACCATTGAGGCTCGCGCGCACCGTCGAGCCACTAAG
>DIAM01000021.1:299595-304991 GCA_002416505.1 Gammaproteobacteria bacterium UBA5078
CGAGCCACTAAGATCCACGACGATGCGATGAGGATTCTCTAGCGTGAACAGGCTGTACTGCACCTGTCGGTCGAGATCAAAGACGATACGGGTGTAATCGGGCGCGCGCCATAGCCGCACCTCTTCTACCTCGGCCGCAAACAGCGCTGATGACACAAACGACACGAGCAATGCCAGTAGCGTGCCACGGGCTAGCGCTCGCGCAAATCCTGCCCCAAGACAGGAATAGCGTGCATTCAATCCCGCTCTTAGGCAGCCAACAAAACCATTCATTGCGTATTGTTTCCAGTCGTTAAAACTTCAGTGTATGCAGATAATCTTAGCGCGATACGCTCACCATGTGCCGAGCGAGGCTCCCAACGAATTAGGCGACCGGCGCCCTGTATCGTCAGCGTGATCACTAAGTCGGGCGCGGGCAAATAACCAACACCGCGCTCTGCCCATTCGATAAGACACAGATTAGAGTCGTCAAAATAGTCGAAAACTCCAAGAAATTCAACCTCTTCCGGATCCGCTAAACGGTATAGATCGAAGTGATAAAGATTGAATTCTGGCCCCTCATATGGTTCGACCAAGGTGTACGTAGGACTCTTTACCGCACCAACATGGCCGTAGCCACGCAGCACCCCTCGCGTTAGCGTGGTCTTGCCAGCCCCTAAATCTCCGCTGAGATAGACCCGACCACCGAGGGTTTTCGTGCGCGGAGGTGCCTCTTGCGTAGCCCGAGCAAGCGCACGACCAAATGCTTCGGTCGCCTCTTCGTCGCGCAGATAGGATTGATATTCGGCCATTGCTCTATGACGTTCCATTGACACAATCGGTGTATTGCCTAAAGATTATTGGCAAGTCGCCTAATATGGTGAAAAAGATCCGTCGCGAGTAGCCCGCGCTCACCCTCACTGACAACGGCAAGATCTGCCGCCTCGCCATGAATACATACTCCGCAACGCAGCGCGTCGGACACACTCAAACCCTGCGCAATCAAGCCGCCGAGCATCCCACTGAGCACATCGCCCATGCCACCGCTCGCCATGCCCGGATTGCCTTCCGTACAGACCTCGACGCTAGACGGCTCCGTTTCGAAATTGACGACCTCGCCAGGGCAGCATAAAAGACTTCCTGCGCCCTTGAGTAAGACTGCGCCACCGAACTTGTCTTGTAGCGCATAGGCCGCAGCGAAACGATCCTCTTGTACTTGCGCTACCGTCTTTTGTAAAAGCCGTGCGGCCTCACCGGGATGGGGCGTTAACACCCACATGGGTGAATGCATAAGCATCGCCTTGCCATCGCTTTCGAGAGAAGCCTCGTTTGCCACCGCCGTTTCAGCCAGGAGATTCAATGCATCGGCATCGATGACCACGGGGAGATGAGAGCCAGCGAAGGCCAAGGCCTGCCTTAGTATCGAGTAAGACCAATTGGAATTGCCAAGTCCGGGGCCAATGACAATCACATTCGCCTTCTGCATCAACGCGAGTAACTGCTCGGAGCCGAAGGCATCGGGCTCCTCTATCGCGCGCACCATAATCTCTGGTCTGCGCGCGAGACTCGCCGTCACGTGCGGGGTTCGCGTCACCAGGCTTACTGTGCCGGCGCCTATGCGGGCCGCGGCCTCCGCTGCCATCAACGCGGCGCCACCATAGCCGACATCCCCGCCTAGAACAAGCACGTTGCCGCAGTCTCCCTTATGAGCATCTAGGCGCCGCGGTTTCAGCATCGAGGAGACAGAATTGATGTCGATACGAGTACTGGCCGAGGCTTTTGCGACCCTGCCAGTCTTTAGCGCTTCGGGCATACCGAGGTCATGAAAGACGATCTCGCCGGCGTGCTCGGGACCATTGCCCGTGAACAGTCCTTGTTTAAGTGCCACCAGACAGACAGTCATTGCGGCACACACAGCGACTTCGGCTACGTGCCCGGTGTCGCAGTTTAGTCCAGACGGGATATCTACCGACACTATTGGCAGCCCCGAACCATTCATCCAGTCGATCGTCGGCTCGTAGGCACCACGCAGTGGGCCGCGATGACCAATGCCCAATAGCGCATCCACGAGCACCGTCTCTTGTCCGAACTGAGCAGAGGCGAGGTCGAGCAGAATATCGCATTGCTTGCAAGATACTGCGTTGGCGAGGGCTTCCTCGCGTGCGCTAGCCGCATCTCCGCGAAGGCGAGTGATGTCGCCACACTCAAGCACCTGAACCTTGATACCAGCTGCCGCGGCTAATGCAGCGATATAATAGCCATCACCGCCGTTATTGCCCGTACCCACGAAGACCACGAGGCGACGCAACTGCGGCCAACGTTGTGAAATCACGCTCAGCACTACAGTGGCCGCGCGACGCATCAACTTCAAAGCACTAATAGGAATATGCTCGATTAACAAAGCATCGAGTGCTCGAACTTGTTCGGCGGTGTAGAGCTTGCGCGGCAAATGCGTATTAGAGTTAGATCTATTCACGATTCCCTTCCCGTGCAAATAGAATAATTGCGGCAATCGCTAGAGCTGTCATTAGCGATCGAACTTATGGATTAGGCGGCGAACTAATTGCAAACCAATCTCCAATTCTTCTACGGGCACATCTTCAGTGTTCTCGATTGCCCAAGGGTCCTGCACTATCCTCAGCGAGGTATACACATCCTGCCCCGTGTCGGTTAAACATACCAGTACGGAACGTTTATGTTCGGGATTTTCCGTATAACGCAGCAGGCCATCTTTTTCCATGACATCCGTTATGCGCTGCACCGCCTGCCGAGATTGCCCTAAGACCCGGGCGATACCAGGTACGGTTACGCCTGAGTTTGCCAAGGCGACTACGCCGATCACCTTCCAGCGCGCACTGGTCAGGCCAAGCGCCTCTGCCATATGATCGCCTTCTGCAACCAAGAGGCCATTGAGCCGGAACAAGGAAAGCACGAGGTCGAGAAAGAGCTTACGCTTGGGCGAGTGAGCCATGGAAAACTCCTAGACGATTCATAATAAGACAAGGCAGCATGCTGTCACTATGACTAATTGCTGTCAATCTCTGTATGCTGCCGATTCTCTAGCCCCACCTTGCAAAGCGCGGAATCGCAAGGTAGCTTAGTATCGCTACCCATAGCGCCAAGGCCCTGATGCTGGTAGCCAAAATATTCATTCACTATGCAATGACGCCCATGAGTCGACTCACTGACATAGCAAAACGCCGCGCAATTCTAATTTCGCAATGTATTGGCGCGCTTGTCTGGTCGCTGCACAGCAGCGCACAACCCTTACTGGACCCTCAGGCTATCGAACTGCAAGATGTTGCAGGAGAGTTCGCCTTCGTGCGCTTGCAATATGACAACTATTACAATGACGGCTTCGGCTATGGCACCTGGCGCACCGATTTCCCAAGCGCCGACTCCAACTTCCTGCGCGGCGTATCGCGCCTCAGCAATGTTCGAGTCATGAAGGACCCCATCGTACTGCGCATCGATGACGAACGTATTTACGACTACCCCTTCCTTTACGCGCTCGAGATGGGCCGCAGTGGCGGGCCGAGCTTTAACCCTAAGGAAAAGGAGAATATGCGCGAATATCTATTGCGCGGCGGCTTCCTACTCATCGACGATTTCTGGGGCACAAGACAGTGGGATAATTTCTACCGCGCGTTTACCGATGTCTTTCCTGATCGCGAGATTATTGAGTTAAGCCCGGATCATGAGATCTTCCGTAGCTATTACGATATCGACGGCCCGCAGATGATTCCCGTGATCGGCAACCCAGAGAACTATCCCGAACAGGACGTCGATCGCGCGTCGAATCACGCTATTCTCGATGACTCAGGTCGCGTCATGGTGCTGATCAACTGGAATTCCGATATGGGCGACGGCTGGGAACATACCTTCGATCCGCGCTACCCAACCCGCTATGCAAACCTTGCCTATCAGCTGGGTATCAATTACCTAATCTATTCCCTGACTCATTGAGGGCTATTCGCTAGCGCCGCTGCGCAGCCCCGCACAGTAATCTTGCACGGCTAGGGCCGGCGTAAACCATACATAGTCGTAGGGTGCATTGGCCGAGAAACTCTCCAGGTATTCCTGAGCCCGGCCTGACTCCGGACTCACCTCTAAGAAGGCGACACTGATCAGCGCACCCTGCTCGAGCCCGACATAGTTAGGCACCCCTAAGTCGCGGCGCGCATGAAAATTGCCCGCGATTAAGACGCGCACACCGTCACTGCTGCCCCCTTCGCTAAGCAGACTCTGCGCCATCGCGGCATCGCGCGCTTGCTGCACAGCGACCATCGCAGGGAATTGACTCTCCGGCAACATACCACAATGACTCTCATCAATTTCCTGATGCAGACGCTGCATCTGGGCGGCGTCTAAGATGCCATCATTTGCGGCATTCGGCGCGGCGGCATAAACCGCCATCATCTCATCATTGCTGATATTGGCACTGCGCACAGTCGCGCCGGCCAGCAAACTGTCTTGAACTAGGGGACCATAGAAAGACCAGTCCCAGCCCTGCGCGTCCCAACTCAATGCGCTGCGCAGCTCATCGAACGAGGAGATTATTGCCGGGTTTAGACTGTCTATAGCGCCTTGCTGGCTACTATCCAACATTTCAAAGCTCACCCTATCGAGGCTCTTACTCGCATCCAGCTGCGCAAGCACATAACGTTGCAGCTTATGATGATCTGGGTTGTCGTGCTTCTCGCCTAGGATCACGAAGCGTGCCGCGCCGAGGCGCTGCAGAAATTGCTCTGCGGAGATAGATTGCTCTTCACGAACGCTCCACACGGTCCCTACTAATGCGTGATGGCGATGCAAGGGGGCTTCCCATGCTCCGAAGGGCGCTTGCGGCACCGCCGAGCAGGCACTAAAGGTCAGGGCAAGCAGTAAAGGCAGCGCTAAGAATCGAGGCATTGGCTTATTCCGGGTTCTTAGGGAAGTCGAAATCGAGAACCTTGCCTATGCCCGGCACCACTTCGGCCCAATATTCGATGGGCAGAGCGATGCTGACGAGGCCGCAGGTCGGGATGTTGTCGATGCTCGCACGCGCGAGCTCATTGGCCAGATCGGTTAAGGCGGGGTTGTGAGCAACTAAAAGTGCGCCGTGTGCGCTCTCGTCGAAGCCACTAATCAGCTGGAGAAGTTTAGCGCTGCCCGCTATATAGATCTGCCTATCTTGCACGATCGCACCGGGGTCCAGCCCTAACTCATCACAGATTACGTATGCCGTGCTGATAGCCCGCTCTGCGGGGCTACTCACGACGAGATCTACTGCATAGGCGCGCTCACGCATGCGTGCGCCCATATCCGGCGCATCGCGCAAGCCGCGTTCGTTAAGGGGTCTGTCATAATCTTTTTGCCCAGGAATTGCCCAACTCGATTTAGCGTGCCGCAGCAGATACAGAGTTTTCATATTGTGG
>DIAM01000021.1:305117-573762 GCA_002416505.1 Gammaproteobacteria bacterium UBA5078
TTTTCATATTGTGGCGTTGCCCCGTCTCCCTAACGACATTGAATGGGCGCGAATAATATTCGCCCTCATAAGCATTCTACGCGAATCATAGTCCGCAAGAAACGCGCCTTTGCCTAGCAATAGCAACACACGGGCAAAAAAAAGGGAAGAATCAATCGACCCTTCCCTTAAAGACTCCACTACAACACTTTGAGTCGCTAAAATTGCACAAAATTAGCACTCACAATACTTTCCGAACTCTTGAATGCCTGCGCCCTCGTCACCCCCAAGAGTCTGGGGGTGGTTAAAGCCTTGGCATGATTAGGCGCTCACAACTTCGGCGCGAACACGGCGATCTAGCTCTGCGAGCGCGAAATGTGCGGACTGGATTGCACTTTCCATCCAGGCAGTGTGGTGACTGATTTGATCCCCAATACACCAGTACTTGCCCTCTACAGGCGCTTGTAGGTTTGCGAAGATGCGCTCTTCCTCAGGCGTCTCTACACGCCAGCGAGCGGAACAGCCCAACATGTGGTTCATGCGGTGCCAGGCGATCGTAATACCCTTTTCGACATGTTGACGGTAGTCGGGGTGTACTTTCTCGCCCTGAGAGATCATCAACTCGATGCGCTGCTCCTGCGTCATGCGCGTAAAAGGCATGCCGTTACCGTAATCGTATGCGGCCAGAATCACGCCCTTCTGCTTGTGAATGCCATGGGCGGGATACCAAATCTGGCGAATATCTTGATTAGTCCAGCTGATGCCGCCGTAGATGCCTTCCTTCTCCCAGAATCGCTCTTTGGCCTGGAAGGCCCCCTTCATCGCGGTACCGCGACGAATATATTTCATGTCTTGCGCGTAAGCGGCGGGAAGATTGTGCTTGATCCCGTCCATGAAGTGACTAGGGATACTATTGAAACAGTAGTCCGCGTCGATAGACTGGCGCTGACCCTCGAAGTCGTATTCGACGGTAACGCCCTCGTCGTTCAGCTCTACCGCAGTAACCATCGCGCGGAATTTGATCTTGTCCTCTATCTGGCGCACGAAGCCATAGGGAATACGGTCGTTGCCGCCAACCGCCTGCATCAGCATGGGGCCAGTCTCGCCCTCGTTGTCGCTGATGACCTGACGAATCGCGTTGGTCTGGAGGAGATCGCGAATCTTGATCATTTCGTGCTGGGTCGTATGCGTGACATAGTCACCGGAGGCATAGCCGGCGCGGTCGCTACCCGTGAATTTCATGTCTCTATCGAGGTCACCGAAGTTGCGTATCATGCTCAAGATGATGCCGGCTTCGTCGTCGCTAAAGGGCTGATCTAGATCCCCATCCTGCATGGCCTTGGCCATCAACTCGGCCATAAAGCCACGCACGTTCGTGGTCAGCTCACGATTGCGGATCGGTTTGCCGCCTAGGATATTGTCGTCCTGTATCCACGCAGCCTTGTTTTCATTGATAAACATCTCGAGCTCTACGCCGAGCTCTTTACAGTAATGCAGCACATTGCTGTGGGTGCTGGGGATACGTGCCGCGCCCGCGTTAAAGTACATATGGGGCTCATCATCCCATTGGCAATATTGTGGATTGCCAATCTCGTCGATCAACGTGCCTGCGCGGACAGTAAATACGCGGCCGCCGGCGCGGTGCGATGCCTCCAGCACCGTGCAATCATATCCGGCCTTGCCGAGCTCGTAGGCCACGGTCAGACCGGCGATGCCGGCCCCTAGGATGACGGCTTTTTTCTTTTGTGAGCTCAGCTTCAGGAGATCTGGCACGGAAGCGTTGGCGCTACTTGGGATCATACCTAAGGCACTAGTGATTCCGAGTACGGCTGCGGTACCGCTAGTAGCGGCAATCAAATTCAGGAATTCTCGACGAGTAACGGGCTTAGACACTTGCTTGATCCTCTTTAACTTCTTGCTGCGATTTTGGTCACTTCCATTGCCGCCCTTTGGGGGCGCCTGACGATACGAACCAGGCACTGACAAGGACGGACGGTGATTATTGCGAGTAGGCCTTGGAAAGTCCTCCTAAAATCATTCCGAAAACCTCCTAAAATCCGTACAGGCGTTGTGCAAGCTAGGCTACAGACAGCTTACATCCCTTGACCTATCGACGATTCTGCGCTCTACTTCATGCCATACATGCATTTGCAAAAACACCTCTGCGGACCTATCCGCGCACCCTTTAACGGTTGAGCCGTGGCCTTCGATAAAACACAGAAATTCAAAATCGGCGACTGGGAGATTTCACTCACCGCCTGCACCTTGTCCAAAGGCGGCGAAGAGGTGAAAGTAACGCCGCGCAGCATGGATGTGCTTACCTGCCTAGCGGAGAATGCCGGCGAGGTAGTGAGTCACGATGAACTACTCAACCAATTCTGGCAGGGCACGTTCCCCTCGGACCACGCAGTACACAAAGCCATCGCCGAGCTGCGCAGCGCGCTTGGTGATGATGCTCATCAACCCAGTTATATCCGCACTATCCCCAAGCGCGGTTATTCACTCATCGCGAACGTCTGCCGCGAAACTCCCGCGAAGCCCACTGGGATAGGGGCCCAGGACGACAGCCCGATCTCCCTGACCCATATCTCTTCCACCAAATTTCACATAAGCGCACTTCTGGACAAGCGACTCTTGGCCGGTGGCGCCGCGATCGCCATTTTCCTGTCGGTGCTCCTGTGGCCGAGCCGCGATGTGGTCAGCGATAAAGACGAGATCGTGCGCCTCGCGGTCATGCCCTTCGTGAATCGTGAGCTGGATAGTGGCAATCAGTTCCTTACCGAGGGGCTACGCGAGTCACTGGTCAACGGCCTATCCAAGCTTAGCCATATGGAAGTGCTCTCTCCGGTACGTGGTTTCGAGGACTTCGATGCCAGCCCTCGCTCCGAGCGCATCGCCGACCGTGCACGGGACCTGCAGGTCGACCACGTCTTGCACGGCAGCGTGCAGACCGCCGAAGGCCGCCTGCGCGTTACCATACAGCTCACGCGGGCCGAAGACGGCGTACATCAATACTCGGAGCAGTTCGACCTGCCTCTGGAGGACCTGTTCGGCCTGCAGGACCAGATCGTCTCCAACGTAGTCGCGGCACTAGCGGTGCACTTGGACGAGAGTGAGCGCTCACAGATGCTAGACTGGGGCACCACCAATGCCCTAGCCTACGAACGCTTCCTACGCGCCGACTTCTACTACAATCAGTTCAGCCCCGATGACTTTAAACGCGCCATCGACTATCACCGCTCGGCGATAGAGCTCGACCCGGGCTTCATTAACGCCTACCAAGGCGTTGCCACCGCCGCCAACAATCTTGCGGTCTATAGCAGCAGCGCGCGTATTCGAGAGTTGAGCACCTTGATTAGCGACATCCATCGCGAGATAGCCCGCATTGCGCCGGAGAGCCCGGTGCTGAGCTCAATCAACGAGATCAAGCTACGCATGAGCGGCGTTAACCAAATTCAACAGGAGATGCAGCTGCGCGAGCAGATCCTATCGGGCAATCCCCCAGATTTCGCGATCCCGCACTACGCCTTGTTCCTCATTGGCGCGCGCCTATATGACGAGGCTGCGCAATTCCTCGACAAGGCGGCCGAGGTGGGTCCTTTCGAGATATCGCCTGACGAGGTCTGGAGTTATCGCAGCAATATACAGGCTCCTCGCGATCAGCTCTTATCTGCGAAGGGGCAGCTGCAGGAGCGCCCCTATCACATTGGCTTCCTAGGCACTGTGGCGGTCAACTTAGCGCTCGCGGGGGATTTCCGACAGGCCGAGATGTACCTCAATAGACAGAGAGATGTCGATGACGAGGGTCTGCTAGCCCACTACAGCGAGGCCGTGATCGGCTTTCTTAGCGGGAAGATTCAACTTGGCAACGCCGCCTATGATGCCATCATGGACCGTGACGAGGATTTCAATTTTACCAGAGGCGCGCTCAGCTTCATGCTCGGCGACATCGAGAGCGGCACGGAGTATTGGAGTAATATCCCGCCACTACAGAAGCGCCGACTGTTTAACGTTACTCATAGCGCCGAGAAGTACTTCCCCGCCGCAGTCCTAGAGGACCCTCGCTACGAGGGCGTACTGGAAGAGCTCAGTTTCGGCAAGCAGTGGCAGCGTCAGCTGATGGAGGGGGTTATCGCCATGCAAGACACGCTCGGGGTCACCCTCAGTGAGCGCGCCCGCGCCGCCTACGAGTCCAATACCTTCATGACCCGCAATGACCTGTGGTCCGAAGAGCAATGGCAGGAGCTGGCCGAGCGCAAGCTCACGGGCATGCAGTCCCGCCCAATCCTAGATTAAACCCCCAGGGCTTGCCCGAATTCTAAGATTTCGCGGCAAGTCCCATCAAAAAACCCTTCGCCTTTAGGCCTTCTTGACGTATAAAGCAGCCGATTGGTTTAGTTTTCGCAATATGGACTACTATCTCGCAACGCCAATGATTGCAGTACTTACACACAATGAGGAGGTATTCGGAATGTTTTTAGGAGGACTTTCCAGCACCCCATTTAGATAATCGCTGTGTTACAAGTTCGAGCGATCTGTCCCACAGCTAGAAAAGACGCTCGAAACCTCTATCGCAACTAATTAAAGAAACGATTGAAAAGGGAAATGTAAATATGAAAATCTCAAACCTGCTGACCATGTCATCGGTTGCTGCCCTATTGGGCGCTGCCGCGACGGCTCCTGTCGCCTTTGCACAGCCTCAAGGCGCAGATATCGAAGAAGTGGTGGTAACCGGTTCACGCCGTGCGCCTCGAACCGCTCTTGACTCTGCTGCTCCAGTCGACGTGTTCTCTGCGACAGACTTCCAAGATCAGGGTACTGCTGACTTGAACGATCTGCTTCGCAACCTCGTCCCAACTTTTAACGTAGATGTACAAGACATCAACGACTCAAATAGCTTGGTACGTCCCGCTACACTGCGCGGCCTCCCAGCTGACGACACGCTAGTAATGGTGAATGGCAAGCGTCGTCACCGTTCTGCAGCCGTCCAATTCGGTCGTCAGGGTACTCACTTCGCTGATATCTCTCAGATCCCTCCTATCGCTCTGCGTCAGGTCGAAGTTCTGCGTGACGGCGCTGCCGCACAGTACGGTTCCGATGCCATCGCCGGCGTAATCAACTTCATCCTCAAAGAGAACCGTGAAGGCATCTCCGTAGAATACAAGACCGGCTACCTCGATGAGACTAATGACGGCGAGCTCAATTACGTCGCTGCCAACGCTGGCTTCGCTCTAGGCGAAACAGGCTTCTTGAGCCTGAGCATGGACATGACCGACAACAAGAAGAGCGACCGCAGCATCCAGCGCGCCGACGCCCAGGGCATTATCGACCGCGGCAACACCGCAGTTAAGGTAAACGCTCAGGAGCAGGGCCTGCCTGATACTGAAATCCTCAACTTGTTCGCAAACCTCGGCATCGACCTAGGCGGCGACCAGACTTTCTACTCCTTCACTGGCTACAGCGAGAAGGAAGTAGAGCTTGGCTTCTTCTTCCGTAACCCAGAGAACCGTGGCGGCGTATTCACTAGCGGCAACAATCAGCTGTTCTTCGACCTGACCCCAGGCTCGGGCACAACCTGCCCAGTGATCCCACGCGGCGCGAACGCAGCGTTCGGCACGAGCTCAGTTGCGGCACGTAACGCAGGCTTGGCGGATCCAGAGTGCTTCACATTCCTCGAGCGTCACCCTGGCGGTTACACTCCAGTGTTCGGCGGCAAGAACACCGACATGTCGAACGTGGTCGGTCTGAAAGGCGAACTAACTGCCGACACGACTTATGACGTGAGCATTGGCAACGGTTTCTCCGAGATGACTTACATGATCTCGAATACCAGCAACCCATCGATGGGCCCAGACTCACCTAGCAGCTTCGAGCCAGGCATCTACACGACAATCGAGAATAACTTCAACCTCGACCTGTCTACGCCTTTCGATGTTGGCATGTACTCTCCATTGAACGTCGCATACGGCTTCGAATGGCGTCGTGAGGTATTCAAGGTCAACTCTAATGACCAGAACTCCTACCGCGTTGGTCCTTACTCAAACCTTGGCGCAGGCGTTGGTTCTGACGGCTTCCAGGGCTTTGGTCCAGACCAGCAAGGCGTTTGGGATCGTAAGAACTGGAGCCTGTATGCCGACCTAGAAGTAGACGCCACTGAGCGCCTGCTATTGGGTGCTGCGATTCGTTACGAAGACTTCTATGACAGCTTCGGCGACACTACTAATGGCAAGCTGACGGCACGCTACGCGCTGACAGAAACTACGAATCTTCGTAGCACTGTAAGCACGGGCTTCCGTGCGCCGTCACCGGGTCAGGCTAACATCTCTAACATCAGCACTGGTGTTGTCGATAGCATCCCGGTAACACAGGGTCAGATTCCTCCGACGAACCCAATTTCTCAGCGCTTCGGCGGTAAGGAGCTGACTCCGGAGAAGTCTAAGAACTTCAGCGTAGGTTTGACTACAGAGATCGGCCCACTAGACCTGACAGTGGACTATTACCACATCGAGATCGAAGACCGCATCCTGAACTCTGCGACCTTCGATATCACTCCAGCAATAGCGGCAGAGCTTGAAGCTTCCGGTATCTCTGGTGCGGGTAGCATCGTGTCCTTCAACTACTACACCAACGACATGTCTACGACTAACGAGGGTGTGGAAGTTGTAGGTTCTTGGACTATGGATTGGGATGACTTCGGTCGCACAGACTTCGCCGCTTCATGGGCGTGGACTAAGCAGACGCTAGACAGCTTCACTCCAGGCCTGCTGACTCGTGCTAACGTTGCAGACCTCGAGAAGGGTATCCCTGCAAACCGTGGTAACTTCCGTGCGAACCATACCTATGGCGACTTCCGCTTTACGCTGCAGGCGAACTACTACGATGAGTACTTCTCAGTGCCATCTAGTGCAGATCCTTCACGCGACTACTGGCCTGAAGCCACGACGATCTTCGGTGGCGAAGTGGCCTATACGTTCCGTGACAACTACACCTTCGTAGTTGGCGCAGACAACCTGCTTAACAAGATGCCTGAGAGAGTACGTCCAGTAGATGTGAACTCCGGCACCAGCAACGAGTACATCACTGGCGGTGCTTTTAGCCCGAACGGCCGCTTTGTGTATGCACGCGTCAAGGCTGACTTCTAAGACCTAGTCGTCTTAGCGTTAAGTAACAAGTCAAGGGTGCCACTTCGGTGGCACCCTTTTCTCACTAGGAGTAAGAGTTTTATGTCTCGCACAGTATTTTCCGCATTTCTTGCTTTGTTTCTAACTGCGATCGCAGCGACGGCCGCTGTTGCGGAAGAACCTCATGAGCCTGTTACACACAGATTTTGCTTCACTTGCCATGGCACAGACGGCATAGGCAGTGAAGGCATCCAGGGTCCACGCCTCGCCGGCATGGAGTCTTGGTACTTGAAGCGACAATTGGAGCTGTTTCGTGCCGGTGGGCGTGGCGTGCATCCAATGGATATTGAAGGCATGGAGATGCAGCCGATGGCCGCCATCCTCACCGATGCGCAGATTGCAGACGTAGTGGAATGGGCGAGTACCTGGGAATATGTCCCTGCGCAGCCAACTATTACTGGCGGCAATGTCGAGAACGGCAAGCAATTGTTCCAAGCCTGTGTCATGTGTCATGGCGATCAAGCGCAAGGCAATCAGGCGATGAATGCCCCCGCATTACAAGGCCAGAACGACTGGTATCTCGTTACCCAATTGAAGAACTATAAGGCCGGCTACCGTGGCACCAATCCACTGGACACCTTTGGCGCACCGATGCGCGCCATGACATCTGGGCTTGCCGATGAACAAGCGATTATTGACGTCGTTAGCTATATCAACACACTAGGTCGCTAAACACCGCGCCCATTACTCTAGTAACTTGTAAAAAGGAAATTAACATGACGAAATTCGTTAAAGTGCTATCCCTGACTTCTGCCCTTTTCGCCGCGGCGCTCAGCGTTACTGCTAGCGCACAAGAGATCGAACGCAATGGAGAAGGTCGTTTCTTCTTCAACAACATCATGATTCCAGCCGGGGCAGATACACTCTATCTGAGCGGCTCAGGCGCCTCTGCCCAGGCCGACGGCACCTATGGCAACATGGAGCAGCAGACAGTCGATACATTCAACAAGTTCAAGGCAACGTTAGAGGCACAGGGCTGGTCCATGGCTGACGTCGTACAGGTACGCGTATTCGGCGTTGCGGGCGATGACGGCACATTTGATTTCGCAGGCTTCAATGCCGGTTTCGCGCAGTTTTTCGGCACCGAAGAGAATCCAATGAAGCCAGTACGCTCCGTTGTGGAGATCGCAGACCTAGTTGTAGACGGCTGGTTAGTCGAGATCGAGATTCGCGCTGCGAGAATGCCTAAGTAGGCATCCGTGCACTGTGAAAAGGAGTGGGTTTATCGCCTACTCCTTTTTTTTTGCCCGCAGATTGGCCGCGAGATGGGCTAAGGCGCTGCCGCTTGGCCGTAAATAGCCATTTACCTTGAGTGCTTGTAGAATGCAGCCCCTGCAAATCCATGATCATAGGAAACTTAAGCAATGTTGAAATTTAACCATGCTTCATTATTAGCAAGCCTATGCTTGCTTGGCAGCCTCGGCACCCAATCTGCACTGGCCCAAACCGAAGACGCACTGTCCACTGAGATCGAGTTAGGGGCAATCTTTACATCGGGCAACACCGAAGACCAAAACATCAAATTCAAGAGCAACGTGGTATACACACGCGAGTCTTGGGAATACGGCTTCTCCATCGACGGCTTCCGCTCCTCCAAGAATGATGAGCTCGCTGCACAGCGCCTCTATACCGTCGGATCGGCGACCTATAATCTGGATGCCGATTCTTTCATACTGTCGCGACTCGCCTATGAAGACGACCGTTTCAGCGGCTATGACAGCCAGTCCGATGCTTCCGTCAGCTACGGTCACAGCCTCCTGCCCGACCGCGAAAACCTCGACTGGAATTACACAATCGGTGCCGGTATGCGTTACTCCCGCGAGCCCGGTGACACCACCAGTGAAGCGATTCTTCGATTGGGCACGGAGCTGCGCTGGAACATCTCCGAGAACGCGCTATTCGTGCAAACACTAAGCGTAGAGAGCGGCAGTCAATCCACCATTAGCCGCTCCGAAAGTTCCATACAATCGGACATCATGGACAATCTTTCCATGAAGTTTTCGATTAAGATCAAGAACCAGTCGGAGGTGCCAATCGGGCGTGAGAAAACCGATAGCGAAGCCTCTGTCACATTGCTCTTGCGTCTCTAACTCGGCGCTTGCCCCAATTATACAGGCTGTTTATTTCAACATCTAAGGTACTGATATGACTCCTGCAGTGCGTTTTTATTGGATCACCAGCCTGTTGTGGCTAACACTCGGCGCATACCTCCTCTTCCACGTCAGTGGCGCCGGCTTTAGCATCGAAGCCGCCAATGATCACGTTGCCGCGCTCATCTTCTTGCTCTGCGGATTAGTGTTCTTCGCCATTGGCCTGCATGACATTTACGTTAGCGACAGCAATCTGCGGAAAAATTATCCCGTCTTCGCCAACCTGCGCTATCTGTTCGAGGCCATTCGTCCCGAGATTCGCCAGTACTTCATCGCGAGCAACTTGGAAGAGGCGCCGTTCAATCGTGAGGCACGCGATCTAATCTACCGCCGCGCAAAGAAGCTCAACGATACCTTACCGTTCGGCACCGAACAGGACTTGATGGAAGATGGTTATCTCACCGTTTTTCATTCCATCAAGGCAACTCATGTCCCCAAGGAGAAAGCCCGTATCGTTTTTGGTGGAGAGCAATGCCTAAAACCCTATAGCGCATCTATCCTCAACATCTCGGGGATGAGCTTCGGCGCATTGAGCGCCTCCGCGATCTCGGCACTGAACAAGGCGGCAGCGATGGGCAATTTCGCCCACAACACTGGCGAAGGCAGCATCAGCCCCTATCACCGCACCCATGGTGGAGATTTGATTTGGCAGATCGGGACGGGCTATTTCGGCTGCCGCAATCTTGATGGCTCGTTCAATGATGCGGCATTCCAAAAAAATGCCGACGACGATGCCGTGAAGATGATCGAGATCAAGATATCGCAGGGGGCAAAGCCTTCCCACGGAGGCGTATTGCCCGGCGCGAAAGTGACTCAGGAGATCGCCAACATACGACTCGTCGAAGTCGGCAAAACGGTAGAGTCTCCAGCCAATCATCCGGAGTTCAGCTCTCCGGTTGGTTTGCTAGAATTCGTGAAACGACTACGCGACTTGAGTGGCGGCAAGCCCACGGGCTTTAAGCTGTGCATTGGCAGGAAGAGCGAATTTATGAGTATCGTGAAGGCGATGCTCAGCACTGGGATTTACCCCGACTTCATCACCATCGATGGCGCCGAGGGCGGCACGGGTGCCGCACCTGTGGAATTTTCCAACCGGATCGGCATGCCGTGTCTCGAGGCCACTTATTTCGTTAATCAGGTCTTAGTTGGCGCTGGCATCCGCTCTAAACTGCGCCTGATCAGCGCGGGTAAGACCGCCACAGGCTTCGATCTGCTCACCAAGATGGCCCTAGGTGCTGATTCGGTGAATTCCGCACGCGCGATGATGCTCGCACTGGGCTGTGTGCAGTCTAAGTCCTGCAATACTAACAAGTGCCCTACGGGAATCGCGACCACCGACCCTGCCCGCGCTAAGGCCATCGATGTGGAAGATAAGTCGCGCCGTGTACGCAACTATCACGCAGGCACGATAGCGGCGTTTATGGACCTGTGTGGCGCAATCGGCTATGACGACCCAACCAAGCTTCGGGCCACCGACTTGTTCGAACGTGTAGGCAAGGACTTAAAACATTTCGATCAGATTTACACGCCACTGAGTAGCGGCCAATTACTAACGGCGAGCATTCCCGAGGCCTATGCCGAGGATTGGCACAAGTCGAGCGCGGAAAGCTTCTAAGGTCACGGCAATGTGAGTTGCCAGTCGGGCAGTAGCTCCAGCAACTCATAGTCAGTCCAGTCCAGTCGCAACGGTGTAACAGTGGCATAGGCATTCTGATATGCCCATGTATCACTTGTGCTGTCCTGCGACTGATCGACGCTACGGGTGCGTTCATATTCTAGTATCTGCGCGGTCTCGCTAATCAAGTCATATTGCCCAACGCTTAAATAGGAATCTCCCATCGGCCGGATTGCGACCCCCTTGAGCTCACCTCGCGGCACATTGATGGAGACAACCACTCCACTGGGCGCACCCTGCGCCTGATAGCGACGCACCACTTGCGCGGCGAGCCCTGCGGTCACCGCCGTATCGACCCCGCTGGTGTCTTGGGATACTGCAATCGCCGGGACTCCCAAGTAGACTGCCTGCATCGCGGCTCCGACGGTTCCAGACATATGCGAGACCTTGCCTACATTCGCACCGTTGTTTATTCCAGAGACGACGAGGTCGAAGGGATTGTCCTTCCCCAAAACCAGTAATCCATAACGAAGCGCATCGGCGGGCGTGCCAATGACCCCATAGCCGAACAATTGACCATCGCGCACAATGCGCTCGACTCGAAGACTGCCCCCAGTTGAAGCCTGGGAGGAACCTGACTGGTTGGTGCGGGGCGCGGATACCACGACCTCGCCAAGGGTCTGCAACTCTTCTACTAAAGCCGCGAGAAGGGGAGACTCCACACCATCGTCGTTAGTCACGAGGATACGATAGCCCTGAGCCCACGAAGTCGATGTAAAGGCGCATGCAAACAGCAATAGGAAACAGAAGAGGTAGTGCCGAGAGGTACACAGAGATTTTATTGAAGTCGCCATGCGCAGCCCCTCGACCTTATCTAAGTGAGGCCCTAACTGCAGTCAGTGGCTATACCCCTGACTGCAATTGGGAAAAAGCAGATATTACTGACGAGTAGCTGTAACGGGGATCGCGCCGAAGTCTGAATCGAAGTTACCAGTGAGGTTATCCCCATCGATAGTGCCTGCGAAGCTCAACGCCAAAGTCTGGCCTTGCGCGTCCACTACTACGTTAAAGCTAACGGCATTGCCAGTCACTGTGATGCCCTGTAGCTCTGTCGCGCCGAGATCGTCGGAAGACATAGTGCCCATCAAGTCTGGATTAACGTCCAGAGTTGCGCCCATTACCCCTACTGGCGTATTGATACTAACATCCCACATACCGACGAACGGATTCGCTGGAGTTGACGCACAGGCGGCGAGAAAGATGGTGGCCGCGACAATCATGACGCTCTTGTAAATTCTTTTCATGGTTTCCCCTATAATTTTCTTGTCGGTATTGAATCGATGTACCTGAATTTAACGCAGAAATAACTGCGCTGGGCTATTTTCGCTGTAATCGAGCGCGAGTCAACGTTAAATTAGGCAGCGAGAGGGATATTTGAGATTGGTTTCCTCAAATTCTGCAATTTGCACAATTCAGGGAGACATCGAGGGCTTATTGGTCGGCATCAAATTGCTGACCACCCATTTCTGCTATATGCTGGCGCCATCACCTCAAGCCTCAGTCGCAGCAATGCGCACCCTCCGCTCAAGCACCGCACAACCAATAGATTAATTAGCAAAGAGGATAGACCAATGGCGCGTTTTCGAGTTAACGGCGTTGAACAAGAATTAGACATAGAGCCCGATATGCCCTTGCTTTGGGCCCTTCGCGATGAATTGGGCCTCAAGGGCACGAAGTTCGGCTGCGGTGTCGCTGCCTGCGGCGCCTGTACAGTTCAAGTCAATGGCAACCCCGTGCGCAGCTGTGTCACCCCTGTCAGCGCCATCGAAGGCAGTGATGTGAAGACCATCGAGGGTCTAGCCACTAACGTCGGCGGAATCACTGCAGTCCAGCAAGCCTGGATAGACCATCAAGTTCCCCAATGCGGCTACTGCCAATCAGGCATGATCATGGCGGTGTCTGCGCTACTGGAGAGCAACCCTAGCCCAAGTGACGCGGATATCGACGGCGCTATCACTAATGTGTGCCGCTGTGGCACCTACCCCCGCATCCGCCGCGCCATCAAATCCCTTACTGCGACCGCATAAGGCTGGGAGAGAATATGACTATTTCAAGACGCCGTTTCATACTTGGCACTACCGTCGTTGGCGGTGGCTTACTCATCGGCTATGCCTCTACCCGCCCGAGCAAACACTCTATCGCGAATCGCGATGCGGGCGAGCAACCTTATCTCACTACCTGGCTGCGCATCTCCCCCGATAACACCGTGACGGTCATCGTGCCGCACTCGGAGATGGGCCAGGGCATCCTCACATCCCTACCCATGATGGCCGCCGACGAAATGGATGCCGATTGGGACATGGTACACGTAGAGCAGGCGCCTGCGACCGACTTGTTCGCCAATGGGGTGCTGGTAAAGGGTTTCGCAGAGTCATTAGGCGTTAGCGTACCTGGCTTCCTCAATGGCGTGGCCGCAGCCGGCGCCATGAAGATCGCCGAGATCATGAATATGCAGATCACCGGCGGTAGCAGTTCGGTGCGTTTCACCGGCGAACAGGGCATGCGCGTAGCCGGTGCCGCCGCACGCGAAATGCTGATTAAGGCCGCCGCCGCACGCCTCGATGTACCCGAGAGTGAATTGAGCACTAGTCTGAGTTACGTAAGACACAGCGCAAGCGGGCGCACACTCTCGTATGGCGAGCTCGCCTCCGATGCGGCGCGTTTCGAGCCTGCTTCGGCACCTCGGCTGAAGGACCCCAAAGACTTTACCTTGATGGGCAAGTCGATCCCACGGATCGACATCCCAGCAAAGGTCGACGGCACGGCACTCTACGGCATCGATGCCGAGGCTCCGGGCATGCTCTATGCCGCCGTGCGCACCTCGCCCGTGTTCGGCAATAAGCTGAGCTCGGTCAACGCAGATGTAGCGCTGCAGCGTCGGGGCGTCGTGAAAGTAATCGAGCTCGACAACGCAGTCGCCGTCGTCGCGGACAATTACTGGCGTGCCAAGCAGGCACTGGCAGCATTAGACATTCGTTTCGAGGAGACTGCGAACAATCAAGTCACTACACAATCGATCTACGCTCAATACGACGATGCACTGCTCGGCGAGCTCAGCAAAGACGTCGAAGAGGGTGACGCCGCCGCAGCTCTGGCAGATGCCCAGTCCGTGGTGGAGGCTACGTATCGCGTGCCTTATCTTGCACACGCCGCAATGGAGCCGATGAACTGCACGGTGCACTTCCATGATGGCAAGTGCGATGTCTGGACCGGCACACAAGACAATCTTGGCATCCGCGGACGCGTAGCGAAGATCGCGGAAATGGATGAAAACGACGTCACCATGCACGCCTTCTACCTCGGCGGCGGTTTCGGCCGCAGGCTGCCAACAGACACCAATACCATCGATCAGGCGACGCTCATCGCCAAGCATTTCGATGTGCCGGTGAAGACGCTCTGGAGCCGCGAGGATGACATCCAGCAGGACTACTATCGCCCAGCGGTGACCAGCAAGTTCCGCGGCGGTTTCGACGCGAATAATCAATTGATCGCGTGGGAGAACCACTACATCGGCAAGAACGAACCCGCCGAAGCAGCCCATACGCCCTATGCAATTCCCAATAAACACATCGCCTATGCAGAGAGTGAGACACATGTCCCCTTTGGCGCATGGCGCAGCGTGGCGCATTCGCAGCACACCTTCTTCCTCGAGTCTTTCGTGGACGAGCTAGCGCACCGCTCTGGGCAGAATCCCTACCAGTTCCGCCTCAATATGCTGGCAGACAAGCCACGCCACGCAGCAGTGCTCAAGGCGGCAGCGGAGCGAGCAGGCTGGGAGCGCAATCTCGCGCCTGGTCGCGCCCAGGGCATAGCGCTACAAGAGAGTTTCGGATCGATCGTCGCGCAGGTAGCGGAAGTATCGATCACCGAGGCAGGACAGGTACGGGTGCATCGGGTGACCTGCGCGATCGACTGTGGTCGCTCGATCAATCCCGATACCGTAGCGTCTCAGGCTGAGAGTGGCGTGATCTTCGGGCTGACTGCGGCACTGTACGGGGAGATTACGATTGATCAGGGTCGGGTGATGCAGAACAATTTCACTGACTACGAGATGATCACCCTGCAAGATGCGCCGGAGATCGATATCGTAACCGTCGAATCCGGCGAGGCATTGGGTGGCATGGGAGAACCTGCGACACCGCCTATCGCCGCTGCAGTGGCAAACGCGGTCTACATCCTAACGGGTCAGCGCGTGCGCGAACTGCCACTGAAGAACTACCGATTCACGGCAGTGCCAAACGAGTCGGCTGTCTAAGCTAGAGTCTCTGCAGCCCCACTGAAGGAGCTGCAGAGACTTGCATTACTGCTGCGAACGGCGAGTCTGCTGCATCATCAATTGCTGAAACTCATCGAACTCGAGCCCACCGGACTTGTTCTTGTCCAAGATCACAAACGCCATCGCAAGGCCCTGTCGCATACGCTCAGGCATCTCGTCTAACTCCACCTTGCCGTCCATATTCAAATCCATATAGCCTATGGTGATCCCCGCTAGATACTTGCCGATATCGACTTCTTGAACATCGTCTTCCTTGTGTTCGAATCGAAAAGATACTCCGCCATAGAGCATCTCTTCCCATGTCTGCTCGCCAAACCGCACCAGCTTGCTGGCATCGGGGTTGCTCAGATTCGCCTCGGAATTATCGTATACGGTGCGATGAATCAGTTTTGTCCCTGCAGGTGCATGAATGGGCTCTTGCAGTTGGAAATAGCGCTGCCAATTGAAGTCGTAATTTGGAACCGACAACACAAGCTCTTCGCGTCCGTCCGGATAGGCTAAGGAGAAGGTCGAACTGCGACCGCGGTAGTGGGCGTGGGGAAACAGGCTATAGATCACCGCATCTTGCTGAAATTGATAATAGGCCCCCGCCTCGTAGTTGGGCTCACCTGGCGGGATGCGCAGATCTACGTTCACCATCGCATAGTGCTGCAGCATGAACTCCGGCTCAACTTCGGAGAAATACAGACCAATCTTAGTTTGATCCGTACTTTCCCTGCCGTAAGTCGTGTAATGCATCTGACTGAAGAAGGTTGACCCGGCAGGCACCAAGACACCGGTACTCTCAGGGTATTCGTATAATTCATTGCCCGGCACGAAGGTCATCAGCTGTGACTGGAACAAGGCCTCGCCAATCGGGCTACCGAGGTCGATGCCCGATTGGAAATCCTTCGGACCAAATGTTGCTATTGCATGGTGAAGAACCTGCCTGTCGCTCGGCACGATCTGCACGGCGCGGACCCATATATCGCGGTCTAGTGGGTTCTCGACGGTGAGTATCTGATAGTCGAGGGTACCCGTGGCAGGCACGGTGAAGGCTGGTAGATCGAGCACCAAGTCTGGCTCACCTAGCTCCCACTCGGTCTCCCGCTCCCCTACGGCTAATAGTGGATCGGCACTGCCATCGCTGCGCGCGCCTTCGTCTATCCATTGCACGAGTGTTTGGGCCTGCGGCGTCGTCAAACCCATATCGTGCTTGAACTGATTGACCTTTGGGTCAGCATGCCAGGGCGGCATGCGCTTGGTCAGGATCACTTCGCGAATCATCGGCGAGAAGCCCTGCACCATCGCGTGACTAGTCATGGCCCAAGGCCCGATGCCTCCGGGGCGATGGCAGCTCACGCACTTCTCTTGCAATATGGGTACGATGGTGTCGCTATAGGAAATGGCTGACAACATCGATGCCACGGTGATCTGCTCGTCAGCATAGGCATCTGGCATGGCACGGGTCGCTTGCGCAACTGCCTGGTCTGCCAACAGAGCCGTCAATGCATCGCGCAGATAGAGCTCCTTAGGGTTCGCCAAGTCATCGACAACGGGTCCTCGGTAGACCACCTTCCAGTTTTGCGGGTCGATCAGCAGGACCTCGCCGGCAGTATTCAACCCATAGGTTGTGCCGACGAGTTGTCCGTCGTCCTGCAGTATTGGGGCTGTTAACTGATGATCGGACTTGTCCTGAATAAGGACTTCACGAGAGCTCGTCGTCTCAGGGTTGATCAGAAAGAAAGGGATATCTTGTCCTGCGAACCCGCCCAGGGTTTGGGTAATCCGATCATTTGCCTGCGCTACTAGTTCGGAGTCTACACGATGGGTCATCAGGACTACGGCCTTGGCGAGGCGGTGATAATGCAGCTCAACCGCACGACCCTGCTCGTCGAACAGTGTGAAATTGCCAGCGTTGTCCTGCGCCAGTACATTGCCGCAACTTGCGATAGCGAATAAGACAGTGGCAACACGCAGCCATTGCGACTTCGGACCTACTAATTTCATGACTCACTCCAATATGCGCATCGAATCTCAGGCAGGCGCGAGGTGGCCGCCCAGAGTATACTCAGGGCATATTAGAGTATCGTCAGTACACAAAGAACGCTTTCTCAAAGGCATCCATGTGCTTTGCATTTTCTGGTGATAGTTTTCAATTTTCCGTGAACACTAGCCCGGATTACGCGGTGTGGCGGCGTCCGGCTCTGGGAAAACGCAGCGCCTCCAGTGGGAGAGCGCTGCGTCTTGAAAGCCGTTTCAGCGATTGCTGCGGGGCATGGGGAGGGGCTCTGAGGCGATGAACTCCAGCAGTGGAGGATAGAACTCTGCGGGCTTCTCGAAGAATGGGATGTGCCCAGCGTCGTCGATAAGCATCAACTGAGCATTGGGAATATCCGCGACTGTCTGCGCGGCCTGCTCTGGAAAGTTCGGACCGTCATCGGCACCGGCAAGGAAGAGAGTCTTCGCCTGGATATGTGGTCGGTCATACACGGTTGGGTCTTGGTAGAGCCATTGACTGTTCAGTGCACGCACGGTAGCCAAACGCGGCCATTCCGCACTCAAGGTCCAACCATAGTTAATGTCGATATAGCGCTCATAGGCCTCATCCCAGGTCACGAAATACCGCTCTATATTGCGACGCACGGCTTCGTAGTCGCGGCCATCTCCCTCTGGCGTGTAGGACTCAAATTGTGACCATCCGTAGGCCAGCCGCGAGTCGGTCAGCGCAATCGGATTCACCAAAACCAGGTGGGACGTGAGCGCAGGGAAGGAGAATGCGAAGCGAGTCGCGATGGCTCCACCCATGGAGTGACCAATCACTACAGCCTTGTCTATTCCGAGGCTATCTAACACTGCCTTAGTATTAGTCACATGGTCATGCAGGCTATAAGGAATAATTGGCTTAGACGAGCGTCCAAAACCGATCTGGTCTGGCGCTACCACCCGGTAGCCCTCGGCAGTTAGTCGACGAATCGTCTCACCCCAATATTCGGAGTACCAGTTCATGCCGTGTAGCAATAGAACCGTCTGACCATTGGCTGGGCCGGTTGGCGCAACATCCATATACACCATGCGCACTGCCTGCTCATAGAGATCGAAATCCCTGTGGCTGACCGGATAGGGGTAGGGGACGTCTTCGAGATTGATACTAGTGGCCGCAAGATAGGCCGGCGCCTGACGACGCTCCTGTGCTTGCGCAAATGTGCCACTAAGCAGTAGCGTTGCACTCAATAATGAACATAGTGTGTGACGCCAAAATTGGCCCAAATAATTAGGGTGTACCTTTCCCATTCTAGTTCTCCATTTTAGGGTTTGCGGTTCTTTTGGCCGACTCAAAGAGCGCTACACACATTGCGAAGATAGGGTTTGCAATACGAGGGTGTGACGCTAGGCGTCACTATGCGAAAGGAGTCGACTTCGAAAGTAGACCGCAAGCTCTGTAGAAACTTCCCACATTGCCTGCAGCATCTTACTTATACAGTTTTACTTGCTTGATAATTTTCCTTAATAAAGCGTCCTAACAACTCGAACTCCTCGTTGCGGGTGCTCGCTTTTCGCCACACCAGCCCAATCTCGCGGTAGCTTTCACTGTCTAGTGCCGTGGTCTTAATACGCGTGTTACGCAGTAGGGTGGAACCGATTGCCATCTCGGGCAGATAGGTTACGCCAAGGTCCGCATCCACCATCTGCACGAGCGTGAGTAGGCTTGTCGCCGTGATATGGCTGACCTTGTCGGCGTTCTTGATGCTGCAGGCAGAGAGCGCGTGATCGCGCATACAATGACCGTCCTCTAACAACAGAATACTGTCCTCAGGCAGTTCACTGACCTGGTGGTCCCGCGCATCGACAAGCGTGCTCTTGGCCTGATGCGCGAGATAGAAGTGGTCACGGAATAGATTCATCTCGGTGACATTGCGCAGCTCATAGGGCAGCGCAATGAGAATGACATCGAGATCGCCATCCATCAGCCCCGCGTAGACGCGGTCGGTGAGATCCTCTTTGAGATATAGCTTCAATTCTGGATAGGACTTGCGCAATGCCGGCAGTAGTCGCGGCAATAGGAAAGGCGCAATGGTAGGAATTACTCCGAGCTTCAACTGGCCCGACAATGGCAGCTGATTGCCCTGGGCGATGTCCACTAACTCCTCTAGATCGCGCAGTACCTGACGGGCCTGCCTCGCGATATCTCGCCCTAAGCTGGTGACGGTAACGTTTTTATTGGTGCGATCGACGAGCTGGATATTCAGCGTGTTCTCCAACTCACGAATGGCGACGCTAAACGCTGGCTGCGATACGCAACAGGTGTCCGCCGCTTTGCCAAAATGCCCTATCTGCTCCAAGGCGACGAAGTAGCGCAGTTGTTTAGTAGTTGGTAGATGATTCATGGGCTCCCCCGGCTCTTTAGTCCGAGCTTTGTTGTCTTCGACGAGTCTCAGGCTAATCCATTATAAATATCACTGCAATAGTTTTAATCCATTTTCTAAATCTATCGACCGCATCTAGACTGATTGCGAGTCGAATGCCCTTGGAAGCTAATTAGAGACAAGCCCTTACCGGAGCGGACCCATGGTCCCTCCGGTTTTTTTTACTTTGGGCGCCGGGCGCGGTATCGTTGCCGGTCACGAAACTAGGGGCCGGCACCGGCGCAAAGCGGGAAATCGATTGCTAGTATTGGCACTTGGGCTATTTTTGTTTATCTCTCTGCATCTATTGCGGGAATTGGGCTGGCGCAAAGCACTCATTGCCCGTTTCGGACTTGGACCCTATAAGGGCGGAGTGAGCCTTGCTGTAATCCTTAGCATTATTGTCATCGCGCTTGGCAAGGGGAATGCGTCTTTTATTCAGGTCTGGGTACCCCCCTTTAGCCTGCGCTCCATCACGCATCTGCTAATGATCTCCTCCTGCATTCTTGTGGTCGCAGGCTCTCTGCCAAACTCCTACACACGCGAATTGATCGGCCACCCCATGCTGATCGGCGTGATTGTCTGGGGCTTCGCACACCTCTTGTCCAATGGCGACCTAGCGTCGTTGCTATTATTCGGAACCATAGGGCTCTGGGCACTGTTCAAGATCTTCAGCCTAGAGTTCGGTCAAGGGAGGCGGGCCGATGTGAAGAGCGAGCGCAAGGCATCGTTGATTTGGGACGGCGCCGCAATCGTGATTGGGATGATTGCCTATATGCTGCTTTTAGTGTTTCATGGGCCGTTATTCGGGTTCGCACTAGTAGCGTTCATCTAAGCCGTAACCGGTTGGAGTGGTATTTATGCGTAAACTTTCTGCCCTGCAAACACCGAAGTACACACTCGCCATATTGATGCTCTGTAGCCTCGCTAGCGCCGCGTCAGCAGCAGATGAGCGATGGCTAGGGGTATGGCAGGCCAAGGACACGTTATTCACCCTGCGCGTTATCGCAAGAGACGATTTCCTGCATATAGACCCAGTGCAGTCCCTCGGCTTTCAATGGCGTAATAGCCCAGGCCGCATCAACGGCGACAGCGCATTATTCAATGTGGAATATCAGGGGGTTTTAGCGACCGTGCATGTGCAACTGGGGGAGGACGGCACCGCGATCGCCAGACCCGTAAGTTGCAGGCCTGACTACCACGTCGTATGTGCCTTGGTACAAAACCAGCAGGCTTTGTTTAAGAAAGTTAGCGAGCCGACACAAAACGCCGACTAATTTCCCGCAAAACTCTCTCTACCCTCGGCGCGCCGTTTCTCGCAATACTTACTTCAATTGCGCAATCGAGTCGATCTGCTTACCGACGATGCCGTATTCGATGGCCTCAGAAACCGTCATCCAATAGTCGCGATCGGTGTCCTTCGCAACGCGCTCCAAAGATTGACCCGTCTCATCGGCGATAAGCTTGTTGATACGCGCGCGCATCTTGATGATCTGCTCTGCCTGAATCGCGATATCGGACGCACGCCCGCGCGAACCACCCGAGGGCTGGTGCACTAGAAAGCGAGTATTAGGAAGGCTATAGCGATTCTCTTTCTTTGCCGCGAGATAAATAGTGGTCGCCGCACTGGCAACCCAGCCGGTGCCAACCACCCGCACTTCCGGCTTAATATATTTGATCATATCGTAGACTACATCCCCAGACTCAACATGACCGCCAGGCGAGCTGATATAGATAGTAATCGGTTCATCGCTATCGGCCGACAGCGCCAGCAACTTCTCCGTCACTGAGCGGGCGATGCGCTCGTCAATATCGCCGAAGATGGTGATCGAGCGTGACTTAAAGAGTTTTTCATCAAGGAAGCGGCCGGGCTGTGACTCTGGTTTGCTTTGTTCTGGTTTATCATTCTGCATCTTGCATCTCCGGAAAATTGAGCAGCCCCGATTATAATGGGGATTTGTCTATTGAAGGTGAATCAGTTTCACCGCGACCTGCATGCGTCTCAGCACCTAGGGGACGAAATGAAATCAGTAACTGCGGCAGCAGTGTTAGCGCCCCAATAAGGGCAACCATCATCGCGATCGAGGTTAACAAGCCGAACACGATGGTAGGGATGAAATTTGACAGGACTAATATGGAGAATCCTGCCACTACCGTCATCGTCGTAAAATACATTGCCCTTGCGATACTGTCGTGGCAGAAAAACATCGTCTCCTTATAGTTACCGAGGCGATGGAATTCGTGCTTGAAGCGATGCATATAGTGGATGGTGTTATCGACGCCAATACCCACCGCGATCGCGGCGATGGTAATGGTCATGATATCTAATGGCACGCCCATCCAACCCATTATGCCAAGCACACCCAACGCCGCTAGGATGTTCGGTATGATGCACAGCACCGCAACCTTGATCGATCGGAACAGGAATAAGAACATGATCATGATGGCGAACAGCACCACCCCTAGCGTCATGATCTGAGACTGATACAGACTCTGCAACACATTGTTATAGAGCACCAGTATACCGGTAACCCGCACCTGCTCAGCGGAATAACCGAACTCGTCCTGTAGGCCTTGCTTGATACCATTGATAAGCTCATTGCGATTCAAGTTCCGGTCCGACTCGATAACACGCACATTGAAGCGCACCTGGTTCTCGGCCACCGACACAAAAGGGGTCAGGACAGACGCTTTCAAGGTCTCGGGGATGCGATCATATAAGAGTGCCCAAACGAAACTGTCCACCGGCGCATTGTCGTTGAGGCGCTCCGCGAGATGAATGACCGAGCCAAAGGAGAGCACCTTGCCAGTCTGTGGGTTGTCGTTCAGGTAATCGTGAATGCGTTTGATCTCATCCATCTTATCGCCGGTAAACCAGTAGGCGTCGTTTGGCTCGTCATCGAAACCGTCATCGAAGCCATCGTCGAAACCGTCGTCTAGTGCTGCCGAGGTATCGGGCAGGTTCACGACCACATCCATCGACAGCGTGCCTCCGAGCTTCTCATCGAACACGGTCATGCCCTTGTAGATCTCCGTGTCTTCGCTGAAATAGTCGATGAAGCTGTTCTCTACCTTCAGTCGCAGCAATCCCATCACGCTCAGCAGCAGCAACAACGCGGCGATCCACAGCACTTTGTTACCAAGCTTGTCTGTCACCCTAGCAAGACCAGAGGTTAGGGCCAGCGTACCCTGCTGCTCATAATTCGAATCATCCTTGCTGAACAGGCTCATCATCGCGGGGAAGAGCGTGAAGACGACCAGCAGTGCGGTAGCTACACCCATCACCATGATCCAGCCGAAGGAGATGATCGGCGAGATGCCACTGACGAGGAGCGAGGCGAAGGCGACAATAGTTGTCATCGCAGTGAACAGACAGGGCTTCCACATCGACAATACGGCATGACGCAGCAATTTATTGTGATTGGAGAAATGGCGCGTCGCGCGCAGCTGGCGATAGCGTACGATCAAGTGCACCGTCAAAGAGATCGTCGTGATCAGCAGCAATGACATGAAGTTGGATGACACCACCGTGACGCGCCAGTCCATCAGGCCGAGGATTCCCACGACGATAACGCCGGCGATGCCGCAACAGGCCAGAGGGAGGAAGATCCAGCGTAGACGCCTAAAAATGAAACCCAATGCGAATACGATAAACGCGAACACGCCCAGGCTGAAGGTGGTCAGGTCATTCTGCACAAAGGTGACTAGGTCGTCGGCGATCATCGGGGCGCCGCCTAGGTAGACCGTGGCTTCGCTCTGATAGCTTGTCAGTATCGCGCGGATCTGCGCTATATCTAGGTGCCGCTGCTCGGCGGTGATCGCGCTATAGGCGTCGAACTCTTCGCTGACCTGGGCGAGTGTAGACTGCTGCTGCGCACTCAACCCCACCGTGTCACGTAGTTGCCGCAGGTCTTGCCGCGTGTCTAATAGTGAGTGATAGCGCTCATCGAGCACGAAGCTAACCAACAGAGCCGCGGTCTCGCCGTCTGGGCTCACTATGGCATCGCTGAACACTGGGCTGGTGGTCAATTCCTGCCGCGCCGCATCGAGGTCAATACCGGGGGTAAGCAGCGTGTCGTAATTCTCGGAGATGCTAAGCAGCTGGGTGTTTCCGAAGATCGGGACATCGAGCAAGCTATTGACGGTTTCGACGCGCTCGATCTCTAGCAATTCGCTCGTCAGACTCTGAATACGCTCGAACACTGGCTGGCTGAACAGCTCCGCCTGCGGGGTATAGGCGATGGTAACCGTGTCTCGCGCCCCATAGCGGTTATTGATCTGACGCGAATACTCGAGCTCGGCGTCCCCTTCCATGAGAAGAGAGTCGGCGGAAGCATCTAGTTTGAAGTACTGCGCGTACCACCCCATGGTGGCCGTAACGCATAGCAGTAAGAAGATCACCAGCAATGGACGCTTAAAGACCATTTGGCTATACAAACGCGAAGCTGCGAGCATAAAAATCCTTGAATTGATGGATAGCGACTAAAGCTGTAGCGGGAAGCACTCGAGCGCCGCGTATGACACCATAGCGTGCCTATTTAACGCGCCTAACTATACCCTGTTGCCCGAATGCTTGCATCACTGGCGCTCGTGGCGATAAACATTCCCCGCCCATAGAGCAAATGCTCGAGATTTAGGCCGTTCAAACCACGACTTTTTAAAAAAAATCTGTAAAATTAAGCACTTCGAGAACTTGCAAGCATCACAATTCGTCACAATGTTAGCCTTGCGGGCAGCACTATCTGTTGTATACAGTGGAATCTAGGTTCGAAAGAGGTTAATTTAACGACCCGCTAATAGAACGACCCTAAAACAGAGTCATTTGGATGTCGGGAGGAGTGTAGTAATGAGTAAGATTACAGGATTTTTGCTAGCTGGTTTGCTGCTTGCAGTCTCATTTGGCGCGAGCGCGGATGATTATCTCAAGCCAATCAAGGACTTCAGCTTAGTCGATCAAAATGGTGCTACGCACACATTAAAGGACTATGCAGACAAAGAGTACATCGTGCTTTACGTGCATGGCACCGGCTGCCCGATCGCACGCCTGTCTGTGCCCGAGTACAAGGAAATCGCCGCGACTTATAGCAGCAAGAACATAGAGTTCCTGATGCTGAACTCCTTCATCCAGGACGATATGAATCGTATCAGGAAGGAAGCAGTCGACTTCAAAATCGATTTCCCCATTTTGAAAGACGAAGACCAGACAGTGGCTTACACATTAGGGGTAGAGCGAACTGCCGAGGTGTTCATAATTGACCCGCGCACCAATGAGACTCTGTTCCGTGGTCCGATCAATGACGCACTAGGTTATGAGACCCAGCGCACTAGAGTAGATAATCACTACCTCACAGATGCGCTTGAAACGATTCTCGCCGGTGGCGTTGTCAACATGGACGATATTCCAGACTCCAAAGGCTGCTTGGTTGGCTTCTTCCACCCAGCGGTAACAAGCCTATAAGTACGGCTCGAAAGAGCTAGTAGCTACAAAGAAAAAGGGCGTCTGCTAATGGCAGACGCCCTTTTTTTATGCCTCGTCACAAGGGTAAGCTAACTCACCCTACGAAAGCTCGCTCGATGACGTATTCGGCCTTGATCCCCTGCCGAGACTCTTCGAAACCCCAATCGTCCAGTATCTTGCCGATATCCTTGAGCATCGCCGAGCTACCGCAGAGCATGAAGCGGTCATCGTCCTTATTCGGTGTTGGCAGGCCGATATCATCGAACATCTTGCCGCTCAACATCAGGTCGGTCACCCGCCCCGTGTTCACGAACTCCTCACGAGTCACCGTGGGGTAGTAAATCAATTGCTTACTGACCTCTTCGCCGAAGAACTCGTTCTTGGGTAATTCATTGGTGATCATGTCTCGATAAGCGAGGTCGATCACGCGGCGTACGCCGTGCACTAGGATTATCTTCTCGAAGCGCTCGTATACTTCTGGGTCACGAATCACGCTCATGAAAGGAGCAAGGCCAGTGCCCGTGCTCAGCAGATACAGATTTCGGCCTGGCAATAGGTGATCGGCCACTAGGGTTCCTGTCGGCTTCGCGCTAACGAAGACCTCGTCACCGATACGCACATTCTGCAGGCGCGAAGTTAAGGGCCCATCTGGAACCTTGATACTAAAGAACTCGAGCTCCTCTTCGTAATTGGCGCTAGCGATGCTGTAAGCACGCATCAAGGGGCGTCCATCCACCTCCAAGCCCACCATCACGAAATGGCCATTCTCAAAACGCAGGGATTTGTCTCGCGTCGTCGTGAAGCTAAACAAGGATTCGTTCCAGTGATGGACACTTGTGACGCTCTGTTTGGAGATTGCAGCCATGCTGTAGTTCCTGCCTCAATATCTTGGGTTAATTCGCAATGCCAGCGACGCAAAGGAGCACCAGCTTGCGTGCATTCTAAACGCTCTATATGCTATTCGTAAAACAGATAATGAACATATACTTAATCGATTTTGCAGGTATAAGATCAAACGCAATTTGTATACCGAATCGGAGCCGGACGATACAGCGGGACGCCGCGAATTTCAAGGCCGACCATGCCTTCCATCAGGAGTTTCCCCATGCATTACACATTGCGACAGATCGAGGTCTTCCTCGCCACCGCTCACTTTGAGAACGTCACGCAAGCTGCCTCGAGCCTCGCGATGTCTCAATCTGCCGCCAGCTCTGCCCTGCAGGACCTAGAGCAACGCTTTGCGATGCAGCTGTTCGACAGGGCCGGCAAGCGACTACAACTCAATGAGCTGGGCAAGTCCCTGCGCCCCCGCGCGGAGGCCTTGATGGCCCAGGCTAGGGAGTTCGAACAGAACCTCGCGCTGCGCTCCGAGATTGGGGAGCTCAAGGTTGGCGCGACGTTAACCATTGGCAACTATCTGGCGGTCGCGATCATGGCCGATTTCATGAAGCAGAACCATGGCGCTAGAGTCAGCCTGACAGTCGAGAATACCGCAGGGATCGCTGCACGCGTGCGTAACTTCGAGCTAGACATAGGCCTTATTGAAGGAGAATTGCAGGACCCGGTGCTCGAGGTAATCCCGTGGCGCGACGACGAGCTAGTCTTGTTCTGCGCACCGCAGCATCCACTAACGGCGCGCGGCACGCTCAATGACAAGGACTTACTTAACGCGCAGTGGATTGTGCGGGAGGCTGGTTCGGGTACTCGACAGGCCTTCGATCGCGCCATGCACGGCCTCTTGCCAGAGCTTAACTTGCGCCTAGAATTGCAGCACACCGAGGCAATCAAGCGCGCCGTGGAGGCTAACCTAGGCATCGGCTGCCTTTCATCCATCGCACTGCAAGACGCCTTCGCGCGCGGCACCCTCGTGGAGCTGCGCGCCCCGCACCGCGACTGGGCTCGGCAATTCTATTTCATCCTACACAAACAGAAGTACCGCAGCACCGGAATCAAAACCTGGCTGACACTATGCCGTGACTTCGAGCCAGAACTCTAAGCCTGCCCCGCGTCGGCGCGATTGAGTAGTTCGTGCATAGCAGGGTAGAGAGTCGCATTGGCCACGAGGATATTCTGATGATGAAACTCCTCACTGATTCCCTCTGGAACAGGCTTGAAGTGCCCATAGCGTGCGCCCGCCTCGCGGGCAATCAACTGCGCCGCCGCGAAATCCCACACACTCAGATTTTCGTAATAGACATCTAGGCGCCCCATCGCGACCCAGCATATGTCCAGCGACGCCGCACCCAAACGACGCAAGTCCGCGCACTCCTGCAACACCAGCGCTAAACGCCTGACCAGAGGCGTCATGTCCCCTTTAATATACGGAAAGCCCGTAGCGACCAGAGCACGCCTTAGCTCCGTCTTCTGAGCCACTTTGATTGGCTTATCGTTCAGGAAGGCGCCCTGTCCCAAAACGGCATGAAAGGTCTCCGCAACGAAGGGGTTACAGACGACGCCGCATTGCACACGCCCGCCCTCGGCATAGGCAATGGAAACGGCACTCTGGAAATGCCCATGGGCATAGTTCACGGTGCCGTCTATCGGGTCGATGATCCACAAGGGGCCTTTGAACGACGAGATATCGCGCATATCCGGCGCAGACTCTTCCGCCAGAATGCGGTGCTCTGGATAGGCCTTGCGTATCGCGTCGCAGATGAACTTATCCGCCGCGATGTCGGCATGAGTCACAAGCTCCACACCGTCCTTGTAGGAGGTCTCCAGAGACTCCAGTACCGCTCGCTCTGTCTTGATGAGCTCTCCAGCTGACTCAGCTAGGGCGCGGGTGAATGCAGGAATTGCGCTATCCATTGTCAAATCTTCCTAATGCGATTGGCCCGGCAGTATAGCAGCTCGCGTTCTCGCCTCCCATGGACACTTACGTGGCAGTAGCGAATAGCCAAGCGTCCCATAGCAAGGTATTCTGCGAGTCGACTTAAACAATGTCGCCTATATTAGTGCGAGATCCACGCCATGTCATTGCTACTCCTATACAGCCTCTTCGCAATCGTCGCGATCGTTGCCAACGTGCTCAGTCAGGAGTTCGCCTTGCTTTTCTATCGAGGTGAACATGAACTCGTCGTCGCGATACCGGTAGGAACTGCGGTAGGCCTCGTCGTGAAATTCGTATTGGACAGAAAGTATATTTTTAGGGCAGACACTGTGCCCCTTAGCAAAGATGGCCGCCAGTTCATCGCCTACGCCGCGACTGGCGTGTTAACCACCATTTTATTCTGGGGCAGCGAGATCGCATTCGAGCTACTCTTCGCGAGTCGTGAGGCACGCTACGTTGGCGCCATTCTAGGCCTGAGTTGTGGTTATATTCTCAAGTACCAACTCGACCGGCGCTACGTCTTCACCAGAGTTCGACAGTCATGAAGATGCACTCCTGGGGACGTTACCCTGTTAGCGACACTACACTCGAGGCGCCACGCACGCAGGAAGATTTCACGCAGCACCTAGCCGCGCTTCGAGGCAGTGACGACGTGCAGGCCATCGCACGAGGGATGGGCAGGAGCTATGGCGACAGCGCATTGTCCCCCACCGTCCTGGCCACAAAGAGACTAGATAGTTTCATCGCCTTCGATGAGAGCAGTGGACTTCTACGCTGCGCCGCCGGGCTTACACTGGACGCGATCCTACAAGTCTTTATGCCACGCGGATGGTTTCTTGCCGTCGTGCCGGGCACACGCTACGTCTCGGTAGGGGGCGCCATCGCGAGTGATGTGCATGGCAAGAACCACCATGTAGATGGGACCTTCTGCGAACATATTACCGAACTTAAGTTATTACTCGCCTCCGGGGAGCTTGTGAGCTGTTCGCGCACACAGAATGCCGCCCTGTTTCACGCCACCTGCGCGGGGATGGGTTTGACCGGAGTCGTGCTCGAAGCAACTTTGCGCCTGCGCCGAATACATAGCTCTGCTATCGAGCAGCGCACTATTCGCACCAACAGCCTAGAAGAGACATTCGAGAAGTTCGAAGAGAATCTCGACTGCACCTATTCGGTGGCATGGCTAGACTGCCTAGCCACCGGGCAAAACACCGGCCGCTCGCTGCTTTTCCTTGGCGAGCACGCAGACGATGAGAAGTTCATAACACCGGGAAAACGCACTATCGCCGTGCCATTCTCAAGCCCGTCTTTCTTGCTCAATCGTTACAGTATGGGTTTGTTCAACAACCTCTACTTTCACAAACCGATTCGCGCGGGGCAGATACAGCGCATCGAGGCCTTTCAGTATTTCTTCCCACTCGACAGCATTCAACACTGGAATCGACTCTATGGGCGCCAGGGTTTCCTGCAATACCAATGTGTCATACCTGACGAGGGCGCCTTGGAAGGGATGCGCAAAATTCTTAACATGGTAAGCGCTGCCGGAAAAGGCTCCTTCCTTTCTGTCCTGAAGAAATTTGGACCCGCGAATCAGAACCTACTCTCATTCCCAATGCAGGGCTACACCCTCGCCATGGACTTTAAATTCGAGAAAAGCATCCTTGCATTTTTCGATGAAATGGATCGCGTGGTCGCCGACCATGGCGGCAGACTCTATCTCGCGAAAGACGCAAGAATGAGCGCCGCTTTCTTTCAAAGCAGCTACCCACACTGGGAACGGATGCGCGAGTTGCGGCGCGAATTTTCTGCAGATTCGATATTTCATTCGCTGCAGTCGCAGCGCCTCGGGCTTTAGTCAATAGTTCGGTTCACGCAAGAGAGTCATCACAATGAAGAACGTTCTAATCATCGGGGCAAACTCCGCAATCGCCAAAGCGACAGCGCGACACTATGCACAGCAAAAGGATTCTCTATACCTGCTAGCGCGCGATCCGCATCAACTCGAGATTCAGAGAGGCGACTTAGCGGTACGCGGCGCCAGTGCTGTCGAGTGCGCAGCATTCGATGCGACTGATTTCGCGAGTCATGGGCGCTTGATTACGAAAGCACTCGAGACTATGGGGCACTTCGACATCGTGCTCATCGCACATGGCAGCCTTCCCGATCAGGCCCTGTGCGAGAGCGATTTCGAAGCGACTCTGCAGGCCTTCAATATCAATGCCCTGAGTGTGATATCGCTTTTGAATCATATCATCGAGCCCATGCGAGAGCGACGCGATGGCTGTATCGTCGTGGTCACCTCGGTGGCTGGGGATCGCGGAAGACAGTCGAACTTTGTATACGGTGCCGCGAAGGCGATGGTCTCCACCTATCTACAAGGACTGCGAGGGCGCCTGTTTCACGACAATGTCTGCGTAATCGATATCAAACCGGGTTTTGTGGACACCCCCATGACTGCGCATCTAAGCAAGGGTGTATTGTGGGCACAGCCGGAACAGATAGCGCAGCGCATCGCGAAGGGGGTCGAGAAGCGCCGCGCGACCGTCTACGCTCCCGGATTTTGGCGCCTCATCATGTTCGTGGTGTGCAGCGTGCCGGAAGTCATATTTAAACGATTGAAACTCTAGCACCTCAGAATGAGGAACCCGGCTGCGTTAGAAACTCCAACTCCTGGGCGCTCGACTCTCGCCCTAGGATGAGGTTGCGATGAGGGAAGCGACCGAACCGCTCGATGACTAGCGCATGCCGTTGTGCATAGTCGACAAAGCCGTTGAAGAGCGCTTTATCCTCCTCTCCAACATCCGCTGCGAGTGCGCGAAAAAGCGCCACGCTACGCGCCTGCAATGTGAGGTCCTCGGCATGCTCTAAGGGCAGATAGAAGAAGACCCTGCACAGCGCGGTTAGAGCCGCATCATCGCGTCGCCCCAATCCCGTCTGGCACTGCGCCCTTGCGAGGGGGTCGAACGCGAAGGCCTGGGGAGTATCACGGTAGATGTTGCGAGGCAATTGATCGAGCACAATAATGAGCGCAAGCCGCCCTAGCGGGGTCTCGGCCCAGCCATCTAAATCTCCCGCCGCGGCGCTGTGCAGCGTCTGCGCGAAACGCTTTTTAATGAGAGCATCGGTGGAGGCTTGTTTCTTAAACCACAAACTTGTTTGACGCTTGGCGACAACAGTATCTGGCCCTGCCTCGCCAAACCAGAACTCAATAATAGTCTCTGGGCTTTCGCTCATTTAACAAACTCCTGTACTTTCGTCTTCGTACTCCCACATTAACGCGCCCAATCATCCTATCAGACTGGCATTTAGCCCTGCGTAGCTGGCATCATACGGCACTAGTCCGTTGTGCTACGCTATAGCTCACACAATGGATAACAGAACCTCGCGACAAGGCGTAGCTATGCCCACACAAGAAAAAAACCCGCCACCACTCTATGTGGATTTGGACGGCACTCTGATTAAAAGTGATCTGCTCTTAGAATCCTTTCTTGAACTCATTAAACGCAATCTACTTTTTATCTTCCTTGTGCCATTTTGGTTGATCTCGGGCAAAGCCCACTTGAAACAGCACATCGCTAAGCGCGTTGAGCTACGGGTAGAACTGCTGCCCTATAATACCGAACTGCTCGAATATCTGCAGGCGCAGAAAAAACTGCAGCGCAAGATCGTGTTGATCTCGGCATCGGATCAACGCTTGGTCGACGCCGTTGCTGCGCATTGCGCCTGTTTCGACGCCGCTATTGGCAGCAACGGCACTAACAATTGTTCCGGCGCCCTCAAGCTTACACGCATTCAACGGGACGATGCGCAGTTCGTCTATGCCGGTGATAACCGAGTCGATCTCGCGGTATGGGCCCAAGCCAAAGCCGCCGTCGCCGTGAATCTTTCGCCGTCGGTGGACAGCAAACTCCGCGAACTATGCCCGATAGAGGCCGAGTTTAACTATAGCTCTGGTAGTTTTTCGGCTTATATTCGCACACTACGTTTGCATCAATGGCTAAAAAATACCTTGGTCTTTCTGCCTTTGGCGCTCGCTCATCAATTGGATAATCCCAAACTCATAGTCAACGCTTTGATTGCATTTTTATGCTTCGGCCTCTGCGCCTCCAGCGTCTATATTTTGAACGACTTACTAGATTTGGCCAGCGATCGCCAGCATCGCAGCAAGTATCAAAGGCCATTCGCGGCCGGTGACATCCCCTTGACAAGCGGGCTGGTGCTCAGCCCCATCTTGCTGTTGAGTGCGTTCAGCTTGGCCACCACACTGCCTGGGACTTTTATCATCATATTGGCCCTGTATTATTTGTGCACTGGCTTTTATAGCTTCGTACTCAAACGCATCATGCTCGTCGATGTAATTCTTCTCGCGGCTTTGTATACCTTGCGCATCATCTCCGGTGCGGCGGCGATCTCCGTGGTGCCTTCCTTCTGGCTCCTAGCCTTCTCGATGTTTCTATTCTTCAGTCTTGCCGTCGTGAAGCGATACACGGAACTGGTCTATTTACGCAATGCCGGTATCGAGCAGTCAGAAGGGCGGGGCTACTACGCCCAAGACCTCAATATGATGGCGATGTTCGGCTGTGCCAGCGCCTTCCTTTCGGTGATGGTTTTCGCGCTCTATATCAATAATGAGGACACTGCGAACCAATACTTGACGCCCGAACTGCTGTGGTTAATATGCCCACTGCTACTGTATATGGTCACGCGCATCTGGCTGCTGGCGGCACGGGGAAAAATCGAAGAAGACCCGATCGTCTTTGCGCTTAAGGATAGGGTGAGCCAAATAGTCACCCTAAGTTGCGGACTATTGCTCTGGCTTGCGAACTTCCCATGGCGGCAAATTATATTATCGTAGGTTCTGCGGCAAAGGAATGAACTCGGTCTCGCCTGGCACCAAGGTGAAGCGCTTGGCGGCCCACTGTCCACTCGCTTGATTAAGTCTCTCCATACTCGAGGAGACGAAATTCCAATGAAGATAACGCTTGCCCTCCAACGGCGCCCCACCTAGCACCATGGCGCGACAACCCTCCGGGCCGGCTTGCAGCGCGAGCGACCCTCCCACCACTAATAATTGGTAACTATCCACCTTTTCGCCATTCGCTTTAGCCGCGCCTGCGGCCATATACACGGCCAGCTCTTGACGTGAGAGTTCGATGCGAAACTGTGCAGATGGCTCTAAGATGATCTCGAAGTAGCTCGTCGGGGAGTAAGTTCGTACAGGCGAGCTGAGCTCGCCAAGGGTGCCGATCAATACGCGCGCAGTGCCACCAGGAATCTCGGTCACAGGGATAGTCTGTGCTGGGTAGTGCTCGAATTTCGGGTCTACCTCCTCATGTTCGATGGGAAGGGCAAGCCAAGTCTGAATGCCCTCTACCGGCACTTCATTATCGCGTATGTCTGCCGGCATGCGCTCGGAGTGCACGATGCCTTTGCCTGCCGTCATAAGGTTGATCGCACCTGGTTCGATCCGTTGCACCACTCCGAGACTGTCGCGATGCATCATCGCGCCGGTGAACAGGTAAGTGACCGTAGCGAGTCCAATGTGTGGATGCTGCCGCACATCTCCGGCAGTAGTGCCCTTTTCAAACAACGCAGGTCCCATATGGTCCACAAAGATGAACGGCCCTACGCGCTGACACTCGCGCGCCGGCAGTAGGCGCCGCACAGGAAAACCAATATCCTGTGTTCTAGGATTAATCATTAGGGACATGGCGGCCTCCAGTCTAGAATCATAAAAACCCATGCATCATTGAAGATGCTTGGCGTGAAAGCGTAGATGCTCTTCTATGAACGAGGCAATAAAGAAATAGCTATGGTCATAGCCAGGGCGCGAACGATAATCTACGGGGTAGCCCTTATCCTTACAGGCCTCCAAGAAGCGCTCGGGAAGCAATTCCTTCTCTAAGAACTGGTCCGCCTCTCCCTGATCAATCAAGATCGGCATTGTCGTTAGCGAGGCGGCGATGAGTTGGGCCGCGTCGTACTGCGCCCAAGTCTCACTGTCTTCCCCCAAATAATGAGTGAATGCTTTGCGCCCCCATGGACACTTGGACGGCGACGAGATTGGCGCGAAGGCCGATACCGATCTATAGCGCTCGGGATTGCGTAACGCGACGACTAGCGCGCCGTGGCCTCCCATAGAATGACCACTGATTGCGCGCTTGGTGTGGTTAAGAGATAACATGGATTCCAGCAATGCAGGCAGCTCATGCACAATGTAATCGAACATCTGGTAGTGTTCTCGCCACGGTTCCTGCGTGGCGTTGAGATAGAAACCAGCGGCGAGCCCTAGATCATAGGCCGCATCGGGGGCATCGGGCACCCCTTCTCCGCGAGGACTAGTATCCGGAGTGACGATCACTAAACCAAGTTCGGCTGCTATGCGCTGCGCGCCCGCCTTGAGCACAAAATTCTCGTCGCTACAGGTTAATCCCGATAACCAATACAGCACGGGAGAGTCTTGCGAAGCCCCTGGCGGCATATAGACCGAGAAATGCATTGTGCACGAGAGCACGGCAGACTCGTGTTTGTAGCGAATCTGCTCGCCGCCAAAACACCGTGACGAGGAGACTTTTTCTAAACTCATGCGGTTTCCCTTTAGACTTGATGTTAAGACCTAATCAATTCAGTGCTTTTGCCTCGACGATATCCTGCAGACGCGACACCGATTTCTCGAGCGCGTCCTTCGCTTCCTGGTCACCCGAAACCTTCGAAAGGACAAAGTAGGCTGTGCGGGCGACTTGGCGCCAACGCGGGTTGCTAGGAAGCTTGTCGATAGAGAGGTAGCGATTCATCGAACGCGTGCGCAGACGGCCATTGTCGATACTCACACTCCAGATTCGACTCTTCTCTGCCAATTCGATGATGGACTCGCCAGTGACCTTCTGCCAATAGTAGTGGCAATCCTGCATCAGTTTCACCAAGGCTTCACGGTATTGGGTATCTTCGTCTGCGTCACTCTCTAAGCTGCCAGAGAGGTTCTGAATGATGCGGTCGACATTCTCCAAGTCCGCGAATAGGTGCTTATGCTTCTGCAGATCCTCTGGCGTGATACGCGCTAGGTATTCGCTTAAGACTTGAGTTCGCTCGACGTTGCGATTGATCTGATCGATGAGCCTAGGCAATGACTCTTTAAGGGAGTCGTCGTCGCCCTGCTCGAGCGCAGACATATCGCGCTGGAACATCAAGAGGTAAAACTCCTGATCTATGCTCAAGGGCAACACACAGACGCGAATCTTGTTCTCTACCCCCGGATCATCGTCAGGCTGCTTGATAGTGAACCCGTAATAGCTAGGTTCCTCAGCCGAGGAGATGACCGACTCATCGAAAGGAAAGCTCACCACCCCCGAGATACCCTTGCAAATCGTCTCTAGCCTTGCGGCGAGATTGCTTAATGGCTCACCCTGGAAATCGTCAGCCAACAGGCGCAGCAACTCTTCCGCCGCCTTGTTGATATAGGTAACGCAACCGCTCTCATCGATGGACACGAGAGCGTCGCCAGTGACATCTAGCATCTGGGCTAAGCGCGTCTCGCGCTCGCGTAATCTTTTCTCCGTCTCTTGGTATTTCTGGAGTTGCCAAGACAGGCGTTGATTCTCCTGCCGCACATCTAACAAATGCAGCATCTCGAACTGTTTGCCCACACGCACCTTCAGCTCTTCCTTGCTAAATGGCTTGCTAATATAGTCATTTGCCCCGAGGTTAAGACCCTTAACGAGATCCTCGACGCGATTCTTCGCGGTCAAGATGACGATAGGCAACTCATCCATACTGTACTTCTCACGGATGCGTTGGCATAGCTCGAAGCCAGTCATTATTGGCATCATCAAATCTAGAATCACCAGATCGGGTTTGTGCTGTTGCAGCATCATCAAGGCATCGTGGCCACTCAATGCGCTGTCGATATCATAGGTGCCAGAGAGATGCTCTTTTACGATGCGAACGTTTAGGTACTCGTCGTCTACCACCAATATACTGCGCCGTTTCCCGGCGAGGGATAGGGGGACGACGTCGTTAGTCGGCACTGTCGGTTCCCCGCGGTTGCGACGATCCACGAGTGGCGCCGGCGCTTCCGCCGCCGCGATTAGCCTCTGACTAGACTCCTTAGTCAGTTTCTTCTGTGCCGAACTCTTACTCGCGGCAATACGCTCCTTCTCGGTGAGCAAGGGCAGGTCGAAATAGAAGGTAGATCCTTCGCCGGGATTGCTGCGCAGGATAATCTCGGTGCCATGCAACTCGACTAATTTCTGCGATATAGCCAAACCTAGGCCAGTACCCCCTTCCTCCCGACTAGCCCCCGAGTCCACTTGGTAGAATCGATTGAAGATGCGCGACTGCTGTTCCTTAGAGATGCCAATGCCCGTGTCCTTCACTATCACACGCGCATCGATGTCGATGATCTCGATGGAGACTGCGACCCAACCTCGCTGGGTAAACTTGATGGCATTTGAGACTAAATTAAAGAGGATCTGCTGCAATCGATCCTCATCGCCAATGACCAATACTGGCTCGGAGGGGAAACTCTCGGCCAACTGAATTGGCTTATCGCCAATGATGGGCCTGCACATCTTGTTCACGAGTATGCAAATATTCTTGAGATCTACCGGCTTCTTATGCAGCTCAAGATGTCCATTCTTTATCGCGGAGAAGTCGATCACGTCGTTAACGAGATTCGCAAGGCGTTGTCCGCTGATGCGAATCATATTCAAGTTCTCGAGCGCGTCCTCGTCGAGACTCGCACCACTCTTCTCGAGAATGATCTCAGACAGCCCTATGATGCCTGTTAGAGGAGTACGCAATTCGTGCGAGACGTTGGCGATAAACTCTTCTTTTACATCGTCGGCTTTCTGCAAGGCCTCAATCTTAAGCTGATTCGCCTTGAGCATATCGCCCTGTACAAAACTATATTCCTTGATGAGGGAGTTGATGCGATCGCCGAGACCTAGAGTCAAGATAATGACACTAAGACCGCTCGCATATTGAATGCTGTGATAGCTAAGCATTGGAGGTAAGTTGACCCCCATGCGCTGCACTAGTTCAACAAACACGCCGATTACCAATACGGACCATGCCGCTAAGAAGAACTGCGCAGGGCGATAGCCTTGCTTGGCGACTAGCCAAGTCGCAATGCTAAGCAAAATAATATTGATCGTAGTGATAACGTTCATCAAGAGCACTAGGGCGCCGTAGGGGAGGATCAGCGACAGTGCGGCGTAGGCAATGGAGACATATACCGCAATACGTAAGTACTCATCGAGTTTGCGCTGGTATATTCTTAGTTCGATAAAGGTACGGACGAACATCAAACCCGACGCGCACGTCAAGGCGATGAAAGCATGTATGCTTCGGTTAGCCCAATATGGGCTATCCGGCCACAAGTACTGAAAGGACAACCCCTGGAAGGAGAAAGAGAACAACGCACCACTGACTAGGAAAAACACAAAATGCAGATAACTTTGGTCTTTACTGGTGTACCAAATAAACGCGCTGTAGAGAGCGACGATACCCATAAGACCGTAGTATAGACCGATCCAGAAATACTCGCGTTGCGACTCTATCTGGAAATCCGCAAGGCCAGTCAAATATATTGGCAGTTGAATTGAGCCTTTGCTCTGTATGCGGAAATACAGCGTCTGCGATTGCGAGGCCAAGACAGGGAATCGAAACAGCAGGGAGTGGTGCTTCAAGTCGCGATCTTGAAAGGGAAGGGTGTCACCTGCACTCTTTTCTATCCAATTGCCCTGCGCGTCCTGATAGTAGAAGTCCAACCGGTCCGTACCAGGGAATTTCATCTTCACCAGCCAGATCTGGTCGCTCGCGAAATTATTCTCTATATCGATCGATGCCCAGAATGCGGAATCACTATAGCCGAGGGTTGGGAAACCGCGGGTGTCCCACGCCTCTCCTGCGCTGGCCAGCTGCTCGATAGCCTCCTCGCGCGTCCAATTGGCACGCTCATCCTCGATCACGACCATGGCGTTGCCTGGTGCAATCTCCCCTAGGCCATCTTCCAATTCGACCGCGGCCATGCTCGCGCTGGGAAACCCAGCCCAAACGACTACTAAAAGGCAAACAATCCATGCTATTGGGTTCAATCGTGCCATATTGTTATTTTGCTCGAAGACTGCCGTAGCAGGCAGATTACACAGCGCAAAAAGTTTTAGCTGCTTGGGAAAAACGGCGCGAAAACGCTAGGTTCATGGGGCGATCATATAGAGTTTGATTTAGTCGTTCAATCATAGTGCATAAGAGCTTGAGAACTTAGGGTTTTTATCTGCCTTTCTGACAGATATGCGGCACTTTACCCCTATAAATTTTCTGGTGCCACAGAGCCAAAGCGGACATAATCGAGCACACACGCATTATGCCATTCGGGGCGCTCGTTTAGCTGCATTTAGGCAAGGACTCGACCGCGCGACCTGCACGAGTATAATCTTAGCAAGCACCTACACTCAGCCGCATTACAAGATCAATAACAAGACGAGGTTAGATATGTTCAATACTGAGTTTCGCACGCTCCGATTCAGCGCCGTTGTGACGTTAGCCCTGCTCATTTTGGGCAGCGGCAATGCCACAGCGCAGGATATGAATTCCCTCCACGGCCGGCTCTCTCCGATGCCGGTCACCGCGGCGACGGTCAAGACGATCACTGGCCAAGGACAGGTCACCGCAAGGCTCAACGGCACTACGCTCACTATCGAGGGCAACTTCGAGGGCATGAACTCCCCCGCGACAATGGCGCATATCCATATGGGGCCGAAGGCTGTACCGGGCCCAGTGATCCTACGCCTCGACGTGAGCGCGGGCACTAGCGGTACTATTAGCGGCAACTTGACGCTAAGCCCAGAGCAAGTGCGCGCCCTGCATGCCGAGAGCCTCTATGTGCAAATTCACAGCGAATCGAATCCCGAAGGTGAGTTGCGAGGCTGGCTGACTCACTAAGCTCGACTCGTATCCGGCAACACCTAAAATTACAACCGACAACAATAGGTATCACTATGCCCCTTCTCAGACCTTCACTGTCCCGCACCACTGTTCGCAGCGCCATACTCGGCGCGCTACTGGCTAGCCATGGCGGCCTCACCACAGCACAGGAACCAGGCCCGTTTACTGCGGTGCAAGCGGCAGCCGGCAGCGGCCTCTATCAGAGCACTTGCGCGTCCTGTCATGGCGTCGATCTACAAGGGACGCCGACGGCGCCAACGCTCTCCGGCACCGGTTTTATCACTCGTTGGGGCGGTCGTAGTACCGGAGAATTGTTCCGCTATATCAAATCCTCTATGCCGCCAGGCTCTAATGCTGCGCTACCAGACGCCACCGTCGGCAATATCGTGGCACAGATACTCTCGAGCAATGGCGCGACCGCAGGCTCGCAACCCCTGAGCTCCGATAGCGGTGTCCTGATTGCGGCGGCCACCGGCAACAATGCCGCTAGCCCCGCTAGCGCACAGGCACGTACGCCCGTGGCCACACCCGAAGGTGTCACCATCGCCGGCACCATTGAGAATTTTATTCCACTTACCGATGCGGATATGCGCAATCCCGATCCTTCGGACTGGCTGATGTGGCGCGGCAATTATCAGGCCCATAGCTATAGCGCCCTCGACCAAGTGAACCAAGGCAACGTGAAAGACCTGAAGTTAGAATGGGTCTGGAATATGTACGAGGGCGCCTCCGAGCCTGCCCCTATCGTTTACAACGGCGTGATGTTCCTCATCAATACTAGCAACATCATTCAGGCCTTAGACGCGAAGACCGGCGAGCTGATATGGGAGCACCATGGCGGCTCAGAGACCCAAGAGGACATGCGCAACATCGCCATCTACGGCGACAAGATTATCCATGCCACCACCGATGCCCGGCTCATGGCGCTCGATGCTCGCACCGGCGAGAAAATCTGGGAGACGGTAATCGCGGACAGCAGCAAGGGCTTCTCCAACTCCAGCGGCCCACTCGTCGCAGACGGCAAGATCATCATGGGTCAGGCAGGTTGTGCGACTTATATCGTCGAGAACTGCTATATGACCGCGCACGACGTCAATACGGGAGAGCGGCTCTGGGAGTTTAATACCGTGGCGCACGCCGAGTATCCCGGCGGCGACACCTGGGGCGGCCTAGACAACCTGTATAGGAAAGGAGGCGAGACGTGGATCACGGGCAGCTATGACCCAGAGCTCAATCTCACCTATTGGGGCACCGCACAGGCCAAGCCCTGGGTGCCAGTAAGCAGGCATATGTCGATACACGATGCCGGCCTGTACACGAACTCGACAATCGCCTTGGATGTAAGCACTGGCCAACTCGCTTGGCACTTCCAACACGTGCCCGGCGAGGCGCTCGACCTCGATGAAGTGTTCGAACGCGTACTGGTCGATCGCGACGGACGCAAATTGGTCCTATCCATCGGCAAATACGGAATAATGTGGAAGAACGACCGCGTTACTGGCGAGTTCCTCGGTTTCACGGAGACCGTCTTCCAGAACTCCTTCACTAACATCGATCCGGTCACGGGTGCAGTGACCTATCGCGATGACATTATCAATGCCCAACTCGACCAGTGGACCTCTTCCTGCCCCAGTAGTGCTGGCGGCAAGGACTGGCACTCCATGAGCTATCACGAGCCCACCGGCGTGATGGTGGCGCCTCTTAGTCAGACCTGCCTCGAGAACGCAGCGCGTGAGGTCGAACTCGTCCCAGGCTCTGGTGGCTTAGCGGCGAGCCGCAAGTTCTTCGAGATGCCGGGCACCGATGGCAACGTGGGAAAACTCGGCGCATATGACGTCAGTACCATGGAAGAGATATGGAGCTATGAGCAGCGCGCATCCTTCATCACAGGCGTACTCACCACCGGGGGCAACCTCGCCTTCGCCGGCGACCTCGACCGTCGCTTCCGCGCCTTCGATGTCACTAACGGGGAGATCCTGTGGGAGACACGGCTTGGCACTGCGGTACAGGGTCACCCGCTGTCCTTTAGCATAGATGGCAAGCAGTATATCGCGGTTACAACTGCGAATGGCGGCACCAGTCCGCGCTCTGTGCCCGCGGTGGTGACGCCCGAGATCGTCTATCCGTCGACTGGTAACGCGGTGTATGTGTTCAGCCTAGGAGAGTAGCAACATAGCTGTAGGAGCTTGCCCCGCAGGCTCCTACAGCTCCAATGGCCAGCCGAGCAACAGGATTGAGACCGTAGAGATCCCCACCACAAGATTCATCGGCAGACCTGCACGCATGAAATCCGAGAAGCGATAGCCCCCGGGACCATAGACCATCAGATTGGTCTGATAGCCTAGTGGCGTGGCGAAGCTCGCGGAGGCCGCCATCATCACCGCAAACATGAAGGGCTCTGGATTCAGACCCGCACTCGCCGTTATAGCCAGCACGATAGGCACCATGATCACTGCCGCCGCATTATTAGTAATGGTCTCAGTCATTAGCGACACCGCCGCATAAGTCAGAATCAGTAACAACCAAGGCTGACCACCACTTAGACTCACGATGTTCTGCGCCAATAGCTGTGCAACCCCAGTCTTCTGCAGCGCGGCACCGAGCGCAAAGGATGCGGCGATGGTAATCAATACTGGCAAATCTAAACTCTTCTCAGCCTGACTCACCGACAAGCAACCCGTCATCAACATTGCCCCGGCGCCGAGCAATGACGCGTTCAACATGCTGGTGATGTCGAGCCCCGCGCACGCCACTAGGACCAGCAAAATCAACCAAGACAGTACCGCCTTCTTATGTCGCGGCTGCACCGTGTCTAAGTCGTTAACGACCAGAAAATCTTTGTTATATTTTTGCCGAGTCACAAACACCGGCCGCGCCTCAAGCAATAAGGTATCGCCAGGCTTGATGATGATATTGCCTAGATTACCGGCGATACGCTCCCCATTGCGCGCCACCGCCAATACGATGGCGCCGTAGCGATCGTGAAAGCGCGATCCGCGCACCGTCATGCCGATCGACGAACAGGACTGCGACACCACTACCTCCACGAGGCGTCGTTCTGCGCGGTCTTCGGACAAGGGCGTCTTGTCCGGATTGATCGAGGCGACGATTCCGTTAATCCTCAGCAGATCGGAGATCGCCTCTGTTTCCCCCGCGAACACCAAGCGGTCACCGCCACGCAGAATCTCCTCGGAGGGGACCGCGGTGACGATGCTGTCGCGGCGATCGATCTCCACCAAATAGACTCGCTCCAAGTTACGCAACCCTGCCTGCTCTACACTCAGGCCGACCAGAGGGCCGAGGGGATCGATCGCGACCTCCAGTGTGAATTCCCGCATATTCTCGAAGGGCTTGCGCTCGCGCCGATCCGGCAGTAGGCGAGGCAGGAATAACAGCATAAAAGCCACTCCGATCGCCGCCACAGGCAGACCGATAGGGGTGATCGCGAAGATGGAGAATCCCTCCCCTCCTGTCAAAGCCTGATATTGACCACTGACGACCAGATTCGTACTGGTCCCGATCATGGTCAGACAGCCCCCCATGATGGCGCCGTAGGATAGGGGAATCATCAGCTTCGAGGGAGCGATATTGATGCGACGGGACCAGGCGTTGATAGCAGGGATCATCGTGGCGACGACTGGGGTGTTATTGAGAAAACCGCTCAATGGCACGACGGGGATGAATAGGCGCACCATGGCGCCGAACACGCTGCGCGGCCGGCCTAGGAGTTTATTGACCAACAGATCGATGCCGCCGGAGGAGTGCAGGCCCGCCGCCACGACGAACATCGCCGCGACCGTAATCAAGCCGGCATTGGAGAAACCCGCCAACGCCTCGCTAGCGCTGAGCACGCCCGTGACACTGAGGAGCGTCAAGGCCCCCACCAATACGAGATGGGGGCTCAGGCGCGTTAGCATTAACAGAAGCACTGACCCGAAGGTTACGCCCAAAGACAACCAGCCCTGCCACTCCATGATCGTTTCCCGTTGTGATCTAGATGGCAGGCATTATAGGCGAGTCCTTATATTCTAAAAAAGAATATATAGAGATATAGTTATTTCTATTTAGAATAAAAACTAGTGAGTGAGGTTGCCTTCCCGGTAGTCGACCAAGGCCTGCTCAATCTCTTCCCGGGTGTTCATCACGAACGGACCATAGCTGACTATCGGCTCGCCGATCGGCTTTCCCGCTATCAGCAATACTCGCGCGGGCCCCCTGCCCTGCAAGTCTACCGAGCCGGAACGCGACAGCCTAGCCATCCGGGACTTGCCGACCACGGCCTCGCCCACCCCTACCTCGCCCTCATAGACGTAGATAAGGACGGTGTTGCCATCGGGCACGTCGAAACGCTCCTTGTAGCGAGTATCCTGAATGTCGATATCCAGATAGATTGGCTCGGTTACCTCTCGTTGCACGCGGCCCTGCACGCCCGCGAGTGTGCCCGCAATCGCTTTGATGGTGGCCCCCTCGCGCTGCATCACTGGAATCTCTCGCGCCGCGATATCTTGGTAGGACGCCTTCTGCATCTTGTCTTTAGCGGCCAGGTTCAGCCACAGCTGAAATCCGCGCATATGCCCCTCTTTCTGTTGGGGCATCTCGGAATGAATGATGCCCGAACCGGCCGTCATCCACTGCACATCGCCGTTCTTCAATTCGCCGACATTGCCCATGTGATCCCTGTGCTGCATATGCCCGTCGAGCATATAGGTCACCGTCTCGAAACCGCGATGCGGATGGGATGGGAACCCCCCGATATAGTCGCTGGCATCCTCAGAACCGAACTCGTCCAGCATCAGGAACGGGTCGAAGCGGCTCAGCTCCCCTCCGCCGAATACCCGCTTCAAGCGCACACCATCGCCATCTGAGCTTGCTCTTGCGACGAGTAATTCTTCGATCTGACGTGTTTTCATACCGCGGCTCCTATGGGATTGAGCGAGTTAAGATTCTGAATTTGTTGCTGGGCTTTGCGCAAGCCTTGCTTGCGCGGCGCCTCACCCATATTGAGGCCATCGGCAACGATGAAGTCAACGTCCTGCATGCCCACAAAACCGAGGAAGGTGCGCAGGTAAGGCCGCAGGAAGTCCGTCTCGCCCTCGGTATGTTGCCCGCCGCTACTGAGCACGACGTAGACCTTCTTGTCGTTCAACAAACCCACGGGGCCGCTGTCGGTGTAACGGAAGGTCACGCCCACGCGAGCCAGATGATCGGTCCAAGACTTCAGCGCCGCGGGCAGGGTGAAATTATACATCGGAACTCCGATCACGATGATGTCGGCGGCCTGCACCTCGGCAATCAAGGCGTCTGAGTATGCGACCTTCTCTGCCTGCTCTTGGCTGCGCTCACTAGGCGGCGTGGATAAGGCCTGCAACCATGCGTTATCGAAATAGGGCACAGGGTCTGTGGAGAAGTTCCGGGTCACTAGGGCGAGTTGAGCATCGTCTTCGCGCAGGCGGGCCACAACGGCGTCGCCCAATTGGCTAGAAACACCCTGATTCTCTTGCGTGTCGAAAATACTGGTCTTCAGCTGTAGAACTTTGCTCATCATGAGGTCCTCGTTTACCGGCGCAGCGCTGGATGCGCTTGCTCGGGATGAATTAGATTGAGAGCAATAATAAACCTTGTTATTAGATGTTTTTATGCAATTATTACGTCTTAAAGATCAGCTTATTAGATGTATAGGGGCAATATGCGCACACCGAAGATCAGTTTAGAGCAATGGGCGAGTTTCAAGGCGGTGGTGGATCATGGCTCTTTCGCCATGGCGGCGGAGGCGATGAATAAGAGCCAATCGAGTATTAGCTACGCCATCGCACGCCTCAACGAGCAGCTGCCACGCCCCGTATTAGTGCTCAATGGCCGCAAAGCCGTGCTGACCGAAGATGGCAAGGTCCTCTATCGCCGCGCCGCCGCGCTGCTCACCCAAGCCGAAGAGGCCGAAGCCGTGGCAAGGCAGTTGGCACAAGGACTCGAAGCTGAAGTTACCCTCGCGGTGGACAACCTGCTCGACCTTCGCCTAGTGATTCCCGCACTGGATCGCCTAGCACAGACCTATCCTCTAACTCGGGTGCGCATTCTGGAGACGTCCTTGTCGGGGACGGAGGAGGCCCTGTTGGAGAAGAAGGCCGATATCGTGATCGGTGCCACTGTGCCGGTCGGCCACTCGGGAGCCCCGGTAAGGCAGGTGAAGATGATTCCCATCGCACATCCTCAGCACCCCTTGTTCGCACGCAGGGCGGTGCCGAAACAGTCTTTGCAGTGCGATCCAGAGGTTTCCGAGGCCGGCATTAGCGACTGGGAACTGAAGACCCATCGCCAGATCGTACTACGCGATAGCGGTCAGAGACGCGAGCGAGATGCGGGCTGGTTGGGTTCGGAGCAGCGCTGGACGGTGAGTCACTTCTCGAGCTCGCTGAAGATACTGCGGGCCGGCCTTGCGTTCGCCTTCCTGCCAGAGGATTGGGTTGAAGAAGATCTGCGCGCAGGCACGCTACAGCAATTAATGCTGGCTAGCCCCCAGGAGAGAATCTTACCGCTCTACCTTATGTTGAGCTCGCCCGAGTCGGCGGGCCCAGCCACCGCGCTTCTCGCCAAGACTCTGCAGGAGTGTCTCAAGCATTGATCCCCACACTAGGCGCTATCTTGGAGAGCTCTCTTACGGTATTCGGTTGGCGTAAGTCCTTGCGCCTGCCTAAAGGCGTTGTTGAAGGGAGTGATCGATTGATACCCCACAGTGAGCGCAATCGTCAGTACTGGTAGATGACGTTGCTGCGGATTTGCCAACATGCTACTGGCATCCTTTATGCGGTATTCATGCAAAAGCGCATTGAAATTCCGATAGCCTAAATGCTTATTGATCAAAGCCCGTAGACGATATTCGGGGAGATCCAGTTTCGTGGCGAGATTCGCGATCGTAAGCCCGTGCTCGTGATAGACACGGTCCTGCTCGAACACTTTACGGAAGCGTTTGACGTCGGCAAGCAACGCGTCATCGGCCAGCTCTGGTGGCACGGACGACGTGACCTTGCGAATTACCTTGTCGAAACCGACGTAGTCGATGTGTAACAAAGAGGCCAACATAACAAAGGTCACTATAGCTACGACATAGGTAATCCCGGCTTGCATCTGAGCGTAACCGGCCGAGGTACTATTGAGTAAGTAATTCTCTAGGAACACGATAGCCAAGATCAGCACCCCCTGCACAGACACTATCACCCAGCGCAGGAAACGGCGCGACTCCACGAGATCGCTGCTCCACCCCCTAGCGGTCCAATACACGGCGAAGGCCGCGAAAATCAACTGCATGAAATCCGGCACTGGCCCCAGCAGAAACTGGCTTAGAGAACTGTTCGCCTCGACCGAGAGAAAGGCCGAGGGTCGATAAGAGCGGTAGTATAAATGGTCTAGGAGCAGTTGCAGCAGCAATAGCCCGGTCAACAGTCGCGGCGTTTGCTTACTGTCTTCGAAGACGTAATAGCAATAGATCATGAACAGCCCGGGTATGGAATTGATGCCCAGGTTAAGCACCGCCCCCCAGGCCCCGGTGTTCAGGCGCAGAGCGGGGTCGATATGGCCCATCGACATATTACGGATGAGGTAACAGACAATTCCAATGGCCATGAGGAGAAACAAGCGCGCGCTAGTCTCTGTGCCCTGTGTCTTCAAATTACCAATTGCCAACAACAAGACCGACATTATCGCGATGATCTGCGCACTAAAGAGTAACAAGGAGGATGCTCCGCGGTTATAATTTCCGACCCAACGTTCGGAATGGGATATATAAGCACAGTCAATCGGGCACCTCAACATGCACGGACGCAAGGACTGGCGCATCGAACTCAAAGCAGCGATTCCTAAGGCAACGAGCCTTGGGTAGAATGCCGCTTCTTTATTGCCACCCAACACCAAGTTTTGGAATTCACCATGATTTCGATCACAACATACTTGCGCGCCATGCGCCCGCTTCTTGTTCTTAGCCTACTGTTCGCGAGCCCGTCACTTTTCGCAGTAGAGAATACTGCAGATGCAGAGCTCAATCTCTGCCTGCAAGAGCAAGTGCTCATACCCGAGAACGATGCGCAAACAGTCGGTCAGCTGCGGGCGCGGTGCATGGCCCTGTTAAGTCCGGGCGAGTCGGGAGACGAGCGCATAGCAGAGTCCGTTGCGCAAGCGAACATCATGCGGCCCTATAGCTTCGATAACGACTTGCGTTCCGGTTTCGTCCAGGCCTATAAGAACAACTACATCAGCCTCGGGAATATGCGCAACGAAGATGGCCAAGATCCGTTCAGCGGCAAGACGCTCGACATCAAGTTTGAGCTCGGCATGAAGTTCGGTTTATTCCCGGATATCGATGGCCTAGAGCCGCTCAGCCCGCTCAAGTTTGGCTACTCACAGCGTTCCTGGTGGGACATATCGGAAGACTCTGCCCCCTTCAAAGAGCATAACTACAACCCCGAAGTGTTTTGGGACTTTACCGAGGCCTTAGCACGACCCAGTAGCAAACCACGGCTGCATATTTTTGACCTAGTAGGCATCGAGCACCAGTCGAATGGGCTCGATGGAGTGAACTCGCGAAGCTGGGATCGTGTCTACGCGACCCGGACACTGCGCATGAGCGAAGCGTGGTCTTGGACATTCAAATATTGGCAGGCGATGAATCTGGGCGACTTCAACGAAGACATCGAAGACTATCTGGGCACGGCAGAGATCACTACGCACTTCGATCTCAACAACTGGGCGCGCGTAAACTTCAAGACCCTGCTTGGGCGCAAGTCCGATAAATTGAGCTATCAACTCGATCTGATTGTTCCAATGTCACGCTGGATCAATAGCCGCTTCTTCCTGAGTTACTACAATGGCTATGGCGAAGCATTGATCAGTTACAACAAGAAGACTTCGAGTGTTAGAGCCGGATTCTACTTCCCGCTAGGCTTCTGATGTGACTAACACCTATTGGCCTTAGATTGATTTGAGTGACTACTCTCACAAAGACACTATAAATGCACGTCTCGATCCTTTAACCCTGTAGAATCGGCCCCTACTAAGAATTTATGGCGCTGGCGCGCGGCGCATCGAATGATGCGTGTTAGGAGACTATATGCACAAGAAAAGTAGCGACGGCTCTGCGCTAGACTACCAAGAGCTCGCAAGCTCTTTAGGCTACGTAAATGGCAATCGTTACGCGCCCTACTGCGAGCTAAAAATAATCTCTGCGTTCCAACCCATCTATAGCATCGCACATCGCCGCATCGTCGGACTCGAGGGTCTCGCCCGCGGCGTCGACTCTAGCAACAAAATCGTCCCCCCGATGCAACTTTTCGACGTGGCGAGTACGAGTGAGGCTATAGCACTCGATCGACTCTGCCAGCTCGTTCATATGGAAAATTTCGCTGCGCTTAGCCCGCCCAATGTTTGGCTATTTCTGAATGTAAATCCACATACCCTGACTGAACAGAAACGCTATAGTGAATTTCTGACTGCTCTAGTTGCGCAACAAGATTATCAACCGAATCAAATCGTGATCGAAGTCCTCGAGTCGATGATCGATGACGAACAAAAATTAGAACAAGACATTCACGAATATAAGAAAATGGGTTTCTTGATTGCTATTGACGACTTCGGCGCGGGCCAGTCCAACTTTGAACGCATTTGGCGCATCAAGCCTGACATCGTCAAACTCGATAGGAGCATGTTGAAAAAGGCAGGAGTAGATCCTAGTGTGAAGAACCTATTGAAGGGGATCACCAGCATGCTACACAATTGCAAGTGCATCGTCCTCGCTGAGGGTGTAGAGACAGAGGCTGAAGCGATCGCTGCGATGGACGGTGGCGTCGACCTAGTGCAGGGGTTTTACTTCGCTCACCCATTCCTATTATCCGAGTCCATTGAGACTCGCACAGGTCTTTGGCAAGAACTCTATCAAAACTTCGACCAGCTTAGCAGGCTCAGCTTATCACGGCACCAGAGTTTGCTCGCTCCCTATATTGACACGTTTACTACTGCCACAACCGGGGCGTTGAAACGAGCCAATCTCGTAGAGATATCGGCACAGCTGCTACCACTGCCAAAGACTATACGGCTCTATCAACTTGCTATGGACGGCAGTCAATGCTTCTCAAATGTCAACTCTACTACCATCTATATCGACACAAGAGATCGTTTGAAAGCTCTTGCCGACACCCAAGGGGCAAGTTGGAAACGCCGCGACTATTTCTTTAGTGCATCCAGCAATCCTGGCGTAGTACAGGTCAGCAAACCGTATTTTTCGATCTCAGATGGCACGCTGTGCATCACGCTGTCAGTGCAGACCAAGATCGACGATGAACATTTCATCGTCTGCTGTGATGTGTTGTGGGAAGAGGGCGGCTCCCAGAGCTAGAGCCCTAAAGCGGAATCGATAGCATCGAGGGTTATGCGAAAATTTTCACTGAAACTCCCGCCAATCAAAACCGCTCGCTCGGCGTGTTTCTTAGCCTCATCCAAGCGCCCCAGATCCAGCAAGGTCTGCGCTAGATTATTATGCCCAGCGGCATAGTCTGGCACCCGGGCAATGATCGCTTCATAGGCAAGCACAGCGCTGTCGTAATCGCCCTGCGCATACCATAGATTCGCGCGCGCCATCCCTAGATTGGTACTGGTGGGCCATCTCTGTAATCCGGCCTCATAGGCTAATGCTATTGCGCGGCCATCCCGATTTGCGAGCGCCGCGAACGCGCTCACCGACTGGAAATAGGCGTCCTCACGCTCGTCGCTCGGCAGCTCACCTGGCGCCAAGAGGACCACCGCCCAGTGTTCGGCGCGCTGCCAAGTGCGCTCGAACAATGCCAGAGATATTCGGTAATCACGTACGAGACCCGAACGCAATACGATCTCAGCGCGTGGCAGATCGAAGCCCACTACCACCGCATAATGCCATTGGGGATACCAGGAAAGGCCGAGATTCTGCATCACTAATACCGGCTTGCCGGCCTGTACCTGCTCGAGCAGTTTCTCTAAGTCGGGGGCCAATATTTGGGAGATGCGTCCGTAGCGACGCGCCGCCGCTAGCATTTCGATTTGCAGGCTACCTTGGCGTGCCGGAACAAATACCTGGGCGACGAGCGCCTCTGGGTGTATATCGACCTTGCTCGCTTGCAATACTGTCGCGAGAGCAGCGGGACCACACTGGAAGTCTTGTTGCGGAAAGAAAGGCACCTGCTCCAGTTGAATGCGAGCGGAGAGTGCGACGCTGGGACTAGCGCCTAGTCTTTGCGAGAAATGTGTAAGCAATGCGTCTGACTGAGGAGCACTAACACAGCCGCTCAGCCAGAGCATCACCATTATCCCCCCAACACAACGAAGGATATTCTTACCCATAGCAATGATGCTCTGTTTTATCTAAATCGCGGGAAATACGTCGGTAACGCCAGCGATGTCCAAGAGCATGAAAATCACAATCAGGCCGATCACAAAGCCCAACGCGCCTTCGCCCGCTGGCAATGTATCGATCTGTTCAGACAATGACGCCAACTCCCCAGCGGTCAAGCTGTCAACGCGTTGCAACGCATCAGCGGCATCGACACCGCGTGCCTCTAACTGCGCTTGGACATCGGCGCGATCGAGAAAACCACGCACGGCATCGCGCTGGATCTGATTGCGCTGCTCTGTCGCGATCTGCTCGGTGCTAACGATGTCGGCCATCGCCGGCATTTGAATACACACCAAACTGAACGCAGCCAAAAGGGCAGTAGTTACGACTTTGCGTAAGTAAGAATTCATTTTCATATATTTCTCCTTTTACTGATTGTGGCTGAAAGCAATTATTTCGGATCACAATTTAACATGCGCAATCTGCCTAAGCTGTGACTTACTTCTGATATACATGCACGTCGCGTTGCGGGAAGGGTATGCTGAGCCCCGCACCCGGGAAGCGCTTGTACACCACCTCGTTCATGCGGAAATGGACGCCCCAATAATCGGGGGCATTCACCCAGACTCGCACGACAAGGTTTACCGAGCTATCGGCAAGCCCAGAGACTGCATAGAAGGGCTCGGGGTCCTTCAAAATGCGCTCGTCTGCCGCGACTAACTCCTTCAATAGTTCGAAGGCTTTGTCGACGTCGTCACCATAGGCAATGCCGAATGTCCAATCCACACGCCGTGTAGCCTGGGCAGAGTAATTAATGAGGGTGCCGGTTGCCAGAGGACCGTTCGGAATGATGATGGTCTTGTTATCAGCGGTCGTCAAAATGGTGAGGAATATCTGGATCTCCTTCACGGTGCCGGAATAGCCTTGCGCCTCGATAAAGTCGCCAACCTTGAAAGTCTTGAAGAACAGAATCATCACGCCGCCTGCGAAATTCTGCAGGGTTCCCGATAAGGCTAAGCCTACCGCCAAGCCGGCCGCGCCGATTATCGCGACGAAGGAGGTCATCTCTACCCCGAGGACACCTAGGGCGGTGATGTACACCATCACCTTGAAAAGAATGCCGAACATACTGCTCAAGAACGTCTGTAGCGAAGGATCAACCTTGCCCCTGTTCAACATTTTCTTGATTATGCTGACTAGGAGGTTGGCAACCCACAAGCCCAATACGAGGGTCAGGATAGACGCTACTAGCTTAGGGCCGTATAAGTACACATAGTTTATGAGTACTTCGGAATTCACATCGATATTCTCCATTAATCTGTCTCCAGGAGTGTTTTTAGAATGGATAAAGCTGGCTTGTACTTGGAATTAACCTACATTACCCGATAAGCTGTCAAATCTAAACGTCTGGCCCGTTGTAGGCCCGATCAACAAGAATAAGGGAGAGAACACATGAACTTAGTGACACGCGCAGGCCTTCTAACACTGGCCATAAGTTGTGCGAGCGGCGCGGCGCATGCGGACCTAGGCACTATTGCCTTCGTAGGGGGGCGTATCATTGATGGCACTGGTGCTCCCGCAATCGAGAACGGGGTGCTTGTGAGCATGGACGGCAAAATCGTGGCCATCGGCACCGCCACTAACACCGCCATCCCAGCCGATGCCCAGCGTATCGATGTCACTGGCAAGACACTCATTCCCGGACTAATCAATGCGCATGGGCACGTCGGCCAGGTGCTCGGCCTGGAAGCGGGCCACTACGACCGCGGCAATGTCCTGCGCCAGTTGAGCCTATACGCGCGCTACGGTGTCACCACGGTCAATAGCCTCGGCGATGACGAGTACGAGGGCTTCGCTATACGCAATGAGCAGGATCCACTGTTCATTGACCATGCTCGCCTCATGGTCGCAGGCCCTGTGCTAGCGCCACAAACGGTGGAACAGGCGAGGACCGCGGTGAACGGCGTGGCAGACCAGAGTGCCAACTTCATTAAGATACGGGTGGACGACAATCTAGGCCGTACCGCGAAGATGGCGCCGGAGATTTATACGGCAATCGCGCAGGAGTCGGAGAAGCGCGGCATACCACTGGCCGTGCACATGTACAGTCTCGAAGACGCCAAGGCGACGCTCGCCGCGGGCGCCGACTTCATAGCCCACAGCGTGCGCGACACCGAGGTCGATCAGGCCTTTATCGACGCGCTTAAGGCTCGCGATGTCTGCTACAGCCCGACGCTTACAAGAGAACTCTCCACCTTCGTTTACGAGAGCGAGCCGAGCTTCTTCAGCGATCCGTTTTTCACCAAAGAGGTAGACCCGGCAATAATGGCGACCCTAAGGGAGCCGGAGCGACAGGCACGCATGCGTGACAATGCCTCGGCACAGCATTACAAGAACAATGCGCTGCCTATGGCGATGCTTAACCTGAAGAGCCTATCGGACGCTGGGGTGAAGATCGCAATGGGCACGGACTCGGGGCCGGCGGCGCGCTTTCAGGGTTATTTCGAACACCTAGAACTGGGCATGATGGTAGATTCGGGCATGACACCGATGCAGGTCATCCAATCGGCAACCTCTGTAGCCGCAGACTGCCTAGGGCTAGATTTTCTGGGCAGCCTAGAGGTCGGAAACTGGGCCGATGTAGTGGTACTGGATAAGAATCCGCTCGAGGATATCGACAACAGCAAGTCAGTCAACCAGGTTTGGATCGCGGGCAATATCGTACCTAGCGAATAGGGCGCTCGGCGCATGCTCTTCACCTCGTAGCGCGAGCCACTGCGTGGCTCTGAGTAATCGCGAAGTTCGCGATCTCTACCTAACGCGACTGGCGAATAGCACTACATTACCGGTGGCAGAACCGATGGCGACTATGTCGCGATAGCCATCGCCATTGAGATCAACGACTGCTAGTCCCGCTACGCCAATTGCGCCTTCATCCAGAGCCGTGCGCTCCCATTGGGCGGTATCGGCCATGTAACGATAGCTATACAGCCCATAGGGACTCGAGCGATGCCCCGCGACAATCTCATCCACACCATCGTTGTTTAAGTCAGCCACAATCAGCGCATGCCCGCCCGCGAAGGTGTCATCTATCACCGCGCGCTGCCAAGGTCGTGAGCCATCGGCGTTTGGTGTGTACACCACCACCTCGTTGCCGTGCCAAGGTTCGATGCTCGCCAAAAAGCGTGAGCCGTCGGGCAGAACTCCTAGCCCTACCTCGCTGCTGCCTTGGGTGGGGCGCTCGCCGGGATTACCCGCCCCCAGATGAGTCTGTTTCACGAAGCGACCGTCGACGCCGAACTGCACTAAATTGATTCCCGCGAAACTCGCGGTCAATAGATCGTCACGCCCATCCCCATTCCAATCGACTACTGTGAGGCCATGGGCCATCTCCGAATCGTCGCTAAGCACGACGGCGCCCCAGTCTCCCTTGGGGTTCAATGGAATCTCGTAGGCTTTCAACTGCGCGCCGCCTTCATAGCGTGGCGCGCTTGCGCCGACTCCAATGATCGGCAAATTGATCAAGGTTCTGCTGCGGCCATTGAAATTACCCCAGCGCAGTCGGTGCGATGTCGGCACGCGATCGATAGTATAGGCCGCCCATTCCTGGTTCTGCGTGGGATTACCTGGGTTCTCGAACCATTGCAGCAAGCCTCCTTGTGTAGAGGCCGCGAGGTTGAACTCACTGGCTAGAACAAGGTCTATATCGCCGTCCCCATCGATGTCTTGCGCCGCCGCCGCGATGTCGCCACGACTATTCGCCGTGATGAGATATTTCTCCCAACTAGGGTTTCGGTACCAGACGAACTGCGCTGGATTTGTCGCTAGCGCGACGATGTCGAGCAGCCCGTCCCCATCGATATCGGCGACCTCGAGCCCATAGCCTCCCGCCATTTGCTCGTCAAGCACGAGACGCTCGAAACGCAGCGAATCCGCAGACTGACAGGCTGCAAGCATCAAGCAACTGCTCAATAGAGTGACAACGCTGGCTATGGGTTTACATTGAAGTTTCATATTTCTCTCTTCTAGCGTTAATTATTTATTTTTGCCTATCAGCTTAAAGGAGATGAGCGTCGAAGAAATCAGAGCGACTATAGAGATGAACATATAGGTGCCATACGGCATTCTTTTTTCAATATTAAAATCTTCAGTGACACTCGGCACACTCCATAGCTGCGCGCCGCCCGCGCCAACGATAAACTGCGCCTTCATGCCCTTCTCCATATGCTGGGTGATATCGCAGTGCACCAGATAGGTCGCATCGTCTGCGGGCACTATAAACGTTCCCGAGACTGTCTCGCCCGCATTCGCCTCCAAGTGAAACATTCCCTGCGCGTACAGGTAGCGCGGCAGGCCGTGTAGCATCCATTGGTGACGCACCTGATCCTCGTTGATAAACGTCACCGTCACTCGAGCACAGGGTGCTGCCCTGAACTCATACTGGCTAAAACCAAACACTCGACCGGCACCTTGCACCGCATAGTCGGTGCCCGCTCGCACCGTGAACGCGAGGTCCTCGCTGATGGCACTGCAGTTCTGCGGCAACACGTCCGCATTGCTATTCATCACCATGCCCTTGCTGTCGAACTGCATGCCCTGATGAGAGTCACCATGTTGAGCGTGCTGTTCGTGCTGAGCATAGCTGTCACTTGCGACGCAGCTGAGCGCAGCTATCGAGCAAGCAAAGGCAAGCGCTCTCATGCTCATCGCCTGCGCCGCACTAGTGGCAACGTAATCTGCACAATGCTAGCCAACACCAGCCCTAGGGCAAGCGCAAATCCGAGCAGCCGCAATAGCAATAATAGAGTCCACCCAGTGACTGGCTCCTGTTCGCCGAAGCGCAGGTCGCGCCGATAAAATTCCGGCGCGAAGAACATGCTCATGTCCTCGCCGCGGGTAATCGGCCAGCCACTATCATCGATAAAGTCGCGATAGACAATTGCGCTCATATTGCCGCCGGGGGCAATGCCATTGTTGGTCGTGCCGCGCCCCGTATGGTCGTGCAACATCCACACCCCGGGGCCATAAGAATGAGTGCCGTCGTTGCTCGTATTGAGCAGAAGATCGACACGCTGTGCGCTCGCGAGCCAGAACACATCACGGGTCACTTGCGACTGCGGAGCTTGCGCCACGCCATCTAGGTGAGTGGCGGTCGTTTTATGCCCATGTGTATGCAACGCTAGGCCCTCACCACCGGCATTGAGTACTCGCAAACGAATGCGCTCATTGGGCTGGGTAACGATCAGCGACTCTCGATAGCTATAGGGGAAAGAGCGACCATTAACCGTGAAGTAATCGCTATGGCTCGTGGCGAGATTATAGCCGCCGTGCAGCCAGTTTTGGATGCGCGCGGGGTCATTGCTCTGTTGAATAATATTGTTCAGTTGACTGTCGACATCGGTGTATTGCAGGTCATATTCCTGATCGTACTCCTCGCGACTGGCCTGGGAGACGACGCGCACTTGTCCTGCCCCAATATTCATGGACTGCAGCGTATTATTGGGCCGGTTCTCCTCCACGATGAACATGCCTTGCAGGCCCATCAGGATATGAGACTGAGGCTGAACGTGACAGTGATAGAACGCCGTGCCGGTGCTGCGCGGCGTCAACTCATAGGTGCGCGCCTGACCCGCCTCAACCGGCAGCTCGCTAGTCATAGGCACCCCGTCATTGCCCTGACCGTCGGCACGCAAGAACGGATGATCGACGCCGTGAAAATGAATGGTGTGAGGAAGGTAATGCGTATTCTCTAGCGTTATGAATACGCGATCACCCTGCTCGACACGAATGGCGGGCGAGGGGGAGCGCAACAATTCTTTGGCGATAACGGAGTCGAAGTTTTCGGTGGCCATGCCGAAACTCTTGGGCACGAATACCCACATACCGGGCGTGATACCGGGCGCGATCGCATACTGCGCAGTCGGCTCTTGAGAGTCTGGAGAACCGCCGTTTAACTCGGCGATCTCGAGTCGAATATGGATCTCGTCTGCGTCGCCATCGCCATCCAAGTCTGCGCCCTTGACTAAGGCATCGGGGGTTAAGCCCGCTCGCATCAGGGTATCCGTCGAGACATTATTGGTGCCCTTGACGAAGGCAGCGATGGCATAGGGATTATCGGCGACACAGCCGAGCGTCGCGGCGATGCTGACACCCTCGATCACTTGCGCGTCACGCCAACCCAGCAGATCTTCCGGGCACATGGGCTCCGCTAACGGCGGCATGGCCATCGCGTCGGGACTAGGCGCCGTGATCGCGGTCGGAGGACCGAAGTACTCGGCCAGGGTGAAACGCAGCTTTGGGGGATACCACTGCGGAGGAAACAACAGCGCACTTAGCACTGCTCCTAGCACTAGCATGACGAATGCTCGCATCGATGATTCCAATTAGATTTTTGTTATAGGGTTGTTCTGTGTTTCACTCTTACGTTCCTGCCAGCGTTTTAGCCCGCCATTGCTGACCCAATACGCGCCCTGTAGGAATAAGGCAAGGGCGAAAAACCAGGGCAGCGTGCCATAGTCTGGGCCGCCCACTTGGAAATAGAACACGGCATTATAGACCCGGTCGTCATCTGGATGCTGCGCCGTTACGATGCCAATATAGGTGGCGGCCTCGTCGAAGGCATAATCGACCGTAAAGGCGCCGTCTGGGCGAATGACCGGTGCCTGATAGAAGGCGGTAACCGGCCCGAGGTCGGCAATACCCTGCACATCTTCCCAGCGCGCGTAGATGCCGAAATCCTGCGTATCGCGAATGATTCGAAAATCCACCGGCATCTCTTTAAGGAAGTCATGCTGGTATTCCATTACGAATACCGTCTCGCCTACACTGGGGATCTCCTCACAAAACTCCTCGCTACCGTGTTGCTGGGGCTGATAGATCGTGAAGTGGGCCTTTAAAAAGCCAATATTGATCACACACAGGTCATCCTCGAAGGCCACGCCACCGTGGGCGCTCGCGTATTGCGAACTCCCCATCCAGAGCGCAATACACAGCACAAGCTGCCTGTAGATATTTGCCATAATCGATCACATTGCTCGGACAAAAAGTCTCGCAACGGTAACACAAGCGGCAATGAGGCTGCATCTGCTGGATTCAAGATCGTTTTGGGATTATTCTTTGGGCCCTCAAAAATATAAAAACAGGCCGCATATCGTGAAATTTTTCCGACTCCCGTCTGGGCACATGCTCAGAACCCTGCAACGAGCGAGGCATATCGCCTGTCTCGGCATCCTAATCTTATCTACCCAGGCAAACGCACAGGAAATTGGCGACCACCAATATACCACTGAGGCGATACAGGCTGGCTCGAGCGTCTACGTCCAGCAATGCGCGCTTTGCCATGGCCCGCAGGGGGACTTGATCGATGGCATCAATCTGCGTCTGGGCCAGTTTCGCACCGCTAGTTCGGACGAGGACCTTGTCCGCATTATCTCCGAGGGTGCTGCAGCTGGCCGCATGCCCGCATTTAGCTTGCGCCCGGATGAATTGAGCGGCGTGATCGCCTTCATACGCGCAGGCTTCGACCCGGAAGGGGTTGCCGTACGCATCGGCGACCCTACTCGTGGCAAGGCCATTTACGATGGCAAGGGCAATTGCGCTGCCTGCCATCGCATCAATGGGTATGGGAGCCGAATCGCACCCGACCTTAGCGACATAGGCCTCATCCGCACTCCCACCATCTTGCAGACCAGCCTCACCGACCCCGCCGCGACGCTGCAGCCGATCTATCGGCAGGTGCGTTTAGTCACGCGTACCGAGGAAACTATTATCGGTCGACGGTTGAATGAAGATACCTATTCGGTGCAGGTGCTCGACTCTAACGAGCAATTGCGCTCCTTAGTGAAGGCAGATCTGGTCAGTTACGAGCTGAGCAGCACGCCCGTACACGAACCCACTACCTTAGCGGCCGGCGAACTCGCTGACCTAATCGGTTATCTGCTCTCCCTGCGAGGTCTAGAATGAATACATTACAAAGAATTGGCGCAATCGCCCTCTGCCTTTGCGGCTTACTCGCGAGTAGTTTCAGTGCCGCACAACAGGAGGTGACATACGAACGCCTACTCAACGCTCAGGACGAGCCTGAGAACTGGCTAACCTATAACGGCAGCTATGACGGTGCACGCCACAGCTCTTTGTCGCAGATCAACCGCGACAACGTGCAGGATCTCGAGCTGAAATGGATGCTGCAGAATCAGGTGTTTGGCGCCTGGCAGTCCAACCCTATCGTTGTCGATGGCGTCATGTACATCACGCAGAGGCCTAACGATGTTATTGCGATGGACCCTGTCACGGGCCGAGTCTTCTGGGTCTATAAGCACACACCTGCCGAGAACGCGCGCGTATGCTGCGGGGCGAATAATCGCGGCGTCGCGATCCTTGGCGATAAAGTCTATATGGGCACCCTCGATGCCCGCCTGATCGCAATCGACCGCATCAATGGCGAACCCTTGTGGAATATAGAGGTAGGCGATGTGAATCTTGCCTACTCCATTACCATGGCGCCGCTGATCGTAAAAGATAAGGTCATTGTCGGCGTAGGCGGTGGCGAGTTCGGGATCCGCGGCTATGTGGTCGCCTATGACGCCGACACCGGCGAAGAGGCGTGGAAGTTCTACACCATTCCTGCTCCGGGCGAGCCCGGTCACGACAGCTGGGAAGGCGATGACTGGGAGCATGGCGGCGCGCCGGTATGGATCACCGGCTCATTCGACCCAGCGCTCAATCTGACCTACTGGGGCGTGGGCAATCCAGGACCGGATTGGAACCCCAGTCAACGCCCTGGTGACAATCTCTACTCGGATTCGGTGATCGCACTAGACGCAGACACAGGCGAGCTCAAATGGCACTTCCAGTTCACGCCTAACGATGGCTACGACTACGATTCCGTGCAAGTACCCGTCTTGGTGGATCGCGAGTGGCATGGCGAGCAGCGCAAGCTCATGCTCTGGGCCAATCGCAATGGCTATTTCTACGTGCTCGATCGCGAGTCCGGCGAGTTCTTGCTCGGCGAGACCTATGTCAAAGTGAACTGGTCAAGCGGCCTCGATGACAATGGCCGACCAATCCCGACGCCACAGCCGGAGGGCATGCCAACTTGGCCAGGCAATCAGGGCGCGACCAACTGGTATCCGCCTTCCTATAGCCCACGCACCGGCCTGTTCTACTTCAGCGCATGGGAAGACTACGCCACTATCTACCGCGCCGAGGAGCAGGAATACGTGCCTGGCCGCATCTTCTTAGGTGGCGGCTTTACGGTGCTAACACCGGCGCTAGGAGCCCCTGGCGTAGGCATCGGGCGCACCAACCCAGTAAACACTTGGACGGACGAGGTAGGCCACGCCGCGCTAATGGCGATGGACCCGGAAACCGGTCAGGCCGTATGGAAGTACGAGCAGTTCGATGTGAGCGATGGCGGCATGCTGACTACCGCGACCGACCTGCTGTTTGCCGGTGGCCGCGAGGGACATTTCCACGCGCTGGATGCGCGCACGGGTGAGTTACTGTGGAAGGCGAGCCTAGGCGGCCAGATAGCGATGGCACCGGTAACCTTCATGGTGGACGGCGTGCAGTATGTGACCGTAGTCTCTGGCAATGCGATGGCGACCTTCGCGCTGCCAGAATAGCTCACGCGTAATAGCACTTAGCCAAATTAAGGCTGACCTGCCGTGAAACGTGAGTTTCTGCAAGCAGGCCAGCCTTTTTCTTTGCGCCATTTTGTTGTGCCGATGTCCGGCAACCTAGTGACGTATCAGGTAATCGAAGGCGCTCAAGGAGGCTCTTGCCCCTTCGCCCATCGCGATGATGATCTGTTTATAGGGCACGGTAGTGACGTCTCCTGCCGCAAATACTCCCGCTATACTCGTCTCACCACGAAAGTCGGTGACCACTTCGCCATGCTTGCTCAGCTCTAGCGTGCCCTTCAACCAATCGCTATTGGGCAGCAAGCCGATCTGCACGAAGATGCCTTCCAGCGCGATCTCTTTGTGCTCCTGCGTTGCGCGCTCGGTATAGACGATGCCACTGACCCGCTGGCCATCTCCTAGCACTTGAGTGGTCTGCGCGTTGGTAATCACGGTGACATTGCCCAGGCTGTTCAACTTCTTCTGCAGAACCGCATCGGCACGTAGTTCTGGCGCGAACTCGAGAACCGTCACATGACTGACCAAGCCCGCTAAGTCGATCGCCGCCTCGATGCCCGAGTTACCGCCGCCGACCACTGCGACGCGCTTGCCCTTGAACAGCGGGCCATCGCAGTGCGGACAATAGGCTACGCCCTTGTTGCGATACTCCTGCTCCCCAGGCACGTTTAATTCGCGCCAGCGGGCGCCCGTGGCCACGATCACCGTCTTGGCTTTCAAGCTTGCGCCACTGTCGAAACGAATCTCGTGCAGGTCACCAGGTTTTGCCGCAGGCAGCAAGGCAGAGGCGCGCTGCAGATTCATGATATCGACTTCGTAGTTGCGCACATTCTCCTCCAAAGCGCGCGCGAGCCTTGGACCATCGGTCTCGGCCACGCTGATGAGATTCTCGATGCCCATGGTGTCCAACACCTGACCGCCGAAACGCTCCGCCGCAACACCGGTGCGAATGCCTTTGCGGGCCGCATAGATTGCACCCGCCGCACCAGCCGGGCCGCCACCGACGACTAGCACATCGAAAGGCTCACGTTCGGTGATCCTCGCGGCCTCAGCGGCCCCAGCGCCAGTATCAATCTTCGCCAGGATCTCTTCCACGCCCATGCGCCCTTGGCCGAATGCCTCCCCATTGAGGTAGACAGACGGCACAGACATGACCTGACGCTCTTCGATCTCATCCTGAAACAGGGCGCCATCGATCGCGACATGCTTTATGCGAGGATTGAGTACCGCTAGGACGTTCAAGGCCTGTACCACATCGGGGCAGTTCTGGCAGGACAACGAGTAATATGTCTCGAAGGAGAACTCTCCCTCGATTGCCTTGATCTGCGCCACTACTTCGTCGCTAAGGCGCGGCGGATGACCACCCACCTGCAGCAAAGCGAGCACAAGCGAAGTGAATTCATGCCCCAAGGGGATGCCAGCGAAACTCACGGCTACATCCGCAGACTCCCGTGCAATCTCGAAGGAAGGTACACGCGCGCCGTTGCCGTCGCGGCGAGCGCTGATCTTGTCAGAAAGACTCGCAATCTCCTCTAGCAGAGCCCAGAGTTCTTGAGACTTAGGACTTTCGTCCACGGTGGCGATTAGCTCAAATGGTCGCTGCACTTTCTCAAGATAAGCTTGGAGCTGCGACTTTAAGGTAGCGTCTAACATGGATCTGAATCCTTGGGGTTCTATCGATTGGGCAAATTGTTTATCGCAGGCTCGCGTACACCAGACTCGAGAGCATCGAGCCTAGTGGGCGAACTGCTTTTCGGGGGGTGTTTAGATCTTGCCGACGAGGTCGAGAGATGGCGCAAGAGTCGCTTCGCCTTCTTTCCACTTCGCAGGACATACTTCACCTGGATGAGCGGCAACGTATTGAGCGGCTTTCACTTTACGCAGCAATTCGGACGCATCGCGGCCGATGCCACCGGCAGTGATTTCGACGATCTGAATCAAGCCCTCTGGGTCGATGACGAAGGTGCCGCGCTCTGCCAAACCTGCAGACTCGATCATCACTTCGAAATTGCGGCTGATAGCCCCGGTTGGGTCGCCGAGCATTGGATAGCTGATCTTGCGAATTGTGTCGGAGCTGTCGTGCCACGCTTTATGCGTGAAGTGAGTGTCTGTAGAGACACTGTAGATTTCCACACCAAGCTTCTTGAATTCTTCATAATTGTCTGCGAGATCACCCAGCTCAGTTGGGCAAACGAATGTGAAATCGGCTGGATAGAAGAATACCACTGACCACTTACCACTTAGGCTTTTCTCATTGAGCTCTACGAACTCGCCATCGTGAAATGCTGTGGTTGAAAAAGGCTTGATTGCGCTGTTGATTAAAGACACTAAAAACTACTCCTGTAAGAACTTCGGGTTACTTTTGTAAGGCGCGTATTCTACGAGACTTCGACCCTTTATGTAAATCAATCATTTATAGTTAAACGATAGTTTATTACTATTGATAGGGCCTGCCATTTCGCCATTGCCATTCCCCCGGCCGAGCGTCTCACAACCCCCTAAATCACTCCATCGCGAGAGATGTCATGACAGGTCAGATCACTCAAATCTATGCATAGAATTCACTCGCTCTATATGTCTTTTGCGGGTGCGGCGGGGGTAGCTAAATTGATTGCCTTTCAAGATTTGCCTGCCCTATACTGGGGTGCGCCCGAAGCTAACCATTTGGAATAATAAAGGGAATTTAAAAAAATCAGATAGATTGTCAGCGCAGCTTTCACGAAAGTCCTATAACGATAAAAATACGGGGGAACTAGTATGCGTGGAGCCATTCCAAGCAGACGTAAAGCAATTACATCCGCAATCATTCTCGCAAGCCTTTCGCTGCAGGTAGCAGCACAACAAAATGACGCCGACATTGAAGAAGTCATCATCACTGGCTCCTACATCCGCGGCACGCCTCTAGATGCCCCCTCGCCAGTGACCACCGTTGACAGAACGTCAATCGAAGCCCAGGGCGCTGCGCAGATTTGGGACGTCATCAAGAATTTGGAAATTAACTCAGGTTCGTTCACGAACGAAGGTGCCGGCGAAGGTGCTGGGCTTTCGGGCACAGCTAACGTCAACTTGCGCAACTTGGGCGAGAACTCAACACTGACCCTCGTTAACGGCAGGCGCCAAGTCTCCGCGGCCACGACCACACGCAGTGGCGGCGAGTTCGTCGACATCAACACCATTCCGCTGGTCATGGTGGAGCGCGTCGAAGTACTCACCGACGGTGGCTCCGCGCTTTACGGCTCCGACGCCGTCGCCGGCGTGGTCAACGTCATCATGCGTACCGAATTCGAGGGCTTGGAAGTGTATGGCGATGTGCAGGCCCTAGACGCCGCCAAGAGCCTGCAGGATAAGACCGGGAGCATCATCTGGGGCTGGGGCGACGACAAGAACCACTTCGTACTCTCTGCCGAGAAATACAAGCGCGATCCCGTCGAAGTAAAATATGGCAATTTCTACGACGAGAACGTGCAATACACCGGCGTCGTAGGCGGTGTCGCGAGCAATATTACCCAGACCCCGTCAAACGCGGCCTTCGGCTCACGGCCTAACACCGCGTATTATAATAATGCCCTCACGGCCCGAAACATCGCGGAGGGCGGCTCTTCCTCGATGGTACTCACCGACCCGCTTTGCGACGATCTCACTGCCGCCGATGGCCGCTCTTTCTTCACGGGAAGGCGCACGGACCAGCGTGGCGACAACAACGGTTCTTGTCGCGAGGCGACGGAAGAATGGAATTTCATGCAGGTCGGCATGGAGCGCGATAGTTTCGCCGGCTCCTTTACCCATACCTTCAGCGAGAAGGCGGAGTTCTACTCCTTCTTCCAATATTCGGGCACTACGATCGAACGCGCGGACTCAGGCGCGAACGGCTCACGTGGACCGACCTTGTTCTTGGCGGCGCCGGGCTCCCATGCCGGCAACCCCGCATATGGCGGCTATGCTATCGGCATGCCGATGGAACTTGGCTACTACGCCGGCAAGGCCGGACTGACCAAACCCACTAGCATCCCCAATGCGCCGAACGCCTTAGCCAATGGCGGCCTCAACGTGCCATTCTATGCCACCGTGCAACGCGGCAACACGCCACGACTGGGTGGGACTAGCAATATTACCGAGACCGAAACCATAGGCGCGCAAGCCGGTGTAAAGGGCGAGTTCTATGCGCTCGAGGATCGCCGTTTCAACTACGACGTCAGCTATTCCTGGAGTGGCACTAGCTTCGAACAAGAGTATCAGACCTTCCAACGCGACCGTGCGGAGCTGGCGGTAAATGGCCTAGGCGGCGCGAGCTGTACGCCCAACGGGATAAGCAACTTCAACTTCCGCGACGAACCCGGCCCCTTCGGTGGCGCACTGCCCACCATATGGAACGTCAGCAACAATGCCTACTACGGTGGCTACACGCAGACCTTCTTCCCGGGCTTCGTGTTCACGACTCGCGAGAGCCTCTCCCTAGCCCTGACCAGCAATAATCAGGGCAAGGACGGCTGCATGTTCTACAACCCCTTCCTGACCTCGATGACCGATCCTAATCTCGCCAATAACGACGAGCTGATGGAGTGGATGAACCCAACTGTGAAGCGTGTCGACAAGCGCAACAAGCTCGGCGTAATCGATGCGGTGCTCTCGGGCGAGATCATGGAGCTCAAGGGCGGCACTGCGCAGTTCGCGGTGGGCGCGCAGTATCGTATGCAGAGCAACAAGTCCCGCGCCCCCTACCTCAACGTGCCAGGTATCCCTGACGCGATTCTGAACTGAGGCGTAGGTGGCGCACCGAACACTACTCATTATGTGAGTAATAACTTCGAATGCTCCTACTGCGCGTTCACCTATGACAACGAACGCAACGTAAAGTCGGTATTCACCGAATTCTCACTGCCCATCCTTGAGAATGTGGAAACCCAAATCGCGGTTCGTTATGAGGATTACGGTGGTCAGATTGGCAGTGCGGTTACGCCTAAGATCGCCATGAGCTGGCGCCCCGTCGACACACTCCTGGTCCGCGGCTCTTATTCACAATCCTTCCGCGCGCCTAACGTTGGCGTCGTGGAGGAGGGTCTAGAGTCCTCCAGCAACACCTTCCGCGATCCGATTCGTAATCAGGCCGTGCGTTCGGGTCTGGCAGAGGTTAATAACGCCAATGCACTGCCGAACTTCACCTACACACTGGGTGGCCCTGCCCCCGATGTTGGGAATGAGTACGCAGACACCTACAGCACCGGCTTCATCTGGACTCCTGCGGGCAGGCTGGAAGGCCTGAGCGTGAATACAGACATCTGGCGCTTCGAGCTCACCGATAAGGTACTGCCTCAGCCAGGTATCTCGGCAATCGCCGGTGAGTTAGAGCGGTTTAAGGCGGCAGCGGCCGATCCTTCGAACTATGTGCTCAACGGCACTATTCCCGCCAGCAGAACCGGCGCGTGGGCATCGATGGATCAGTACACGCCATGCGATCCGAATGCGCTCGCCGCACAGTATGGTACCGACCCTAGCACTCAGGGCACCCCTGGCGGCACCACGGGCTTCCGCGATGTAGTGCCAGGCTCGAGACTCGACTGTGTGGTTAACCCGCAGACATATCTCACCGAGGGCGTAGTGCGCACCTTCGGCGTGAATACTGGCTCCCTCACTACGACCAAGTTAAGCACCATCAACGCCGGCAAGATCGTTGCCGACGGTGCCGACTTGAAGATCGCCTACACCTGGACGAACGATCTCGGTCGCTTCCGTGCAAGCCTGGATTACACCCATGTGCGTCAGTATACGCTGGAGGACGTTCCAGGCTTGGAGCTCGGCCTTCTCGAGACCGGCGTATTCGATGCCGCCGGCACCACTGGCGATGGCAACCTCGTGCGCTCCTTACCAGACAACAAGGGCAATATCAGCCTGAGTTGGATGCGTAATAACCACGGGTTCTCTGTGATCACACGCATGATCGGCTCGTATCGCGATCTCGCCTATGAGAACACCTATGCCACCGGCAATGATGCGGTGCGCGCACTCGTAAGCAAGACTATCGATAGCTACCAGAGCTGGGATTTGCAGTATAACTATACGCATCAGTGGGCGAACGATAAGTTGGGCACTACGATCGTCACGGTCGGGGCACTCGACGCATTCAATGCCGATCTGCCCTACCGGGAGGCGGGCGACATCAACTATGATGCAGGCGTATTCGATGGCCGCGGTCGTCGACTCTACCTGCGTGTCCTGATGCAGCTGTAAGCTCGCGATAGCGCAACACTAAAAGGGCGGTGCTCATTCGGAGCGGCGCCCTTTTTTTATGGCGCAGTGCTACACTGCCAGCAATCACAAGGGGAAAACCATGCTAATCAAATTCAAGAGTGAACAGTCAGGCGATTTCGTCATGACGAGCGATGTGGCCTTGCCCCTGCTCAAGATGATGGGTGCCAGCGGCAAATCCGAGGGCGCCGTCAGTTCCGACGCGCTGCGTACTGCATTAGGGCAGCTGGAGAGTGCTCTGCGGCAACTGCCTGCGCAAGACCAAGATCAAGACGAGGACGACGAAGCCGAGGCCAATGTGTCACTTGCCACCCGCGCCAGCCCACTCCTCGCGATGTTGCGCAAGGCGGCTGCCGAGGATGGCTATGTGATGTGGCAGGAGGACTGACTCAGAAGCGGAAGGTGTATTTAAACTTCACCGCTAAGTCCGATGAGGCTGCCTCGAAGGCATTATTCTGATCCTTATCTTGGAGGTTATAGTTGAGCACGATAAAGCCTTCCTGCCCCGCCCTAGGGATCCACTGAATGCGCGTGTTGATGCCTATCTCCTCGGACAGATTATCGTATTGAACCAGGCTCACCCAGTACAGAGTTGAAGAGAACGCAACCTGCGTAGAGACACTGGTGAGTCGTGTCACGAAATCTCCCTGCGGCAGAGTGATGTCGTTCCAATCGTAGCTCGCCGACATCACGAAGTTGCGCGACTGCGTCCACGACACGGAGCCGTTGATGTTATTGCGCTCGCCGTTGTAGAAGTCTCCGTTTGTCACACTGAGGCTACCGGAGAATTCGCGCTGGCCTGCGCTGCCGATGGAGACGGTCTGCTCGTCGAAGGAATAGCTGCCGGGCTGAATAAAGACACTCCTATCGGGAGCGCGATATACCGCAAAAGGAGCCAGAACTACCTCTTTATTGCTCTGATAACTTAGCGAGAGGCTGTCGCGCGAGTTGGTATCCAGCTCGAGTAGACGCAGGGCCAAAACCTGACTCTGCAAGCCACCGTCGATCACGTTGATGCGCTGCGCATCCAGGCCGAAATAGGCGGTCTGCAGGAAGCTATCGCTGAAGAAATGGGTATAGCCCACATCCGCGGTGTAGTCGCGAATATTGGAGCGATTGATATAGCCCATCGCGGGATTGAAATTGCGCTGCACCTCCTTGAAACCTAGGCCGCCACGCAGACCCGTGTTATTCGGCGAGCGCAGGCCGAAACCGAAAGACCCGTCATCGCCATCTAGACCCGGCGTGTCGGACTGTTGAAACCAGGCGTCGGCCTCGAGCACCTGCCCGCCTCGCAAGCGCGTATTTAGATAGCGGAAATCCGCCCCAACTACGGTGTTGTCTACGTTAGAGCCCGGATCACCATCGGTCAGGATGAAACCGACACTGGATTCACGCAGGATATTGGCGGAAACACGGCTGATGAATAGATTGGAAGAGTCGACGGCGCCGGCCTCGTCTTGCTTGATCGCCAAGGTCCCTATATTCCAACGCCCGACTCGACCGCTGATGCGCCCGCCGTAATTGATATCCACCGGCGCGCCACTCTGACTCAGGCCGAGTTTGCGCGAGAAATAAGGCCGCGCGTTCTCTCGCGAACCGCGAGACTCGGCGCTATTGCCGCCGTTTCCGCCGATGCCACCAAACTGAAACAGGTCCGAATCGTTCAGGAAGAAATCGCGTTTCTCCGGGAAGAATAGGTTGAAGCGCGTAAGGTTTACCTGCCGGTTGTCGACCTCTGTCGCCGAGAAGTCCGTGTTAATTGTTAAGGCGGCATTGAGTGAGGGCGTCAGGCGATAGAAGGCGTCAAGCGACGGGTCCATATTGGACTCCGTGGTATTGAGATCGAAGCGTTTGTCGCGATTCATCGCGAAGGAGGGGACTAGGTCTAGGCCTAAGCCTTGATCCATGCCTTCCAAACCAGTGATGAGGCCAGAGACACTGGGGTTATAGGTGCGGTTATAGGAGACCCAGGCCATCTCTTCGCCGCGGCGGCGAATGCCACGGCCGAAATTGAAGCCCCAGGTGTCGATGCTCGGGTCGAAGGGCAGAGACTTGAAGGGAATCTCTACCTCTGCAATCCAGCCGTTATCATAACTACTCGTAGCGGTGGCCCAGATCGTATTCCACTCGATCTGAAAGGAATTCACGCTGGTATAGAGGGCATCGTGGCGCGCGGCATTCAGATTGGTCTCGAAACGATAGCCGGTGCGGCGCGTGTTGAACGGGTCGAGAATAATAACGAGGCGGTCATCCGAGCCCATCCCTTGGCCGTGGCGGATAACGGGGGCCGAGATCAAGTCCGGCTCGCTATCGGCCATGCGCGCGCCGATGTACAAGGCATCGTCGTCATACAGGACGTAGACTTCCGTGAACTCCGAGGGGCTGGTCTGATTGCCAGGCCTGATCTGGTGGAAGTCGGTGATCGGCTGAGCTAGTTGCCATACCGAGTCGTCTAACTTGCCATCGATGATGGGCGGCGTGTCGACCCGGATCGCGCGCACGCTCTTCTGGGCATCTACCTGCGCCTCTTCGATCTCTTGCGCGCTTAGCGCGACGCTGAGGCAGCTGCAGAGCATGGTGGCGAGTACTGTGGGGGCAAATCTAAGCATCGGTCTGAAATCCTGTTCGAAATGATGGCGCACACAAAGCGCGAGAGCCTTACTCACGATTTGTGCGCTGGCGCGTTAGTCCATTGCATTAGTACGGACGAGAGGCACTTTTCTTACACAGCACCCTCTATTTGTCCTTGAGCGTTAAGGCAGTCAGAGCACTCGGGGCTAGAGGTATAACCATCCCAGTATCCACGTATAACTGAGCCACATGATAATAGTGAGTGGGATACCGACTTTCAGGAAGTCATTAAACTTATAGCCACCCGCGCTCATCACGAGAAGATTAGTCTTATAAGACATCGGAGTAGCGAAGCTGAGATTCGCACCGAACAGCACTGCTAGCACGAAGGGTTGCGGATCGACGCCTAATTGCTGCGCGATGCCGATGCCGATGGGCGTCCCGATAACGGCGGCCGCATTGTTGGACACCACATTGGTCAGTATGGCCATCAATAGCATCAACGCGCTGAGGACCACTACCGGGGACGAGTCGCTCGTAAAGAACAGGAACACGTCGGTGAGATAGCCCGAGGCTCCCGTTACTGTGAGTGCCTGCCCAAGCGCCAAGCTCGCCACCACGACGAAGTACACAGAGGAGCTGACGGCGCGGATAGCACTACCCAAGCGCAGTGCACGCGTCGCCAACATGAACATCGCGCCGGCAAGGCTGCTCACGGCGATGGGCAGGAGTCCCGTGGCCGCGGTGGCCACGACCGCGAGGAGAGTTAGCAGCGCTATCAGCGCCTTCTCTGTCTGTGGAACCTCCACCGACGCATCTAGGACGAGAAACTCGGTGTCTTTCTTGAGCTTACGGATCTCGTCCTTATTGCCTTGCACCAACAAGACATCGCCCTGCGCCAGCGTCACGTCCATGATCTCTTCCGAGGCCTTCCAGATGTCCTTTCCGGCACGGTGTAGGCCTAACACTACGAGCTGATGGCGCTCGAGGAAGGAGGTGTAACGCAGATTGGTGCGATCGAGCCGCGAGCCCGCGACTACCGCGATCTCCGCGAGAGTCTGATTATCCGCATTCAAGGGATGCTCGTCGTCGACCTCGTGATCGCCCGAATAGAGAGTAGCCTTCAGGGCCTCGGCCGCGGCGCGAATCTTGACCGAGGTATCCCTCACGCGAATGCGATCGCCGCTGTGCAACACGGCATCGGGCAGGGGAATGATAAAATTATCACCCCGACGGATGCGCACGATATTGATTCCATCACTCGCCTTGGCTTTCGCCTCGGCGACGGTCAAGCCTTCAGTCGGGCTATCCTCATCGATGTGCAGATAGGCTTGGAAGAGCCGCGGCGAGGCATCGCCAAGGCCTACCTGACGATCGCCCAGCATGAGCGGCGCTATCAACCATAGGTAGGCGATGGCCACGCCACTGGCGATCGCTGCGGGCAGCGCGAAGTCGAACATGCCGATCTGCGGCAGACCCATGTCCCGCGCAACGCTGACAACCAGAAGGTTAGTGGAAGTGCCGATGGTGGTGCCCATCCCTCCCACCAAGGTGGCGAAGCCCATGGGCATGAGGACTCGTGAGGCGGGGCTCTTGGTGCGCAGACAGACGCTAATCAGGATCGGCAACAGCAACACCACGATTGGGGTGTTATTGATGAAGGCACTCAGGATCGCACTCAGGATCAGGGTCATGAGAAATGAGAAGTAGGGTGCCTTGGTCCAGGCCTTAGTGAGCACTCGCCCGATAGGCTCAAGCGCTCCTGTCTGCACCAAACCCTGGCCTATGACCATCAAGGCGCAGACGGTAATCAATGCCTCGTGCCCGAAACCCTCGAAGAAGGCGATTGCCTCGAAATGCTCCCCATTAATGGTAAACGGAAAAATCGCGAAGGCGAGCGCGAGGAATACCAGTAGTGCCAAGCTGGAGATTTCCAGCGGAATGCTCTTGCGGGTAAAAAGGAACAGCGCTAGGGCCGTAGAGAGCATCGAGAACAGGGCATGTCCGTTGGGGACTACGGGGAAAAATTCAGTCAACGCGTTCACCTTAGACTTGCTATAAATTCGCCCGAGGCGGGCTTGGTTGTCTTATGTATAAGCGTATCAGAAGCCTTGGCGATAAGCCCTAGTGATTTTCGTCACCTCGACGCGATAGGAATGGTACCAACGCGTGCGCCCAAGGCGCTGCGCTTCGACATGCTCCGGATGTTGTCGCCAAGCCAGAATACTCTCCTCGTCAGGCCAATAAGACAGTGCAATCTCCTCCTGTCCTTCCAACAAGGCATGGAATTCGACACAGCCAAACTGGGTCAGCGCGAGTTCGCGCATCCTCGCCGCCATCGCACTGTACTCGCCGTCTAATTCTCGTACCGTCGCTCTAAAGATAACTACGAACACAAAAGCTCCTCGCGAGGTTTAAGTGGGAACTGGCACTCGCTCAAAAGTGATAAGTACAATGGCCTTGTCCTGCGGATCGGCTATGGCGGCAATCGCGGCTCGAGCCCTTGCGTAAGAGTCAGCATGACCCGTCGCATCCCCAGCACAGGCACAGGCGCGTGCATGGATCGTGTGCACGAAGGCGATCTCCCAGTCGGGCGTTGCAGGCTGGCCGAGGAAGTAGTTGCGCATCCGCTGGGCGTAGCTCAGCGCGCTGGCGGCCAGCCCTAACTGGGCATGAACATTGGCCAATAACATCGTAGCGCGCATCGCTTCTAGGTCCGTTCCGATTGCCTGCCAATGCAAGGCGGAGGCATGTGCGAGATTGAGAAGCTCATCGCGCCTCGCTTCTGCCTCTGGCGCTTCGGCGAGGGCCCACGCCTTGTTATTACACTCAATAGCGAAATGCCGATGCGCCTCGAGCAGCTGTTCCGGCTCTAATTTTTTACCCATAGCACTCCTCCCGTCCCGCTCCTATGGCGGTCTAGCCAAGCGATATCTTGATCGCAGTGGCAAACTCTTCGCTCCCTAACTCACCTTCGAAGAAACTATTGAAAGAAAGACTCACCCTCTCCACCGCATCCGTCACTTCGCGCACACCGTGGCGAACGTGGGAGGGAAACAGGAGGATATCTCCTACCTCGGTGTTGATGAAATAACGTTTCGCGTTGAAATAATTCTCCTGGGCAGGAAGCAACTCATGCCATAGATTATCTTCGTTGCGATGAAAACTGATGCCATCATTCTTAGCGAGATTGATATAGAGCACCCCACTCGCGACGCTGTTCGGATGCGTGTGTGCATGATGCGAATCACCCTGCCGCGACAGCGTAAGCCAAGACTGGGTGATCTTGAGTGCAACTCGATTCGAGGTGTTATAGATGGTCTTGAAATATTCATCGAGATGCCGCTGCAGCGTGTCACGCAGATCTTGCAGTGCTGGATTATTGAGTACGTTCTTATCGCGCGTGGATAGATTCGATATCGAGTCGACGCAATCTGCCAATGCTACTCGAAAAAAATCTAATTCGCCTTGCGTAAACGGACGTCCGAGCGTGGCGCGATACAAGGGCGTCGCGAACATATTCATCAGATCGTGCTGCATCTTAGACCTCGGTTACGCAAGCTTGTGTTTAGATGACGGCGTGACGCACCTTGGCAGACACCCATTCCGAAAATATCACGGTGGCGAAGATCAAGACGAACACCGTCGCCACTTGCCCCCAGGCCAGATTATTGATCGCCGCATTCATCTGCAAGCCGATGCCCCCGGCACCCACCAGACCAAGTACGGTGGACTCGCGGATATTGATGTCCCATCGGTAGACCGTAATGCCGGCAAACGCAGGCATTATCTGCGGCATCACCGAATAAGCTAGCACCTGCATTCTTCCCGCGCCTGTGGAGGTGACCGCCTCAACAGGCGTGGGGTGAATCTCCTCTATCGCCTCATAGAGTAGTTTGCCCACGAAACCGATGGAGCGCAGCGCGATCGCGATCATGCCAGCCAGGAGGCCTGGGCCTACGATAGTCACCAACAGAATCGCCCAGATCAGCGCATTGATGGAGCGCGAACTCACGATCACCGCGAGCGCGAAGGCCCGCAGCGATGGGTGAGGACTCGTGTTGCGTGCGGCGAGGAATGCCAGCGGAAAGGCGATCAACACCCCCAATGCCGTCCCCACTGTCGCGATATTGAGCGTGTCCCAAAGGGGCAGTAGTAGCGAGCCGGTAATAGACCAGTCCGGTGGAATCATACGGCCGATGAGACTCGCGGCTTGAAGATGAGCATCGGTGAGAAACTCCCAGATTGTGTTATCGGAGATAATCTTCCAACACAGCAGGAATAACATTAGCGCGAGAAAATAACCGCACCATATCAAGCGCTGCTGCAGAGGCTCGCGACGCTGCCATACGGGAGTTTTATTGACGATTTCAACAGGCATCAGGCGGTCCATTTGCGGACATAGCCCGACAGATATTCACTCATTAATACAATGCCAATGATCACTAGGAGTACGGCAGCGGAGGTGTCGTAATCATAGCGATTGATTGAAGTGTTTAAAGTGGCCCCTATGCCACCCGCCCCGACTATTCCGATTACCGCTGATTCGCGGAAATTTATGTCGAGCCGATAGAGCGACAGACCAATCAAACGCGGCATCACTTGAGGTTGCACCGCGTAGTTGATCCACTGCAGCCAAGACGCCCCCGTTGCCCGGACAGCCTCCATAGGGTCGCGCTGCGCATCCTCTATATCTTCGGCCAATAATTTAGCCATAAAACCAATCGTGGCGAAGGCGAGTGTGACCACTCCCGCCAATGGACCGAAACCGAACATCGCCACGAATAGGATCGCGATAATAATCTCTTGAAACGTGCGCGACAGAGCGATAATGGCGCGGCAGAAGAAATACACGGGAGTCGGCGCAATATTGCGCGCCGCACCGAGGCCAACGGGAATCGCCAAGAGGATGCCGATGACAGTCGCGGCGAATGTCATCGTGAGACTCTCGCGCAATCCTATCGCGATCTCGCCTCCTCGGGAGACGAAGTCGGGAGTCAGGAACGAGCCCATGAAGGCCACGCCGCGATCCATCCCTTGGGCAACCCGCGACCAGTTGATATCGACACTGAAGTACAGCAGCACGAGATAGACGAGAGCGGCCGCGTTGATGCCCCAGCGTAGCGTCACATTGCTGATCTTCGGTTTTGGGCGCCAACTGCCACTCTTAGCGGCAATGATGCGCGGCTCCAGCAGTTGCGGCGACTGACTCATGGATGCCCACCGAGTAGCGCCGCCTCGACGTCTGGCCCTTTCGCTTCGCTAGCGCCTTGATCATCATCATGCTTGTCGGCGCTCCAGTCTTCTTCGCCGTAGATAGTGGTGAGTATCTCCGGGCTCAGCCCGTCGGGCGCGCCGTCATAGACGATCTCGCCAGCACGCAGGCCCACGACGCGGTGCACGAATTGTTGAGCAAGGGCGACATCGTGAATATTAATAATGGTAGCGAGGTTCTGTTCCTGACACAGCTCACAGATCAGCCGCATGATTTGGCGAGACGTCTTCGGATCGAGACTCGCCGTCGGCTCATCCACTAGGAGCAACTTTGGATTCTGCATGAGGGCTCTGGCGATGCCAACGCGCTGCTTCTGGCCACCAGATAGGGCGTCGCCACGCTTATCGAGCATGGTCTCCAAGCCTACGCGCTCGAGCAGTTCGAAGGCTTGCTGGATATCGCTTTGAGGGAATTTACGGAAATAACTGCGCCAGAATCCGACGTAGGCGAGCCGACCGGAGAGCACATTCTCCATGACGGACAGGCGCTCCACTAGCGCATAGTTCTGGAAAATCATGCCGATCTGCCGTCGCGCCTGACGCAGCCGACCTCCACGAACATTGGTAATGTCTTTGGAGTCCAGCTCGATCGAGCCGGAGGTAGGTTCCACGAGGCGATTCACACAGCGAATGAGCGTGCTCTTGCCTGCGCCAGAAGGGCCAATTAATGCGAGCACCTGACCGGCGGGGACGTCTAGATCGATGTCGTTGAGCGCAAGATCGCCAGTGGCGTAGCGTTTCGTAAGACCCTTCAATTTCAGCATATTATTCTCACTTTCGACTAGTCTCTTGAGGAGGCTAGCACAGATTTCGCGCTGCCTTAGAAGCGCCTTATGACGCTCAATCGCAGTTGTAGATGGTGTTATTCGCCTCATCGATCGTGCGTACCACCGCCCACTGGTCTTGGTAGGTGATGGGAGTGAATTGCTCCATCCCAGCGTCGGCGAACTCACGTTGCAGCGCCGTACCCTCCCAATCGAAGCTAAAGAAGGCATCGCGGATCTTGCCCGCCAATACCGGGTTCAAGTCGTTAGATACGCCGTAACCGGTGGTGGGAAAGGTAGCGGATTTATAGATCGTCTTATAGTCGCCAGTGCGCACGACATCGCGCGCTATCATGCGAAACAACACCTCGTTGGCGATCGCGGCGGAGTCGTAGTCTTTGTTCACCACGCCGAGAATCGAGTTGTCGTGGCTGCCCGAATACGCCGTCTTATAGTCAGTGTCGGCCACGTAGCCGAACTCGGAGTGCAATAAGGCAGAGGGCGCCTTGAAGCCCGAGTTCGAGGTGGGCGAGGTAAAGGCTAGGGTACGCCCCTGTAGATCGCCTATCGAATCGATGCCGCTGCCCGGATAGGTGATGATCTCCATCTGATAGCCGTAGCTGCCGTCTTTGGCAGACATCATGGCGAAGGGCACGAAGCCCACACAATTGACCGCTATCGGCGTTGAGCCCGTGTTAAAGCCCGCCACATGGAGGCGCCCCGCACGCATTGCCTCGAGCTGGGCCGCATTGGACTGTACCGGAAAGAAGCGCACCTCTTTACCCGTCAGCTCCTCGAGATGAGCGATGAACTCATCCCAGACCTTAGAGTACATCGCCGGGTCTTCTACCGGAGTATAGGCAAAGATCAGAATGCGCGGATCGCGCCACTTAGCGGAGTCCGTGGGGGTATCGGCGACTAGGTCATGGTTGGCATCGACATAGCGGGGCGAGAGCTCGGCCCCAAGTACCAATAGGCTAGCGCTCGAGCACAATAGCCCAATCACAGCGCGGCCTAGCCTCTTCTTGACTGTCATCTCATGCCCCCTCTTCGCAATAGCATCGCTCGATTATAGGGGAATGCTCATACAAGCGACACCGGGATATGGAGTTACTTAACACACGTAATCGAAGGGGGAGCTAGGGCACACACAGAGGGCCCGGACAGGCCGGCCATACCCCCGGAGACATTCCAGACATGAGTGCTGGCAGCGGCAGTTGAGAGGGAGATGGAGTCGAACCTGAAGATGACTGCCGAGATTGACGCCGAGGGACTACTGTTCGACTCAAGTCTTGAGGATTTGATTATATAAACTTATGGTGCCTCATGAAGAGACATGAGGCACCATAATATTTTATTCGGCAGACGTTTTCCCGGATGGACCGCGACGCTTACCTTTGTCTTTATCTACTCGCTTGCTCTTGGGCTTCTTGGGCTTCGCACTCTTCGCAGCACCTTCTGGCAAACCCAGCTTGCCACTCGGTCGAGCAGTTTTCACCCCTGGCGCCTCGAGATCGGGAAAGGTATCAAGGACCTCGCGAGTAATGTCCTTGCTCTGTGCGCTGCGGAAATTAGGCTTACTAAATTCAGCCTTCTCCGCACGTGGTTTTGCGTCGGCCCCTTTGCTAAAGGCCGGTTTTTTGAAGTCCGCTTTCTTAAACTCGTCATTGCCCACGACAGGCTTTTTGAAGGATGCTTTTTTAAAGGATTCTTTCTTGAACCCTTCCTTCTTAAAACCCTCTTTCTTAAACTCCTCTTTTCTCGGAGCGGGGCTCGCTGCGTTGTCGGTAGCACTCTTGTGAACTGCGCGTGCCGGCTTGGCCACGGACTCGATCATCAGGGGCTTGCTGCACACATGAGTCTTCTGCAGGATCTGCATAACCTCTTTGGGCATGCCACCGGGCAGATCTACCGTGCAATAGTCATCATAGATGCGGATGTGGCCGATATAGCGACCTTCGATTTCCGCCTCATTGGCAATAGCACCCACTACTTCGCGTGGCGTAACGCCATCTTTATGCCCGACGTGAATGCGAAAGCGCTCCATCGGAATATCCGGGTAATCGCGCAACGGCTTAGCACGGCCGTCGTCCGAAGGGCTGTGCTCACGGCGTGGCGATCGCGTCGGCGTATCGCCGAACAAGGGCTCTTCGGTCAGGATATCTTGCAACTCATTGTCGACAGGCACGCGGCGTGGGGCACGCTCTGCCTGCGCTGGCCGCTCACTGCGCTCAGGCCTGGCTTTGCGCTCGGGCCGAGCATTGGAGTCGGGGCTAGCGCGACGGGTGCTAGGCTCATTGCGTCCCTGAGTATCGCTGTAGGCGAAGTTCGCACGGTCGCTTCTTGGGGCTTCACGCCCACCATGGCTTGGCTCTAGCGGACGATCTTTCTGTAGTAGATAGGCCATCGCGGCGGCGACGTGTTCCGGCGTGCACTCGTGCTCTTGCACCAGATCTGCAACCAGTTTATGGAAGAAGTCGAGCTTGCCATTCGTGATGGTCTCGGAGATGCCCTCCTTAAAGGCGGCGCTACGCTTCTCGATCAACTCGCCTCGCGTTGGCAGCTCCATCTGCGTAATTTTCTTACGTGTCGTCTTCTCGATGGAATTCAATAAGCGACGCTCGCGTGGCGCTACAAACAGAATCGCCTTACCACTGCGGCCCGCGCGACCGGTCCGGCCGATGCGGTGCACATAGGCTTCGTCGTCGTAGGGAATATCGTAGTTCATGACGTGGCTAAGGCGATCGACGTCGAGGCCACGAGCGGCCACGTCGGTGGCCACTAGAATATCGAGTTGGCCGTTCTTCAACTGCTCGACCGTGCGCGAGCGAATTGTCTGATTCATGTCGCCGTTCAGAGGCGAGGCGGCAAAGCCGCGAGCGCTCAACTTCTCGGCTAGATCAACCGTGCTGGTCTTGGTCCGCACGAAAATCAGCATCGCGTCGAACTCTTCTACTTCCAAGATGCGCGTCAGGGCATCGAGCTTGCTAGTGCCTTGCACCAGCCAATAGAACTGCTCGATATCCTCGTTTGTCGAGATCGCGCTCTGGATGCGAATCTCCTGCGGATTCGTCAGATACTTCTCTGCAACGGAGCGAATCGGGCCAGGCATGGTAGCGGAGAACAACGCAACCTGACGCGACTTCGGGGTATTTTCGAGTATGGACTCAACGTCGTCGATGAAGCCCATGCGCAACATTTCGTCGGCCTCGTCGAGCACGAGCGTATTCAACTTGCTCAGGTCGATCGTTCTGCGATTGAGATGGTCGAGCAAGCGCCCCGGCGTGCCGACTACGACGTGTGCGCCGCGACGTAGGCCCGAGAGCTGACGTCCCATATCCTGACCACCATAGATCGGTAGCACATGAAAACCACGCATGCCCGCGGCATATGTCTGGAAGGCCTCGGCCACCTGAATCGCCAATTCGCGTGTCGGGCACAGGACGAGTGCTTGCGTGTGAGACTTGCTCAGATCAATCTTGGCCAGTATCGGCAGCGCGAACGCTGCTGTTTTACCAGTCCCGGTCTGGGCCATGCCCACCACATCTTGCCCTTGCAGGAGCACGGGAATAGTGGCCTGCTGGATCGGCGAGGGCTTTTCATACCCTACTTTACTGAGAGTATCCTGCAGGAATTGCGGCAGATCGAGCTCAGCAAAGCTGAGTTCCGGACGGGTACTGGATGACATTTTCGGGCCTTGTACTGATGACACAAATGGAAGAGTAAAGCACTGACGGATGAAACTGAATGCGGGACAGCGGCTGCAAATTCAAACGGGCAGCGATTATACGTCAAAATGGATGCATCCGCATAGCACGGCATGAAATCCACTGTTTTAGGGAAAAGCAGGCGCAGGCTAGGCCTGCGCCTAGCGGCTCATCGTGCCTTTAGGAATTCGACCGCGCGGTCAGGAAAATCGGTGAATACGCCATCTACTCCGGCCTCGAAATAGAAAATCTCCAACATCTGTTCGAAACTTTGGGCATAGGCTGGCACATGCCCGGGATCGAGCCGGAAAGTATAGGGGTGCACCTGCATGCCATTGTCGTGAGCGAGTTGCACCAAGTCGCTGATCTTAAGGGCGCCACGCACGGAGTCGCGATCTACGATCATCGACTTCTCCGGCCCTATGCCATCGGCGTACATCGCAATCTCGCGCATACCCTCGGCGCTGCCCATCCACTCGTTCTCTTCGCCGCCAGAGAGCAGGGCGACGAGCTTGAGCTCGATGCCGAGCGCTGGCATGAGCTCGTCGTGCATGCGCTTGAGCTCATCAAACTCGAAAGTCTGCACAAACACCTTGTCACTCTTATTGCTATAGCCGTATTGCTTGAGGGTTGCCAATACCGCACGGCCGAGGTCTTTGCCCTCGGCCAAGTGAAATGCGGGAGATTTGATCTCGGGGTAGATCCCTACATCGCGGCCAGTCGACTTATTCAAGCCCTGCACGAACTCGATCTCTTGCGCTAGGGTATGGATCTTAAAGATCGATTTGCCGACGGGGAAACGCTGTGGGTAATCTACCTTCTCCACCCCATCCTCTGCAGAGACGCCCTCCGAGACATCGAGGCTGAGTATTTCTGCCAGCGTGAAGTCCACTGCGTAGTGCTGCCCATCGGCGCGCGCGCGGCCCGGAAATTTGTCGGCCACGTCTGTGGTGCGATCTAGCGTGATGTCGTGAATGACGATCAACTGATCATCCTTGGTCATCACCACGTCCTGCTCGACATAGTCTGCCCCCATCGCATAGGCCATCGCCTTAGCCGGCAGGCTGTGCTCGGGCAGATAACCGCTGGCACCGCGGTGCGCAACGACTACTTTAGCGCTGGACTGCGCAAGCGCGCTGGGGGAAATGGCAGCACCGAGCACTACACTCATGGCGATCGCTCCGATTGTTATTCGCTCGAAAAATTGAAAAGCTCGCATGGAAATTCCTTGAATTGTCTTTGGGTTCGCAGACTCAATCCTATGTCAGCTGTGTGTCAGCCATATGGCAGCACACAATATTGTAGGAGCTTTTAGCTGCCCAAGCGATAACGTAGTTTCAGCACCCAGTTGTCGACTACCTCGTCCTGCCAGGCGTTCACGAACAGACCTAGATGATCGTCCTCGAAGTCTCGAGCCAGATTGCCACCCCGGCTGTACACGAAGAACAAGTCAGACAGTGGCGCGATCTCCCAACGGTAACGCGCCTGGAAACTCATGCGGCTAACGTTAAAGTCGTCGGAAGTCGTGGTGGTCTTGCCCGTGCGTATCAGCTCATCCACGCTGTTCGGATCGACTTGATAGAACTCGCTCTCATCGGCCTTGATGCCAGTCCACTGCAGGCTAAAACGCAGCTGCTGCTTAGCGTTGATGAAGTAGTCCATGTCCAGGCGCGGCCCCCATTCGCTGGATTCGAAGGTCGTCATGCGGCCACTGCCTTGATGAATCAGCCAGCCATCGGAGTCCACATAGCGCAGATTCGCATCGGCCACGAAGCGATCGTTGGGCTGCCACGTGACCCCACCGAAATATTGCATCCTCGAATCGCCGAGGTCTTCCTGACCGGCATTGACGCCGGCATTGACCGACAAGGGGCGGGAGCGGTCGCTGTTCCAGTTCAGATCGAGGCCCCAGCGCTGCGGGATCTTGAAGGTCCCGTTACCCCGGCTCAAGCGATCTTCGAAGCGCTCGGGAAAATAACGTAGCTGCGTAAACACAGAGGCATTATTGTTGAAGCTCAGGCTCTGACTGCCGAAGATGCCTAGGCGCACTGGGCGCCCGGCGGTATTCCACTGATTGTTGATCATTATCGAGCGGTTGCGCGAGCGTAGGCCCTCGACATTGGACTCGGAGACATTGAAGCGATAGTCCAACTGCATCAGATCGTTACGCTGCAGGAAACCAACGTCATTTAGATCCACCGTATCGTCGAAGTAGGTGCCGGTGACGGTGTGTTGAACGCCTCGGCTTGGACGGTAGTCCAGATCGAAATAGCCACCGCTGCCAGTGACATCCTCGACATCGCTGTGCACCAACTGCCCGTCGACCTCCCAACGCGTATCCGCTGAGAAGTAATGCATATCGACGCCATTGACCATGGCTTCGCGATCTGGATGGGTGAGATAGCTCCCAAACCAGCCCATGCTGCGCCGTCCTCCGACGCTGGTATCCTCGTAGAGCAGTCGGGCGACCGCAAAGTCACGCCCCTGCGCGTCCAGATGCACGCGGGAGCCATCGTCACGAGTACCCGCGATTGTAGAGTCGTCCTCGGCGGCCATGAGGGTGCCATAGCGCCAATTGCCGGACTGACCGGTAAGCTTCAAGGCACCTAGCAAGTCGCTAGGGCGACTCAGATCGGTGGGCACTACCGTTACGTCATCGGGCACCTCATAGCTTGCCTGGCGGCCTATTCTGCGCGTATTGAGCAGCGTGGTAGGGCTGCCGCGCCCGCCACCGTCGCGCGGCGAGGTGTTGAACACGTCTTGCCCCTCGAGGAAGAAGGAACGCTTCTCCTCGAAGAAGGTTTCGAAGGCACCGAGGTTCACCACAACGTCGTCGGATTCTACCGTGCCGAAATCGGGATTCAGTGTCGCGGACAGCTGCAGATTAGAGGTTGGTCGCCAATATACATCGGCACCCACTCGATACTGGGTCTCGTCCTTAGTGTCGTCGAAGGTGGCTGAGCTGTAGGGATAGAAAGTGAATTGCGTCGCCGGGTTGACCCCGCTCAGCTCATACTTTTGGAAACCAGAGAGGTAAGTACCACCAGTATTGGGAAGCGCGGGCCAAGACCAGGTTTCGGCCATGCCTGCCACCATACGCTCCGTGTATAGGCCGATGCGGCGCGTCTCTCCCCCTTGGGGCAGCGACATCATGGACCATGGGATGAAGTATTCGGCAACCCAGCCGTCTTCGACCTCACGCGTGACCGCATCCCAAGGGCCATCCCACTGCCGGTTTATCTGGCGCTCGGGGAGGATGGTGCCGTCGGAGAAGGTACCGCCTAGATTGATACGCAGGAAATAGCCGTACAGGCCCTCCCCAGACGGGTCCACGGACAGGACGAAGCCGTCGCGTTGCACGCCCGAGTCGCGAGAGCTCATCCTAGCCACCAAGGTATCGGGATCCTGAAAATTCATCACGCCGACGTAAAGGCCACGGGAGTTATAGAAAATCTTAGTGTGTGTTTCTAAGGACGCGGGAACGAGCGTATCCGGTTGAATTACCCGCATGTCATCGATAATGGGGACACGCTGCCACGCAGGCTCGTCGAGCACCCCGTCGAGGGTAATCTGCGCCTCGCTCTGCGGGATTCGCGTGAGCGTTGCGACGCTGTCGTTCTCTTGCGCAACAAGGCTATGCGCTAAGGATAGGGAGAGCGACAAGACGACGCTACCCTTGAGTAAAGGGGACTGAGACATGGGACTACACTCTTATTTTAATTTTTTAAGCTATGGACTCAGCTAGCCCTAATAGCGAGCGCTAACAGTATGTTACAAGCGCGCTACCCGCAAGCGCTGCCACAATTGATCACAATTGCTCCGTGAAATGCCACGATTAGCGCATTTAGGCGACGCAGCGCGGGAGTTAAATGGGGACTCGTTGTTTCCTATTCCAACTAGCGAGCCCAATATGAGAGTTTTTAGACGACGCTACAATCCCATCTTCATCGAAGAGGACTATCAATACCGCAACAAACGCGGCGGTCTACTGCAGAAGACTCTGTTCGTTCTGATCACCTTCGGCGTGGTTATCTCTGCCCTCTACTTCCTCATCCAATAGCCTAGGTCGCGCACTTAGCGCGCCTGCAACTCTACCTCTACCTCCATCTGTTGCTCGCCGCGCCGAATCTCTAAGCGCACCTTATCGCCCGGCGCAGATTGGCGAATGAAGTTCGAATACTCCTGCAAACTGGTAATCGGCACCCCATCGAATTCGAGCAATACATCCCCCGCCCGCAAACCCGCAAGCTCGGCCGCGCCCCCGGGTGTAACTCCAGATATCTGCACCCCTTCTCCGCTATAGTCGAATTCGGGTACTGAGCCTAATGAGGCGCTGCGTGCACCGCTACTGGCCGCGACTTCACGCAGCGGGGCATTGTCCAGCGTGACCCGCAAGGGCTGGTCGCGGCCAGCCAAATACACGATCGCCTCCTCCACCCACAGGGCGATATCCGACATGCCATCGAGGTCTAATTTCTCGGCCGTGTCCGTGTTGCGGTGATAGTCGTTGTGGAGACCGCTAAACAGATGGATCGCCGGTATTCCCGCCTCTAAAAAACTGACATGATCGCTGCCGGCCACATCCTGCGCAGGAAACTGCGAGGGCACTCCGATGGTGAAGCCGATGCCCTGGGCCATGAAAGGCCATTCATAGGCACTGCCGCTGCCGAAGACCTCTAGAGGGCGACCCTCGAGCCTGCCGACACTGTCGAGATTGACCATCGCGAAGAGATCCTCGGTGGCGAAGGGCGCGGGGGGTGCTGCGACAAAATGCCGAGAGCCAAGCAGCCCAGACTCCTCCGCGGTGAAGGCAACGAATAGGATAGGCCGCAAACCGGTGAAGGAGCCGTGCAGCTGCCGCGCCACCTCTAGTAGGATTGCCACCCCGGAGGCATTGTCATCGGCGCCAGGATAGAGGCTGCCAGCAGACCCAGTTCCTGCCTGAACACCGAGGTGATCGTAGTGCGCTCCCAGAATGATTGGGGCATCGCTCAATCCCTCGGCACTACCGGGCAGTAGGCCGACGATGTTGCTGAGGGTGACTTGCCGCCCATCCTCAAGAGTCTCTACCCAGGTATCACGATACCGCCCCTGCGGTGCTTCCAGGCCTATTGCGGCAAACTGCTCCTCTAGGTACTGCGCCGCACGCTCAATGCCCTGCGTGTCGATGCCACGGCCTTCCATGGTCGGCGCTACGAGAGCCTCCACATGGTCGCTCAGCGCACTAGGCAAATACTTAGGAGGCAATAGCGCTAGGGGCGCGACCTGGGGCAATAGTGCTAGCTTGCTGTCTACGGAGAGGCCCGGCTTATACCAGAGTAAGGGCGAGTCCGGGCTCTCCCACTGGCCCTTCACATCATTGGTCGGCTCGCTGCCGACGAAGCTGAGATAGGAATACTTCCCATAATGAGGCAATTTCTCGGTGAGCCCCGGCATTGCGCGAGCTGAGTCCACATGGATCCAGCCTATCGTCAACTCTGGGTTATCAGGGTGGCTGGCGGTGAGAACGGTGCTGCGATTACTAAATGGCAGCTCACTTCCCAGCATCGATAGGCCCGCTGGGGAGAAACGAACACCGTAGTAAGCCACCGCGTCCTCGACGATTGTTAGCGCCGGATTAGTGCGCCCCAGCACCCACACCGACCTATCTGCGGGGAGCATCCGAAACTCTTCCGCCAAGACGATTTCGGCGTCGATGGCGGAGTCGGCACTGAAGAACTCGACCATCTCCAACCACAAATCTCGATTCTCCTCGGGCACTACAAACTGGATGCGCTGCGCTCCGAACATTTGCCGAATCGTGGGCGGCATCTCCGCAATATCCAGGCGGCGAAAGACATCGAAATAGGGATCCACGACGACTCCCTGCAGTTGCGCGTAATTCTCGATCGTTAGGTCAGCCTCGCGGCCACTCATTTCGATCTCGACAATCTGGGCCTCTTCCTCACCCTCGTAATAGAGTGCGACTGGCACCTTTAGCAAATAGGGCTCTGCCACCTGAGTTTGCTGCAGCTTTATTTGCGCGCGCGCGCCGCCCTGTTGCGTCACCTGCACGGCTAGCTCGGGAGCGCCGGTTCGCTCCACCCATTGCGCGAAGAAAGCGCGCAGATCCGTGCCGCTGGCCGCAGAGAATATCGCTTCGATATCCGCATAAGAGGTGCGCATGAAGCGTCTCTGCCCATACAGCTGTCGCAGCGTCTCGAGGAACAATTCATCGCCGAGCTCGATTCGCAACATATGCCAGAGCATTAGCGTCTTGCCATAGCCTACCGCCTGGGATGCGGCAGAGTTTCGTGAGGTGAATGCACGCAGGGGAAAGTCGGCGCTCTCGCTGACCGCGCTGCGATAACGACCCAGCATATCCTTGCGGTATTCCGGTCCAGCCGCATTCATTTCTTGGAACAGATGATCGGCGAGATAAGCGGTTAGCCCCTCGCTCCAATTGCCGCTTTCATAGTCGGGATACACCGAGTTCCCCCACCAGTTGTGCAGTATTTCGTGGGGATAAGAAGACTCGAGGATAAAGGGGAAACGGATGATCTGCTCGCCAAGCAGCGTGAACGATGGCATGCCATAACCGGTCTCCCAGAAATTCTCCACTAGGGCAAACTTACTGAACGGGTAATCACCAAGCAGGGGTTCATAGAGCGCGAGGTATCGCGCGGTGGCGTCTAGATAACGCGTCGCGAGGTTAGGGTCCGGTTGACGCAAGTAGGCGAGTAATTCGACGCCGTCGCTTTGCGAGCGATAGGTCGTGAAGTTCGCCGCCACCAAATACACTTCTTCCATCGCCTGGTCGCTGCGCCACGCGTTCGGCCCTACGGCGTCGCCTTGACTCACCGCCGTCCACTGCTGTGCCGGCGCCGGAAATTGCACCTGCAGCTCGAAGCTCATCAGTCCTAGCTCAAAATCTGCCAGCCATACGCTGCTATGATCTAGGTACACGCCTTGCTCTGAGATGATGCCGGTAGTGGAGGAAAAACTCTGTGCGTATTCCGCACTGAGTTGCTGTGCGTCGCTATTGATCGTGCCCGCGTAGTCGAGTGCGATGGGCACGAGGCCGTTGTCGAACACGATGCGATAACGGCTCGTCGCGGCAAAATCTCGACCATCAACGGCGGCAGCGGCGCCCTCGCCTTCGAGCACTGCAATCGAATACCCCGGCCCCTCGAGGGAGGCCAGCGTGAGCTGCGCATTGAGTTCAAACTCGATTTCGCCATTCGTGGCGGCAGCCCTAGGAAGGGTTATATTATCCTTCACCGTCACCCGACTCGCACTGGGCAGCAGCGTCACCTCTAGGTCGTGGTGAACAGTGTCCTGCGCAGACACGCTGAGGCTGTAAACACTCAGAAAAACCGCGAGAAAAATATTGCCTACCGCTTCATTCATAGCATTGCTCTCAGTTCGAGGTTGTCACCAAGCTAGCTCAATCTAGTGACAACAATTCCAAGGCCCGCGCATGGTTCCAGTCCGCCATAAATATCTGCGAGGTGCCATCGGCAGTACGGGTACTACTCCAGGCGAGCGAATCGCCGCTAGGGGAGAACACCGGCAGAATATCGGTGCCCTCGGTGTTGGTCACTCGCACCGGTTCGTGCTCGCCACGCGTATCGATCATGAACAGTTCGAAATTCGCGTGCCCCAATACGTTGCTCGAATAAATTATGTAGTCTCCACTCGGATGAAAGTACGGCCCCCAAGAGACCATCGCGGAATCGGTTAGCTGGCGCTGATTACTGCCATCGGCATCCATCGTCCAAATCTCGGCGCTATTCCCGTCGGGATTGAAGCGTCGCCAGACGATCTGCTGATCGTCGGCACTAAAGAATGGGCCGCCATCGTAGCCCGGCGATTGGGTAATCTTACGAATATTGCTGCCATCGGCATCCATCAAATAAAGATCCATGAAGTAGGACTTATCGTCATCGAACAGGCGTTGCTCGGCCTGGCTCAGGGGACGCTCATAAGCCTCGCGATTCGACGCGAACACTATGGTCTGCCCATCCGATGACCACGAGCCTTCCGCGTCATAGCCCGGGCTGTTGGTGATGTTGAGCAGATCACTGCCATCGGAATTACCCTGATAGATATCGTAGTGCTCGTCGTAGTCCCAGGCGTAGCCGCGGGGTTCTGCGCTGGCGCGCATCGCGATCTCCGCGTCTTGCTTCTCACGTGCGTTAGGATCCCCATGGGTCGAGGCAAACAGCAGCTTATCCTCTATTGGGTGAATCCATGCGCAGGTGGTCAGACCTATACCGGGAGAGACCAGAGTGGTCTGGCCGGTGAGCAGGTCACGCACGAATATCTGATAGAAGGGATTATCGCCTTCCAGCTCTGCCTGATAGATCAGGCGATTACCGTCGGCGCTGAAATAACCCTCGCCGGAGCGCTTTCCAGTAGTGATCAATTGCCGGGTATTGGGCAACAACTCACTCTCGTATGCGGTCTCCATGCCGTTGTCCACGGGAGCTTCATAGCTAGCGGTGGCTCCAGCGGCACCATCAACGACGGCTGCAGACTCGGCAGGCGCTGGAATTGGGCCGTCTTGGCTAGTGGGTGGGCTACAGGCGCTAAGAGCAAGGCTGAGGGTGGTGATCGCGAAAAGGTTTGTACGCATGAAGTGAACCGCCTCTTATAGTTTTTTGCAATAACATAGACCTTAGCAGAAAAAAGAAAAGGCCAGAATAGCGAAACCATTCTGGCCTTTTCTTAGAGCAATTAGACGAGTCTAATTACCGACTTTATCCCAAGCGGGCGCGGCGGCCTCGGGTTCTGAGCCAACCGGCTTGAACGCCTCACTATAGAGGAAGAAATCGGTCAGCACGGTGCGCAAATGAATTGAAGCATTCAAATTGTCCACTACCTCTGAGCCGATCTTAGCTTGCGCTAGGACGAAGCCGGTGGCAGCGATCGCCTTGTGCAGGTCCGCGTGTATGACCTGTTCGAAGTCATTGCTGGAACCCGCTAGGGCCTGCGCAGCCTTCTTCATGGCCGTAAGCATCGCGGTCAATTCGGTCCTCGCGTGTGGCCCAGGACCGGTCTCTACTTGCGCTGGTCGGCCCTGCGCGGCGAAAGCCAGCAGGAATTCATAGCCCGACTCGATTACTTCTATTTCTTCTTCCAGATTGATCACGGTGCTTCCTTAATCCTGCTTCCACTTATTGGTGTCATGGTTCTCTTTAAATTCGTCTTCAGAGATCCATCCCTTCACCATGGAGCGTGTATAGAAACGCTTCTCTGGGCGAAGTGCAAAGTAGATATGGATAGCCGTGAAGGCGATCAAACCCAGTGTCGCTGTGCCGTGTAGAAGGAACCAGATCCCTAGCGTGCCTTCGTCATCGACACTCGGGCGATCCCACCATGGCGTATCGATGTGCAATAGCAGGGTAATACCCGTTGCAATCACGGCAACGACTAGGACTGTCATTGCCCAATGCATGCCTTTCTGCTCAAAGGAATACTTGCCAGGCTTAATGCTTTCATCGAAGGGCTCTTTGAAATCACTCGGTCCCATCAGCATAGACTTAAAGTCCTGCCAGAATAGGGCGCGAATAGTATGGAAAATACACACGAAACTCAGGACTAAGCCCGCGATCCAGTGAATATTGAGCCAAGAGAAGCGAATTCCGATGATGGGGGCAATGCCCGTGAAGATCAGGATCAGCACACTACCTGCCATGATCCAATGAAAAGCTCTATCGATCGCGTCGTGGCGGTGAACGCGCTTGCCTGCGGCGGAAGGCATGGCTTTTTTCTTTGCCAGTGCCGCCATGAAAATTGCGTGCGCTGCAAGCAACAGAAATGCTGTTATTGCTATAACCCATAGCAGGTCCCAGGACACCCCTAATATTACTTCCTCTCCCCACACGTCATTTCTATAACGAATAATATCCACAATCTAGTCCTCAATGTTTCGATCTATTGTTATTTTACAAACAAAAGCCTGTTGCTCATGTCGTGCCGCATAGGGTGCATGCGCGCGAGAGTGCAACAGGCTTTTATTTATCAAGCTTGGCCGCGAAGGGCTCGTTTCACTAGATTGTCCATCAAGGGCATCTTAAAGTGATTGTAGTTCAGTGGGTTCGCTGTTCGGCTCGCCAAGTCCCCAATGCTATCTGCAGTGGAATCGTTGCGTGCCTTGCCGCGAACGGCCTGTTCTACCTCGGTCAGACGGCGCGGTGTAGCCTGTACGGCGCCGGCGACTATACGAGAGTCTTCTATCACTCCATTGTTAACGCGCATCACGGCAGACAAGCTCACTAGAGCGAAGTCCCAAGCGTTACGGTCTGCGACTTTCTCGAAATAGAACTGTGCATTCGCCCACTTAGAGGGGATGCGCACAGCAGTCAAGATGTCGCCAGGACGCAACACGGTCGTATTTTGGATATCGAGGTTAGGACCTACAAAGAACTCCTCTGCAGAGACCACGCGCTGACCGCTCGCATTGTTGATCACCATCTGCGCTTCAAGAGCGACTAGCGCAGGGCCAGTATCACTTGGAGTCACTGCCACACAACGGCTGGCGTTGAAGATGGCGTGCTCACGGTTCATGCCCTCGGGCGTGTCCGCGTAACAGAGGTTACCACCGGCACGGTAGCAGTTCAGACCGCGACGGTAGTACCAGCAGCGCACGTCTTGTGAGACGTTGCCCGCGATAGTACCGACGTTGCGGATCTGCGGGCTCGCCACACGACCTGCCGCTTGGGCCAGTAGTGGGTAGCGCTGCGCGATGATCGGGTCCTTAGTAATTTCTGTAAGAGTGACCAAGGCACCAATCTCGATGCCATCGGCTGTCTCTTTAACGCCGCGCATGGATTCGATTCCTTTCAGATCGATCAATGCGTCAGCGCTCTTAGCACGGTCCTTAAGCCACCCGTAGGTGTCTTGACCGCCACCTACCAGCCAGCCTCTGTCGGCGAACTGATTGGCGATTCCTATTGCGTCCTCTACTCTTACCGGTTGGTAGAGGCTCATTTCGGGCATAACGTCGTGTGATGACATAGCTTAAACCTCAGAATGTATTTGTTTTCAAGTTGCCAGTGTTATGGCCGTTCTGCGCGATATGATTCACGATCATGTCGGCCGTCACTGGAGTGCGATTGAACAAATGGCCGTCTAGGGCATCGGAGAATGCACTCATCAAGGCTGCAACTGCGCAACCTTGAGCAGGCTCACCGATTCCCTTCGCACCAACCGGGCTCTGTGGATCAGGCATGTCCATACCAGCCGTATTCATGTTCACAGGAACATCGAGATACGTCGGAGGCTTAGACTGATACAGGCCTACGTTGGCCGGGAGGCCGTTCTGAGGGTCGTAGACGTGACGCTCAGATTGCGCCATGCCGAAGCCCCACACACCACCACCGTTCATAGCCTGGCTGAGCCCTTGCGGGTGCACAACCGTGCCACACTCGGCAACAGCACTATAGTCGAGAATGTCGAATTTACCGGTCTCGGTATCGAGTTCGATTTCTATGAACGCGATCGCCATACCAGGCACTGCACCGGAGCGTGGCAGCAAGTCTTTCGCTACGCCGATAAGGCCGGTGCCCGCCATGGCCTGCACGGAACGCTTCGTAGTGGCATTGATATCCTCTGGAAACTCCATGCCACTGTACTTGCCGCCCATCTCGATCGCTTTCTGTGCGGCTTCGCCGAAGCTCATGCCTTTAGCATTGTCGCTGGTCAGGAAGACGCGCTCGCCGCCGATGCTGTAGTCCTCTACTGCGCCGCCAAACTCAGCGACTGCGATCTCTTTCATCTTCGCGATGATGTCCATTGCGGCAACGTGGCTAGAACGAGTTTCAGTGAAGATCGTGTTACTACCGCCCTGATAAGTACTATGCGGGAGGTTCAACTCGCTGTTACCGTGGACAACAACACAGTTGTCCCAATTGCACTGCAGTGCTTCTGCTGATGCACGCACTACGCCTGCATAGGAGTAAGTCCCGAGGTTACCTACCCCAGTGTGCAGGTAGATTGTGCCGTCCGGCGCGATGCGGATCAGGCCGTCATAACCGTTCGCACCGGCAGTGTGGAAGCCTTGACCTACGCCGATACCGCGCACTTTCGTTGCGCTGATCTGCTTAGGCTGGGCGATCTTCTGCTCCCAGTTGAACATCTGTGCAGCCTTGTCGATCGCCTCTGGCATATAGGAACTAGAGAGGCCACCCTGACGCTCGCCGATCTTGCCGTCCATGCGCGGAGCATTGGTGCGGCGGAAGGCGACGCGGTCGAGACCGGCTTGATTAGCGGCTTTGTCCATCATTGGCGCGAGTACCGCCGCCATTTCGTTCTGGCCTGGACCACGCTGAGCGCCGCGAGGCGTCGTGTTGGTGTACAGGGACAGACCGCGGAAGCGCATAGCCTCGGGCTGGAACATGATGGTGATGTGCTCGGCAGAAGAACTGCCACTGCCGCCGCCACCCGAACCTGCATCGTTGATGATTGCGACGTCGACTGCGCCGACGCGACCATCGTCTTTCAGGCCGATCTTGATCCAACCCTGCATGCCGGAGCGCGCAGAACCGATATAGAACTCTTCATCACGTGTGATACGCAGTTGCACAGGACGATTCAACGCACGCGAGAAACGACCGGTAACCGCCATGATCGGATACGGGAAAATCTTAGAACCGAAACCGCCACCGGTGTTCTCATTGATGAACACGAGGTTGGCAGGGTCCATTTCCAGCATGCCAGCTAGTGCAGCGTGGCCTACTGTGTGGCTCTGCAAGGAGCCGTGGAAGTAGCACTTGCCGTTTTCCCAATACGCCATGCCCGTTCTGGACTCTAGCGAATGGTGAGGCTGGCCGATGGTCACGAAGGGCTCTTCGATAATGGTTGTACACGCCGCAAACTGCGCGGCCAAATCGCCGAACTCCCACTCGGAACCGAACTGGGCGCCAACAGGCTCACGTCCGTTACGGAACGCAGTTACTTGGTCGATAGACCACTTGATGCGACCTACGTCCGTGCCAGAAGCGGTAGTACCCGCAGCGGCTTCGCCGGAATTACGGATCAGCGTGTTACCCATTGGATAAGGATCTGGACCGCCCTCTACTAGCGTATCGAGCGGATCGACCACGAAGGGACGACGCTGATATTCCACAACGATCTTAGAAAGTGCCTCTTCCGCAAGGAAATCGCTCTCTGCTGCAACCGCAAGGATAGGCTGACCTATATAAGTGACCCATTCTTTTGCTAGAGCAGGGTTCGCGGGCGGCTTTGCCTCTGGCAGGTCATCCGCGGTGAAGATGCCGAGCACCCCTGGCATCGCCAGAGCTGCAGACGCGTCGATGCTCACTACACGACCCGCTGGGATCGGGCTAGTCAGCAAGCGCGCGAACACCATGCCGTCTTTTTTGAAATCTTCGGCGTAGCGTGCTGCGCCTGTGACCTTTGCCTCTACATCAGGCGGAGTGAAATCTTTACCGATATGCATATAGGTCATGATAATTGCCCCGAGGCGCGCATTACGCCATTCAGATAGTGATCATATGCCCCGCAGCGGCAGAGGTTGCCGGACATAGCCTGACGCGCTTCTTCGCGAGTCGGACGGGGGTTCGATTTGAGTAAGGCCACCGCCGACATCACTTGGCCAGAGGTGCAGAAACCGCACGCTGGGCTAAGCTCTTGCACGAATGCAGCCTGCACTGGGTGTAATGTACCGTCGGCGGCGCGTAGGCCCTCTACCGTCATTACAGCCTTATTCGACACCTCATGAGTGAGAGTCGAGCATGCATAGATGTTCACGTCGTCGGCAAGGACTGTACAGGCACCGCATTCGCCGCGGTTGCAACCCAGCTTAGTACCAGTCAGACCCAACTTATAGCGAAGCGTATGGGCTAGCGTCTCTTGGGGGGCGACGTCCACACGGCGCGTTTGGCCGTTCACGTTGAGAGAAAGTAGTCGCTCTACAGCGCCAGCCGGGCGATCAGCACCAATGGCTGAGTACCATAGCGAGGTTGATGCAGCGGCTGCACTGGAGGCGATAACCCCCTTGATAAATCGTCGTCTTGTTAGTTTTGGATTCACAGGCTTTCTTAGCCTCCCTATCACAGGTGGTATAAAGGGAAATGCTCTTTTGAGGGGGTCTAGGGTAATCCACATATCGGGCATTATCAAGTTATTAACCCCGCGCCGTACCGCGCTGAAGATCCGCTTGACCGCGTGCAGTTCCAATAGCCTTTATCAAGCGAGTGATCGCTCCAAACCGCTGCAGGGCCGGGGCTGGTGGTCAACTTGACTTATTTTGGTTCAGTGGTATTGTGTCCGGCCCCCGTGGAATTACCGTCCCGGTTTTCGTGCGCCCAGCATTTTTAAAACCATATTGGTTTGTACGATTTGGTAATGGGAGGGGACTGGAATAATTCGCCGATCACCGCGTTACAACTACCTCACAATGAGCAGAACTTCGACTCAGGGGGCTCTCGGCAGCGCATTGAGTTGCCACTGATTGAGACGCGAGCGAACTGTAAATGTAATTCGAACATTGAGAGCTGTAGATCTATGAGCATCAAAGCCTATCCCCCTTTAACATTCGGCTACCCAGAAGCAAGCGGACTGTATGATCCTAGTAACGAAAAGGACTCATGCGGCGTTGGGTTTGTGGCCGACATCAAGGGGCGCCCAAGTCATCAAATCATGCTGGATGCATACCATCTTAACTCTCGCATGGATCACCGCGGCGGATGCGGCTTCGAGGCCAATACCGGCGACGGCGCCGGCATCCTCATGGCGCTTCCACACACCTTCTTTATTAACACTATAAAGGAAGAGCTGAAGGCTAGCGCCCCGCAGCCGGGCAAGTACGCCGTAGGCAATGTCTTCCTGCCGCAAATCGAAAGCGAGCGAGCGATCTGTGTCTCCGTGATCAACGACTTGGTTGCAGAAGAGGGCCAGACTCTACTGGGCTGGCGCGAAGTGCCCGTCGACCCCGTTGGCGCCGATGTTGGCCCCGCAGCACGAGTCGCGCAGCCCTATATTGCGCAACTGTTTATAGGCGCGGCCGAAGAGCTAAGCCAAGACGAGTTCGAGCGTCGCCTCTACGTTATTCGTAAGCGCTTTACTCGCGCTTTGCGCCGCAACAGCAGCCTCACGCAGGCGAAGATGGTCTATGCCTGCAGCCTCTCGACGAAAGTAATCGTCTATAAAGGGATGCTGACACCGGGCCAATTGTTCCCGTTCTACCAAGACTTGACCAACCCCCAGTGCGAGACGCACATGGCGATGGTGCACTCGCGCTTCAGCACGAACACCTTCCCATCTTGGGATCGCGCGCAGCCGAACCGTTTCATGAGCCACAATGGCGAAATCAATACGCTGCGTGGCAACCGCAACCAGATGGTGGCCCGCGAAGGCAGCGCCAAGAGCGAGCATTTCGGCAGCAAAATGTCGCAGCTATTCCCGGTAATTAATGCCAACAGCTCTGACTCCGGCTCTTTCGACGCCGTGCTCGAGTTCATGCTGATGTCCGGCCGCTCCCTGCCAGAATCCGTCATGATGATGATTCCCGAGGCCTGGCAGTCCGATGTCAATATGCCGCAGGACAAGAAAGACTTTTATGAGTACCACTCCGCGCTGATGGAACCATGGGATGGCCCTGCCTCCATCGTGTTCTCGGATGGCCACTATATTGGTGCCGTACTCGACCGCAATGGCCTAAGGCCTAGCCGTTATTACGTCACCCATGACGACAAGGTCATCATGGCCTCGGAAGTCGGTGTACTCCATGTCGACCCCGCGAACGTCAGACTCAAGGGTCGCCTGCAGCCAGGGCGGATGTTCCTTCTGGACTTCGAACAGGGACGCCTAATTCCCGACGAAGAGCTTAAGTCCAGCATCGCCGGTCGCCGCCCCTATGGGCAATGGCTGAAGAATCAGAAAGTAACACTAGACGACCTATCCAGCGAGACGGCGGAGCATTCGCTGGACGCCGAGCATGTTCTGCAGCGCATGCAGGCCTTCGGTTACACCACCGAGACGATGCAATTCATGCTACTGCCCCTGGTGACAGAGCTACGCGATCCACTCGGCTCCATGGGCAACGACTCAGCGCTCGCCTGCCTGTCCGACAAATCGCGCATGATCTATGACTATTTCAAGCAGCTGTTCGCGCAGATCACCAACCCGCCTATCGATTCGATTCGCGAAGAGGTGGTGATGTCGCTGCAATGCTTCATCGGGCCGGAAGGCAATCTGCTGGAAACTACCGAAGGCCAGGCTCATCGCCTAAGCCTAGAACACCCTATTCTGTCGAACAAACAGCTCAGCGACTTGCGTGACATGGACTACCGTGGCATGCGCTCCAAGCTGATCGACATTACCTATGACAGCGAAGCAGAGAGCGGCTTCCAGGCTGCGCTGGATCGTATTTGCGCAGAGGCTGAGGCCGCTATCACCGAAGGCTATTCTTTCGTCATCCTATCGGACCGCGAGATCAGCGCTACACGCATCCCCCTAAGCGCTTTGATTGCGTGCGGGGCAGTACACCACCACCTCGTCGGTCGTCACCAGCGTTCGCGCCTAGGCCTGATTATCGAAACTGGCGAAGCGCGCGAGGTTCACCATTTCTGCCTACTCACCGGTTACGGCGCCGATGCGATCAACCCCTACCTTGCCTTCGAGGCATTGTGGCAGGCTCGCAACGACGGACTGCTGGGCAGCCTGTATGACACCGAAGACAGCCTTGTCTATGCTTACAAAAAAGCGGTCGCCAAAGGCATGCTCAAGGTGATGGCCAAGATGGGCATCTCCACTCTGCAGTCATACAAGGGTGCACAGATATTTGAGGCCGTTGGCTTGGCGAGCGAAATCATCAAGCGCTGCTTCGTAGGCACCGCTAGCCGCGTGCAAGGCGTGAATTTCAGTACGCTAATCGAAGAGACAGAGCGCCGTCACCGCATCGGTTTTCCAAAGCAGGGTGAGAGCCTTCCCGTGCTAAGCAACCCCGGCGATTTCCACTGGCGCAATGGCGGCGACGGGCATATGTGGGATCCGAGCAGCATCGCGAACCTACAAGTGGCGGCACGCACCAACAGCCCCGATGCTTACGCGGCGTTCTCCAAGCATACTAATGAGCAGACTACTCGCGCCTGTACTCTGCGCGGCTTACTCAAGTTCAAGGCCGACGCCAAGAATGCCATCTCAATAGAAGAGGTAGAACCAGCCAGCGAGATCGTGAAGCGTTTCGCAACCGGCGCCATGAGCCTTGGCTCTATCTCTACCGAGTCCCACGAATCACTGGCGATCGCGATGAACCGCATGGGCGGCAAGTCCAATACCGGTGAGGGCGGCGAAGACCCAATCCGTTTCGTGCCCATGGCCAATGGCGACTCCAAGCGCTCTGCGATTAAGCAGGTAGCCTCCGGCCGCTTCGGTGTCACCATTTGGTATCTGAACAATGCCGACGAACTGCAGATCAAGATCGCCCAAGGCGCCAAGCCGGGCGAGGGTGGGGAACTACCCGGCGGCAAGGTCGATGATTATATCGCGAAGATTCGTCACTCGACGCCCGGTGTCGGGCTTATCTCCCCACCACCGCATCACGATATCTACTCCATCGAAGACATCGCGCAGCTGATTCACGACCTGAAAAACGCCAACCGCGAAGCGCGCATTAGCGTTAAGCTAGTCTCGGAGATCGGCGTCGGCACCATTGCCGCAGGGGTAACGAAAGCCAAGACCGATCACCTCGTGATCGCCGGCCATGACGGCGGCACAGGCGCATCCCCGCTCACCTCCATCAAGCACGCGGGCCTACCTTGGGAGCTGGGCTTAGCCGAGACTCACCAGACCCTGGTGATGAACAATCTGCGCTCCCGCGTGGTACTTCAGACCGATGGTCAACTAAAGACCGGCCGAGACGTGGCGATTGCCGCGTTGCTAGGCGCGGAAGAGTTTGGTTTCGCAACGGCGCCGCTGATCACTCTGGGCTGCATCATGATGCGCAAGTGTCACCTGAACACCTGCCCAGTGGGTATCGCGACGCAAGACCCGGAGCTACGCAAGAAATTCAAAGGCAAGCCCGAGCACGTGGTGAACTATTTGTTCATGGTGGCAGAGGAAATGCGTCAGGTCATGGCAAGCCTTGGCATGCGCAAGGTGACCGACATGATCGGCCGCGTCGATCTTCTCGAAACCGACGCCGCGATCACCCATTGGAAGGCCAGCGGTATCGACTTGAGCTCGATGCTAGCGCCCGCGCGCATCATCTACGAAGGCACGCAGGTCTACCAGACTATCGGGCAAGACCACGGCTTGGAGAAAGCCCTGGACAACCAGATCATCGACATGGCGCGTAAGGCTATCGACACGGGCAGCAAGGTCAACATCGAGCTACCCGTGATCAACATCAATCGCGTAGTGGGCACTATGCTCTCGAGCGAGGTGGCCAAGCGTTGGAAGGAAGAGATGCTGCCCGAGGACACCATCAATATTAAGCTTCATGGCTCCGCTGGCCAAAGCTTAGGCGCGTGGTTGGCCAAGGGCATTACCATCACCGTCGAGGGCGATGCCAACGACTACGTGGGCAAGGGACTCTCCGGCGGCAAGATCATCATCTACCCACCGAAGAACAGCACCTTCAAGGCGGAAGAGAATATCATCGCCGGCAACGTGAACCTATACGGCGCCACGAGTGGCGAAGCCTATTTCCGCGGCATCGCGGCAGAGCGCTTTGCCGTGCGTAACAGCGGCGCCACTGCGGTAGTGGAAGGCATCGGCGACCATGGCTGCGAGTATATGACCGGCGGACGAGTCGTAATTCTTGGCAAGACTGGCCGTAACTTTGGCGCGGGCATGAGCGGCGGTGTCGCTTACGTACTCGACAAGGACAAAGACTTACACAAGCAATGCAACGACGAGACCTTCAAGCTCGAGCCGGTTGTAGACGCCGCGGATATCAGCGAGCTAAAGACCTTGATTACTAGGCATCTGCAATTCACCGAATCTACCGTCGCTCGCGATATTCTAGACGATTGGGAGACGAGCCTAACGCAGTTCGTTAAGGTAATGCCGATCGACTATAAGCGTGTGTTGTTAGAGCGCGCAGCGCGACAAGAAGAGCAGGCTCTCGCAGTCTAAGCGTCGACCAGCAATGGCGCTCGCTTAGGCTCGCGATGCGGGAAACCAGAGAATATTTGATTAATTGGACGTACTGATGGGCAAAATTACTGGCTTTAAAGAATTCGATCGTAGTGTAGAACCGTACCGCGCTCCCGCTGAGCGACTTCTCGATTATAAAGAGATTTACACGGAGCACGACGACCAACACCTGAGCACTCAGGGCGCACGTTGTATGGACTGCGGTGTCCCTTTTTGCCAGTCCGGCGAGGGCTGCCCGGTCTATAACTTGATTCCCGAGTGGAACGACCTCGTCTATAAAGGGCGCTGGGAAGAAGCGCTCAATCGCCTACATAAGACCAACAACTTCCCGGAGTTCACTGGGCGCGTCTGCCCAGCACCCTGCGAAGGATCTTGTGTGCTTGGCATTAACGAGCCAGCTGTCACTATTAAGAACATCGAAAACGCCATCATCGACAAGGGCTTCGAGAATGGCTGGGTGAAGGCAAACCTTCCCACTTTCAGCACCGGTAAAAAGGTGGCAGTGATTGGCTCCGGCCCGGCGGGCCTTGCGGCCGCCGCACAATTGAACCAGGCCGGCCACGAAGTGACCGTCTATGAGCGCGAAGATCGCATCGGCGGCCTCCTCATGTATGGCATTCCCAACATGAAGCTCGAGAAAGATGTGGTCAATCGCCGCGTTAAACTCCTGCAGGATGAGGGCGTAAAGTTTGTCGTCAACGCGGACGTCGGCGGCGCAGGCCCCAACGCCATCGATGCCGAAAAATTATTAGCCGGTGTCGATGCCCTGTGCCTAGCCACTGGCGCAACGAACCCACGCGACCTGAAGATCGCGCATCGCGAGGGCGACGGCGTCTATTTCGCGATGAAGTTCCTCACCGCGAACACCCGCAGCCTGTTGGATTCCAATCTGGAAGACGATAATTATATCAGCGCGAAAGACAAGCATGTGATCGTGATAGGCGGCGGCGATACGGGCACAGACTGTATCGCCACGTCGCTGCGGCACGGCTGCAAGTCTCTGGTGAACTTCGAGATCATGGCTCGCCCACCCGTCGATCGTGCGAGCGATAACCCATGGCCACTATGGCCGAAAATCTATCGCGAAGATTACGGCCACATCGAGGCGCAGCATCGCTTCGGTACAGACCCGCGCACTTATTCCATTTCCGGAAAGGAATTCGTGCGCGATCACAATGGCAAGTTGCTTGGCATCAACACGGTTGAAGTCGATAACAAATTCCAAGAAGTACCTGGCACTGTGAAGTTCTGGGAAGCTGATTTGATATTGCTCTCCATGGGCTTTCTCGGACCAGAAGATTATATCGCTGCGCCGCTGGGTATAGAGCTAGATCCACGCTCAAACTACAAGGCGGCCTATAAAGCCTTCAACACTAACACGCCCAAAGTTTTCGCGGCCGGCGACTGTCGCCGCGGCCAATCCTTGGTAGTGCGTGCTATCGACGAAGGACGCCTAGTGGCCGACGAGATCAGCAAGTTCCTTGCGAGCTGATCGGTTGATTGCGCGGGCGGTGCAGTCACAGCCCGCGCGCATCTACCCGAGTGCCAGGCCTTATTGAGAAGGAGTCCGCAGTGCAAGAGCATGTGTTGGAACTGAATGGGGTCAGCAAGCACTACGGCAAATTCACTGCCGTAGACGATATTAGTTTCGCCATTCCCACCGGCAGTATCTATGGTTTCCTCGGCCCCAATGGCGCGGGCAAGACCACCACCATTCGCATGATCCTCGACATACTCAAACCCGACAAGGGTAGCATCAACATCCTGGGCGAGAGCTGTGCCTTGAATGTGCGTCATCGCATTGGCTATCTGCCAGAGGAGAAGGGCCTCTATAAGAAGATGCGGGTCTGGGCCATCATCAGTTATTTCGCGACCCTGAAAGGCATGGACAAGAAAACCGCCAAGTCTCGTGCCTTCGAGCTTCTTGAGCGCTACGGCCTGAAAGACTACGCGGAGGCGAGGGTCGAGTCGCTATCCAAGGGCATGGGACAGAAAGTGCAAGTACTCTCTGCCGTTGCCCACCGTCCCGAACTCGTGATTCTCGACGAACCCTTCTCCGGCCTAGATCCAGTCAACCAAGAGGTCTTGGAGCAACTCATCCAAGACATGGCGCAAGAGGGTCAGACCGTCATCTTCTCCACTCATATCATGCAACATGCAGAGCGCTTATGTGATCGTATGTTGCTGATCGCCAAGGGGCAGAAGATATTCGACGGGACGCTAGCCGATGCCCACGCCATCATCCCACGACGCGTGACTCTAGAGTGTCAGGGCGACATTTCCGCGGTAACCAAGTCCGCCGACGTTCTGGGGGCAATCGAACGCTTCCCAGAGACGCATAATCGCGCTGCAGGTTCGCGGCACTGGGAGCTGCAGATCAAGGAGCAGGCCGACCCGCAGAAGATTCTGCAGTGCTGCTTCGAGAACAATATCGCGCTGACGCGCTTCGACTACACACAGCCAAGCCTGCACGACGTATTCGTGCACCTCGTTGGCAGTGACGCTCGGGAGCACTCCCTGCGATGAGAATGATGCGCCTTATCGCCATGCGCGAGTATGCCGAGAACGTCAAGACCAAGGGTTTCTGGGCGGGCATACTCCTTTTCCCCCTCATCCTAGTAGGCGTGTTCTTCTTTCAGACCATGTTGGCCGAATCCACACCGACTCGGCATTACCTACTGATCGATCAGTCTGGCCAATATGGCGAGGCCGTGGACGCCGCCATTCGTCAGGAACAACAGCGCCGCATCCTACAAGCCTTCGTAGACTATGTGCTCGCGAATCGAATCGCGGCCAACCCAGAGCAGACGCCCGCGAGAGCCAACGCGCAGATCGATCAGTTCATCGACGATGTCGGTGTCGATGAGGTGGCGGGATTAGACCAGTGGTTAGAGAGTGGCGGCCTCGACTTCGCCCTGACGCTGGCCACGCCCTATCTTCGCGAGGGCGCCCCCGCCTTCGTACCCCCGCGAGAACAATTCGTGCTAGCAGCACTCCCCGAAGGCATCGATGCTCAGGGTGACCCAGAGCAGATCATCGAGCAGTTGCGGCCGTGGCTCACCGGTGAGCGGCCCCTCGTTGTAGACGGACAGGGCAGCAATCTTTTCGCGCTAATCCTAATTCCCGCGCAAGTAAATACCGCGATAGTGCGCCCTGGTGCTACAGCCCTCGCGGCAGACTCGACGAACAATGGCATACAGTATTGGGCGAGCAATCTCACAGATACGCGCCTTCCCAATGCAATCGAGCGCAGCATCAATAGCACGATCCGCAACAACGAGTTCATCACCCGCGGGGTAGACGTGCAGGTGGTGCGCAATGTGCAGCGCACCAGGATGCCGCTAAGCCGACTAGACCCACGCAAGGCGGAGGGTCAGGAGGCGGTGAGTGTGGCGGACACCTTTAGGCAATGGGCGCCCGTAGGCTTCGTCTACCTCATGTTCATCTCATTGATGCAGAGCGTGCAGTATTTGCTAAGCAATACCATCGAGGAAAAATCCAATCGCATCATCGAGGTATTGCTCGCCTCCGTGACACCATTAGAGTTGATGATGGGCAAGCTATTCGGCATAGGCCTCAGCGGCATTACCACCATCTTCGCCTGGCTGCTGTCATTCTTCCTCTTTATCGCGTTTTACCCAGGCACCGAGACAGAGTTGCTCAGCCAGTTCTTCAGCGTGCTGCTCTCCTCTGACCTGATCCCCTATTTCATCTTCTATTTCCTCGCTGGCTATGCCCTCTACGCCGGCATCTTCCTTGCGATCGGCAGCCTATGCAATACGCTGAAGGAAGCGCAGAGTCTGATGATGCCGATGATGATGATCCTGATAGTGCCACTTGTCACCATGACCTTCATCGCCCAGGATCCAAATGGACCCGTCGCGAGAATCATGTCGTGGATTCCCCTGTTTACGCCCTTCACCATGATGAATCGCGCCGCGGCAGATCCGCCCATGATCGATGTGATAGGCACGACTATCGTCTTGCTACTCAGTATCGCTCTCGTGCTATGGCTTTCGGGTAAAATATTCCGCCAAGGCGTGCTGCGAACAGGCCAGCCGCCACGGATAGTCGAGGTGCTGCGCATGCTCGGGCACAAGCACTGATTACTAGTCAGCGCATAAGCACTGTGGCATTCTGATAACGCTCGATCGTGTCGTTTCCAAGCCCTACTTTCCGGAAGGAGTCCCCATGCGCAAAATGCTCGAGCAGCGAAGCTTCCTAGTCTTACTAGGCATCATAACGCTACTCTTTGCACTGCTGCTGCGTCCGTTCTGGAGTGCCATATTCTGGGCCACGGCAATCGCGATCCTATTCGCCCCACTGCAGCGCTATTTGCTCCCTCGCCTTGGGGATCGACGCAATCTAACCGCACTGCTCAGCTTGTCGATCTGCTCTGTCATGGTGGTGCTGCCCGTACTCGCACTGCTCTCTGCGTTTATCCAGGAAGGCGCCAATTTCTATAGCATGATTGAATCCCGAGAGATCCGGCCCGGGCAGTTCATCGATCGCGTCGTCTCCGCCATCCCCTTCCTCCCCGGCCTGATGGAGAGGACCGGTATTGATACCGAGAATATCCGCACCTACTTGTCCAGCTCCGCCGTTAGCATGAGCGAGTTGCTAGCGCAGCAGGCTCTGAGTATCGGGCGTAATACCCTCAACTTCACCGTCAAACTCGCCCTGATGCTCTATCTGGCATTCTTCCTACTACGCGATGGTGAACAACTAGTCGGCCTCATGAAGGCCGCAGTACCCCTTAGCGAGACGCGCAAGTCGCTACTATTCAATAAATTTGTCGAGGTCACTCGCGCCACGATCAAGGGCAATCTGTTAGTTGCCATCGTGCAAGGCGCGCTAGGGGGGATCATCTTCTGGATACTCGACATCCCAGGCCCAGTGTTATGGACCGTCGTCATGGCCTTCCTCTCACTGATACCCGCCGTGGGTGCAGCACTGGTGTGGGTGCCAGCGGCGATCTATCTGTACGCCAGCGGCGAGATGATTAGCGCATCGATCCTCGTTGCTTACGGGGCCCTGATTATCGGCTTGGCGGACAATGTCCTGCGCCCTATCTTGGTTGGGCGAGACACGAAGCTTCCCGACTATATTGTGCTGTTCTCCACGATGGGAGGTATCGCGCTGATCGGCATCAACGGCTTCGTAGTCGGGCCCTTGATCGCCGCTGTCTTCCTCGCCTTCTGGAACATTTTCATCGCCGATATCAACTCGGACCCCGTTGCATAATGCTCAGGCTTAGGGCCGCCAATTTGCTATGGCTGCTCCCTTTCGCGGAGCTAGCCCGCGCCGCCAGCGCATCGCAAGCCGACTACTATGAGCGCTTAGCGCTCGCGCGCACACACGAGTTCTTCTTCCAGGCCCTCCCGCAATGGGCGCTGTGGGTAAACCTAGTTGCGGCCGCTATCCTGTATTTCGTGTGGCGCAGTCAACGCAACGTCCCGCAGTTCAATTGGCTGCTCGGCGCATGCCTTGCGGGCAATGTCAGCAACATCGGCGCCCTCTATCCGCAGGCCTTGCCCCCGATACTGATCGATAGCTTGCTCAGCGTCTGGCTATATTGTTTAACACGCATTCTATTTACACAGCTCACGCAAGCGCAGCAACGTTGGCTGAGTGCCGGCGCAGCACTACTTCTCCTTGGCTTCGGCTTGGCTCGAGGGTTAGGGGGGCAGAGCGCGCACACGGTGCTACTAAGTGTGCTGTTCTTCCTGCTAACGGCCAGCGCGATTGTTAAGCTAGGCCAACACATTCGATCTACGCGAAGCCCGAAAATTAGCCTTCTGCTCGGCGTTCTCATACTCGGACTTTGTGGACTACTGGACAGCCTCGCGGGCCTACGTCATTGGCAACTGGAACAAACACTCCTGCTGAGTCCCTTCGCACAAATGATCGCAGTGATTTTGGCCCTATACTTCCTAGTGGCCAGACACGTCAACAATCAACTGCAGCTGAGCGTGCTCAATGCCACGCTCGATAGTCGGGTGCGTGAGGCCGAACACGAGCTTGAAGACCGCTACCGTCTATTGACCCAAGACGCCGTGAATACCGCGGCACTACGCGAGCGTCGCAATATTTACAAATCGATTCATGAGGATCTCAACGACAAACTACTGCAGTTGATCTACCGCGCCCCCGCACCGGAGACAGCCGATCTGGCACGGGCCGCCCTCGCCGAACTCAAGGACACGCAGAGGCTGCAGCCGGAACAGCATCGCGCCGTCCCACATATATTGGCGGATGTATTCGCCGAGGTGCAGACCCGTTGCGATCAGGTAGGCCTGCAACTCGTCTGGCAGGTGGCGCCGCAATTGGAGGATTTCACGCTCAATGCTCGACAGGAATCCGCGCTGGCGCGCACGCTAAGAGAGGCTATCAGTAATCTTTTTAAGCACGCTAATGCGAGTGGGGTGGCGATTAGTTTTTACTTGAGCGATAGCGCGCCGCAGGAGCTGCACTACTGCGTCAACGACAATGGCGTGGGTATCGATCCCGCCAGACCGCCCGGCAGAGGCTTGGCGAATATGCGTCATCGCCTCGAGGAACTCGGCGGCCGAGTCACGATTCTCTCGCCAGCCGATGGCGGTACCTCTTTGCTTTTCGTACTCCCCTTTGCCACGGAGGCAGAGCGATGAGGCGAACTCTGGGATTGATAGTTCTTGCTTATGTGCTGAGTTTTAGCCTGCCGAGCTTCGCAGACTACGAGTTCATTACCGAGGCAGAGATCTTGGTTGTGGACTCCGCAACGCCGCCATTGGAGCTTGCGCTATGGCGACAGACTTTTCTGCCGCGCTCTTGGTCCATAGACCCCGCTCACCCAAAAGATACACGCACGGCGTGGTATCGCATCACGCTGCCGGAGGATCTGCAGCGCAGGCAATGGGATCACATTCTAATGCTGCGCCATATATTAAATGTCGAGATATGGTTAGACGATCGCTTCATCGGCAGCGGAGGGCCAGTCTCAGAGCCTATCGAGGCGAGGCTGCAACGCAATTGGAACAGACCCATTTTATTATCGATGCACGATGCGCTTACGCAGACTTCCGCGCCGCGCTATCTGTATATCCGCCTCCTCTCCGAACCGGCCTATGGGGTGATGAGCCCCGTCATTATCGGCACCGAGTCTTCCCTACGGCCCTGGTATCGCATCAGCTACTTTGTGCAGATTACGCTCGTCCAGATAAGCCTGGCGGCACTGCTCTTCACTGGCCTACTGAGCCTGTTCATCTGGATAAAGATGCGCCAACGCAGCTGGCTCTTACTAACCTTAATGAGTGCCATATGGTCCCTACCATTGCTCTATATCATCCTACCGACCATACCCTCCGGAGAGTTCTCTGGATTACGGGTAGTGCACTGGGCGGTAGTCGCGGGTGCCACGGCCTTGCTAGCGTTTATCGACCGCTTCTATCTGGGAGGTAAAAATCTACGCCTCGATCTCTTGGCGCTTATCCCATTGTCGCACGCGCTTATTCTCGCGCTTGTACCGAACCCCATGATAGTGACGATCGGTAATACCGGCCAGATACTCTGCCAATTGTTGTTTATTTTCCTCATCGTGCGTTTGCTGCGCAGCCCCCATCGACATAGTGCGGCGCTCTACTGGGTGGTCGTCGGCCTCGCCATAATGCTGCTCGCGGTGCTCCACGATGTGACCCTGTTTACCGGCAGCAATACCGAACGCTGGCGCTGGGATACCCCGCTGTCCTATATCACGCAACCGATCATGTTGTTGATACTCGCGTGGAACGGCGTGCGGGTCTTTCTCAGCTCTGCTCGCGAACTCGGCGTCGCTAACGCGGTGCTACAAGGACGACTCGAGGAGAGTGAGCAACGCATTCGTCAACTTTACCTAGAACAGGAGAGGCTAGAGCGCGAACAACGCGTGGAGGCAGAGCGCGAGCTTGTGTATCGCGACCTCCACGACGACTTAGGTGCGCGACTATTATCCTTGGTCTATCAGAGCGAGAAGGGCGAAGCGCAAGATCTCGCGCGTACTGCGCTGCAGGACCTGCGTGACATCGTCAGCCGCGTGCTTAGCTCATCGCAAGCCTTGTCCGCGGTTTTGGCAGATAGCCTAGCCGAGCAGTTCGGCCGCGCTCAGGCCTTAGGCAAGGATATCGATTGGGATCTGGACAGCTCGCTCGACGATATAGCCTGTCAGAGCACCACCACATTAGGACTGCGCATGTTAATGCGCGAGCTTATGGGCGCCTGCCTGCGCTTGGAAAGAGTAGAGCGACTACGTGTCGCCATGAGCTGGAATGACGATAACTCTACGCTCAGTATAGCGGTACAACATGATGCACGAGCGGAGAACGCCTATAGTGAGTTCGCGGTGTTGCCGGTGTTACAGAAGCGTCTACGCGTGATGCACGCCACACTGAGTAGCTCGAGAAATTTGCTACTCCTAGAGCTACCTATCACTCGCAAGAATACGGGCAATGCGGATGCCTCACCGGACTATTAGTCTACGGCAAACCAGAACTCAACCTCGTCGGTGGCCAGCTCGAAGCGCGCCTCATGCTCCTCGTGGGCGGCCACATGATACCAATCGCCCACACCGAAACGCTGCGTCACCCCAGCCTTGGTCAGTATCAATTCGCCACGGGTGATCACGCCATAATTATCGCTATCATGACTGTGGGCGGGTATCGATGTTCCCGCAGGGTAGGAAGCAAATAAGACATCCGCCCCCTGCGCTTCCAGTTTATGCGCATCGAAGCGTCCGTCGAACAGAGGCAGCTGCCTGATGCGATCCGGGTATTGGCCGGGCATATTTCTCTCCCAATTATTGTGACATCACTGCGCAGATGCTAAGCGCTCTACTATCTCATAGTGGGCTTGCACGAAACGATACAGCTCGGTCTCGATGATACGCTCCTGATCGCTGTGCGCACCATAGCCTAGTGGCCCGTCTTCTGCATCGATGCCAGGGCCTATGCCATAACATTGAATGCCGCGAGCGCGTAGGTATGCCATGTCGGTTGCACCGGTACTCATAACAGGTAACACAGGGGCGTCGTAGAGCTCACCATAGACTGCCTCGATCGTGCGATAGGCCTCGGTGTCTAAGGAAGTGGATGCTCCTGGACGCTCATTGCGCGCCGCCCACTGTACATTCACCGCAGGGTCGCCAATTGCCGCGCGTACGAGTTCCAGAAACTGTGGGGCATCCTCGTCGGGGAGTAGGCGCACATCTAAGGTCGCGTTCGCGTCTGAAGGAATTACATTCACGCGATAGCCACCATCGACGATGTTGGGAGAGATAGTGCTAAACAGCACCGCGGCGTTGCGCGGCTCGTAGCGCTTCATGTAGGCGATCGCCTCGATTCCGGCGGGCGAATTGGGGTTTAGTAGGGCGCGATAACGAGCGGCGGCCTCGGGCTCGGAGATCCCGGCTAGCTTAGAAAAATAGGAAGTCGTGGTATCACTCAGGCGTACGGGAGGCTGCCAGTCGGCTATCGTGGCCACCGCGCGCGACAAGGATACTATCGCGTTGCTCTGTAGGGGTACGGAACCATGCCCAGCGATGCCATTACTCGTGAGCGTCATCGCACGCGGCAGCTTCTCTACAGTCTGCACAGAGGCATAGAAGACCTCCCCGTTTTGGCGCACCACACTGGCGCCTTCTGCCAAACAGAATTCGGCCTCTATGGAATCAAAATGCTCGTCCACGATGTACTGAATGCCGATCTGCGTGGAGCCCTCCTCGCCAGATTCGGCGAGCAAGATTACGTCGCGGTCGAGTGCGACGTTCTGGCGCTTGAGCAGCACCATGCTCATCAAGGCAGCCACGAGATTATCCTTGTCATCGACTGTGCCACGGCCATATATCCAACCACTATCGCGCGCCGCGCTGTGGGGCGGGAACGTCCACTTACTCGCATCGACATTCACCGTGTCCTGGTGTGCCATGAGCAACAATGGCCGCTTACTGCCATTGCCTCGAATCCGCGCCACGATATTGGGACGATTCTCCTCCAATGCGAAGACCTCGTACTCGATTCCCTCGGCATCTAGAATGCGGGTGATGTACTGGGTCAGATCGATCTCGCGTCCGGGTGGATCGGCCGTATCGAGGCGCACCATCGCTTGAAAATGCTCGAGAGTCTCCTCATTGATGGCAGCCCAATCGGACTCCGCCGCATGCACACAAAGACTGCCCATCAGCAAGGGCACACAGAACAGGGACAAACGAGGACGCATTTTCACTTGATATCTCCCATGAGCAGAACTGGCTAAACATAGCCCCTGATTAGTGTGCATTGCGGGATTTTTGTCAAGCCTGCGCTAGCTCGCCCGTGGAGGTTTAGCTTGCGCTGGCCGAGATGATGCCACGACGCGAGGCCTCAAGCGCCGCCTCGGCGCGGCTGGATATATTGAGTTTGCGGTAGATTACTTTGACATAACCCGAGGCGGTATTGCGGGTAATATTGAGGTATTCGGCAACCTTAGCGGTGGTATAGCCTTTGCCTATCAGCGCCAAGACGTCGCGTTCGCGACTAGTGAGATGGGTATCGTCCACCTCTTCCTTAGGTCCGAAAAACCCCAGAAGGCGTCGCGCAATGGCCGGAGAGAGGGGCGGTTGCCCTTGCGCGATGCGCTGCAACATCTCGGTGAGGTCATCGCGACTCTGATCCTTCAATAGATAGCCGGAGGCCCCGGCGCCTAAGGCGGCGAACAGATGGGTGTCGTCGTCGAAGACGCTCGTAACGATCGACATAATCTGGGGGTGATCTCGATTCAACTCCCCGATCAGGTCAATGCCCGAGCCGTCCGGCAAGCCTATGTCGATCAGCGCGACATCTGGGGTCTGCGCGGTAATGCAAGCGCGCGCTGCGGCAAGGCTGCCGGCAGTGTCGATGCGAATATTGGGGAATGCATTGGACATGACTGCGATCAGCCAGTCCCGAGCGTCGGGTAAGTCTTCCACAATCAAGCCGTGCTTCACTTTTAACTGCGCTCCTTGATCTACATTGTGCTCGGAGGAGAGCGCGCCGGGGCGCAAGAAATTTAGCGGACGTAGATCTGAGTGGGATTTAGGCACAGCTTAGCTCCTTGTTGCGACCCACTACACCCCCAACACTGGGGAGCTCGCTCACTGCATCGGGCAGCAGCTAGGAAGTGCGCGAATCAACAAGGCATGAGTATGACGCAAAACTCTAGGACAATAGAACGCCTTTCTGGAATAGCGAAGTAGAACTTTGAGCGATAAACCTTATTAAGTGATCTCCTCTAGCCGCTCGCGCAACATCGCCAAGACCGAGTTTAGCTCCTTGAAATATTGATTCTCGGCGGCCAACTTATTCATCGCCGCCGTAAGTTCGGTGAACTCTCCTGACAATTCTTGCTGCAAGGCAGCGTTACTAAGGAGCTCGTCGACTTGGAACTGTGAGTCCGCGGCATTGCCAGCGCGTCGATCGATCACGAACTGTGGCTCGCAAGCCTCACGCTTTATATTGGAACCAGTGGGTAGGTATTCGTGGCAGACGATCGTCATTTTGCTGTCAGGGGCTACCGAGGCGTTGAAAACCCGGTAGAACTCAGTTTGCACCTTCTTGATCTCGGCACGCAGCTGAGCAGGGCTTAAGTCTTCGATGACTATCGGTTCCTGCGCACTCGCGGCAAAGGCCACGATTGCAAGGAGCAAGCTTGTAAGTATCTGTCTCATTCCCATCTTCATGAGCGACTCTCCTATAGGTAAGCTAAGAACTCTCCTATGCGTGACAATATGCTTAGATATTGAACTACACACATAAGGATATTCCTAGCGATTTCTGGTTGTTTAGACACAAGCCACCCACATAATACGCGGGCTATAATTTTATACTGCACTGATATTTAACAGATTTATTCCAGTAACTTCGTAAAACCCTTCCCGCTAGACTCTTGCCTAATTGTAGTCAATTGCAACAATTTAACGCTTCCTTGTCACAAATAGTTTTGATATGGTTCTAATTGAGCCAAAAACTCGCGCTTTTGAACTGGAATGTTAATTTAGTTTATCACAGCTAAGTCGTTCCAATTCTTCTGTTTAACAAGCTTAGTTAGTCGAGCGGAACGGGCCCCTACACCGTACCGCTAGTGAACTCTAACTTGTTGTATTTGTTAAAAATAAAAAATAAAACTGAACAAATAATCATAAGAACAACGGAGAGAATGATGCGAAGATCAATTCCTTATCAGCGCAGCTTGCTGTGCGCCGCTATATCTATATCCCTACTTCCACTCGCCACCCCCAGCTTTGCACAAGAACCAGACGTCGAAGAGGTAGTTGTAACCGGCTCCTATATACGTCGCAGCGAGGGCTTTACTCAGGCCTCCCAAATCACTCAGCTCAGCGCTGATGACTTGAAAGATGAGGGCACCTTAAACCTTGGCGAAGTCATCCAGAACATGTCGTTTGTTGGTGGACCTTCATCCTCCATTACGAACACCATCCAAGGCACTAGCTCACGCACCTCCAGCATTGACCTACGCGGCCTCGGTTCACGCTCTACTCTGACCTTGCTCGACGGCAAGCGCATAGTGAATAGCAACGTCAACGCGATGCTGCCCACTATCGCTATTCAGCGCATCGACATCGTGGCGGACGGCGCGGCGGCCCTATATGGTAACGAGGCCGTGGCCGGCGTGGTCAACTTTGTACCCTATTCCTCCTATGATGGCGCGAAGGTTGAAGTCTATGGCGAGCAAGATTCTCGTGGCGACTACGACGAACAATCCGCGCAGTTCCTATGGGGCGGCGATATCGGTGACGTAGACGTGGTGCTTGCTGGCCAGTATAAGACCAACAGCCGCCTAGGCTGGGACGAGCGTCCCGACCTAGCGCAAGCCGGTTTGAACTATTCCTCCAACTCTCCCGGCAACTGGGTACAGCCCGTGCGTGACGCCTCCGGTCAATACACCGGAGCTTCAGCCAACAGACCCGATCCTAACTGTGCCCCCGCTTCCGAGCGCCAATCCTACCAAGTCGATGTTGCCAATAACCCCTACGGCATGCTGTTTGGCGGCACCTGCTACTTCGACTACGGCGATACCCGCAGCTATCGCGAACCAACAGATACTGCCTCTGTATTCGTCAATGCCACCTGGGACGCCAGCGACGACCTAACACTGCGCTTCCAGGCGTTCAGTTCGCGTCTGCACGAAGTGTCCTATACCTCGACCTCGAATCCTGGTAACTCGCGCATCGGCGAGCTGGGCGCCATTCGCGGCGAACAACCGGGCAACCCATTCCTGGCGGCAAACGCTGCAGGCCAGCAGCTGTATGGTGTCGACACCAACGGCGATGGCATTCCTGACCGCGGCACAATGGACGTCAACAACGATGGCCTGATGGACTACCTCGTCTCCGGTACTACCCCTAATGGTGTGTTACTGCACGAAGACGTCAGAGCCCGCACTCTGCGCCCGATCAACAAGACCCACACTCAGCCAACTGGGAACACTGCAGACGGCGACAACACATCCGGCAGTGCCGATATTAGCAACCGCATGCTCTTACAGGCAGATTTCAGGGTTCCGTTCTTAGAAGGTTGGGAAGGCACGGCGGCTTATGCCCGAAGCAAGCGAACTTATCGCTTCACATCGAATCAGAATTACGACATCGAAGCCATGAAGCAGGGTGTTCGCTGCGACGTCGTCAACGATCGCGATGCCTGCTATAACCCATTCTTCGTCGTGGACCAGTCGACCAACAACAGTGTAGACGTGATGAACGCTATCGCAGCCCGCGATAAGGAGATGAACGAGGACTGGCTGAATACGATAGACATCATTCTCAACGGCGAAGTGCCATTGGGTGACTTCGAATTACCCGGCGGACCAATCGGCGCAGCCATTGGTTTCCAGCGTCGCGAAGACAAGTACACCAACACACCTTCTATTGTCGAATTGCGTGGCGATACCTGGATCGGCAGCCCCTTTCCTGAGGAAATCACCACCGGCAGCCGAGATGTGACAGCTTACTTCGTCGAGTTGGCGATCCCAGTACTGCCTAACGTAGAAGTTGAGGCCGCGGTGCGTACAGAGGACTTTAGTACCGGTCAGAAATCGACTGACCCGAAGGTCGGCGTTACATGGGCTCCAACTGACTGGCTAGCACTGCGTGCTACGACCGGTGACGCGTTCATTGCGCCATCGCTACAGCAACTATTGGATCCTGTCAGCTGTGGCCTGTCCACAGTAACTGACCGCTTCTCACCATTTTCGGCGTTCACCACGGCTTGTTCAGGTGGCAATCCGGCTCTAGAGAACGAGTTTTCAACCTCGAAGCAGTTAGGTTTCGATCTGAGTTTCGATTCCTTCGATATATCGGTTACCTGGAACGAGACTGACTTCGAAAACCGTATCGTAGGCATCTCCGGTCAGCAGATCATGAATAATGATTTCGCGAACTTCCAGGCATGGTCCGGCTTCTCCGGCAGCGGCTCTGGCGCGGCTAACCAGCCCTCGATGGCACAATTGCAAGCATGGCTGGCAAGTGGCCTGAGCAACCCAGAGATCATCCGCGATCCGAATGACCTGGGTACTATTCTGCAGGTCACATCTCCAGGTAGTGTAAACGCGGAGAGCGTGAAGGTAACGGCCTATGATGTTCAAGCCAACTACCGCTTCAGCATGGCTGATTGGGGCAACTTCCGCGTTAGCCTACAAGCAACCTACATGGACTCGTTCCAGTTCCAGGACGACGTCGATAGCCCAGTGGAAGAAGCTGTAGGCGCGACTAACCGACTAACCGCAACTGCGCCTGCAGTACCACAGATCAAGGCCAACCTGCGCTTGGGCTGGAATATGGGCAACCATGCAGTAAGTGGCACGCTTCACTACCTGAGTGCGATGGACTGGGATGGCACGAACTATATTCCCGTAATCAATCGCTTCGCGAACACCAACCCTAACCCTAGTATCGTTGGCGGTGAGATCAAAGCTTGGACCGATTTTGATTTAGCTTACACGTATCAAGGTTTTGAGTTGATGGGCGGGGAGATGGCGCTCAGCGTTGGTTCGCGTAACCTGTTCGATCGACAGGCTCAACGTACTCCAGATTTTGCCGGAGTAATGGGTGAGTTGCAGGATCCGATGGGTCGTTCGATCTATGCACGCATGGTTTATGATTTCTAAACCAGCAGATCGTCACCCCACTGAAGTCTAAGTGGGATGAAAAAAAGGGGCTCTACATGAGCCCCTTTTTTATGCTTCGAATTTTTTTACCTACTAAATGCAGAAAGGCTTATTGCTCGATGCTAGGAAAATATTTACCTATTTGTTCGCGCGTAAGTATGCCGCTGTGAGATTCGAAACTATGATCAGCCTTGAAGAAATAACTACGCGGTAACTCGCCGTGCCAGAGTGGATCTACGCTATAGCGAAGTCTCTCGACGAAAGCATCAGCGAACATCCATGTCTTGATACCAGCCAACTCGTAGCTGTCTAGAATATCTGCAGCCTCTTCACGGTTTTCTATCGAATCTGTGGAGATCACCACCAAGGCGAAGTCAGGATCATTCTTCTTCAGCTCACCCAGCATCTTCAACTCGACGCGACAGGGCGCACAGTCGATTGACCATAGGCTCACCACGAAGGGCTTACCCTCGTATGCGGATTTAATCTGCGCGAAACTCTGCGTGCCGAAGTTCTCGATATTGTCGGCGTGTGCGGCGAACGAAGCGCCTGCCGCACTCACTATAGCGACGCCGACGAGCAGCGCCTTTGGCAGAAAACGACACAGGGTCGAAGTACGCTTAATTGTCATGACTCAACTCCTCAAACACATAGCCAAACTCGGCGGTAGACCAGCTCAGATAGATGGCTTTGCCATCGCTTATCAGCAGCGGGTGGTCACTCGCCTGTTCGGTATTGAACACTGTCTGCACTGGAGACCAAGACTTGCCGTCATCTTTCGAGCTCATCACTTGCAACTGAGTTGCAACACCATTAAAGCCCTTCCATGCCAGCAGCAACTCATCACCATGTTGTGCTAGTGAGGGATGTCCGGCACCTGGTGTAGCGTCTACTTCGATGAGTTGATTTGAGTCGGCTTGCCCTAAGTCGTAACGCGCATAATAAATGCCCTTATGCAGGTCACCGGCACTGAACCATGCCATATGATATTGATCGGCGTCCTGTGCTTGCACCATGCTAGGCCCGTGATGGGGGCAGGCATCGATATACCAATCGTCTACAGTAGCGCGATCTAGGCCACTAACTTCTCCTTCTGGGCCTAAGACAGCAACTGCATGGTCACGAATCTGACTATCGTAGATCTGCCGCCACAGGATCGCGACATTGTCATCGCCCTGTGGCGCCATGGCGATACGGCAACACTCGCAGCTGTTCTGAGAGACTGCATAGTTAGAACTAAAAGTCTTGCCGAAATCCTTCGACACGGCGTAGTAAATTGCGGCGCCTGGATAGGCATCGCCAATCGCTAGGCTAGCCTCCATATCGCGCTTATCGATCCAAGTGAGATAGAGATTGCCCGAGGCGCTAAGGAACAGGCTGTCGAAGCGATGGCCCGTAGTCAGCCCGTCGTCGTTCACAGTTCGTGGCACTTCGAATGTCTTGCCGCCATCGATGGAGCGGGAGAAGCGGATGAGTCCGGTAAAGTTAGACGAGGTCTTAGTCGTCCAGGACAACATCACCTCGCCCTGTGGCGCGACGATGATCTTCGGGCGATTCTCGCCATTGAACTCCGTGTCCTCGGCCTCCTCGTTCACTCGAACTGGAGTGGAATAACTGGCGCCTTTATCGTCGGAGTGGCTAACATAGACGTGCTTGTTCTGCACGAAGGCAACCCAAAGCCGGCCCTGCGCATCGAAGCTCGCGCTAGGTGCGCCGCCGCAATGCACAGACACAATATCCGCACCATGGAGTTCGCGTAGTTCAGCACAACTCTCGGCGCTAGCACTCTGCGCGGCAAATCCCCACGCGAATAGTGCTAGCAACGCAAAGGCTCTAGAAGTCATAGGAAAGATTCGCATAAATGGTTCGGCCTGGCCAAGGATGGGCAACATAGGCAACCTCGTTGCTTATATTGTCGATGCCTAAGCCTAGCGCTACTCCGCTAGTGAAATTATAAGTGGTCTTGAGGCCTAAACGGCTAAAGCCATCTTGAGCCCCGTACACACCATCCTCGCGGTCGGTGTTGTCGTTGCGGCCAAAACTATCACTAGCGTATTGATAATTCAAACCGGCATCCCATTGCGAGCTTAGGTGGTAGGTCATCAGCAGATTGCCACGCCACTGCGGCATGCGCGGATAGACATTACCTTCTATAGTAGGGTCGGGACGATTCTTCACGATCTCCGAATCGGTATAGACCATATTGAATCGCACGTCGAGACCGGCGATGACAAAGCTGTCCAGATTCGCAATGAATTCCACGCCTTGAGTCTGCGTCTCATCGATAGGAATAAAGGTGCGCACCGAAAGTCCGCCGGGGAGATTCTCCGACTGAGATTCGACCACGTCCTTGATCGTCTCCTGGAAGAGATTGACGCGTAAGGAGCCGCCCTCGATCTGTCTTTCGATCATGAAATTATGGTGCAGGCCATTTTCGGGCTGTAGCTCTGGGTTCGCCACGCTGATGGCATTATAGGCGGAGTACTGGCTAAACAGTTCCTCTACGATTGGGAAGCGGTAGGCCTGGCCGAGCGCGTAGGCGAAGCGCCATTGCTCCGTGGGCTGATACGCTACAGAGAACTTCGGCGAGAATTCCTTGCGCGAGCTCGAGGGTACCGACACTAAGTCAAATGCGGGGGTTGCCGCATCGTCAGCGGAGAAATAACCATTATCGCTTGAGAATGACTCCCAACGCATGCCCAGGGCTAAGTCCCATTGCGCATTGATATCCCAGTTCATCTGTGCGAACAGGGCATCCATCTGCGTCTCTCCACCGCTTCGGCTGGTGTAATTCGCAAAACTCGCCGCCCGATAATTCATCGAATCGTAGACATCCATGTTGAGCTCATAGGCGTCGTGACGGGCGCCAACGATCAAGCCTACGCCCTCCATGCCGAGGTCGTTGAAGAACAGCTTAGCCTCGGCACTGCTCCAACCCGTATCGCCAAAGTCGTTAACCTGACCCGCTTGGGTATAGGCCGCGTCGTTGGGATTGGACAAAGAGGAACGGCTCTGATCTCGTAGCACTTCGAACTGATTGAGGTTAGCCTCGAACACCACGCCCTCTGCAACGGGGCCGCGCAGACGCAGGCCCAGCGAGAGACTGTCGCGTTCCTGCTCCGATACGCCGAGGCGTGACGTGGGCACATTGAACTTCGTGCCATTTTGAATGACATTGCCGCTCCAGACATTCCCGCCACTGCCGTTCTGCAAATAGGTGTTGGGCGAGTTGGACCCGTTGAAGCGATCCTCGTAGGCGACATTCAGCAACGCCTGCCACTGCCCGAAGTCTCGACCGATCTTCACCTTATAGTTCTCTGTCAGCGTATCTTGCACACCCGTGTCGCCAAACCAGAGGCGAGAGGTGGAGCGCTCGTCGTTATCGACGATCGCCCCGGTGACACTAGTAGGAGTCGTAGAAGAGGTCGAACCTCCGTAGTAGAACGTCTGCGGCTGAGACTCACTGTCGAGGCGGTTATAGGAAAAATAGACACTGGTATCGCCAAACTTGTCGCCATAGGAGAAGAACTGCTTGTGGCCATTCACCGTCTCGTCGAAGCCATAGGCATCGAAGCTCTGTGAGAAGTAGGAGCTATCGAAGTGGAATTCACGCTCCTGCGGGATCGCGGACTCGATGAGCACGACGCCGCCCATAGCGTTACCACTGAACTCGGCGGAGAAGGGGCCGTAGAGCACCTCCACTTGTGCGATCTCGCTAGCGGAGACCATGGTCCAGCGCGGCGCGCCATTCCAGCGCGACTGCAGTAGGTAGTGCAAAGGCACGCCGTCCGCGAATACCATCGAGCGTGAGGTCTGGAACATATTCGAGCCACGCATGCCCATGGTGCCATTGGAGTCGCCGATGAAACGCCGGCGAATCACCAAACTAGGCTCGAACTTGACCACATCCTCTGTAGTGGCGACATTGATGCTCACTAGATCCTGCTGGGTGAGAAGACTGCTCGGGTGTGAGCTAGCCGCGCGCTCATTGGTCTGCTGCCCCCACACCACAAGCTCTTCCAGTGGCGCCTGGTCCGCTGCCTGCACGGCCCCTGCAGCGAGGCTGGAGAGAATTAGTGCGATCTCGAGGGTGAGGAGTTTTCGGGTCGGGAGGGTAAGCATGCTGGCGATCCTGTAGATAGAGGACCGTCTAGTCTAGAGCTTCACGGATAGCGCACAATGCGACTAAATGTCGCAGGCCCCGCGAGCACTGTATTTGCGATACTTCCAGGCAACATGGGGTGCGTGTAAGCAATGACTTACGCTAGAATAGCGCTCGAACTGACGCACTTGCAGAAACAGCTGCAATTCACGAGGAAAAGCTTTGAATAACAGCAAGATAGCATTCATTGGCGCCGGCAATATGGCGACCAGCCTGATCATGGGCTTGCTCAATAAGGGCGGCACACCAGGCAATATCGCCGCCTATGACATCGACTCGGACAAGCTTAGCCAGCTGCGCACAGAGTGCGGCATCCGCACCGGCACGTTGGAAGAGATCGTGAAAACGGCCGATGTGATCGTCCTCGCGGTGAAGCCGCAAGTGATGGAGCAGGTCTGTAGCACGCTTAAGCCACTGCTTAGCACCACCGGCAGCGTCATCATCTCCATCGCAGCCGGCATTCCGCTGCACAAATTCGAGGCTTGGCTAGGCACGCAGCAGGCCATCGTGCGCTGCATGCCCAATACCCCGGCACTTGTGTCCGAGGGCGCGACAGGCTTGTTCGCCAATGCCAACACCAGTGCCACGCAAGCCGCCCTAGCCGAGACGATACTCTCGGCGGTAGGCATCTGCAGTTGGCTCGACAGCGAAGATGCCATCAACGCCGTCACCGCCCTATCCGGCAGCGGGCCTGCCTATTTCTTCCTTATGATGGAGGCGATGGAGAGCGCGGCGGTGAAGATGGGTTTAAACGCCGAGATGGCCCGCAGCTTTACCATTCAGACCGCGCTGGGCGCCGCTAAGCTAGCCGCGGCCAGCGATGTGGCTCCGGATGAACTGCGGCGCCGAGTCACCTCCCCTGGCGGCACGACCGAAGCGGCGATTAAGTCTTTCGAGAAGGCAGGCTTTCGCGAATTAGTAGAGCACGCGCTGCGCGCTGCGCAGCAACGCTCTATCGAGCTGGCAGATTGATCGGGATTTCCCGATCGAGGCACTCTACCGGGGCAGTCATTACTAACAGAGAGAGACTAAGATGGGTTCTTTAGGAAGCGTTGGATATCTAGTCGTAAGCACACTGGGCGGCCTATTCGTGCTCGCCGTACTGCTTAGGTTTATGTTGCAGGTAGCACGCGCAGATTTTTACAATCCCTTCACTCAGGCTATCGTGAAGGTCACCGACCCAGGCGTAAGGCTATTCCGTCGTTTTATTCCGGGCTACAAAGGCCTGGATTTCGCGTCTTTAGCACTCGCATTGCTGGCCCAATGCATCGCCACTGCACTGCTCATCGTCTTTAGCGGTTTCTCCATCCCTAGTGTCGGCTTGGTGATCAGCTGGTCGAGCGTCGGCCTGCTATCCTTCATCATGAATATCTATTTCTGGGCGATGATCATCTCTATCGTGTCCAGCTTCATAGCGCCCTTCAGCACTCACCCCGGCCTCGTCCTAGTGCGTCAGCTCACCGAACCGATTATGGAGCCCTTCCGCCGCTTACTGCCCTCGATGGGGGGGCTAGACTTGTCGCCGATCTTTGTGTTTCTCACGCTGCAAGTTATTCGCGTCATCCTGATCGACCCGGTGGGGATAAACCCGCGAGTGGTGCTGGGGATTTGACGCGCGGTGTCTGCACCGCATGAGGCGAGCATAAGCTGGCAGGGCGAAGATCTCATTCTTTGCTGTCGGCTCCAACCCAAGGCGGCGAAGGACGAGTTTACAAGTTTAGGCGAGGGCCAGCTGAAAATTCGCATCACTGCAGCGCCAGTGGATGGGAAGGCCAATCGACATCTAGTAAAGTACTTAGCGAAACAATTCAAAGTACCCCAGGACAGGGTTACTATCATGAGCGGAGAGAACAGTAGGCTGAAGCGTATAAAGATCGAGCGTCCCCAATGTATTCCGGCGGCGCTAGGAATAGACTGCCCACCTCGCAACGCTATCAATACGGAAGCCGCAAGAACCTGATATGCCAAAGACCATCCCCGAAAATTCTGTAGGAATCGTCGCGCCGCAATGCCTGCATTTCGACGACCCCTTGCTGCTGCGCAGTGGCAAGACCATCAACAGCTATGACTTGATGATCGAGACCTATGGCACGCTCAACGAGGCGAAGTCGAATGCGGTATTGATCTGCCATGCACTCAGTGGCGATCACCACGCTGCCGGCTTTCACAGCGAAGACGAGTCCAAGCCCGGTTGGTGGGATAACTGCATCGGACCAGGCAAACCAATCGACACCAATAAGTTTTTCGTGGTCTGCCTGAATAATCTCGGCGGCTGCGCGGGCAGCACCGGCCCAACCTCGATCAACCCCGAAACCGGCACTTACTATGGTCCCGATTTTCCCGTGGTCACCGTCCGGGACTGGGTCAATAGCCAGGTACGCCTAATGGACCGACTAGGCATTGCGCAGTGGGCCGCTGTCATCGGTGGCAGCCTCGGTGGGATGCAGGTCATGCGCTGGAGCATCAGCTACCCGGAGCGCCTGCGCAATGCGATCATGATCGCCGTGGCTCCTAAGCTTTCCGCACAGAATATCGCCTTCAACGAAGTGGCTCGCCAGTCGATTACGGCAGACCCGTTCTTCCACAATGGGCGTTATCTCGAGCACGGCACCTACCCTAAGAAGGGTGTGATGCTGGCACGCATGGTGGGGCATATCACCTATCTTTCCGATAGCGCGATGCGGGACAAGTTTGGCAAGGCCGCAGAGGCGCTCGCCAACGAGCCGATCGCGGGCAACTTCGGCAGAGACCTGCGCACCGGCAAACTGAGCTTCGGTCTCAACGTGGATTTCCAAGTCGAGAGCTATCTGCACTATCAAGGCGAGCGTTTCTCAGAACACTTCGATGCCAACACCTATCTGCTGATGACCAAGGCCTTAGACTATTTCGACCCGACCGTCGACTACGAGGGCAAGCTCAGTGCCGCCTTCGCAAAGAGCAGTTGCCGCTTCCTGCTGATGTCATTCAGCTCGGACTGGCGCTTCCCGCCAGAGCGCTCTCGGGAGATCGTCGATGCGCTGCTCGAGGCTGGCAAGCAGGTGAGCTATCTTGAAATTGAGGCCGACCAAGGCCACGATGCCTTCCTGCTGCCTGTGCCGCGTTACTTGGAAGCCTTCAGCACTTATTTGAATCGCGTGAGCGACGAGGTGAATGCGTGATGCGCCCCGATCTAGACATTATTCAAAACTGGATTGCCCCCGGCAGCCGCGTTCTCGACCTCGGCTGTGGCGATGGCAGCTTGTTGGAGTTCCTCAAGACTAATAAGGGCGTTGCGGAGATCGGTCTCGAGATCGCCGAGGCCAATATTTCTGCCTGCCTCGCCAAGGGCGTCAATGTCATCGAGCAGGACTTGAATAAGAGCCTGCAGAATTTCAAGGACAAGAGTTTCGATACCGTCCTGCTGACGCAGACACTTCAAGCAGTCAGCTACCCCGACGTGATCATCGACGAGATGCTGCGCATCGGTAAGAACTGCATTGTGACGTTTCCGAATTTCGGCAACTGGCGCTCGCGCCTCTACCTGCTCACCAAGGGTAGAATGCCCGTGTCTAATTTTATGCCCTACGAGTGGTATAACACGCCCAATATCCATTTCTGTACGGTGCGCGACTTCGATGTACTGTGCAAAGAGAAGAACATCAAGGTCATCACCCGCACAGTGGTCGATCACCTACATCAGGGTAGTTGGATGATCAAGGCATGGCCTAACTTCTTAGGCGAGACTGCCATCTATCATATCAGCCGCTAAGAGGCCAAAAGAGCGTGGTTAAGAAAATTGTTTTAGCAACCGGCAATGCGGGAAAGCTGCGGGAGTTTCAGCAGATGCTTGGCGCGCAGAACATCGAATTCATCACGCAGCGCAGCCTCGGCGTCGACGATGCCGACGAAACCGGCCTGAGTTTCGTCGAGAACGCGATCATCAAGGCTAGGCATGCCAGCCATATCAGTGGCCTTCCCGCCATGGCGGATGACTCGGGCTTAGAGGTCGATGCGTTAAAAGGGCAACCTGGCATCTATTCCGCACGCTATGCGGGCGTCGGCGCAAGTGATGCAGAGAATAACAGCAAGCTTCTGAGCGCGCTGGCCGATGTGCCAGAGCTAGAGCGCAGCGCCCGCTTCCAATGCGTCATCGTCTTCATGCGCTATGCCGAAGATCCTATGCCCTATATCTGTCAAGGCACATGGGAGGGTCGCATCCTGTTCCAGGCACAAGGCGAGAATGGCTTCGGATATGACCCGCTATTCTTCGTGCCCACACATGGCTGCGCATCGGCTCTGCTAGAACCCTCGATCAAGAATAGCATCAGCCATCGCGGCCAAGCCTTGCGCGCATTGCTTCCCCATTGGGAGAAACTGAGCGGATCGATCACGTGATGCTAATCCCCAGACCGGGGCGCCTGCAACTGCCACCCTTAAGCCTGTATGTCCATATCCCATGGTGCATCCGCAAATGCCCCTACTGTGATTTCAACTCACACCAGAGCAGTGGCGAGGTGCCCGAGGCACAGTATATCGATGCGCTGCTGCAAGACTTTCACAATGCACAGCCCTTCGCTCAGGGGCGCTCGCTACGATCTATCTTCTTCGGTGGCGGCACGCCGAGTCTGTTCTCTGCGCCCGGATACCTGCGCCTACTCGAGGGTTTACAGGATATTGTCGGCTTCGCGCCTGATATAGAGATCACCCTAGAGGCGAATCCCGGTAGCGCCGAACGGGAGAAGTTCTCCGCCTACAGACGCGCCGGCATCAATCGTCTGTCCATTGGCGTGCAGAGCTTCGACGACTTGCAACTGCATAGCCTCGGGCGCATTCACTGCAGCGATGACGCCAGAGCGGCCATACAGTTCGCGAGATCGGCGGGATTCGATAATCTCAATATCGACATCATGTACGGGCTGCGCGGGCAGTCAACCAAAGACGCCATGCGCGACCTGCAGACAGCCATCGCGTTTGCGCCGGAACATCTGTCCTGGTATCAGCTGACCATAGAGCCGAACACCGAGTTCTACAAGCGCCCGCCGGTATTACCAGAGGACGATGCGCTCATCGAAATTCAAGATAGCGGCCTCGCCCTACTCCAATCCAACGGCTATGCACGCTATGAGGTCTCCGCGTTCGCCAGAGACGCGAAGATGGCGCGACATAACTTGAACTATTGGCGCTTCGGCGACTATATCGGCATAGGAGCCGGCGCCCACGGCAAGATCACGCAAGTCGAGAAAGAACAGATAGTGCGCACTCGCAATAAGAAACAGCCGGAGCACTATCTCAACGCGCAGGGCCGGTTTATGGCCGAGATTGCTCCAATACCCGAAGACGAGATCGCCATCGAGTACCTAATCAATGTGCTGCGCATGCCCGAGGGCTTTAGTACCGCGGCATTCGAGGCGGCGACTGGACTAGGTTTCGAGCTCATCCAAAAGCAGGTATCATCCCTACAAGCCCAAGCGTTATTGTCGTTCGAGGACTCTCATGTTCGACCGACCGAGAAGGGACAGCAGTTTCTCAATAGTGTCCTAGAAACTTTTCTCTAATCTTTGTGAGCGGCCTCTGGCGCCACTGAAGGGGAACACCCATGAGTCGTACACTCTTTGAGAAGCATTGCGAACCCTGCACCATCGGCACCCGCGCGATGTTGCCCGAGGACGCGAATAAGATGCTCACCGCTATCCCACGCTGGAAGAAGATCAGTGTGGACGGCATGGACCAGATTCGCCGCGAGTTTCATTTCCCCGATTTCAAAGAGGCGGCGGCCTTCGCCCATAAGATTGGCCTGATCGCGGAGCGCGAGGATCACCATCCTAGCCTCCTACTAGAATGGGGCAAGGTGACCGTGTCGTGGTGGACCCATAAGGCGAACGGCCTACACGAGAACGACTTCATTATGGCCGCGAAGACCGACCTGATCGCTAGCAACGCTATGGGGGCCAAATGACCCCCTCCGCGCCGGATTTCTTTACTCACCTCGACGCGTTGATCGCGCGCCCCAGCGTTAGTTCGGCCAATCCCGAATTGGATATCAGCAACACACCGGTGATCGACTACCTGGCCGAGGTGTTCGAGGCGCGCGGCTTCAGCTGTGAACGCATTAAGAGCCCCGGCACATCGGCGCAAACCCAAGGCAATGAGAAACTCAATCTAATCGCGACGCGGGGCATCGGCCCCGGCGGGCTCGTCCTCGCGGGGCACACCGATACGGTGCCCTTGGACGAGGCATTATGGAACGTGAATCCCTTCCGTCTCACGCAGAAAGATGGTCGCCTCTATGGCCTGGGCAGCACCGACATGAAGAGCTTCTTCGCACTCATATTGGAGGCGCTAAAAGACTTCGAGGGGGTGAGTTTCAAGCAGCCACTGATCGTTCTTGCCACAGCGGACGAGGAGACCTCGATGCAAGGGGCGAGAACCTTGGCGGAGCTAGGTCGCCCAAGGGCGCGCTGCGCCGTTATCGGCGAGCCCACCGGCATGCGGCCCATCAATGCCCATAAAGGCATCATGATGGAGTCCATCGATCTACTCGGCCAAAGCGGCCATTCCTCTGACCCGGACCTAGGCCACAATGCGCTGGACGCGATGCATAGCGTGATCGGCGAATTGATCGTCTTTCGTCAGGAGATGCAGGCGCGTTTCCAGAACCCCTTGTTCACCATTCCGCGCCCGACGCTCAACCTCGGTTGCATTCATGGCGGCGACAATCCCAATCGCATCTGTGGCCAGTGCCGTCTTGAATTCGATATTCGCTTGCTGCCGGGCATGGAGATCGAGGCCCTACGCGAAGAGATTCGCCGCCGCGTCAACCCAATCGCGGAGCGTTTCGGCGTTAAGGCCACTATCGCGCCACTGTTTGCGGGCTTGCCCGCGTTCATGACAGCACCCGAGAACGAGTTGGTGAAAACCGCCGAGCGCTTGACGGGACATAGCGCCGCGACAGTCGCCTTCGGTACAGAGGCGCCGCACCTGCAACGCCTCGGCATGGATACTATCGTGCTAGGACCGGGCGACATCGACCAGGCCCATCAACCCGACGAGTACTTGGAACTCGATCGTATCGCCCCCTATATCGAGACATTGAAGGGGCTAATTCGCCACTACTGCCTCTAACGCTTCCTATACGCCTGCGCTACGGTCAAAATGGGCAACTATAAAATTATTCATAACAATCAATAAATAGACTATATTCACGCCCATGGAAAATCTGCCCGAATACATCGACTGGTTCCGCTACTCCTCCAGTTACATCAACGCACACAGAAAGAAGGTGTTCGTTGTGTTATTGCCAGGAGAGGCGCTCGAGCACCCGAATTTCAGCAATATCGTGCACGACATCAATCTGCTCAATAGTCTCGGCGTCAAACTCGTCCTAGTGCACGGCTCGCGCCCGCAGATTAATGGCGCGCTGGACGCCGCAAAGATCGAGTCGACCTATCACAAGGGCCTGCGCATCACCGATGCCGACAGCCTGCAGATAATCAAACAGGTAGTAGGCTCCTTGAGCATCGATGTCGAGGCCATCTTCTCCATGGGCTTGAGCAACTCCCCCATGCACGGCGCAGACATCACGGTGACCCGCGGCAACTATATTACCGCACGCCCATTAGGGGTACTCGATGGCATCGATCACGCGCTCACGGGCGTAGTGCGCAAGATCAATGTAGAGGCGATCGAGCAGCATCTGCTCGCCCACAACATCGTCCTGCTCAGCAATCTGGGTTACTCCCCCACCGGCGAGGTCTTCAACCTATCTGCGGAAGATGTCGCTACCGAGGTCGCCATCGCCCTACACGCCGAGAAGCTCATCATGTTTATTCCGCAAGACGGCATACTCGATGGCGACGGTGAGATGGTCAGCACCCTTAGTCCAACCTCCGCACAGGACGTCCTCAACGCGGTGACATCTAAGCAGGAGAACACTGCCAATGGCGTCGCGCAAGCGCTCACCGCGGCGCTCAAGGCGTGTAGCAAGAATGTGCCGCGCAGCCACCTGATCAGCTTCGAGCGCAACGGCGCCCTAATCGAGGAACTCTTTACGCGCGACGGCAGCGGCACCTTGGTTTCGAAGGAGAGTTTCGAGGTCTTGCGTCGCGCCACGATCGACGATGTCGGCGGCCTGCTCGAATTGATAGCGCCTCTGGAGGACGCAGGTGTGCTCGTGCATCGATCGCGTGAATTGCTCGAGGCCGAGATCGGCTTCTTCTTCGTCATCGAGCGCGAAGGCATGATTATCGCCTGCGCGGCGCTCTATCCGATGGATGCGCACTGTGGCGAGATCGCCTGCATCGCGATTCACAAAGACTATCAGGACACCGGGCGTGGTCAGGACTTACTCACCGCGCTAGAGGCCCATGCCAAGCGTTCCGGAATGTCGAGAGTGATCGTACTGACTACCCAGACTACGCATTGGTTCCTGGAGAAAGGCTTCACCCCCATCGCCATCAGTGAATTGCCTGAGAAGAAGCAGAAATTGTACAACTACCAGCGCAATTCCAAGGCTCTTTCCAAAGCCCTGAACTAGAGTCTTCACGAATCGGGTCTTTAGGGAAACTCAGCTCCATCTGTCTACAAAAAAATCAATCACGACACGTCGGCTTACGCCAACACAAAAAGGAGAATTGTTCATGAAAAAACTCATGTTGACCGGCCTAATCAGCCTCGCAGTCTGCGGCAGCGCACAGGCCCAAACATTCAAGGCGGGTGAGCCCCTCGGTACTATAAACGAGGCGGGTGTTGCCACACCGATGTCTAGCAATGTGAAAGTGTATGGCAGCTTCCGTACCGCGGAGAGTTGCACCTTCGATCCCGAGCGCAACCTCATTCTCGCGATGAATAATGGCATCTCCCCTACACTGGAAGAGAACGATGGCTATGTATCTCTAATTAATCCCGATGGCAGCGTGCATACGTCGAAGTGGATCGGTGCGACTCGCGATGGCTTGATGCTGAACCAGCCCCTCGGCAGCGCGATCAATGACGGCGTGCTCTATGCGGTGGATCTGGACTCCGTGCGCATGTTCGATCTGGCGAGCGGTGCCCCCATGGGCTCGGTAGAGGTAGAGGGTGCGAATCTTCTCAATGGCATCGGCGTGGCAGCGGACGGCACAGTGTACGCGTCGAACACACGAGCGCCAGAGCGCATCTATAAGATTACGCCTAGCGGTCAGACTTCCATATTCGCAGAGGGTGCACCCCTAGCAGCGCCGAACGGCGTAGCGGTAGACAACCAGGGCAATATCGTGGTGGTCAATGTGGGCGACAACGCGGTGATCACCTTCAGCCCGAGTGGCGAAGTGATCAAGACAGAACATGCGGCAGAAGGCGGTAACGATGGTGTGGTCATCATGGCCGATGACACGAAGTATGTCAGTAGCGTGCGTTTCGGAAGTGTGTCGCGCATTCGTCCAGGCCAGGCGGCAGAAGTAATCGCGACGGGCATCCCATCGGCTGCATCGATGTGCTATGACTCGGTACAGAACCAACTCGTCATTCCAATGAACTCGAACAACGCACTCGCGTTCATCCCATTGGATTAATCTGCACGCTCTCTCGCGCCAGCTAGCACCTTGGTTTGGCGCGAGATTCTCCTTTCAACTTCTACTCCGAACATACGGGCACGCGCTTCGTAGGTCGCACTGGCTGCCGTATACAGGGTTTCCCGAAACGCCAAACTGCGCACGTCCCTGTGCAGGCTCGACGTGCGCCGTCCTGGCGCCCGACGTTCCTGAACCCCTGTATACGGCACCCAGCGCTAACTACGAGCAAGATTCACATCTGATCGTACGTGTCTAAAATTTTGCAGGGAAATCCTAGTTGAACTCAAACGCCTGACAACTCAAACAACGCCTCAAACTTGCAAATTCAAACTAAGCAAGAGACTCGTGGCGGGAAGGGGAGTGCAGGAGCGTCGGGCGCCAGGTCGATAAATTGCTCCTGCATTTTCGACACGGCCGCCATCCATGGCGGTCGGACGCGCACGTCGAGCCTTCACACGGATGTGAGTATTTTGGCGTCTCCCGCACTCACCCTCCCGCCACGCGGTTCGGCCAGCGGAGCACTCCTCGAGAAGCAACAATAGAAATTAATACCGTTCCAACACCACAAAACTATAGTCATATGGGTTCGGGCCGGCGGCGGAGAAGTCTTCGCGGCCAACTTCATGCCATTGGCTTAGATCGAATTGCGGGAAGAAGGCGTCGCCTGCTACTTCTGCATGAACCTGTGTCATATAGAGTCGATCTGCGATCGGTAGCGTTAAAGCGTATATCTGCGCGCCGCCGATCACCACTACCTCCTCGGCACCGTCTATTAGCGCAATACTCTCGGCCAGCGAGATCGCCTCTTCGAGCGTACCCACTACCTTGATGCCCTCGGCACTATAGTTAGGGTCTCTGCTTATCACGATATTGCTACGCCCCGGCAGAGGACGCCCTATCGACTCCCAAGTCTTGCGACCCATGATGATAGGTTTGCCCATCGTGACGCGCTTGAAGTACTTGAGGTCTTCGGAAAGATGCCACGGCAGGGCGTTATTACGACCGATAGTTCTATTTCGAGACATACCCCATATCATAGCGATTCTCATAGCTTAAGCTTCCTTACACCGCCACTGGCGCTTTGATATGTGGATGCGCTTCATAGCCCACTATTTCGAAGTCTTCGTATGTGTAACTAAAAATATCGGCGGGCCTACGCTTGATCTTCAGCGTTGGTAGGGGGAGCGGCTCTCGCGTTAGCTGCAATGCTGCCTGCTCCATATGATTGCTGTAAAGATGGGTATCCCCACCCGTCCAGATGAAGTCGCCCACTTCTAGGTCACATTGCTGCGCCACCATATGGGTTAGCAGCGCATAGGAGGCGATGTTAAATGGCACACCAAGGAAGGTATCAGCGGAGCGTTGGTACAATTGACAGGACAGCTTGCCATCGGCCACATAAAACTGAAAAAGGGAATGGCATGGCGGTAGCGCCATCTGATCGACATAGGCTGGGTTATAGGCCACTACCATCAAACGACGCGAATTCGGATTGCCGCGAATCTGTTCGATCAGCTTGCTAATCTGATCCACGGATTGCCCATCGGGCCCTGGCCACGAGCGCCATTGAAAACCATAGACGGGTCCGAGGTCCCCTTTCTCATCGGCCCAGTCATCCCAGATGGACACGCCATTCTCTTTCAAGAAACGAATATTGGTGTCGCCACTCAAAAACCATAGAAGCTCAATAATGATCGAGCGCAGATGCAGTTTCTTAGTGGTGACAACTGGGAAACCGGCGCTAAGGTCGAAGCGCATCTGATGGCCGAACACCGAACGTGTGCCTGTGCCTGTGCGGTCGCCCTTAGTCGCGCCTTCGTCGAGGATTCTTTGTAGGAGATCGAGATACTGTTTCATATTCGCTTACACTCAAAACTGTGATTCGTGTTTCTTAGGAGTTGGCCTGTGCGGGTTTTCTATAGGCCATGACCATGAGCACGATGCCCGCGAAGATCATCGGCAGCGAGAGGATTTGGCCCATGGTCATCCAGTCTAGCGCGACAAAGCCAATGCCCTCGTCGGGCTCTCTGTAGAACTCCACGAAGAAGCGCTGCACGCCATAGCCGATGCCGAACAGGCCCGAGACCGCGTACATGGGCCGTGGCCGGGAGGAGAACCACCAGACTATGCTAAAGAGCAATACTCCTTCGAGAGCGAACTGATAGAGCTGCGAAGCGTGGCGTGGCAGGGCATCGACATGGGGGAAGACCATGCCCCACGCCACGTCGGTATGCCGGCCCCATAGCTCGCCACCAATGAAGTTGCCTAAACGCCCGGCACCTAGCCCGAAGGGCGCTAAGGGAGCGATGAAGTCGAGCACTTCGAAATAGGGCTTGTTGAGCTTACGAGAGTACCAATACAGAGCCGCCATGACGCCTAGTATGCCGCCATGGAAGGACATGCCTCCCTCCCAGACCCGTAGCACCCAGGTCGGATCGGACAGCATCTTGTCGAAATTGTAGAAGAGGGCCGAACCGACGCGGCCGCCCAGCACTGCGCCAAGGGCACCATAGAAGATTAGGTCGGAGATCTGCTCGTCATTCCATTGCCCGGGGGACTTACTCGCCCGATACCGGGCTAATAGCCACGCGCCGCCGAAGGCGATGATGTACATGATGCCGTACCAGTGCACGGACAGAGGACCAATGGAGAAAGCGACGGGGTCGAATTGCGGGTAAGTGAGCATGCACAGGATCTTAGCTAGGGGTGAAGTACGGAATACACTTGAGCGCATGGCCGTAGCGTGTGCGGTGATGCTCCCCTATGGTCTTAGGCCTTGTCAAGGTGAAACGGCGGACAGAGCATTAACCGAGCAATGCCAATAGCGCCTTCTTCTTCTCGAGGGACAGCGCCTGAAACTTCTCAACGACTTTATGCGCGGGCTGGGGCAGCACGGGATTCAAATTCAGGCTCTCGACAGTCGACTGCATGCCGCGGGCCAGAAGCTCGGTGAGATGCTGCTCTAGAAGCAGGGTGATCTCGGAGTTCATGCTGCGCCGATTCAAGCGCGAGATCTCCGTCAAGTGAGCGTGATACTCGCAGGGCATTCGCAGAATAAACTTATTCTTCTCGAGAGCTTGAGTCTCCAGCAAGGAGGGCTTGGGTCGTAGTTCCTGTGACATAGGTTAACCGTCTCTAGACTAAGATGAGCCTGACGAAACTATCCTTAGAGACGTCAGTACTCGGTACATCCTTGTTAGGCCTCATCTCCTGAAGCTGTCCAAGGTCGCATTATCCGCATATACAGCCCGAAATATGTAGGAATAATGCTCATTATTCGCTCAAGTGCGCGTTTATTCCGACTAACTAAGAGACCGCTGCACACGCTTAGTTGTTACGAGAGGAACGCAGTAGTCGATCGACCCCGGCGTTATACAGCGCCATATCCACGCAGCTACGCACCATCTGCGCGTCATCCATCGCCATTACTTGCGCAAGCAACTCCTTTGCGGACGTAAAGGTCATGCTGCGCACTACGGCCTTCACCTTGAGCAGCGTCGTCGCGTTCATCGACAGCACGTCGAACCCCATTGCCATGAGCAACACGGCGCCACCCGGGTCTCCCGCCATTTCACCACATATACTGACGGTCCTGTTTTCCAAGTGCGCCTGCTCCACCACGAACTGCAGTGCCTGCAGCACTGCGGGATGGAAGGACGAATACAGACTCGCGACGCGCGGATTATTACGGTCCACTGCGAGAATGTATTGAGTGAGATCATTGCTGCCCACCGAGATGAAGTCCACAAGACGGCTCAGGGCACGGGTTTGATACACGGCCGCGGGTAGCTCGATCATCACGCCAATGGGCGGCATACGCACGTCCAAGCCCTCTTCGCGCAATTCCCTGAAGGCGCGCTTGATGATCTGGATAGAGCCGGTTACCTCTTGCACATTAGAGATCATCGGCAGCATGATCTGCAGATTGTCCAAGCCCTCACTCGCCCGGATCATGGCGCGTACTTGCGCGATGAAGATCTCGGGGTGGTCTAGGGTGACACGAATCCCGCGCCAACCTAGGAAGGGGTTCTCTTCCTGAATCGGGAAGTAAGGCAGTGCCTTGTCGCCGCCGATATCCAAGGTCCGCATGGTCACGGGCTTAGGCGCGAAAGCGAACAGCTGCTCCCTGTAGATCGAGGCCTGCTCTTGCTCACTCGGGAAGCGCTCACTCAACAGGAAGGGGACCTCGGTACGGAATAGCCCAATGCCCTCGGCGCCGTGATCCAGGGAGCGCACCACATCGGACATTAGCCCTGTGTTCACCCAAAGGTTCACGCGGTGGGAGTCGAGGGTCTCACAGGGCAGGTCGATAAGCCCCTCTAGCCCCTTCACGAGCTGCTCTTCCTCTTTGATTATTTCGCGGTAGCGATTGCGTAGCTGATCACTAGGATTGTTGTAAACCTGCCCGTTATAGCCGTCCACGATAAGCTCGCGACCATCGAGTTGACGATATGGAAGATCCACTACGCCCATGGCCGTAGGGATGCCCATCGTCCGCGCCAAGATCGCGACGTGTGAGTTGCCCGAGCCGCGCACCGAGACCAAGCCCATGAGCTTCTCTTTGGGCACTTCGGCCAGCATCGCCGCGGTGAGCTCCTCGCCGACCAAGATGGTGTCGTGGGGGTATTCTGTCTTTACTGCATCGCGATTCTGTAGGTAGAACAGCACACGGCTACACAGATCTTTGATATCGGCCGCGCGTTCGCGTAGATAGGCGTCTTTCATCATCTCGAAGGCGCGAACATGGTCTTTAGCAACTTCGGCCAGCGCGCCTTGGGCCCACTGTCCATTGCGGATGCGGTCGATAACTTCCTTGCCCAAGGCATCGTCATCTAATATTCGTAGATAGACACCGAACAAGTCTTGCTCCTCGGGCCGCAGGCGCGTCTCTAGAGTACTGGTAAGCGCCTTCATATCGTTGCGCACAGACTCCAATGCGGCATTGAAATAATCCACCTCTTTGTCGATGTCTGCACAGACGCGCTGTGGGATGAGATCGAGATCTGCCGGCGGAAAGACCACCACGGCATGACCGATAGCGACACCGGTAGCGCCGGCCACGCCGTTGAAACTCGTATCGGACTTGCGTTGCCCCGAGGGGCTCATGCCTTGAATGGCACCGGTGGCCTCGGCGGCGGCGATCACACCGGCCAGCTGTGCCGATAGCGTAATCAGGAAGGCTTCCTCGCCCTCGTCGAAACTACGCTTCTCGCGGTGCTGAACAACCAGCACCCCGAGCACCTTCCGATGGTGGATGATGGGCACGCCAAGGAAGGAGCTAAATTGCTCTTCTCCGGTTTCGGATAGATAAAGATAATTGGGGTGTGAGCAGGCGTCGTCTAGATTGACAGGCTCGGCGTTGCTGGCCACCAGTCCTACTAGGCCCTCTCCCACCTCTAGCCGGACGCGTCCGACCGATTCCTTCTTGAGGCCTTCGGAGGCCATGAGCACATGGCTATTGATCTCGGGGTCGAGCAGATAGACGGAACACACCTGCGTGTTCATGGCCTCACGCACGCGGGATACGATGACATCGAGGGCCGACTGCAGGTCCTTCGCAGTGTTCACCTCTTGGACTATAACTCGCAGCCTTTCCAGCATCATACTCAGTTCCAGGGTCGTTATTAGCTTCGTCCATGCGCCCGCGTCCGCGACAAGGCGTGTCCTTGTCTACAAGCTAAAATTTTAGAGCGCAGGTTTTTCGATTAAGCGCGAAGAGTCTGATGCAATGGCACCACCAACTCTTTCAGTGCTTGCCGGTACACTTCCCGCTTGAAGTCGATCACCTGGCTTAGAGGGTACCAGAAACTCACCCATTGCCAGTCATCGAACTCGGGCGTGTTGTTGCTCGTCAGGTCGATCTTGTCCTCTGGGGCGCGCAGCCCGAGAAGATACCATTTCTGCTTCTGACCAATGCACACGGGGCTGGAGTGCTGCCGGATGAGATTCTTGGGCAACTGATAGTAGAGCCAGCCTTTAGTAGAGGAGATGATTTCGACGTCCTCCGGGTCTAGCCCTACCTCTTCCTTCAACTCTCGAAACAAGGCGTGCTGCAGGCGCTCGCCATGACGAATGCCGCCCTGCGGAAACTGCCACGCCTCCTGCCCGATCCTCTTGGCCCACAGCAGCTGGCCGCGCGAGTTGCAGATGATGATACCGACATTCGGCCTAAAACCTCTCGAATCTATCATCGGGCAATCGTTCCTTATCGAAAAAACATCTCCGGCATTGTTTCACATGTGCAGCGGCTTATTCAACGACCGCGCGCGAGCCCGGATGCCCTCGCCGTGCGCGCTCGAATCGGTATAATGCCTCTCTTTTCAGTAGACGCTAACGGATACCTAACCACATGGCTTTGGCAATTTTCGATCTCGATAATACCCTGCTCGGCGGCGACAGCGATCATGCCTTCGGCGACTTCCTAATCAGCGAGGGATTGGTCGACCCCATCTCCCACAAAGCCCGCAACGATGCGTTCTACGAGCAGTATAAGCTTGGCGCACTGGATATGGCGGCCTATACCGAGTTCGCCGTTGCCGCCGTCGCAGGCGCGTCCCGTGCACAGCGCGATGCCTTACACGCGAAATTCATGGCCAGTTTCGTCGAGCCGATGATGCTGCCCGCCGCCCTGGCGCTGCTAAAACAGCATCGCGACGCCGGTGACTACTGCCTGATCATGACCGCGACTAATCGCTACGTGACTGAGCCTATCGCCCAGCGCCTAGGCGTGGATGGCTTAATCGCGACAGAGCTAGAACTAGTGGATGATCGCCTCACCGGCAAAGTCGCTGGCATTCCAAATTTTCAGGCAGGAAAGGTTCGCAATCTCGAGCGCTGGCTGGCGGCAAAGGCAGGGCAATTGAGCATGGACGATAGCGTGTTCTACAGCGACTCGTTCAACGATCTGCCCTTGCTAGAGATCGCCACGCGTGCGGTCGCGGTAGACCCGGACGAGACCCTGCGCAAAATCGCCCAGGAACGCAATTGGGAAATCATCAGCCTGCGCTAGGGATCACTCGATAGCGGCTAGGCCGATCTCCACGATCAAGTCATCGGCGAGTTGCTCAAGCTGAGACTGCAGAGTCTCGATACTCAACTGCACGGGCACTTTGAGCACTGCCTGTGCATTAAACAACGCCTCACCGGACATCGGCGCGGTGCTGATAAAGGAGCTGAGCTCCTCCACATTGACCTGCTGTGCCGCGAGCGCGCGCGAGATCTCTTTTACGATGCCGGGCCGGTCATTGCCGACGAGTGTAAGGCGCAACGTGCGCTGCCTCTGCACCGGCTCGCCCACGCTGACTTTTTCGACCACCAACTTGAGAATAGAGGAGAGGCCTTGCAAGTCTTGCACGAGCGCATCGGCATGGGCATCGTCCACACTGACGCGCAAGATTCCGGCGAATTTGCCCGCGAGATGGGACATATTGCTTTCCAGCCAATTGCCCGAATGCCGCGAAATCGTATCCGACAGGCGCTCGACAAGCCCGGGCTTGTCGTCGCCGATAATGGTCAATACCAAATAACTTGCCACTTCTTGCTCTCCCTTAATACTCGGTCAACTTAGCGATTGGGGCGCGCCTTACGCCCCAATGTTGATAGTCCGAGGGAACTGACCAAACTCTTCCCAATAGCTCGCCCGCTCAGGTAATTGCTCCTGGGGTAGCTGGACCTTACCATTGATGTCGGTAACCCGAGACACGATGCTGTGCTCGCCGGGCTGCGCGCCCTTCCAGTCGAATTGGAAAAGTTTCCATGTGAACTGCGAGGCCGCGGGATCGATCATGGCCTGTTGCCAAGGACCGTTGTCTATCTTCACCTCGACGCTGCGAATCGGCGTGCCATCATTGAGCACGAAACCGGTCACCTTGTGGTCAGCGCCGCTCTTCGTAACGCGCACCACCACCGACTTGAGGTTCATCTTCGTAACCGAATTCTCGACCCAGCGCTCTTGTCCACCGACCTCTTCACGCTTGAGCGTGACATAGTCTCGGCCCATGAAACGGCCCATATAACGCGTGTCTTGAACATGAATCTGCGTTAGCCACTTCACGTTCGCAACACCATACCAGCCGGGTATGAGGAGGCGCACGGGCTTACCGTGGTAGTGTGGCAGCGGCTCGCCATTCATCTCGAAGGCCAGCATATTATTCTCGTTGAGCGCATCCTCTACGGACAGGCTGCGCGCGAACGCCGTCTGCACTGTGCGCCCGCGCAGCTCCTCTTCGCCGATATCCGCGCCGAAGAACACAATCTCTTTGCCCTCTGGCGCAATGCCCGCCTCGAGCAGGATGTCGCGCAGACTCACGCCTCGCCAAGAGGCATTACCTACGAGCCCGTGGAAAAGCCGTCCGCCATTGCCCCCACACTCGAACCCCACATCTTTTGTAATCGACTGACGCGCGCGCAGTTGCTCCAGCGAGAAGCTTAAGGGGCGATCGACCAATCCCGTGACGCTCAGCTGATAGCTGGCATTGTCGACTTCCGGTTGACCGTAGTGCTGGACGAGGTAGAAATCATCGTTAGAGGTAAAGTGACTATCGATCTTACTGGTGTCTAGGAAATGGGTTGCGCCGGGACGCACTGGGAGCACACGGAAAGTGTCGGGCACATCGGAGAAGGGAACTTCAACCTCACCCTGTGCGAGGGCGGGCATTAGCCAGCTCGGGAAGGCGGCCGCACCTAATGCTATGGCGCTAGTCCCCATGGCGCTCTTGAGCAGTTTTCTTCTCTCTGGATTCTCTGGATTCTCCGAATTCATCGGCTCACCTCATCTTGTTTTTGTTGGTTGACGATCGCGTCACAGCGCTGCTGACGATACCACAGGGCGGAATTCTTGCCTATATCGCTATTTGGCCTCGCTCTGCCGTGTTTGCCTTCGCGGAGAGTGCTAACACCCCTGTCGAGCTGGACTTAGCCCCCCAAATTTGGAAAGATCAGGCGACTGCCTAGCTACAAACGTGCACCAAAAATTAAAAGCACAGGGACGTTCGACTGGGGAAAAAAATGAATAAATTCTTAACGCGCCTATTAAGTACGATTCTTTGTAGCGGCTTCGCCCTGAGCGCGGGAGCCCAAGACAGCATACGCATCGCCTATATCGACCCGCTCACGGGCGCATTCTCGGCCACCGGCTATAACGGCCTCGTCCAGTTTCAATTCGCGGTCGAGGAGCTAGTCAATAGCAAGGGCGGGGTCCTCGGCGGCAAGCGACTAGAGATCGTGGCATACGACAATAAGGCGAGCGCGCAGGAGTCCCAGATTCAGCTACGCCGCGCCATCAGCGAAGGCATTACGTTCATTGCCCAAGGCAACAGCTCTGCGGTCGCCGGCGTTCTTACCGATGCTATCCGGCGCCACAATCAGCGCAACCCTGAGCAACGCCTGTTGTTCCTCAATTTCGCGGCGGTAGACCCCGCCCTGACCAATGACAACTGCAGCTTCTGGCACTTCCGCTTCGACGCCCACGCCGATATCAAGATGCAGGCCTTAACGGACATGATCGCCCAGCGCGAAGACATCAAGCGCATCTATATCATCGGACAGGACTATTCGTTCGGGCAGGCGGTCGCGGACTCCGCGGTCGGACAATTGCTGGCCAAACGTCCCGATATCCAGATTGTCGGCAACGAGCTGCACCCGATGGAGACGGTAAAGGACTTCACCCCCTATGTGACCAAGATCGTCTCTGCCAAGCCCGACGCAATCATTACCGGCAACTGGGGCGCCGATATGGTGAGCCTCGCGCGCGCGATCACCGATGCCGGCATCACCGTCCCTGTGTATACTTATTACGCGGCATATGACGGTATCACCGCGACCCTAGGGGCCTCGGGCAAGGATCAATTCCGCATGGTACACGAGGGACATTTTAATCCGCCGCCGACCCAGGAATATGCGCAGTATGTGCGCACGTTCAAAGCCAAGTACCCCAATCAAGATATAAGCTACCCCCGTATCATCAATACCGTGCAGATGCTGGCCAAGGCGATAGAGCAGGCGGGCTCCGCTGATCCGCTGGCGGTAGCACACGCCCTAGAGAACATGGAGCACACCAGCATCGGAGGCGAGCGCTTAATGATGCGCGCAGAGGATCATCAACTCTTCCAGCCGATTCAGATTTCGGTGCACACCAACGAGGGTATCGAGTTCGATGGCGATAATTCGAGCTTCGGGCTGTTGACCGAGGTGAGCATCCCACTCGAGAACACGCTACTCCCGACGAGTTGTGAAATGCGGCGTCCCTAAGATTAGGCGTGGCCGTTCTCAGCAATATGAATATAATTCATTCTTTTACTACGGCCGGCCAACGTGACTGAGACTAATACGACATCGCTATCGGTAGGAAATGACACGCTCGTCGTACTGCCGCCCCTGCACATCGACATCGCGGACCTGCGCCGGGGCGTCGATAATTACCATGTCGACGTGCGCATGAGCCCGAAATTCGCAGGCGATGTGCGCCGCATTGCCACGACGCTACTGCAGCGCGCGATCTCACAAAGCCCCCAAGCGCTCGACAGCAACATCTTCAACCCCCTGCGGGCCAGCTATCTCGACGTGATGACCCATCTCATTCACCGCGTGAAGACTAATCTCAGCGTCGATAGCGTGAAGCTACTAGAGTTCGCTCTGTTAAAGCAGATCTTGACCACCACCCAGGGTTTGCTCGACCACACGATCGACGAATTGAAACAGAGTTCTTCGGAGTCGCAGGAGCGCTCCTCGGCCAATACGCTCACTACTAACCAACGCCTGTTTTGGCTACAACGCCAATACGACGCCATCCTGATGAATGTAAATCATCAGATCTTCGCGCAGCTGGAGCGTGTGGAGACTCGCCAATTGCGCGATGTCCGCCAACAATACCTGCCATCGCAGCACCACGATGCACTGGACCTGCGCTTGAACCCCATGCTGTTTAGCAGCGATCCGAGCGCGAATGCGTTTCTGATCGAGCACTATCGCCTCTGGGGAGGTGACACAGACGATGCCGGCTTCAATGCGCTAAACGCGAGTATCGAGAAATCCCTCGGCGAGCAGCTGACACAAGCGCCCATTAGCCCGATGCTCGCCGATGCCAACGGCACCCCCGAACTCTATGACGAACTCGGCGGGCTGTTTCAGACCCAGAAGTTTATGGGCATGGCGATCGACTCTAAGAACATCCTCAATGAGGATTTTTCATGGTTGGACACACCAGAGAACCTAGCCTTGCTATTCAACATCGAGAAGCGCCAAGAGGCCTTACTCGATATACGCAAGGAATCGGGATTCGGGGCATGGTGGAAGGCGCGCTCGGAGCTAAAGGCGCGCAAGAAGATCTTGGAGAATCTACACAAGGATCTGCACAGGCGCGGCGTATTCGTGCTGCTCATCGCCTCGGCACATGTCAAACGCCTGTGGTCGCCCGTGTTGGCCGAACAGACCGAAGGCAAATTGCTGTGTCAGTATCTTAGCGGCCAGATCGACCTTAAGAAATTACAGAGTCGGTCGCAGAGCGGCAAACCCTTTACAGAAGCGCAGCTCAAGCAATTTAGTTCTAGCATCGCGCAGATTAAACTCGAGGCCGGCCCACACAAACTCGCCAGCACGCTCGCGATCCTACAAGACATAAGCAGGTTTCGGCGCCATCTTAAGTATTACCGCCTAGCCCATCGTGCCTTTAACCGTTTGTGCATTCTTAGAAAAGAGGAAGAGCTCAAGTTATCTGCCCAGGCTGGCACGCTTTACCCGCTGCTTACCCCCAATGAACAGCAGGACGACGAAGACCGCATCGTCCACCACTGCATATTGAAGGCGGATGTGCGCGGCTCTACTACCGTCACAGAGGAGCTGCAGGGCAAGTCTTTGAACCCTGCCTCCTATTTCAGCCTGCGCTTCTTTAGCCCTATCAATAATCTGCTGAATCAGTACGGTGCGAACAAGGTATTTATCGAAGGCGACGCGGTGATTCTCAGCCTGCTCGAACACGAGAAGAGTCCACAGCAATGGTTCTCTGTGGCCCGAGCCTGCGGCCTGGCCAAAGCGATGCTGAATGTGGTGCATGCCAATAATCGCCACTCCGAACAAATGGGCCTGCCCAAGCTCGAGCTGGGCATCGGGCTGTGTTTTGCAGATTCGGCGCCGCTATATCTATACGACGAGGACAAGCCGATCATGATCTCCGGTGCCATCGGCAAGGCGGATCGACTCTCCTCCTGTACCTGGAAGCTGCGGCACTTGATTCAAGGCGGCCTGTTCAATGTCGAGGTATTTGCCCTAGACAAAGGCGAGAGCGGACGAGGAGAGAAGGGACAGAATACGATCCGTTATAACGTCAACGGCATCTTGCTTGACACGTTCGGCTTCGAGAAGCTGCAGAAGGAGATCATTCTCAAGCGCATGATCGTCAAGATTAATGGCAGCTCGACGACACTCCATGTGGGCAAATACCCCGATACCCTCGGCAAAAACCATGACCTCGTGATTCGCGAGGCCCAGGTTGGCCTATGGCGCGATGACGCCCCCGTGGAGGGACACACCTCCGAAGATCGCTTCTATGAGGTAGTCACGAATCGCAAACTCATCTCGCAACTTACCAATTAAGGCCCGCAAAGACCCCTTTAGCGGTGCAAACGAATTGGACTTACTATGTTAGAGCTAAAGCACCTCAAGACGATTGTCGCCATTACCGAACACGGCAGCCTAGTGTTAGCTGCCGAGAAACTCTTCCTGACCCAATCGGCACTGTCACATCAGCTCAAGGAGATTGAGTCTCGCCTTGGCGTGAGCCTGTTCATTCGCAAATCACGCCCCCTGCGCCTGACCGCGGCCGGAGAGCGACTCCTAGAGACCGCCCGGTCCGTGCTCCCCCTTATGAGTAGCGCCGAGCGCGATATGCAGCGTTTCGCCGGTGGTGAGGCCGGCAGATTGCATATCGCCATCGAGTGTCATAGTTGTTTCGACTGGCTTATGCCCGCTATCAATCAGTACCGCAACCACTGGAAAGATGTCGAGGTCGACCTGAGCACCGCGTTTAACTTCGTGCCATTGCCCGCGCTGCAGAAGGGCCGCCTCGACGTAGTCATTACCTCTGAACCGAAACCCCTGAACGGCATTCACTACGAACCCCTATTCCGTTTCGAGATCCTCCTTGCCGTCGCCAACTCGCACCCGCTGACGCAGTTGGAACGCGTGCCCGCGACCGCGCTGCGCAATGAGACCTTGATTACTTATCCCGTCGATCAAGAACGTCTCGATATTTTCACGCAGTTTCTAAGGCCGGCCGATGTCGAACCCATGGCGATACGAACCGCGGAGTTGACCCTGATGATGGTGCAATTGGTGGCGAGTGGGAGAGGGGTATGTGCGCTACCCAATTGGGCGCTAGCCCCTTATATGAAAGGCGGCCATATCAGCGCACTGCCACTAGGCGAAGCCGGGCTGTTCTCCACGCTCTATCTGGCAGTGCGCGAGGAACAACTCGAAACACCCTATGTGCGCGAATTCATCAATATCGCCAAGGAGACCTGTTTCCAGACCCTCGAGGGGATCAACGTCGTCGCCACACTGCACTAGTGGTGATGATGCGCACCCGGGGCATGTACGTGGCGATGCTCTAGCTCTTCGGCATTCGCGGCGCGCACGCCGACAATCTCGACCTCATAGTGCAAAGTACGCCCGGCAAAGGGATGATTGGTGTCGATGTCGACATTGAAGCGCCCCGCCTTGACGATAAGCGCACTGATGACGCCTCGATTCGTCTGCACACCCACTACCATGCCCGGCGAGAGTTTCTTCTGCACGCTGGTGAGGCGTAAGTGCTTGATAGGGACTCGCTGGAAAGAGTTAGACTGGCGTTCGCCATAGGCCTGTTCCGGCGCAAGGGTAATGGCGATCTTGTCACCCACCGTCTTGCCCGCCATCGCCGCCTCTAAGCCCGAAATGACATTCGCGTGTCCGTGTAGATACCACAGTGGTTGATCGTCACTGGAGCGCTCTAACCATGGCCCCACTTCACCCGCCTTGTTCACCTCCGCCAACTTATAATGAAACGCCACGGCACAGTCGTCCGCCACGCTCATCGTAGCGGGCTCTGCCGCCTTCTTTGCCGGTTTCTTTACAGGCTTCTTTGCGGCTATCTTCGCGGGCTTACTCTCAGCGTCTGACATTGAATCTATCCTCTAATCGATTTGCGGCGAGTTTAGCAAACATACTGCGCACAAAGACAGCTCCCCAAGGCGGCCAATGACAGCGGTGGCAACGCTGCGCATGGTGGCTAAAAATAATTCTCGCTGCCCCTTTTCCTAAGCTTGGCTTAATCTTCGAGCGCTATATTGACCGGGGTCAAACTATAGCACCGTGGCCCTCGACAGTTCACAAGGGTGTAGTGCCTACTGGGCCTAGCCCCCGCCAGCTCGACTAAGACAGGCAAACGGCCCAGCGCGGCAGTAAAAATAAAATAGCCAGTAATGATGTCATGATGATATTATCGAAAAATCAAGGAGTGAATCACCCAAGTCGCGCGAATGGCATCTGCGTGCCCCTTTTCCCTCAGAGATTAGAAGCATAACAATGTCCGATCAACAGCTTAAGTTTTCGCCCTTAACTATTAGAGTTAAAGAGCACATCCGCCGTTTGCGTCTTGACGCTGGTTATTCAATGACAGAAGGTTCGAATCTGCTGGGCGTGTCCCGCAAACAACTAGAAGACATTGAAACTACTAGAGATTATGGCTGCCACATCGAGTTAGAACTGCTCGCTAAGATCAAAGTGATCTACAAAGTCTCACTAGACGATCTTCTAGGTGATTTGCCCAACGACGGTGAATCGGAGTTCTTTATCCGTAAACGTCGCCGCAACACGCTGTAAAGCCTCCTTATCTGGATCTGCCGCCACTGCGTGCCTCCCCTCGATGCTGCCACTACGAAATTGTGGCGTTATCGTGTATAATGCCTGTCTTTTTACACGATAGGAAAAGGCACAGCTATGGCGACTAAACCCAAGAAGGACCCTGCGTCAGACAATCGCGTCAATCTGGCAGAGCATGTCGATGCGTTTCTGAAATCCGGCGGCAAAGTAAAGCAGATCCCCTCTGGAATTAGCGGTCAAACAACCACTAGTGGCCCTCGTCAGATCGTCCTGAGTCATAAAAGCAACGCCTAGCCTCCACGCTCGCCATTGATTTGATTTAGTGGCGTGCGGCAAACCAAAAATGGTCCTCCATGGACACTCAGAATCTCAAAGCATTCGTCGCAGTTGCAGAACATCTATCGTTCTCTGCAGCGGCGGAGCAGCTGCATATCACCCAGCCCGCTATCAGTAAGCGCATCCATCTTCTGGAACAACAACTGGCCTCCTTGCTCTTCGACAGAGTTGGCAGGCAAGTTTCCTTGACGGAGGCGGGGCGCACTCTGCTTCCACTAGCACAGAATATCCTCGACTCGATAAATATGGCCAAACAGGCCGTAGCAGACCTGTCCGGTGAGGTGCGCGGTCAACTGAAACTCATTACAAGTCACCACATTGGCTTGCATAGACTACCGCGCGTTCTCCGCGAATATTCGCAACGCTATCCACTAGTAGACTTAGATATCAGGTTCATGGATTCCGCCGAAGCCTATGCCGCGGTGCAGAAAGGCGACTCCGACCTAGGTATTATTACGCAGGTTGAAGGCATCGATTCTTCGGTGAGTTCTCGTACTATCTGGGCCGACAAAATGCACTTCGTTTCCGCCCGGCAACACCCATTGAGCTCACTCGCTAGCGTAAGCCTGAAAGACCTCAGTCTCTATCAGGCCCTGCTACCGGAGCGACGCTTCTACACCACGAAACTAGTAGAGGCCTTGTTCATGCGCGATCGACTAGACCTCAAGATAAACCTGTCGACCAATTTTTTGGAAACCATCAAGGCACTAATTTCGGCGGGATATGCGTGGGGGGTACTGCCTGACACGATGCTACACGACGACACTCTTGCTGTGCTGCCTGTTACCGACCTAGATTCTGGCGAGCCAATTCTACTAAGTCGTAACCTCGACTGCATCTACCATCGACAGAGATTGATGAGCAATGCAGGCAAGGCCTTCTTCGACCTATTATGTGAGCGCGCAGACCCTCTCTGAACACCCACAACGTGAAGATACTAGTCGAGTTGACGGACCTGATAGCCCTTATTGCGCAACATGTTCAGAAGCCCGTCTTCGCCGACCAGATGCGCCGCACCCACTAAGACAAATTCGGTATCGGAATCACCGAACATCGATTCGATAATTGGCATCCAATTCAGATTACGTTGCACTAACAAGCTGTCGTAGAGCCTAGGGTGCTCCACTTTCATGTCGCGTACGAAGAGCGAGTCGAGCAACTCGTCGTCTCCACTTCGCCAGGCATCGATCATCTGCTCCATTGACGCTCCCATCTCATCGAACTCTTCCAAAGATAGCCGAATAAACTCGCTCTCGTTGCCTACGCCCATATCGGCTATATAACTAATTTGGGCATCGATAGATTCGAGCTCTCCTAAGGCCTTAGCATCGCCAATCGCACGGGTATTGAAATAGGCATCTACTCCCTGCGGCGTAAAGCCGAGCTTCTGAAACTCAAAAACTTGCAGAGTAGAGACCAACAGACCCGGCTTAAATTTCTCCAGCATCTGTATCGGCATGCCGATAGTGCCAAGATGATTAGTTAAGGCCTGATAGGTGCTCTCATCCAAGATCGTGCGCAGGCTTCGATCGTCGTTATAGGTCAACTCCTGTAACAGTCGCGCCTGCACAGACATGTCGCTAAGACCCGCGATATCAGTTTCGAAATAGAGTTGTTCCGATGCCTCGTACGCCGTGTCGAAGGGCGTAGGCAGAGGATAGTCTGAGGGACGCAATAGGTGCACCGTGCCCCCCAGATAGACGCTTTGCGAGTCTTTCGTCGCAACCCAGACGGAACTCTGTGCGAGCGCCTGCGCACAAAACGACAGCGCTCCGAGCACTAGGAGTGTGCGCGAAACTGCACCAATGCGGCCAAGAACCTTGCGTTGCATAATATGAGCCTTATCGTTTGATTTACAGAGGACTTAGCTTAAAGGTAGCATGCAATCCCAGAAAGTAAAAAAACCCATTCGATCTTCCGAGTCATTCCATGTCAAAACTACTATTTCGCTTGCGCAATGTTCCAGAGGACGAAGCCGAAGAAGTAAGGCAATTGCTCGAGGAGCATGACATCGAAACCTATGAGACCGATGCGGGCAATTGGGGCATCTCCTTGCCTGCCATCTGGCTCGAGAGCGACGAGCAATTCGAGCGCGCGAAGTCTCTACTGGATGACTATCAGTGCGCACGCGCGACCCGCGTACGTGCCGAATACGAACAGTTGCGCAGCCAAGGCGAACATCCCTCACTCCTAGATAGACTGCGCGAACAGCCATTGCCGTTCGTCGCCTACTGCGCGGCTATCGGCGTGATACTCTATCTCTCCATCAGCAGTTTTTTCAGCTTCTAGTGCCGCGCACTAAAAGCTAATCTTTAGCGTCTCCAAATTGTCGATTCTACCTTCCATTACGTCCCCTGGCCGGACGGCACTGACGCCTGCCGGTGTGCCGGTAAAGATCAGATCACCAGGGCGCAAACGGTAGTAGGTGGACAGCTCCGCGATAAGCTCGGGAATGTTCCAGATTAGATCGCTGATCATGCCTTGCTGGCGAAGCTCGCCGTTGACTAGTAAAGAGATGCTCGCGGCATCGATCTGTCCTGCCTGCGCCGCGGGGGTAAGCGCCGAGACCGGGGCGGAATTGTCGAAACCCTTTGCCGTATCCCAAGGGCGCGCCTTCTCCTTTGCCTCGGCCTGCAGGTCACGCCGAGTAAAATCGATACCCACGCCATAGCCATAGATTGCGGCCGTCGCCTCTTTGAGACTAAGTTCCTGTCCCTTAGCGGCCAAAGCCTCACCGGCTAATGCCACCACCAACTCGACCTCGTGATGCAGGTCCTGCGTGCGCGATGGAAAGGGTAACGTGACCCCATTGTCCGTCACCGCATTCGCAGGCTTGCTGAAAAAGAACGGCGACTCGCGCTCTGGGGATCCACCCATCTCCCGCGCATGAGCGGCATAATTGCGGCCGACACAGTAGATACGATTAACGGGAAAGCGCGCAGCCTGGGCAACGATGGCCACCGAGGGCGTTACGGGATCGAAGAGATATTTCATAGGCTTCCTTCATTGTCGAGTTTAATAGCCGCACAGTGGTGGGCTTGCTAGCGGCCGATATAGGCTCGCAGTCGTGAGGGAAATTCGCGCTGCGTTAGCACCTGTTGCAGCTGCCACTGCTCTTGTTCTTGCACCTCGCGCAGGAATCTCACCTCGTTTTTCTCTAGCACCGCAAGGGGCAGGCCATCTTTATACAAGACACGGTTTTTCGCAAGTTTTGGCAGACGCGTTTCAGGCAACACTATACCCAGGAGATTGACCGGGTCCGCCGCGGCGACGCTAACATACTCCGTGGCGCGCTCGGCTGCGTCTTGGTTCTTCGCAAACTGTCTTAGCGTGCTAACCGATTCGGGCAGGGCGAACTGCTCGCCCGCGATGCCGGCGATAAAGCGCCCTCCTCGAATGCTGCCCTGCAACTCCATGGAGCGCAATTTCTGCAGCAGTATTCGCCACGGTGGCGCCGCACTCTCGCGCTCGAGTACGCGCTTGAAGAGCACCCCCCAGCGCTGCAAGTAAATCATAATCAGGCGCTCGAGTTGCTCAGCATCGAGCGTGTTGTCGATAGCCGCACTGGGCAACTGCTCGCGCATCAAGGACCACCGACCCGCATCCTCCACACCGAAGGTAGCCCGGCGCCGCCCATTCGCATGGCCGCTGGGCTTGCGTGCGTCGGGAGTCAGCAGCGCGCGTAGGCCAGTGAAGCTATCACTGCTCAAATGCCCCGCGCTGACCATCTCCGCCAAGCCCTGTTCGAGTTGGCTGCGCAGCAGCCCCGTGCGTCGACTGATCTGATCGAAGAAGCTGGCCCCGTGTTGCCTTATATCGTCTTCGATACGTTGGGCGAGGGGACTAAGCGCAAGTTCCTCACGCTCCTGCGTGTCCCACTGGGCATGCGCGAGCCCCTCCCAGATATCCTGATTCGCCCGCAGCATGAGGGTAATAGGGGTGCTCTTGATCGGGCCAGATTTGCGCACGCTGGCGCTCGCCGCTGTTTTCAGGAAGGGCCGGCTCAGACGCCCCCACATTAGCCTGCCGCTGATACACATCACGTCCAACCATGACGGGTCATAGGCGTTGATGCGACTAGGTAGGATATCCGCCTCCCAGAGCGTGGCCGGAGCGGCTAAGCCATCGAGCTTACTGAGGCTGCGTTGTAGCAAGCCCTGCCCATCGGCATTAGTGGGCACCAACTCGGGTTTGGCCGGCAGGCGCCGCACCTTGACCTCGTGAAGGTCGAACAAGAAGCGCATATAGGATTGCTGCGACACGGGCTTAATGCTCTGGCGATGGGATTCGATGGTGTAGCGATGAATGCGCTGCAGCAGGCGGCGCTCACACCACTCCTGCTCCGGCGCGGGCGCTGAGCCCCCTACTGCCGGGCTGTAAAGCCCACGAAATGCGAAGCCCTCAGTCTCCAGACCAATCAAGGCTACCTCCACCACAGTCGGCTTCAAGTCCGCCTCCCGCGCGAGACGCTGTGCCGTGACAGGCCCTAGCCCCTCTAGCCGGCGGCGCATGATCTCCCTAAGGGCGTCGTCCTCTTCCCATGTCTCTTGTGCCAGCGACTCGGGTAAAACTAGCGCCGGCGCGAAATCGGCGGATGGGTAGATGGCCCGCAGACAGGGCAAACGCTCCGCCACTAACCACAGTGTTTGCGTAGCACAGCGTGCGCTGCAGGCGCGCCCTTGCGCGAGTAATTTCTCGAGGAAGACCTCATAGCGATTCTGCGCGACCTCCTCTGCCGTCATGAAGCCGACAGAGAACAGGGCATCGTGTAATTCTTCGCTGGAGCGCACCAGCGGCCACGCCTCTTCCCGCACCTGCGCGATCGCGGCGGCGTCCAGTGCGCTATAGGACTGTGTCTCGGCCGGGTCTAGCCAGCTTCGATTACGGATCGCATTCGTGCGTCGCTCCTCGAAAGGCGCATCGTCTAAGAAGGCATAGGGCCTTGCGTTGATAATCTCCTGAGCGAAGGGCGAGGGCTCGCGTAGGTCTCGCGCTATCAGGGTGAGCTCGCCACTTTCGATCGCCACCAGCAAGGCATGCAGGCCCTCGTAGTCCATCGCCTCACTCAGGCAGTCGTTGATCGTCTGCTGCACAAGTGGGTGATCTGGCACCTCACGCTTACCCTGGATGTTTTCGAAGCAGGCGATTTGGTCGGGAAAAATATGCGCGACAAGATCCTCCGCGTCCATTCTCTGAAACTGCGGCGGTACACGCTTACCATTACGATTGCGTTGAATGGCGAGGGAGCGTGTCGCATTCCAACGCCAACGCACCTCGAACATCGGCGCATCGAGTAGGGCTTGTACTAGCACGTCTTCGACACTCGCACTCTGCAAGTAAGCATAGACTTCTTGTAAGGGAAAACTATGCACCGAGCCCAGCGAGATCACGATACTGTCTTCGTTGGCGGCCGCCTGCAGTTCGAAATTGAAGGTGCGACAGAAGCGTTTGCGTAGCGCCAACCCCCACGCCCTATTCAGGCGACTACCGAAGGGAGAGTGAATCACGACATGCATATCACCCACCTCGTCGAAGAAGCGTTCCATTACCAGGGTCTTCTGTGTCGGCATTACCTCCAAGGCGTTGCGACCAGCCTGCAGGTAGTCGACTAATTGCTGCGCGCCCGAAGGGGGCAGGCGCAGGCTTGTCACTAGCCATTGCACCGCATTGGCCGTGGTGTCGTCACGAATATAGTCATCGATCGTCTCGCGCAACTCGCACAGCGCATGGGAGAGCTCTTCGGTACGGCCCGGCCCCTCGCCGAACCAGAAGGGAATCGTCGGACGCGCACCCTGGGCATCGCGCACACGCACCTTGAGGCCATCGACTCGCAGCAGTTGCCAGCTGTGGCTGCCCAGCGTGAAGATGTCTCCGGGCAGGGTCTCCAATGCGAAGTCTTCATTGAGCGAGCCCACCACGATGTCATCCGGGTCCAAGACCACTTGATAGTCGAACATGTCGGGTATCGCGCCGCCATTGGTGAGTGCGGTCAGGCGCGCGTTGCGCCTCGCACTGACGCGATTATTGATGACGTCCAGATGCAGGTAGGCACCCTTGCGGCCTAGGCGCGTCGAATAACCATTGCTAAGCATCTTGACCAATTCATTGAATTCGCTGCGCAGCAAGTCTCGATAGGGCCAAGCACCATGGAAGAGCTCGAACAGACTATCGAGACAAAGGCTGCCCTCGCCATCACCCTCACTACTCACGCCGTTCGCCGCCACCTCCGCGACGATCTGCTGGGCGAGGATGTCCATGGGTTTCTCGGGCATGAGGATGCGGTCGAGCTGGCCCTGCGCGATACAGTTGAGCAGGGCCGTGCACTCGGCCAAGTCATCACGGGTCAGCGGAAACAGTATGCCTTTGGGCGTGCCGCGCACCGAGTGGCCACTACGCCCCACGCGTTGCAGGAATTTGGCGATACTCTTGGGAGAGGAGAACTGCACCACTAGATCGACCGAGCCCACATCGATGCCAAGCTCCATGGAGGCGGTGGCCACCAAGACCTTGAGCTTGCCGTCCTTGAGCTTCTGTTCGGCGTTATGGCGATGCTCCTTACTCATGCTGCCGTGATGAGAGCTTACCGCACCTTCCCCCAGGCGGTCACCAAGGGCTAGCGCGAGGCGCTCCGAGAGGCGCCGCGTGTTTACAAAGACCAGCGTCGTGTCATGGGCCTCGATCAATTGCACAAGCCGCAGATAGAGCTCGTCCCACACCTCGTTACTCATAAGGGCGGAAAGGGGCGAGCCGGGCACCTCTATGCTCACGTCCAGCGCCCGCCTGTGACCGGTATCGACCACCACAGGGGTATTGCCAGGATGATTACCCGCCAGATAGTTCGCAACCAAGGCTATCGGGCGCTGAGTGGCCGAAAGACCGATCCGTTGCAGAGGCTTCTGTACTAAACGCTCGAGCCGCTCGATCGACAGCGAAAGATGGGCGCCCCGCTTATCGCCTAGCAGGGCATGAATCTCATCGACAATGAGCGTATCGACGTGGCGCAGCATCTGGCGGCCACCCTCACTGGTCAGTAGCAAGTATAGAGACTCGGGAGTTGTCACCAATATATGCGGCGGCGAGCGCAGCATTCTCTGGCGCGCAGTCGGGGTGGTGTCGCCAGTTCGCACCGCCACCGTGATATCGGCGGGGGCGAAGGCGTCCTGGTGAAGCTGCTGCGCTAGACCCATCAGAGGCAACTCGAGATTGCGCTGAATGTCATTGCTCAGGGCCTTGAGTGGCGAAACATAGACGACGAATGTGGCCTGCGGCAATGGACTCTGCTGGGCCTGCCACAGTAAACGGTCTATAACGGCATAGAAGGCCGCTAGGGTCTTGCCGCTGCCGGTAGGCGCGCTTATCAAGGTGTGTTTACCCGCCTTTATGGCTGGCCATGCCTGTGCCTGCGCCGCAGTCGGGGCGCCATAGCGCTGCGCGAACCACGCGCTAGCGGCAGGATGGAAGTCAATCAAAGACATGCTAGGCATCGCTTATAGACGAGAGGATAGTCTAGAGAATAGCCCGCAAGCGTATAAGAATAAAGGGAAGCGTCCATAGCGCTCGTACCCGCACTAGGATAAAGCGCCTGCGCAACGCGCCGCTGTGGATTGACACACGGGAGCAGATTCGCCTATTGTCCTAGACTCGTCTTATTGATAGAGACATCGCTTGTGCATGACCGCGGGCCAAAACCTTTGGCGCCGTTGGAAACTAGGAAGCTTAGGCCATCATGAAGAAGTATCTGACCGCATTTTGGAGAGAAAACAAGAAGTTCATGCTCTTGCTGCTGACGATCGTCTTCTTCAAAAGCGCCATTGCAGACTTAAACTCGATCTCTGGTCGCTCGATGCAGCCCACGCTACTCGATGGCGATAAGGTGTGGGTCAATAAGTTGGCTTACGATATTCGCATTCCCTTCACTGACATCTTCCTAGCCTCCCGGGCCGACCCGATCCGTGGCGACATCATTATTATCGATTCAGAGGCCGCCGGGAAACGCCTCGTAAAGCGCATCGTCGGCCTTCCGGGCGACACCATCTATATGCGCAACAATACCTTAGTAATCAATGGCCAGCCCGCCGATTACGAGGTCATCTCTAGCGACACCGACTCGATGATTATTCGTGAACAACTACTCAATTACTCCCATGAGGCCATGCTTTCAGAGAGTTTTTCGAGCCGCGTCTCCCGCAGCTTTGGCCCCGAGACAGTCCCCGAGGATCAGTTCTTCGTCCTTGGAGATAATCGAGACAATAGCGCGGATAGTCGCATCTACAGCTTCATCCCACGCGACCAGATTATTGGCCGCTCCAGCTCTGTCGTTTTCTCTCTGGATAGTGAGCGCAACTACCTACCCAGAGCAGACCGCTTCATGACGGGACTACAATAGCTCAAGCCCCCACCAAGAGGCGCTAGGGCACACATCGCCCTGTTAAACCATTACGCTTGCGGTTAGAATGTTCGGCTTCATTTTTGCGCCAAGCCTCGCATCTCATACTGCCCTTGCGCACCAGTTATTAGGACTAGAATCAGTGGGCCAGCGGACTCCGCTTTATCAGCAACATCTCATTGCCGGTGCCAAAATCGTCGATTTTGGTGGATGGGACATGCCCATTCAATACCAATCCCTAATCGAAGAGCATCACGCCGTGCGTCAGCATGCTGGCGTTTTCGATGTTTCGCATATGACGGTCGTGGACATTGGCGGCGCGCAGGCCAAAGACTGGCTGCGCTATCTGCTCGCCAATGATGTCGACAAGCTCACAGAGCCGGGGCGCGCGCTCTATAGCGCCATGCTTAACGACAATGGCGGCGTCGTTGACGACCTCATCGTCTACACTATGAGCGAAGGCTATAGGCTGGTTGTCAATTGCGGCACTCGCGAGAAAGACCTGCGCTGGATGCACACCAAGGCCGAGGGCTTCGATGTCAGCATCGTCGAGCGACCCGAACTCGCAATCCTCGCCGTGCACGGCCCCGAGTCCATTAGTAGAGTCTGCGCTCTGCTGTCCCCGGAGCGCGCCGCAGCCGTTGAGAGCCTAGGAAATTTCCGAGCACTAGAGTCCGAAGACTGGTTCATCGCCAGAACTGGGTATACCGGAGAGCGTGGACTCGAGCTGATCGTGCCCAACGCCGACGCTCCCGCCCTGTGGGATGCGCTGCTAGAGAGCGGTGTTAAACCGATCGGACTGGGCGCGCGCGATACCTTGCGCCTGGAGGCCGGCATGAATCTATACGGGCACGACATGGACGAGCAGGTCTCTCCACTCGCGGCCAATATGGCGCAAACGATTAGCTGGGAGCCCAGTGATCGCCAGTTCGTCGGCCGCGCCGCAGTAGAGCAGCACAAGATCGATCAGTCCGCGGGCAAACTGCCTATCCTGACGGGGCTAGTTCTTGAGGAGCGTGGCGTGTTGCGCGAAGGACTCAGGGTCGTATGCGAGGTCGATGGTCAGGAGCGCGAAGGCGTGATCACCAGCGGAAGTTTCTCACCGACATTGAAGCATTCCATCGCCTTGGCTAGAATTCCCGCAGGCAGCAGTGCGTGCCGAGTAGATATACGCGGAAAGCTTACTCCCGTGCGAATCGTCAAACCTAATTTCGTACGTTTTGGCAAAAAGGTTTTTGAATAATTTTATCCATATCAAGCACGAGGATCGTACATTGAGCAGCTTTCCTGAAGATTTAAAATATGCCCCTTCCCACGAATGGGTTCGAATCGAGGCAGACGGCAGCGTCGTCATGGGCATCTCGGACCACGCACAAGAATTACTCGGTGACATCGTCTTTGTCGAATTGCCCACCGAAGGCGCGCAGGTCACCGCGAAAGCTGAGATGAGCGTGGTCGAGTCTGTTAAGGCAGCCTCGGACATCTACGCGCCCGTCTCCGGGACTATCGTCGAGGTCAACCAGGCCTTGCTCGACTCTCCCGAGACCGTCAACACATCACCGTATGGCGATGGCTGGTTCTGTCGAATCAAGCCAAGCGATGCGGCAGAACTAGACGCGCTGCTCGATGCAGACGCGTATGCAAAAATTTGCGAATAGGCACAGACCTAGAGCAGACCAGCCTGTGAGAGTGACAATAACAATGCCGGAATCGCAATTTCGGCTTGGGCCACGCCAATGCGCGTGGCTCGTTGTGAACCGTTTTTTCAATTTCGCACCATTATAGGTCCAGGGCACAGCTTCGCGCCCTGACCCCGAGTATTTTACCGAGGTAATTCATGGGCAGCATCGCGTCACCGTTACAAACTCCTTCAAGCAAGACACTGGAACGTCTGCAAAATACCGATGAGTTCATCGGCCGTCATATCGGCCCCGACGCAGCGGAAATAGGAGCCATGCTTAAGGAACTGCAAATTGACTCGCTAGAGCAGTTAATCGAGAAGACCGTACCCGGTTCGATCGCGCTCAAGCGCCTACTAGCGCTGGACAAACCCGCGACGGAAGCCGCCGTCCTAGCCCGCCTTAAGGCGATGGTCGCGCAAGATACGCCCGGCCGCTCCTTCATAGGTCTTGGCTACTACGACACGATTACCCCTAACGTGATTCTGCGCAACGTGCTGGAGAATCCAGGCTGGTACACCGCCTACACGCCCTATCAGCCCGAGATTTCTCAGGGTCGCCTAGAGAGCCTGCTAGCCTATCAGCAGATGGTCCTAGACCTGACCAGCATGGACTTGGCCAATGCCTCACTACTAGACGAGGCGACTGCAGCGGCCGAGGCAATGGCCTTAGCCAAACGTGTCACCAAGAGTAAGAGCAATCAGTTTTTCGTCGACGAACAGTGCTTCCCACAGACTATCGATGTGCTCAAGACTCGCGCCAGCAATTTCGGCTATGAACTCATCATTGCCGATCTATCCACACTCGACAGTCACGACGTGTTCGGCGCGATCTATCAGTACCCAGCCGCCTCGGGTGCGCTTAGCGATCTTGGCCCAAGCATCGACGCGCTGCACGCTAAGGGCGCCATCGCCGTAGTCGCGGCCGACCTGATGAGCCTCGTGGTACTCAAATCCCCTGGCGAGATGGGCGCGGATGTCGTACTGGGCAGCACCCAACGCTTCGGTGTGCCTATGGGCTATGGCGGGCCACATGCCGCCTACTTCGCGACTAAGAATGATTTTAAACGTGCCGTGCCGGGTCGCATTATTGGCGTCTCTATCGATGCCCGTGGCAAGCAGGCCTTCCGCATGTCTCTACAGACGCGCGAGCAACATATTCGCCGTGAGAAGGCCAACAGCAACATCTGTACCGCGCAAGTGTTGCTCGCCAATATTGCCGCGATGTATGCGATGTACCACGGCCCAGAGGGCTTGCAGACTATATCTGAGCGCATCCACCGCCTCACGGCGATTCTCGTCGCGGGCCTGCAGGCGAAGGGCGTGAGCATTGCGAATGCCTGCTTCTTCGACACCATCACTCTGGCAACGGATGCGCAGACGCGCAGCACTATCCTCGCACGCGCTACGGATGCCGGCCTGAACTTGCGCATCGACTTGCCCGAGAGCATCGGTATCAGCCTCGACGAGTGCACGAGCACGCAGGAGATAGAGGCACTGTGGAAGGTCATCCTTGGCGACAAGGCCGCCGGCCTTTGTGTGAACGAGCTCGACGCAAAGATCTGCGCAGGCACTGACAAGATCGCTGGCATCCCAGACTCTCTAAAGCGCCAAAGCGCATTCTTAACGCATCCGTTCTTCAATCGCTACCACAGCGAGACAGATATGCTGCGTTACCTCAAGCGCCTAGAGAACAAGGATCTTTCGCTCACCCATGCGATGATTCCGCTGGGCTCTTGCACGATGAAATTGAACGCCACGGCAGAGATGATCCCGATCACTTGGCCGGAGTTCAGCAAGCCGCACCCATTCGTCCCAGTCGAGCAGACGCCTGGTTATCGAAACATGATTCAAGAACTCGAAGACATGCTTGCCGAGATCACGGGTTTCGATGCCGTGAGCATGCAGCCTAACTCCGGCGCTCAGGGCGAGTACGCAGGCCTGTTGGCAATACGCAATTATCTCAATAGCATCGGCCAGACTCAGCGCGACGTTTGCCTGATCCCAAGCTCCGCCCACGGCACCAACCCAGCTAGCGCTCACATGATCAGCATGAAGGTCGTGGTGGTCGCCTGCGATAGCAACGGCAATATCGATGTCGAGGACCTGCGCGCCAAGGCTGCGGCTCACAAAGACACACTCGCCGCATTGATGATCACCTATCCGTCTACACATGGCGTGTACGAAGAGGGCGTGATGGAGATCTGTAAGATCGTGCACGACCACGGCGGTCAAGTTTACATGGACGGCGCGAATCTCAACGCACAGGTCGGCGTCGCACGCCCGGGCGATATCGGCGCAGACGTCTCCCACGTCAACCTGCACAAGACCTTCTGTATTCCACACGGCGGTGGCGGCCCAGGCATGGGGCCGATCGGCATCAAGAAGCACCTGATTCCCTTCGTAGCCAACCACCCGCTCGTAACCCTCGACGGCCCGAACCTTGGCAACACCGCGGTCTCTGCGGCTCCTTGGGGTAGCGCCGGCATTCTGCCTATCTCGTGGACCTATATCGCATTGATGGGCGCAGAAGGCTTATTGAAGGCGACGCAAGTGGCGATCCTCAACGCCAATTATATTGCCCGCAAATTAGAGCCTCACTACCCAGTGCTCTATACCGGCCGGAACGACATGGTGGCACACGAGTGCATCATCGACCTACGCCCCCTCAAGGCCGCCTCTGGCATCTCCGAAGAGGATGTCGCGAAGCGCTTGATGGACTACGGTTTCCATGCGCCGACTATGTCATTCCCGGTCGCGGGCACATTGATGATCGAGCCCACAGAGAGTGAATCCAAGAAAGAGTTGGATCGTTTCATCGAGGCGATGATTAGCATTCGCAAGGAGATTGCGCGAGTCGAGTCTGGCGAGTTGGATGCGGAGAACAATCCGCTCAAACATGCGCCACACACACTCGAAGATGTGATGGACAATAGCTGGGAGCGTCCCTACAGCAAGCAGGAAGCGGCGTGGCCGGTACCGGCATTGAAGGAGAGCAAGTTCTGGCCCTCCGTCAATCGCATCGATAACGTCTACGGCGATCGCAACTTGTACTGCGCGTGCCCTCCGATGGAAGATTACATCTAGTCGGCAGGCAATTCGGTAATGGCCCTGCACATCAGGGCCATAGCCAAACTGTTAAGCCTCAGAGAAGTAATGAGAGTTCTTTGATTACTTCTCTGTGGCGCTGACTTGGTGCTCAAGATGAGCGACTAGATCGAGCGGCAGGTTAAGACGATGCCCAAGTGCTTGTAAATAAGCGCGCTCGGCAGGATGATCCAAGTCAATTGCTATTCTTGAGATAAGATATAACTCTGTGGCCTGTTCAATCCCTTGCACTGCCGCCACCAGTTGCCCCATATCGGCCGGTTGATTCAGGGCATCAAACACGAATGCTTTACTCTCCGCATCGAGCCCCATTTTTTCTACTTGTTCAAACAGGTTTTTTTGCTCCTGCACATCGATGTGGCCGTCGGCCTTAGCAGCAGCGATCATAGCTTTGATCATCACTAACTCAAAAGACTGACCGCCAGCGGCAGGGGTCGCGCCTGGAATAAAACTTCGGTCCAGATTCGCTACATCAGTCTGGCTTGCAAGAGGGGCACTTGCCACCGCTTTCCCACCCTCCCAATTCTGGTAGGCCTTATATGCCAAGGCGCCAGCGGCGGCTGCACCGCCATAGCCCACTATTCCACCAGCCATTTTGCGCATCTTTTTACTGCCCACCAATAGGCCTAGAATACCCCCGGTGATAGCACCGCCACCGAAACCACCCAGCCCAACATTGTCCAGACTCTGTTTAGCTGTCGACCCAGCCTGACCGATTTGAGAGGTAGCGTTGGGGCCTAAGAATTTTTCCAAAAGTGCATTCGCGTTTATCATGTGATTTCAGACTCTCGTGAGTTAAACGTTGACTCTTCAGCGCTTGTGTTATGGGAACTCTCTATAAGTATCCTTGTGCTTGCAGCCTAAATAACCGGGCATATTGTCCGTTTCTTTCAAGCAATAATGCGTGTGAGCCTTCTTCGATAATCTCGCCTTTATCCAGCACTATAATGTGATCGGCGATGCGCACCGTGGAGAAACGATGCGAGATAATGATCGAGATGCGATTCGCGGTTAGTTCGCGGAAATGCGCGAAGATCTCTGCCTCCGCCTTCGCGTCAATCGCCGCGGTTGGTTCGTCGAGAATCAACACATCGGCATGGTTGCGCATGAAGGCCCGCGACAACGCAATCTTCTGCCATTGCCCACCCGATAACTCCTTGCCGCCCTTGAACCATGTTCCGAGTTGAGTCTCGTAGGAGTCCGGCATGTGTTGGATAAAGTCGGCGGCCAGACCGTCTTTCGCCGCAGTCTCTATCTGGCTCTGTTGCGCCATATTGTCGACATCGCCGATGCCAATATTATCGCCAACCTTCAGCTGATAGCGGGAGAAGTCTTGGAAGATAACGCCGATCTTATAGCGTAGCGCTTCGATGTCCCACTCCTGCAGGTCGAGGCCTTCTAAGAGAATACGTCCGTGGGTTGGAGTGTACAGACGGGTTAGGAGTTTAATCAGCGTAGTCTTTCCAGAACCATTCTCTCCGACGATGGCGAGACTCTCGCCGGCCTTAATATGCAGGTTCACATTGTTCAGCGCTGGCCGAGTACTCTCGGGATAGTAGAAGCTCACGCCCTCGAAGCGAATCCCGTCCTGTGGATGCGGACCCTGCGTCTGCGTGCCAGTGGTCTCTGACACTTCGTGGTCGAGAAACTCCACCAGATTCGAGAGATAGAGATTGTCCTCGTACATACCATTGATCGCGGTAAGACTATTGGTGACCGAATTCTGGCCCTGGCGAAATACGGCGATGTACATCGTCATCTGACCGATCGTAATGGTCGTCGCGATCGCGGCGAACACTACCCAGCCATAGGCAAAGTAGAATGCAGCACTGGCCACTAGGCCTAGGAGATAACCCCACAGGCCGCGGCGTAATACTAGGCTACGATCCTCCTCATAGATGCGCAGAAAGATGTCCACATAACGCTGCAGGAACAGCTTGCCAATCTTGAGAAGCTTAACCTCCTTAACGCCGTCTTCGCGGGTCAGCACCATCTCGAGATAGATCTGCATCCGCCGTTCGGCCGAGCGGGAGCGTTGATTGCGGAATGCCTCACCGGAGAATTTCGCTTCCGCAAGAAAGGCGGGCAGCCCGGCGAAACCCAGCAGCAACACTGCCCATGGTGAGAATTGAAACAGTAAGAAGCCATAGCTCACTAGTGAGATGGATTCGCGCACTAGATCGAAAGTACGCACCACTAGGCTCAATGGTCGACTCGAGGCCTCCCGGCGCGCGCGAACTAGCTTGTCATAATATTCGGAGTCCTCGAAATGCTGCAGCTCTAGGGTGAGAGACTTCTCCAAGATCATCACATTGATCTTATTGCCCAGTAACACCCGTAGTATCGACTGGCAAATCGTACTGACTCTCTGTACTCCAGTGATGAAGACCACCAAGCCGGCCTCACACAGCACATAAAAAATTGTCAGCCGAGTTGCGGCCTCTTTGCCCTCGCTGGGGGCCTGGATAGCGGTCACCACGGCGTCCACGATCAACTGGCCGACATAGGCTATGGCCGCAGGAAGAACGCCGGCGAGCAAGGTCGCCACGGCCATGGTGATAGTGAGTGCAGCACTGGTGCTCCACACTATCTCGATTGCCACGCGGCTGTATTTGAAAACAGAGAAGAATTTAGTGATTAACTGGACGGGGGCGGATTGCTTCAAGAATGTGTCCGGCTAGAAAGGCGGTTGATGCATAGGATAACGCAACAGCCCTCGCAATGGATCACTGCGAGGGCTGCAATCGCGTGTCTTACATGCCGCTCTTGGTCAGCTTCACGATGAAGCGATCAGTGTTGCGTTCGAGTTCGGCTGCAGAGGATGGCAGTGAATGATCGTCAGCGGGATTGTTGAGAATCTCATTGTCGCTTTCCATCATTGTAAAGCCTGCCTGACGAGCCGCCTCTAGGACTGACTCCTCGGCGATACGGTGCAGTGCAGCATTATCCGCACCCAGGGTGCCCGCGTGGTCGATGATGGCGAATACGCCACCTGGCTTAAGCACTGCTTTAACCGCTAGCAGCATCGCTTGGGCTGCTTCGGGATCGCGATTATAGACATCATGAATGTTCATGTTAGTGATCGCAAAATCCACAGAGTTTGGCGCTATGCCTAGCTCGTTTAGATCCTTGTTCACACGCTCAACGTTGTTAAGACGGCCATCTACGCGCGCCGAAACGGTAGCTTCGGTAGTGCCACGAGCCAAGGATGCGGGGCTATTCTGCATATAGACCGTGCCTTCTGGACCTACCGCAAGGGACAGTACTTCTGTAAACCATCCGCCTCCGGCCATTACGTCAAGCGCGGTCATGCCTTCTTCGAGACCTAAATAAGCCAACGTTGGTACGGGCTTGCGGCCAGCGTCTAGGGCTTTATCGGCATCGCTGCGATCTGCTGAGGCGAGTGCCGCGGTCAATTTATCGGCATCGATTGCCATGGCGCTAGCGCCAACGAACATTGCTGTAGCAGCTACTAGAGAGAGTAACGATTTCATAATGACAAACCTTTTATGATTGTTGTGCGAAAAATTCCCATCGTGTTCTATTTCCTACCAAGACCTAGACCGTAATTAGGGCGATCCCATTACGCGGGTTTGCTGATTGCCGAGACAAGGGATTAGCAAGGAATGTAGGCGACTTAGCATAAACCAAGCGCTGGCGGGAGTACACCGATAGCGAGTGATTGCTTTCGTGGCGGGGCTTAGGGGGCAGAACTAGGACCTAGTGCAGTCTATGGACGCTCATGAGCTCGCTCTCGAAGATTTTCTTAACGCGCATCAACTCCTTTACACCGATGCTGGACTCCACACTGGGCAGGTGGTTCTCAATGTCGCGCAAAATATTGGTAATACAGCCGGTATCGAGTGTACTGAGGTCCATATCGAAGGGCCAAGAAGGGTCTTTTAGCATCATGGTGATGACTCCTGAATCGTTTCCCATGCTCGACTGACAGGCCTGCAGCACACTGGGGGATAACCATTCATCGGCCTAAACCAGAAAACCTTGAACTAGCCTCGCTCCATGCCCATCGCGGAACGCATGAGCTGATGCTTGATGACGGCGCTGCGGTCTATGCCGGACATGCCGGCGTTGCGCAGCCAGCGCAGTGGCAAAGGCTGATCGGCGAATAGACGCTTGAAGCCCTCCATAACCCACATCATGCCGAGGTTGTGTCCAATACGGCGGCGCTGATAGCGGCGCAGATAGCGCAGCTCGCCAATGGCCAGATGCTTAGAATGGGTGCGTTGCACTTCTTCGGCCAGTGCTTGTGCATCGAGAAAGCCAAGGTTTACCCCTTGTCCGGCGAGGGGATGAATCGTATGGGCCGCGTCGCCGATCAAGGCGATGCCCGGCTGCACATAGTCCACGGCGTGACGCTGACGCAAGGGAAAGCTATAGCGGGTGTCTAGGTGTTCGATCCTGCCTAATTTATTCTCAATAGCTGCCTGTAAGCGTCTGGCGAACTCTGTGTCGTCCATCGCCATGAGGGTCTGCGCGTAGGCGGGCAGGACCGACCAGACGATCGAACAGTGCTGTTGAGTGTCCGCAACATCGAGGCTTTGCTGCAGTGGCAGGAAGGCGAGGGTGCCCTCGTCCATGAAGCGCTGAATCGCCGTTGCGCCATGGGGCCGCTCGGTCTTAACGGTGCAGACGATCGCCTGATGCTCGTAGTCCCACTCCTTGGTCTGGAAGCCAGCCAATTCGCGCACCTTCGAGTTTGCCCCGTCCGCGGCCACTAACAGCGCCGCGCTGATCCTACGACCATCCTCTAGCGTGATGCTGACTTGCCCCTTGCTGTTGCTGGGCTCTAAGCCATCGAGCGCCACCGGTGCCAGCACATCGATATTCGCGATAGCGGCTATGCGCGTGTAGATCGCGGCAAGAAGAACCGCATTCTCCACTATGTGGCCTAGCGCTGTGGCGTGAATCTCTTGGGCGTTGAAGTGAATAGAGCCTGTGCCGTCGGCATCCCAGACATGCATGTCGGAGTAGGGAGCGCAGCGTCTGGCGCACACCCCCTGCCATACACCCAGCGACTCTAAGAAGGCCTGCGAGGCTGGCGTGATCGCACTAACACGAGGATCGAAACTATCTGCAACTCTCTGTTGGCCAGCGAGTTTCCCCAAATCCAGACTATCTACCACGGCGATGCGTAGACCCGAATCGGCGAGCGCCAGCGCGAAGCTCGCACCCACCATGCCTCCGCCAGCAACAAGAACATCGTAGTCGAGGTTTTTCGCGTTATCGTCAGACATCTCACACTCGTGAAAAGCGCCGCCCTGTGGCAGCCAGAATCTAGGAGTATAGCCGCAACAGGCCTGTGCGGACAGACTCGCCCCCCAGAGTCGACCCGCCCTCGACATATAAGGCGATTGAAGCGCGGGCGCGAATACTCGATACTGAGCGCTTGCTCTATCCCACTACACTGCTGCCTAGGCGTCTATCATGCCTCTAGCAACTCTCACAATGCCGGTCGCGACTGGCTAAAGCAAAGGTCAAAGAGAATATGAACGCCACCTCATCGCAGGCCGCCAGTGCACAGCAATTCCTCAGCGTAGAAGAGGCCAAACAACATGTTGGAGAAGAGGTTGGCATATCCCCATGGCTCGAGATCACTCAGGAGCGTGTCAATCAGTTCGCGCAGGCCTCGGGTGATTTCCAGTTCATTCATGTCGACCCGGAGCGCGCCAAGGCAGAGACCTCGTTCGGCGGGCCCATCGCCCACGGCTTTCTTACCCTGTCTCTGCTGTCGCTTCTGAGCGCACAGAGCAGCACCATCAAGATTAAAGATTGCCGCGTCTTGATCAATTATGGCCTCGATAAAGTACGCTTCATGAACCCCGTAAAGGTGGGCGCGCGAATTCGTGCACGCTTCACTCTAGAGAGTGTGGAAGAGAAATCACCAGGCGCTTTTCTGTTGAAGCATAAGGCGCTTGTCGAGATCGAGGGCGAGACTAAACCGGCCATGATCGCCGAATGGCTCGGCATGTCGGTGCGCTAATTTCTAGCCTCAACGGCTATCACTTTGAGAGTTACTACTATGAAAAAATGGAGCCTGTTAATGCTTGCACTTCTTACTCTGCTTGGCTGCGCCGGCGAACGCCCCACCAGCCTTGGTGTCGTAGATGGGCGCCTTGGCACTTGCCCAGATTCACCCAATTGCGTGTCGAGTTTCGAGACTCGAGAGAGTCATCAGATTGCCCCGCTAGAGGCGAGCCTCGCACAGGTGCGAACGCAGGTGCTCGCGATGCCAGGCGCGCAGATCGTGCGCGAACAAGACCAATACCTCTACGCCGAGTTCACCACGCGGTTGATGGGTTTTGTGGACGATGTCGAGTTCTTAGAACAGGGCGGCCGCACCCATGTGCGCTCGGCCTCGCGTCTAGGGAAAAGCGATCTCGGCGTCAACCGCAAGCGAATCGAGGCGATACGTCAGGCACTTGTCGACGCTAGCGCACCCTAAACGCGCAGCTTAGGCGCGGTGGAGTACGCGCTGCGCAAGCCCCATGGCCTGCCTTGCGAAACCGCGTTTAAACACGGGAATGAGGTCGATCGAGAACAGGCCGAATTTACGCGCCCACACGAGCGCCGGATGGTTTGTCGAGAACAGCCGCGTCATATAGTGGCTAAAATCGATAGTGGCCTCTTGGTCGCGCTGTTGACGCCGCACATACTCCTGCAACACCGCCATCGACCCCAGCGGCAGCCGCTGTTGCTGCGCCTCGGCCAAGCTTGCCGACAGTGCCTGTGCATCGCGCAGGGCCAGATTCAGCCCCTGACCCGCAACCGGGTGCAGGCTGTGTGCGACATTGCCCAGCAACACCAAGCCTGGGCGAATCTGCTCTCTGGCCACACTCAGGCTCAAGGGGTAAGTGCCACGGGCGCCGCATTTCGTGAAGACCCCAAGGCGATGCCCGAAGCGTGCTTGCAAGCGGCTCAGAAATTCCTCCTCGGGCAGTGCCATGATCTGAGCGGCCTCCTGCGCAGCCACCGTCCAAATCAATGCCCCGCGATTCTCTCCCGCGAGGGTGTTCAGGGGTAGTACGGCGACTGGGCCACTATCGGTAAAGCGCTCATAGGCGACACCCCGATGGGAGTCGGCGAATGCGACATTGGCGATGATGGCACTCTGCTCGTACCGGGTCACCGCGCTGCTTATACCGAGGTTTTGGCTAAGGGAAGACTTGCCCCCATCGGCGAGAACCACGAGATCCGCGCTGATTGTACTAGCGGCCTCGCCCTTGCCGAGCACCTGCACTGTATAGCCCTGCGGCGTGGGGGTCAGTGCGCTGATTCGCGCAGGACACAGGTAGTCGATGTCTTGCGCCCGCTCCAGTGCCGCAGTGAGCACCAGCCCAAGGTGCCGATTCTCAACGACATAGCCCAGCGCCTCTACCCCCATCTCCTCGCGGTCGATGCGCACTGCGCCGAAATGCCCGCGATCGGAGACGTGAATCTTCTCGATCGCCGTGGCATAAGTAGAGAGCTCCTCCCATAAGCCGAGCTCTGCATAGATCTGCTGGCTACCATAGGACAGCGCGGTGGAGCGTGCGTCGAAACTAGGGGATGCCTGCAAGGACTCTATCGCCTCGGTGACTAGAATGCGCACGCCTCGTCCCGCCAGTGCCTGCGCGAGCCCGCAGGCGAAACTGGCCCCAACTAGGCCGCCACCTATTAGCACGATGTCATAATGCTCTCGAACTTCGGTCACTCTCAAAACGATTCACTCCGTCTTTTGTTTCTAGGCCACTGCCTTTGCACCGGCCTTAGCCATGAAGCTTTCGATCTCGGCAATCGTTTTCGGTGCGCCGCTACTCAGAATGCGATGCCCTGTGCGGGTAACCAAGACGTCGTCTTCGATGCGAATGCCTATACCGCGCCACTTCTTATCGACCTTCTTGTTATCCGGCGCGACATAGATGCCTGGCTCTATAGTAGTGACCATACCGGGCTCCATAAGGCGCCACTTGCCATCTATTTTATAGTCCCCCACGTCATGCACATCGATACCGAGCCAATGCCCTGCTCGGTGCATGTAAAAGTCTTTATAGGCTTCGCTCTTGATGAGCTTCTTGAGTTCACCCTTAAGCAGGCCAAGCTTGAGCAGGCCCGCGGTGATGACTCGCACCGTAGCGTTATGCGGAGCATCCCAGGATGCCCCCGGCTTTACCGCCTTGATCGCCTCCAGCTGCGCATCAAGACATATCTCGTAGAGTGCCTTCTGCTCTTTATTGAACTTGCCATTGGCAGGGAAGGTGCGCGTGATATCGGCCGCGTAATATTCGTACTCACAGCCCGCGTCGATCAGGATGAGGTCGCCATCGATGATGAGCGAGTTGTTCTCGATGTAGTGCAAGATGCAGGCGTTCTTTCCCGCCGCTACAATATTGTTATAGGCTGGGGCACGACTGCCGGAGCGCACGAACTCGTGCACGATCTCGGCCTCTAGATGATACTCGTGCAGACCTGGACGGCAGATCGCCATAGCACGCTTGTGAGCTTCGGCAGAAATTGCGCCAGCCTTCTCCATGAGTTTAATTTCCATGGCACTCTTGATCAGGCGCATCTCGTTCAGCAGATGATCGAGCACGAGGAACTCGCCGGGCGGTTGCGCGCCTTGACGGGCCTTGCCACGCACGATCTTCACCCAGTCCATGACGCGCTGATCGAAGCGCTGGTCTTTGCCCATAGACGAGTAGACGCGCTCGCGGCCTTCGATTAGGCCCGGCAAGATATCGTCGATGTCGCCGATTGGAAACGCATCGTCGATCTGCAATTGCTTGATCGCTTGTTCCGGCCCCATCAAGATGCCGGTCCACAATTCACGGGTCTTGTCCTTCTCTTGGCAAAACAGCACCACTTCCCCCTGCTTACGCCCGGGAATCAATGCCAGCACTGCATCGTGCTCGACGAATCCCGTCATATAGTAGAAGTCGCTATTCTGGCGGTATAGGTATTCGGTGTCGTTGCTGCGAGTGGTCAGAGGGGCCGCGCATAGCAGGGCGATGCTGTTAGGCTCCATTTGCTGCATTAACTCTTTGCGCCTGCGCGCCGCTTCATCGTACAGAGTCGTCATCGTAAGAGATTTCCTTGCGTGGCGATTGACCGGCTTTGGTCTCGCCTCTATAGTAACGGGAAATTTACCAGTGGGTTTATGCATCTCGCCTTCGGGTCAGTGCATATGGCGACCATCATAATGACAGACGAAAAATTTACCACGCTGGATCAAAAGATTGATGCGCTTATCGAGCTTTGCGCTACGATGAAGCGTGAAAATCAGCTTTTAAGAGCGAATGAGCATAACTGGCTATCCGAACGCCAGCAACTGCTCGAGAACAATAAACTCGCTAAGAGCCGCCTTGAAACAGTGCTCAATCGCATCAAGTCCTTGGAGCAGTCGCAGTCCAACTAAGGGCCCCCTGCCCGCGTGGCAGACACCCAACCCTTTCGTTTCGACTGAATGTAGAGATGACGCATGAACTCAGATGAGAACACCCCCGGTACAGTGGTAGTCAAGATCCTCGATAAAGAGTATCAAGTCAGCTGCCCGCCCTCCGAACAAGAAGCCCTGCTCAAGTCTGCCCGTTATCTCGACGAGAACATGCGCAAGATAAAATCCCGAGGCAATATCCATGGCCTCGAGAAGATTTCGGTGATGGCCGCACTCAATATTACTCACGACATGCTGGGCAAGAGCCAGTTGCTCAACGAGAGCCGCCACGACACGGCGCAGAAGCTGAAATTCTTAGAAGAGAAGATCGATCGCAGCTTACAGATCAATCGTCAGATTGAAATAACCTGAGCATATTGAGACAAAAAACTTTCCCCCCCTCGCTCGATAGCCCCGACTAAGTGCTATATACTCGTTTACGAGTTGCCTCGAGCATTGGCCAATCAAAAGTGTTCTTGAGCCGATATCTGTAAACCCGGAGCCTCCTTGCAGGTGCTGTTGTGCACGTCCGCTAGACGGAAAGCCTTATGTACCGCTGGAGGCACCACCTGAACCTTGGGTTCAGGACTATTTTGATAGCGGTGCTCTGGGTAACTTCTAATTCCCGACTCTCCCATGCCATGAATCCACAAACTCGCTCGTCCTTACGCAAGTCTCTTCGCCAAGCGCGTCGCGGGCTTTCTCCCGCGCAGCAAGACCACGCGGCTATGCAGCTGTATCACAGCATCAGCGGCCAACTCTATTTTCGCAAAGCCAAGCGTATTGCGTTCTATCTCGCCAGCGATGGCGAAATCGATCCCAGCCTATTGCTGTCTGCCGCCTTGGCGCGCGGCCAACATTGCTACCTGCCTCTAATTCATCCCTTCCGGCCCGAGCGCATGTTATTCCTGCGCTATCGCCAAGGCGATCCCCTGCTACGGCATCGCTGGGGCATGTGGCAGCCCGCCTTGCGCCGCGGCGCCTTACTGCCTGCACGGGCACTGGATATCGCCTTCGTGCCTACGGTGGGCTTCGACGGCGCCTGTAGCCGTCTTGGGATGGGCAAGGGCTTCTATGACAGAACCTTTAGCTTTCGCGCGCGCGCGGGCAGACGCAGCCCGAAGTTGATCGGCCTGGCACATGAGTGTCAGCGTGTTGAAAGCCTAGAGAATCAGGCGTGGGATGTGCGAATGGATAAAATTGTGAGTGACTGGGCTACCTACCGACGCTAGTCGATATCCCATTGATGCGCTTTGTAGGTGTAGGGCGGCCTTATCAGTGCGGATTCAAAGCAATGCGCTTTGTGCTACTCCACTTACTAAGACTCCCAATGCGAAGAGCACCACTACCACCATCAACATGTCTGGTTTATGTTTCATCAATTACCCGGTGTTCCAGTCTATTGTGCTTGTTTTTTAATAAGCCTAATCAGCTTATACACCTAAGGCTATGAAGACTATACCAATATCCGCTTTGTGACAATATCCTCATTTACAAAAATCTAATTAGTTTCCGTAAGTTAGAGGCGGATCGCATTTTCGTTTCGAGCCTTGCTCGTGGAAACACGGGGAAAATCCACCTTGCCGGCCCCCACAATACTGTTAATATATACAGTACTATGCCGACCTCTGACCCCGATCAACGCCTCCGCTCACTCCTCGACAGCCCTAATCTCTGGCGTGGCAGCGAGCACTATGTGGCGGCCACTACGAAGGCTAGCGGGCACTTCCCAGGCCTGCCCACGGGCTTTGCCGCACTAGATGCCAGCCTGCCCTGGCGGGGCTGGCCCGCGAATGCCTTGGTCGAGATCATTACACCGCTGTGGGGCACCGGCGAGCTGCAGCTCGTATTGCCCTTACTGCGCCGCATCAGCATGGCTGGCAAGTCCGCACTGTGGTTCTCTCCGCCCTGCATCCCCTACGCCCCCGCGCTGGCCAGTGCGGGCGTCGACATCGCCCGCATGATCATCGTCACCCCCCCAGCCACCGAGATCCTGTGGGGGATCGAGAAGGCCTTACAGGACAAGGCTTGCGCCTTAGTGCTCGCCTGGCCGGGCCACTTGAGCGGCAAGCATATCCGGCGCTTACAACTGGCCGCCCTCACGGGGCAGACCCTCGGCATCCTGTTCCATCATCGCAATATCCGTCATTCCGCCTCAGTCCTGCGCCTGAGCGCACAGGCCGAGGAGGACACGATGACGCTCACCGTACTCAAGGCCCGAGGCAGTTATCGGCACGACCGCATTCGCCTGCCTTGGGGGTGCCCATGAATAGCAAACCCTTCCAGAGCAGCCTCGCCCTGCATCCACTGCGCGCCGTGCGCACCGATAAACCCCGTGGCCCCGCAAGAGCGCTAACGCCGAGCACAGGGGCACGTCGGCCCACGCCCCTGTGGTACGCCCTATGGCTGCCTCAGCTGGACCAGCAGCCGGCAATGGACGGCTCGCAGCAGGCACGCCTAGAGCAGATCGCCGCCAGCCTCGGCAGCCTGAGCGCCACCGTCAGCATCGAGGCTCCCGACAGCTTCCTATTCGAGGTAGGCAGCACGCTGCGCTACTTCGGCGGCATCGAGAAAATTCGGACGCGCCTGCACGCATTGCTCGAACCCTTGCTGCGCTCATGGGCGCTGCCGCACCACTTTCACGAGGCCGCCAGCCCCACCCCCGCCGCCAGTTTGTTATTGGCCAGAGCCGCCTGCAATCTACTGGTCTATCGCAAAGACAATCTGCGTGCCGCACTCGGACGCCTGCCTCTGCACACACTCTCTTTGCCTGAGCGCAAGAAACGTCAATTCCATAATAGTGGGCTCTATATTTTAAGAGATATATGGCGCCTTCCATCGCACGCCGTTGCACAGCGCTTCGGCCATGCCTTCACAAGGCAGCTCGAACAAAGCCTCGGTCATATTGCCAATCCGGTGCAGGCCTATCACAGCGCGCCGATTTTCTGCAGCGACCTAGACTGCACCTATGCCGTAGAGAACAAGCAGTCCCTGTTGCCCGGTATCGAGACACTATTGGAGAGGCTGTGCCTGTTCCTGCACACGCGCGAACTCGCGGCGATGCATCTGCATCTGGCCTTAGTGCACGAACAGCAAGGGCACACAGAGGTCGAAATCATGCTGCGCCAAGCGAACCGTTCACACGCACATCTGCAACTACTCTTGGAGACACGACTCAACGCTGTGGCCCTGCCTGCGCCGGTCATTGCAATGCAACTGCGGGTAACGCAGTTCGCGCCGTTCGCTTCTCATAGTGCAACACTGAGCGGCGTGCCCGTCGCACAGGAACACAGCGCCGGCCTAGACGATTTACTCCCTCTGCTAGAACAACTGCAGGCGCGCCTAGGCAACCGGGCGGTGCGCAGCATTCACTGCCAAGACGAGCATTGCCCTGAGCAGGCAGGCCTAGACCGACCCTTCGGGGAGCGTATGCCGACGGTGATTGTGCCGCCTCGCGGCGCGAGCGAAGAAACGCAGCGTCCTTGCTGGTTACTGGCCAAGCCGGTCGCTCTACGCCAGGAGGACGGACGCCTGTTTTACTACAGCAGCCTGCGCCTGCTTAGTGGGCCGGAACGTATTGAGACGCACTGGTGGAGCCCACAGGAAATTCAGCGCGACTACTATGTCGCACGCAATCGGCAGGGCATGCGCCTATGGATTTTTCACGAACGCCAAGCCTCGACCCAGCACGAGACCCGCGACTGGTTTCTGCACGGGATCTTCGCCTAGGAAAGCTTCGCAACGGCACAATAGAGTCGCTCAATCCCGCACTAGCGAAAATCGCGAGAGCGCAGGGTCATGGCCGAGAGCCAGTGACTAAGATCCACGAGTGTGTGGGCAATGATGTGCACCACGCCCTCGCTGATCTGCACCCTGCCGGAGACGCCAAGCAGGCTCGCCTCGCGCACCACTAGAGGCGCCTGCGCCGCTATGGCGGGCCATACCACGACATTCAAGAAGCCGCTTTCGTCCTCTAGCGTCATAAAAGTGACTCCCGACGCCGTCTGTGGTCTCTGTCGAGAGGTCACTATGCCCGCGACCTTAACGCCACACCCATCCCTGAGCGTCGCCAACTCCTGCGCGGGCCGCACATGATAGCTGCGCAGGTGTTCGCGCAGGAGCGCCATGGGATGGCGCCGCAGCGTCAAACCAGTGCTGTTATAGTCGGCCATGATGTTCTGTGCCTCCGAAGGCTTGGGCAGCATAATGGGCAGCTGCACGGCCTCCGGCCAATCCTGCCCGCCCTCGAACAGCGGCAGCTTCTCCTCATAGCCAGCGACATCCCAGAACGCACGATAGCGATCCTGAGACAGGGGGCGCAACGCATCAGCGGCCGCTAGACTCTCTCTATCGCGGGCATTGATACCGCTACGCTCCACCAGGGATTGCACGCTGCGATACGGCCCCGCGTGCCGCGCGTGGCAAAGCTGCTGTCCACCGACTCTGGACAGGCCCTTGACCTGGCGCAGGCCAAGGCGGATTGCCGGGGCAGCCTCCGCCTCGTATACCAGCGTGCAGTCCCAAGCGCTGCTGTTCACATCTACCGGCAATACCAGAACGCCATGACGAACGGCATCCTGAACTAACTGCGCCGGCGCATAGAAGCCCATAGGCTGACTGTTAAGCAGCGCGCAAGTGAAGGCGGCAGGGTGGTGATGTTTTAACCATGAGGAGACATAGGCCAGAAGGGCGAAACTCGCCGAGTGCGATTCGGGGAAGCCATAGTCCGCGAAGCCCTTTATCTGGCTATAGATCTGCGCGGAGAATTGCTCGGAATAACCGCGCTCGCGCATGCCGTCGGCTAATTTTTCCTGAAAAGGTTCCAGACCACCCTTTTTCTTCCAGGCCGCCATGGCCCTGCGCAGTTGATCCGCCTCGCCGCCACTAAAGCCGGCCGCGACGATGGCGATCTTCATCACCTGCTCTTGGAAGATAGGCACGCCGAGCGTGCGCGCCAGGACCTCGCGAATCTGTTCGCTCGGGTACACCACCTCCTCCTTGCCGCTGCGCCTAGCAAGATAGGGGTGCACCATATTGCCTTGAATCGGACCCGGCCGCACGATGGCGATCTGAATCACCAGGTCGTAATAATTCCTCGGCCGTAGCCGTGGCAGCATGCTCATCTGCGCACGCGACTCGATCTGAAACACCCCCACCGTATCCGCCGCACAGATCATGTCATAGACACTGGGGTCTTCCACCGGAATAGAGTGCAGGGCGAGGGGGACGGCAGCCATGGGCGCAGCATTGACAAGATCGATGGCCTTGCGAATAGTCGTGAGCATGCCTAGGGCGAGCACATCCACCTTGAGTAGGCCCAGCGCCTCTAGGTCGTCCTTCTCCCATTGGATAACGGTCCTATCCGCCATCGCCGCATTCTCGACCGGCACCAATTCGGACAGCGGCCCCTGACTGATCACGAAGCCGCCCACGTGCTGCGACAGATGGCGCGGAAAACCCATCAGCGTCCGCACTAGGGTTTGCAGCTGCGCGAAGCATGCGGGCGTCATCTCCAAGCCCGGCACCTCTCGCGTCTCGTCGAAGTCCCGCCCATACCAGTCCACGGACTTACTAAGCACTGCCGCATCCTGCGCACTGACGCCGAGGACGCCGGCGACATCCCTAATGGCGCTGCGGGCACGATAGCAGATCACCGTGGCCGCCAAGGCCGCGCGATGTCGGCCGTACTTGGAGTAGATGTATTGAATGACCTCCTCGCGCCTCTCGTGCTCGAAGTCGACATCGATATCAGGCGGCTCGTCGCGCTCCTTGGACAGGAAGCGCTCGAAGAGCAATTGCATGCGCGCCGGGTCCACTGCGGTGATGCCTAGGCAATAGCAGATCACCGAGTTAGCGGCCGAGCCGCGGCCCTGGCAGAGAATATTGCGACTACGGGCAAACACCACGATGTCGTGCACCGTGAGAAAGAAGTGCTCATAGCGCAGCTGCGCCACCAGACTCAGCTCTTTCTCCAGCAGAGTTAATACCCGCGCAGACGGGCCCTCCGGCCAGCGCTCGCGCATGCCGCGCTGCGTAAGCTCGCGCAGCCAAGAGGCCGCACTGTGCCCGGTGGGTACCAACTCGTGGGGGTATTCGTAGCGCAGCTCGTCGAGAGAGAAGTCGCAAAGAGAGGCGATCCTGGCGGACTCTGCCAGCAGGGCGGGGGGATAGAGCTTGGCGAGCCGCGCCCTGCTGCGCAGATGCTGTTCGCTATTGGGAGCCGTATCCCGCCCTAGCTGTGCCAGTGTCTTGCCTAGACGAATCGCCGTCAGCGTGTCCCGTAGCATGCGCCGCTGCGGCTCGTGCATCACGACTGCGCCGCTGGCTGTCAGAGGCAGGCCCAGCCGCTCACCCAAGGCCTGCAGGCTGGCTAGACGCCTCTTGTCGTGCCCATGCAGCAATAACTCGACCGCGATCCAAGTGCGCTCAGGACAGCGCGCCGCTAGCCACTGCGCCTGTTCCTGCTGCGCGCCCGGCCCCGGCAACCACAGGGCCAGGCACTCGCCTAGGTCTTGCGCCTCCACCAACGCCCTGTCGAGCGCGTAGTAGCCCTTCGCAGCACCCCGGCGCCCTGTGGTGATGAGATTAGATAACTGGCCATAGCCGCGCCGAGAACGCGCCAAGAGGACGAAGCGCAGGCCATCGTCCAACAGGAAACGACTGCCAATCAGCAGATGCAGAGGAGTATCCCGCGCGGCGACATGGGCGCGCACGACCCCGCTCAAGGAGCACTCATCGGTAATCGCTAGGGCCTGATAAGCAAGCGCACAGGCTTGTCTCACCAACTCCTCCGGTGAGGAGGCGCCATGCAGGAAGGTGTAATTGCTGAGGCAATGCAGCTCAGCATAGGGGGGCAGGGAGTTCATGGGGCACACACAGATACTGTTTATATATACAGTATTCTTCATGCCTCACGCAGTCAATCCCCAGATCGATATAGCGGCCTTAGCGAGTCCTAGAATAGCTCGATACCGAAGCGGCGCACTAAGACGGCAAACAGGGTGAAACACAGCATCGTCAAGCCCACACAAACGAGCAGCGTCGTCCAGAAACCGAATCTTGGTAAAAGAAAGGGGAAGACGAGAAACATCGGCAGCGTGGGCAGCACATACCAGAAGGTATACCACGCATGATTAGCGATCTTCTCTTGCGATTGATTCTCCACATAGAGCCAGATCAAGGTAAGGACCGTGACCATCGGCAGGGCGGCGAGCAGCGCACCAAATTTGTCGCTACGCTTTGCGACCTCGGACACTAGTACTATCACTGCGGCAGTGAGGAAATACTTACTAATCAGCCACGTCATCGCTTAGAACCTCTTTGTATTCTCAATCAACTGCGCAGGGAAAAAGTATGCCAGCACGGACCTAGGCTAGACCCGGGCGAACTGGCAATGCTGTGTGGGCAAACTTTCTATCGCTCCTTGCAGTCAAAGAGCCGTGAACCATTCGTCAATCCTCGCGTTCTAGATGCCAAGCTCATAGCGGTAAAGCACGCGCAAATGCAATAATGCCCCCTTATGGAAAAAAGTAAACCCGAGACAGATCAACACGGCCAACAAGCCCCGCGGAAACGGCGCTGGTGGCCATTGCTAAGGCGCCTTAGCCTCGCGCTAAGCGTCGCCGTGGTGCTGTGGTGCCTATGGATAGATTTCGAGATCAGGCGCGACTTCGAGGCGCTGCAATGGGCTCTGCCTGCGCGCCTGTACGCCCGCCCCCTAGAGTTGTATGCAGGCGCCCCCACAAGCCAGGCGGAGCTGAGTAATTATCTCGATCATCTGGGCTATCGGGAATCGACGCAGGTCGAGGGGCCTGGAGAATATCAGCGCAGTCCCTCGCGGATACGCCTATGGACACGAGGCTTCGATTTCTGGGATGGCGCCGAACCTAGCCTGCCCCTGAACGTAGAGTTCGATGGCCGCATGGTCCGCGCGCTATGGGGTGAGCAGAATACTGGCGACCTCGCTCTGGTGCGGTTAGAGCCTGCAGAGATCGCCCAGATCAATCCCAATACCGGTGAAGACCGTGTGCCCGTCCGACTAAGTGACGTGCCGCAAGCCCTCATCGACGCCATCATCGCAGTGGAGGATCAGCGTTACTTCAGCCACTTTGGTGTAGACCCCATCGGGATCGGTCGTGCCCTAGTCGCGAATCTGCGCGCAGGCAGCATCGTGCAGGGCGGCAGCACACTGACCCAGCAGCTAATAAAGAACCTCTATCTAAGCCGACAGCAGACATTGCGCCGCAAGATCGAGGAGGCACTCATGGCGCTCGCGCTGGAGCTGCACTTTAGCAAGGAGGAGATTCTTCAGGCCTATATGAACGAGGTCTTTCTCGGCCAACAGGGCAACCGAGCGATCCACGGCTTTGCACTCGCCTCCGAATATTATTTCGCACGCCCACTGAGCGAGTTGTCCCTCGCCGAGCTCGCGACGCTGGCGGGCCTGCCGCGAGGCGCCTCCTACTACAACCCGAGACGCTACCCCGAGCGCGCCACCCAGCGCCGCGATATCGTATTGGGCCGCATGCTGAGCCAGGGCTATATCACGGCCCAACAGAACACTACCGCCACGCGAGAGCCGCTCAAGGTCGCCTCCAGCGCCCCTAGCCGAGGCCAGACCTACCCGGCATTCTTGGAGCTGGTGCGAGAGAACTTAGCCCGTGACTACGACAGGGAGGCCTTGCAGACCGAAGGCCTGCGCATCTTCACGACCCTGGACCTGCGCGTGCAGGATACGATCGACGCCAATCTCGAGGCCTCCGTGAAGTCGGTAGAGCGCGCCGCGGCGAATGGCTCCGAGGGGCATCTCGAAGCGGCCGTCGTCATCAGCGATGCCATAACGGGAGAGGTGCGCGGCCTTGCCGGCGGCCGACAACGCGGCTTTGCCGGTTTCAATCGCGCCCTGAATGCGCGGCGCCCAATCGGCTCATTGGTAAAACCGGCAATCTATCTAGCCGCTCTAGAGTCGCGGCAATACTCCCTCGCCTCGGTATTGGCCGACCGCCCCGTCAGCATCCCCTTGTCCGGCACTCAAGTCTGGTCCCCGACAAATTACGATGACAAGCTCTACGGGGATGTCTACCTGTTCGATGCGCTAGAGCGCTCGATGAACTTAGCCACCGTCGATCTGGGCATGCAGCTGGGCATCGACTCGGTTGCGCGCATGTTAGAGAAACTCGGTTACGACGAGAATATCCCACTCTACCCCTCGCTCCTGCTCGGTGCCATCGACATGGCCCCTATCGAGGTCGCACAGCTTTATCAGACGCTGGCCAGCAACGGCTTCCGCTCACCCCTGCGCGCGGTCGAGGCGGTCACCACCGCCCAGGGCGAGCGCTTAGAGCGCTATGGCATCGAGACAGTACAAGTCAGCGACCCCGAGTCGATGTATCTGCTGGAGTATGCGCTGCAGGGCGTTTTCAAACGCGGCACCGCGAAGAGTGTCACCGGCCGCATGGAAGACAGCCTGCCACTGGCGGGGAAGACGGGCACCACCAATGACCTGCGCGATAGCTGGTTTGCCGGTTATGGCGATGACTTAGTGGGCGTGGTGTGGCTGGGCTATGACGACAATCGCGACACCGGCTTGACCGGGGCGACTGGCGCCTTGCGAGTCTGGAGCGAACTGATGAGCGACCTCAATATTAAGCCGCGCCTTACCCTGCCTCCGTCTAAGATCGTGTGGCAAGAGGTCGCCTCTCAAGCCGTGCAACAGGACACAGAGCGCGACTGTCGTTCTGTGCAGTCGCTGCCCTTCATGCCTGGCCGTCTACCCAGCAGCGCGGTTAGCTGCGAGGATGATGAGTCAATCCTACAGAGTATTTTCGATCGAATGCGAGGTCTAGGCCGGTGATTCTGCGTGTAAGTTGGATTTTGAGTTTCAGCATTCTCGCCGGCTGTGCGACCTATAGCACGGGCCGCGGTATTCCAGCGCCGGTGGAGTCGCGTGACGGCAACGTCAGCGATCGGCAAGCCACGAATACTAGCCCCGAGGAGCTACCAGGGAACGCCCCGATCCAGCGCCAGGAGGTTCCGCAAACCGAGGTGCCGCCGGCACGTAGCCCAATAATAGTGACTCCCGCCCCTGCAGAGCCTGCGAGCGCCTCCTCGACGCTACTGGCCGGCGTTGACGCCGCGATCGCCGAGGGTGACTTGGAACGGGCCGCCGCATTGTGCGAGCGCGCGTTGCGCATCAACCCCAGGGATGCCCTGTTCTGGTATCGACTCGCGAGCGTGCGTGTGCAACAGGGAAGGTCAAGTGAAGCGGAGGGCTTTGCAAGACGCGCATTGAGTTACTCCACTGGCGACCCCGCGTTAACGGGACAAATCAATACCTTGCTGCGCGACCTGTAGAGCCCACAGCGGTGTTTAGTCTGGATATTTATCGACCAACAACTCTCCGCCAACCGCCCAGTTCTCTTTTTTCACTTCGTCGATCACGACGAAAATAGAAGCCTCACTCACGTTAATAATGCGTGCCGTCTCTTTCGTCAGGGCTTGCGCTAACTCACGCTTGTGTTCGCGCGATCTACCTTCGAGTATTTCAACTTTTATGATGGGCATACTGCTTCCTCAGCCTTACACATTGGGACGTGGATAGAGAATCATCTGCGTGCAGCGAAACAACGCCAAGGTCTTGCCAGTGGCTTTCTCGGTCACCACCGCGTCCCACACTTGAGTCGATCTGCCAAGATGCACCGGCGTAGCCACGGACTCTATGATTCCCGACCGAGCGGTGCCTAAGTGATTGGATTTTAACTCTACCGTAGTGAAGCCCGTGGCGCCGTCTGGGAGATTCGCGATGCATCCATAGCCCGTCGTGGTATCGGCGAGCGTGACCACGGCACCGGCATGCAGATAGCCATTAGGCGCCATGTGTTTCTTCTTAACATCGAGCTGCGCTACGATCTGCTCGGCGCTGATCTTGGTGACGACTATATCGAGGAGGCCTGGAAGCTTGTCCGCTCCGCGCGCCATGAACTCTTCTGGTTTTAACATCTCGTATCCTTAGTTCGTGTCTAATACAGACTTCATAGTGGCCTCTGCGGGCTCGCGCACTCGCAGGCTCAGTCGGCACACCGCCGGGACCACCAATAGGGTTAGCAGCGTCGACGCGATGAGGCCCGAGATAATGGCCCAAGCCATCGGGGGCCATAGTGTCGAGGAAGAGAAGGCTAAAGGCAATAAGCCTGTGACCGTGGTCGCGGTCGTCAATAGAATCGGGCGCGTGCGCCTCGCTACCGCGTCATCCACGGCCGTAGTTAAGTCGGCTCCCGCGCGCAGTTGTTGATCGATATAGTCGATCAATACGATCGCGTTATTGACCACGATGCCCACGAGTGCGATCACACCCAGCAGAGGTTGGAAGCCGAATGGGGAGTCGCTGAGAATCAGTCCGGGAAATATTCCGGCGGCCGCTAGCGGAACCGTCAATAGGACGATACCCACGCGCTTATAGGAATTGAATTGCAGCAACAGGAAGAACAGCAGCAGGAGTATGCCGATGGGGGCGACTGCGAAGATCGCCTGATTCGCCTCACCCGAACTCTCTAGGTCTCCACCAAACTCGATGCGCGCGCCATCGGGCAATGGATCAAGGCGCAGGCCTTCGTTGAGTTCGTCGACGATGTTGCTGAAGCTATAGCCCTCGGCGAGCCCGCTGGTGATCGTCAACACGCGGACACCATTGCGATGGTGGATGCTCGCCACATTCCAATCCGCCTCCGTGCGTCCAATCAGGCTAATTGGGATCGGCTCGTTGGCCTGATTGAAGATGTAGCTGGACATGACGTCGGACACACTCAGGCGCGTGCCCTCGTTGGAGCGCAACACGATTGGGATTGGGTCTAATTCTTGGCGGTATTGTTCGATGGGTAAGCCAAGAGTGCGCGCGAAGAGTGTCTGTGCGATGTCCACCCGTCCCAATCCATAGCGCTGGGCACTCGCGTCATCCACTGCGATGCGCAGCACGGGTGTGCCGTTATCGATATCGGTGCGCACGTCCACCGCACCGGGAATCGCTTTGAGTAATGCGAATAATTTCTCTGCGGCCAGCAAGCGGGATTCGTCATTGCTGTGATAGACCCTGACCTCGACCGGTGCGACACGGGGCGGCCCCTGTGCGAGCGTCCCTGCCACGATCTCCAGCTCGGGATAGTTCGACGCCACTCGCTCGCGCACCCACTCGATGACCGCGCCGGTCTGCTCCAGTCGCTGCGTATTCACCACTAGCCGCGCGCGATTCGGAGACTGGGAGGCCAGCGGGAGATTGTAGTAGAAACCCGGCCCAGTATCGCCGACGAAGCGGTGAATGCTGACGACGCCCTCGAGCGCGCGCAGTTCTCGCTCCAGGGTCTCGGCCATCGTGTTAGTGCGCGAGATATCCGTGCCCTCTGGCAGGAACATCTCCACTACCACTTGGGGCCTATCGGCGTTCGGGAAGAATTGAAAACTTAGCAGGGGCACTAGCAGGAAGCTTAGCACTGGGAGCGATAAGCCCCCCAAGACTATGGATCTTGGAAAGCGTCTGCTCAGTCTCGCCAATCGATTGCCCAGCCCCTCGACCCAAGCGGTGCGATTGGAGACATGGGGTTTTAGAAAACGCGCCGCGAGCAGGGGGGCGATACTCACTGCGAGTAGATAACTGACACTAAGTGTCAGCATTATCATCACGGGAATGCCGCGGGTGAAGTCGGCGGTGCCGCCTTTGGACAGTAGCAATGGCGTGAACGCTGCGAGCGTGGTAGCGGTAGAGGCGCCAAGTGGCCCAACTAACTCGATGACGGCAGAGCGCAGCGCCTGCCCACGACTCTCGCCCTCGTTGAGGCGATGCTGAATGTTCTCCACCATTACGATCGCATTGTCGATCAGTATGCCCAACGATATCACTAAGCCTATGACCGCGATCTGATGGAGTACGCCGCCCGCGAAGTCGTAGACACCTAGGCTAATCAGCGTCACCAGCGGCAGCATGCTCGCCACTAGGATTCCCATGCGCCAACCCATTCCATAGAACAAGATTAAGGTGATGATGCCCATGCTAATCAGGAGATTGCCTTGCAGGTCACTCAAGCGCTTGTCGACCTGCTCCGGCTGGTAGAACATCTCTTGGATACTCAGGGGCGCGAAGTCGCCCTTAATGGCAGCGACACGCTCGCGCACATTCTCGCCGAAGGCGATCGCATCGACCTGATTGTGCTGCGCGAAAATGCTCACTGCCACGACCTGCTCGCCGTCCTGCCAAGTACTCGGCGCGGGCGGTTCTGTGGCCGATCGCCACACTTGGGCGATCGCGGATAGGGGCACACTGCCACCGCTGGGGATGGGGATCTGCGTATTGCGCAGAGACTCGAGGCTCGTGAATTCATTGTTGGACAGTAGATTGATCCTAGTGTCCCCCACCACGAGAAAGCCACCTGGCGCTACCTGATTGCGTTGCCCAATCAGATTCGCCAGCGTGCCGGGACTAATCCCGAGGCGCGCCATCTCCGCATCGCGGAGCGCTATGTTGATCTGTTCCTTGCTGTCGCCCTCAAGCTCTATTCTCGAGACCCCGGGCAGGTTCATCAACTGACGCTTGATCTGCTCCGCCGCCTGGCTCAGGGTCACGATGGAGGCGTCGCCTGCGACTGCGAGGACCACCGCAGGTAGTCCCGTCAAGCGGTCTTCGAGGGTTAGGTCTTGCACTCCCTCGGGAAACTGGGTACGCGCGCGGTTCATGGCGATTCGCACACGATCCCATGCAGCGTCAGTCGCATAGATCGAATCCAGCAAGACTACCGTCACGACGGCGACGCCGGTGCGCGCGGTGGCCGAGAACTCTAGCACTTCCTCGACCTGTGATATCTCATCTTGCAGTGGCTCGAGGACGAGGCGCTCCATGGTCTCGGCGGGCGCGCCTGGGTAGAGCACGGTTATCAGGCCCGTGCGTGCGGGAAAGAAGGGGTCCTCCTGGCGCGACATCGAGCCATAGGAAGCCAACCCCGCAAGCGCCAGCATAATGACGACCAATAGGACTAAGCGTGGCAGAGCGACGATCTTCAGGAACACATTGGCCCCGTTCATGGCAACACTTCCACGATGTCGCCATCGGCCAATCGCGATAAACCGGCGTAGACGATCTCATCGCCCAGCCGCAATGCATCGCCCTTCAGGACGGCTTGCTGCCCGAATACCTGATCGATCTGCACAGAGACACGTCTAGCGCGACCGCCCTCTATACGGAATACGGTGAGGCCGGCAGCGGAACGCATTACCGCATTTAGTGGCACACTCAGTGAATTCTCGGCCGCTCTGCGAATGCCCACTTCCAATGCCTCGCCGCCCCGCACGCTAGGGTCAGCGAGGCGCACGACTAGGGGGTAGAGCGCCTTGGCGCCCGAGCTAGCCTCACCGGCCTGCGTGATCACCCCAGTGATCTCCCGTGCGCGCAGGCTGTGCCGCACTGGGATGCTCTGACCGACTTCCAGCGCGATGAGCAAATGGGGCGGCACGCTCACTTCAACCTCGGTTTCACCAGAGCCGGTCAACTGCAACACCGCCTGCCCAGGCTGGGCATACTCGCCCGCCTCTAACAGCACCGACTCGACGCGCCCCGCGAACGGCGCACGCAATACGCTTTCCTGATTGAGCTGGCGAGATTGGTCGAGCGCCGCGCTGGCGCTGTCGATTGCGGCGCGTTGCCCCGCGATCATGCTGCGTTGCTGCTCCAGAGCCTGGTCTGCCAATAAGCCGCGCTCGGACAGTTGTGTTAATCGCGTGAGATCGCGTTCGGACTGATCGACATCGGCCTGTAACTGCAGCAGACGCGCCTGAGCGCCTTGTTGGGCGGGCCCGAGCTGGGGGTTATAGAGTGTGGCGAGCACCTCATTGGCCTTCACCAGCTGACCTATTTGTGCGCTGCGCGTAGCGATGATGCCGCCCACCTGAAAACTCAAGTTGGCGCGCTCGCGTGCGCGTGCCACCCCGGCGAAATACAGCCATTGCTCGCCCTGTTCGCCTTCGACGGTGGTCGTGCGCACCGTTACCGCCTGACTAGCGGCGAGCGAATCTTCCCCCACCGACACACTGCTAGACTCTGTGCAAGCCAGTAAGACCAAGGGGAAAAGGGCCACTACGGCGCCACGAGTGTAGCGATAGATTGGGTTCGACATGACTAACTCCTCAACAAGGTATTGACATTGTGTCAGCAATTGACATTATGTCAATTCGTTTTGAGATAGCGTCGTACTCATCGATAGACAGGAAGCGAATAGATGGAAATCTCTGCGAGACGAGATAAAGAGAAACAAATTAGGCGGGAGTCGATTCTGGACGCCGCGGAGTCGATTTTCTTCAGCAAGGGCTTTGCGAACAGCTCCATGGGTGAGATTGCCAAACAGGCGCAGCTCAGCCGCGCGCTTCTCTACGTCTATTTTAAAGATAAGGCGGCCATCATGCGCGGCGTCATGCTCAGGGCGGCACTGACTCTCGAGGAGTATTTCAGTCGCGCGCTGCAAGCCGGTACGAATGGGAGCAAGCAAATAGATGGCATAGGGCATGCCTACTACGCGTTCTCTAAGGAACAGACGAATTACTTTAACGTGCTGATGCAGCTCACGACATTTCCCGAGAGTAAGGCGGACAACTCACAGGTCGAGGAGATCTTCGATTGTCGAGAACGCATCACGGCACTCATGGAGGAGGCACTACGCAATGGGGTACAGGATGGCTCGCTCAATGCGGCGCATCTACAAGACACTTCACAGACTGCCTACTTTCTGCAGGGCGCTTTGCATGGCGTGATCATGGCCACACGCACCCGCTATACCGATGCCCGCCAGGCGCAAGACGGCGAAGCCTTAGTGCTCTACACGATCGCGATGCTGACCGAATCCATGCGCCGCCGTGACTAGCGCATCGGGACGAAATCGAGAACGCATCTAAGCTGCAGCGGCTAATGCAATAAACCTTGCGCAGTCACCTTCCTTGCGTACCAGAAGAAAAACACCGCGCAAGCAATAAGGAGCACTGGGAAGGCCAGTGCTATTGGCCCCTGCGCTGCAAGCATAGGGGTCAACAAAACTCCTAGACTCATTTGCAGGATAATCGCGACGAGCGAGACCAGAAACAGGCTAACGCTCAAGGCTTTGCGCAGCAGTAGAAACACAGAGCCAAGCACTCCGCTAAACACGGCGATGGCGAAGCACGAGGTCACGAATACCGGCACATCGGTATACTGCACGCGCTGCGCCTCCGACATGGTCGCCAGGGTCTGGGGGCTCACAGTCACTGTGAAGAGATAGTTCATTACACCAATGAGATTCCAGATTAGCGACACGCTTGCGACTAACCAGAAACTACGCGGGGCTTGCATCTGTTCGGCTTGTTCAGACATCGTTGTTGCTCCTTAGGAAAAAACCAACACGTCCGTTGATGCTTCTTAATTAATGGCGATCATAGTGAAGCCTGGATCACTTATTGCGAGGCTAGCAGCGCTAGTTTGCGCCTTAAGACGCATCCATAGTAGCAAAGGAGCAGGCGCTGAAACACCTCCGATCGTGGCTTTTTGAGCAAGCCAATTGTGCTCCCGTCATCGCCTTCGAAGCCAATGTTCGGCTAGCGGGACTAGCGGAGACGCGTTGAATCGCGGACAAAAAAAGACCCCGGTACGGGGGTCTAAAGGGGGGTGCGAATTCTGAGCTCAAGATTTGCCTAGTATCCTTGGCCTAGGCGCTAGCGAATGAGGGATGTCGCGGTCAATCCATTGACCTCGCTAAGGCAGGAGACAGCTCTCTTACTGCTTCTTAGTGAAAGCGCATCGAGCACTTCGACGTCCGCGCTTGCGACATAGTTTGTAGAATGCGTGGAGGAGAAATTCTCGCTCCGCGGCCCCGCTCCCGCTGGAGGAGCTCATGGGCAGGCGAGGCACGTTCTGCGAACTCTCAATCCCCATCTCGAAGGAAGCGATTGTGGCGTTAGCAAGCTGACCTTTCTTCATTGTTATTCTCCCTAATATTGAATTTCCGCTATCGAAACCCTCGATAGCATCGAGTTAAATAATAGAGAGCAAGCTTCATACCAATATGCTATTTGCCAAGTATTTCAATGGGTTATATTTCTGCAAGAAATGCGCTGAGGCCCCGAGTGTCGGGCGTGGGCGACACAATCCAGGGCCGTGGGCTAAGCCATTGAAATTGGAGACTTTAGGTGTTGGGCTGGCACGACAGCACTACTGGGCGCCCTACTCAGAGACCTTGCGAAACTGACTTGGATCTAGGCTATGTCGCTTTAACAGATTGTAGAACTCGCTACGATTACGCTCCGATAGTCGCGCCGCCAAGGCGATATTGCCCTCGGTCATATTCAGCAGCCTCAGCAGATATTCGCGCTCGAACTGGTCCTTAGCCTCATTCAGGCCGAGCAGTCGATTGGCCTTGAAACGCAGCGCGCGCTCGACCAATGCGCGCGAGATCATCGGTGTAGGGGTTAGTACAACGCACTGCTCTACGATGTTGAGCAACTGCCGCACATTGCCCGGCCAGGGCGCACCGATCAGACACTCCATCGCCTCGGGCGAGAAGTGCAGGGTGTCCCTGCCATGCCGCTTGGCGACTAGTTGGCAGAAGTGCTTTGCGAGCAACGCGATATCGTCGCGGCGCTGCGACAACGGTGGCAACTCGAGGGTGATGACATTGAGCCGGTAGAATAGATCTTCCCTAAACGTGCCTTGTGCCACCCTCTCCGCCAAATCCTGATGGGTCGCCGCGATGATTCTTACATTCACAGGCGATGACTTCGTGGACCCGACCGGGCGCACCTCGCGCTGCTCTAAGACCCGTAGTAGTTTGGCCTGTGCGGACAGGGGCATGTCGCCGATCTCGTCGAGGAATACCGTGCCCTCATCGGCGGCTAGAAAGAGGCCGGCATGGGCCTTACTCGCACCGGTGAATGAGCCAGCCACGTGGCCGAACAGCTCAGACTCGAGCAAGGCCTCCGGTAACGCGGCGCAATTGAGCGCCATGAAGGGCTTCGCATTGCGCGCACTCGCCTTGTGAATGGCGTCGGCTAAGATCTCCTTGCCGGTGCCAGTCTCGCTCTGGATCAATATACTCACGTCCGTGATGGCCGCGGCCTTAGTCTGCTGCAAGAGGTTCTCCATCACTTGGCTGCAGCTGATGATCTGTGCACGCCAAGCCTCATCCTGCCCCTGCTCATCGCTCGTCTCCCGGGCACCGGTTTGCAGCAATGCCTTTTCGATCTGAGCGAGCAACATCTGGGCGTCGAAGGGCTTGACCAGATAACTGAACACCCCCTTCTGCGTGGCGGCTACCGCCTCTGGAATGGTGCCGTGGGCCGTCAACATTATCACTGGCAGGCGCAGGTCACGCTCTTGAACGCGCTCGAAAAGCGCCATGCCGTCCATCCCGGGCATGCGCAGATCGGTCACTACGACATGGGGGCGGAATATAGCCAGCTGGTAGAGCGCCCTCTCCGCGCTATCCAGCGCGAGCACCTCGAAGCCATTCGCCTTCAGGCGTACGCCGATCAAGTGCAGTAGATCCGCATCGTCATCGATCAACAGAACTCTATTCTTTATAGCCATGTGCTCTTAACTCTTTGTCTTTACGGGCATCGTGCACGTGTTGATTACAAGTCTGCCTCACGACGATTGAGCTGCTCTTCAATGTTCGTTAGCGCGTCGATCTGTTCTCGCATTGCGCGACGCTGTTCTTCAAGCGCCTGTATCTGCCGACCATTCACACGCAGGGTTTGTCGCTGCGCTAATTGCTGCGTCCATAGCGTCGCGAAGACACGATAGTCCCCCGCATCGGCACTCGCCGCAGGGCAGGCATCTATCTCCTTCAGCGTCACCAGGGCGCTCTCATCCTCTTGCGCACTCGTCGCCACCGCGCTCTTTAGAACCGCGAGCTGCACCAAGGGTTGCAGAGCGCAGCCCTGCTGTAGTTGTTGTTCGATGCGTTGTTGCAGCGCTAATCGCTGCGGCGGTGTCGCCTCCACGACCCATTGATAGAAATCCAGGGGCGCTGCACCGCGTGGGCTGCCTAAAAGCAGTGGGTTACTTGTACAGGCGCCGAGCCCTAAAAGGCCAACTCCCAACATCCAAGTCTTGATACTGTTCACACAAACTCCTCTAGCTCGCGGCATCGCAGCCGACAGGCGAGCCTCTTCACTACGCTGGCAAAAGTGGAAAAATCAGACGAAAACAAGCGCCGGGTGTACTGTTTACTAGTGTTAAGTCGCCGCCACCTGCGACGGCATAATCTCGCGCAATCGCCAAGCCTAGACCGCTGCCGCCATAGGGTTTTGTGGATTGCTGTACGCCTTGAAAAAATGCCTCGAAGATCTTCTCTCTATCGGCCTCGCTCACGCCAGGGCCTTGATCTTGGATCTCGAATACGGCGCTCGTTTTCGTGCTCCAGAGGCGCAGCGCGATCTCACCGCCGCAGGGGGAGAATTTCAGCGCATTGGTAAATAGATTGTCAACGATGACACGCAAGCGCTCCGGGTCTGCGGTGACGACACATCTGTCTAATTTATTTTGCAAGCGGATCTTGCCATTGCCGATGGCCAGTCGATGCGCCTCTTCCACTCCAAGGACTAGCTCATCGAGGCGTATTGCCTTCGGCATGATATCGAGCACTTCGAAATTCTGCGAGTTGTGCCGCAAGAGATCTTCAATGAGAGTCTGTAAACGCGAGCAGTTGTTGGCAATGATCTGACTGATCTCGCGCTGCTGATCGCTAAGCGCGCCGACCAAGCCCTCGTTGAGTAGGGCAGCGCCCTCCTGCATAGAGGCCAGCGGTGTTTTCAACTCGTGTGAGACATGGCGCAAGAAAGAGCTGCGGTGCTGCTCGAGCTCTTGCAAGCGCCCACGCAACCAGTCGAGGCGCTTACCCAACGCCTGCAGATCCTGAGGGCCAGAGATCTCGATGTGTTGATCGTAGGCGCCACTGCCGATATTGCTAATCGCGCGATTGATCTGTTGGAGGGGCCGCGTGATCAACCACACGAACAGCACCGCCAACGCAGCCGCCGCACCTATGAACAGAAGCGCTTGAAAACTAAGGCTCTGTTTGGTTTGCTCACTGCGCACTAGGAGTTCGCTTTGCTGCTGATCGATCCATTGGCCGATAGCATCCGCGATGCGATAAGCATGATTAGCTAATTCTGGAATCTCCACATTGCTAGCTCGCGCTGCAGTTGCCCGGTCCAAGCTCGCGTAAATTGTGGCCTCGCGAGCTCTCATTTCCTGGGTAGTTTGCAAGGCTTCTGCACCGACATCTAGCGCCTCGATCTGTATCATTAGCGCGAGAAATTCGGCGCGGCGATCGCGATACAGCTGGCGTAGCGTCTCCTCCCCTAGCACAGCAAATTGCCGTGCGTTACGCTCCATCGCAACACTGCGCTCAATCAGTTGTCGGCTCGCACTCATGGCACTGGCGGCAGCGGCAACGGTCACCTGACTCTGCTCGCTGAGGCTATCGAGCTGACGCGCAGTAAGTATTAGTGCACAGATCAGCAAAGCGGCAACCGCGACAAACCCTATTATCGTCAACTGCCTGATAGATCGTGTTGTAAAAAGTTGCATCCCTTCAGTCCTTGCCCCGAACAGATCCAAGTCCATTCTTGGTCCGCTCGGTAGGCTTACTCATTGGCTGTACACTTCATAGACCCTCTCAAGGCATGGCTTATCCCGAAGCTTCGCGTCCATTGTCAGAAACTTGGGTTACGGCGCATCTAGTCGGTACGTTTGCGTGTGTCGCGGATGTACATGGCCGACCCATCGTTGCGCATCTCGACAAGAAACAGCGCGCTCTCGCGTATTAGGTCGCTCAGTTTCTTATAGCCATAATTGATAGGCGAGAAGGAACTATTATTGGAGACATAGCTGCCAACATTACCCAAGTGAGCCCAGCCATCGTCTTCGGATGTTTGCTCAACCGCGGTGCGTAGCAAACGCACCAGCCAGGCATCTTGACGCAGTTCCGCGCGGCTCTTCTTGATAGGCTTGCCATCCACGTCGTCGCGTTCTTGTTTGCCCCCTATTAAGTTCTCGGTATAGATAAACGGAGAGCAGGCATCAACGAAAGGTTGCGGTGTCTTACTCTCTCCGAAACCAAACACCTGGAAACCGCTCTCCAGCAAGCGCAACACCAATGGCGTAAAATCGCTGTCGCTAGTCATCAGTGCGAAGGCGTCTACCGATTTGCTATAGAGAAGATCCATCGCATCGATGATCATCGCCGAATCGGTCGCGTTCTTACCCTTGGTATAGGCAAACTGTTGCATCGGGCGAATCGCATTGGGATGCAGCCTATCAACCCAACCCGCCAACGCAGGACTCTTCCAGTCGCCGTGGGCATGGCGCACGTTGACCATGCCGTATTTAGCGAGCTCCTCGAGCACACCCTCGATCGCGTTATGGCTCACATTATCGCAATCGATCAATAGCGCTATTCTTTTCTCGTCTGCCATATAGGACTCCGCCTTGTTTGCTTTGCACTCTAATAGCTAGCTGCGGCTATGCGCTCACCTCGTAGCGTTTCATCGCGACATTCTTCTTCGCATGTTTCGGGTCGAATACTTTCCCGTTGATCACGATATACACACCAGCCGGCAAGAGTTGCACCGCTATTGCCGAGCCGCCGATGTTGAAGACCGCATCGCTGTCGCGAAACGGAGCCGGCGACATAGAGCCGGTCAATACGATCGTCTTATTGGCGATGCCAGCCAATGCCTCGGCGGTTTTAACCATAGAATCGGTGCCATGAGTAATGATGATGTGAGTGGCCGAGTCCGAGGCGATGGTCTGCCTAATGAGCTCCCTATCCGCATCGTCTATATCGAGACTGTCTTTCTTGAAAATTGAGTGAACCGTATAGTCAAATACGACATTGGATTTATCCAATATGGCGCCGATCTGGGGCTCACCAACATGATAATCACTATTCTTATCGAAATAGGTTTTGTCGATCGTGCCACCCGTGGTGAAAATCTTTATCTGCATTAAAACTGCCTCGATTTACGCTTTCATAATCCCGAATTCAGCCTCGCTCGCACTACACTGAGGCAGCGCAAGATTAGCATAGATTTAGGGTTTAGCGAGGCGGGTAAACTGCGGGGGTAGAGGGGGTAAAACGCGTCATGGCAGGGACACAGGCCATGACGCGATAGTGATTTATGAGTCTGCCGCCAGCGGCAGGGACCCAGCGGGGCTGGCCTAGGGCTTGCGCCACACCGAGACCTGGCTGACCACATACTCATACTTGCGGCGATGCTCGCGAATCATGAAAGGCAGATCCTCCTCGTGGAGAAGCTCGAAACCCTCGAGAATGCCGCCAATCTTCGCCAGAGCCACCTCGTTGCTGTCGCCATCGAGGAAGTTCGCCTCGTCGGTGTACTGCGCCATCCAGCTATTGGGGGACACTATCACCAGCACGCCACCGGGGTTGAGCAGGCTGGCATCTTCTACGAACTGACGCAGGCATGCCGCAGGGTCGGGCAATCGGCAGAGCAGATTGCTTAGAAGTGCTGCATCGAAACCGCTCATCTTGGCTTTTGCGCACAGCTCTGGCGCGCGTAGCTGTGCCGCATCTGCACGCACAAACAGCACACGCTCTGGGTTAACGCCTTCGGCCAGTGTCGCGCATAAACCGGTACTGAAGCGTCCACTGTCGTGACGAACATAGTCCGCGCTGCCGTTTTGCTGCATACGCTGCGCGGCATCGATGAAGGCCTGACTGTAATCCAAGCCGATGACTTCCTCGAAACTCTCGCTTAGGTCGAAACTGGCACGGCCAACCGCACAGCCCAGATCGAGTACCTTGCCCCGCGCACCCGCGAAGCGGTTCACTAGCTCGACGGTTGCCGGAATGAAGGCCTGGAGCTGCGGATGCCCAACACGCGCGCTAATCTGGGTGTCCTGATTCTCTTGCGCGCTGCCATAGTGGAAAAGCATGTATTGATTGAGCAGCGCGTCTGTCTCGTAGCGGTCCTGTTGCGCGAGCGCAGTCTCTTCGCTTTGCACGATTCGGAAACCCGCGTGCTGGAAGAAGTGCGGGCGGAAGTGGAAGCGTGACCAGATGCTGGCCTCGTCGCCAGTACTGATGAAGGATCCGCCTAGAATCATCTGGTGCCGATCATCGAAACAAGGGGTGCTGAAATCGACGTAATAGGGGTGAATGCTAAAGCCTGGCAGCGGGTGGAAGGTATCCTCACACCATTGCCAAACATTGCCGAAGACATCATTGAAGCCAAGGCTATTGGGCACAAAGCGATCCACTGGGCTCTCGCTACCGAAGTGCAGGTTATTGTTGACCTCATAAACACTCGCCAGCTCAGCCTCATCCGCCATGACGCGATCGAGCCTAAGGAGTTCGGGTTGGTCTGCCTGCCATTCGGCGGCGCCTTGCAGAGCCGGCTCACGAATCGCTAAGTGCTCCTTCTCTTGCAGCAAGCGATAGGGCGCGTTCACGGTGTCGCGTTTGCTGCGCCAAGCACAGTAGGCCTTCGCCTCATAATGGTTCGCGACGACCGGCCAGTCCCACTGCATCGGCTCTACACTGAAGGTAGTGCGCAGCTTGAAACGATGGGAGCCCACCGGGCCGTCCTGTACCCAGAAGGTGGGCCAACGTGTATTGCGAAAGCGGCGCCAGGCTAAACCGTCTTCACTCCAGAAGCCATCGTCGAGATAGCCGCCACTGGCGACGAACTCATAAAATTCGCCATTACTTATCAGGCGCTGGCTCGCCCTGAAGGCGCCAACTTGGCGCTTGTCCTCGCCATATTCATTGTCCCAGCCGAAGCTTGGCCACCCGCGCGGCTTACCCAGCTGCACGGATTTTTCCTCCACCGCCACCATCGGGTTCTCGGCTGGGTAGTGCTCGCCAGGCACTGGCGCGGTATTGGGTTGTGCGCGCTCACTCAGTAGCACGCGCGGCCAGTTCTCTGGCGTCTTCAGGTGCTGTGGCGGCAGCTCGCGCATGAGCACGCTCGATGTCTCGAGGTGGATGCGCTCGTGTTCGAAGCACATCGCCATCGCCCATGCGGGGCTGTCCATCGTGACCGGGGCATCGAAGGCCGGGTGTGTCTTGATGAGATTGCGCACGAGTGCGTACACGGTCTTGCGGTAGTCGACCACCTCCTGGAGGGAGGGCCATACCACTTGCTCACCCTCATGCAGATCGTCCCAGCTCATCTCGTCAACACCGGTCTCAAACAGCACTTCGAAGTGTTGATTGATAGGCGCATCGATCAAGCCCGCAACCAGCAGCTTGTTTACATAGAAGGTCACAGGGTGGGCGTAGTAGAAGATCAACGGGTGTCGCGTCTTATGATAGGGCCTCAGGAAATAGGCCTCCTCACTGGTGAGCGCTGAGAATAGGCTCTCCGTCAGGCCCCAGGTATTCTCGAAATAGTGCAGGAAAGCCTGGCGCCCCGCGTCCAGTTGCAGCAGGCGCAGAGAAGACGTGGGTTTCGGAGCTAAGCGTGACGCCTGAATGACAGGGATAGCGGCCGCTGCGCTGGGCTTTTGCTTATTCTTACTATTAATTTTCTTCATGACGTCCATTGCACTGTTGATGAGTGTTGGTTTGGGTCCGATTGAGACTATTATGACCCGACTTCGTTACATAAACCCTAAGGCCTGTGCGGCATGCGCCCTTGCTGCGGCTTGAGTTGGCACTCGGTTCGGGTAAACTGGCCGACCTAGTGCTAGGCCTGCTCCCATGCGCGGTTTATGCGGCACGCGTCCCATAAGAGGCAACATTTTGCGAAGCAAACTTCCTAATATCGGCACCACTATCTTCACCGTGATGTCGACGATGGCACAGGAACATGGTGCCATCAACCTCTCGCAGGGCTTCCCCGATTTCGATTGCCCCGAACGATTGCGTGAACTCGTGGCTCACTACTTAAACGATCGCAAGAATCAGTATCCCCCCATGGTGGGCATTCCAGCGCTGCGCGAGCAGATCGCCCTTAAGGTTCAAGCCTTATACGGCTTTAGCGCAGACATGGATCAGGAGGTGACCGTCACCTCGGGTGCTACGGAGGCACTGTTCGATGCGATCCACGCGACCGTGAGTGCCGGTGACGAGGTGATCGTGTTCGACCCCGCCTATGACTCCTACGCTCCCGCGATCAGTCTCGCGGGGGCAAAGGCGATCCACATCCCAATGCAATTGCCCGCTTTTAGCATCGACTGGCAGCGCGTTCGTGACAGCATCACTGCGCGCACGCGCCTCATCATCATCAATACCCCGCACAATCCTAGCGGCGCGGTGTTAACTAAGACCGATATCGACACGCTGGCGCAGATTACGCGCGACACAGATATCTATGTGCTCTCCGACGAAGTCTATGAGCATATGGTATTCGATGACGGCATGCATGAGAGCGTGTTACGCCACGAGGAGTTGCGGCAACGCAGCTTCGCGGTGTTCTCCTTCGGCAAGACTTATCACGCGACCGGCTGGAAGCTAGCCTACTGCGTCGCCCCAGCGACGATGACGCGAGAGTTTCGCAAGGTACATCAATTCGTCACCTTTACCTCGCCTAGTTTTATTCAATATGCCATCGCCGATTTCATGGACGAATGTCCACAGCACGCCATCGAGCTGCCTCGCTTCTACCAAGACAAGCGCGACACGTTCTGTCGTTTACTTGCGGACTCTCGTTTCGTCCTGCACCCGTCTCGCGGCACCTATTTTCAACTCGCAGATTATAGCGCCTTGAGTGCTGCCACAGACATGGAATTCGTTACACAGCTTACGCAGAAAAATGGCGTCGCGGCGATTCCTCTCTCCCCGTTTTACGAAAAAGCGCCCAATAGCACATTAATTCGTTTCTGCTTCTGTAAGGACGATGCCACGCTAGAGGCCGCCGCGCGGATACTGTGCGCACTATGACGAGACACCTATGAAGCCTAGCGAGTTAGACTCTTTGGCGCGGGACATCAAGGCGTGGGGGCTGGAGCTAGGCTTCGCGCAAGTCACCATAGCCGATGTCGACATGAGCGCCTACGGCCCGCACCTACGCAGCTGGCTGGACAATCACTACCATGGCGACATGGAGTATATGCAGCGCCACGCCCAGTTTCGCCTCGACCCAGAGTCCTTAGTGCCCAACACCTTGCGCGCGATCTGCGTACGCATGGACTATGCACTGACCAGCACTAACTCTCTGGCCGAGTTGAAAACCCCTGAGAAGGCCTATATTTCGCGCTATGCCCGCGGGCGCGACTATCACAAATTAATTCGCAAACGATTACAGCGACTAGCCGATCGCGTCAGCGAAGCGATAGGGCCCTTCGGCTACCGAGCGTTCGTCGATAGCGCCCCGGTATTGGAGCGCGCCCTCGCCGAGAAGTCTGGCATGGGCTGGATCGGCAAGAATACGATGCTGATTAATCGCAAGGCTGGCTCCTGGTTCTTCCTCGCAGAGCTCTTCACCGATTTGCCACTTCCCATAGACGCCCCCACCGGCGCCCATTGCGGCTCCTGCAATGCCTGTATCGATATCTGTCCCACCAAAGCCTTCGTCGCGCCTAATGTGTTAGACGCGCGCCGTTGTATTTCCTATCTGACCATAGAGCTGCGCACCGCCATACCGCTTGAGTTGCGGCCCTTAATGGGCAATAGGATATTCGGCTGCGATGACTGCCAGATTATTTGCCCTTGGAATAAGTTCACAAAACTTAGCAACGAGGAGGATTTTGCGCCTAGGCATGGTCTAGACGATGCCGACTTATTGAAATTGTTCGCATGGAACGAAGAGGAGTTTCTGCGCCTAACAGAAGGCTCCGCGATTCGCCGCATCGGCTATGAGTGCTGGTTGCGTAATCTTGCGGTAGCATTAGGCAATGCCCCGCGCAATGACGCGATTGTCGGCGCCTTGCAAGAGCGACTCGCATACCCATCGCCACTGGTGCGCGAACATGTGGAGTGGGCGCTCGAACAGCATGGCGCTGCGACTTAACTCCTACAAAATTCATTGGCAGTGGGGTCGGGCAAGCCCGCTCCCACTGCCAGAGAATTATTTACGCCTTGATGAAGTGTTCGCGGTAGTGCTGCAGCTCCGCGATCGAATCCTTGATGTCGTCCATCGCCTGATGGGTTGCGCGCTTCTTCAGCGAGTTCAATACCTCGGGAGACCAGCGCTTTGCAAGCTCCTTCAGAGTGCTGACGTCCAGGTTACGGTAGTGGAAAAATGCTTCTAGCTCGGGCATATAACGCGCGAGGAAGCGGCGGTCCTGACAGATGCTATTGCCACACATTGGAGAGGCCCCTTGTGCGGAGTATTCTCGCAAGAACTCGAGAGTCGCGGACTCTGCCTGCCCATCTGCGAACAGGCTATTGCGAACCCGTTCGATCAAGCCGGAATTGCCATGGGTGCGTTGGTTCCACTCATCCATAGCTGCCAGTGCCGCATCGGACTGCTTGACCGCGATCACCGGGCCTTGTGCGATGTAATTGAGATCGGCGTCGGTGACTAGGGTCGCGATCTCGATGATACGGTCGGTCTCTGGCACCAGCCCGGTCATCTCCAGATCGATCCAAATGAGGGTGTTCTTCTTGTCTAATTCTGTCATGAGCTACTCCAGGCCTATACGCGAGTGCAGGCATCGACGGATGAGTTCGCGATGCTACGCAAAAACGCGATTGTAACAGAGCGGCCCGCGCGCGGCAGTCCCCGTATCTAGGGCTTTTACTGTACACTGCGCGGCATACGACGCCGGGGCTAAGTGCGCCGCGAACAGGACTAATACCTATATGACTAAACGCAGGCTCACTCAGCAACAACGTGGCCGCATCGACCGCAATCAAGCATTGCGCGAGCGCGGCGTACGCAAGACCGTGGACGAGGGCGACACCGAAGCGCTGGGGCCACAGCTTACCGGCCTAGTGATCTGCCATTTTGGGCAGCAGCTGGAGATCGAGTGCACCTCGCCGGAGCATGCGGGCAAGATATTTAGATGCTTCCAGCGCACCAACCTCCCGGCGCTGGCCACGGGGGATAGGGTGATTTGGCAGGCCAATGGCGAGAGTAGTGGCGTAGTGGTCGCGCTGCAGGAGCGTAGCTCACTCATGGCGCGGCCCAATCAACAAGCAAACCTAAGACCGATCGCCGCGAATGTCAGCGTCGTCGCCATCACCATAGCGCCTCTTCCCGAGGCCTTCGCCAACCTGATAGATCGTTATCTTGTGATGGCATCTTTTCTTAAGCTGCGCCCCATACTCGTGCTCAATAAGACTGACCTCCTTGATCCAGAGCGCGATGCCAAGCTAGAGGCGATGCTGAGCAATTATGCGCGCATTGGCGTCGAGATCCACAGAGTCTCTAGCAGGCAGGGAGAGGGTGTGGAGGCATTGGCTGCCGCATTGAAAGAGGAGACGGTGGTATTCGTCGGGCAATCTGGGGTTGGCAAGTCTTCACTAGTGAATGCCTTGCGCGGCGATGATGACGACGCACACAATAGCGCTATCGTGGGCGGAATGTCGCAGAGCCGCGACAAGGGCACCCATACTACGACCGCCGCACGGCTCTACCATTTGCCCGGAAGCGGCGACCTAATCGATTCGCCTGGTATCCGCGAATTCGGACTCTGGAACCTGGATCCGCAGATGCTCTTCGATGGCTTCGTCGAGTTCGCGCCCTACCGTGGCGCTTGCCGCTTTCGCGACTGCAAACACCAGCAGGAGCCCGACTGCGCTTTGAAGCAGGCGGTGGAAGAGGGCAAGATTAGCCCGGAGCGCCTGGCGAGTTACTTCTTCCTACTCTCGACACTAGAGGCCAAGTAGGCCTCTTAGAATATTTCGACAGTGGGAGTAGCGGGCACTATTTCTGGCCCGGGCGTAGGCGCAGCGAGGCCGGAGTTCGATAGGGCATCGACGCGGGACTGGGCCACGGAGTTCAACACCATGATGACGATGCGCCTGTTCATTGCCCCTAGGGGATCCTCGGCGTTTAGTGGCACCGAATCCGCCATTCCTATAATTTGCGCGACCTGATCCGGGTGCAGGCCGCCATCGACTAGCGCGCGGCGTGCGGCGTTGGCTCGGTCCGAAGACAGCTCCCAGTTGCTATAGTCATCCTCACTGCTAAAGCGCGAGCCGTCGGTGTGGCCGAATACACTAATATTATTCGGCACATTGCCGAAGATTCGCCCCATCGCCCAGAGGATTTCCATCGCATAAGGGCGCAGCCTAGACTGCCCGTTGTCGAACAGGGGCCGTCCTTCGCGATCGATAATCTGCACCATGAGCCCATCGTCGGTGACCTCGAAAGACACGCTATCGCGGAACCATTCGAAGGTCTGATTGAGATTGATCTCAGCCTCAACCTCACCACGCAGATTATTCATCGACTCCAATCTTCGCAAACGCGCCAGCTCGACGAACTCTGGGTTCTCCATCTCCTGTTCGGAGTCGATCACGGGCTCCTCGTCCTGACGCACCAGCGAGAGGTTAAGGCCCTGGTTGTTTACATTGAGAGGGCGGCCCTGCAGATCCAATACATAGGGAGTACCACCGTCACCGACGGCGCCTAGATTAGTCGGGTCAGAGAAATAACCGGCGATGGCCATTTTCTCGAGGTTGGTAGTGGATTCGATCAGCCATAGCACGAGAAAGAATGCCATTAGGGCGAGGGCGAAGTCGGCGAAGGCGATTTTCCACGCACCGCCATGAGCCCCGCCTTCGACCTTCTTCACTCGCTTGATGACTATATTCTGTTCGCTTTTTTCCACAATTCGCTCGGGGCATTAGGCGCTTAAGGGGCGTATTTCACACTATCGACTTCTGACGTGTGTCTCGAGTTCTGCAAAGCTAGGTCGATCGGCCGAGAAGAGCGTCTTGCGAGCGAACTCAACTGCCATCTGCGGCGGCAGACCATTGGAGGTCGCCACAATCGCCGCCTTCACACATTCGAACATCTTAATGTCCTCTTCGGCGACCGATTGCAGTCGCGTGCTCATCGGCCCAACGAAGCCATAGGCTAGGAAGATACCGAGGAAGGTACCCACCAACGCCGCGGCCACACTCTGCCCCAATGCTTCGGGCGGGCCACCGAGCTTCTGCATCGTGATCACGATACCCAGTACCGCCGCCACGATCCCGAAGCCCGGCAAGCCATCGGCGATGCGGTGAATGGCGTGTGAGGGCTCGGTCAGCTCGTGCAGCTGTGTCTCGATCTCGGTATCCATCATGGCCTCGATCTCATGGGGGGCCAAGTTGCTAGTAGTGAGAATGCGCAGGTTATCGGCGATGAACTCGATCATGCGCTTGTCTTTGAGCAGCTTCGGATAGCGCGTGAAGATACCACTTTCGGTAGGAGACTCGATGTCACCCTCGACGGCCATCATGCCTTCGCGGCGCGCCTTGTTGAATATATCGTAGAGAAGCCCCAGCAGGTCGAGATACAGAGCGGAGTTCTTATTCGAGCCGAAGATCGCGCTGGGCAGCTGCTTACCCGTGTGCACGACCAGGTGCATGCTATTGGCAATGAGGAACGCGCCGAGGGCGGCCCCCACGATGATAATGACCTCTGTTGGTTGCCAAAGCAGCATAAGAATACCGCCATGGAGCATGTACCCACCGGCCACACTGCCAATTACTACGATGACACCTATGAAAAAAAGCATCGGATAGATTCCTTTAAACCGGCTGTTGATACGCCAGTTCTCGCGCCTAATGGCGCAGCAAGATGGAAACGTGGGCGACATTACCCCGTTTCTAGAATGGTTCTACTTCTCTATAGATCGGACAAAAGGCGAATATCATTAGTCCAAGCGCGCAATTATAACCATTTTGCCTTATAACTTGTTTCACTTCTTAGGCTTGATTAAGCTGTGCCTCATTTACGTTAAGCGACTTAGATTCGGATCATATGAAAGGCAAATTATTCCTAATATTTCAACACCTTGTACCACAGCACGCGCTCTCCAGAGTAGTCGGCGCGCTTGCCGCATGCCGCTGGGGATTCGTGAAAGCGCCCTTTATCGGCTGGTTTGCCAAGCGCTACGAGGTCAATCTAGACGAAGCTAAGTGTGCAGATATTAGCCAGTTCAGGAGTTTTAACGACTTTTTCACGCGTGATCTGCGAGAGGGAGCGCGCCCCATCGAAACCGATGAGATGGCCGTCGTGAGCCCCGCCGATGGCGCAATCAACCAGCTCGGTGATATCGCTAACGGCACACTATTGCAGGCCAAAGGCCGGCACTTTAGCTTAGTCAGCCTCTTAGGCGGCGATCCGGAATTGGCCGAGCAGTTCCAGGAAGGCAGTTTCTGCACTGTCTACCTGTCTCCGAAGGACTATCATCGCGTGCACATGCCGATTTCGGGCAGCTTAACGCGCATGATTCATGTGCCAGGCAAGCTCTTCTCGGTCAATCAGTTTACTAGCGAGAACGTGGACAGCCTGTTTGCCCGCAATGAGCGCGTAGTGTGTTTCTTCGACACAGAGCGCGGCCCAATGGCCTTGGTGCTGGTCGGCGCCATGATTGTGGCGAGCGTCGACACCGTCTGGGCAGGGCAGGTTTGCCCCGGTCGCGAGGCTAGTACTCACGTGAGCTACGAGGGGCAGGTCCCTCCCGTTCAAATCGGTAAAGGCGAGGAGATGGGGCGCTTCAAGCTTGGCTCTACGGTTGTCGCAGTGTTCGGCCCAGGCATGGTGCAGCTGCAAGCCGACTTGGCCGCGTCAGACCCGGTGCGGATGGGCCAGCGCATCGGAACTATGCAAGCCCCGGCACCCTGAGCCCATCCTCTAGGCTGGCAACTCTTAATCTAAGTAAGAGCAGCAGTAGTCGGTGACTTCTTGCACTTTGATGTCGAAAGCGGCGTTGGCCACCACCTCGAAACTCTGCCCGCCCACGATGCTCTCCCAAGTGTCTGAGCCTGGCAATAGGATCTCAACACGGCCAGAGAGTATCTCCATGATCTCTTTCTTGGCGGTGGAGAATCGGTACTCTCCGGGCAGCATAATGCCCAGCGTTTTTACCTCGCCAGAATCAAACTCGACAACGCGGCTAGTAACCTTGCCATCGAAATAGATGTTCGCCGCTTTCACGACGGTGACATTGAAAAATTTACTCATGGGACAATCTCTGTTAGAAAGGGACTCATTGAAAAAACGGCCGCCGATTCTAGCATGCAGCGCATTTAGCGAGTAAACCGTTTTCTCATCGACGTTCAAGAGGAGGCATCATGTGTAAGGGTTTAGACTTAGACGAAAACCAAAAGAACGCCTTGAAGGAGTGCGTGGCACAGACCCAGCAAGCGAACCGCTCATGGTGGTCTAGGTTCCGCACCGGTCTTACGATGGTGGTGATCGGCATGCACTCGTCCACTAACCGCATACCGAGTCATTACGACGAAAACAATAAGCTGTTCTAGCCCCGCCTATTCGTGCACTAGAAAGGTCTTATAGGCTTCGTTCTCTGTCTCGTCCCAGCACCGATAGCCTATCTGCCTCATAAACTCTTCGAATTGTGCCACCTCATTGGGCGGCACCTGCATGCCACACAGCACACGGCCATAAGCCGCACCATGGTTGCGGTAATGGAACATCGAAATGTTCCAACGCCCCCCCAATAGGTCGAGAAACTTCGTGAAGGCACCCGGACGCTCGGGAAACTCGAAACGATAGACTCGTTCGTTGTCGATAGCCTGATTGCGACCGCCGACCATATAGCGAATATGGAGTTTGGCCGCCTCGTTGTCCGACATATCCACGACGTCGATACGCTTCTTGCGCAACATCTCTAGTAATTTTTCGCGCCCAGATTCCGAGTCCGCGAGCCTCACACCAACGAATATCTTGGCCCGTTTAGAATCCCCGAAGCGATAGTTGAATTCGGTGATATAACGCTTACCGATCGCCTTCGAGAAGCGGCGAAAACTGCCAGGGCGCTCATCGATGGTCACCGCGAGGATCGCCTCGCGACTCTCACCCAACTCGGTACGCTCCGAGATATGACGGAGGCGATCGAAATTAACATTCGCACCGGTAACTACGGCCAGCAAGTCTTTGCCAGTTAATGAGTGCTCCCTTACATACTTCTTAAGCCCCGCGATCGCGAGGGCTCCCGCCGGTTCCGCCATCGCGCGAGTGTCGTCGAAGACATCCTTGACCGCCGCGCAGATCTCGTCCGTGGTGACCGTCACTACTTCGTCGACGAGCTTGCGCAGCACGCGAAACGGCTCCTTACCAATCTGCGCCACCGCCACTCCGTCGGCGAACAGACCGACCTGGGGCAGCACCACGCGGCGCTGCGCGAGCAGGGCCGCCTGCAGGCAGGCCGAATCCTCAGCCTCTACCGCGATGAGCTTGATCTCGGGGCGAATGAATTTGAGATAGGCGGCGATTCCCGCCATCAGTCCGCCGCCTCCTACGGGCACGAAGATCGCGTCGAGATTGCCGCTATGCTGGCGCACGATCTCAAGCCCTACAGTGCCCTGGCCCGCAATGACCGCGGGATCGTCGAAGGCATGCACGAAGGTATAGCCCTTCTGAGCGACAAGCGTCTTGGCGTGAGCGGATGCCTCATCATAGGTATCGCCATGGAGGATCACCTTGCCGCCTAGCGCCTTCACGGCATTGATCTTGATGATCGGCGTGGTCACCGGCATTACTATGATGGTATGGATACTCAGGCGACTGCCCGCCATCGCCACACCCTGTGCGTGATTGCCTGCCGATGCCGCGATAACGCCCTTCTTGGCCGCCTCGGCGCTGAGCCCGGCCATCTTATTGTAGGCACCGCGCAGCTTGAAACTATGCACGGGCTGCAAGTCTTCGCGCTTGAGCAAGACGGTGTTCTGGAGCCTCTGCGACAACACCGCCGCCTGCTCGATAGGGGTCTCAACAGCGACGTCATAGACCTTCGCTGACAATATGTCCTTTACGTATTTATCCATTAGAGACCTTTCGTGGTTATAATCCGCGACTGTAATTTATCACGCTGGGAAAATTAGCATGGATCAGAACCAATTGAAAAAGGCCGTTGCCGAAGCGGCAGCCCAATTTGTGCGCGAACGCTTACACGACAAGATGGTTCTAGGAGTTGGCACTGGGTCTACCGCCAACCTCTTCATAGAGTGCCTGGCACCCTTCAAGGACCAGATTCTATGTACGGTAGCGAGTTCCGAGGAAACCCAACGGCGCCTGCAGTTACTCGGACTAGAGGTCCGCGATCTGAATAGCGTCGATGAGGTTTCCATCTATGTGGACGGCGCGGACGAAGCGAACGAATCCCTCCACCTAATCAAGGGCGGCGGGGGTGCGCTCACGCGCGAGAAGATCATCGCGGCAGTCGCCAGAGAATTTGTGTGCATTGCAGACGAAAGCAAATACGTGCCCACACTTGGAAAATTCCCACTGCCAGTGGAAGTGATTCCAATGGCGCGTAGCCATGTGGCACGAGCGATTGTCACGCTTGGCGGCGATCCGGTCTATCGTGAAGGCTTTGTTACCGACAATGGGAACCACATCCTCGATATCCATAATATGGAAATAAGGGATCCCGTTGGGCTGGAAACACAGCTCAATCAGATAACAGGTGTCGTAACGAATGGACTATTTGCGGTGCGGCCAGCGGATCTGTTGATCTTGGGGACAAGTGAAGGCATCAGAAACTACAAGATCTGATAACAACGCTCTAGCTAAGCTTTACGTGAACAATCCACAGGTTTGGATATGAATCCAAACCTAATCTGTAAAATTAAAAACGCAGAGCGTTTTAGCGCTCTGCGTTTTTCGTTACAGAGGGGTCACGTTCTCTGCTTGCGGGCCTTTTTGACCTTGAGTCACATCCATAGTGACCTTCTGGCCTTCGTGAAGAGTTTTTCTTCCAGAACCGTTAATTGCGCTAAAGTGAACGAATACGTCCTTCCCACCTTCCTGCTCAATGAAACCAAAACCTTTCTCGTCATTGAACCACTTAACAGTACCTTCTACTTGCTCTGACATATTTCTCTCTTGTTCTTTAAAATTAAATACATGGCTAACATTCCTGCCAACCCTTGAATCCATAGGGATTCCGCCGAAGTGTAACCCTATATAAGAACGGATGGAATATAGTTTTCGTACATAATCATAACAAACTTGCTTTTTTTTCGCTTTTTTGCTGCTAATCCAAGCCCCGCTTGGCCTCTGTGTCGAAAATCTTGCCTGGGTTCATTAGGCCATTGGGATCGAATATCTGCTTTATGGCCTTTAAATAGGCGATCTCTTGCGGATTACGGCTGTAATGCAGGAAGGGTTTTTTCAGCAGACCTACGCCATGCTCCGCAGAAACGCTGCCGCCAAAGCGTTGCACGCATTCGAAAATATCGACACTGACCGCAGAGCATTGCTCGAAGAACAATGCCTTGTCTAAACCTTCCGGTTTCAGGATGTTCAGATGCACATTGCCGTCGCCGATATGGCCGAACCAGATGATCTCGAAGTCTGGATACTGCCGTGTCACGATCTCGTCAACCTCATGCAAGAAGGCGGGCAGCTTGGAGACCTTGACCGAGATGTCGTTCTTATAGGGCGTGAACCGCGCGATAGTCTCCGATATGTCTTCGCGCAGACGCCACAGGTCACGCGCCTGGGCCGAAGTTTGGCTGAGGGTGCCGTCCAGCGCCCATCCCTGTTCCATGCAAGACTCGAAGGCAGCCATGGCGTCCTCAAGCGTTTGTTCGCTCACATTCTCGAACTCGATCAGCGCGTAAAACTCGCCCACCGTCTCGCACGGTCTCTGCAATCCTTTCTCAGCGATCACATGGGCCAAGGCCTTCTCCGAGAAGAACTCAAAGGCGGTAAGTGGCAGCTTCGCCTGAAAACTACGCAGTACGTGCATCGCCGATTCCATAGCGTCTACGGCTAGCACTAACACCATAGGATCTCGCGGCGCAGTGGCGAGCTTAATAGTGAGCTCGACGATGAAACCCAGCGTTCCCTCCGAACCGATGAAGAGGTGACGCAAGTCGTAGCCCGTGGCGTTCTTGATCAGGCCCTTGTTCAGGTCCAATAGCTCGCCACTGCCCGTCACCACCTTCATGCCTAGCACCCAGTCGCGGGTTAGGCCGTATTTGATTACCTTAATTCCACCGGCGTTGGTGGCGACGTTGCCGCCGATCTGACTCGAACCCGAGGAGGCAAAATCAACGGGGTAGAAAAGTTGTTGCTCCTCCGCGAAATTCTGCAAGGCCTCGGTGATCAAGCCGGGCTGGCAAACTACCTGGCGGTCTACCGGGTCGAAATCGAGAATCTTATTCATCTTGTCGAAGGCCACGACGATCTCGCCCGCTGTGGCCATCGCGCCACCACTCAAGCCCGTGCGCCCGCCCGAGGGCACTAGGGCCAGTCTCTGCTCGTTGGCATAGCGCACGATCGCCTGCACGTTCTCTATACTCGTGGGGAAGACAATGACGGACGGCTTAGGCTCATAGACGCGAGTCCAGTCTTTACCATAGATCGATAGCGATTCGTTGTCAGTTTTGACTCTGTCCGCGCCCACTATCTGGCTTAGGGCGGCGACTATTTGTGTTTGCGATGGGTTCATCGAGATAGGCAACCATGTGATTTGAGAGAATTCTAAAGGGAAAACAACCGGCGTAGGGTGAATTTAATTCACTATTATAGCAAAGAGTTTTCATCCGCCAGAATGAGTGCCTTATGTTAACATAAGGCCTTCGCCATCCCGCCCCACTAGTAAAGAGAAATCGCACAAAATGAATCCGACATCGCTGGAAAAGAGCAAGATTAAATTCTTGCTTCTCGAAGGGCTGCACCAAAGCGCAGTCGAAACGCTGCACAAGGCCGGCTACACCAATATCGAATATTTGAAGACCTCGCTGCCCGAAGACCAGTTGATCGAGAAGATTCGCGATGCCCATTTCGTAGGCATCCGCTCCCGCACACAGCTCACCAAGAACGTGTTCGCGGCGGCGGATAAGCTGCAGGCGGTTGGCTGCTTCTGTATCGGCACCAATCAGGTCGACTTGGACGCCGCGCTGCTGCGCGGGATTCCGGTGTTCAATGCGCCGTTCTCGAATACGCGCAGCGTGGCAGAGCTAGTGATCGCCCAGACCATCTTGCTCCTGCGCGGCGTTCCGGAGAAGAGTGCTAAAGCCCATCGCGGCATCTGGCAGAAAGTCGCCACTGGCTCCTTCGAGGCACGAGGCAAGAAACTCGGGCTGATCGGTTACGGCAATATCGGCTCTCAGCTGAGCGTGCTCGCCGAATCTATGGGCATGAAGGTCTTTCTATTCGACATCGTCAGCAAACTGCCCCTCGGCAACGCCGTGCAGATGCCCACGCTCAAGGCCTTAATGGAAAGCTGCGACGTCATAAGCCTGCACGTGCCCGAGACGAAGCAGACGGCGAATATGATTGGCGCAGAACAGCTTAGCTGGATGAAGAAGGGCGGCATCTTGATCAACGCGTCGCGCGGCTCGGTGGTCGACATCGACGCCCTCGCCGCGGCACTCGCCAGCGGTCATTTGGCCGGCGCCGCCATCGATGTCTTCCCCGTAGAGCCGCGCTCTAATGACGATGAGTTCATCAGCCCATTGCGCGAATTCGACAATTGCATCCTCACCCCACATGTCGGTGGCAGCACCATGGAGGCGCAAGAGAACATCGGCTTCGAGGTCGCAGAGAAACTTACGACCTATAGCGACAACGGCTCGTCCTTTACCGCCGTCAACTTCCCCGAGGTTGCCCTTCCGGCACACCCAGGCAAGCACCGCCTATTGCACATCCACAACAATATTCCTGGCGTGCTCTCCGAGATCAACAACATCTTCTCCGAGAACGGCATCAATATTCGCTCCCAGTATCTGCAGACCAATGATGAAATTGGCTATGTAGTAACGGACATCGATGTGGAATACAGCAAGGTGGCGCTGGAGAAACTCAATCAGGTCAAAGGCACGATTCGCTGCCGAGTCTTGTTCTAACGCCAACACAGAGGAATGACTTACAGGAGCCGATCGAGCTCCTTGTACAGCGCGTCGCGAATCTCCTGGCTCTCATTGGCTAGGTGGTGGCGCGCGCGCTGCACGATGACGGCTTCGGAGCGAGGGAATTTCGCTTCGATTCTTTTGAGGTTATAGCGCCAGTCGACAGTGGTATCGCCCGTGCCTTGCAGCACCGCTATCGGCCTATCGCAAACCTGATAGCGCTCAAACTGCACCAACCAATTCTTCAATGCGCCAACCCAGGCCACCGGCAATAAACGACACTGCAGCGGGTCGCTCTCGCTTAGGAAACGCAGAAATTTGGTGTCGTGGCTGTTAATCGCGAAGCTGCGCTTAATGCCCTTCACGAAACGGCGCACCACGGCATAGGTCAATCTTCCACGCCGCCAGCCTACTGGGCGCACCAACGGTGCGAGCAGCACAATCTTATCGAGCTTGCGCTGGCTACCCGCACAGTCGCTAAGGCAATAGTCCATCACGATCGCGCCGCCGGTACTCTGGGCCAGGACATGAAGAGGCTCATTGCCCTGCACCGCACGCGCCTTCTCTACACAGTCGCCGAACACCTGCGTGTACTGAGCGAAGGAGTCGATCGCCGCTGGCGCGCCACTGGACAGGCCATGCCCAGGCAGGTCGAATGCGAATACCGCGAGCTTGCGCGCGAGACAATAGCGCAGCAGATGAGTGTACAGGCCGACATGATCGTAGTAGCCGTGCACGAGCACTACCGTGCCCTTTATCTGTTCGGGCGTCGGGGCATAGTAATGACACGCGATGCGGAAACCAGCGCTCGTAAAAACGCCCATGGCATGGTCGATGTCATGGGCGTTTGTCGAGCGCAGCGACTCTACGTCGAGGCCGTAGAATTGCAGATAGTCCGAGACCTTGCCGCCGCTAGGCACGGGCGCCTCAAGATTCAGCTCCGGTAGGCTGTCGCGAAGCACCTGTGCATCATTCGCGTTAAACATAATGCGACTCACCCAGTGCCTCGTAACAGTAAGGCTTAATAGCGCTCGGCCATTTGCTCCAAGCTGTATACCTTGCCAATGGTGGAAATCTGACCGGCGGTTCCAAAAGACTCCAAGCGCTGAATCACGACGGACTTCATCGCCTTGATGGTCGGGATCAAAAACTTACGCGGATCAAACTCAGACTTATTCTCGGCAAGGAATTTTCGAACCGCACCAGTCGATGCGAGGCGAAGGTCCGTATCGATATTCACTTTGCGCACGCCGTGACGTATGCCTTCCTGAATCTCGGCAATGGGCACGCCATAGGTCTCTGGAATCTCACCGCCGTATTGATTAATGATGGCGAGCCATTCCTGCGGCACCGATGAGGAGCCATGCATCACCAAATGAGTATTGGGGATGCGCAGATGAATTTCGCGAATGCGCGCAATCGCTAAGGTGTCGCCTGTAGGTGGGCGGCTAAATTTATAAGCACCGTGACTCGTGCCGACCGCGATGGCCAACGCATCGACCCCAGTGTCTTCCACGAAGCGTGCGGCCTCCTCCGGATCCGTCAGCATCTGCTCCATCGACAGTACGCCCTCGGCGCCGATACCGTCTTCTTCACCGGCCATGCCCGTCTCCAAGGAGCCCAGACAACCGATCTCGCCCTCGACCGATACGCCACAGGCATGCGCCATCGCAACCGTCAGCTTAGTCACGCCCACGTTGTAGTCGTAGTCTTTCGGGGTCTTGCCATCTTCACCCAGCGAGCCATCCATCATCACCGATGAGAAACCCAGCTGAATGGAGCGCTGACAGACCGCAGGTGACACGCCGTGATCTTGATGCATCACAATCGGAATATGAGGAAACTCTTCGATGGCCGCTTGAATCAAATGCTTCAGGAAGTTCGAGCCGGCGTATTTGCGCGCTCCGGCAGAGGCCTGAAGAATCACGGGGCTATTGACCTCATCGGCCGCTTCCATGATGGCACGTACCTGCTCGAGATTATTGACATTGAAAGCGGGCACGCCGTAACCGTGCTCCGCAGCATGATCGAGAAGTTGTCGTAAACTAATTAATGCCATTTGCTACCTCGTGTTCTGTTGGTCTGCATAATTGAATTGTTAGATTTTTCTATAGCTAATTCTTGAGCTGGCCTATTTACCCATCTCTTCCAGTATCTGCACTGCGGGCAATGTTTCACCCTGCACGAACTCCAAGAACGCGCCGCCACCGGTAGAGATATAGGAAATATCTTTAGTGACTTCGAATTTATCGATCGCCGAGATCGTCTCACCGCCGCCGGCGATGGAGAAACCCTTGTTGGCCGCTACCGCCCTTGCCACAGCCGCAGTGCCCTTGGCGAAACTATCGAACTCGAAGACACCGACCGGGCCGTTCCAGATAATGGTCTTCATATCGGCAATGATTTGCGCAAACGCGGCCGCCGTAGCGGGCCCGATATCGAGAATCATATCGTCGTCTGCGACGTCGGCAACCTTCTTGATGGTCGCCTGCGCCTCTGCCGAGAACTCCTTCGCGACCACCACATCGATCGGCAATGGAATGCTCGTCTTCTCCATCAATTTTTTGGCCGTGTCGACGAGGTCACGCTCGACCAGTGACTTGCCGACATTATAGCCAGCCGCCAATAAGAAGGTATTGGCGATGCCTCCGCCCACGATCAACTGATCGACGATGGTGGCCAGGCTCTCCAATACCTGTAGCTTGCTGGACACCTTCGCCCCACCCACGATCGCCAGCATCGGGTGCTCTGGGTTTTTCAGGGCCAGCTCTAGGGCATCGAGCTCATTGCCCAGCAGCGGGCCTGCGCAGGCCACTGGCGCGAACTTCGCCACGCCGTGGGTGCTGGCTTGGGCGCGATGCGCGGTGCCGAATGCGTCCATCACAAACACGTCACACAGTGCCGCATAGAGCCTAGCCAATTCATCGGCGTTCGCCAGCTCGCCCAGATTGACGCGCACGTTCTCTAATAACACGACCTCGTCGCCCTGGGGCTGGGCGTTGTCTGGCGCATCGATATAGTCCTGACACAATCTTACCTTACAGCCAAGCAGCTTTGCCAAATGCAGCGCGACGGGCGCCAGAGACGCATCGCTCTGAGCGCCGATCGGCGTGCCCTCACTGGGACGCCCGAGATGGGACATGATGATCACTCTGGCGCCGGCATCGCGCGCCAACACGATACTCGGAACTGCCGCGGCGATGCGAGTGTCGTTGGCGATGACGCCGTCTTTAATGGGCACGTTTAGATCCTCGCGAATCAGCACGCGCTTACCGGTCAGATCTAAATCCTGCATTCTCAATATAGTCATTACTTAGAGTCACCTTTGAGTTCTAGCTTGCGAATGAGCTCCGCCACATCGAGCATGCGATTCGCGAATGCCCATTCGTTATCGAACCACGCTAGCACCTTCACCAAGCGTGTACCACTCACACGAGTCTGACTCAGGTCCACGATCGCGGAGCGCGGATCGTGGTTGAAATCACAGGATGCCAGCGGCTCATCGGTGTAGGCAAGCACTAAGGGCAAAGATTTCAACGCGCCTGCGCGGATGGCCGCGTTCACCGACTCGACACTCACATCTGTATTGAGCGTAACGGTGAGATCGATCGCGGAGACGTTGACCGTTGGCACCCGCATCGCTTGCGCCGCGAAGCGGCCATTCAAATGCGGGAGGATGCGGCCGATGCCCTTGTCGATCTCCGTGTTCACCGGAATAATCGACTGCACCGCGCTGCGCGTCTTGCGCAAGTCATGGTGATGAAAGGCGTCGATCACAGGCTGATCGTTCATCGCGGAATGAATGGTCGTGATCACGCCGTTCTCGATGCCGAAATGCTCATCGAGGCACTGAATCACCGGCACGACGCAGTTGGTTGTGCAGGAGGCGTTGGAGATTATTTTATGCTCCGCCCGCAGGCTATCGTGATTCACGCCGTAGATAAGCGTGGCATCCACATCGCTCTGCGCGGGGTGCGAGAACAGCACACGCTTGGCGCCACTTTCTAAGTGCTGCGCCGCGGTGGGGCGATCGGAGAAAGACCCGGTGCATTCCATCACCAGGTCGATCCCTAATTCTTGCCATGGCAGGCCCGCGATAGAGGCTTCGGAGAACACCGCGATCTCATGCCCATCGACTATGAGCGTATTGTCGCGGCTGTGCACCGCCCCCGGGAAACGACCGTGGGTGCTGTCATACTTGGTTAGATAGACCAAGGAATTAGTATCGGTCAGATCGTTGATCGCGACGATACTTAACTCGGGGTGCGCCTGGGATTCCTGCAAGGCCCGCAGCACGCAACGCCCGATTCGACCATAGCCATTTATCGCAATACGGTAAGCCATATAGTTCTCAATTCAGGGGGCTAAACCTGCGTAAAAGCTGCCTCTATTTCTTGCACAGCTGTGTGGCCGTGGCCACCACATTCTCTGCCGTGAAGCCGAACTCTTTCATCAATACCGGCCCAGGGGCGGATTCGCCGAAGCTGCGCATGCCGATGACTTTACCGTCCAGGCCCACATACTTATACCAGTAGTCGGCGGCCGCCGCTTCGACGGCAACACGCGCGCGCACACTAGCAGGAAGCACGCTCTCACGGTACGCGTCGTCCTGCGCCTCGAACACGTCCGTGGACGGCATCGAGACTAGGCGGGCCTTAATACCCTTGGCCTGCAGCTGCGCTACTGCCTCTACGCAGATCTCCACCTCGGAACCCGTGGCTATGAGCAATACGTCTGGCGTGCCCTCGCAGTCCTTGAGCACGTAGGCCCCGCGCGCGATGGCAGCGACTTGCTCTGCCGTACGGGCTTGATGTGCGAGATTCTGACGTGAGAAAACCAGAGACGTTGGGCCCGCGCTGCGCTCGATAGCGGCCTTCCAAGACACGGCGGTCTCCACCGCATCGCAGGGGCGCCAGACCGACATATTCGGCGTAATGCGCAGTGTCGCTAACTGCTCGATGGGTTGGTGCGTAGGGCCGTCTTCGCCCTGACCGATCGAGTCATGGGTATAGACGAACACACAATGCTGCTTCATCAGGGCAGCCATACGCACGGCGTTGCGCGCGTATTCCATGAAGATCAGGAAGGTGCCGCCGTAAGGGATGAAGCCACCGTGCAGGGCGATGCCGTTCATGATGGCGCTCATGCCGAACTCGCGCACGCCGTAATTAATATAGTTGCCGTCTGCGCTGTCGGTAATGGAGGTGCTACCAGACCAGAGGGTCAGGTTGGAACCTGCGAGGTCGGCAGAGCCACCCACCATCTCTGGCAGCAGTTGGCCGAAGGCCGCGAGACAATTCTGTGAGGCCTTACGGCTGGCGATCTTCTCTGCCTTGTCCTGGCAGGCCAGCACATATTCCTGCGCCTTCTTTCCGAAGTGACTTGGCAGCTGGCCTTTCAGGCGACGAATCAACTCCATCGCCAGTACTGGATGCTCCTCTTCGTAGCCAACCAGCTTCTCCTTCCACGCAGACTCCGCGGCGAAACCCTTCTCGCGGCCATCCCAGGCAGCGTAGATAGACTCAGGCACTTCGAAGGCGCCATAGGGCCAGCCTAATGCCTCGCGAGTCGCGGCGATCTCGGCATCGCCCAGTGGCGAGCCGTGCACACCGGAGGTGCCTTGCTTGCTTGGCGCGCCGAAACCGATCACTGTCTTGCATCGAATGATGGTGGGCCGCGCGGTGTCAGCCTGCGCCGCCGTAATAGCCTCTGCTATCTGCTGGGCATTGTGACCATCCACGGCCAGCACTTGCCAACCGTAGGAGTCGAAACGCTTACTCGTGTCGTCGGTGAACCAGCCCTCGACATCGCCGTCGATCGAAATGCCGTTGTCGTCATAGAAGACGATCAGCTTGCCCAGGGCCAGAGTGCCCGCGAGGGAACACACCTCGTGGGAGATCCCCTCCATCAGACAGCCGTCGCCAGCAAACACATAAGTGTAGTGATCGATGACGTCGTGCTCGGGGCGATTGAACTGGGCCGCGAGGGTCTTCTCGGCGATCGCCATGCCGACACCATTAGCCAGGCCCTGACCCAATGGGCCGGTAGTAGTCTCCACGCCGGGGGTATAACCGAGCTCGGGGTGCCCTGGGGTCTTGGAGTGCAGCTGACGGAAATTCTTGATCTCGTCGATAGACACGTCATAGCCGGTCAGGTGCAACAGCGAGTACACGAGCATGGAGCCATGGCCGTTGGACATGACGAAGCGGTCACGGTTGATCCAATTGGGATTGACGGGGCTATGACTCAGGAAATCATTCCAAAGCACTTGCGCGATATCGGCCATACCCATGGGCGCACCAGGATGTCCGGAGTTGGCTTTCTGGACCGCATCCATACTGAGGGCACGAATAGCGTTGGCACAATCTGCGCGCGTGGGGACACTGCTGGACATCTGAGTTAGCTCCTGTCTTGGGCTGTGGGGTCTAAAAGGCCCGCTATTTTCCCGCACCTCGCCGGAATATGCTACTCAAGCCTCCGTTATTTTCCCCATCTAGTCAGAGCCGGCGCGTAGCATCTGTGGTCGAGCGAGGCGTCGCAGGGGCTATCGGGACACGCCGTGAATCCATCCTTGGAGGCTCTAGCGCAGCATCCGAGCGCCATGGAAGGCGGGAGTGTCGAGAATGCAGGAGCAATTCATCGACCCTGCTGCCCCCGTGCTTCGCGCTGCAAAACCCGCTACTTGCCCAAGTGCAATGGAAATGGCAGCAAACCTGAGGAGTGCGCTATCACCCCCCCAACTCTATATCAATTTATTTTGATATAGATTTTTATTGCTGATATAGTCGCCCCTCACCTATGGATTAGAGTAGTAATTAGTGACGCTTACCGCAGTCAAAGAACAGCGCGACAGTCAGCAAGAGCAGGCCGATGAGTTAACCACTCTGTGCAAGGCTCTTGCCGATGGCCTGCGCCTAGAGATCTTGCGTCTGCTGCGCGTCAGCTCCTTTGGCGTGCTCGAGATCTGTCGAATCCTCGAGATTCGTCAGTCTGCGCTTAGTCACCATCTGAAGATTCTCGCCACCGCCGGTCTCGCCACGACGCGGCGCGAGGGCAATACCATCTTCTATCGCCGCCCCCTGCTAACGCCGGACGACCCTCACTACGAGTTCAAGAAGAGCGCCTTCGCCGCCATCGACAGGATTGCACTGGGCGCGGCCCGCATCGCCTGTCTTAACCTCGTGCAGCAGGAGCGCTCCGAACAGTCGCTGCAATTCTTTACCCGCTACTCCGACAAGTTCCGCGAGAAGCAGGGCCTGATCGCCGAACATAGCCAGTACATGACCGGCCTGCTCGACCTACTGCGCGAGCTCGAGCTCAACGCCCAGCACCGCGTCATGGAGGTTGGCCCAGGACAGGGCGAGCTGCTCGCCGTGCTCGCCCAGCAGTTCGACGAGGTGATCGCGCTGGATAACGCCCAAGAGATGCTCACCCTCGCCAAGCAGACCGTGCGGGAGCAGGGCCTGGACAATGTGCACTTCATTCATGGCGACACCCATAAGGCGCTCGAGCTGCAGGTGCGCTGCGACCTCGTGCTATTCGACATGGTCTTGCACCACTTACCCTCGCCACACGAGGCTTTTCAGCATGCCCATAGCCTACTGAACGAGCACGGCAAGCTGCTCATCGTCGATCTCTCTCGGCACGATCAAGACTGGGTGCGCGAGTCCTGTGGCGACCTATGGCTGGGTTTCGATGTCGACGATATGAACGAGTGGGCCCAGCAGGCCGGCTTGCAAGCCGCACAGACCGTCTACCTCGGGCTGCGCAATGGCTTCCAGATTCAGATGTGCGTATTTCAGAAACAATGAATTAGCAGGAACGTTAGAACAATCGCTAGACACATTAATTACTCAATGAACAAAAGGACCTCTTTATGGCAACTTCATTATTCACCTCAGAATCCGTATCCGAGGGCCATCCAGATAAAATGGCTGACCAGATCTCCGATGCGGTCCTGGACGCCATCCTCACGCAGGACCCGAAGGCTCGCGTAGCCTGCGAGACTCTCATCAAGACCGGCATGGTAGTGGTCGCGGGTGAGGTGACAACCGAGGCCTATGTCGACATCGAGGAGCTCACGCGCAAGCTCGTCTGCGACATCGGTTACGATCATTCCGACAAGGGTTTCGACGGCCACTCTTGCGCCGTACTCAATGCCATCGGCAAGCAGTCTCCCGATATCTCTCAGGGCGTGGATGACTCGCCCGATCACGAGCAGGGCGCCGGCGACCAAGGCCTGATGTTCGGCTACGCCTCCAACGAGACCGACGTGTTGATGCCCGCACCGATCACTTATTCGCACCGCTTGGTGCAACGCCAGGCCGAAGTGCGCAAGAACGGGACGCTGCCGTGGCTGCGCCCAGACGCGAAGAGCCAGATCACCTTCCGTTATGACCATGGCAAGCCGGTGGCCATCGATGCCGTCGTGCTCTCCACTCAGCATAGCGAAGACATCTCCCAGCCCGACCTGAAAGAGGCGGTGATGGAGGAGATCATCAAGAAGGTTCTACCGGCAGAATGGCTCGACAAGAACACCAAGTACTTCATCAACCCAACCGGGCGCTTCGTTATCGGCGGCCCCTACGGTGACTGTGGCCTGACCGGGCGCAAGATCATCGTCGACACCTATGGCGGCATGGCCCGTCACGGCGGCGGTGCATTCTCCGGCAAGGACCCTTCCAAGGTAGACCGCTCCGCGGCGTATGTTGCGCGTTATGTTGCCAAGAACCTCGTGGCTGCCGGCATCGCCGACCGTTGTGAAATCCAGCTCTCTTATGCCATCGGCGTCGCGGAACCTACCTCCATCAGCGTCGATACATTCGGCACTGGCAGGATCGACGAGGAACGCATCGTCGCCATCATCCGCGATCATTTCGAGCTGCGCCCGAAGGGCCTGATCAAGATGCTGGATCTGCTGCGGCCCATTTATCTGCCCACTGCGGCCTATGGCCACTTCGGTCGCGAGGGTGAAAACTTCACCTGGGAGCGCACCGATAGGGCAGAAGCGCTTAAGCAGGCGGCGGGAATCTAAACCACGAGCGGCGCCCGTGCTGGGCACCCACACCCTTTTATTGAACTAAACAGGATTTACTAATGAGCACACCAGACTACAAAGTAGCCGACATTAAACTCGCAGAATATGGCCGTAAGGAAGTCGTCCTCGCCGAGGCAGAAATGCCGGCATTGATGTCGCTACGTGCGCGTCATCGCGCCGCTCAGCCGTTGGCCAACGCCAAGATTCTCGGCTGTATCCACATGACCGTCCAGACCGCCGTCCTGATCGAGACCCTAGTCGAGCTGGGCGCGGAAGTGCGCTGGTCCTCGTGCAATATTTTCTCCACACAGGATCACGCCGCCGCCTATATCGCCTCTAAGGGCATCGCGGTCTATGCCTGGAAGGGACAGACCGAACAAGAGGGCGATTGGTGTATCGAGCAGACCATCCTCAAGGACGGCAAGCCTTGGGACGCCAATATGATTCTCGACGATGGCGGCGACCTTACCGGCATGGTGCATAACAAGTATCCGCAGATGCTGGACAAGATCAGCGGCATCACCGAAGAGACGACGACGGGCGTGCATCGCCTGATCGAGATGATGGAAGAGGGCACGCTGAAGGTGCCCGCGATCAATGTCAACGATTCGATCACCAAGAGTAAGAACGATAACAAGTACGGCTGTCGTCACAGCCTGAACGACGGCATCAAGCGCGGCACCGACATGCTGCTCTCCGGCCGCCACGCCTTGGTAGTTGGTTATGGCGACGTGGGCAAGGGTTCCGCACAGAGCCTGCGTCAGGAAGGCATGATCGTCAAGATCGCCGAGATCGATCCGATCTGCGCGATGCAGGCCTGCATGGACGGCTATGAAGTTGTCTCACCCTATAACGACGGCAATAACACCGGCAACTTGAAGGACATCAATACCACGTTGCTGGGCAAGACGGATTTGATCGTGACCACCACGGGCAATATCGATGTCTGCGACAAGAACATGCTGCAGGCGCTTAAGTCCGGCGCGGTCGTGTGCAACATCGGTCACTTCGACAACGAGATCGACACCGCCTTCATGCGCAAGAATTGGAAGTGGGAAGAGGTCAAGCCACAGGTCCATAAGATCTACCGCGGCGACCCAGAGAAAGAGGCTGGCAACTATCTGATCCTGCTATCCGAAGGCCGCCTGATCAATCTTGGCAATGCCACTGGCCACCCATCGCGCATTATGGATGGCTCGTTCGCAAACCAAGTGATCGCCCAGATCTATCTCTACGAGAAAAACTTTGCGGGGCTATCCCCTGAGTTTAAGAAAGACAATATTACGGTCGAAGTATTGCCTAAGCACTTGGACGAAGAAGTAGCAGCACTCATGGTGGGCGGTTTCGGTGGCGTTCTAACCAAACTCACTGCCAAGCAAGCCAAGTATATACACGTGGCTGTCGAAGGCCCGTTCAAGCCCGATAGCTATAAGTATTGATGTAGGTTTTAGGCTATGCGCGGGCTTGCCTTCTTTTCGAGGGCAGGCCCGCGCATAATTAGAAATTGACAGCAAAGCATAAAAATAAATCAGCACCACCCCGATACGAAAACGAGAATAAATTCATGAGTACAACACCTGCAAGCCAGAGCACTCAAGCGCGCTTTAGCTTCGAATTCTTCCCGCCAAAGACAGAAGTGGGCGAGCACAAACTGGCCGAAGTGCATAAGCAGTTGGCAGTTCTGAATCCAGATTTTTTCTCCGTAACTTATGGCGCCGGCGGCTCGACGCGTGACGGCACGCGTCAGGCCGTGCTCAATATTCATCAGGCCGGCTCGAACGCGGCACCGCATCTATCATTCGGTGGTTCAAGCGAGCAGGAGATCGTCGCGCTATTGAACGACTACAAGGAGCTCGGCATCGCTCGCCTAGTCGCCCTGCGTGGGGATATTCCCTCGGGCACCGGTGGCGCCAATAGCTTCTTCTATGCCAATGAGTTGATAGAGCTGGTGCGTCGCGCCACGGGCGAGCACTTCCATATCGATGTCGCCTGTTATCCGGAGATACACCCGAAGTCAGATAGCTTCGACACGGATCTGCATTATTTTAAGCAGAAGGTGCAGGCGGGCGCCGATAGTGCCATCACGCAGTATTTCTATAATGCGGATGCCTACTTCTACTATCTCGATCGCGCTCGCGCCGCGGGGATCGACGTGCCTATCGTGCCGGGCATCATGCCCATTACCAATTACACGAACCTGGCACGTTTCAGCACCAACTGCGGAGCAGAGATCCCGCGTTGGATGCGCCAACGCCTACAGAGTTTCGGCGACGACGGCGAAAGCATCAAGGCCTTCGGAACCGAGGTAGTCACTAAGTTGTGCGAAACTCTTCTCGAGGGCGGCGCCCCCGGCTTGCACTTCTACACCATGAATCAATACGCACCGGTTAGCGCAATCTGGAACAACCTCGGGCTGAGTGATCGTTAAATGCGCGTGCCTCGCCTCTACACTCCACAAGCACTGCGCGGTAACTCCGAGCTTTTGTTAGTGGACGATGCCGCGCATTACATCGCCAAGGTGTTACGACTGCGTGCAGAGGACTACATAAGAGTCTTCAATGGCAGCGACGGCGAGTATAGCGCGCGCATCATCGCGATCGACAAGAAGTCCGTTACCGCACTGCTAGATTCACGGCTGGAGGGCGGGGCGGATCCTAGCCTCGCGATTCACCTCGGCTTGGGCCTGTCGCGTGGCGAGCGCATGGACTATGCGATACAGAAGGCGACCGAGGCGGGCGTCGGCAGCATCACTCCGCTGCTGACGGAGCGCTGCGAGGTCAAACTCAAGGGCGATCGCATCGATAACCGCATGAGCCATTGGGAGCGAGTAGCGATCAGCGCATGCGAGCAATCCGGGCGCTGCGTAGTCCCTACCATCGCGAGCCCGCTCACACTCGCCGAGTGGCTGTCCTTATCGCGAACCGGCGCAAACTTCGTGCTGGATCATCGCGGCGAGCAGGGCCTAGCGGCCGCACAGAAGCCAGAGGCCGTCACCTTCCTAATAGGTCCCGAAGGCGGGCTGAGCGAAGAAGAAGTAATGCTGGCCAAGGAAAATGACTTCAAGCTAGTTCGCATAGGCCCACGCGTACTAAGAACCGAAACCGCCCCCATAGTCGCCATTAGCCTCGCCCAACACCTGTGGGGCGATTACCAATAGCATAGATTGTTTTAATACGTTGTAGCTCCCTACGCTGTTAGTCGAGCCGCGCGGTGGGAGGGGAATTGCTGGAGACGCCAAAATGCTCACATCCATGTGAAGGCTCGACGTGCGCCGTCCTGGCGCCCGACGCTCCTGCACTTCCCCTCCCACCGCGCGACTCTGGCATTGTGTCTAGTTAGCGATTCTCCTCTCCGTTCTTCATTGTCACTAGCCGAATTATTTCAGTCTTTAGTGTTAGAGATTGTTACCTATACATTCATTTGTCTAAGGACTGGCACAACGCCAGCGTTGTGTGCCGAGCAAGAGGTTCAAGACCGTCGGGTGCCAGGACGGCACACGTCGAGCCTGTACATGGATGTACGCAGTTTGGCGTGTCTGGAAACTCTTGCTCGGCACACAATGCGCACTACGCAGTGACGTCGCAGTTTGCGAAGAGTCTTAACGCACTAGATAAGCACTTCCCAATCGCGTTACTTTGTGAGAAGCAAAAAAAGCGCCCCGAGGGGCGCTTACGTAAAATTACGTTATATCAAAATGCTTTGTAGTCTTCCTACGGGTATTACTTTGTGAACTCTGGGTAGGCCTCTAAGCCACACTCAGATACGTCCACGCCTTGATCTTCTTCCTCTGGAGTAACGCGCAGTCCCATCACCATCTTGATGATGGACCAAACGACGAAGCTCGCTACGAATACCCAGATAAAGATTGTGAGAGCACCAATGATCTGGCCAGAGAAGGACACGCCATCATTAGTGATCGGCACTAGCAACAGGCCCAACAGACCACAGCTACCGTGTACGGAGATCGCACCGACCGGATCGTCGATCTTGATCTTGTCGAGGAACACGATGCTGAACACCACTAGCACACCACCGAGCGCACCGAAGATAGTCGCCTGCAGTGCAGTAGGAGTTGAGGGCTCCGCAGTGATCGCTACGAGACCCGCGAGTGCGCCGTTCAGTGCCATCGTCAGGTCAGCCTTGCCGAACAGGGCGTGTGCTACCGCTAGCGCGGCAATCAAGCCACCAGCCGCTGCTGCGTTAGTATTCAAGAACACCATCGCCACTGCGTTGGCATTGCCGATGTCGGCGAGCTTAAGAACCGAGCCGCCGTTGAAACCGAACCAGCCCATCCACAGGATGAAGGTACCGAGTGTTGCTAGCGGCAGGTTTGCACCTGGGATCGCCTTGATGCTGCCATCGGCGCCATACTTGCCCTTACGAGCGCCAAGTAGGAGTACGCCAGCCAGTGCCGCTGCCGCGCCGGCCATGTGCACGATGCCCGAGCCCGCGAAGTCTGAGAAGCCCATGTCGCCAAGAGTGTACATGCCGAATACGGCGTTGCCACCCCAAGTCCAAGAACCTTCCAGAGGATAGATCACACCAGTCATGAACACTGCGAAGAGTAGGAATGCCCACAACTTCATGCGCTCGGCAACCGCACCAGAGACGATGGACATTGCCGTGGCAACGAACACTACCTGGAAGAAGAAGTCAGATGCGCCGGAGTAAACGGAGCCGCCGTCGAAACCTTCCTCTGCTTTCGCTGCGAGGGCGTCCGCAACGAGTGTGTCGCCGCCTTCGATGCCAGTGAGGAAAATTGTACCGCCGTACATGATTGCGTAACCGCACACCAGATACATGACGCAAGAGATCGCGTAGAGCGCGACGTTCTTGGTTAGAATTTCAGTTGTGTTCTTAGAACGAACGAGACCGGCCTCTAGCATAGAGAAGCCTGCCGCCATCCACATCACGAGTGCGCCACACACTAGGAAATAGAATGTGTCCATTGCGTACTGCAGTTGAAAAATTTGGTCTTCCACCTTCACCTCCAAACCAGGACTTGCGTTTTACAGCCTGATTATTTTTAAGTAGTCGTTTGTAGTTTCGATCACCAGGATCAGTTTTCTTACACGGCCTCTTCGCCAGTCTCACCCGTACGGATACGGATGACTTGCAAAAGGTCAGTTACGAATATCTTGCCGTCGCCAATCTTGCCGGTGTTCGCGGCCTTAGTGATTGCCTCGAGGGTTTGATCGAGCAGATCGTCTCCAATCGCTACTTCAATTTTTACCTTAGGTAGAAAATCAACTACGTACTCGGCGCCACGATAAAGCTCTGTGTGCCCTTTCTGTCTTCCGAACCCCTTCACTTCAGTTACGGTAATCCCTTGCACACCAATCTCTGATAGTGCTTCACGGGCATCGTCCAACTTGAAAGGCTTAATTATTGCCGTTACTAATTTCATAGAATTGCTCCTTACCTATTAATATCTGCTCCGCCGATTCAGTACAGATACACCTGAGAATGCTTCATGCACGGGTCGTGCCATAAAGGCTAATTACTTAAATAACAACGAGATACGTATACTCAATCACATTCTTCCTAGTATTGACGCATCCCCTAGCTGTAAAGCGCACCGTAATGGTGCAATGCACCGCGATATGCACCAATCACTAACACTCGCGGTTTTAAACCTAGAAACTCCCATCTAACTTGCTCTAGTCGGGAGGAAAAAAGGCCCGCAAACTAAGCGCTTACGGGCCTTTTGAGCGCGCACCTAAATAGCGCAAGCGCGCTTTTTTAGGGCGATCTTAGAACGACTTGGCGACAGAGAAGACGACAGTGCTGTCGCAATCCGATGAGCCGCCGCAGTTTGCGTCGCTGAGGTCTGTATCAGTAAACATCAAACCGAAATCGAGGCCAGCGTAAGACTTGCCTAGGGAGATGTTGTACTCGGAGTAGCTGTCCTCTGTGCCCCAAACGTCTTGATCGTAGGTTTGCAGACCGTAGTGAAGGCCAAGGGAGAAGTCATTGCCTAGGTCGAAGCCATAATCCAGTGTGTAGAACCATGCCTTGCCTACGCCCGCATAGAAGTCATCGGAATAGTTGATAGAACCTGACAGGCCGCCATAGCTCAGTACGCCGTAGAATTCGAGGAAGTCATCGCTGCTCATGCCTGGGTAATCGTAGTAGATGAAGCCTACGTCGTAGCCCACTTCGTCAGTCAGGCTGCCGGAGAAGCCGCCGTAGTAGTCGATCTCGATGCTGTCGTCAAAAGTGATGCTCGATGCCCACGTTCCGACATAGAAACCAGACTCACTTGCAAAGTCAAAACCACCCTGGATCGCAGAGCCGCCGCTCGTCTGTGAGACGCCACGGTAGATGTAATCTGAGGTCAGTGCGACGTTGGCGCTGATCGAGCTTTCCTGAGCCTGAACGGAGAACGCTGCGCTGATCAATCCTGTGGCTAACAGTGCCTGTGTAAATTTCTTCATTTGTTGTAACTCCTTGACGTTGTAGTAAAGTTCTAAACCTTGTGGGTTTTAAGTTCCGAGTAAGGCGTGCGTTGTAATTCTCTAGGTCACGCTCCTAAACTGGACATATAGCACTAAGCATAATGCGTGCCTATTTTCGGGCACGGGGCAAAATGGCGAATAATTCTATTAATAAACAAATAGATAGGATTAAGTGCCGGCGACTGGGCAGGGCAGTCATTGAAGGCTCGCGAGAGCTTAAAAACATAAAACGCACCGCTTTGGAGCAAAAATCCCGCGCCTAGCCTCGAGGCCGAAGCAATCGTGCCGCCTAATAGTGCGTGGCCACAATGCTGCCAGTGGTTTGTATGGGCTAGAGAGTCAGCTACAATTGCGCAGCACGCCAAGAATCTACTTCCGGACCAAAAATATGATCGACAAACGCTTCTTCGAAGAGATAAGCCAACAAATTTCCAAACTCCTGCCTCAGGCAGAGGCCGCCGGCGATGACATCAAGCGCTCGGTGTCATCGGCATTGCAGAAGGGCTTCGCGCGCATGGACCTGCTGACTCGCGAGGAGTTCGAGGCACAGCTCGCCGCCCTAAGCAGAGCCGAGCAGAGGATAGAGGCGCTGGAGAGCGAGCTTGTGCAGCTCGAGAGTCGCATACAAGAGTTGGAGGCCGGCAAGGCTAGCACCCCGAAAACCCGCTAAGTCCCCACACTGATTAGGCGCGCATGACGCCGGTAGCCGATGGCCTCGGATAGGTCGGCCACGGTGATCGACTCACGGGCCTCTAGATCCGCAATGGTACGCGCGATCTTGAGGATGCGGTGAGTCGCCCGAGCCGTGAGCAGCAGCTTCTCCACCGCCCTGGCCAACAGCAATTCACTCTCACTGTCTAAGACGCAGTACTCCTCCAGGTCTTGCAGAGCTAGGTCCTTGTTCAAACGCCCGCAGCGCAGCGCTTGCAACTCTCGGCAGGCTTGCACCTGGGTGCGCAGCTGCGCGCTAGTGCCTGCCGAAGCGCTATGTGCAGGCGGACGCGCACGCAAGTCCTGATGGGGGACTCGAGGCACCTCGACGATCAGGTCGATGCGATCCAGCAGTGGGCCCGATATCTTCTCGAGATAGCGCTGCACCCGCTCGGGCGGACACAGGCAGCGGCCCTGCGGGTCGCCGTAATAACCGCAGGGGCAGGGGTTCATCGCCGCCACCAATTGAAAGCGCGCCGGCAACTCGAGCCGATAGTTCGCACGACTGATGGTGATGACCCCGGCCTCGAGCGGTTCGCGCAGGGCCTCCAAGACACTGCGCTTGAACTCCGTCAGCTCGTCGAGGAAGAGCACCCCGCGATGCGCGAGGGTGACCTCCCCCGGATTGGCGCTTACCCCGCCCCCTACTAAGGCGACATTGGTGGCGGTGTGGTGGGGAGCGCGGAAGCTCGGTTGCCGCCACCGCGATGGGTCAATCGGGAGGCGGGCAATGGACTTGATCGCCGCCGCCTCTAGCGCCGCCCCCTCCTCCAATGGTGGGAGTAGGCTCGCCAGACTATTGGCGAGCATGGTCTTGCCCGTGCCCGGCGGCCCGATGAGCAGAATATTATGCGCGCCGGCCGCGGCTACCTTTAGCGCGCGCTTGGCCGCAACCTGGCCCCTGATCTGCTCGAAGCGAGATTCGCCACGCCCTAGCGAGCCATCCAGTGCACCGGGGTCGAAGTCGCATTGCGTCATCCCACTGCCACCGACTAGCTGTTGGTGCACGTCTAATAGATGCCCCCCGACCAGCGCCTGCACGCCTCGCACCAATGAGGCCTCTAACTGATTCGCTCTAGGGAGTAGCAGTATTCGACCTTGAGCGCGCGCGGCGAGCAGCGCCGGCAGCACGCCGTGAATCGGGCGCAGCGCACCGGTAAGGGCCAACTCTCCCAGAATCTCGAAGCCCGACAGAGCCTGTAGTGGAATCTGACCCGAGGCGGCGAGGATGCTGATGGCGATGGCGAGATCGAAACGCCCGCCGCTCTTGGGCAGGTCGGCGGGGGCGAGATTGATGGTGATACGCCTGGTTGGGAATTCGAGATTGGCATTGAGGATCGCGCAGCGCACACGCTCGCGACTCTCGCGCACAGCGGTCTCGGGCAGGCCCACGATGGTCAGGCTCGGCAGGCCATTGGACAGATGAGTCTCCACCGTGACTAGCGGCGCGTCGACACCGATGTTCGCGCGGGTATATACAATAGCAAGAGACACGGTCCAGTCCTTGGGTACGTGAGAGGCTCATACTATTAATAGTGTAGTGCGCCGAATTGCGCCAGCGACTAGCTCAGCTAAGCGCGCTGTTGCGAGAGAGGATCGATTGAATGCGGTGGTCGACGAACTCTTCCTGGTTGAGGAGTTCCTTGATTGCGGCGAAGTTCACGGCCTGGCTGAAGAAGTAGCCCTGCACCTGATCGCACTTATTAAGGCACAGGAACTCTACCTGTTCGGCGGTCTCCGCGCCCTCGGCGATCACCTGCATATTCAGGCTATGGGCTAGGTTGATAATCGCCTTGACGATCGTGGCATCGTCCTCATTGCTCGTCACGCTGCCCACAAAGGAGCGGTCGATTTTGAGCGTCGAAATTGGCAGGCGTTGAATGTGGGCGAAGGAAGAATAGCCAGTGCCAAAGTCGTCGAGTGAGATATCGATGCCCAGCTCATTGAGACGACGTAGACTCTCGTCCACGGCGATGCCCTCGATCATCATGGTCGTCTCGGTCAGCTCGAACTCCAGACGCCCCTCGGTGATGCCTTGATTGCCCAGGATATTGGCAACCGTCTGCACGAAGTTGCGATCCTGAAACTGCTTAAAGGACACGTTCACGGCCAAATGCACCTCGTGATGACCCAGCTCCGCTAAAGCGTTGAGATCGCGACAGGCTTGATGAATTATCCAATAGCCGAGGGGCACGATGAGCCCACTCTCCTCGGCGACGGAGATAAACTCCGCGGGCAGCAGCAGGCCACGCGTAGGATGGTTCCAACGCACCAGGCCCTCTGCGCCCACGATCGTGTTGCCATTAATATCGATACGCGGCTGGTAGTACAGCTCGAACTCTTCGTTGCGAACCCCGCGCCGAATCTCGGACTCTAGCTTCAATATCTTCTGGACCGCATCGGTCATGTCGCGGGTATAGAATTGGTAGGTACTGCCTTTCTCGCTCTTCGCGATGCGCATCGCGATGTCGGCATTGGCCACCATCGCATCGACCGTAATCTCGAGCTCTTTATTGGTGACCACGCCAACGCTGATATTCATGCGGATCGCATGCTGGGCGATCGGAAAGGGCTTGGCCATGGATTGAATTATTTTCTCGATGCAGGCACGACACGCACTCTCCACTGACTCGTCGGAATTCTGAAACACTACTGCGAATTCATTGCCCCCTATGCGGGCGACATGTTGCGGCTCGAACAATGCGCCGCGAATGCGCGCGGCGATCAGTTGAATCAGAGCATCGCCTGCGCCTTGGCCATAGGAAGCGTTTACTTTCTTAAACTGATCGACATCGATAAGGAGCAATCCAACCGATTCGGGGACCGAGGCATCGGCGAGGATGCGGGCCAGCCGCTCTTTGAAGTCCTGGCGATTACTCAGGCCAGTAAGCGGGTCGGCATGTAAGGCCTCAATATTGCTAACACTAGGAAGGTTTCGCTCACTGGCATAACTAATGGCGCGACCGATGACCTGGGAGTTAAGGGTTGAGCGCAACAGGATGTCAGACTCTCCTCGCTTGATCGCGGCGCGGTCTGCATTGGGGGGAAACTGATCACTAATGGCGATGACGGGAATATTAGCTTGCTGGGATTTCAGCACCTCGAGCAGTGCGCGGGAGACCTCCGGCTTGGAGATGCGACCCCACAGTAAAATCTGGAAGCTAGACACTTGCGTAGCCCAAAGCGCTTGGACATCCGCCTGGCACCAAGTTAATTGGTGAGGCGATCGTTCAATGTCTTTTAAAAGACGCTCTATCAACCGAAATTCGGCGTCATGTTCTGCGATAAGCAGTATTCGCACTACGTGCTCCACGATTTAACAATACGAGTATTGTTATCGGCACTACTGAACGATTTCTTCAATCGAAAGACAGAAATAAGCAATGTTTCTGCAGTTTCGAAATAATCTCAAACAGGTCAAGGCATGAAGCGTTGCCTTGTATATAATAGAGAACACCTCAACCCATTACCAGCAATGAAGAAAATCGACTCCTAAGTGAAAAAACTCAATCCCCGCCAACTAGAGGCGGTGAAATATATAAGCTCTCCTTTACTCGTACTCGCCGGTGCCGGCAGTGGCAAAACTAGCGTAATTACACAGAAGATCAATTACCTGATCAACGAGTGCGGTTACCCAGCCCACAAGATTGCCGCTGTAACTTTCACCAATAAAGCAGCACGCGAGATGAAAGAGCGCGTTACCAATCTTGCACGCCAGCGCGAGGGGGGTAGTAACATCCGCGGTTTGACGATCTCGACCTTTCACCACCTCGGACTTACCATCATTCGACGTGAGCATAAGCGGCTTGGTTTCAAATCTGGTTTCTCCATTTTCGATAGCCAAGACAGCACTAGCCTGCTCAAGAGCCTACTACATAAGGAAGCCGAGATCTGTGACGAACAGCTCAAGTTCCTACAAAGCACCATCTCCAACTGGAAGAATCAGCTGCTTTTGCCCGAACAGGCCAAGCACACCGCTTCCGAGCCCGAGACCGTGTTCGCGGCGCGTGTGTATGGGGAGTATCAGCGCCACTTGCGCGCGTTCAACGCGGTGGATTTCGACGACCTCATCCTATTGCCCGTGACGCTGTTTCAGGAACATGCCGATGTGCTGGAGCGTTGGCAGAATCGCATTCACTACCTGCTCGTGGATGAGTATCAGGACACCAACACCGGACAATACCTTCTCGTGAAACTATTAGTGGGCCCGCGCAGCGGCCTGACGGTAGTGGGGGACGACGATCAGTCGATTTACTCCTGGCGCGGCGCCAGGCCGGAGAACATGGTTCAGCTGGAGCAAGACTACCCCAGCCTGAAACTCATTAAGCTGGAGCAGAACTATCGCTCCAATAATAATATCCTGAGCGCGGCCAACACGCTTATCGCGAACAATCCCCACATCTACGACAAGAAGCTGTGGAGCCAGCTGGGCCTTGGCGATCAGATTCGCGTACTGGTGTGTCCGAACCAAGACTCCGAGGTCGAGCGCATCGCCTTGGAGATATTGAGCCTATGCGTGAACAAGCGTCTGCGCTTTCGCGACTTCGCGGTGCTGTATCGCGGCAACCATCAGGCCCGCACGCTCGAGCTGCAATTGCAGGCGCACCAGATTCCTTATCAGATTACAGGTGGCACTTCGTTCTTCTCCAAGGCTGAGATTAAAGACCTAATGGCCTATCTGCGCCTCATGGTGAATCCCGACGACGACAACGCCTTCCTGCGCTCCATCAATACGCCGCGACGCAAAATCGGCCCCAGCATTCTCGAGGCACTTAGCAGCTATGCGAATGAGCGTGAGGTGCCCCTGCTACAGGCCTGCACGGAGCTCGGGCTCGGGCAATTCTTAGAGCCGAAACAGCAAGAGAAGCTGAGCCGCTTCGCGCATTGGCTGAACAATATTCGCGAGCAGGCACAGCGCGGCGACAGCATCGCGGCGATTCGCGAGATGTTGACCGACATCGACTTCGAGGGCTGGATTCATCAGAACGCCAAGTCCCAAGCGGCGGCGGAGCGGGCCATCGGCAACGTCGAGATGTTGATGGGCTCATTGCAGAAGAGCCTGGCCAAGGACGAGGAAGAGGGCGGCGACGAAGACATAGAGTCGGCCATCAATAAGCTCATTCTGCGCGACCTACTCGAGCGCCAGGAGGAAGAGGATATCGATAACCAGGTGCAGCTGATGACACTGCACGCGGCGAAAGGGCTGGAGTTTCCCTATGTGTTCATCATGGGCATGGAAGAGGAATTACTGCCCCATCGCAATAGCATCGAGAACGACGACATCGAAGAGGAACGCAGGCTAGCCTATGTGGGGATTACTAGGGCGCAGCAGAATCTGACCTTCACACTAGCGAGAAAGCGCAAGCAATTCGGGGAGAGCACCTCGACCACACCGAGCCGCTTCCTCGATGAATTGCCGCAGGATCTGCTGTACTGGGAAGGCCGCTCCGATGCGACGCCGGAACAGAAACAGGAGAAGGGCGCCGCCGCCATCGCGGGGCTCAAAGACCTGTTTGCCTAGCGCATAAAAAAAGGGCTCCTAGGAGCCCTTTCTCAGCAATCGAAGAGCGCTTACTTGCTGCTATCGACCATATACTGAATCAAGTCTTTCAGATCGTCATCGGTACACGTGAAGCAAAGACCCTTAGCAGGCATCGCATTGATGCCATTAATTGCATTTGCTAGCAGTGTGTCCATGCCTTTCTCGACGCGTGGCGTCCAGTCAGCTGCCGTGCCTACTTTAGGAGCACCGGCCGCACCACTATTGTGGCAAGCCCAGCAGCTTTGCATGTAGACGCGCTCAACATCGAACCCATCGGAATTCTGTGCCAACTGCATTACCCCTAGGCTAGGCGTGTCTGCAGAGACCGAGCCAGACATTACTGCCAACAGGGACATAGCACTAATTTGTACTGCAAGGGACTTCAATACTTTGATCAATTTCACGACGTCTTGCTCCTATTACTGTTACCGGTACTTCACCGTTTCGAATTAAGAGTATCTCAACCAAGCTTAACCATTAATGAACAGAATTACTGGCCGTTCCCTGATATGTACTCAACTAGCGCTGCAATGTTGTCATCACTACAGGTCATACACATTCCTCGAGGTGGCATCGCATTGATGCCGCTGATCGCATTCGCGACGAGCGTCTCGAGCCCTTTGTCTGCTAGACGCTTGGTCCACTCCGCGCTGTCATCGAGCTTGGGGGCGCCCGCCATGCCGGAGGCGTGGCATACGTTACAGCTCGTCTGATAGGCCTGCGCAACATCGAACTCGCCACTGGCCGCAGCCGCAACGGGGGCCGCCGCAGCAGGTGCCGCGCCACCGCGGGCGCAAGACTGGCCGGCTAGGCATACTTCGCCGACCGGCTTTAGGCGCTCGGCGATCTGCTCGTCGCGTGATTGTGCGGCGCTAGCGCCCATGAAGACGACGCTTGCTGCCAGCGCGCCCATCTGAGCGAACCGTAAAACGATACTGCTGTTGAATACTGCCACGCTATTATCCTCTTTAATTAAACTTGCCAATGTGTCTCTCGCGCTCGCGGGCATCAAAATGACAACATGCTGCCACGAACCTTCTTTTCCATGAGATGCGCGCGATTATACAGGCACAGAGGCATAGGAGTAAATTTGCATTATCTATTGATGCTCACTAAGGCGTCACCACAAGATTGATCGGCGCGCCGTGGAAATACAGTTCATTGGGATTGCTGTTGACCCCATAGCCGATTAGGAAGTTGACCTCGATGTCATTCAGGCCTAAGTCTGAGGCCCTCGTATCACGCAATATGTCGACCCTTTCGAGCGCCGATAACACTAAGGTCTTCGCCTTGCTGATGTCGCCCTGCCCATTGTATGCATTGAATTCGCCCGCAGAGTTGCGCAGCAGAATCTGGCCATCGGCCAAGATGCCCGCCACTACAATGAAACCCGCTTGGCCTTGGTGCTTGGGGTCTATCGCTATGCGGCCTTCAATATCGAAGAACTCACTGGGCTTGACGACATTGCTATAACTTAGCTTGTTTCTGGCCCTCACGCCCCCAGCAAACTTCGCGCTACTTGTAGAGCCCAAGAGACTAGTCTCCTGCCCGCGCTCCAGTAGAATATTGCTCTGATAGCTCATGGTGAGCTGGTACGAGCCAACGGTATCGCCACACGCGGACCCATCTACGAAGGTGTTGGCGAGGACGGCATAGGTGCCCGCCGCCAGGGTCTTGGTGATTTTCGCGTCACAGCCCACGCCCCCGTCATCGTCGACGTCGAGCACCCTGGAGTTTGCATCCATGAGCACCAACACCGAGTCCAGAGACGCGGAACTCATGCCGATCGTAATCGAAGTCGGCTGCGCCAGCGTGAACTCATAGGTATCGACCAGGCTATCGTCGCTGCCGCCCCCGACCAGTTGCTTCACGCTGCAGTCGCCCTCACTCAGGCCCCCTGCCACACGGCCGAAGTCGATAGCGGCCACCGGGCAGTTTGCGTAGCCGGTATACAGGGTGGTGGCCCCCTCGATGTCGTCGGGCTGGAGCGTGAAGAGATTGCCGATCGTGGAGCGCATGATAGAGGCGCTGCCCTGCTCATGACTCATGCCGATGACGTGCCCCATCTCGTGGAGCGCGACCCGGCCGAAATCGATGCCCCTGGATTGATCGACCAACGGCCCATCATAGATATCGAAGCGGGTGTTGGCGTTGAATACGATATCGGACTCCACGATATCGAAGCCCCCAAGCAGATTGGACTCGGTATAGATCAGGGTGACGGCGAGGGTATTCGCCCCATAGGCATCGCCGCAGACCGTGGCGGAGAAGTCGATGCCATTTTGCCCGTCGCCATTGCCGCTGTTGAACTGCCCACCTGAGGGTGTTGCGCCGTAGCCGCTGCAAGGGTTCCTATAGCCTTGATTCACAATAAACTCAAAAGGGGTTTGCGAGGTCCATTGGGCCGCGGCGCGCGCCAGGGCGTCGCGCCAACTCGTGCCGCTGGACGAGGAGCCCGGCATGCCGATATAGAGCAGCGCACTCCCTCCTGGCCATTTGATTCCCGCGATATTGAACGTAAACGCGGTCACGCTGGCGCCAGCCAGCAGCACCGCAGACAAGCCTATCGCTAAACGCCTGAGGCTCTTGCTCACCGGGCTAGCTCCACTATCTCGCGGACACTGGCCTTGAACTGCTGCGCACTGAGGCCGCGGCTAGCCTTGCTCGCGATCCCCGCGCGCACACTCACCCCCTTCGCAACACCCTTGCTGAACTGCGCCTCGGCAAGCGAGGCCGGAGCCCCGTCGGCGCTCTGCACCGACACCACGGGCACATGGCCGGCGGTGGTGACGAGCGAGGCGCCACTGCCCAGGTCCTCGATGAGGAAGTGGCCCTGCGCCCAGCCCACCAGCGGGTTGACCTGAAAATCCCTCAGCGACTCGACGAAATAGATGCCCGTCTCACCCTGCTCGGGCATGCGCATATCGCTCACCTGCAGGCCGCGCATGCCGACCTGACCGCCGAGGAAGCGCAACTCGATCGCAGCGCCTGCGAACTCGCCCTTTATGACGTCGCTGATCTGGAAGCTGACGAGGGTGTGAATGCTGCCATCGGCGCTGCTCTGGGAGCGAAGGCCCGTGACACGGCCCTCGAAGACGAGTTCCGCGGCGTCCACTACCTCCTCGAAACTCATCTGCAATACGGTGCTAGCCTGGGCGCTCGACAGGCCGCACAACGCGAGCACGCCACAGATTAGGGACGCAAATTTGAGGAAACGCTGTTTCGCTGCTCTCATTCCAAACAATCTCCCGAGCGATGTCGTTGACGAGTGAGGTGGGCCAAGTATGTCACATTCTGCGCAATTACTCGTGAGCTGTCCCTCAAAACCCGCTATCCTTGGGCGCTGATAATATTCAAGAAATCCCGGCAATTGCCGCTGTAGTAAATAGAGTAGACTCGCCTTAACACAGTCACGCCACGGTCCCAATAATGATTTTTATCAAACGCAGCACCCTCGTCTTCTTATTGCTTAGCCTCTGCGGCCTCGCCCAGGGCGCAGCGATCGAGTTTGGCGCGACCACCTATAGCAGCAACGAGATCACCACCCCCGTCACCATCACCGTCAAGCGCACGGGCGTGACCACTGCCGGCGCATCGGTCCTAGTCTCGGTTACCGGCGGCACCGCGACGGCCACGAGCGACTACACGTTCACCCCAGTCACCCTAACCTGGGCTGCGAATGATGCGAATCCCAAGACCGTGAGCGTGGTGATCGTCGACGACCGTCTGGTGGAGGGCACCGAGACGGTCACGTTGGGCCTGTCCGCAGTGACGGGGGATACCATCGGCGCAGACGCCAGCACCACGTTGAGCATCTTGGACTATGAGCAGGGCACCCTGCAGTTCTCCAGCGCCACCTTCAGCGTGGCCGAGAATGGCGGCACGGCCTCCCTCACCGTGAGCCGCACTAATGGCAGCGATGGCGCGGTGACTATCGCCTACGCATCCGTCAACGGCACCGCCGCCGCCCCCGCCTTCTTCACCGCCGTGGCCGCGGGCTCGGTGCTCAGCTTCGCGGACGGCGACACCACTAAGACCATCTCCATCCCCATCATCGACAACAGCGTTGGGCAGGCGAATAAGACCTTCACGGTGAATCTGTCGACGATCACCGGCGGCGCGCTCCTGGGCACGATAGCCAGCACCACCGTGACCATAGTGAACGACGATGAAGACTTCACCTCTGGGCTGACCAAGATCACCCCTGTCGTGGCCAATATCACCCAGGGCGAGGTCATAAGCCTTGGACAGAACTCGCCCTTCAATGCCACCAATACGCTCCTGGCGACCATCAACCGCATCCCCGAGTTGACGATCACCTCCTTGGTGGCCACGCAGTCCGGGACTACTGGCGTCATCGAGATCCCCGTCGGCGAGGTCTCCTACCACCTGCTGCCCTATAGCGCCGGGCAGGCGAGCACCAGCACGGGCGCGATCTTCCTCAATCAGGATCAGAGTGGCCGCATGATCACCGACGAGGGCCTGCAGATTAACTTCCAGCCCGCGATGGCGAACACCGCGGTATTGCAAGCCGCGCTCACGCAGCTGTCATTGCCCAAGATGACCATCACCAGCAATGGCAACCTCACCGTGCAACGCAATCAGGGGGCACCCGTTTTCGACCTGGACAGCACGGGGAAGCTGGTGATCAATAATGCCTTCTACGATCGCTACAATCTGCGCCCATCGATCACCTCTAGCCTAATAACGGACGCGACTGCCGGCGTGTATCTACACCCACACCCCAACGCGGCATTGCCCGACGAGGTGTATATGCAGGTGATCTATCCGAGTGGGACGACGCTGCGTCAGCAGTTGTTTACTACCGCGCCGGTGATCGGCTCGGAATACATCAATGGGCTGCTCGCCATAGCCGGCGTGAGCAATGTGCGCTTCGAGGCCCTTGGCATCAGCGCCTTCGATTTCAATAACCGGACGCTGCGCATGTATGCGGACTTCATCGTGCGCCGTGTCGACCCGAAGACCTATAGCGGCGCCTCGCCTGCGACGGGCCTGTTCGGCGCCGGGGACTTGAACGGCGATGGCACGGAGGACTTTAGGATGGTCTACTCCAACGGCGACGAGCAGTATTTCTACCTGCTGCCCTAAGGAAGCTCTGAATAACCCTACTCGAAGCCGTCCTTATAGCTGCCGTCTTGGATCTTCTCCCACCAGCCCTGATTGTCTAGATACCACTGCACCGTGCGGGTGAGCCCATCGGCGAACCCGGCGCGGGGCTTATAGCCTAGCTCGGACATAATCTTCTGCGCGTTGATCGCATAGCGGGTGTCGTGACCCGCCCTGTCGGTCACATAGGTAATCAGCTTGGTGCTCGCCCCGCCCTTTGAGGCTGGGCACTGTGGGAAACGCGTGCGTAGTTGCTCGTCTGTCGCGAAGAACCCATCCATCAATTGACAGAGCAGCTTGACGGTGTCGATGTTCGCCCACTCGTTATTGCCCCCGATATTATAAGTGTCACCCGGCACGCCACTGCGAATGACCAAGTCGATGCCGCGGCTATGATCGTCGACATAGAGCCAGTCGCGGATCTGCTGCCCGTCGCCATAGATTGGCAGGTCCTTGCCGTGCAGGATATTGAGCAGGCATAGCGGGATGAGCTTCTCGGGGAAATGATAGGGGCCGTAGTTATTCGAGCAATTGCTGGTGGTGACCCTAAGACCATAGGTGTGATGATAGGCACGCACCAGGTGATCGGACGCGGCCTTGCTCGCCGCATAGGGGGAGTTAGGCGCGTAGGGCGTTGACTCGGTAAAGGCCGGATCCTCTGGCCCTAGGGTGCCATACACCTCGTCGGTGGACACGTGATGGAAATGATGCGGGATCGCCTCGCCCTTATCTAGCCAGCACTTCTTCGCCGCCTTCAATAGGCTATGGGTGCCGATGATATTCGTATTAATAAAGGCATCTGGCCCCGTTATCGAACGATCGACATGGCTCTCCGCCGCGAAATGCACGATCAGCGCGATCTCGTGCTGCTCGATGAGGCTCTCGACCAAGGCCTGATCGGTGATGTCGCCGCGCACGAAGGTGAAGTTGGGCGTCTTCCAGACATCGCGCAGATTCCAGGTATTGCCCGCATAGGTGAGTGCGTCCAGGCCGATGACCCGATCGTCGGGATAGTGCTGCAGCCAGTAGTGCGTGAAATTGGCTCCGATGAAACCGGCTGCTCCGGTGATGAGTACGCTGCGCATGTAGTGCTCTCTCTTGTTTTGTAATGAGGCATCACCCTGCAGCGATGCCGCTCCGGGCGGTGCTTATCTCTGGCTCAGTGTCCGCAGGGTGTCGCGCAGGGCCTCACGCCAGTGCAGCTGTGGACACTGCAGCTCCAGCAATGCCTTGGACTTATCCAGCACACTATAGACCGGGCGCGCCGCAGCGGTTTTATACTTCTCGGTGGAGATGGGATTGATCGGGATCGCGTGATCCAACAGCGCCAAGCGGATGGCCTCGTCCTGTATCGCGACCGCGAAATCATACCAACTCGCCACGCCGGCGTCGGTCCAGTGATAGACCGCCCCCGGCTGGTTGCGCTCTATCAGCGCGTGCAGACAGCCGACTAGGGATTGAGTTGAGCAGGGCGTGCCGATCTGATCGTCCACCACATTCAGGGAGTCGCGCTCGCGCATCAGGCGCAGCATGGTCTTCATGAAGTTAGTGTTATAGGCAGAGTACAGCCAGGCGGTGCGCACGATCGTCGCCTTGCCCGGCAGCAGGGTGGTGAGCATCTTCTCCCCCGCCAATTTGCTCTGCCCGTATAGGCTAAGCGGCCCGGTGGCGTCGTCTACCTTATAGGGCCGATTCTTATCGCCGGCGAACACGAAGTCCGTAGAGATATGGATCAGATGGGCCTTCTTGGACTTGGCCCAGCGCGCCAGATGCTTCACGCCCTGCTCGTTGATGCTATAGGCATCCTCGGCATTGCTTTCCGCCGCATCCACCGCCGTGTAGGCGGCGGCGTTGATGATGATATCCGGCTTCAGGGCGTCCAGCGTCGCACTCACTCTGGCCTGATCGGTGATGTCCATGTCGGCGCGGCCCAGGGGCAATAGCACGTGGTCCTCGAATAGCACGGAGCGCATCAGGGTCTGCCCTAGCTGGCCATTCGCCCCGGTTATGGCGATTCGTTTACCCATGTTCTCTCACCTCGTTTAGCGGGTCTCGTAGACTAGTGCATCTGCAAAACGGCGTCCATCGCGATCCTTGGCCGAGAGCACGGGGGCCTCGATTCCGGCCTCGGCCAGGGGCCAGGCGATCGCCAGCTCGGGGTCGTTCCACAGCAGTGAATGCTCATCCTGCGGCGCATAGTAGGCGGTGCATTTGTACACCATCTCGGCGCTGGCGCTGGTCACGAGAAAGCCATGGGCGAAGCCCGGCGGCACCCACAGCTGGCGATGATTATCCGCGGAAAGCGTAACGCCTACCCACTGCCCGAAGGTAGGCGAGGCGCGGCGCATATCCACGGCGACATCATAGATCTCGCCCGCTATCACGCGCACCAGCTTGCCCTGTGGCTGGGCCAGTTGGTAGTGCAGCCCCCTCAGGATGCCCTTGCCCGACTTGCTGTGGTTGTCTTGCACGAACGCTAGCCCCGGGACCAGCTCGTTGAAGCTCGACTCCCGCCAGGTCTCCAAGAAGAAACCGCGGTGGTCGCCGTGGATAGTGGGCTCGAAGATCAAGACGTCGGGGATTGCGGTTGGAATGACTTTCACACTGGGCCTTCTAGGTAGCTAAAGCGACACCCTGGGGTGTCTAGTTCACATCGAGCGCGCGCTGCGCCAAGATGCCGGGGAGTTCATCGCTCAGGGAGCCGGCAGGATTATAGCCCAGTTCCTGCTGTATTTTCTCGCTGGAAACTAGGCTGCCACTGCGCAGGGCGCGGTAGGAGCGCAGGCCCGGCGCGTTCGGCAGGCGCAGCAGCCTGCCGAGTATCTCCAGCGTGGCGAAGGCCACGTAGAAGAATGGCAACGGCGTGTGCCAAGCCCGCGGCGCCCGGCCCAGCGCGCGGCGCACCGAGACCTCGATGCCCTTCATGGTATAGGTCTTGCCGTCCGTGACGGCGTACACCTGGCCATTGGCCTGGGGCAGCTGCGCGGCCAATAACGCCGCCTCGCATAGGTCGCGATTGCCTACCAAGGACAGGGGCGCGCTGGGCACCGGCAGCGGTGGCAGGAGCCCGCGCTGCACTAGGCGCATCATGGTCAATAGGTTGCCCTTCATGCCTAGGCCATAGACGTTGGCGGGGCGCAGACAGCAGACCTCGATCTGCCCCGCGGCGGCCGCCTCGAGCAGCAGGGTTTCGGCCTCTAATTTACTCTGCCCATAGGCGCCGCCCTCGGGGTTGAGGCGCACCTCGGCCAGGATGCTGCTGAAGAAGACGATGCGGCGCACGCCCGCGGCGCTGGCCGCCTGCAATAGCGCCCGGGTGCCCTCGACATTGATGCGCCGCAGCTCCTGCACATCGTGCTGATTGACGTGGGCATAGCCGGCCAGATGAAACACCGTGTCGACCCCGGCACAGGCCCGCGCCAGGAGCGCCGCATCGGCGATGTCCCCCCGAAAATACACGCAGTCGGCCTGATCCGGCCCCGCCTCGACCACGGTCCTGGACAGCGCGTGCACCCGCGCGCGTCGCTCTAACAGGCGCTGCACGAGGGCGCGCCCGATGAAGCCGGTGGCGCCTGTTACCAGCACCGTCGCGCCTTGCTGGGGGGGCAGCTTATTCATAGCAGCCGCCAGCCATGGCTGTTGTAGAAGCGCAGCCCGGAGCGGGCGAACATGCCGATATGGCGCAGGCCCTTGCGCGCGCTATTGCCGCCCAGATGCACGATATGCATCGAGGGCAGATAGGCTAGGCTGCCCAGCGCATGCACCCGCAGGGACAGGTCGAAGTCTTCGAAATAGAGGAAGTAGCGCTCGTCGAAGCCGCCGACAGAGCGCAGCGCGGCGCTGCGAAACAGCATGAAGCAGCCGCTGATGATCGGGATATCCGTGCTCGGTTCCCGCTCGGACAGATCGCGCATCTCATAGCGCGCCAGGCGCGTGGCGAATAGACGCCGCACCGCGGTGGGCGCAAAGCCGCGCAGCACGAAGTCGAGCACACAAGGGTAGCGCTTACACACGTATTGCTTATGGCCCTCCCCGTCGGCCACCGCGGGGCTGAGCGCCACCACCTCGGGGTTATGAATCATGAACTCTAAGCCCTCGGCCAGGGACTCGGGCTGCAGGGTCACATCCGGGTTGAGGATCAGATGGCAGTGCGACTGCGCCTTGTTGATAGACAGGTTGTGACCGCGCCCGTAGCCGATGTTGCCATGGCCTTCGAGCAGGGTGATGTCGATGTCCCCCGCCTGGGCGCGACAGCGCGCCACGAGCGCCGTCAGTGCGGGCTCGCTAGTGGAGTTGTGGATGATGTCGATGGCGGCGCTACGCAGCAGTGCGCGCCTCTGGGCGTGATGAATGGCCTGCACCATGGAGTCTAGCGTGAGCTGTAGCACCGCCGGGTCCGATCGATACACCACGATCGACACCGTCAATGCGAGGCCCGATTCGGGCAGCTGGAGCGCCGCTTGACTCACCACGGGCGCGCTCAGAGTTCGACGAGGCGATCGCCGAACGGCGTACGCACCTTGCGCATCCCCGCGGGCACTTCTTCGTCTGGGATGCGGCGCGCCTCGAAGGCCTCGCCGCCATTCCTGCGCGGCCGGCCATTGGCCTCGCTCTGCGCCGCCGCGCGCAGGGCCGCGGCGAATGGATTCTCTGGCTGCCCCTCTGCCACTCCCTCCGCCTGCACCGGCACGGCGCCGCCGGCCTCCTGAGTCGCGGCCACCACGATCGGCGCGGCGGTCGTCAGAGACAATTCCACCAGGCCCTCGGAGCCGCAGCTCACGCCCTTGTCGAGCGCGCCGACGCAGGGCGTATCGGCGGGCAGGCTGATCGAGACCCTGCCCGAGTCGAGGGTGACGAGGCGGTAGCCGATGTGGTCGGGAATAGGGGTAGAATCGCCGTCGCCCAGCTCTACGACCACCACCTTGCCACTGCTATCCACCAGGCTGGCGCGGCGCCGATCGCCGATGCGGCTGGTGCCCAGTAGCGTGAAGGCGGGCGCATTGGGCAGGTTGCGCTGCTCGCGGGACTGCGCCGCGTCTACGCCGTCGCCACCGGCGGGGGACTCCACCGGCTCGAATAGCGTGAGGTCTTGCGCGAATGCCACACCGCAGCCCAGCTTTAGAACTGCGACGAAGAGTGCCTTAACGATCTTGCCTTGCTGCATAATGGGCGTGTCCAGTGAGTATTGAGCGCGGGCCAAAGAATTTCGGCGAGAACACGGCTATATTACGCTTTTGACTGCGCCCCTTCAAAAATAGTTTGGATGGTAAGGTGCAGATTCAGATTTATGCGAATCTAGCGCCGGCTCTACACTGGCCCGAGAATCCCCAAGATTGCAAGTAGGCGATTCGGCCCCCAACTTGTTAGTATTAGCGTTATTGAACAGGAAAATGGTGTCAGGCGATGAGAGAGTTGCAACGATTAACAACGGAATATGTCGAGACAGAGGACAGGGTTCGCATCTCTGGCGAACTCGCCGCCAACGGGACAGTGGTAATGTGGCTAAGTCAACGTTTGCTGGTTCGTCTGTTACCCCATTTGTTCCTATGGCTAGAGAAGCAATCCGACGCCAATATTCCGATGGAGATCGAACAGAGTTTTGCACAAGAAGCCGTAAAAGCTGAACTTAATACTGAGGCACCCGTACAAAGTCTTCCAGAGTCTCAAGAATGGTTGGTTGAGGCGGTTGATCTAACTCCTAACGAGAACATGCTTTCCATTAGGTTCCGTACAGAAAACGGCAACCAGGAGACATTAAGGCTGCAAGCATTTGCATTGAGACAATGGCTAGAAATAATTCACTCACTATGGCGTCTTGCTGAGTGGCCATTCGATGTATGGCCAGAATGGATAGCATCGAATAAGCCAGCCTCCAAGCACGGGGACCCTGCAAAATTGCATTAGTCTGATTAAGCAAATTCACAATCACCGTTTTAAGCTCCCAACACAGAATTGCACGAGAAGCATCCGAGACTCTGAAGTAATAGAAATAGAAAATGCGCCCTGTACCGAGAGTATTTCACTCGAAATCACTTAGCTTGACTATCCTATGTATTTTCAATAACTGACTAAATTAATACTAATTATAAATTCACGCTCTCAATAGTGGCATTTTGGTTCCTGCGCTTCAGAACTTTTAATGTACTTGGACTCAGTTGAATGGCTTAGATACTATTTGAACCACACCTATATTGTGGTTCTAGACCTAGCAACATAGAGCCAACAACCTGATCTTGTGTTGCCCAAATTTAGCCTCACTGCTACTATCAAAAGTTCTATTTTTAACAAAGAAAGGGTTTCTCATGAGTAATTGGAGTGCTGGATACGTATCCGATATAGGTTATACATTCGGCTATTATGGAGAACTAAATCCGTTAAGAATTAGACTCGCCTTCTTGAATAATGGCCTGGTGTTCCCAGAACTTGGAACGGCATGTGAACTAGGGTTTGGTCAAGGTTTGAGTGCAAATATTCATGCGTCAGCATCGATAACAAAGTGGTACGGAACCGACTTTAGTCCCTCTCAAGCGGGATTTGCTAGAGAGCTTGCCCAGCTGTCAAGTAACGATGCAGAATTGTTCGATGACGCTTTTTCAGAATTTTTTGCACGGACTGATTTGCCAGATTTTGATTTCATATGTATGCATGGAATTTGGAGTTGGGTTTCGGATGAAAACCGAAAATTGATTGTAGACTTTATACATCGCAAACTAAAAGTTGGGGGTGTACTTTATATAAGCTATAACCTTTTGCCAGGCTGGGCTGCATTTGCCCCAATAAGACATCTGTTATCTGAACATACACAAATTATGGGCTCAGAGGGACAAGGTACGGTAAATAGAATCGATGATGCGATTGCTTTTGCTGAAAAATTACTCGAGACAAAACCAGCGTATGCGCGTGACAACCCACTTGCCGCCGAGCGAGTGCAAAGCTTAAAAAATCAGAACCGCCAATATTTGGCTCATGAATATTTCAATAGAGACTGGCAGCCTATGCATTTCTCTACACTTGCTGATTGGCTCGAACCCGCCAAAATGCAATATGCGTGCTCCGCTCATTACCTCGATCATATTGAGGCCATTAATTTTACGGCTGAGCAACTTTCATTTTTAAACGAAATCCCCGATGCAAGGTTTCGCGAATCCGTTCGTGATTTCATGGCCAACCAGCAATTTCGGCGAGATTATTGGGTGAAAGGACCGCGAAGGTTTAGCCAATTAGATCAGAATGAAAGCATTAGAGCCCAAAGAGTAGTATTACTATCCCATCGCCCTGATGTGGTATTGGAGATAACTGGCAAGCTAGGTGTTATATCCTTGAATGAGGCTATCTATTCACCAATTCTCGACGTTTTAGAAAATCATGAGCCCATTGCTATAGGGGATCTCGAGTCTATTTTGAAAAGTAAGAACATACAATTCTCTCAACTAATTCAAGCAATCATAATTATGATTGGTAGCAATATTCTGTCTCCGGCAAACGATGATTTGGTATTGCAAAAATGTAAAAAAAATACAACAGACTTAAATACAGCACTCATGCTTAAAGCGAGAGGGCAGCAAGAGTTTGCTCATCTCGCTAGCCCAGTTACAGGCGGTGCGATATCGCTTGGGCGATTTAATTTGCTGTTCACTCTTGCGTATTCTCTAGGCAAAATTTCCGCACTAGAGCTCGCGGAATTTGTATTACAGACTCTAAATGTACAAGATCAGAAAATTACTAAAAACGGCAAAACTTTAGAAACTGACCAGGAAAATTTGAGTGAACTTCTAACACAAGCTGAAGTATATTTCGGAAAGTTATTACCAATACTTAAAGCTCTACAAGTTATTTAACTTTGAGCGTTAAATTCCATCAAAATTAATTACCCCTTCGTCCTGGGAAAGAAAATCGATGTTGACATTAGCTTCGTTTAATTGTTCACCGATAAACTTGGCACGCTGAGCAAGCTGTTCTAACTGACTCATCGAGAACAATTGCGCGTAGGCTAATGGTAACGCACCGTAGTTTCTCAAATGCCCAACTTTTTCTGCCTTTAGCTGATTGAGAGCACTCTCATTTATTCGAAAAAAACCCTTTAATTCGATCTCGTTTTCGCGTGATTCTATTCGTACCTTGATAGGCCATTCTTCAATGAGGCCTGCCTCTGCGAGCGATTTCACGGCAGAGCGTGTTTTTATTTGCTGCTCGACGCAATGGGTTAGAAACTCAAACATTTTGCCGGTTTCTTCCCCGACCTCTCCATCTGCATCAAAAACAGGATTGTCGTCCACATTTGTTGATAAATGCGACTCTTCAATACACAGAATTTTCCCATTGTCGCCATTCTCAGCCAAGACAAATGGATAGCCACGCAACGCTGCAGGGGTATAGCCGCCTAACCATTTGCCATCGCTATTAATATACAGATTTTGTTTTCCACCTATTCCGAGTAAAGCGACTGCTTCAAAACGCTCACCTACTTCTATAAAACCTAGAACGTAATGCGGTAAAAGTTTGTTCAACTCAATAGTGGAGATAGAAACATATAGTTGTGCGGAAGCGAAATGAAACCCGTCTCTAGGCTTCCAGTGGCTATCCGAATGATCTGTACGAGTAAGAGGAACCCACTTGCTCATAACCTACGCTCCTTTTGACAAAATTTATAATTAAAAAACCCCACCCCTCTTACGAGAGGCGGGGTTCTTTATTCTGCTTAGCTACCTGAGCAATATCTGCCAAGGCATCTCATCGCTGAGATATTACGCCAAAGTCAGTACGTTGGAAGCCGCGCCATCGATAGTCGCAGTAGCCAAGTTTACAAGACCAACCAACTTCACAACTTGATCCGCACCGTTAGTGAAGGTTGCGCCAGCAGTAACGTCTTGAACTACGTAAGTGTCGCCACCGTACTGGAACCAAACAACACGGTCAGCACCACCAGCTGCTGCTGCTTGCAAGAAGTCAGCAAATGCTGCAGTTCCAGCCAGCGTGATTGCTGTTGCAGTAAATGCAGCTGCGCCGCCACCAGCTAGGAAGTCAATCTTGTCACCAGCACCCATGCCAGTGATAGAAGCATAAACGTTACCGTTTGCGTTAGCAGTTACAACGTAAGTGTCGTTACCTGCACCGACGTCTACAATGTCAAGACCCGCACCAGAAGTGATCGTGTCGTTACCGTCGCCGCCATTGATTGTGTCAGCAGCAGATCCACCAACGATAGTGTCGTCGCCAGCACCACCATTCAAAGTGTTAACTTTAGTCGAAGAACCAGTAATTGTGTCGTTACCAGCACCGCCATCGATGGTTACAAGCTTAACGGAAGCCGCAGCGTTAAGAACGTCGTTACCCGCACCACCTTTGATTACTGCATCACCAGCAAGAGCGCCAGTCACTAAAGTTACCGCGCCGCCTGCGCCAGTAGCAGTTACGCCAGAAGCATCAAACGAAGTCAATGTAGTAGCAGTTAGGCCAGTAGTATCGATACCCGCGTCACCAGTAACCACAACACTCTTAACAGAAGTTGCCGTGATAGGAGCAACAAACGGAGCAGTAGCTGCTGTACTGTTTGTGTCATCAGTCACGATATTCAAAGTTTCAACGCCTGCAATTACGACTGCAGCAGTGCTAGTGAAACCGTCTGTGGCAGAGAACTTCAGATTAACAACATCTGTAGTGCCTGTTGCGTCAGCCAAGTTATACGTAACTGCAGCGGCTGCAAGAGCAGTAAACTCCAGAGTGGAGTTTGCAGCAGCATTATTAACTGTCAGAGTGTTCGCACCAACAGTACCAGCACTAACGATGTGAGTAATGCCATCGATATACTTAGCATCTACTACAGTAGCAGCACCTGTTGCGCCAACACCCAATTTCTCGAAATTTGAGATAGAAGCCGCAAATGCCGCACCAAGAAGTGCAGTAGAAGTAGCTGTAGCCGCATCTGCAGCAGACAGACTGATCGTATCTGAACCCTCGCCACCGTCGATTGAACCACCAGAACCTAGAGCCGCACCCATTGTTACAACGTCGTTGCCTGCGCCAGTAGTGATCGCTTTAGTGCTTGTACCAACAGTAAGAGTATCTACACCCGCACCGCCAGTGAAAGTCGCGCCAGCTGCTAATGCAGTTACCAGCGTGAAGCCACCAGTTGCTGCAGAAGCATCAACACTAGTAGTCGGCGCTGTAGTAGTAGTCAAAGAGACCTTACCAGCACCAGCAACAGTTACTGAAGTCAACGCAGTAGAAGTGACAGTTACAGTGCTGGCACCGGAAGCAGTAATAGCGGCAGCAGTAGTTGAGTTGCCAGTATCTGTAACAGTTACAGACTTGCCAGTCGCAGTCTTATCAATAGCCAAGTTAGCAGTCTTTACTGTGCCACCAGAAAGACTGAAAGTTGCATCGCCAGCCACTGCTGCGGCTTGGAAGCTTGCGCTTGTACCAGAGTGAGTAGATGTCAATGTAGTGCCGTCAACTGCGCGATCTAGGATCAATTTCTGTCCAGTTACACCAGTAACAGAAAGTGTCGCGTCGGCAGTTTGTTGAAACTTAATGTCACCCGAGAACGTGCTGGCAGTTACAGCAGCAATTGTAGTTCCTGAACCAACGAATGTTAGGTTTTCAACGTTAGTTACTGTTCCAACTACAGACTGGTTTTTATCACCAGTAGTGTCTAGCACCAAAGTATCTGTACCTGCACCACCGTTGATTACATCGAGGGCTTGAAGCGTATCTGCAGCTGTTGTGCCGTCACTCGCAAGAGCGCCACCAGTAATAGTGTCATCACCAATTGTGCCAGTAATTGTGTCTGTGAACGTAGTCAGTGTGAAAGCCTTGCCTGCAGTTTGCTCGCCATCAGCAATTGCTTTAGCTGCAGTAACAGTAGAAGCCGCGCTAGTTACGTCAACAACCACTTTCTGAAGATCTTCTAACGTAGCACCACTAAGCTGCTTATCAACAGAGTAATAAACTGCAACTGCAACTTTGTTGTCAAATGCCGCAGCTGAAGTACCGAAAGTCGCGTTATCGGTCGCAGTAGCGTTGACGAATGTGATCGCCTCGACAAATGCGTCGGAACGTGACATGCCGCCGTTTAGCTCAGCAGTCAGTACTGCTACAGCTTCTGCTTTAGCAGCTGTGCTAGCCTCAGCAAGTAGCTGGTTTACGACTTTAGTCGCATACTCGCCATTAGTTAGGAAAGTTGGGAAAATGCCTTTAAATTCATTAGTAGCTGCGAGGAATCCAGCCATTGCCTTGATTGAAGTGCCTGCTTCATATGATGCCACTAGGTCAGCTAAAACACTTGCGCCTGGTGCAGCATTAAACATACCTACTACGAGGCCGATAATATTGGTACGAGCTTCGACGGTAATCGCCATTGTTAGAACTCCTTAAGATTTATTCCAATTTGTTTTATCCGATTGTGACTCGCCTACAGCAGCGGATGACCCCATTCGGTTGTGCCAAGGATACGTAAGTCAAATCGATTCCCCTGTGACTACAGTCACACAGAGAGAAATTCCCTACCTATTCCTAGTTAAACCCACTTGAGTGACACGACAATTCCTGACCACAAGCGGACATGCCCCGGGATAGTACTAGGCCTTAGGCATAATTACAACCTGTTTCTCTCATTAAGTCTCGATTGTAAGCTGCTATTTTTAAAGCATTAAGTTGGCTTTTAGAAGCTCACACTTATGCCCAGCTCGAGGGTGCTATCTAGGCTATCGAACAGCTCTATATTGCTGCTCTGGTTCTGATGGTAGGCATTCACGACGAAGGCCATATTTGTGTAGACCGATTGGCGGTATTGCATAAGCACAAAGCTGCGTTTTAGCCAGCGCTGCGCGCCGTCGGCCAATAGCGCGCTATAGCCTGCCGTGTCGCGAAACTCGGTGTGGTTGAGCTGACTAGTGAGCACGCCCTTGAGGACTGGGTATTGCCACTGCAGATTGAGCTGCCAGCCGTTGCGGTCCGCGCCGGGCCGGCCCGAATCGAAGGCGGAGTTGTTCAGCAGGCTCAGCTCGAGACCGACGACGCTGGGCTTGCCCGCGAGCTCGGCCGAACAGTCTAGGCCGGCACCCAGCTTACTCTCGATAGAGTTCAGGCTGCTCTGGTCCTTATAGTTCTGATACTGCGTGGCCAGGCCATAGCTTTGAGTACAGGCCCCGTTGAGCTTGTGGCGGTAGCGCACATTGCCCTCGAGGGCCGAATACAGGGCATTACCCCCGAAGAACAAATGGCTCATCGCCGCCCCCACCTGCCAGGCGTGGTCCCGTTTCGGCCTTAAGTAACTGTAGCGAGACTCGACTTGAATGAGGTCCGAACCGGTGTCCTCGCTCACTCTACCGCGCATCTCGGCGCTGACACTGTGCTGGTGGTCCGCCGCTAACTGCCGGAACTGTCCGCCTAGGCGGAGATTCAGGTAGGGGCCGCTGATCGGCTGGTATTCCGGATTCAGGGTCAGGATTACGGGCTCGCCGGACAGCGTGAGGGTGATCTGGCTTGGGTCCGGTGCGCCATTGAGATTATTGTCATAGCCTGCCAGTACGTCCGCCCCGAAGCTATGTTGACGCGTCTGCGCGCGCCATTGCCGTTCGCGCTGCTCTAGGATGTTATGGATGTTCTCGGGTAGATCCTTGCGCGCCCTTAGCTGCCTATTCAAGTCCAAGGCCGAGAAGAGCTGGCCGCGCAGATACAGGGCCTGGGCGTAGTCGATGAGAGCCGCGCCGTTATTCGCGTCCAACATCAAGGCTCGCTCGAGGAGATCCAAAGACTCCGCCAAGTCACCGGTCTCCATGACCACCGCGCCGTATAGCGCGAAATATTCGGAACTTAGCAGACACTCACTCATCAACGGCGCTAGTGCGTACTCCAACGCGGCTTGCGATTCGGCATCCTCTCCGTATTGATAGAACGACGCTAAGTCGGGGCAGGCCTGGGCGGACAGGGGCAGCAATAGGCTAATAGAGAGGAGTGACCAGCGCATAGACTCTTTGGATCCGGCAAGGCGACAGACATAGCGGAGCGTATGTCGTTTAGAAAGCATGCGGGCAATTATCAATAAACATGGCGACACAAGCAATAAGAAACATGCCCCCAATTCGGCGGGACAACTAAAGGAGGAATCAAGGGCTAGCTCAGCGGCGTCCACCGGAGACGACGGTTAGGGAAACCGGGTCGGACTTGCCGCGACGAGTCGGTGAATCGACCAGCGGCGGACTGAATAGCACGTGGGGGGTGCGCAGGCCGGCGAGCAGATAGCTGCCCTGTGACTCGAGCCTCTGCTCACTCAACTGCCGCGCGGCGCACTCGCCTATCAGGATGGGCAGCGCTAATTCTGTGGTCATCTCCTGGATGCGCAGCGTAATCGTCACGGTATCGCCCAACAGCGTATGGGTACGGCGCTGCGCGGGACCGATGGAACCGATAAGGACAGAGCCCTGCTCGATGCCAATGCCCAAGGCCAGAGGCTCTAGGCCTTGCGGGGGGTGCTGGGGCAGCATGTCGCGGTCGATAGAGGCCTGCATCTGCTCCGCGGCATGCAGGGCCTGCAGCGCAGCCTCACTGTCGCGGCCATCCCAGATGGCGAGCAGGCTGTCGCCCTTGAACTCGTGAATGCGGCCTCCGTGTTGTTCCACGATCTCCGCGGCGCGCACGAAGAAGTAATGCAGTAGTGCGGCGGACTCCTCCGGGGGCCTAGCCTCCGAGAATGCAGAGAAATTACGCAGGTCCGCACTGAGCAGCGTCACCTGGGCGCGGCGTGCGTTGACACTAGAGCTGGGCAGGCTATAGGCGATCTCCTTGGCGACGTCGCTCGGGAGATAGGCATTTAAGTTGCCGAATACACGGCTACGCTCGCCGCGCACGCGTGCCTGTTCGAGCAGCATCAAGGCGCTGGCGGCGAGCACGCTGTAGAGAACTGGGCTTAACCAGCCAAGCCAGATGTTGTTAGAAGCTAATAATTCGATATGCAGCGTTATGGCCGCGACGGGCAATAACAGGCCCGCAATAGGCAGGCCGTAGCTGGAGAAACGCTCGCGCGCACCGGCGATCGCAAACAGAATGGCGGCACTCAATATGCTGAGCAGCATCATGAACAGCGCCGCGCCACTAGGCGTATAGGGCACATTGGTGTCTAGCAGGCTGCCCAAGATACGGGCCTGCACCTCGACCCCCGGCGTGGCACCACTATAAGGAGTCGGCACGATATCGCCGATCCCGAAGGCAGTTGCGCCCACTAGCACCCAGCCGTTGTCGAGCATCGCGGGATCGAAGTCGCCATTGAGGACGTCCGCGGCGGAGATGGCCCTATAGGTCTCGGGCAGATTGCGGTAGGAGATGCGCATATTGCCCTGCGCGTCCAAGGGGATGCGCAGGCCTGGATAGGAGTCCAGCTGCAGCATCTGCGCAGGCGCAAACAAGGAATCTCCAGCGGTGACGCTGGCGCCCCAGACTTGCGTACTCAGCGCCTGCAAAAATGCGCTGATGGGTAAGGCGGGATAGGCATTGCCGTCGACGCAGATGAGCGCCGGCATCTTGCGTATCGCGCCATCGGCGGACACTATCGGGGTGATATGCCCCTTAGCAATGGAGGCGAAAGAAGCATTATTGGCGATGTAATTAGAGGTGTTGGCCAGGCCAGCGGAGCAGCTCACGCCGGAGACGGCATGACTCAGCACGCCGGTTCGGAGCGTCTGCTCGGAGTCGAGCACCGGCACCTGGGCCAGAGCCGCGCCACGGGAGGCCTGTAGAGCCAGTGCCAGGGCATCGTCGCCCTGTGCCGCCTCGGGGAATACGATATCGTGAAGCTGTAGCTGGACGCCGGCATCGTTCAGCGCCGTGACCAGGCGCGCCATGGTGTCGCGCGGCCAGGGCCAATTACCTTCCTGGGCGATACTCTTCTCGTCGATCGCGACGATGCTGATGCGCCGCTCTAATGCCGCCTCTGCATTCAGCGTCCAGCCAAGCGCCCCAACGCTCTCCTCGAGCGTATCTAGACTGTCCTCGAACACGGTCACGATCGATGCCGTCAACAGCCCTGCGAACGCCAATAATATGAGGCGCGCGCCGTAGGGCACCAGGCGCAGGAGGAAGGCCAGCGCGTGCTTGAAGGGATTGATGTGACCGAGGGCGTTCATGACTATGGCGCGCCCCACAGAGTAATGCCGTCCACTTTAGCGTCGCCACCGAGAGCCTTCTCGAAGAAGTAACCGGCCTCCTTGCCATCCAAACTAACGGCACCCTTCACGCTCTGCATGTCCGTATTGCTATAGAAGAAACCACCATCGTCATACTTGCCCGAGGCAGATAGATCGACCCTGCCAGAGGCTAAAGAGCTCAAGCCAAGCTGTGTCGTGAAGCTCTTCGCATTGAAGTCGACCGACAGGGAGCCGCTATTGACCTGCATCGCCATCACCCCTGAGGCGGAATGATAGAACGCCTGGGCGCTGCTAAGGGCGAAGCTCACCACTGTCAAATCTGGCTTCACAAGCGTGCTGCCTTTGCTGTCCCTGAAGAGCACATAGCCTCCACCGCCCACAGTCACATCGCGACCGCCATTTGCGATGTTATACGCTAGGCTAATGCGTTCTTGGGAACCCTGGCCGTCGTTACCACGCCAGCGCCCCCAAACGAGATTGTTGGCAACGAGGCTGCTCGACGCTTGCGCGGAACTTGGAGTGAAGTCGACCAGCACAGGAGGCTTAGGCGCCACGATCACCGGAGGACGCGAGGCGACATTGCTCGCGACCTCGGCCACGCGGCGCGAGGTGACACTCTCCAAATAGAGCTCTGTGCCCGCGGTCTTGTCTTCCGCACGCGTATCGGCCTCAGTGTTCGCGACGGCGACCTCTTCGGTAGTAAGCACTCCGCGCTCATCTGTAGCGGGCACGAGGCGCGGCAGAGGCGTACCACCATCGACCTGCACCATCTGCAGTGAATCCTGAGAGAGTTCCACGGCATTCGCCGCACAGGGACCGAAGCTGGAGGCCAAACAATCCATTGAGAACGGTGCCATCACGATGGCGCCTTCCTTGACCAACGCACGCACCGACTGACCGGAGGCGCTCACGACGAAGTCGGTGCCGCGCACGCCAATCGCCGCCACAGGAGTATTCAGGCGGAAACGGTCACGGGCCGCGTGCGCCCCATCGCCGGAAATAGCTCGCGTGACTCCCTCGAGGAGGTTTAGCTTGATCGAGGAGTCTTCTGGGCTAGCTTTGTCGAAGTCGTAGCGCTGAATCTCCAAGCTGCTATCGGGACGCACGCTGACCAAGGCGTCGTCGATGAAACGAATATGGACGTGGCCATTGGATTCGGTGATCACCCGATCGCTGACCTTGATGGTAGTGCCGGCACGAATCGGTGTGCGCTTATCGCCCGACTCGAGGTAGGCCTTGCCGAGCACGAGGCCCACTTCGCCAACAATGGCGTCGGCTCCCGCATGCGCCGACATCATCGTTAGAAGCAACGGCAACAACGCGAACCGCATCGCAAAGCGTTTTCCTATAGTTGCTAGTCTAGTTTTCATATTCTCTTCCCCGCTAGGGAGTGAGGTTCAGCTAAGGCATAGCTGACCTAGATTGACTATAGACAAGATAGCGCAGGCTAAATCAAACTCGGGTGATTACAGTCACACGGCGCGTAAGTACTGGCGTTTGCTATTCGCCTTCAAGCTTCTATAATGCCCGAGCATCGCCGCAACCAGCCACTAGGGATAGAACACAACGTGGTAAGCCCAGAGCTGCTAAGCACTTTTCCCATCTTGAAACCTCTGCCTCATGAGATTCTGAGCCAACTCGCGGCGCTGTCGAGCCTGCGCAAGTTCGCCCGGCGCGGCATCGTCTTGAACGCCGGCGTGCATGAAGAGGCGGTATGCTTCCTGTTCGAGGGTCGCCTACAGGGCGTCGATTTTACCATCGATGGGCGCGAGGTGGGGCTCTATTTTGTCGAGCCGGGGGACTTCTGCGGCGACCTGGGTCTATTCGACCATGGCACCCAGCCCGAGTATGTCATCGCCCTGACCGCCGCGGTGACCGTGTTTATCCCGATGGATAGCCTGCGCGAGGTGATGCTGAGACAGCCGGAGATATTCAAGGTGCTCGGGCAACGCCTAGCCGCGCGCCTTAGGCAGATGACGCGGCAGCGCTCCCTATTGGGCCTGCCCAACATCGGCCAGCGGGTCTGCTGCCAGCTGTGGATGCTGCTGGGGGCGGGCGAGAGGGGCGGGCGCAGCGCCACGCAGATCAATAACCCGCCCACCCATATGGAGATCGCGATCATGCTGAACCTGAGCCGGGAGACCGTGACAAGGGTGTTCCAGACCCTGCAGGCGCGGCAGATCGTCAAGCGCGACGGGCCGGCCTGCCTGCTGATCACCGACCCCGACACGCTTCAGGCGCTGGCCGAGGGCGCACAGGAGCTCTAGTGGTCTAACGCAGCGGGCCGCTAGAGTGTACAATCGCGCCCCTATGGTGCTAATTACTTGAAAAGGCTCGGCCCGAGCCCCATTTAGCAGAACTCTTTACTCGAAACGCAATCATGAAGAAGCCGCAATGAAAGATCCTAAGAACAACGTCCGCTACAAAGAGCTCTTCGAGGCTTTTAAGACGGTACGCCATTACTTCATCTATGCGGGCATATTTAGCGCCGCTATCAACCTATTAATGTTGGTTCCGACCCTGTACATGCTGCAGGTCTATGATCGCGTTATGAGCAGTGGCAGCGTCTCAACCTTAGCGATGCTCACCATCATCATGGTATTCCTGATGGTGGCTACTGGCGGGTTCGAGTGGGTCCGTTCGAGAATCCTGATCAGTGCCGGCAATAAGATCGAGCAGGGGCTTCGCAACAGAGTTTTCGATGCCACCTTTAAGCAGGCCCTGTATTCGGGCGGCATGAGCAATCCATCACAACCCAATAACGATCTATCTCAACTGCGCCAGTTCATGACCGGCAATGGTCTTTTTGCGTTATTCGATGCCCCTTGGTTCCCCATCTATGTCGCCGTAATGTTCATGTTCCACTTCTGGTTCGGCGTGGTCGCTATTATCGCGGGCATAGTCATGGTTATCTTGGCTTACGTTACGGAAAAGGTCACTACTACCAAACTTAAGGACGCCAACGCCGAGGCGAACTGGGTCAATAATCAGATCGCCGGCAGCATCCGCAATGTAGAAGTCATCTCCGCGATGGGCATGATCGAGGATGTTCGCAGCCGCCAGCAAGTGCGAGCCAATAAGGTGCTGTTCCTGCAGACCGACGCGAGTCGCTGGGCTGGCTTACTTAGCACAACCTCCAAATCTTTTCGCGTAATCACGCAGTCTCTTATCTTAGGCTTGGGTGCTCTGTTAGCCCTTAAACAGGAAATATCGCCAGGTATGGTGATTGCTGGCTCATTACTCCTAGGCCGTGCCCTTGCGCCAATCGACATGCTGGTAGGGACTTGGAAGGGCTTCTCCGTGGCCCGCGCCCAGTACGAGCGGCTCGGGCAATTATTAGAGAATATTCCCGAGGACGCGGAGTCGATGTCGCTGCCAGACCCTAAGGGCAATCTGAGTGTAGAAGGGGTATACGTGACGCCGCCGGGCGCACGAGCACCCGTGGTCGCGGGCGTCGCCTTCGAGCTCGCCGCGGGCGAGGCCTTGGGCATCGTGGGGCCGAGCGCCTCGGGCAAGTCCTGCCTCGCCAGGGCCCTGCTGGGCATCTGGCCCACCGGGGGCGGCAAGGTCCGCCTCGACGGGGCCGACATCTTCGAGTGGGACCGCCGCGAACTAGGCCCCCACATCGGCTACCTGCCCCAAGACATCGAGCTATTCGACGGCACGATCTCCGAGAACATCTGCCGCTTCGGCGAGATCGACCCGGACAAGATCGTCGACGCCGCGCAGCTAGCCGGGGTACACGACCTCATCCTGCGCCTGCCCAATGGCTATGACACGGTGATCGGCGGCAGCGGCGGCATCCTCTCCGGCGGGCAGCGTCAGCGCCTAGGCCTGGCACGCGCCGTGTATGGCTCTCCCAAGCTCATCGTCTTGGACGAGCCGAACTCCAACCTCGACGACCAGGGCGAGCGCGAGCTCGTCGCGGCGCTGCAACGCGTCAAAGAGCGCGCCTGCACCGTCATCGTGATCACCCACCGCACTATGGTGTTGATGGGCATGGACAAGGTTCTGGTCATGAAGGACGGCGCCGCGGTCAGCTTCGGCCCCCGCGAACAGGTGCTGGCGAGCCTCATGCAGAAACCCGAAATCCGCAAGGCCGCTCCCGGCTGAAACAATCATTGCGATCGATACTAGGATAAAGAACGTGACTGACAAACAGAACGATCAAGACAACCTACCGGTACTCACAGGCAGCCGCCCCAGCAGGGCCGTGCGCGCCCCCGAGCCTTTCGAGGTGGACACGGGCATCGAGGCGCCGCGCAGGGCCGGTCTTATCATCGCCTTCCTGGTATTCGGCGTGTTCGGCGTGTGGGCCGCAACCGCACCGCTAGACGGCGCCGCCCACGCACAGGGTTCGGTTACCGTGCGCTCCTACAAGAAGACCATTCAGCATCTAGAGGGCGGCATGATCAGCCGGATCTATGTGCAGAACGGCGACTATGTCGAAGCTGGCGAGCCCTTACTTGAATTAGATAGCACGCAATCGCTCGCGCAGCTGGAGATCGCCACCGCGCAGCTCACCGCCGTTAGCGCTCTCGAGGCTCGCCTGCTCGCCGAGCGCGATGATTTAGAAGAGGTGCGTTTCCCCTCGACCCTCGATACCTCGAACGCAAACGTACGTTCCGAGATGGATGCGCAGCAATCGATATTCGCGGCCCGCAAGGCCTCCCGCGAGGGCAGCATCGCGGTGCTCGAGCAGCGCATCGAACAGCTACGTTCGCGAATAACGGGGCTGAAGGCAGTAAGAGAGAGCAAGGAGGAGCTCGCGGCCTCGTTTGGAGAAGAGCTGGCTGACACTCGAATCCTGCTGGAACAGGGCTTCTCCGACAAGCTACGCCTGCGCAATCTGGAGCGCAGCCACGCCACCTATAACGGCGAGGCGGCGGAGATGCTCTCCAGTATTTCCTCGACGGAGATGCAGATAGGCGAGACCCAGCTGCAGATACTGCAGACCGAGAATGAATTCCGCTCAGAGGTCGTGGCCCAGCTCGGCGAGACACAGACGCGCCTGAAAGATCTGCGCGAGCGCGTGACGGCACTCACCGACATAGTCCAGCGCACCGTCATACGCGCACCCGAAGCGGGTATCGTGAACGGCATGCAGTATCACACCGAGGGCGGCGTGGTCGGGCCGGGTGCGCCAATTGCCGACGTAGTGCCACAGGGCGACGAGCTCATCATCGAGGCGCGCGTCTCCTTGATGGATATCGACAGGATACAAGCGGGCCAGGTCGCCACTGTTCGATTCTCGAGTTTCGGCAGCCGTACGCCAATCCTGTTTGGTACGGTGCTCAGTGTTTCCGCTGATGCCATGGCCGATCAGCAGACTGGCATGCCATTTTATTTGGCGCGCGTAACGGTGAACCCAGAGAGCATGGAGGCGCTCGGCGCGCTGACCCTCGTGCCGGGCATGCCCGCCGAGGTGCTAATCCTCTCGGGCGAAAGAACTTTCCTGCAGTACGTCATGAAACCGTTTTCTAACGCGCTAGCGCGCAGCCTGCTCGAAGACTGATGCCTATGAAAGCTCTCTATATCTCGACACTCTGCCTTAGCCTCGCCTGCGCCGGCGCAATCCCCGCCCTCGCAGCCAATGGCACCGACGAGAGCGTCAGCCGCATCGTAGTGCAGGGCAGCACCCTCGAGGACTTCTTCACCGCCGCGCTAGACTATAGCCCGGAGCTGCGCATCTCCCGCGATCGCCTAGATATCAATGCGGCGCGCAGGAAGGCGGCCAACGGCCAGCTGCTGCCACAGATCAGTGCCAACGGGACCCTGTCGGACAACGATCAGCTCGACAATGTGCGCGACCTGCGCAATGAGTATCGCGGCGAGCGCTACTCCCTGCAGCTGACCCAGGTGCTATTCAACTGGTCCGCTTACAGCGCCCGCAGCGCCGCCTATTTGGCCGAGGATCAAGCCGAGGCCGATTACTATGCCCAGGTCTCCTACGTGCTAACCGACGTGGCGGAGAAGTACTTCGAGGTCTTGCAGGCCCAGGACGCGGTCACCTCGGTCGATGCGGAGGTGGATGCCCTGCGCATACAGCTCCAGCAGATCGAGTCCCTCTACAACCTGCAGTCGGTGCAGATCACCGACCTGTATGGGGCCCAGGCCCGCTTCGCCTCGGCGCAGGCCACGCAGCTTGCGCGCGAGAGCGAATATGCCCTCGCTAGGGAGCGGCTGCGCTCGGTATCCGGCATCGATGTCGGCGAGCTGTTTCGCCTGGACGAGCAGATCGAGATCCCCACCGTCGAGGGCGGCGTAGAGACCTGGCTAGAGCGTGCCCGCAGTGACAACCAGCAGATTCTAGCGCGCGAATACGCGGTGCGCGCCGCGGATAAACGCATCGACGAGCGTCAGGGCGCCTATATGCCCACGGTCTCCATCGTGGCGCAGCAGCAGCGCTCGGACCTCGGCTTCGACAACGTATCCACCAATAGCACCGATTCGAGCTATATCGGCCTCAATGTGTCGATACCGCTATTCGCGGGCGGACGCAATCGCGCCGGCGTGAGTGAGGCGAGGAGCCAGCACAGCATCGCGCAGAACGAACTGCGCCAGATTCAGTTGCAGGTTGTCGAGCGCACGCGCCTGGCCTATCTGCAGGCCAAGACCAGCGAGCTACAGGTCTCCGCGGCACGGCGCCTGTTAGAGTCAACCGACCTGAGCTATACCGCCATGCAGCGCGGCTTCGAGCTGGGCACGGTCAATAGCGTCGACGTGCTCAACGCCCTGCGCGATCGCTTCGCAGCGGAGCGCGACCTGCAGCGCGCACGCTACGAACACATTCGCTATCAGCTCTTGCTCAAGCGCGAGTCGGGCAGTCTCAGCGCAGAGGACTTGTTGGACGTCGGTAGCTTGCTGATCCCGCCACAAGATTAGTCGACGCCACTTACTTAATACAGGAAGTCTGAATCAGGAATGTTCTTTCAAATGCTGCGCCAGTGGGTGTTCGCCCCCATCGTTCACTATCGGCTGTTCCACAATTTCGTGCGCCAAGACTTTACCGGCCAGTTCGCCGGTTCCTTCGGCGGCATGGTGTGGCTGTTCATCACGCCCATCGTCAACATCCTCATCTACTCCTTCGTCTTCAGCGTGGTGTTCCGCGCGCCTATGCCCGTGGAATATGGCAATACGCCCTTCGTGATCTTCTTGATGATGGGCTATCTGCCGTGGTTCGCATTCGGCGACGCCATGGGCAGGGCGAGCACCCTCCTGCTGGAGAAGGCGCCACTGATCACCAAGATAATGTTTCCGGTACAGATCATTCCGGGGGTCGGCACCATCGTGCCCTATATGGTGCATGGCATCGCGCTGGCGCTGTTCCTCGTCTACCTGCTGACGCAGGGCTATTTCAATTTGATGTGGCTGTGGCTGCCGGTGATCTTCGCGCTGCAGTTCCTGTTCACCATGGGGCTGGTGGCGATCCTGTCCGCTCTGTGTGTGTTCCTGCGTGACATCCAACAGATCGTTTCTCTAACACTTACCTCATGGTTCTTCCTGACTCCCATCGTCTACCCGATCTCGTTGATCCCCGTGGAGTATCAGCCATGGTTGCTGTTCAATCCGATGCATAGTTTCGTCGACAGCTACCGCGAGCTGATCCTGCTGGGCAATTTCCCGATGACGAGTGTCCTTATCATCGTCCCGGTATCCCTGTTCACCTATTGCTTCGGGGGCTGGGTCTTCATGCGTATCCGTCACGCCTTCGGCGACGTACTGTAGGGCACATAAAACTATGCACAGCATTGCCGTTGAGAACGTATTCAAAGACTTTAGGATCTATGAGCGCCCGCAGGATCGCTTGCTGGAGCTATTGCTGCGCAAGCCGCGGCACAAGAATTTTCATGTGCTGCAGGACATCTCCTTCTCGGTACTGGAGGGGCGCAGCCTCGGCATCATAGGCGACAACGGCGCCGGCAAGTCGACCCTGATGAAGCTGCTGGTCGGCACGCTGCAGCCCACCTCCGGCAGCATCGCCATCAAGGGCAAGGTGGCGGCGCTGTTAGAGTTGGGCGCGGGCTTTCATCCCGAGTTCACGGGGCGGCGCAATATCTATCTCAATGCGGCGCTGCTGGGCGTTGCCGACGACAATATCGCCGAGCTAGAGCAGCGGATCATCGAGTTCTCGGAACTCGGGGATTTTATCGATCGCCCCGTGAAGACCTATTCCTCGGGCATGTATGTGCGCCTCGCGTTCTCCATCGCCACGATGGTAGACCCGGACGTGCTGGTGATCGATGAGGCGCTCTCGGTTGGGGATATCGCCTTCCAGAAGAAGTGCGTCGTGCGCATGAACGAGTTCCGCGAACAGAATAAGACGATGATCTTCTGTAGCCACTCGATGTACCACGTGCAGGAGCTGTGCGACACCGCCATCTGGCTGGAGAAGGGCCGCATCCGCGAGATCGGCGAGAGCCATCAGGTGGTAGGGCATTACGAGGACTACTGCAATAGCAAGTCCACGGACCCCCACGAAGCGCCGGACATCAACGTGGTGGAAGACCGCCAGATCAAAGACTGCAAGGTCTACTACAGCACCGTGAAGAACCTCGCTGGCGAAGAGATCGAGGAGGTGGAGCCGCTAAGCGACATCATCCTCGAGGCCAAGATCGAGATACTGCAAGACGGCCTGGTCTGCAACTTCGGCTTCGCCATCATGCGCACCCTGGACGAGATTCAGTCGGCCTATCTGACCACCGATCTCACGGACGTGCCCAAGGGGCCGTTCAAGAAGGGCGACATCATCATGGCGCGCATTCGCGTCAACGCGATCTCGATGCGGGTAGGGGAGTTCTATGTGATCGGCGGCGTCGCCGACGCGAGCGGCCTGCTGTGGTACGAGACTAAGCTGAGCAAGCTGATCAAGATCAAATCCACCAAGGGCGTTGGCTCGGTGGTGATGCGCGTCGACTGGGATATCCAGGCGCCCTAGTCCTCGACCTGAGCCGGGCGCGTGTCCGGCAGGCGGCCATAGGGGTCGACCTTGTGGACCGTCGCGCGGGCGCCCTGTGTCGCCCGGATGATCTCCATATACGCCTGCGTGACGGTATCTAACTCCTCGCCTTGTTGCTCCTGCTCCCCCGGCTCTTCGCTCTCGGCTAGCGCCTTGGGGTAGGCGAACACGGAGTAGACGTTGGAGTAGGCGAAGCCGATCCAGTTGGACAGCTCAACGAAATTCTCGGTTGGCAGCAGGTCGCCCACTTGCTGCTTGCTGATGAAATCGCGTTTCTCGCGATAGGCGATAATCTCTTCGATGTACTCGTCGGTGAGCCCGGGCAAGATCTGCATCGCCTCACGCGTGGCGAGATTCAGGTTCACATTCTGGCCGGTGCCATAGATCGTAAAGGCCGCATCGAGGTTCACATCTTTGAACAACTCGTCGAAGCCGCGGATAAGGCGCAGCTCCTCCACGCTATCCAACGCGCCATTATTGCGCGGGCTATAGGGGGGGTCTAAGGACTCGTAATATTCCCTCTCGGCGCCGTTGATGCCCACGCCATCGTTCAAGTCGGTCCAGTCGTTCCACGCGGTTATGAGGTCTTGCACCTGCTGGAAATCCGGGTCGGGCCCTAGGCGTTTCTCTATCAGCAACTGCAACTGCGCGGGGCGAATCCCGCCCAGATTCACCTTGCCCGCGTGGTCGTAGATGCGCACCACCATATCCTCGTCGGTCGGGTAGTACAGCGTCAGCGGCTGGCCATTGAAACGGTAGGTCGGATTACGAAAATTGCCGTCCTCGTCCAGCGTGACCTCGCGATCGATCGAGGGGCCCATCAGCTCTAACATTAATTCCATCTCGGCCTGATTCACCGCAGAGTTGATGCGGGCGAGATCGCTCACTGCGGCGCGGTTATGGAACGCCGTCTTCGCGGAGAGCTGGACCTTGCCGGCCATCACCGTCACCAGCACGGTGAGCAGGACCGATGTCCATAGCACAATTATTATGACTGAGCCGCGTTGTCGCAACATCATTGACCCCCTAACTGAGGGCTTGGGGCGAAGGGATTGCTAAAGCCGCCGCCCGTGGCGGTGGGGCGTATCTGGGGATGCTCGTTGGCACGGATGCGGGCGATGACATCGAGCTCGCCCTCGTCCGAGTCTCGAGCATCGAGTGGGACCAGGCGAATATGCACCGCCAGGGGCAGGACGGAGAGCTCCTGCCCTGGCCAGTCGTCGCGCCAGCGCTTGCTGAAGTCCAGCTCCTCGTAGAGGTAGGCGAAACGCGCCGTATAGTTTGGCAATAGCAGGCGCCGCTCGGCGTTGCCCAGACGCGCGTCTGGGCTGTCGCTCATGGCCGGGGCGAGGGTCAGGTAGACGCCCTCGTCGTTGACGGACTCCAGTTGCCAGGCGGTAAGCCCGCCGCTGCGCTGTGGCGACACCGTCGACACCCAGCTCAGAGTCTCGCCCTCGCCCTGGAAATAGATGTAGCGGCCCAGGGTTTCGTCGTTGCGATAGCTATGGGGGAACGCGCCCTGTAAGGCGCGCTCTAACTGCAGGATGGCGATGGTCTCGTCTAGGCGCTCATCCAGCGCGGAGGTATCGTCCTCCCAGTCGTTCATCACCCCGTACATGCCCGTGCTGAGCAGACTCAGTAACATCGCGGTAAGGGCCAGCGATAGGATGATCTCGATCAGGGTGAAGCCATGCTGAGACTTGTGCTTGCTCATGGGCGTGTTCATTCTGCTAGCTCGAGCCTGATCCAACGTGTGCCGCGCACCGCCTCGTCGCTGCGCTCGTCGACCACTTCGTAGTATTGCAGTTTATAGGTACTCGGCTCCGTCTTACGGGTGACCGTCTCTAGATACTCCTCCGCGCGAATGCGAAAACGCTCGTCGTCGATGGCGATCTCGACGTCGGCGTACTCATCCTCCAGCAGCGCGAAGTTTATCTTCGCCCGCGCGGCGATGGCGGCATTCAGGCTCTGCCCGGAGCGAAAGGCGAGCTGCTTGCTACCGGCGGCCAACGCGAACAGGCTGCCTAGCACCATCGCGGTGATGGTCAGGGCTACGATCACCTCCAACAGCGTAAAGCCACGTTGCCGACGCTGCGGGAGCTTGGCTGGCCGGCGCTCAATCATCGCGAAACTCCGTGCGCACCTTGCCCGAGAACGGGTCGATGGAGATCACCGCCTCGCGCCTATCCAGGGTCAGGATCACAGAGCCACCGGTGCTGCCGCCCTCGGGAAAGAAGGTGATCGTGACCCCGTCTTCCACATCGGGGCGCTGCTGGGTACTGTCTTCATACGCGAACTCGATGCCACGGGCCTGCCAGCTCTGCGCGCGGCCCAGCTCGGAGCGGGCAGTCTGCGCGGCCGGGGCTGGGGCTGCGTCGGCTGCGGGGTCGGGAAATAATTGTGCGCTCGCCGCCTGGCCGGTGACGACGGCGGTGCGGCGCGCGTAGTTGAGCAGGGCGCCCACCTCGCGCACTTGGGCGCTAAAGGTGCGCGCGCTCATATTGCCGATACTAGGGATGAGCAGCACGCTGCCCATGGCCAGTATCGCCAGCACGATGATCAACTCGAGTAGCGTGAAGCCGGCAACGGGGCGGCGCCGCACAGATGTCTGGCTAGTTGCTAATGTCGGCGTCATTGTCCTCACCGCCCGCGCGGCCGTCCGCGCCGAACGAGGTCAGCGTGTAGCTGCTGCCGTTAGAGGTGTACTGATACTCGTTGCCCCAGGGGTCCCGTGGCACTTCTTTGTTCAAGTAGGGGCCGTCCCAGCTCGAGCGGCCCGTGGTGTTGACCATCAGGCCCTCGAGCTCATCGGGGTATTGGCCCACGTCGAGTCGATGGGTCGCCAGTGCCGAGCCGACCGCGGAGATCTGCGACAGGGCGGCGTCATGCCGCGCACCGTCGGCCTTGTTGAACAGGTTGGGGGCGACCATCACCGCCAACATGCCGAGAATCGCCATCACGATGAGCAATTCGATGATGGTGAAGCCTCGATTGCGTCGTTGAAAATGTGTGTTAATCATAAGTACTCCTTGCCTCTAGGGTGTCACTAAAGCTATTGCGCTGCCGAAACGCTCTCTACAGTGCTGCATCTTCGAACAGTTCCGCCACCAATTCAAACCGGCTCAGGATGGCGGTGAATTGCGCGCTGTCCGCATCGTTGAGATTGACTATTTCCGGGCGCAGCACGATGAACAGTTCCTTGCGCTCGGCGACGTCCTGCTGATAAGAGAACAGCGCGCCCAGCACGGGGATTCGGTTGAGGCCCGGCACGCCGCTGTTCAAGTTTGAATCATTCGATTGGATCAGGCCACCCAGGACTACGTTCTCATTGTTGCGCACCACCACCGAGGTGGTGATCTCCTGGTTGTCGAAGATCGGGTTGTCGTCGACACCCGAGGCCTCCTGAATAGAGGACAGGCTCTGCGTGATCGTCAGGTTCACCACGCCATCGTTGTTGATGCGGGGCGTGATGAGCAGCACGATGCCGGTGTCGGTGTATTGAATGCTGCTGATGATGTTGTCGCCACTCTGGGTCGTGGTGGAACCAGAGCGCACTGGCACCCGCGAGCCAATCTTGATCTCGCCTTCCATATTATTCATCACCGTCAGCGAGGGGCGCGCCAATAGCTGCACCTCGTTATTCGTCGCGATCGCCTCGAGGGTCGCCTCCACTCGCGCCGCCCCATCGACAAAGGACTTGGTGAACAGGAGGCCATCGAGACCGACGCTAGGAAGAAAGGTGGTAGCGGTGTCTGTGGAGATACTATTGCTCGCATTCGCCGCGACTCGCGACCAGTCGACGCCGAACCGCGTCGCATCGGTGAGGGTGACCTGTGCGATCACGGCGTTGATCATCACCTGCAGGGGCACCGCGTCCAGCTGATTGATAGTGGCGAGCAGCTGCCTGTAATCACGCGGATTGGCGCGCACCAACAGGCTGTTGGTGGCCTCGTCGGCGACGATGGAGACTCTGATATTCGCAGACACCGCTTGCTCGCTGGCGGCGCCAGCCACCGAGGCGCTGGCGAAGGCGGGGACCGTGCGACTGATGGTGTCGCCCTCGGGGGTGACGATATCCACGGTCTCGAGACGGCCGTTGCCGGTGCGCAGCTGTTCGTCCTCGTCATCGAGCTCGAACACGCTGGTCAGGGTCGCCGCTAGGTCCAGCGCGGTGAGATTCTTCACCCGATAATGGAACAACTGTTCGGACTGCTCCTGGCTATCGGCGTCGAGCAGGCGCATCCAGCGCGAGATCTCCTCGAAGCCGCGATTGGACGGCGCGGTCACTAGGACGGCGTTGATGCGCTCTAGGCCTTTGACTTGGAAGGCCGGATTATTGCCCTCGATCAATTGCAGGACCTCGGTCAGCTCCTGGGCCACCTCTGCGGCGGCCGCGAAGCTGAGGGGGTAGAGGTGCAGGCCCTGATTCTGGAATGGATCGGTATCAACCACGGCGAGCAATTCGTTGATGCGGCTCAGCTGCGAGGGGCTCGCGGATATCGCGAGGGTATTGTTGGCGATGCGGGAGAGACTCCCAGTGGGCAGCACCAACGGGCCTAACATCTCTAGGGCCGACTCCACCGATACAAACACCAGTGGCGTGATCTGGGTCACGACGCTCGCCGTGGTGCCCGATGCAGCGCCCAGCGTAGTAATCTCGACGGGCAGATTCACATCGCCCTGGCGCGCGTAATACACGTTGCCGACCCGCTCTAGGGTCACGCCGGCTTGGCGGGTGAGCAGGCGGATCAGGGGCCAGATGTCCGCCTGAGTTAGGGGGCGATTGGCCGAGGTGCGGATGCTGACCTTGTCGGCGATGCTAGGGTCGATGATGATCGTGGTATCCAGCGCGGCCGCTAACTCTTCGATGACCACGCGCAGGTCTGCCTGCTCGTAGTTCAACTCCACCACGTCGGTACTAAGTGCGTTCACGGGAGCGGGCGGGGTATCCGCATACGCGCCAGCCCTACTGCTGCCGTCGCGGTTAATCTGTGCGATCAGGCGCTGCTGCTCGGCGTCTTGGGAAGACTGCACCAGCGCGGCCGGGGCGGCGGCGCTGGTCGTCGCGCTGGCCACGGCCGGGCTTGGGGCGGCGCTAGGGCGGGTAGCCGTAGCACTGCCACCGGGTAGCGCGGCGCAGGATGCCAGGCTCATCGCGAGGCCTATAAGTGCCAGTTGTCTCGTTGCGTTCACAGTTCTACTCCAGTCCAATTTTAAAAATCCACCGTGTTCATGGAGAACACCGCGGAGAGCATCGTGATGGTGATGCCACCAACGGCAATGCCTAGAAATAAGATCAACGCGGGTTGTAGCGCCGAGACTAAGCTCGACATTTGATTCTTGACGCTCGTGTCGAAACTCGCCGCCGTCTTGAGCAGGATGCTGCCGGTTCTGCCCGACTCCTCGCCCACGGTGATGAGTTGATGCAATAGCGTGGGGAAGCGGTTCGTCTTCTCTAGCGAGATGCCGAGGCCCGAGCCCGAGCGCACGTCGTCCTCGACCTGGCGCAGGTGCCGCGCGATATCGGTATTGCTCACCACCTCACGGGACACCCGCAGTGCCCGGATCAAGGGAATACCCGCCTCCAATAGTGCGCCTAGGGTGCGCGCGAAGACTGCGCAGTCCTTATAGAGCAATAGGGCGCCCAGAAGCGGGGTAGACAATAGGAACTGATCCTTGCGCAGCTTGCGCTGTGGGTCTTGGTCTAACCATCGCCACCACGCGACCACCCCCACGATGAGCACGATAAATAAATAGCCATAGCTCTGCATGAAACTGCTGACGGCGAGCAGGAACGCGGCCGAGGCGGGAATCTGCGTGCCCGCATCCTCGAACATGATCGCGAACTGCGGCACCACGAACGCCAGCAGCAGAAACACCGAGATGATGCCGGTCACCAACAACACGATCGGATAGATCATGGCCGAGAGGATCGCCTGGCGATTCTTCGCATTGGTCTCGAGGAAGTCCGCCAGATCGGGCAGCAGCTGATGCAAGATGCCGCCCTCCTCGCCCGCGCGCACGATGTTGATATACATCTTGGAGAACACGTCGGGTCGAGTCTCCATGGCCTCCGCGAGGCTCTTGCCTTCCTTGACGTCGCGGCGCATGGTGATGACTAGTTGCCGCATCCCCGCCGACTCGGTGATGCCCTCGAGAAGACGCAGGGCCTTGTCCAGCGGCACGCGCGCCTCAACGAGCGTGCACAGCCCGGTGGTGAAGTCGAGCACGTCGCTCGCCTTCAGGCGCTTCTTGCCGCCGCCCTTGGTGCCGGCCGAATCCGCGCGCGAGATCTTCACGGGGATCAGTTTCTTGCCCTGCAATATCTTCAGGGCCTCGCGCTCGGACTCCGCGTTGACCTGTCCGGTCAGCACATTGCCCTGGGCGTCATAGGCCTGATATCGATAGTATGCTGCACTCATATTGCCCGCGTCACTCGCACGACCTCTTCGGGGGTGGTTAGCCCGGCGCCGAGCTTCTCGAGCGCGTCCTGCCGGAGTGTTCTCATGCCTTCACTGATGGCCTGGTCGCGGATGACATTGGCGTCTGCGCCGCTCGCGATGTGATGGCGGATGGTGTCGCTCATCACCAGCAGCTCATACAGGCCTATGCGCCCACGGTAGCCGCTGCCGCCGCAACGCTCACAGCCGGTGCCGCGGTGCAGCACCGGATAGTCCTTAGCCTCGATCTGCAAGACATTGGCCTCGTCGACGCTCAGGGCCTGCTCGATCTTGCAGTCGGTGCAGATGCGCCTGACCAGGCGCTGCGCCTGAATGGCCAAGAGGCTGGAGCTAATCAGATAGCCTTCCACCCCCATGTCCTGTAGCCGCGTGACGGCGCCCGCGGCATCGTTGGTGTGCAGGGTCGAGAACACTAGGTGGCCGGTGAGGGCGGACTCGATGGCGATCTCCGCGGTCTCGTGGTCGCGAATCTCCCCCACCATCAACACGTCGGGGTCTTGGCGCACAATCGAGCGCAGCCCCGCGGCGAAGGTGAGGCCGATGCTGGAGTTGGCCTGAATCTGGGTGATGCCCTCGAGCTGATACTCCACGGGGTCCTCGACGGTGATGATCTTCTGCTTCTCGCTGTTGATCTTCTCGAGAGTCGCGTAGAGCGTGGTGGTCTTGCCGCTACCGGTCGGGCCCGTGATCAGGATCATGCCGTGGGGCTGGGTGATCAGTTGCTGGTATTTGCCGAGGATCGATTCGGGCATCCCCAGCTGCTGCAGGCTCACGGCGGTATCGCTACGATCGAGGATACGCAGCACCACCGATTCGCCGTGCACGCCGGGCAGGGTAGAGACACGCATGTCGAGTTGCTTGGCGCCGATGCGCGAGTCTATGCGGCCGTCCTGTGGGAGGCGCTTCTCGCCGATATCGAGTCGCGCCATCAGCTTGAGCCGCGACGCAACGGCGGTGTGAATCTTGATCGGCAGCCTCTCGATGCGCGTCATGATGCCGTCGACACGGCAACGCACATCCAAGTGATCTTCGTTAGGCTCGAAGTGAATATCGCTGGCGTTCAGGTCCAGGGCTCTGGCGAACAGATGATTGACCAGGCGAATGATCGGCGCCTCTGAGGCGAGGTCTTTGAGCTCCTCGTCGTCCTCGAAGCCCGACACGAACACGTCTTCGGTCTGATCGATCTGGGGCGAAAGCTCGGCGCGCCAATGTTTCATTAGGCGCGAGACCTCGTCGCCTTGGCCCCTGCGAAACTTCACGAGCTCGCCGGCGATGTAACGGATCTTGGCGCGCAGCTCGATGCTCGGCAGGGTATTGCACACCAGCACGCCGGAGTCGTTAAAATCCTGCGCGGGCGCAATGCCCTCTGGCTCTAAGAGTTGCCCGAACATGGGCAGGCTGATCGCTGCATGAGTCATGATTTAATCCGCCGCCCCCGTGCGCGCAGGCGTGGTCCTGCTGAACCCGACTACCGTGATGGTGCCCGCGTATTGATTGCGATTGCGGCGCACGCTAAAGCTGCTGACGCCGAGCAGAGGGGAGGAGGTCTCGATTCTGTCGAGGAAACTCAGGATGTAATTCTGATTGCTCGTGACGATGGTCAGCTCTTGCTCCACCAGAATCCAACCGTCGGTCTCCATCGATTCGGCCAGTTTAGTAGAGGTAATGGAGACATTGGTCTCGTTCGCGTAGTCCCTAACCAGGCGCTGAATATTGGCACTGACCAGGGGGATGGAGCTGTCTTGAAAAAGCTGTTGGGTCAGTTCGGCGCCGCGATCGAGCACCTGGGCGCGACGCTCGCTCCATGTCTGCGCGTCTTCGATCAATCTGCGCTCGCGCTCTAGGCTAGTCTGCAATTCATCGATCCTGTCGGCACGGGCGCTGTACTGACTCTGGATCGCGGGATAGCCCTGCGTCAACGCGAAGACTAGGCCGACGGCCAGTGCGGCAAACAAGATATTCTTCTCGCGTTTAGTCATCTCGGTTTAGCGCCTCGCATCCGGAAAATACCATTGCCGATAGGCGTCGTAGTCCACCGTACTCAGGCTCAGCTCGATGAAGTAGCGGTTATTGTTCGTGGCGCGAGCGAAGTCTACGCCCGTGAATAGTGAATTCTCTTCGAGCTGTTGCAACAGACTCTGCGGATCCGGACTCTCGCCTTCGATCTCCACACTGCCCTCGTCGATCTCGATCGAGGTCAACACGCTTGGGTTGAGAACCGCCTGCAACTCGAGCAGGGTCTGGGAGATATTCTGCAGGGGAAACTCGTTCAACACGCCCCAGCTCAGCTCAAACTCGCGCACCAAGGCCTGGTCCGCGCGCGCCTGCGCAGAGTCTTCCTGCAATGCCTGCAAATTGCTCTCTAGACGCGATATCTGGAACGACTGCCATAGAAAGGGTGAGCTACTCAGCAGCACGACCAGCAGCGCGGCGACGGCGAGGTAACTAAGGCGCTTGCCTTTCTCCGCCTGTCTGCGCGCCTCGCTCGCGCCGTTGGGGAGGAAACTATATTCTAGGTCTGCCTTCACTTGCTGTGACAGATCGCTGTAGTCCTGTGCGCCGAGCATATTCTTTACCTGCTCGGTCTCGCTCTCTAGGGCTAGGCACTGCTCCTGCCACTGCCTCGCGAATTCTTCGTCGCCGAGATCCTGTTTGGACAGGAACAAATAGTGCGTTAAGACCCCATCGCGATAGACTAGCCGCGTTAGATGCGTCGCGTCTGCGTCGTTGATCTGCACTGCGCCGGCACTGTGCATAGCGCCTGCCGCCGCCACGGCTCTAGGCAGCACGGCGGTGAGGAATATATCCTGCGCCGCGAAGGCCTCGAACAGGGCGTCTATTCTCTGCTCGTCGGTCCACAATACGATATCCGCCGCGCCATCGCTCTTGGCGCTCGGATTTACGGTGAACGCTAAGGCGCGCTCGTAGCTGGGTAGTTGTACGGCCGTTTGCAGGGCGAGGGCAGAGCGCAGATTCTCTCGGGCCACCCCTGGCATGTTGACCTGTGTGGCGATGAACTCGCTGGAGGGGAGCAGTAGGAGTACCGTAGGGCGCGTGTCGTGCTGCGCCAGTAATTCCCTCGCCGCCATGGCGATAGACTCCGCTTGGCTGACGCCTTCGGCCACCGTCACGCTGCGCCAGCTATTGTTGGCGAGGTCGTAAATCTTGGCGTCGAACACCATCAACACAGTATCAACCCGCGCGAGTAGGCGCGACTTGGCATTGGCCTGCAGCATGCTCTTGAGCGACGGCGGCAGTTTATCTGCCAACTGCTGCATAAGAGACTGTATTGTGGTTTTGCTTGAAGTCATATTGCTCGGCTGAAATCTGTTTCGAAACGACGGTAAGACTGAGGTTCGGCTTAAATAGTTTGCGCTGGCGCTCGATTTTACTGAGCGCTAGGCGCTTGCTTGGCAGGATTTTCGGCCTCGGCGAGGCAGACCCGATTGCGGCCACCCGCTTTGGCGCGATAGAGCGCCTTGTCGCTGCGCTCGAACACCTTCTCGGGAGTATCTAAGGCCTCGAAGCAAGACAGGCCGAAGGACATGGTGATCTGCACCTGCTTCTCCTTGAAGTGGAACGGACACTTCTCGATCTTCTCACGCACGCTATTGATCAATGGCTGCGCGTCCTCCAGCGAGGTAGCGGGCATGATGATGGCGAATTCTTCGCCGCCATAACGGGCCACGAAGTCGGTCTTGCGCAGCCTAGAAGATATCTCTTTTGCCAATATTTTCAATACCTTATCGCCGGCTAGGTGGCCATAGGTGTCGTTGATGCGCTTGAAGTGATCGACGTCGCAGATCGCCAGGCACAGGCCGGGCTGGCCGGTCTTGCTTAGGCTGTTGCGCCACTGCACAAACTCTTCCAGTACGCGCTTATCGTAGGCCGCCCGGTTAGGGAGTTCGGTTAGGGCATCGCGCGAGGCCATCTGTTCCTGTTGCGCTAGATGCATCCGCAACTCCTTAGACTCGATCTCCATGGCATGTAAGCGCTGCTCTAGCGCGCGGGTATGCTCGCTGGTGCTCTCTTGTTGCGCCGACTTCATGGCCTTGAATTGGTCCATGGAGGACAGAATCGTGGTGAGCTGACCCTGCACCGCGCTCTTAAGCTCGCCTATATCCTCTGCGACCTTGACCGTCTCGGCGATATCGCTGATCTGTGTCCGCACCGCATCGTCCAACTCGCGCTCCGAGCTGCGCGACGCGCCCTCTTGCTCGCGAGAGAACTGCACGTATTCCTGCACCTGCCCGAGGCTCTCGTTCAGCTCGTTAAGAAAGTGCTGAAACTCCGTTCGCTCCTGCTCTACCGCGGCGCTAATGAGCGCGTAGAGGTCCTCGAGCACGGAGACGAACTCATACCAGTTCAAACCCTGGCCGATTTTGGCGCGAATCTTCGAGGCGAGGGGGGTGGAGCGTTCGGTGACGAAAATATTATCGAGAATACGCAGCAGGACAGGTTCGGCATGATCCGCGATTGCGGAGAAACCCGGCTCGGGCTCTTCGCTATGCCGCTCACGCTCAGCCTCCTCGTCCCGAGTAGGCGCGCTAGCCGCGTCACCGATGAGCTTGGCCTCCGGCGCTGAGTCCGTCTGCGCGGCGATAGCGCTGCTTAGGTCCTCGGCCGCGGCATCGAGCGGCTCCGTGGCGGGGGCCTCACTAATATTAGCCTGCTTCGTCGCGCTGGGGGAGGCCGCCGAGGCGGCCGCACTGACCTCTCGCTGCGCGCTGGCCGGCGCTTGCTTAGGGGCGTTGTCAGGCTCGGTCTCTCTATGCTCGGCGCGCGCTGTTGGCGCTGCATCCTCGCCGGTGTCGGCCTGGGATGCTGCTTCGCCGCGCGTCTGCGCCGTCGGCTCGGCAGCCTTATCGGGAGCACTAGAGAATAGCCGCGACCAGAAGCCAGACTCGGAGCCGGTCTCCTCGGTCTCACTCTGGAAGGTCAGCTCGCGCACCACCATGCGCAATAGCTCGAGAAAATCGACCAATAGCACGGAGTGGTTCTGGGGATCTTTGACCTTGCCGGGCAATACCTTGGCGTATTGGCGCACGGCACGCTTCAATTCGCGGGAGAGTTTGATCTCTTGTAGCTGCTTGACGCTAAGGGTGAGGGCGCTCTGTATCGAGCTGACACTCTGCTCTTTGTGTGAGTCTAGGCGCAGCACCGAGCGCTCGATGCGCTCGAGCAGCAATTCCAAACCGGATTCGGTGTCTTCTGAGCGCAGCGTAGTGCGCAGTGAGGACAGCTCGCGGTCTAAGCTGGCGTCGAGACCATCGCCGGCAAGGCTAACGCCGACGAGTCCGCGGCGAAGCAATCTGATGCGATTGAGGAGGGATTTTTCACGGCTATCATGCACTTCGAGTGCATCGAGGAATTTCTTCTTCCAGCGAGCGACTTCTACGCTCTCGTTGTCCCTTTGGCTCATTGAATACGGCTCTTATGCAGACATCCTAGAAATTCATAAAACCGCGACTCACTAGCGGCAGCGGGCGCTGCCTGCTAGTGGGCCTGATGATGCCACTGGGGGCTTGGATCAGCTAGAGCTTCTTTCTTTATTGACTAGGAAATTCACAACTTCCAGCATCTCCTGTTGCGTGCGCACCGCATCGCCAGTAGAGATCAAATACTTACCATTGACGATCATATTCGGCGTGCTGCGCACTTGATACTCACGCATCTTGGCCTCGGCCTGGTTCACCTTGGTCCTTACAGAGAAGGAGTTGAACGCACGACCGAACTCTTCGGCACTTACACCATGCTTGGCGAATAGGGCCGAGATCTGCTGTTCGTTCTGCAGGCGGTTGCCCTCGACATTGATCGCGGTGAAGATTGGGCTGTGCAGTACATCTAGCTTGCCCAGCGCCTCTGCTGCGTAGAGGACCTGTGCATGGATCTTCATCAGGTCATTCCAAATCGCGGGGAAACGCACGAAATCTACATCCGCTGGCGCATTCGCGATGAAGTCCTCGACTAGCGGCTCGAATGTGAAGCAATGCGGACAGCCGTACCAGAACACCTCGACAACTTCGATCTTAGACGCATCGTTGGTCTTAACCACTGTCGGCAATACCGTGTAGTGGGTCCCCTCAACGAAGCGAGCAGGCTGAGCCAGGACCGCAAAGGCCAGTGGCGCTAATACTAATACTGCAAGAAACTGCTTAATCATCTTTTTCATCTTGGTACTCCCTCAGATTTGTTCTCTTAACGATTCAGTAAAACTGAACTAAAAGACCGTTCTGGCCCGGTTAACTTACCAAATTACGATAAAGCGGGTTTTAAGATGGCTCTTAGACCTTAGTTCAACCCTGAAATATAGCTCGCTAGAGCGTCGATCTCTTTATCGGTAAGACGCTCAGACATAATACGCATTGGCATCGCGTTGCCGTCGTTGGCACGCTCGCCGGAGCGGAAGGCCTTCAGCTGCGTCGCTGTGTATTCACTGTGTTGACCGCCCAATGCCGGGAAGCCTGCCTGCGAGTTGCCCTGTCCTGTTGGAGAATGACAGGCCGAACACGCGGCGACATTCAAAGAGGCGATGCCTGCCTTATAGATGCTCTCACCCAGTTCAATCATCTCGGGATCTGCGCCCTCAAGCGTGACTTCCTGCGCCGCGTAGTAGGCGGCGATGTCGGCGATGTCTTGATCGCTTGAGCCACCGAGCAAACCCGTCATCAGCGCAACATTGCGAGCACCACTTTTAATATCGTTCATCTGTTTGATAAGGTAGCGGGCATTCTGGCCTGCTAGTTTGGGGTTCGCCCCAATCGAGCTTTGCCCTGCGATGCCGTGGCAAGCGCCACATACCGCTACTTTGCTCTCGCCAGCCGCGGCATCGCCTTGGGCATGGCTGAAGCTAGTAAAAGCGGCAATTACAAGAGTGGTTAACAGGGTCAGTGCATTCTTCGTGGCTAGATTTTTCATGAATAGTCCAACTTTCCTATAGTTCTCTAAAGTGCTTGTGTGTCGTTTATGCCGCTATCGCCTCGTCATTGCGAGCGACTGGCTGCGCAGTAGCCAGCGGCTTGACGCTTCGATTGTAAACAGACGAACGGGCGCGAATTATACCGCATCGATTTTGATTACTCTATGAAATGCCTAGTTCGAGGGGCAATTTGTCTGCCGCTGGGCGCCAATCTGGCCATTTTAAAGCGAGAATCAGTGTTTAGCGAGCTTGCGCTAAGGGGTTTCTTACTGTATCTAGTGCGCCCATGAACTATAAAATCGCCAGTTTTATCACTAGTGCCGTGGGTTTGGACGACTGTCCGAGCGACAGCCTGCGCGAAGTAGCCTTCGCCGGCCGCTCCAATGCGGGCAAGTCTAGCGCCATCAACGTGCTCACTAATCAGAATCGACTCGCTCGCACCAGTAAGACGCCAGGGCGAACGCAACTCATTAATTTCTTTGGGCTTCCCAATGGCCGCTACCTAGTGGACCTGCCGGGTTATGGCTATGCCAAAGTGCCCCTAGTGGTGAAGAACCAGTGGCAGGAGCATCTCGAGCTCTACCTGAATAAGCGCTCGTCCTTGGTGGGCCTCGTGCTATTGACGGATATCCGCCACGCGTTCAAAGACTTCGACCTGATGATGATCAACTGGTCACACGAGTCGAACCTGCCGATTCATGTGCTGCTGACCAAGTCTGACAAGCTAAAGCGCGGCGCGGCCCAGAACGCCCTGTTGGGTGCCCGCAAGGAATTAGTGCAATTCCCTAACGCCTCTATCCAGCTGTTCTCTTCGCTGCAGAAGACCGGCGTCGAAAGCCTGGAAGCCACGCTGAATAAGTGGCTCGAAGAGCCCGAGCCCGAGTCTGAGCCGCAGATTCCAGCCGCACCCGCTAGCGCATAGGCGCTAGTGGGCCTCGTCCCAATTGTCGCCAATACCCACATCGACCACTAAGGGCACGTGTAGCGACGCCGCACTCACCATCCTGAAGCGCACCCCATCCTTGAGTAAGTCGATGTCGTCCTTCGCCACCTCGAACACCAGTTCGTCGTGTACCTGCAGGACCATGCGTGCATCCAAGACACCCGTGCCTAACCAATGGGCTATATCGATCATCGCCTGCTTGATGATATCCGCCGCCGTGCCCTGCATGGGGGCGTTGATAGCGGTGCGCTGTGCGGCCTTGCGCAACATGCCATTGCCCGCGTGGATATCCGGTAGGTAGAGGCGACGCCCGAACAGCGTCTCCACATAGCCATGCTCATCGGCATAGGCCTGGGTCTGCTCCATATACTGCAGAACTCCCGGGTATTTCTGGAAATAGAGGTCCACATAGTGCTGGGCACTCTGCCTGTCGATACCGAGCTGCTTCGCCAAGCCAAACGCGGACATCCCATAGATTAGGCCGAAGTTAATCGCCTTGGCGCGGCGGCGCTGCTCGGTGCTCACCTCCTCCAATGGCGTGGCAAACACCTCGGAGGCGGTCGCGCGGTGCACGTCTTGCGCGTTCGCGAAGGCCTTGAGTAGACCCGCATCGCCCGAGAGATGGGCCATGATGCGCAGCTCTACTTGCGAGTAATCCGCCGCGAGCAATTGATAGCCTGGCCGGGCGATAAACGCCTGGCGCACCTTGCGGCCCTCTGCGGTGCGGATGGGAATATTCTGCAGGTTTGGGTCCGTCGAGGAGAGGCGACCGGTGGCGGCAACCGCCTGCTGAAAGCTCGAATGGATTCGCCCGGTGCGCTTATTGATGTCCAGCGGCAATTTGTCGGTATAGGTCGACTTGAGTTTACTCAGGCCACGATGGTCCGTGATGAGCTTAGGCAGCTCGTACTCTAAGGCTAGCTCTTGCAGCACCGGCTCGGCGGTGGAGGGCTGCCCCTTCGGCGTCTTCTTCAACACCGGCAGTTGCAGTTTCTCGTAGAAGATTCTCTGCAATTGCTTAGGCGAGCCTAAGTTGAACTCCTCGCCGGCCAACTCGAAGGCGGCGCGCTCTACCTCGATCAGCCTTGCGCCGAGGGCTTGGCTTTGTTTGCCCAGCACCTCCGGGTCTACTAGGATTCCGTTGCGCTCCATCCTCTGCAATACCGGAATCAAGGCCATCTCGTAATACTTGTGCAGGCCCGCCAGCTCTCCCGTCTGCGTGAGCCGAGCCGCCAAG
>DIAM01000021.1:573913-690273 GCA_002416505.1 Gammaproteobacteria bacterium UBA5078
GCGTGAGCCGAGCCGCCAAGTCTTGGCTAAGGCGTAAGACCAGATCGGCCTTGCGACCCGCATAGGCACGCACGCCATCGTAGTCGAGCTGGCTTATGGTGAGTTTGGATCTTCCCTTACCCAGCAACTCGTCGAGCGACTGCGCATCGAGCCCTAGATAGTGCGCCGCGATCTTATGCAATTGGTGATCGATCGCCACCGAGTTCAACACATAGGAGGCGGTGAGCGTGTCGAAACGCAGCCCGTCGAGATTGATGTCATAGTTGGCGAGCACATGGGTAATGTATTTGCTGTCGTGCGCTACCTTGTGGCGGCTCGCATCTTCGAACATCGGCTTGAGTCGCCCCAACACCTCCTGGCGATCGAGCTGTTGCGGAAACTCCAGCGAATCATGCCCTAGCGGAATATAGAAGGCCTGGCCGGGGCTGGCGCTAAGGGCGACGCCTATGATGACCGCATCCATATAGTGCGCACCATCGGTCTCCAGGGAGATCGCGAAATTTGCGGCGCCGCGCATCTGTTGCATGCAGGCATCGAGCGCCTCGAGACTCAGCACCCCGTCCACAACAGTCTCGACGGGCGCCCTGTCCAGGGCATTGTCAGCGGCGAGATCGGCATGAGCGCCTGCCCCTTGCACCGGTGCTGTTGCGGCCCCGACGGCGCCCTTGCTCTCGACCTCTTTTATCCAGGACTTGAACTCGAGCGTGCTGAACAATTCATGCAGCGCCTCCAAGTCTTCCTCGCCATGGACCAATTGTTCGATCTCGACATCGAGCAGCACGTCGCGCTTGATCGTCGCCAACTCGTGCGAGAGCCATAGCTGGGCGATATTCTCCCGCAGCCTCTCGCCGATCTTGCCCGAGACTTTGTCGGCATTTTCCAGCAGCCCGTCCAGGGAGCCATACTCCTGCAGCCACTTCAGCGCGGTCTTGGGACCAACGCCAGGCACCCCAGGAATATTGTCCGCCTTGTCTCCCATCAGCGCCAGATACTCCACTATCCGTTCCGGGCCTAGGCCAAACTTCTTGCACACGCCCTCCGGATCGAGAACCTCGTTGTTCATGGTGTTGATTAGGGTGACGTGTTGGGTGACTAGCTGCGCGAGGTCTTTATCCCCCGTGGAGATTAGCGTGCGTATATTAGTCGCGTCGGCACGGGTGGCCAGTGTGCCGATCACATCGTCGGCCTCCACGCCATCGACGACCAGGATCGGCAGGCCCATGGCCTTGATGATCGCGTGTATCGGCTCGATCTGTGAGCGCAGCTCATCGGGCATGGGCGGGCGGTGGGCCTTATAGTCGGCATAGATATCGTTGCGAAAGGTCTTGCCCTTGGCGTCGAATACCACGGCGATGCGGCTATCTGGATAGGTCTTGACCAAGCTGCGGATCATGTTGATCACGCCCTTGATGGCGCCGGTATGTTGCTGCTTGCTGGTAATCAGCGGCGGCAAGGCATGGAAGGCCCGGAATAAATACGAGGAGCCATCGACGAGAATGAGGTCGATGTCCGGAGCGGGTTTGGTGTCCATAGACTTTGTTCCTATTGCTTAGCCTGCCTATGACAGGGCGTTGCGCTTATTGCGGACTGAGGCACTGCTGTATCGCGCCGGCCATAGTACTGATGAGTTGTAGATAGCCCACTTTGCTCAGGGCCACGGCATCGCCGAGGGGATCGAGCATGACGCGGCGCACTGGATTATCCTGAAACACCGTGTCGATCGTGGCCTCATTCGAATTGATGTCCTCGAATAGACAGTTCAGTGGCCGCTCGGCCAATTGGGCGCGCAGTGCGAGCAAGTGGCGTATGCCCGGCTGAATCTCGTGATCGGGCACTAGGACGAAGCGATGCGCGATGCCCACCTGCTCTTCGAAATACTGCGTCCCATTATGGAAGACGGCGAATGGCGCCTCGCGCAGCGTCGCAAACTGCTGCTGCAATGCCTCGTCTAGCTGCGCCAGTGCGGCCTCAAATTGCTGCAGGTTCGCGTCGTACTGGGTGGCATTAGCGCTATCCAGCACCACGAGCTTGGCGTGCAAGGCCCTCGCTAGCACTCGCGCATTCGCGGTACTTAACCACAGATGTGGATCGTAGTGCTCCCCGGCGGAGTGCGCATGGGCGTGCTCACTCAGATCCAGAAGCACGATGCCCGGCACGGCAGCCGCCTCGAGCAGCCGATCGCGCTGCGCCTCCTGCGCAAACATATTCGCCAAGTAGGTTTCCAGGCCTGGGCCGACCCACAGCACGATATCGGCCTGCGTGAGATGGCTCACGTCCGATGGGCGCAGACTGAAATTGTGTGGGGATTGATTGGCTGGGATCAACAACTGCGGGGTAGACACGCCATCGGTGATGGCCGCGGCGATCAGCTGCAAGGGCTTGACGCTCGCCAAGACGGTAGCTTGGGCGTGGCTCAGCGCCGGCGAAAGCAAGAACATAAGCAGAAGGGTTTGCTTGGCGAAACGGCTAATAAACATGGGCGTATTCTAGGATCGGGCAAAGGAAAGTAATGCTATGATATACCACTTATGAAATTCCAGTGCGCTGCACTGTAATTGCGGATTCGAAGGACACGCGCACATGGACAATCTTTGCCTAGTAAAGGCTAAAGACATCAGCATACAGTTTGGCGATCGCCAAGTGCTGCAGGAGGTCAGCCTCACCGTTAAGCAAGGCCAGGTAGTGACTCTAATCGGGCCAAATGGCGCTGGGAAGACCACCTTGGTGCGCATTATCTTGGGCCTGCTCGCCCCCCATCGCGGGAGTGTCGAAAAACCCAAAAATCTACGCATCGGCTATATGCCCCAGAAACTGCATATCGAACCGACGATGCCCATTACTGTACGGCGCTTCTTGCAGCTCGCGCGACACACACGCAGCGCGCCTATCGATGCAATTCTCGAAGAGGTGCAGATTGGGCACCTGATGGACCACCAGCTGCGCTCGATCTCTGGCGGCGAAATGCAGAGAGTGCTCCTGGCGCGCGCACTGTCACAGACCCCTCAACTGTTAGTGTTGGACGAGCCCGCTCAGGGCGTCGACGTAGCAGGGCAGGCCGATCTGTACCAATTGATCAACGATATCCGCTCGCGGCACAACTGTGGCGTGCTGATGATCTCCCACGATCTACACCTGGTAATGGCCAAGACCGACGAGGTGATCTGCCTGAATCATCACATCTGCTGCCACGGCCACCCTGAACAGGTGAGCATGGACCCTTCGTATCTCGCGCTGTTTGGCAAGAAAGACGCAAAGAATATCGCCGTCTATACTCACCACCATAATCATCACCACGACCTTACCGGCGAGGTTGTCGAGCACACGCATGACTGACTTTATTGTACGCGCCTTATTGGCCGGGCTATGTATCGCGATCGTCGCAGGGCCCTTGGGCGCCTTCGTAGTATGGCGTCGAATGTCTTATTTTGGCGACACACTCGCGCACTCGTCACTACTTGGGATCGCCATCGGCATACTACTCGATATCAATCTTCAACTCGCCGTGATCGGCAGCTCGGTCTTATTCGCCGCCATCCTCATTTTATTGCAGCGCAATAAAACGCTTTCCACGGACACCTTGCTAGGAATTCTTGCCCATAGCACGCTCGCCTTCGGCATGCTGATCCTATCACTCTCTAGCACCGTGCAGATTAACCTGGCCGGCTATTTGTTCGGCGATCTACTCACTATCTCCACAACCGATCTCTGGTGGATTGCGGGTTGTGCCGCGCTTGTTGCCACGCTTCTAGCCGTGTATTGGAACAGCCTACTCGCCGTAACGGTCCATGAAGAACTCGCACGCGTGGAGGGCGTTCCAGTGGATTGGCTGCACGCGATGATGGTGCTGATGGTGGCCTTGTTGATCGCGGTATCCATGAAGATCATCGGCGTATTGCTGATCACCTCACTGCTAATTATTCCCCCTGCGGCGGCGCGCAGGTTGGCGGAAACTCCGGAACAAATGGCCTTAGGCGCGAGTGTGGTGGGGGGGCTTGCCGTGTGTGGCGGTCTGCTCATGTCCTACTATCTGGATACGCCAGCCGGCCCTTCCATCGTGGTGGCCGCCTGCGCTTTGTTCCTGCTCTCTTATCTTGCCCCGGCGCTGCTCGGGCGCAGGGCTCAATAGCCTGCGCGAATCGCTTTGTATGCGCTGCTTAGCTCATCGTCCTGAATCGCGGTATCGAAGAAGCCCTGATAGAGCCCCTCAGGATTGATGATCAAGATATTGCCACTATGATCGATTAGGTAGTCCTCACTGTCCATCGCGCCATGCCCGGCATGGGCGTCGTCTGCTGGCAATGGCGGCGGCGTATGGGCGATGAACAACTCTTTCGCCAGCTTCGATACCTGCTCAAAGGAACCATTTAGTCCAATAAAGTCTGGGTGAAACGAGCCCATATACTCAGCCAGCTTCTCGGTGCTATCGCGCTGCGGATCGACGCTAACCATCACCACCTGGGTATCGAGATTGCTGCCAGAGCTCTCAAGCTCACGATAGAACTGACTGAGCTCGGTGAGGGTCAATGGGCAAATATCGGGACAGGAGGTAAAGCCGAAGAAGAACAGGGTCCACGTGCCCTTGAGATTCGCCTCTGTAAACGGCTGCCCTTGCTGATCGCTCAGGGCGAACGCGCTGAGGGTAACCGGCGTCTCATACACGAGCGCGCCGAGTTCGCGCAAATCCTCGGGGCTCATCGTTGCTGCGCTGTTATTGCGGGTGATGCGCAGGTAGGTCAGTAGCACTACTAACACAACGAAGGCGAGACATAGGATGACAGTCAGTTTGATATTTCGATTCATGGTGTTTAGTTACGCTGCAAAAAAGGTGGATGTACTACAGATAGTGATCGATCATCAATACGACGAATAACACCATCAGATACACGATGGAATAACGAAAGGTATCCATCGCGGTGGAGGGCTTCGGCTTAAACATCAGCAACAGCGACCAGCCCAAGAAGCCCAAGCCTAAGACCACGGCAGCGAGTAGATAGAGCGGCCCGCTCATGCCAGTCAAGTAGGGCAGAAGCGTGATCAAGAACATGATCACGGTGTACAGAATGATGTGGATCTTGGTGATGTGCTCGCCGTGGGTAACCGGAAGCATGGGGATGCCAGTCTTCGCGTATTCATCTTTGCGGTGTATCGCCAATGCCCAGAAGTGAGGGGGCGTCCACGCGAAAATAATCAACACTAGGATTAATGCGCCCGGCTCTATAGTCCCGGTTACCGCTGCCCAGCCCAACAGAGGAGGCATCGCGCCGGATAGGCCGCCGATGACGATATTCTGCGGAGTTGCACGCTTTAGATAGCCCGTGTAGATGAAGGCATAGCCGACGAATGAGGCGAGAGTTAGCCATGCACACAGGGGGTTTACTAGAAATAGCAGGATTAGCATGCCCGCGATGCCGATGGCCGCGGCAAACATCGCCGCTTGCTTGGGGTCGACACGGCCCTGTGGAATAGGGCGATTGTGGGTGCGCTTCATGAGCGAGTCGACTTTATAGTCGATCAGGTGATTGACTACCGCACCGGAGCCCGCAACCAGGGCGATGCCGATGTTGCCGAAGATCAGGATATCGATGGGCACCATGCCGGGTACCGCTAAGAACATGCCGACGAGCGACGTCAGAATCATCAGCATGACCACACGAGGCTTGCACATCTCGTAAAAGTCTCGCCAGCTAACCTCTTGTTTATTAACCAGTTCTGTCACCGATTGCCTCACTTCTCTAAAACACGTCGTCTCAATGCCGGGATTTTCGGAATATCCGGGTAGCGTACACCTATGGGGCCACGGATTGTACTAAATTTCGGCTCAAGAAACCTCCCGAATATTTGCCCACCTGCGCACAGCACCCGCAGCGCTGCCTTGAAATGCCACTCATACACCCCAAACTATGTAGTAACGCAGTCGCTTTCAATGCCCAGCCTAAAGGCCCTTACGGCTTGATTTGACGCCCTAAACCACGCTTAAAAAGATGGCGACAATCAAAATAGGAAGATGTAAAGTAAATTCAACACACGAGAACATTGTCGTTCTAAAGGCAAGCCAGCAGTATTTACATCAAATAAGAAGTAGGAGAAGTATTATGAAATGCGTTTACTACCTGTCACCTACCCTGAAAAGTACGCAACAGATTTCTGACGACCTGCATGACATTGGCGTTGATGATTGGTTTCTCCATATCGTGAGCAAGAATGAAAGCGAGCTAAGTAAAGAGAAACTACACTCCAGCAACTATATCGAAACACTGGATGTGATCCGCGATGGCCTAATAGGCGCAGCGCTTGGCTTTACCGCCGGACTCGTAGCGGCAGGTCTGGCCTCGGTCATAGAGCCATTCGGGCCAGACATGCATTGGTTCGGCTATGTCGCCATCGTGTTTGTGCTGAGTTGTTTCGGTGCCTGGGTGGGCGGCTTAGTGGGGATTGCCAGCGAAAACAAGAAACTGGCTAATTTCCGTGCCGACATCGATGCAGGGAAATACCTGATATTGATTTATGCTAAGAAACATCAAGAAGAGGCCATCAAGAAGATGATGGCGGCCAAGCATGCAGAGGCCGATCTCGCCGCCGTTGATGCCAACTTCTTAAACCCCTTTGCCGAGATCAAGCTCAGTAAGGCCTGATTTTAGCACTGCGTGAGTCGAACTCCTTAAAAGATATTCCAAGTCGACTACAGCCCTAGGCTCAGTCAAAGGACATAAACCTCCTTTACTGAGCCTTTTTTATGGGCATCCGTAGCAGCTATGTTATGGGCCTAACGCCCAGATAAAACAGCTTGCGGACATTTTGACAATAATATACGATCAAAAATGTTGAATATTTCGCTAATCGATCTATTTAACTTCGACGATTTATGTATGACGTTGAGTACCCATCCGTTAATAATAATAAAGGAGGGAACGACGTTGTGAACGCGATTTTTCGTACCGTTCGTAGTCAACTGCGTGACTTTAGTCCAAGCAAACATCACCAATACTGGAATTTTGCTGGCAGTATCGCTATTAGATTGTTGGACCGTCCTCAAGGACGGGACTAGCAATGACTCTCTTATTCTCTAATTCCCGGAACCCTTATCTCCGGTCATTATCGGCGTCAACCGACGCCCGCCCCAGTATTGCCTCTCAATACTGCGTACTTCCTATTGCGCCCGAAATATCCGCACAGTCCTCCCAACTGTCGCCCGTCATGTACCCATTTTTCACAAGGATTAACAGCGTATGGCTATAGCAGTTGCTTTGGTTCTATTGGTCGTTGGCTCGGTCGTGTTTCACCTCATAAGTCCTTGGTGGTTCACTCCTATCGCGTCCAACTGGGGGAGCATCGACTTCACCATCAATCTCACCTTCTGGGTAACCGGTGCCGTATTCGTCCTGGTTAACCTGTTCATGGCGTATTGCGTCTACCGGTTCCGCCACAAAGCGGGCCACAAGGCCGTATACGAGCCAGAGAACCATAAGCTCGAAGTCGGCTTATCGGTCGTCACCGCCCTAGGCGTTATCGCGATGCTCGCACCAGGCTTGTTTGTCTGGGCGCAGTTCGTGACCCCCCCGGACGAGGCGACGGAATACGAAGTCGTGGGCCAACAGTGGCAGTGGAGCTTCCGCTACCCAGGCAACGACGGGCAGCTGGGCACAGTGGACACACGCTTTGTCAGCGAGTCGAACCCATTCGGAATCAATCCAGATGATCCCAACGGACAAGACGACATCCTCGTGAAAGACCCAGAGATGTACTTGCCGGTGGGTAAGCCTGTTAAGGCCTTGCTCCGCTCCAAGGACGTATTGCACAACTACACCGTCCCTCAGTTCCGCGTGAAGATGGACATGGTGCCAGGCATGGTGACCTATTTATGGTTCACGCCAACCGAGGTGGGCAGATACGACATCTTGTGTGAGGAGCTCTGCGGCATCGGCCACCACGTAATGCGCGGTCGTATCGTGATAGCAGAGCAGGCCGACTATGATACTTGGCTTAGCAATCAGACCACATTCGCTCAACTCAACGCACGCGCAGATGCCACTCCCGCCGCGGGCCAGGCACAGTACGCCGTTTGTGCGAGCTGCCACGGCCAACAGGCTGAGGGCAATCCCGCGCTGAACGCTCCACGACTGAACGGACTGCAGACTTGGTATCTCGAGCGTCAACTTAAGTATTACCAACTAGGTATACGTGGCGCTCATCCGGAAGACCTCTATGGTCGTCAGATGGCACCAATGGCTGGAATGCTCAATAGCGACGAGGCTATTCGCAACATGGCCTCGTACATCAGCCAACTAGCTGTGACGGATGCACCCGATACCATTAGTGGTGACAGCGCTCGCGGCATGGCCATCTACAACTCAAACTGCGCCGCCTGCCATGGCAACGACGGCACGGGTAGCTGGGCAACCGATGCTCCTCACATAGCGGGGATGAGTGACTGGTATGTCGCGACGCAGCTTGCGAATTTCAAGGCGAAGATTCGTGGCGCCCATACTGACGACGATTACGGCGAGCAAATGGTTTCATTTGCGACCGCAATGCGCAACGAGCAGCAAATGCATGATGTGATCGCCTATTTGAATTCATTGCAGTAAAGAACCATACGAAGCAACGCTCGACCGTTAAAAAAAAATAGCACGCACGGAGGTTGCCACCCACTCCGTGCGAACTGCAGCAAGCGAGTCAGGAGGAATTATTAATGGCTTACGTCCCTTTAGCCGATCAAGACAAAGACCATGAGTTACACGATCCACACACGTTTATTACCAAGTACGTTTGGAGTCAGGATCACAAGGTCATTGCAATCCAATACGGCGGCACGGCCATCTGCGTCGGCTTAGTTGCGTTAGTGCTCTCTATGATGATGCGTCTGCAGTTGGGCTTTCCCGACTCGTTTACGTTGATTGACCCAAGCTCTTATTATCAGGCCGTCACGATGCACGGCATGATCATGGTGGTATACCTACTTACCGCTTTGTTCCTCGGCGGATTCGGTAATTATCTAATCCCCTTGATGTGTGGCGCTAGGGACATGGTGTTCCCCTTCTTGAACATGCTCAGCTTCTGGGTATACCTTCTGTCTGTCTTGATTCTGATGTCGAGCTTCTTCGTGACCGGCGGCCCGACCGGGGCAGGGTGGACATTGTATCCGCCTCAAACAATTACACCCGGTACTCCAGGCCACGACACCGGCATTCTCTTGATGCTGATCTCGCTAGGCGTATTCATTATCGCCTTCACTATGGGTGGCCTGAATTATGTCACCACTGTTCTGCAGGCTCGCGCTAAGGGCCTAACCATGATGCGCCTGCCTCTGTCGGTATGGGGCATCCTCGTCGCTACCATCCTAGGCCTATTTGCATTCCCCGCGCTGCTGGTGAGCGCCATCATGATGACCTTCGACCTTACGCTAGGGACTAGTTTCTTCATGCCGGCGATCATGGCGGCGGGCGAGCAATTGGACTACAACGGTGGCAGCCCGATCCTGTTCCAGCATTTGTTCTGGTTCTTCGGGCACCCCGAAGTGTATATCGTGGCACTCCCCGCATTCGGCTTAGTATCCGACGTACTTAGTACCCATGCGCGCAAGAACATCTTCGGTTACAGAATGATGGTGTGGGCGATTATCGCCATCGGCGGATTGAGCTTCATCGTGTGGGCACACCACATGTATGTGAGCGGCATGAATCCCTATTTCGGTTTCTTCTTCGCCACAACGACCCTGATCATCGCCGTCCCTACGGCGATGAAGGTGTACAACTGGGTGCTGACGCTTTGGGAAGGCGATATCCGCCTGAATACGCCGATGCTGTTCGCCATCGGCTTCGTGTTCACGTTCATCCACGGCGGCCTCACCGGACTCTTCCTAGGCAATGTGGTTATCGACCTGCCGCTTTCCGACACTTACTTCGTGGTTGCCCACTTCCATATGGTGATGGGTGTTTCCCCGGTGCTAGTGTTGTTTGCCTCTCTATATCACTGGTACCCGAAGATCACCGGTCGCATGATGAACGAGACCCTCGGCAAGGTGCATTTCTGGTGTACTTTCCTAGGCACATACGCGATCTATCTGCCTATGCACTACTTGGGCTTCCTCGGGGTGCCACGTCGTTATTACGCAATGGGGAGTACGGATTTCATTCCAGAATCGGCCCAGGCGCTCAATGCCAATATCACCGTCGCGGCGCTATTCGTAGCCGCGGTGCAGATACTGTTCTTCGTCAACGTGTTCTGGAGTCTGCGTAATGGCAAGCCATCGGGTAATAATCCTTGGGGCGCTACATCTCTGGAATGGCAAACGACAGAAACGCCACCGAAGCATGGCAACTGGGGTTCAGACCTACCGGTAGTCCATCGCTGGGCTTATGACTATAGCGTGCCTGGTTATCCTCAAGACTTCATTCCCCAGAACGTGCCAGGTGACTTCGGTGTATCCGAAGACCACGACCACGAAACGGAAATGAAGGAAGGTCCACTAGCAAATTAACGTAGTCGCTCCGGAATTTTCGGAGCAGGAGATAGAGCATGAGCTTTTATAAGAATGTGACAGCCAAACCCTGGGAGTACACCTCACCCACTGTTGGCACCGGTCCAGAGTCGGCGTTTGCCTCCTCGAGTGAGCGCATAGCCCTGACCCTGTTCCTGGTGGTCGTTGGCGTGATCTTCTCTCTGCTAGCTGTGTCCTATTACGTGCGCATGGAAGTTGGCGACTGGGTGCCAATGAACGATCCGGGTTTATTGTGGGTCAACACCGCATTCCTGATCCTTAGCAGCGTCTTGTTTCAACTCGCGAGGAATACCGCGCAGGGCGAGAATTTCGCGAGAGCGCGAGCGCTGTTTGTAGCAGGTGGCCTATGCGCAGTTTTGTTCGTCATTGGGCAGGCACTGGCATGGCAGCAACTCACTAGCAACGGCTTTGATGTCGCGAACGGTCCAGCGAGTGCCTTCTTCTACCTGCTCACCGGCTTGCATGTCGTTCACATCGTGGGCGGCCTTTGGGTCTGGAGTAAGACGACTTTCCGGTTCTATAGTCAGGCGGAACTGGCCAGCGTTAAACACAGCGTGGAACTATGTACTACTTACTGGCACTTCCTGTTAGTGCTTTGGGTGCTCATATTCGCGGTGCTAGCCAACACCTGATTGAGAATTGAGAACGAATACACGTTTAATCACATGGGAACTTAGGTATGAGTGAAGCTGTAGCAAGTAATCTCGACACGCCAAAGTCTGGGTTGCCCGGTCTCGTAGACGACTGGACATCCGACAAGCAGACTTATCACGTCCCTTGGGGCAAGGCGATGATGTGGATCTTCCTCGTAAGTGACACGTTTATCTTCTCCTGCTTCCTCGTCGGCTATATGACGGTACGAATGACCACCGCGGAGCCTTGGCCTTTGCCGACCGATGTGTTCGCACTATCGTTATTTGGTAGCGATCCGATTCCACTGATTCTTATCGCGATCATGACCTTTATCCTGATCACCAGTAGCGGCACCATGGCGCTGGCGGTGAATTACGGTTATCGGGGTGACAAGCGCAAGACCATGTACTTAATGCTAGCCACGGCCGCGCTGGGCGCCTCATTCGTTGGCATGCAAGCATTCGAGTGGACTAAGTTAATCAGCGAAGGTGTCAGGCCCTGGGAGAACCCCTGGGGTGCGCCGCAGTTCGGCTCTGTCTTCTTCATGGTGACGGGGTTCCACGGCTTACACGTGACCGGTGGTGTGATCTATCTCGCCGTAGTCGCGCGCAAAGTGGCGAAGGGTCATTACGACAAGAAAGGCTATGAGATTGTGGAGATCGCGGGACTATATTGGCACTTCGTCGACTTGGTCTGGGTTTTCATCTTTGCATTTTTCTATCTTTGGTAAGGAGAAGAGCGAATGTCGGCTGAAGTAGGTCAACAACATCCCTTAGGGATATACCTGAAAATTTGGATTCTACTCTTCATCCTGAGCACATTGAGCTACATGGTGGACTATATTGGTTTCCAAGGATATTTACGTTGGACGCTGATTCTAGTCTTCATGTTCCTGAAGGCAGGATTCATTATCGCGATATTCATGCACGTAATGTGGGAGCGGATGGCGCTAGTGCTGACTATCTTAGGGCCGCCAGTCGCACTATTATTCTTGATTGGCGCGATGGCGATAGAAGGGGACTATACCTTCGGAGCGCGCGTAGATTATTTCGGCGCTAACCCGAACGCAGAGCCATTGCCCGTGACCCATATCGGCGAGCATGAGGGCGAGGCACACTGAATACCCTGACAGTAAAAAGGCCGGCCGATTTTACATCGCCCGGCCTTTTTTTATCCTAAGCTAGAATATTTCAACAGCGTTTCGAGATCGGTCATAATGTCCTCTGCACTGTGCTCATCGGTGTAATACATCATCACGTTTCCCACGGGATCGATGAGTATCACATAGTCCTGATCGGCGAGTGACAACTGCGCACCTGCCTTCAACATATTGCCCTCTAAGATTGCGGCATCACTATAGGTGATGCCCATGCTTGGATACTCCTCTCTCAGAGTTGATGCCGTCTGCGTATCGAAAGGGACTCCTGAGGCGTTTACATAGTAACGACGCACGCGCTTAATATTCTTCCCTAAGGCGATATGCAATTGCTGCAGATAATGGATGCGCTCCATGCAGGAAGCCGCACAGTCCTGGGCCGTAACGAATACCAGAAGCCAAGGCTTTATCTCGTATTCCTCGGTATCGTCCAGAGTGGCAAGCTCTTCCTCGAAGGTCCTAAAGGCGGGGCTGCCCTCACTGTCACGCATGTCGAGCGCGCTGATATCCGCGGGAGGATTGATTAGATGTCCCTTATTTGACGTTGCCGCAATATCACCATTCTCGATCGCCGATTTAAACGACATCGTGGCAAGGCTCACGGGGAGTGCGGTTATCAGCAACAAGAAGCTAAGCTTCAGTTTGTTCTTAGTCTCTGGACTCATTCTATTTCTCTGTCTCTATTCAGTCGTGGGTTCTTGAACCCGAAGTAAATAAACATTGCGATCAAGGCGAATAGCATCGCGAACCACTGTACCGCATACGCACGGTGCTTCTCGGGTAGCATATTCACCGCCTGCCAATTGGCTTGTTCAAGCCCAGGGCTACGCTCTAGTAACCTGACCGTATACGGGGCTAAGTTCTTCGCAAGATCGGCGCTGAGAGAATCGATCTGTATGCTCTGTATGACTTTAGGGCCTCGTGTGACCGCAGTTTCTTCGACAGCATTCAGCAAGAACACGTCATCGAGCGGCACATAGATACTGCCCTGTATTTCGACGGCCTCTTCAATATAACGGATTGAAGGAAGCTCGCTACGCGAGGCGCCTTGTGCGATCCAACCACGATTGACCAGTACCGTCTGCCCAGCCTCGGTGACAAAGGGATTTATCAGCTCATAGCCGACACTGCCCTCGTGTATCTTATTATCTAACAGGTACACTGTGTCTGTGTCGAAATGGCCCCTCGCCGAGACTTTTAGGAAGCCCAGGTCTTCGCGCTGCCAATCAATCGTATCGAGCTCTAGCGCAGGGGCCACTGCACGCATGTCGTAATCTTGCTGCAGTCGCGACTTCTCGACTTCACGGTCCAACTGCCACAGGCCCAGCCATAGCAGTAGCGGCGCGAAGGCGAATGTGAACAGGGTCATTTTCCAACCGGGTTGAAACATGGCGAAACTGTTTAGACCTCTCGGTGCGCGAAGTTTGGTTTTAAGCAATTAACAAGTTGTGCAACTACAAAGCGCTGTTAGCGATGCCTGTGTTTGCTATCATGGCAAGGTCATCAATCTTGGGAAAGCGCCATGCTAAAGAGCATTATCGTCCTATTATTAATAGGCATACTAATTAGTCTTATAGTTGGTTTTGTATTTTTTTATAAAGACCAAGGCAGATCCAAACGCGTCTTATATGCGCTTGGAGTCCGCGTCACTCTCGCCGTTATTATGATGGCGCTAATATTCTACGGCTTGACCACCGGCGAGTTAACATTGAACGCGCCCTGGCTGTAGGGGAGGTGTAGTGAGCAAGGTTGAGTGAGTGTCGCGAATAGCTCTCACTCAACCTGTGTTGCGAAACTCTTAGAGCAAGTACACGAAAATAAACAGGCCAACCCACACGACGTCTACGAAGTGCCAGTACCATGAGGCCGCCTCGAAACCAAAATGATCGTTAGGCTTGAAGTGGCCCTTGATGGCTCTGGCCAACATTACCGCCAAGATGAATGTTCCTAAGGTTACGTGAAACCCGTGGAAACCAGTCAAGAGGAAGAATGTCGAGCCGTAGATGCCCGAGTCCAGAGTAAGACCGTAGTGCTCGTAAGCCTCGATATATTCCTCGACTTGCAGGAACAGGAACACGACGCCTAGCGCTACCGTTACTGCCAACCATTGAATGAGACGCTTACGATTCTCAGCCTTCAACGCGGTGTGAGCAAAGTGTACGGTCACACTCGATGTAATAAGAATTAAGGTATTCCAAAACGGCAGGAATTTTGCGAAGAACGCAATGGACCACTCGTGAACGTTGAGTGCCTCTTCTGGGTTTGTGAACACGGCGCTATTTGGGTTTTCGATTACCGGCCATGTCGCTACAAACTCGGGCCACAGCATTTGACCCGTGATGGCCTTGTCGCCCTCGCCGCCTAGCCAAGGTACTGCGAAGTTCCTGACGTAGTAGAGCGCACCGAAGAATGCCGCGAAGAACATGACCTCTGAGAAGATGAACCATGACATGCCCCAAACATAAGATCGTTTGAGTTGGTCGCTATTCATGCCAGCGTGATTCTCACGAATGACGGTGCTGAACCATTGGTACAGAATAAACGACAGCAACCCGAAACCAAACAAGGCAATCCAAGTGGATGTGCTGGTACTCTCTGCCGCTTTGATGTCATTCAAAACGCTACCTAGACCATATACCGTGAACACTAGGCCAATCGACGCGAAGAACGGCAATCTAGTCTGTTCGGGAACATAATAAGTTTCGTGGGAGCCTACGCTGGCCATCTTTCAATCTCCAATGGTGATCAATGCTGTCACTATTATCTTAGTGTCACTGCTGCCTCAGACGATTCGTAGTCTGTGATATCGAACAGTGAGTAAGACAGGGTTAGTTTTGTAATATGCTCTGGAATGCTTTCGTCTATAAAGAAACGGATACCCATCTCGACCTGTTCGCCAGGCTGCAGGACCTGCTCCTGAAAACAGAAGCACTCTAGTTTCTTCAAATATTGTGCGGCCTCGTTTGGCGCAACGCTCGGAATGGCTTGGCCGGTCATCACATAATTATGCGAATTCTTCGCATAGTAGCTCACGACCTTTACCTCGCCCGGATGCACCTTAACCTGCGCATCATTGGCACCGAAGCCCCAATCCATACCGGCACTGTTCTGTGCTAGGAACTGCACAGTAATTAATCGTTCACCAACGCTTGTAGGTTCCTGCACGGCAACGATCTGATCACCGGTTTTACCGTTCAAACCGGTGATATCACAAATCACATCATACAGAGGCACCATCGCGAATCCGAAAGCGAACATACCAACGACAGTGAATAGCAGTTTCCTTACTAGACTCTTTGTGGCCGAACGACTCGTCTTGCTCATGGCGTTATCCTCTGTTTACTCGACGCTTATTGTGCGTGGATCAGTTTGGGATCTGGCGGAGTTGTAAACGTGTGGTAAGGAGCAGGGGACTCAACGGTCCACTCCAGACCTTGCGCGCCTTCCCAAACTTGAGCAGTCGCCTTCTTGCCGCCTTTGACACACTTGATCACAACAACCAAGAGAATCAACTGAGAGGCGCCAAACAGGAAGCCACCGATACTGGAGATCCAGTTGAAATCGGCGAACTGCAATGCGTAGTCAGGAATACGACGCGGCATGCCTGCTAGGCCCAAGAAATGCTGTGGGAAGAACAGGACGTTGACGCCGACGAACGACAGCCAGAAATGCAGCTTGCCGAGTCTCTCGTCGTACATATAGCCGGTCCACTTCGGCAACCAGTAGTAAGTTGCGGCCATGATCGAGAACACCGCGCCCGGCACCAACACATAGTGGAAGTGCGCCACGACGAAATAGGTATCGTGATACTGGAAGTCCGCCGGCGTAATCGCCAGCATCAAGCCAGTGAAACCACCCATGGTGAACAACACCACGAATGCGATCGCGAATAGCATCGGCGTTTCGAAGGTCATGGAGCCGCGGAACATCGTCGCCACCCAGTTGAACACCTTCACGCCCGTTGGCACCGCGATCAACATCGTCGCGTACATGAAGAATAGCTCGCCTGCAATCGGCATACCCACCGTGAACATATGGTGAGCCCAAACAATGAATGACAGGAAGGCGATTGACGCTGTCGCGTAAACCATCGAGTCGTAACCGAACAGACGCTTGCGAGCGAAGGTTGGAATGATCGCGGAGACCACACCGAACGCCGGCAGAATCATGATGTAGACCTCGGGGTGACCGAAGAACCAGAACACGTGCTGGAACAATACTGGGTCGCCACCACCGGCCGCATTGAAGAAGCTGGTGCCGAAGTGAATATCGAATAGCATCATGGTGACCACGCCTGCCAATACAGGCATAACCGCAATCAACAAGTACGCCGTGATCAACCAAGTCCATACGAACAGTGGCATCTTCATCAGCGTCATGCCAGGAGCGCGCATGTTCAGAATAGTCGCGATGATGTTAATGGAGCCCATGATGGAGGAGGCCCCCATTATGTGCACCGCGAATATAAAGAAGGTTACCGATGCCGGGGCATAGGTCGTCGATAGTGGCGCATAGAAAGTCCATCCAAAGTTCGGCGCACCTCCGTCCATCAACAGGGTGGAGGAGAGCATCGCGAAGGCGAATGGCAGGATCCAAAAGCTCCAGTTATTCATGCGCGGCAGGGCCATGTCTGGCGCCCCAATCATCATGGGGATCATCCAGTTGGCGAGTCCCACGAATGCCGGCATGACGGCACCGAACACCATAATCAAACCGTGCATGGTGGTCATTTGGTTGAAGAAGTTAGGTTCTACCAGTTGCAGGCCCGGCTGGAACAACTCAGCGCGGATAACCATGGCGAAAGTACCGCCAAGCAAGAACATGGCAAAGCTGAACCACAGGTAAAGGGAACCGATATCTTTATGGTTGGTAGTAAACAACCATCGCGTTATACCCTTTGCTGGACCGTGATGATGATCGTCGTGTGCTGCGCTCATTGTGTCTACTGTCCTCTACTGTGCTTCTAAAATTGCGTTTACGTCGGCTGGCTGGACAAGATCACCAGTACTATTGCCGAACGCGTTTCTGATATAGGTCAGGGTCGATGCTAGCTCTACTGGGTTCAGCTGACGGGCATAAGCCGCCATCGCCGTTCCAGGAACACCATTGAGTAGCAACTCAATATTCGCGGTCAAATCGCCGTTCACCACGCTGCTTCCAGCTAGTGCGGGGAATGCAGGAGCAAGTCCTACGCCACCGGCTTGGTGACAGGCTAAGCAAGTGCGATTATAGATAGCTTCGCCTTGGGCCATTGCGTCGTCACGGGTGATCGCGCTGTTAGACATCGCTTGCGCGGCAACTGCTTGTTCCTGGCGGCCGGCATACCAAGCATCGTATTCGTCCTGCGGTACGGCGTGGACTACGATCGGCATGAAGCCGTGCTCGAGACCGCACAATTCCGCACATTGCCCACGGTATACGCCAGGCTCTTCTACGATTGCCCAGATCTCATTGATGAATCCGGGGATCGCATCTTTCTTGACGGCGAAATCGGGTACCCACCATGCGTGAATCACGTCATTGGAGGTCACCAAGAAACGCACCTTCTTGTTGATTGGGATCACCAGGGGGTTGTCGACTTCTAGAAGATAGGTCTCGTCTTTGGGCAACTCATTGCTGATCTGCTCACGCGGAGTGCTGAGGCTACTGAAGAAGCTAACTTCCTCTTCTAGCGAGTCTTGACGCAGGTAGCGATATTCCCAACGCCATTGATAGCCGATCACTTGGATATCGAGGTCTGACTCGGAGCTATCGTAAGCCTGAGTGAGGACACGAGTTGCTGGAATCGCCATCAGAATCAAGATAATGAAGGGGATGATGGTCCATACGATCTCAACCTTAGTGCTCTCATGGAAGGTTGCAGATACTGCCCCTTTAGATTTGCGGTGGTTGATGATTGACCAGAGCATGACGCCGAATACAATCACGCCGATGGCAACACACCACCAGAGAATTTGCATATGCAGATCATAGGTCTCGCGACTGATTTGGGTTACGCCCTGGGGCATATTTAGATCCCAGGCGGCCTGAAGGTTAGTGCTGAACATCGAAACTGCCGCAACGGTCAGGGCTAACCACAGCTTTGCTTTAGGCAACATTCGCCGTGTCTCCATTGATTAGAAAAAGGCTGAGTTAATAGTTAATCTTTGTTATTTGTTCGGGCCTCGCTCTCCTGAGACCTACGGCTTAAATTACAGCGACGATATGTGTAATGCCTGCAGCGGGTCACAATGCTTAACGACCCTAGCCCACCTGTGTGGAATTTCAAGACAGGAATAAACAATCAAAACCGCATACAACTAAAAGGCTCTACCTCGGAAATGGCCAAGGAAAATAGAAAACCCTTTCAAAATCATGCGGGCGCAATAGAAGCGCGGGGATTATAGCAAAAACTCTTTTTGAAATACCATCCTACAATGTCCGAATTGGCACCTATTTCGGCCAGTTATGGCAGCAAGTTGTCACTTCCGCACGTCAAATTGATCTAACGCAATAGTCCGTCTTGTTTTAATAGTGCCTCTAACTGAGGTTCGCGCCCCATAAAAGCCTCGAACAATACCGACGCATCGTCCGATCCGCCCCGTGAGAGCACCTTATTAAGGAAGTCTTCGCCCGTTACCTGATTGAACACGCCGGTCTCTGTGAAAACCGAGAAGACATCCGCCGAGAGCACTTCCGCCCATTTATAGCTATAGTAACCGGCCGCATAGCCGCCTGCGAAGATATGCGAGAAGCCATTCGCGAAGCGATTGCTGGCCGGCACTTCATACACCGAAGTTAGTGCTCGCACATCCGACATCACCTGTGTAACAAGGTCTGTATTGAATAGGCCCGCTAACTGGTGCAGCTTGAAATCGAACATCGCAAACTCGAGCTGGCGAACGGTTCTCATGCCCGCCTGGAAGTTTTTTGCCCGCAGGAGCTTTTTCAAGAGCGCCTCTGGCAGGGGCTCCTTAGTCTGGTAATGGGAAGAGATCAAGGCAATCGCCTGTTTGTCCCAACACCAGTTCTCCATCAATTGACTCGGCAGTTCGACGGCATCCCAGGCGACGCCGCTGATACCGGAGCAACGCAAATGCGTCTCTGCGGTCAGCATATGGTGCAGGCCATGCCCGAACTCATGGAAGAGCGTCGTCACTTCGTTGTGCGAGAGAAGCGCGGGTGCTTTCTCACTTCCTTTCGAATAATTACAGACGAGGTAGGCCACCGGAGTCTGAATGCTGCCATCTGCCAACTTCCTGCGCGAGCGGCATTCCGCCATCCACGCGCCCGAGCGCTTGCCCTCGCGGGTAAATACATCGAAATAGAAGCGCGCGATCACCTCGTTTGCACGCAGGACGTCAAACGCCTGCACCAGCGGGTTCCACTTACTCATCTGAGTATTCGGCCTAATCTCGATGCCATAGATGCGGCTGGCAATCGCGAACAAGCCTTCCTGCACCTTGGCGAGGGGGAAGTAGGGACGCAACTCCTCCTGGGAGATATCGAAATTACGCTTGCGCAGCTTCTCGCTGTAGTAGGCGACATCCCAGGCTTGCAACGCGGAGATGCCGTGCTCTTGCAGCGCGAAATCACTCAACTCTTCGAACTCGGCCTGCGCTGCCGGCACCGCCAGAGTGGCGAGGTCGGCAAGGAAGTCATTCACGCGCTCGACAGACTTCGCCATCTTGCGGGCCACGGATACCTGGGCATAACTATGATAGCCGAGCAATTGAGCGAGCTGCGCCCGGCAAGCGAGGATCTCGGAGATTATGCCGGTGTTATCGAACTGCAGGTCATGGCCGCCCTGATCCGAGGCGCGCGTCGTGAAGGCGGTATACATCTCTTCACGCAGTTGGCGATTATCGGCGTGAGTACTGATCGCGATGTAACAGGGGGCGTCTAGAGTTAGAAGATAGCCTTGCTGATCTTTACTCTGCGCTAGGTCTGCGGCCGCCTGTAGGCTCGCTTCGGGAACGCCGACTAAGTCGCTCTGGGCGCCGATTAACTTACTCCACGCCATCGTAGAGTCGAGCACATTATTGCTAAATTTCGTCGATAACTCGCTTAATTTGGCTTCAACTGCTGCGAACTGCTGCTTTTTTTCGTCTTCCAGGTCTACGCCAGCCAGCTTGAATTCCAGCAGATAGTCTTTCAGCACCTTGCGCTGCGTGCCAGTAAGCTTGAGCTGCTGCGCCCGCGCCTCCAAGGCCTGCACACATTCGAACAGCGCACGGTTCTGGCCTAACTCGGTGTAATACTGCGTAATCAGCGGCTGACACTTATTATAGGCCGCGCGGATTGGCGCCGTATTAGTCACGGCATTGAGGTGGCTGGCGGTAGACCAGACCTTGCCTAAGTTGTCCTCCAACTCTTCCAAAGGCGTCATGAGACTATCCCAATCCGGGTTGGCTTTGTTCGCGTCGCTGCCCAATAGCGCGATAAGTGCCTCTTTGTTTTGACTTAACACTGCCGTCACGGCGGGCTCTATATGCTCGGCGCCGATCTCGGGGAAGTTGGGCATTTCGTCAAATTGCAGGAGTGGGTTGTGGCTCATGGCTACCTCTAATGGTCGGTGTTGTTAGCTGTATACTACTGCAACGCAGTGCTACATTACCAAACAAGCCCAAAAACCCTCCAGAGAATCACCATGAGTATTCGTGCTTTCGAAAAAAAAATCCCCCAAGTGGACCGAACCGCCTTCATCGATCCCGCCGCCCTGGTGATCGGCAAGGTGAGCATCGGCCAGCACTCTTCGGTGTGGCCTTTCGCGGTGATACGAGGCGATGTAAACACCATCACCATCGGGGATCGCTGCAGCATCCAAGACGGCACCGTCATTCATGTTACCCATGATGGCGCCATGAACCCGGGCGGCTTCCCTACATCACTCGGCAATGACGTAACCGTCGGTCATAAGGTGATGCTGCACGGTTGCAGCATCGGTGACAGGGTATTGGTGGGCATGGGCGCTATCGTGATGGACGGCGTGACGATCGAGTCCGATGTAGTGGTTGGCGGTGGCAGCCTAGTGCCGCCGGGCAAGACGCTGGAGAGCGGTCATCTGTATGTGGGCTCGCCGGTGAAGAAGATCCGCAAGCTTAGCGAGGCGGAACTCGAGTATTTTCAGTACACCGCCGGGAAGTATGTCGAGTTAAAAGAGCAGCACAAGCACTCTTTAGCGGCGGCGGAGTCCGATTACGGTTGAGGCGGATTAAGCTTGAGCTAGTAGCCTGCGCAATTCACGAATCACCGGCGCGGTCTGCGGGTCGTGGCCACGCCAGATCCTAAACGATTCCGCGGCCTGCTCCACGAGCATCCCGAGGCCATCGAGGGCCTGCTCCGCCCGCAGCGCTTTCGCCCAAGTCTGAAACTTCGTATCTCCAACACCGTAGATCATGTCATAGCACCAAGTGTTAGTGCTTACTGTCTCGCTATGCAGCTCAGGCAAGTCACCTTGCAATCCGGCCGAGTTGCCATTGATAATCAAGTCGAAGGCCTCGGTAGGGATATCGTCGTAGTGAACTGCGTGGATTTCGATAGTCGATTGGGCGGCCTCGGCGAGTGCCTTGGCTTTCGCCAGAGTGCGGTTGGCGATGTAGATCGCGCTCGGGCTCTCGGCGACGAGATTGGCAAAAACTCCTTTCACGGCGCCGCCAGCGCCGAGCACGAGAATCCGTTTGTCGGCCAGGTCGAAGCCGTGATTGTGTTTCAGGTCGCGCAGCAACCCAGTGCCGTCGGTATTCTCACCGACTAGGGTGCCGTCCGGATCGCGGTATAGGGTATTGACGGCGCCCGCTATGCGCGCCGCCTCGCTGTGGCGGCCCGCCATCGCCCACGCGCGTTCCTTAAAGGGCATGGTGATATTGAGGCCTTTACCGCCGTCCTCGAAGAACTGGGTGACACGCTGCTCGAAGTCTTCGAGCGCGACCAATAAGGCACCGTATTCCAGACTCTGCCGCGTCTGCTCGGCAAAACGGGCGTGTATCCACGGGGATTTGCTCTGCTTGATTGGATTACCAATGACAGCGTAACGGTCCAAATCCTACTCCCTTTAAAGCGGCTAAACCCAGTCTCGGAAACGCAGATAGTCCGTGTACAAACGCGCCTCTTCGCTACCAGCCTCTGGGTGCCAGTCGTAATCCCAACGCACCACTGGCGGCAGGGACATCAAGATGGATTCTATGCGCCCAACACCGGACTGCAGGCCGAACAGCGTGCCACGGTCATACACTAGGTTGAATTCCACATAGCGGCCACGTCGGTAGCATTGAAAGCGCTTGTTCTGCTCGGTGAAGGCAAGCTCTTTGCGACGCTCCACAATCGGGCCGTACGCCTCTAAATAGCTGTCGCCTAAGGTCTTCACCATCGCGAAGCATTCCTCGAAAGGCAGCTCGTTAAAATCGTCGAAAAACAGGCCGCCAACGCCACGAGGCTCCTCGCGGTGCTTTATATAGAAGTACTCGTCACACTGCTTCTTGAAGCGAGGGTAGAGCTCCGCATCGAATTGCTCACAGGCGCGCTTCGCCGTGCTATGCCAATGCTCGCAGTCTTCATCGAAACCATAGTAGGGCGTAAGGTCGTAACCGCCACCGAACCACCATACGGGCTCCTCGCCTGGCTTTTCCGCGATAAAGAAACGGAAATTCGCATGGGAGGTAGGCACCTTCGGGTTATTGGGGTGAATTACTAGAGAGACCCCCATCGCCTGAAACGAGCGGCCGGCAAGCTCTGGGCGAGTGGCCGAGGCAGAGGGGGGCAACTTCTCGCCAAACACGTGAGAGAAGTTCACACCGCCTTTTTCAAAAACCGCGCCGTCGCTAATCACGCGGCTGCGGCCGGTGCCGCCACCGTCGCGCTCCCAGGCATCGGTGCGGAATTTAGCAGTCTGATCGATCGCCTCTAAGCCGCTGCAGATCCGCTCCTGCAGGCTCAGCAAATAATCCCTAACCATGGCGATCTGGGCGGCATTGATTAGCCCAGCGTTGCCCGTCATGACTTTCGCGACTCTTGCAAGGCACGATCTTGCGCCTGCACGTTGGCAGCCTTCTGCTCGCGCTCTGCCTTCACTCGATTGGCGAGCTCGGGGTCTTGAAGAGCGAGAATCTGCGCGGCGAGATAGCCGGCGTTTTTCGCGCCCGTCTTGCCTATCGCAACTGTCCCTACTGGGATTCCAGCGGGCATCTGCACAGTCGATAACAGCGAGTCCATGCCCTGCATGGGGCCGGAATCGATAGGCACGCCTATCACGGGCTTCAAGGTATGGGCTGCAACGGCACCGGCTAGGTGTGCGGCAAGGCCGGCACCCGCTATGAATACGGCACAGCCGCGCGACTCGGCGTCGGCCAAATATTGCTGCGTGGCAGCCGGCGTGCGGTGCGCAGAGGTGATTTTCATCTCATTGCGAACACCTAGGCTAGTCAGCACATCGCTGGCGCCTTGCATGACTGGCAAATCTGATTCGGAGCCCATCAGTATTGCGACGAATACGTTATCCATTTCTGGTCCTCATGGTAGGGGAAAAATAGAGCGGTGAAATTACAGCAGTCTGTTTCGCCTTGCAAGCGCGACACCTAGCTCAGCACATAGTGTCCCGCCTCTAGCCGCACCACGCCCTGTAGCTCTAGGCTCAACAGCGTGGTTTGCACCGCGCTTAGGGGCAGGGCCGTGCGCTCCACGAGGGTCTCAACACTCACCGGGTCGAAACCCATGGCCTCTAATAACCGTGCCTGCTCCACAGACAGGGCGACAGCGCCCGCTAACTCTGGCGCTAAGGCTGCCGTATGCTCCGCTAACAACGCTAGCTGGGAGCCGAGCAGGCTGTGCAGATGCTCTATGACTTGCTCGGGCGCATCGACCAGATGCGCCCCTTGCTGAATAAGCCGATGCGGACCGAAGGCAAGGGGATTACGAATGGAGCCCGGGACCGCGAAAAGCTCCCTATTTTGCTCCATCGCGAGCCGCGCACTGATCAAGGTGCCGCTCTTGGGCCCGGCCTCTACTACTATTAGTCCAAGACTCATGCCGCTAATGATGCGGTTTCGTTTGGGAAAATGACTGGCTTGGGGCCCGCTGCCTAGAGGCAGTTCGGTCAGTAATGCGCCCACTGGCACAATGGCAGAGGCGAGTTTGCGATGGGCATGTGGATAGACTTGATCGGCGCCAGTCCCCATTACCGCCACCGTGACTCCTGCAGCGTCCAGCGCAGCCTCGTGGGCGGCGCCATCGATGCCTCGGGCCAAACCACTACAGATCGAGAACCCCTGCGCCGCGAGGCCGCGCGCTATGAACTGGGCGCCGTGTCGACCGTCGACGGAACAGCGACGGCTGCCCACCATCGCGACCTGAGGACGCAACAAGGCCTCGGGCTGGCCCACCACGAAGAGCATTAGCGGCGGATCATGGATCTCTCTAAGCAGTGGAGGATAGCGAGGGTCCGATCGCACAACGATGTGTTGCCCCAGCTCTCGACTCCAGGCCAAGGCCCGCTCGACGCTGCGCTGCAAGGACTCGTCGTCTTCGAAACTACTCAGCCCCTCGCATTGGGCTGCGCTCACACCAAGGGCGCGAAGCTCGGCGCGAGACGCCGATAGCACAGCCTCCGGGGAGCCACAATGCAGCAACAAGCCTTCGAGCAAGCGAGGAGGGAGGACATCCTGGAAATATAGTAGTAGCCACCGATAGAGGCTTGCTTGCGTCATCACAAAGATCATCCTTGATCAATGGTGCAGAGGCTCGAGACTAGGGCGCGCTAACCACGTCCCCCTTGGCGGAGGGCTGAGTCAACGACAAGATCACGCCATAACTAAGCTTCTCAAACGTCCGATAGGTCAACATTAAGCCGATCTGCGTTGCCGGCAGCGCGACGGGCTTATTGCTAATGGGGTCGCGCACGGGCGCTACCGCCCGTTCAATACTAAGAATATCACCCACGCGCAGGCCATCCCGGGCGCCGAGATCGATCACGATGGATTCGAATTGCGCCGCCTTACTCTTATTGTCTAATAAACCGACTACCTGGCCCTGCATCGTGCTCGACGGGGTGCTTGGGAAAAAACTAGGGTCCAGAGGGCTGCTCGCACGTGGCAGCAGGCGATCGCCTGCCTTCAACTCCTCTTTGCTGCTCAGGATCAACCCACGCTTCAAGCCGTCGCCCTCTTCGGCGACGATCGAGATTTCGCCAAGATTGATCACCTCTTGCCCCAAAAATTCATCGGACTCTTGGTCGATATAGGCGGCGCCTAAGCGGAACACCTCATAGTTTTTGACGTCGCTAGTCCAGTCACCGCGCACATAGGCCTCATGGCCGGCGCCCATAATGAGATTGTCTGTGGCGCTGGCGAGAATATAAGGGGCGCTGTCGTAGTCGGCCTTCTCGACGATGCGATTCTCCGCAAGAAAGCCGCGCAGGGCTTGTCGCGCAATGACTGGAATGGGGCTTAATAGGGGTGACTCACGAACCTGGGGGCTGAGACGAACCACCTGACGATTGCCGCGCTCCATCACGACGCGCGGACTGCCATCGACATAGACGAGGTTGAGCACATCGCCTGGGTAGATTAGATCGGGGTCTTGTACCGCTGGGTTCTTCTGCCAGATCTCCGGCCAGCGCCACGGCTCATCCAAGAACAGCGAGGCGATGTCCCAGAGGGTATCGCCATCCTTAACGACATAAGCCTCGGGCGAGTCGGAGAACACCGTAAGATTCTGGCCATGAACGACGGCCAGCGGCGAGCATAGCAGTACGCCAATAGCGCAAATTTGGAGCAGACCCTTTAGTCTTGGCGCGATCATCATTACAATTCAATCTCTTGGCGAGGTTCGTTATCTTAGCAATAAGGTATACTCAGCACTAGAAGCAGTTCACAGTCCAGAAATTAATTCTTTAAAACACAGATCTTTGGCTACAAACGATATGGCGATATTAGACATTTTAGAGTTTCCTGACCTGCGCCTGCGCAAGAAAGCGTCGCCGGTAACAGAGTTCAATGAAACGCTGAGCAAAACCATCGACGATATGTTCGAGACTATGTACGAGGCGCCAGGCATCGGACTGGCCGCTACGCAGATTAACTTACACAAGCAGTTGATCGTTATTGATATCTCGGACAATAAAGACGAACCCTTAGTGTTCATCAATCCTCAGATTGAGATTATAGACCAGACTCCAGAGGAGTATGACGAGGGCTGCCTATCCGTGCCGGGCTACTATGAGACCGTCGCGCGGCCGCGCATGGTGCGCGTCAAAGCACTGGACCGTAATGGCCAAGCCTTTGAGATGGAGACCGACGGGCTACTGGCCACCTGTATTCAGCACGAGAACGACCATCTCAATGGCAAACTCTTTGTGGATTATTTGAGCTCTCTCAAACGCGAACGCATCCGCTCAAAGCTAGTCAAAGCCCACAAAGAATCCGCCTAAGCGGCAATCAAAATCAACAATAAGCCGTAGGCCCGAGGGCGACGGTTTGTTGCTCTTGGATACTCCATGCAGGCTTACGACATCGTTTTCGCTGGTACTCCCGAGTTTGCAGCACAGCATCTTCGCGCCCTGCTCGACTCGCCGCATCGCATCATAGGCGTCTACACACAACCCGATCGAGCCGCTGGCCGAGGCAAGCAATTGCAGGCGAGTGCGGTCAAGAGGCTCGCGCTCGAGAACGGCTTGCCAGTCTACCAACCGCAGAGTTTTCGAGGGGTAGAGGATCAGCAAGTGCTCGCTTCGCTTAACCCAGACCTGCTCATCGTGGTCGCCTATGGCCTCATTCTTCCGCAGGCCGTTTTAGATATCCCCCCACTTGGCTGCCTCAATGTGCACGCCTCGCTCCTGCCACGCTGGCGCGGCGCGGCGCCTATCGAGCGAGCCCTGCTTGCGGGTGATGAGCGCACCGGCGTCACCATCATGCAGATGGATAAGGGGCTGGATACTGGGGCGATGCTGTCCAAGGCGACCATCGAGATTCGCGACGAGGACGACCGTCAGAGCCTCGAGTCGCGTCTAGCCCAAGTCGGCACGCAAGCGCTCATCGAGAGCCTCGCGCAATTGCCAACGCTGCAGGCCAACGCGCAGACGCAGGATGACAGCCTCAGCACCTATGCCGCGAAGCTCGACAAAGAAGAGGCGCTCATCGACTGGAATCAGCCCGCGGCCCTCATCAATCGCACGATTCGTGGCGGGATAGGCAGAAACCCAGCCTATTGCTTCCTCAACGCTGAGCGCGTTCGCATCATTAAGGCGACGCCGCTTAACGAGACCCATAGCAGCCCCGCGGGCATGATCCTGGCCCATGGCCACGATAGCCTGCGCGTGGCATGTAAGGACTCGGTGTTAGAGATACATACCATGCAGTTCCCCGGCAAAACTGTGCAAGAGGTCGCCGTCCTGCTCAATTCGCGGCAGGACATCCTAGCCCCGGGTAATTACCTGCGCTCGCACATCGAAGCCCAGCCATGAACCCAGGCAAGCTACGCGCAAAAGCGGCCGTCACTCTGAGCAAACTCCTCGCACAGGAAGGCTCTCTGGCCAGCCTCTTAAAGCGCGCAGACTTCCCCGCCGACGACTCCAGCTTTCCACTCTTACAAGAAATAGTGTTTGGCACCTGCCGCTGGTATTTCCAGCTAGACGCCATACTTATCCAGTTGCTCAGCAAGCCACTTAAGAGCAAAGACGACGATGTGCGCTGCCTAATGCTGATCGGCCTCTACCAATTACACCATCTGCGCGTTCCCGACTATGCGGTAGTCAATGAGACCGTAGCCGCGACCAAGGCACTCAAGAAGGACTGGGCGAAGGGCCTCGTCAACGCCATCTTGCGGGGCTTCCTGCGCGAGCGCGAAGCCCTAGTGAACAAGAGCCAAGCGAGCCCACAGGGTGAGTTCGCGCACCCAAACTGGCTTATCCAGAGTTTGCGCAGCGCTTGGCCCGCGCATTGGTCCCAGATACTGCGAGACAATAATATGCGCCCCCCGATGACACTGCGGGTGAATACCCAACGCATCGAGATGGAAGACTTCCTCGCCAACCTAAAAGAGGCTGGCATAGAGGCGGCCGCCGGCACTCTGGCGACGACAAGTGTTTATCTTGCCAGCCCCTGTCCCGTCGAGAACATCCCGGGATTCGAACAGGGCCTGTGCAGCGTGCAAGACGAGGCATCACAGTTGATACCCGGCCTACTCGACCTTCGCGATGGCTTGCGCATACTCGATGCCTGCGCCGCGCCGGGGGGAAAGACTTGTCATATTCTCGAGAGTGGCTTTGAGTTCGAAGCGCTAGTCGCACTCGACAATGATGCGCGCCGCTTAGAGCGCTTGCAGCAGAACCTAGAGCGCCTGCAACTCTGCGCCACCGTGTGCGTCGGCGACGCAGGCGACACCGGCCAATGGTGGGACGGCAAGGCCTTCGATCGCATCCTCCTCGACGCCCCCTGTTCCGCAACGGGAATCATTCGCCGCCATCCCGACATCAAGCTGCTGCGGCGCGCGAGTGACATCCCCAAGCTATGCCAGCTTCAGGCCCAACTATTAGAATCGCTCTGGGCCTGCCTAGAACCCGGCGGGCTCCTGTTGTATTCGACCTGTTCCGTGCTCCCCGAGGAAAACAGCGCCATTGTAGAAAGTTTTCTCGCTACACACGACGATGCGAAACTGGAGACAATTGACGGTCAATGGGGGGTAGAATGCAGTATCGGTAAACAGCTGCTTCCAGGGGCCGGAGGCAACGACGGATTTTACTTTGCTCGCTTAAGCAAATTAGGTGTGACGGACGCAGTGCTAACAGCAGTGGAGAGTCAGCAATAGATGAAGATTATAATTCTAGGCGCAAATCACGTCTCTATCTCTCTTGCGGAGAATCTGGCCAGCGAGGCGAATGACATCACGATCGTGGACCCAGACGCCGACCTCTTGCGCGAGGTCAAGGACCGCATCGATGTCGGCACCGCCCTAGGCATGCCCTCTTATCCTGACGTACTGCGAGCTGCGGGTGCCGAAGATGCCGACATGCTGCTGGCAGTGACCGAGAACGATGAGATCAATCTGGTTGCCTGTCAGATCGCTCATGTCCTTTTCAAGACGCCGAAGAAGATTTGCCGGCTGCGCTCTGCGTCCTATATGAGTACGGAGGACTTGTTTGGCCCCGGCGCGATCGCGGCAGACGTGGTGATCAGTCCAGAGCAATTAGTATCCCATTACATCGAACGCCTCATCGATCTGCCCGGCTCGCTGCAGGTGCTGGACTTCGCCGAGGGCAAGGCACAGCTAGTGGCGGTAAAGGCCTATTACGGCGGCCCATTGGTAGGGCAGGAGATCCGCTTCCTGCGCGAGCACATGCCTTCGGTCGACACACGCGTTGCGGCAATATTTCGACGCGACACGGCCATCATGCCGGAAGGCTCTACCGTGATCGAAGCCGACGATGAAGTGTTCTTCATCGCCGCGCAGAAGAATATTCGTGCCGTTATGGGAGAGCTTCGCCGGCTCGACAAACCCTATAAGCGCATCATTATCGCCGGCGGCGGCAACATCGGCTCACGCCTAGCCGAGGCCGTTGAGAATCGCTATCAGACCAAGATCATCGAGCGCAATACCGAGCGCTGCGAATATCTTTCCGAGCGGCTTAATCGCGCCATTATTCTCAACGGCGAGGCTTCGGACAAAGAGCTACTGCTGGAGGAAAGCATCGAAGATACCGATGTATTCCTCGCACTGACCAATGACGATGAGGCCAATATCATGTCATCGATGCTCGCCAAGCGACTCGGCGCGAGAAAGGTCATGACCCTGATTAATAACCCCGCCTATGTAGACCTAGTGCAGGGCGGCGAGATCGACATCGCCATCTCGCCTCAGCAGGCCACCATAGGCAGCCTGCTGACCCATGTGCGCCGCGGTGACATCGTCAATGTTCACTCCTTGCGCCGCGGTGCCGCCGAGGCTCTCGAGGCGATCGCCCACGGCGATAAGCACTCATCCAAGGTCGTGGGCAAGGCTATCGAGGACATCGAGCTGCCCCAAGGCACCACCATTGGCGCGATCGTTCGCGACGAGGAAGTATTGATCGCTCACGACAATATCGTGGTGCAGTCTGGCGACCACGTCATCATGTTCCTCGTGGACAAGAAGCGCATCCCGGAAGTTGAACGTCTATTCCAGGTCGGACTTACTTTCTTCTGAGAGCCTTATGCATTTTTCCATAGTCTGTCGAATACTAGGTTTGCTCTTGATGCTCTTCAGCATCCTCGCAAATCTTCCGTCTATACTCGTCTCGCTGATCTACGGCGATGGCGAGATTCGCTCCTTTTCCATGTCTCTTCTAGTCACCTTCGTCACTGGCGTCGTCCTCTGGTTCCTCACCATTGGCGCAAAGAAGGAGCTGCGCACGCGTGACGGCTTCCTCGTCGTCACACTATTTTGGACGGTGCTAGGCACCTTCGGTGCGTTGCCGTTCTTCTTCTCCACCGATCTTCCGCTGTCGATAACCGATGCGGTTTTCGAGTCGATCTCGGGGCTAAGCACCACCGGTGCGACCGTTATCGTCGGCCTCGACTCGCTGCCCAAATCGATTCTATTTTATCGGCAGCAATTGCAGTGGTTAGGGGGCATGGGGATTATCGCCCTAGCGGTGGCGGTATTGCCGATGCTGGGCATCGGTGGCATGCAGTTGTACCGCGCGGAGAGTCCTGGCCCGGTTAAGAACGACAACCTAGTGCCGCGTCTGGCCGAGACGGCGAAGGCGCTCTGGTATATCTACCTAGCGCTAACTCTGGCCTGTACGCTGTGCTTTTGGGCAGCGGGGATGACCTTGTTCGACGCGATCTGTCACAGCTTTACGACCATCGCGGTCGGCGGATTCTCCACCCACGATGCCAGCCTTGGCTTTTTCGACAGCGCCTTGATTAACGTGATCGCCACGGTGTTCATGTTTCTCGCCGGCATCAACTTCGCGCTACACTTTACCGCGTGGCGCTCCAAGAGTGTGACCCAATATCTGCGTGACCCCGAGCTGCAGTTCTACACGGCGATGATGATCGTGCTTGTGGTGGTGACCGTGAGCGTGTTGTATTTCACCGATACCTACTCGCTGTTCGATTCGGTGATACACGGCTCCTTTCAGAGTGTCTCCATCGCCACTACCACCGGCTTTACTACCGACGACTTCAGTGTCTGGCCGTCCGTACTGCCCTATATGTTGATCTACGCGTCCATCATCGGAGCCTGCGCCGGCTCGACCGGAGGAGGAATGAAGGTGATTCGTATCCTCCTGATTCTCAAGCAGGGCCTGCGTGAGATTCAACGCCTCATTCACCCCAGTGCGGTCATCCCTATTAAGCTCGGCAGCACGCTAGTGCCCGACAAGGTCATCGACTCCGTATGGGGTTTCTTCGCAATGTATGTGATGGTGTTTCTAGCGCTGCTGCTCGCGATGCTCGCCACGGGCATGGATGTGGTAACTGCCTTCAGCTCGGTAGGGGCGGCCATCAATAACCTCGGCCCAGGGCTGGAGGGAGTGGCCAAGAATTACAGCATGGTCACCGATACCGGAAAGTGGATTCTGTGTTTCGCGATGCTACTCGGACGCCTAGAGATCTTCACACTGCTGGTGCTCTTCCTGCCCATGTTCTGGCGCCGCTAACGATAGAGGGCGTTCTTAGTGCCGTCGGCCTGATGCTTGAAACGACGGTACTCCCATTGGTACTGGCTGGGGGCCTGACGAACACAATCCTCTACGGTGGCATTCAGCGCTCGCGCCGCCACATCTAAGTCGACAGCGTCGATCTCGGGCCTGGCCCGCGCGATCACCACCTCGAAACCCTCACCCTCCTCCAAGCGTTTAGCGAAAATACTGAGCACCGTGGCCTCGGTGCGTTTGGCTAGTTTCGCAACTAGGGTCATGGTGAGGGCGTCGACTCCGAAGAATGGCGCAAAGAGCCCGCTGTCTGGATTCGGTTCTTGATCGGGCAAGATGCCCACGATCTCGCCGCGGCCCAAAGCCTTGACCAACATCGCCACGCCCTTGGCAGTGGTAGGGGCGAGTTTCGCGCCAAGCCTGCCACGGTATGCGAGCATGCGCTGCTCGAAGGCAATTAGTTTCGGCGGTTTATACAGATAGGTCGATTGGCACTGACTGTCGAGAAACAGGCCACAGAGCTCCCAATTGCCAAGATGAGGGGCGAGCATGATCACCCCTCTGTCCGCGTCGATTGCCTCGTCGAGAATCTCCTGCCCACTGACTCTAACGATGTGCTCTAACGCCTGCGGAGCGGAGCGAATCCAGACCCTGCCCAATTCACACGCCGTCTTCGCCGTCTCTACTAGGCTTTGCGCCGCAAGCTCGTTCAATTGCGGCTCCGTCAGCTGGGGGAAACAGAGGCTTAGATTCTTGCGGGTAATGCGAGCCGACTCCGTCTGACGCACCCAGGCGAGCTTGCCGATTGCCATGCCCAGACCATGGGCTAGGCGCAGCGGCAGGAGGCTACACACACGCAGCACGCTTATGAGCAAATAGACTTTTATGTTCTGAATAGCGACACCCTCTTTACGCCAGCCTCCCAACCGAAGAACTAGCCGTTCTCGCGTGGATCTGCGTGGCCGAATTCTATAGTACGTTGGCGCTCCCAGCAAAAGCGACTGGTCCATACCGGGGGGATGGGCCACTAGTATGGATATTGACTATAGAATCGAGGATAATCGGGCCCTTCTTATATTTACCCCCGGAGAGTTTCTTGTCCGCCACAGCACCCCAGCCCGACCTTGGGACCTTTCAAGGTTTAATTCTGGCGCTTCAACAATTTTGGGCGAATAAAGGCTGTGTCCTTATGCAGCCTCTCGATATGGAAGTCGGCGCAGGCACCTTCCATCCCGCGACCTTCCTCAAGGCCATTGGCCCCGAGAGTTGGAATACTGCCTATGTGCAGCCCAGCCGCCGGCCAACAGATGGACGTTATGGCGAGAACCCGAATAGGCTCCAGCACTACTACCAGTTCCAAGTCCTTCTAAAGCCTTCGCCACCCAATATTCAGGAACTGTACCTAGAGTCATTGGTCAGCCTCGGCATCGATACGAAGATACACGACATCCGCTTCGTGGAAGACAACTGGGAGTCTCCGACCCTCGGCGCCTGGGGCCTAGGCTGGGAGGTCTGGCTCAATGGCATGGAGGTGACTCAGTTCACCTATTTCCAACAGGTAGGCGGCCTCGAGTGTTTCCCCGTAAGCGGCGAGATTACTTATGGGATCGAGCGCATCGCCATGTATTTGCAGGGCGTGGACAGCATCTATGACATCGTATGGACCAATGGCCCCAATGGCGTCGTCACCTATGGCGATGTATTCCTCCAGAACGAAGTCGAGATGTCCGCCTATAATTTCGAACATGCCAACGTGCCGAATCTATTTCGCTACTTCGACGACTGCGAGGCACAGTGTGAGTTGTTGATTGAGAAGGGCTTAGCCCTGCCAGCCTACGAGCAGGTACTCAAGGCCTCGCATTATTTCAATCTACTCGACGCACGCCACGCCATCTCCGTGACAGAGCGACAGCGCTTTATCTTGCGAGTTAGGGCCCTTTCGCGAAAAGTCGCCGAGACCTATTTCGAGAGCCGCAAGGCCTTGGGCTTTCCCTTGGCACCGCAGGCGCTACGAGATCAATACCTGGACACATAGCCGCACAGTACGCGATGACCACCAGGCATCGCGCCGCTCCATTTGAATAGATACTGCAGGGAACCATGGCAACTAGAGACTTTTTTGTAGAAATAGGCACAGGCGAGCTGCCACCCAAGGCCCTGCGTCAGCTATCTGCGGCGTTTACAGCCGGCATTCGCAGCGCCGTTGAGGCAGCAGGACTTGGTTTCTCCTCGATCGATAGCTTTGCTACCCCGCGGCGTTTGGCGGTAAGGATCTCTGGCCTAGACGAGAAGCAAGCGGACAAGGCCATCGAGAAAACCGGGCCCGCAGTAGCGGCCGCCTATAAAGACGGCAAGCCAACGCCGGCAGCCGCGGGCTTCGCACGCTCTTGCGGCGTGGAGCTCGAGGCGCTCGAACAAGTCGAGAAAGACGGCGTCTTAAAACTCACCTTCCGCTCCACCAGCAAGGGCAGTGAAACCAAGGCGCTGTTGGCCGATTTCGTCGTGCGCGCCCTAGCGTCTCTGCCCATCCCGAAGAAGATGCGGTGGGGCAGCAGCAGGGAAGAGTTCGTGCGGCCCGTGCACTGGATAGTGATGTTATTCGGCACCGAGGTACTGCCCGCGACGATTCTAGGCATCGAGTCTGGCAGACACTCCCGTGGTCATCGCTTCATGCACGACCAGACCATTGAGATTACAGCGGCCGCGCAGTACGAGGCCTTGCTAGAGAATGCGTTCGTCTTGGTGGACTACGACGCCCGCAAAGAGATAATCCGCCGTTTGGTGACGGAGCAGGGCGAGCAGCTGGGCGCCACCGTGATCATCGAGGAGGATCTTCTCGATGAGGTCACCGCCCTAGTCGAGTGGCCAGTCGCGCTGACGGGTCGCTTCGATGAGCATTTCCTCTGCGTGCCGCGCGAGGCTCTGGTGTCTTCCTTGAAGTCTCACCAGAAGTGTTTCTATCTGCTCGATGACAAAGAACAGCTTCTGCCTAACTTCATTACCGTGAGCAATATCATCAGCAAAGACCCCGCCCAGGTCATCGCCGGCAACGAGAGGGTGATTCGCCCTAGGCTTTCGGACGCGAAGTTCTTCTTCGATACCGATCGCAAGCGGACACTGGCCTCCCGGCAGGAACAACTAAAGACCATCGTCTTCCAACAGGAGTTGGGCACGGTGTTCGAGAAATCCGCCCGCGTCTCGCAATTGAGCCTCTTCATCGCCGCGCAGCTATCGGCCTCTGAGCCATGGTGCGAGCGCGCTGCGCTACTCTCAAAATGCGACCTAGTCACAGACCTCGTCTCAGAATTCGCCGAGCTTCAGGGCATCGCGGGATATCACTACGCCCTCCACGATGCAGAGCCCGAAGAGGTCGCGCTAGCGCTGAACGAGCAATACATGCCGCGCTTCTCCGGCGACCAGTTGCCCAGCACCACGACTGGCTGTGTATTGGCCATCGCCGACAAACTCGACACCATCGTAGGCCTGTTCGCCATCGGGCAACCGCCCACTGGCTCGAAGGACCCGTTCGCCCTGCGCCGCGCCGCGCTTGGCATCCTGCGCATCATCGTAGAGAAAGAGCTAGATCTGGATATCCTGCTATGCATCCGCAATGCCTGCGCACAGTATCGCGCACTCAAGTTGCCCGAGGGTTTGGATACCCAGGTATTCGAGTTCCTCCTGGACCGGTTCCGTGCCTGGTACCAAGCAGAGGGGATCAGTGCCGAGGTCTTCCAGTCGGTCTTGCAGCTCAAACCGACCAAGCCTTGGGATTTCAATCTGCGAATCCGTGCGGTACACCGCTTCAGTCAGTTGGCAGAGGCCCAGTCTCTGGCCTCCGCCAATAAGCGCGTCTCCAATATCCTACAGAAGCAAGGCGACGCCAAAGAATCTGACAGCACCGTAGACCCAAGCCTGCTCAAAGAGCCCGCCGAGCAACAATTGGCCGACACGCTAGAGAAATGCCGCCTCGTCGCGGAGCCATTGTTCCAGCGCCGCGAATACACCGCTGGCTTAGAGGCTCTGGCCGGCAGCAAGCAGGCAATCGATAATTTCTTCGAGAAGGTATTAGTGATGGATGAGGATCCTGCCCTGCGCGCTAATCGCATCAAGCTGCTTGGCGCATTGCGCACGCAGTTTCTGCAGGTCGCGGATATCTCTTATCTCCATCAAAGCTAGCACTGAGACAGCGGAGCGAATAAGTGAAATTAATCATTCTGGACAGAGACGGCGTCATCAACCAAGACTCTGACGACTACGTCAAATCCGTGGATGAGTGGGAGGCGATCCCCGGCAGCATCGAGGCAATTGCCAAGCTCAGCAAAGCAGGCTATACCGTGGCCGTTGCGACCAATCAATCGGGCATCTCGCGCGGCTTCTTCGACGAATTCGAACTCGCGGCCATGCACCAGAAGATGTGCAGCCTAGTCGAGGAGGAGGGCGGCCAGATCAGCGGCGTGTTCTTCTGCCCCCACGGCCCCGAGGACGATTGCGAGTGTCGCAAGCCAAAGATCGGCCTTATCGAGCAGATCGAGTGCGAGTTCGGCACCAATGCCAAACACTTGCCCTTCGTCGGCGACAGCGCAAAAGACCTGATGTGTGCCAAGCTCGCGGGCTGCACGCCAGTATTGGTGCGTACCGGTAAGGGCGAAATTACCCTCGCCGAATCGAGCGAGAGCGAGCTCGACGGCGTCTGCGTCTTTAACAACCTAAAGGAATATGTGGATTCGCTTCTTCAAGCAGCGCCACCCCAATGTTGAGTTCCCATATTGAGTAATGCCCTTAATCTGCTCCGCTCTTTGCTGTTCTACACCGGATACTTCATCGCGACCATCGTCATCTCAATCACCTGCATGACAGTGTTCTGGTTCATCCCCTTAAAGCGCCGCTTCTTCATCTATTCGCTATGGTGTCGCTTCGTGCTCTTTTGGCTACGAGTCACTTGTGGCGTGCGCTACGACATCCAGGGCGAGGAGAATATCCCCGACTCACCCGTCGTGGTATTGAGTACTCACCAGAGCTCGTGGGAGACGATCTATCTGTATTATGCGATCTCGCCGGTATGCCCAATCCTCAAGAAAGAGCTGCTCAAGATCCCATTCTGGGGATGGGCGATGCGATTGCAGAAACCAATCGCGATCGATCGCAGTAAGCCGCGAGAGGCGGGGCGCTCCTTACTAGTGCAAGGGAAACAGCGTTTACTCGATGGGCTCTCGGTGGTGATCTTCCCGGAGGGCAGCCGCAGCCCGGCGGGCACCGTTAAAAACTTGTCCCGCGGCGGCGCAAAACTGGCGGTCTCGGCCAATGCCATGGCACTGCCTGTGATTCACAACGCGGGGGATTGCTGGCCGGCCCATACCATCATGAAGAAGCCCGGAGTCATTCGCGTGCGCATCGGCGCACCGATAGCGAGTGAGGGGAAGAGCGCAACAGAGGTGACTGAGGCCTATTCCCAGTGGCTCATCGCTAATATGGATGTCATTAGCGGCTCGAATCAACCCCCATCTGAAGCGACCGAAGCATCCACTTAGCCCACGCTGCATGCAACTGCGCTGTCCCTGTTGCAGGCACTACCTAGCGCGCGGATTCCATATAATCTCAGTTGGTATTCACGCCGGTTTTACGAGCCGGGGTGCGAATCAAGGCAGCTCAAGAGCCCGCATTTATTGACTTGGAAAATTTGTCGCTAGTTAGGCCTACGCTTTCAAAATAATGGCAGTATGAACAAGTTCGGTGCAGTTGGAGTAGGCGCCAACTCCGCTGTATCCCGCGCGGAACTCTGCATTCAAGTCCTTTAGTAACTCGAAGCGGAACTGCCCGCCTGCCCTCGATCCGGATGGCAGAGGGGTGATGGCAGCCGCGTGAAAGTCGAAAAACGTATTCAAGAGTGGAAATAGGCACTTGAACAGGCTCTCTTTCGCGGAAAACACTAGGGTCAAATAGTGCTGCTGCGACTCGAACAGGGGCTCGCAGTCGTCGTAAACCTCCCTAGAAGTAAGAATATGTCGGCTGACACCTTCCATCCGCCCCGGTTCGATCCACGACTCCGAATCAATGCCGATAGAACGAATCTTATTGCGGTATGCGACCACAGCCCAGGCGTAAGCATGCGCATGGGTAATCGAACCGACGAGACCCTGCGGCCACAGCGGCACCCGATTCGGGCCTATCTCGAGCGTCCCAGCGAGCCTGCCGTCGAGCTGCGCGAGCGCCGCACTGGCGCAGTATCGGCCCGCGAGGAATTCCGCTTTGCGTTTGCGCACAGCACCACTGAGGCTTTGTGGCAAGAGCAGGCCAAACCGGCCCGCCGTATCCTCTTGAAAAAGCCTCATATCGAAGTAACAGCTTACCTGGCGGCAGTCACTATCGATCTGCATCGGGGGTGCGTCCTGGCTTATCATCCTAGGTGCTCAACGCGCCGCTCGAGCGGCCATCTTGTTGCGCAATTAGCTAGTACGAATCTTGGGGCAAGCATCTAAGCACCTCTCGAGCTTATAGCGCGACATAATCTTTGCCGAGATTATTCTATAAAAATACCTAGAGCGATATTGTGAGCTAGACGCAGAATCCGTCGGCTCAGGAAGCCCAGCGTGACGCTCGACGCCGAGCTGGCGCACCACATCAACTGCCCAATCTAAGTTGTTCAGTAAATAGGCGTATTCGTCATCGGTTGATGACGACACATTGTGTGAGCTAGACCTGTATTTTTCGACCCGCGGCGGTTGCTATGGACTATAACATGCCAGTAGAATTGTTCGAGAAACCTCCAACAACCTCTTGAGTTTATTTCGCTGCATAAACACTGCTGTGATGGCTCCTTTGCAACACTTTGAGTGACATTATGAGTCTGGAGCAAGATCCTGCAGATCGGGATGGCCCGTCGTCAGTCGGCGATACCCTCCTTCGCGCCCTCACACGGCTCACCCCACCGCGGCGGAAGAATCCGCTCAAGTTCAAACTATTAAGCGCAGCCAAATTCGACAGCCCCTCGGTCAAAGGTCTGCTTGGTGTGGCCGTGCTCAGCGCAGCCTTTGGTACCGCAGTGGTCTATTTCCTCAACGCGGAATCGAAGTTAGTTGGGGAAGAGCAATATTCCGTATTCGCCGCGATGGCTTTCCTCGTAATGCTCGTCTGCTACCGTTTCTGTCAACGCTTCCTCATCTCCCAGTCTAGTAAATCCATCGAGGCAGCCATGCATCAGTGGCGGCAGCGAATAGTGGGCAAAGTCACGAAGCTTTCACTGAGGAATATTGAAGACTTCTCCGAGGAAGCGATAACCGATGGCTTGATAAAGAATTACGGGCCACTCTCTCAGTCGATCATCACTATCACGGCAGGAGTCGAGTGCCTCAGTCTACTGATCTTCATGTATTTCTATGTGGTATTCCTGTCGCCTCTTGCCGCATTGCTCACTGGCATCGTCGGGGTAGCGACCGTATTGGGTTACCTGTCCGTTTCGGCACGCCTCTCCGATACGATGCGAGAGGCGGCCGGTTCCAATGCCAAACTCGATCGCGCGATGGAGGATGGGATCAAGGGCGCCAAAGAGCTCAGGCTCAATACCAGCAAACGATCAGAGTTCCTTCAAGACGCCGACGTGGCCTCCTCCCAGCTCTATAAGAACCGCTCTGCCAGCGCATCGCTGTTCGCAGAGGTTTTGGCCTCGGGCACGACCGCCTCCTATCTGATGGCAGGGGCGGTGGTTTTCATCCTGCCGATTCTGAATCCTCAAGAAAAAGACGACGTATCCAGAATCGTCATGGCCGTACTGTTTCTAATCGGACCAATCGGCGGCGTGATCGGCAGTATTCAACAGCTCAATATCGCCCGCTTCTCCGTATTGGGTATCATGAAATTCGAAGAGGAAGTGGATGCCTGCCTAGCCAAGAACGAAGAACCCGATGAGGCCGGCAACACCGAGAACTTAGCGGACTTCGACCTGATACGACTAGAAAACGTCAAGTATAGTCATCGTTCGTCGCTTGGCGCAGATGCCGAGAAGGCGTTCACTGTTAAGGATCTTAATTTCTCGATCAAGCATGGCTCCATCACATTTATCACCGGGGGCAATGGCTCAGGAAAAACGACGATACTGCGCCTCCTCGCAGGCCTGTATCCCCGCGAGCAAGGCGACATCAGTGTCGATGATATGCGGGTGAGCCGTTTCCCAGTTCAGAACTATCGTGATCTGTTCGCGTGTGTCTTCGCCGACTTCCATCTCTTCGCCAAGCCTTACGCGTTGAGTCTAGAAGGGCTGGCTAGTCTGGATAGCTGGTTAACGAGATTACAAGTACGCGACAAGTTTCCAGAGGACCTGAGTGCAGGGTATGACACCAACTCTCTCTCTACAGGGCAGAAGAAGCGTCTAGCACTCGCGCTGGCGCTAGCGGAAGACCGACCCGTGCTCATCCTCGATGAGTGGGCGGCGGACCAAGATCCACAGACACGCAAGTTCTTCTATCGAACTTTGCTGCCCGAATTCAGAGATTCTGGAAAGACTCTAGTAGTCGTAACTCATGATGATCGCTATTTCGACTGTGCCGATCATCATTACCATGTGGAAGAGGGCAAGATCTCACTCGCTTCCGAAAACCAGGGCGGGGGAGGAATCAGCCAGTGAAGAATTATTTGTATGGTGTGTTCATGCGATTCCGATACGGGTTTATCTTTACCGTAATGTTGTTGCTGTTTTTACTGATCGTGCTGTGGCACAGGGTTGTGCACGTTGTTCCCGCAGGACACGGAGCCGTGGTGTGGCATAGCATCCAGCTGCCGTTGATCCATGACACCCAAAACGACTTAGTGACAGAAGGGGTGAGAATTACCTGGCCCTGGGACAAGTTCTATTTGTACGACGAGCGCTTGATGGATCACACCGAGACCTATCAGGTCGTCTCCCAAGAAGGTTTGCATTTCGAGATCGATATGACCTTCCGATGGAAGGTCGTGCCAATGAACCTCATTATCCTGAATCAGACCGTCGGCAGTAGTTATCTGAAGAACATGCTCATTCCCGAAATAGGCTCCGTGCTCAGAGAGACTGTCGCGAACTATCCCGCGGAAGCGCTTTACACAACTGCAAGAAACGAGGTGCAGGCAGGGATCTACGATGAGATCACATCGGACTCCTTGCCCAATCATATAGGGACACGAACTTCGCCTAATAGCGATGTCACTATTCGCTTGCAAGACACCTTGATGACGAGCATACGGCTTCCTCAAAGCCTGAAAGACGCCATCGAGAGGAAATTGGCGGAGGCGGAATTGTTGGCACAGTTCGAGTTCACCGTAGAGCGCGAACGTCTTGAAAGCATACGCAAGCAGATCGAAGCCGAAGGCATTCGCAACTTCCAAGAAACGGTCGCGCCCGCAATAACCGACAGCTATTTACAGTGGCGTGGCATCGAGGCCACGCTCGAACTGGCCAAGTCCAATAACAGTAAGGTCGTGGTAATCGGCAATAGCGCAAACGGCTTGCCCTTGATCTTAGATACCCAAGAAGGCCGACAGGTGCCCGAAGCTGCAGGTGCAAGTGGCGGCGTTAATTGAGGGCAGAGCGAAACATTCTGGAAGATCGACTCGTTAGCATTTGGTAAATATTCGTGACACAAAAGAATGGAAGTGAAGTTCAGGGATGTGACCGCGTCAGATTTAGCGTTCCTGAAAACCAACTCGTCGCCTTAATGCTCGCGCGCCGCTTAGAAGCAAGCGCAGGGATAACGGCACTCGACAATCGCGGCGGCGCCGACTCTCTGTCCTATGCGCAACTTTATCAGAGGGCGGCGCAACTTTGCGCAGGGCTACAGAGTGAAGGCTTGTGTCCCGGTGACCGGCTGGTATTTCAACTCACCGGCACCCTCGACGTGATCATCGGTTTCTGGGGCTGCATCCTGGCTGGTGTCGTGCCAGTCCCACTCAACACGGCTCCCTTCTATGATCGCCCCAACAGCCAGAGCGACAGGTTGGTCTCGGCGATCGTGCGCTTCAAATGCCGTGCAGTTCTCGCCTCCGCGGCATTGTGCAAACCCATAGAAGAACTATTAGATACTCTCGAAGGGGCGGCCTGTACGGTTGTGGACTTCGAACATTGCCTAGCCGATACCGGCGCTCCGAAGATCCACACGCCCGCGCCAGATGATCCTGCGGCAATGTTTCTCACATCGGGAAGTACTGGAGCAGCCAAGGGTATTGTGCAGAGTCATGCGGCGATGTTGGCGATGGCGGACGCGACGATCCAGATGAATGGCTTCAGCGCCGAAGACGTCACACTTAATTGGATGTCCCTCGATCACGCGGGATCGTTGGTGTTCTTAGGTGTAATGCCGCTGGCACTTGGAGCAAATCAGGTGCATGTCCCAATCGAGTATGTGCTCAAAGAGCCTACCCGTTGGTTGGACCTCATCGATACTTGGCGCGCGTCGATTACCTGGGCACCCAACTTCGTATTCTCGCTAATGCTAGACCGGCAGGAACAATTGCGCACGCGCAGCTGGGATCTTTCCTGTATGAGCTTTATGGTCAACGCCGGGGAAGCCGTCGTTAGTGCCACGGCGCGACGTTTCATCGAACTTCTGCAGCAATTCTCCCTCCCCGAGGGGGCACTCAAGCCGGCGTTCGGAATGGTGGAGACCTGCTCGGGCATCACCTGGTCTAGCGGTTTCCGACTACAGGACACCGCGGACACGGATATGTTCGTATCCCTCGGCCCCGTGATCCCTGGTGCGGCAATGAAGGTCATCGATGAGAATGGCCGCAGCGTCGATGAAGAGGTGGAGGGCAGGCTGCTACTTAGAGGCGCGTCTGTGTTCGACGGCTACGACGGAGAAGATGAACTCAATGCCAGCATGCTGGTCGATGGCTGGCTGCTTACCGGCGATCTTGCGTATATAAAAGCCGGCGAACTCTATGTCACCGGGCGCGAGAAGGACATGGTGATCATCAATGGCAATAATCACTACTGTCATGAGATCGAAGCGGTCGTCGGCAAGTCTTCCGTGGTCGCCGGCGACTGTGTAGCCGCCGTCGGGGTGCGCGCGGCCGAAGAGAATACGGAAAGCCTCGTGATCTTCTATGCCCTACGCGATGATGCACAACGAACCAGCGACCCGGAGACGCTGGAGAAAGCCCTGCGCGCGGACGTAGCGCGCGCAATCGGCATAGCACCCAAGGCCATGGTCGCGCTGCGCCCCGAGGATTTTCCCCGAACGGAAATCGGCAAGATTAAGCGCAGCCAATTGAAGCGTCGCTATGAGAACGGCGAATTCGATGGCTCGGTCGCAGCGAAGCCGAAGCACAATAGCATCGACGAGACGGCGGGCGACGATTCTGCAGCCTATAGGGAGCTGCTGGTCGGCATCACGGCAATCTGGAAGAAGGCTCTCAAGCTCGACTCTGTGAGGCTCGACGAAACCTTCTTCGAGCTAGGTGGCTCTTCTTTGCTAGCGATTCAGGTTCAGCACGAGCTCGAATTGCTGCTGGGGCACGAAGTATCGATGGTCGAGTTATTCGACACACCCACCATTCGCTCCATGGCCGCACACTTCTCCGGCCGCACAGCGCTAATTGCCGAAACCGATACGGCGGCCAAGAAAAAGAGCGGCAGCTCCACCGGTTCGTCCGGCGATATCGCCGTCATTGGCATCGCCTGTCGCTTCCCTGGCGCCAGCGGCCCCGAAGCCTTCTGGAACATACTGCAGGAGGGCGTAGAAACGCTGACCTCGTTTACCCCCGCGCAAGCGATTGCGGCAGGTGTAACGCCCGAGCGCGCCCACGACGCGGCGCAAGTCAACGTGGCACCCGTGCTCGACGATGTCGAAGGTTGCGACCTCGATTTCTGGAAATACGCCAGACGAGAAGCCGAGTTGATGGACCCACAGCAGCGCGTGTTCCTAGAGACCGCTTGGGAAGCCTTCGAAGATGCCGGTTATGTGCCAGGAGCCGCACTCGGGAAGGTCGGAGTCTATGCTGCGGCGGCCACGAATACCTATCTACAGAACAACGTCTACGCGAACAAGGCCTGGGTCGATGACAACGGCGGCAGCCTGCTGACAGTCAACTCCGTGCCGGGCTTCAATGTGATGGTGGCCAACGACAAGGATTATCTGCCGACACGAGTCTCCTTCAAATTAGATCTGACCGGCCCCAGCATGGCCATACAGACCGCCTGCTCCAGCACGCTGGTGGCGGTGCATGAGGCGGCGCGCGCCTTGCGCGAAGGCGAATGCGATATGGCCGTCGCTGGAGGCTGTGCGCTGATGTTGCCGCAGCATGCCGGTCATTATTATGAAGAAGGCATGATCAACTCCCCGGACGGTCACTGTCGCGCCTATGACCGCGATGCCAAGGGCACAATATTCGGCAGTGGTTCGGGCGCAGTGTTGCTGAAGCGTCTCGAGCAGGCTGTTGCCGACGGCGACCCCATCTATGCAGTTATCAAGGGCAGTGCAGTGGTCAACGACGGCGGCCAGAAAATGGGCTTCACGGCGCCTAGCATGCTGGGGGAGTACCGAGCCATTTCCCAGGCCATCGAGAATGCCGGCATCGATGCCGCTAGCATCGGTTTCGTCGAAGGCCATGGCACCGGCACACCGATCGGCGACCCAATAGAGGTGCAGGCGCTGACGAAGGCATTTCGACACACTACGCAGAACAAAGGCTACTGCGCGCTAGGCTCGGTAAAGACCAATATCGGTCACATGGGCATAGCATCGGGCATAGCAGGGTTCATTAAGAGTGTGCTCGCACTGCACCATAAGTCGCTCCCCGCCACACTCCACTTCAAGGAAGCCAACCCGGCGATCGGATTTGAGAATACCCCGTTCTATGTCAGCAATAACACGCGGGAATGGCCGGCGGGCGCAACACCGCGCCGCGCTGGCGTCAACTCGCTCGGCATTGGTGGCACCAATGTGCACGTCATCCTCGAGGAGGCCCCCGAGCGCACGCTAATCAGTATCGAACAACGCGCAACCCTGTTGCCCTTATCGGCTGGCAGTGAGGCCGCACTCAGCGATAAGTTCGCGGCACTGGCCGATTTCCTTACACGCCATCCCCAGCTTACACTGGCCGATATCGCGTTCACTCATCAGCGCGGTCGACTCGCGATGGCTTGTCGCCAAGCGCTAGTCGCGTCGGACCGAGATGATCTGCTGTCGCAACTGCGCGCGTCGCCACAGCCTTGCGAGCCAAGCCTCGCCAATGCGCGCATCGTGTTCATGTTCACCGGCCAGGGTAGTCAGTATGCGAGCATGGGCAGGGAGCTGCATGACGCTCACCCGGTGTTCCGCGACGCCTTCGATGCCTGCGCTAAACTGTTTGCCGACTACCGCGAGCACTCGATACGCGACCTCGTACTCTCTGCTGCGGATGATCTAGAGGCACTGGCGCTTCTCAACCAGACCCAGTACACCCAACCAGCCCTGTTCTGCATTCAAGTCGCGCTCGTACAACTGTATCGGCAACTCGGTATAAGACCGGACCTCATCGTGGGCCATAGCATTGGCGAGGTGGCTGGTGTCTGGGCAGCCGGCGGCCTTAGTTTGGCAGACGCCGTCGCGCTGGTAGAGGTTCGCAGTCGCATGATGCAGGCAGTGACCCAGCGTGGCGCGATGGCCTCAGTGAAGAGCGACGCCGACTCGTTACGCAAGCTTCTCGAGGACTCCGGAACGGACTGCGAAATCGCCGCGTGCAACTCGCCTTTCGATACCACGATTACAGGCGGCGCAGACTCGATAGAGAAAGCCTGCGCATATCTGCAGCAGCAAAGTATTCGCGCCACGCCATTGAGCGTGTCGCATGCGTTCCATTCGGCGCACATGGAGGGACTGCAAGACGAATTTGCGCAGGCCATAGCGAGCCTCGAATTCAAGAAGACCCATACTCCCGTAATAAACAATCTCGACGCACAAGCATTAGATCATCACGCCCACGGGGCTGCGTACTGGACTGCACAGCTGCGCGCCCCTGTGCAATTCATGCAGGGATTGCAGCAGGCGCTTGCAGAGGAGGGTGCCTGCTTCGTCGAGATAGGACCTGCCGCCATTCTATGTGGCCTCGGGCGCGCGCTCGAAAGTAGTAAGCCCGTGCATTGGCTTCCATCCCTGCGCAAGGGCCAGCGTGACGCGACGGTGTTCGCGAATGCACTCGCCATGTTGTTTAAGCTGGGGTATGAGATCGACTGGTCGGGCTCCTCGGCATTCGACGGTGCTCGCGTCCACCTACCCACCTATCCGTGGCAGCGACAACGTTGCTGGATCGACCCGGATACGAAACAGGCGAGCGCCACCCGACTCGATCCACTGCGCGCGCGACCATTGGTATTGCCGCAAATCGATCAGCAACTTTACTCGCTCGAGTACTCGCCCAACACCATCCCGGTGCTAGAACAGCATCGCGTATTCGGCGTCGTGGTGCCTCCTGCGGCGCTCTATGTTTCACAACTGCTCTATACGGCAGCCGATTTCGCAGAGCAGCGCCGCGTCGCACTGAGCGATGTTAACTTCATTGCGCCAATGCATCTCGGCGTCGCGGCATCCGAGCACGAGGCAAGGGCTGTGCAGATCCGCTACAGCGTCGCCAACGAGGCCACTAGCATCGAGCTGAGCAGTCAGCCTGCCGACATGCGCCTGTCTAGCCTAGTAGGCGGCAAGGACAGAGCCGCCAAGCAGGTGCAGGTTCACGTTAGCGCAGACCTAGTGCCCGACGCAGGCAACGAGACGCTCAAGGTCGATATGGATGCGCTTCGTCAACGCTGCAGCGAATCGCTAGCGCCGCGCGTCATCGAGTCGCACATGGCAAGCATGCAAGTAGAGCTGGGCGAGTCATTCCTTTGCTTCAAGAGCATTCATCGCGGCGTGAATGAAGCGCTCACACTTCTGGATGTGCCAAGAACTCCCGCGGCACGTATTGGGCAGGGGATCCCTGCCGGCTTGATCGACTGCCATTGGCAGACCATGCTGGCGGCGCTGCCCACGCTCCCGACTGCGACGATTGTGCCCGCCCGAATCGACGCGCTGTTTTGCCACACGGACAAGCTCCCCGATCAGGTGTGGGCACATGCGCAGATACACGAGCATTCCGCGACATTAGTTATCGCCACCATCAAACTATTATCGGCCGCCGGGCAAGTCCTGCTCGAAAGCCGCGGCATAGAGTTTCGCGTCGTCGCTGCAAATTCTTTCCGCCACCCCTCTTCCATGCCGAGACTCTTCTCTCGCCATTGGCAGAGCCTGCCGCTCACCGAAGCTACCGTCACGACGGACAGCGTATGGCTGGCAGGCAAGCCAGAAGATACTCAGCGACTTGCTGCGAGTTTGCAGGAAGCCGGCATTACAACTCTATTATTCTCGGACGTCGTCACCCCACAGAGCGCAGACCATCATCAGGCGGCTCTGCCGCTCATTTATGTGGACAGCGTGGCCGAGGGTGTAGAGTCCTGCATTGCGCTGAATCGCTTCCTCGCGTCTTTGCGCCATGCTACGCCAGGCATCAGCCAGGTCATTGTGCTGACGGCGCTAACAGAGTCCCCCCCTGGGGAAGACTCTACTGCCCTGTCAATTGCGCATAGGTCTGCACTCTCCGTGCAGGCCGTCGCAGCAGCACACGAATTGCAGGACTGGCATATTCGAGCCGTCGCAATGGATAAGGAGCCAGGTAGCATTCGCGCCCTAGTAAACTTATTGGGCACAGAAATGCGTTCCGGCCTCCGACTCCAGATCGAGTCGGGCGTTGTGCAGGTGTTGAACGCCGACGAACTGGCACCCGCTAACGAAGAGATCAGTTTTACGCCAAGCAAATTGCAAGTCATCACCGGGGGGCTTGGCGGGCTTGGCCTGCTCACCGCGCAGTGGATGTTCAAGCGGGGCGCTCGCAACTTCCTGCTGGTCGGCCGATCGGCGCCCTCCCAGGACGCAGAGGCGGTGCTTGCTTCGCTAGACGAACAAGGTGCCAGTACGCAGGTTTATTGCTGCGACGTAAGCCAGCTCGAGCAGGTCCTTGCCTTGGCCGCAACGGCGGCACAGTTAGCGCCTGTGGAAACCATCATTCATGCCGCCGGCATGAATCGCGACGGGCTCATCGACTCGCTTCAAGACGATGATTTTTCCGCTCTCGCTCAGGGCAAGGCCATGGCGGCGATCAATCTGCACGATGCGTTCGAGGCACTCAAACCTAGGCACACCGTTTATTATTCATCGATTGCAGCGTGGCTCGGGGCTGCGGGTCAGAGCAATTACTGCGCTGCAAACGCGGCGCTAGATAGCCTCGCCAAGCAATACTCTGCTGCGGGCGCTAAGACCATTAGCGTAGCCTGGGGCCCATGGCATCAGACGGGCATGACGGCGGCGCTCAACGAGAGTCATCGAGCACGCATAAGCGGCACTGGTTACGGATTCCTTACTGCAGACACCGGTTTTGGTCTGCTCGGTCGCTATCTAGCCGCTCCGGGGGAAAGTGAGATTGCGATCCTCAGCGCTGACTTCGACAAGCTGGCCGAATTACCCGGCGCAGCCCAGTTGTGGCCAGCTTCTGCACTAGGCTTCACGAAGTCCCGTAGCACTTCGACTGTGGCTGCCCAGGCGACTCAGCCTAAGTTAGCGTCCCTCGCGGGCGAATTGCTCGCCTTGAAGCACAAGGCCGCGACCGAATTGTTGCAGGATTATTTGACCCAGCTAGTCGCCGCGATGACGAGTCCTGCCAGCAATGAGCAGACCGATATAGAGACCGGTTTTCTCGACATGGGCATCGATTCACTCGCCGCACTCGAGCTACGCAAAAAACTCGAAACTGCACTGGGCTTGAAATTGAAATCCACGTTGATTCTAGATTATCCGAATATTTTGCTTATGGCACAGGAACTGATTATTCAGGTGCACAAAAACCACGGTTCCGAGACCCGGCAGGCAAAGGCTGAGGTGCCCGCGAAATCGGACAGGTCGGCTTTGCTAAGACAACTCGCCAACGAGATAGATCTCCAGGAGTAAGCATGATCAGCACATTGGGCGTGGTAGGCGCCGGCGTAATGGGAAGAGGCGTCGCACAGGCTGCAGCGCAGAAAGGCATGCGGGTTGTACTGCTCGACCTTAGCGACGAGGTCCTAGAGTCGGCGGAAAATGAAATTCGGCAGGAGCTTCGCTTTGCCGCGATGCTAAGCAAAGGAGCCGAAGCGCATTCGGTGGACGAGGTGTGCCAGCGTATCGAGTTCACCACAGACCTGAGCAGGCTGGCGCAAGTGGACTTTCTGGTCGAGAACGTCAGCGAGAAAGTGGCTATCAAGCAAGCCCTTTACCCGCAACTGGACAGCCTCTGTAAGAGCGACTGCGTATTTGCGGTGAACACCTCGGCTATTTCGATAACCAGGGTCGCTAGCTGGACCCAGCGTCCGGACAAGATAGTGGGCATGCATTTCATGAACCCTGTGCCCATGAAGCCACTAGTTGAGGTCATCCGCGCGCATCATAGCAGCGAGGCGACCATCGCTACCGCGAAGCAATTCCTAGCTCAACTCGGCAAGGAGGCCGTCGTCGTTAACGATATGCCCGGCTTCGTCTCCAATCGAATCCTAATGCTCACTGTTAACGAGGCTGTGTTCGTCGTGCAGGATCAAGTGTCGACGGCACGCGATGTCGATCGCATATTCAAGGGCTGCTTCGGACATAAGATGGGACCACTGGAGACCGCCGACTTGATAGGACTGGACACCATCCTGTTCTCGCTCGAGGTACTCTACGAAAGCTATAACGACCCGAAGTTTCGCCCCGCGCCGCTGTTGCGCAAGATGGTGGACGCCGGCTTGCATGGTCGTAAATCCGGTCAGGGATTTTTCAAATACCCGAACCTGCATCAAACAGTAAAAAAGAGGGGAAGCTCTGAATCTACGCAATAACGGAAGAGGCAGAACAACACAGATGAATACAAACTATAGACAAGACATACGCGATTTTCTGGAGCAATTCATCGGCGAAGAGGACTTCTCTGACGAAGACGATATTTTCGCGCTCGGCCTAGTGAGTTCGCTGATGGCCATGCAACTTGTACTTTTCGTCGAGAGGGCTCTGACGATTCGTATCGAGAGCGAAGACCTGAATCTAGATAACTTCCGCAGCATAGCCAAGATGGAGGCGTTTATGCACAGTAAATCGACGCCCGCACATGGATAGGGTCGATCACGCTCAACACCGGCTCGAAGTAGCCAGGCTGCTGGCACGCTACTCGCCCGCAGAGGTTGCCGCCTGGGATAAATCCGAGACCATGCCCGATGCGGTAATCGCATCGCTGGCAGAGGCCGGGCTCTTGGGAAGCTTCGTCGACAGCTCGCACGGTGGAGGCGGCCGAGACGCTTTGTCCTTCGGGCTGCTGTGCGCCGAACTAGGCCAAACCAGCATGTCGCTGCTTAGCATCGTCACCGTCCACAGCATGGTCATTGAGGCCGTCCGCTTGTCTGGCACGGCGCAGCAACGCGACGAATGGTTACCGCTACTCGCGAAAGGCCATAAGATCGCGGCCTTCGCGCTCACCGAGCCAGATTTCGGCAGTGAGGCGACTGGCATTCAGACGACATTGATTCCCTGCGACAACGGCTATCGCGTGAGCGGCGCAAAGAAGTGGATCTCTTACTCGGTCAAGGCCGATGTCCTATTGGTTTTCGGCAAGCTGGAGGATGGCAGTCCCGTGGCATGTTTACTGCCGACCGACACCGAGGGTTTACGCATCACAGCAATGCGAGACTTGCTGGGCTTTCGCGCCGCGATGCTCGGCGAGATCGAGATGAACAATTGCGAGATCCCGGCCGCCAATGTGATAGGCCGAAAGGGCGCCGGCATCTCCTATGTCGCCGCTAGCGCGCTCGACTTAGGCCGACTGGCGATTGCATTCGGCTGTCTTGGCGCGATTCAAGCCTGCCTAGAAGACTCGGTAAGCTATGCCAAGAAGCGCAAGCAATTCGGTCAGTCACTCGTCCAACACCAGCTTATCGCGCAGATGCTGGCAGACATGATCACCTCGTTCAAAGCCACCGAACGACTGTGCATGCATGCGGCACAACTGCGCGCGGCGGGCGACCCCTTAGCCGCTATGGAAACCGCGACCGCGAAATACTTTGCGTCCACACACGCGGTCACCGTCGCGAACCTGGCCGTGCAGATTCATGGCGCGGTGGGCTGCAGTGCCAGCGAGAGTCGCACGGAACGTTTTTACCGCGACCTGAAGATAACGGAAATTATAGAAGGCAGTAATCAAATGCAGCAGATCATGATCGCGCAGAACGGCATGGGCGAATTCCTAAAGTCCGCACTTACGCGTAAGCGCCTATTGTCCGGAAACAAGTGATGAACGTCAGCGCCGCAAATACACGCATCAAATGCGTCGTGTGGGACCTGGACAACACCCTATGGGACGGCGTGCTCCTCGAGAGCACGACCTTGCCAACGCTCAGACCCCATGTCCGTGCGGTAATCGAGGCGTTGGATCAGCGCGGTATCTTACAGTCACTGGCATCGAAGAATGAGCCGGAGCCAGCCTTGGCCGCATTGGCCGCTCATGGACTCGATCAGTATTTCCTCTATCCCCAAATTAGCTGGAACGCGAAGTCACAAGCTATCGATGAGATCGCCAAGAAGTTGAATATTGGCATCGACACCTTCGCCTTCATCGACGACCAAGCCTTCGAACGCGACGAAGTACTCTCCATACACCCCTGCGTCAGGACCTATAGCGAGGTCGAGCTGGAACGATTGCCGGGGCTCGAAGACTTTACCCCGCTGCATCTGACCGAAGACTCCAAGAAGCGTAGGCAGATGTATCAGAAAGAGGAACTGCGCAGCAAGGCGCAAGACGCATTCAAGGGGCCGCAAGATGCCTTTCTGCGCACCCTTGACCTTAAATTAAGACTGAAGCCCGCCTGTGAAGAAGATCTATACCGGGCCGAAGAGCTGACGGTACGCACCAATCAACTCAACACTACGGGCGTGACCTATTCCGCCGAGCAACTACGCGAGCTGCTCGCATCGGAGCACCATCAGGTCATCGTCGCCGAACTCGATGACAAATATGGTGCCTACGGTGCGATCGGTCTGTTGTTAATATCGGAACAGCCCGCGCTCTGGTGTGTGGACCTTTTCCTCATGTCTTGCCGGGTAATGTCGCGCGGAGTGGGCGGGGTCATTCTGACCGCCCTACGCAAGACTTGTCATAACCGGCAGATAAGACTCGCAGCGCAGTTCAAGGAAACCGACCGCAACCGCCTTATGTTTATCACTTACCGCTTCGCCGGGTTCAAGGAGGAGGGTGACTTGCTAGTAAACGAACTGACGAGTATTCCTGAGTTACCTGACTATATCCAATTGAATATTGACGACGCGATGGGCTGGAGTGTGCAGTGAACAGCAAAGCAGAGACTGGCGAAGACGACATCATTATCAAGGCGCTGGCAGAGATTCGTCGCCTCAAGGCGGAGAACGCGCAGTTACGCCGTGGCAACGACGCGGCGATCCCGCCTAAATCCGCGCGCCCAGAACTTGCGCCTATCGCGGTCATCGGTTTCGCGTGCCGCACGCCAGGGGCTGGCGACAGCCCGGAAACATTCTGGAACATCCTCAAAGAGGGCCAATGCACGATCACCGAGATACCGTCCTACCGTTGGTCGGTGGACCAGTATTATGACGCCAATCCCGATGCCCCTGGGAAGATGCGCTGCCGTTTCGGCTCCTTCCTAGGCAGGGTCGAAGACTTCGACTGCAAGCTGTTCGGCATATCGCCGCTTGAGGCGAGTTTCATGGATCCTCAACAACGCCTATTGCTGGAGCTGGCGTGGGAGTCTTTGGAAGACGCCAACATGAATATGGAGGCACTCAAGGGCTCCGCCACGGGGGTGTTCATCGGGCAGAGTGGCTTCGATTTCGCTGCCCAACACATGACCGAGGAGAGCCTGCAGGAGATCACCCCTTATGTTGGCACGGGATGCGCGACCAGTCCGGCGGCCGGACGCATTTCCTATAGTTTCGATTTCAAGGGACCCTCTTATGTAGTGGACACCGCCTGTTCATCATCGCTCGTCGCGCTACACAATGCCTGCCAAAGTCTGCGGCAGGGTGAATCGACTCTTGCCCTGGTGGGAGCTGCGAACTTGATCCTCGCACCAGGCATGAGTATCAACTTCGACAAAGTCGGAATGTTGTGCGAGGACGGCGTCGTCAAGACCTTCGATAAGGATGCTCACGGCGTTGTGCGCGCAGAGGGGGGCGGCATGGTGGTGCTCAAGCGCCTGGACGCCGCGCTGCGCGATGGCGATCGCGTCGACGGCGTGATTCTTGGCTCCGCGATAAGCCAGGATGGGGCGAGTTCGAGCCTAATGGCGCCAAGCGGAACTTCGCAAAAGGCCGTGATGCAAGCCGCCCTAAACGCGGCGGCGATCGACCCTGACAGTATCGATGTCATCGAAGCACACGGCACGGCAACGGCACTCGGTGATCCCACGGAGCTCAATTCGCTGCTCGACGTATATTGTCGAGCACCGCGCACCCATAAGCTCCTAGTTGGTTCGGTGAAAACTAATTTTGGGCATATGGAGGCCTCCGCGGGAATTGTCGGTTTCATCAAGTTGCTCCTGGCGCTTCGTAACGATTACCTACCTCGTCACCTGAACTATACGCAGGGCCATCCCGATATCGATTGGGCTAACGAGGCGATCGAGGTTTGCGCACAAGGACAGCCCTGGCCAAGAGCACAGCGCAGACGCATCGCAGGACTCAGCGGCTTCGGCTTCTCCGGCACCAACGCCCATGTCATCCTCGCCGAGGCGCCGCAGGCGAACACAGTCGGTGAAGCGATCGACGACGAGAATGTGGAAACCGGCAAGACCATAGAACAACAGCTGCTGCTACTGAGTGCGGCATCGCCGGCATCATTACAACGCACTGCCATCGCTTTGGCCGATTGGATGGAAGACAACGCAGAGATTTCGCTGGCTCGGGTATGCCATACCTGGTCGAGTCGACGCAAGCGACACATAAATCGTTTGGCGATAGTTGCGCTCGACCGCGAGCAGGCCATCGCAAAATTACGTCGTTATGCAGAGACAGGCAAGGCTAAGGGCTGCTCCAGTGGCACGGCGCAATCTCGTACAGGGCGCCTAGCGGTAGCGATGGTCTGTGGTGGCCACGGCGCTCAGTACAATGGTATGTCCGCCGCTTTATATCGGGCCGAGCCAATTTTCAGAAGCGCTTTCGGTCGGGCTAGCGAGCTTGCCAGCAAATACATCGACAGCGACTTGAGAGAGCTATTGCACGGGACGGAAAAACAAGCCGCGGGCAATATATTCAATGGCAACACGGTCGAGGGTGAGCTCAGCAAGACCCTGCAAGCACAACTGGCGATCTTCTGCGTGCAGTATGGCCTTGCGCAACAATGGTTGGCATGGGGTGTAGAGCCCAAGGCCTTACTGGGACATAGCTTGGGCGAATATACGGCGGCCTGCTTGGCCGGAGTGTTCTCACTGGAGGATGCCGTGATGCTGATTGCGGAGCGCGCGCGTCTGATGGATGCACATACTGCGCCGGGTGCCATGCTTACTGCGTTTCACGACGAGGCCGCCGTGCAGGCAATCGTCGCAGACTTCGAGGATGCGAGCATCGCCGCGGTGAACGGTCCGGGAATTATTCTGGTGTCCGGTACGACCCAGAGCGTCGCCGAGATCGGCCTGCGAATCGAGGCGGACGGCGGGCGCATTAGCGCCGTGCCAATCGACCGAGCCTTCCACTCTCCACTGGTCGACGCGGTGTTACCACAATTTCGCAGCGTGCTGGAGCGGGTGCGCTTTAGTGAACCGAGCATACCGATCATCTCGAATCTTACGGGTACGGTGGCCGATGGGCAGATCACCACTGTCGACTACTGGTTACGGCATTCACGAGCGCCCGTCCAGTTTATGAAGGGCATGCAGAGTCTTCACGCACAGAAACTCGCCGCCTTTATCGACCTCAGCCCTGAACCAGTAATGATGGGGCTCGATCTCTGCTATCAAGAGATACGCGAACTGGCGGGTTCGAAAGGCGCATGGGTACCCAGCCTACGCAACGGTGCCGATGACCAGACGAGAATGCTCGAGTCATTGGGCAAGCTGTACTGCCTGGGCCTGAATCCTACGCTGGGACGCAGTGCAGAGACACCCGTGCGCTTGCCGACCTATCGCTTCGACAGGCAACGCTGCTGGTCGGCAGCCGCAGAGCGGGGACAGAACTCCTCTGCGAGCAAGAGCACTGTGAACAGCGCTGTCCCGAGCTCTCCAGAACCGAAACTCGCCAAGGTGCACGCCACTAACGCCGACTCCGATATCCATCGCGTGATGCTCGAACACATGGCTGTGGTCGAGCAGTATCTGGCCCTGACCGAAGAGAATAAGTCGGGCTAGGGAATTACTTGCATGAACCGATTCTTGAACACCGTACACGCACTTTGCACTGGTAGCCGAAATTATGCCCAATGAAAATTCAACTCTCGACGCCGTCGCCACGATCATCGAATCAATCAGTGGCGTTGGCGTCAGCGACTTAGGTCCAGATACCGATCTGTTAGACCTCGGCCTCGATTCGCTGATGTTCGTGCGTATCGGTCGTGTTCTCGAGGGCAAGTACAAGGTCAGCATATCGATAAAGCGTTTCTACGACGAACTCTCCAACCTGGGAACGCTCGCCGCCTACCTCACTGCCAACGGCGAGCCGCAAGAGCTAAACGAGAACACAGCGCCAGCGCCGCAAACTATCGCCGCTACACCGGCGCCCGTGGCGGCGAGCATTAGCCCGATCCCCGCCATCATCCCCACCCCACACGCGGCGTCCGGTGACGGGAACGGTGTCGATATTAATACGGTAATGTCCGCGCATATGGCGTTGATGCGGCGCTATCTAGATGGCGTCGCCGCGGGCACGACGCGTGCGGCTGGGAGCTTAGACTCCCTAGCTCCGCGTCACTCAAAGGCCGTGCCAAGGGAGCAAACTCAGAATCACGGCGATGCCATCGAGACGCGGAAAAAATTCAGCGGCATCGTCACTCAGAAAGAGGAGTTGAGTGCGCCGCAAGGCGAGTTCATCGCGCAGTTGAGCACAAGACTCTCGCAACGCTGTCGACGCAGCAAGCAGATGGCGCAGGAGGGCAAGACTTGGTTGGCTGACTGGAAATACTCTTTGCAATTTAAGCAGGACTTGAAGGAGTTGCGTTTCCCTATCGTCTGCGACACCGCCTCGGGTTCGCGTTTCACAGACGTCGATGGCAACGAATATGTGGACATCGCCATGGGCATGGGCGTGCATTACTTCGGTCATTCTCCGCAGTTTGTCGACGACGCCGTGCGCGCCCAACTCGAGCAGAACACGGCGCTGGGGCCCCAGTCGCGCTTAGCACCAGAGATCGCCCGCAGGATTTGCGCACTTACTGGACATCAGCGCGCCGCTTTCTTCGTCACCGGTTCCGACGCCGTCATGCTTGCCATGCGGCTCGTACGCGCCGCCCGCGCGCGCAACAAGATCGTGACCTTCGCCGGCGCCTATCACGGCATCTGCAGTGACGTATTAGCGGGTCAGGGTGAAACCGGCGCCGTGCCAATGTCGCCCGGCCTCCCATCGGGTATCGTCGATGACTTGATAGTGCTGGACTACGATGCGCCGGAGTCCCTCGAGCGCATCAGAGAACTCTCCGATCAACTGGCCGGCGTTCTCATAGAGCCGGTGCAGAGTCGCAATCCCGCATTGCAGCCACAGCGGTTCCTGCGCCAGTTACGCGCGTTGTGCACGGAACTGCAGATCCCCTTGATTTTCGATGAGATGGTCAATGGCTTTCGGCAGGCTGCCGGTGGCATGCAGGAGTGGTTTGGGGTGAAGGCCGACCTGTCCACTTACGGAAAAATCATAGGCGGCGGCTATCCATTGAGCGTCATCGCCGGCAATGCTGAGTTGATGCAATGGATCGATGGTGGCGTGTGGCAGTACGGAGACGACAGTGCGCCATTGGCCGATTCGATTGCCACTGGCGGCACCCATAACAAACATCCTCTGGCACTCGTTGCCGCCGGCGCGGTATTGGATCACATCGAGCGCAACCCGGGCTTGTTCCATAAGTCTAGGATGCACATGATCGAGTTGGCCGACCGTATTAACGTGTGGTTCGAGCTCAATGCCGTTCCCTTGCGCCTCACCTATTTTGGCACACAGTTTAAGTTTGAGAGTTTCGCATCGGCATTGGAGCTCGAATTATTCTTCTACCTCCTACAGGAGAAGGGTATCTACACCTGGGAGCTACATGTCGCGAATCTCTCGACCGAGCATAGCGACGAAGACTCGGAGCGTTTGTTCAACGCGATCGTGTCTGCGGTGGAAGCGTTACGGGCCGGAAGCTTCGAATTCCGTGCCGACAAATTGCGGCGCCAATACGTGCCGATGTCCTCGGTACAGAAACGACTCTATGCGATTACCCAACGAGAGGGCGCCGAGAAACCCTATCATCTCGCCGGTGCCTGGCGCTTGCGAGGCGAGATAGATGCACTCCGACTCGAGGACTGCGTCCATCAAGTCATCATCCGCCACGAGTCACTGCGTACCGCCTTCTTGGTTGTCAACGGCGAATTCTATCAACGCATAGTGCCGGAGCCACGCTTCTTCCTAGACCGCGTCGACCTAGGCACCGCGTCCGTCGATGAGGCGCTCGATGCCTATATTCAGCCCTTCAATCTATTGGAGCCCCCACTGTTGCGGGTAGGCCTCGCCACCGAGAAAGACGGCACACACCTGCTCTTAATGGATGTGCATCACATCGTCGCCGACGGCTTGTCGATGAACGTGGTGTTGCAGGAAATTTTGGCCTTGTATGACGGCGAGCGACTCGACCCCGTGCGCAGCCATGCACGTCATGTACAAGAAAGTATCAACGCCTACCTCGCGGGCGAGCGCGCGCGCGAGGACGCGAGCTACTGGCTGGAGACCTTGAGCCCCTTAGTCGCTACGCAGGACAGCTTCGACCTCTCTCCAGATTACTCTAGGCCACCGGTCACCAGTTTCGCGGGGAACCGGATCGCGTTGAAACTGGATGCGGAATCCACTGCGGCATTGCACCGCTACTGCACCAAGGCGCGCCTATCCACTTTCGGCGCCTTGTTTGCCGTCTTCGTCGTATGGACCTGGCGCTATACGCGTCAGCCGCACTTCGTCGTTGGTCTGCCCGGCTCGGGGCGACCGGACGAGGCGGCGGACAACGCCGTGGGAATGTTCGTCAATACAATCGCCTTCCCCGCACACGTAGACGGGGACAGCTCTGTGTCCGACTTTCTGCAGCAGATTCGCGACACATTGTTCGAGGTGCAGGAGCACAGCGACTATCCATTCAGCGCCTTGCTCGCCGAGTTGAAGATTAGTCACAGCGCTAATCGCAATCCGTTGTTCGATGTAATGTTCTCTTACGAGAACGCCGGTTCGCGAGTGATCAAGACCAAGACCTTCGAGGGAGAGACTCTTACCCAGTACGAAGGGGCGGGCATGTTCGATATCAGCCTCGATCTTATCGAAGCGGAGAACGCCATCCTGATTAACTGCGCCTATGCCCAAAGCTTGTTTAGCGACGCGACGATGAGCCGACGCATCGATGAGTATTTGCGGCTAGTCGAGACGCTCGTGGCAGGTGAGGCAAACACTCTCACGCAATGGGTGCAGGCCGCCGGAAATGCTCCCGAGCCCGAGCCATTCGCTCGCAAAGACACTGCCAGTCCAGAGAATTCGGTACAGACGGTCAATCAATTGTGGCGCAGGCAGGTGGACAGCGCTGCGCATAATATCGCGTTGATAGAAGGCAAGCGCGAACAGACCTATGGTCAAGTGGATCAGCGCGTGAAGGAAACCGCATTCACTCTGTTTAACCTATACGGGGTCCGACCCGGGGATAGGGTTATCGTGAGTCTCGACTCCTCGATGGACCTCGTCGTTGTAATGCTCGCGCTGTTTTCGATGGGCGCGGTCTATGTTCCTGTGACACCCGACACCCCGCTTGCGCGTATACGATTAATCCTACAACAATGTGCTGCGCGCTTCCTGATCCACGCGGCGGGACATGCCTGCATAGAACAGCTCAAGCAAGAGAATGCGTTGGAGTGCATCGCGATCGAAGGAATAAGTGCTGCCGCCTTAAGTACGACGCGACACCAAACCTTATTGCCCGGGCAGCCAGAGGATATCGCCTATGTGATCTTCACGTCCGGTAGCACCGGGGTGCCCAAGGGAGTCGAGATACTGCACTCCGGCATCGGCAACTCGGTTGCTTGGCGCATTGAAAAATATCGACTCGGAAGTAAAGATACATCCCTGCAGATGCCAAGCGCGGGCTTCGACGCATCTCTGCTCGATATACTAAGCGCACTACTCAGTGGCGGTCGCCTTGTGATGCTGGATACCGCGTCCAAACGTTCCGTCGAACGAATCAAGGCAAGCATAGAGCAGCATAAAGTCAGCTCGATGCTGCTAACCCCCACTCTGTATCGCGTGTTGCTCGAGCGCATTGCACCGACCATAGCCTCGCTGCGCTCCATTACGTTGGCCGGAGAGAAACTTCCAGCCGATTTAATGCACGCACACTTTGCCCAAGTTCCCTCAGTGGAGCTTTGGAACGAATACGGGCCGACCGAATGCAGCGTCGTGGTCAGTGGCGGTCAACTTCAGCCTGCAGATGACCGCGTAACAATCGGCTGGCCCGTGACCAACACCCAGGTCCATATCCTCGATGAGCACGAACGCCCGATACCAAAAGGCGTCTGGGGACATCTTTGGGTCAGTGGCATAGGTCTCGCCAAAGGCTATGCGGGCGACGCAGCGACTTCCCTTAAAAAATTCCGCTGCCTGCCAGCACTGCACAATATCCGCTGCTATGACACCGGCGATATCGCGCGCTTCCTAGAGAACGGCGCCTTAGAGTTTAAGGGACGTAACGATAACCAAGTTAAGGTCAACGGGTATCGAATCGAACTGGAGGATGTCGAGGCGGCGCTGCGCAACCAGCTGAACTTGAATGAGGTGGCAGTCAATGTTATCGACAAGGGAAGCAGTGCGAGTCTGCATGCCTGGGTAGTAGCGCAAGCAGTGCCTAGTGATTGGCGAGACTTGCTGCTCAATGTCTTGCCCGCATGGATGCTGCCCACCGATCTGCACATAGTCGCCTCGCTGCCAACCCTGCCCAGCGGCAAGCTAAACCGCGAGGCGTTGCGGCCTGCGCTTACAGCCGTGGCAGAGCCCACGGCCTCGAGCGCCACGCTATCCCGACCGTCGGATCCCAAGCTAGCGCTACTGTTAGATCACTGTGGCGCAATCCTAGGAAAATCAAACCTGCAGCCTAGCGACAATTATTTCAGCCTAGGCGGGGACTCGATCCAAGCCATCGTGCTGGCCTCGCGCTTGCACGAGGCGGGCTTTCTCCTAGACGTGAACGACTTGTTCCGCAATCCTATATTGTCAGAGCTCGCGAGCCGCATCACCGCGAAGGGAAGCCGGCCTATCCAGGTGCTGCCGTCTTCGGCTACGGTGCTGTCGACGCCGATGCAGAGTTGGTTCTTTGCAAGCTGTCGGGGCGACCCCAATGGGTTTACACAGGCCGCATGGCTAGGGCTACCGGCCAATATAACGCTGACCCAGCTTAGCGATCTGTGTCGCCACTGGGCCAGTCAACATGCAGCGTTCCAGGAGACCTGCGCGCTAGTAGCGCGACGATCAGGCGAACCCGAACGCGATCTGTCCTACGCGGCACTCGTACAATGCGAGCAGACCAACGATCAAGCCGATTTGGATGCGATTGCGCGCGCGGCCCGTGCCGACATCAGCTTGCAAGATGGCCCGCTAATGAAAGTGGTGTACGTGCCGAAGCAGGCGCGAGCACTGATCGTATTCCATCATTTCATCGTCGACGCCGTTTCATGGCAGATACTGCAAGCGCAATGGGCGCAGCTCTGGCAAGACATCGAGAACGGCAGAGCACTACGCGGGCTCCCAGAGGGCGCGACACTGCGCCAATTCGCCAGCGCACTACACGGCGAGAAGGCGCAGCAAAAAGCGCGGTTAGAGGCTCCGTTCTGGCAGGCACAGCTTGCCGCTAGCAAAGCTGCTTTCCCGGCGCAGGCTAGCAAGGGCCAAACCGGAGAACGACTGCAACGCAGCGCACGCCTCGAGCCTGAGGTGTCTGAGGCGCTACTCACTACAGGACACGCCAAGTTTCGCAGCAGGGGCAGCGACCTGCTGCTCGCCGCATTCACCGCAGCCATCACGAGAGTATGTGAGGTCGACGCGGTCACGGTGCTGATGGAATCCAATGGTCGAGCACAGACCTATGCTGAGGCCGACTTCTCTACCACACTAGGCTGGCTCACATCGGCATACCCACTGCGTATCGACAACTCGCGCGCTAGGTCCAACGAGGACTGGACGCTGCAAGTAGCACGTATTCGAGAACTCACTCAACGCGTTCCCGAGCAGGGCGTTGGCTATGGTGTGCTCAAATATATAGTGGGGCACGCGGCGCTCGCAGATTTCGAACCAGAATTTGCGTTCAATTATCTAGGCCGCTTTAAACAGCAGCAAGACTTAGAGTTCGCCATTCTTAACGAAACTCCGGCCGGAGACAGGATGGGCGAATTGGGGCTACTGCCAGCCCTAGAGTTCGTTTGCTATGCCGACGATGCAGGTTTACATGTGAGCATATCCGCAGATGCGGAGTTAGTAGGGGAGAGTACGCTTGCACGAATACTTGATATGTTCGAGCATCAGGCGCAGAGTCTCGCCGCCATGTGTCAGGCACTCGATACCCCGGTGCCTCCTGCGCCCATCGATTTCGTGGAACCCGACTGGGATCTAGACGCGTACTTGTCGTTGCTAGATGCTAACGGCATCGAGCGCTCTGAGGTCTCTAACATCGTGCCGATCACCGCGATGCAAAGCGGACTCATCTTCCATGCGAGAAGTAAGCCAGCGGATCTGGCCTACCTCGAGCAGGTCGATTTCACACTGCAAGGTGTCGAGGCAGATAAACTTGCTCACGCATTCCAGCGCCTTCTCGTCGAGTTTCCGCTGCTGCGCGCCGAGTTTATCGTTGGCGATAATGGTCGCACAGCCCAGTTGATCAGATCCTCTGTCGATCTGCCCATCGTCGCGCACGATCTGGGCGAGCTGGCACCAAAAGAACAGCAGCGACTTATAGATAAGGCTCGCGAAGAGGATCAGGCCAGGCAGTTCGATATCAGGCAGGCACCGTTAATGCGCGTGCAGCTGTTCACCCTACACAACGCGAAACCGAAGAGAAAACCAAAGGCCGGGCAGCGCAGTAGCGTCCACATCATCTGGACCCATCATCATTTGATCATGGACGGATGGTGCGTAGGCATTCTGTTTGAGCGCTTGCTCGCCCTCTATGCAGGTCAGGCGAGTGAGGATCTAGACATGGCCACGCCGCGCGAGCGACTGAACCATGATTATTTCCAGTGGCTTGCTACTAGGGACAGGCGCGCTACCGCTGCCTATTGGTCGACTCTGCTGGCCGGCGTCGAGCTTCCGACTAGATTGCTGCCTTGGCCTAGCGCGGATGCGAGTAAGGACCTCAGCAAGGATTCGGGCTACCGGCTTAAACGTCACGAGGTGCAAATACCGGCCGCACTGACTGCGAGCATGAAAGCATGGGGCGCTTCCAGAAGCGCCACTCTCAGTAGCATCATCAGACTGACTTGGGGCGTGTTGCTGGCCAAGTTTACTAATAGCAGCGATGTGGTTTATGGCACCGTGGTTTCGGGCAGGCCGGCGGAGATAGCGGACATCGATCGCGCCGTCGGTCTTTTCATTAATACGGTTCCCGTGCGCTTTCAGCTGGATGCGCAGATCAGTGCGAACACTGCGCTGGCACTGGTACAGCAACAGGCCAACGCGAGCCGCGCACATGAATACCTGAGCCTCGCGGAGATTCAGGCGGCAGCCCCAGACTTGGGGGCGCGTGAAGCTCTTTTCGATCATCTGGTCGTGCTCGAGAATTATCCGATGGACTCTGCCCTGCGCGGCGCTCCTAATGAGCCAATCGATGAGAATGCTATCAGTATCTCCAATATCCGCGCATTCGAGCGCACCGATCTGCCCTTGAATATAGTGATAGTACCGACGGTCGCGGGGCTCGAAGTGACTTTCCTTTTCGATAACAGTGTCTATCCGTCTCGACAGATCGAGCACCTCGCGGAGCATTTCGTGCACCTCGCCGAAACACTGGTGCAGACGCCCGACAAGGCGCTCGCCTCTTTCGACCTAGTCACACCGGCAGAGCACAAATGGCTATTCGCGCAGTGGAACCAGCGTAAATCTGCCTACCCTGCACAGGCATCGCTATTCGACTTGTACCGGCAGGCCGTCGAGCGCCATGGAGATCGTGTGGCCTTGCGCGATGAACTCGGTGAGATCAGTCATGCAGAACTACTCGTCCGAGTCCACGGCGTGGCCGCGGCCCTGCTGCGTTGCGAGGCCTTTGCGCCAGGGCGGCGTGTCGCGCTATGGCTGCCGCGCAATCGGGACACCATCGTCGGCATGCTCGCCGTACTCGCCGCAGGGGGTAGTTATGTCGCTCTCGACCCGATCTATCCTATGGAACGACTTCAATTCATGGTGCAAGACAGTTCGTCAGCCTTAGTGCTGACTAATTCTGCAATGCCGAGTCTCGACGCCAGTACGCAGAGTCTGCACATCGATTCAATCGAACCCGCTAGCGCCGAGGCGCTGGTGCTCGCGGCTGTGGCGCAGGACACCGCGGCCTATGTGATCTACACCTCTGGCTCGACAGGGCAACCCAAGGGCTGCGAAATTTCCCACCGTAACCTTGTGCGCTTACTAGCCAACAAAGACTTCGATTTCGACTTCGATCACAACGATGTCTGGATCGCCGCGCATTCTTTCTGCTTCGATTTCTCGGTTTGGGAGATGTATGGCGCCCTGCTCAACGGCGCTACGCTAGTGATCCCCACCGCGAGTCAGGTGCGTAACGTGGAGGAATTCGTAGGACTGGTGGCGCAGCACAAGGTGACCGTGCTGAACCAAACACCGGCGGCGTTTTATCAATTCACGAAGGTGGCATTGCACAGACCACCTGCAGATCTCGCGGCCTTGCGTGTCGTCATATTCGGCGGGGATTCCCTCGTCTGTAGTCGACTCGCGGCATGGGTCGCGCAATTCCCAACCGAGCGCGTGAAACTGGTGAATATGTACGGCATCACCGAAACCACCGTGCACGTGACTTACCGAGAGCTCAGCGACGCGGATGTGCTAGATGCTTCGAGACTCAATCTGGTTGGGCGGCCTTTGCCCGAAACCGGCGTGTGGATCGTGGACAGCTACGGCAGATTACAGCCACCAGGAATTGCCGGGGAGATCGTTGTCAGCGGCAGCGGTGTGGGCATGGGATATCTCAATCGAGAGGAACTCAGCGCACGCAAGTTCTGCGCATTAGAAGCGCTAGGGGCCGAACGCTGTTATCGGTCCGGTGACGTCGGCTATATCAGCACCGAGCTTGGCTTGGTGTATCTGGGCCGTAACGACCATCAGGTACAGGTGCGTGGCTTCCGTGTCGAGTGCGAGGAGATCGCACGCTGTCATGAGCTGCACCAGAGCGTCACGCAAGCCCTGATAATCCCGATCGAGAATAGCCATGGCACCGAGCTAGTCGCCTATCTGGTCGGAGACGAGACGGCTGCGCCCGCAAATTGGCGGCCATGGCTCGCCAGCCGCATACCCGACTATATGATTCCCTCCTACACTATCTGGCTCGATGCGTTGCCCATGACTCCTAACGGGAAAATAGATCGCGCCGCACTACCCAATCCGGGTGAGGCAATGTCGCCGGCTGCTACGACTCATGCCTCCACACAGGTCGAGGCAATGATCATCGATGCGTGGCAACAGGTGTTAGGACACGAACAGATAGGCCCGATGACGAACTTCTTCGATATCGGCGGGCACAGCCTGAAGGCCCTCACGCTGGCCGATTTGCTGCAGTCGCATTTCGGTTTAGACATCAGCGTGGCGGACATCTTCGAGTTTCCAACGCCACAACAACTGGCCTCACTGTGCCCAGACATCGACACTCACGCATCTCCCTCGGACGAGGAATTTGCGGCGTTACTCGACGATGTTGGTCTCGATGATCTCGAGGCACTCCTATGTGATGTCCCTGACGAGACACAGGATCGTTGAGCATGGATAGCAAAGCGGCAATCAAGGCACGCCTCGAGAGTCTTTCGCCGGAGCAGCGTGCCGCGTTCATGCGCAAGATAGCGCTGCTGCGTGAGCAGAGGGAGACTCGTCCGCCTAGCCAATTGCACTACCCACTAAGCCTCGCGCAGCGCCGCCTATGGATGCTCTCCCAACTTAGCGACGAGGCGAGCGCGGCCTATAATATTGCGTCGGTGTTCAGCTTCGACAGATGCCTCGACCCTGAGCGTCTGCAACATGCTTGGCGAAGGCTTATTGCCAGCCATGAGGTGCTCAGGTCTGCGTTCACACACGAGGGCAATGAGTTATATCAGACTCCTCGCGATGCCAAGCACTGGACTATGCAGCGGCATAGCTTGCTCCAGAGTCAGGATGCCGAAACGCAGCTCGTGCAACTGGCTAGCGAGGAGGCAGCGAAGGCGTTCGACCTACATCGGGACTGGCTGCTCAAGGTGATTTACTGCGAGACGAGCACGGGGCAGGCCGGTCTCGTCGTCGTGATGCAGCACATCGTATGCGATGGCCTCTCGATTGCCGGAATGATACGGGAGTTGGCGCAGTATTATGCAGAAGCTTTAGACCATACTCAGCTCGCGCCGCACGAGAGTGACAATGCCGGCTCCAGGCTACAGTATCGCGACTATATTGAATACGAGGCGCGCGCGGACAACGGTAAAGCCAAGGCCTATTGGAAGGACATCTTCGCAAGTCCTCCCGAAACACTCGATGCCTTGCTGGACCTGCCCAGACCGGTAGACAGGGACTTCAGAGGCGGCTCCTGCGGGCTAACTCTGACAGCGCAGGACACTGCCGCGTTCGAGGCCCTGTGTCATTCACACAACGCTACTCTATATATGGGCCTCGTGGCGCTAGTTCAACTTCTATTGGCGCGCTTTGCGAATCTGGACGAGGTGACACTCGGGACCCCCGTGGCCGGAAGACCCGGCGCGCAGTTTGATAAAGTAGTGGGGCCATTCGTTAATACCGTCGCATTGCGGCAAGGCATTGATCGTAGTCAGTCCTTCGGGGAACTGTTGACGCAGGTGCGTCGCCGAGTTCTCGGTGGCTTTCAGCACCAGGGCCTAGCATTCGATGAGCTCGTCACCGCCCTAGGCTTTGCCAAGGATCCGAGCCGCTCGCCGCTTTATGATGTGATGCTTGGCTTCACGGCGGCAGAGGACCTAGCGCTTAGTTTCGGTGACAGCGTAGGAAAGCCACTTCATATTCCCTCGAGATTCAGCAAACTAGACCTCACGTTCCACTTCGAGAAGGGCGGCGACGGGGGACTGCGTCTAGATCTAGAGTATGCACAGAGTGTATTGCTTGAGGCCACTGCAATAAGTCTGTGCGAGGCTTGCCAGCTATTGATTCGGACGATCCCCCAACATGCCGAACTCACACTCGGGGAGTTTGCCCTGCAATCTCAGGAGGACAGTCGCGCGCTGGTCGAGGACATCAACGCGACAGCGAGACCCTATCCACGAAATGCCTCTCTTGTCAGCGAGTTCCGTAATTCGGTACGCCTCTATCCCGATGCTATCGCCGTGCATGCCGGCGATGTGCAACTGAGTTATAGCGCCCTGGACAAACTGTCCGATCAGCTTGCTCATTACATTGTGCAACATCCAGCACATCGAGCTAACTGCCGCATCGGGTTGCTACTGGAAAAGGATGAGCGCGCGTTGATCGTCATACTCGGCATCTTGAAGAGCGGCGCAGTATATGTGCCCCTTGCCGCTAATACTCCACTGACGCGGGTAGCTCAGGTGCTCGCCACTGGCGAGGTCCGCTTATTATTCGCGCAGGCAGGCCGTATTGAAGGACTCCAGCCACTAGACGTGGCGCTGATCGATACCGATGCGCTGCTGAGCACAATGGCTGCGACACCCGCCGGCGATCCGGCGCTAGTACGAGCTATGGTTGAGGACGCGGCACCTGCGCTCCTCGCGCCAGCGTATTTGATGTTCACCTCTGGCTCTACCGGAAGGCCTAAGGGCACGCTGATCGAACAGCGCTCCGTACTCAGATTGGTGTGCAACACCGATTATCATCAGGTAAAGGCGAACGAGCGCGTCCTACTGACCGGCTCGTTGGCGTTCGATGCGGCGACCTTCGAGATCTGGGGCCCCCTACTCAACGGAGGCTGTGTTTGTATCCCCGAGGGCACGACTCTGCTCGAGGTGCATGAGTTCGCTGCGCTAGTGGAGCACTATAGGATCGATACGGCGTTCCTGACCACGGGCCTCTTCAACCAATTAGTCGACAACAGTGCCCAAGCGTTTGCACGACTACAGACTGTGCTAACGGGCGGCGAAAAAATCTCGGTGGGTCACGTGAGGAAGTTGCTGCAGGCACAGCCGACATTGACCCTATTACACGTGTATGGCCCTACCGAGAACACCACCTTCTCGACGTGGCACAGGATCTGCGCGGACGACTTAGTGCTGGCGACTATTCCGATCGGTCGGCCTATCGCCAACAGCCGCATCTATTTGCTCGACCAGAATATGCGTCCGGTACCGGTCGGCGTGCCTGGGGAGATCTATTGCGGCGGTGACGGCATCGCGCGTGGCTATATCGAGTCCCTCGATGAGGGCTCACATGGACAGGCGGAGGTTTTTTTACAAGATCCCTTCCTGCCCAGCACCGGTGACCGACTGTACCGAACTGGGGATCTGGGTAAATGGAATCAGCGCCGAGAGTTGGTGTTTATAGGACGCAACGATCGGCAAGTTAAGATACGCGGCTTCCGCGTTGAACTCGCCGAGGTGGAATACCAATTACGTAGCTTGGCCGGAGTCTCCGACGCATTCGTGCAGGCCCGCGGACCTGCCGGCAGCAGTGAATTAGTGGCTTGGCTTGTCGTGCCCGAAGAGACTAGCTACACAGTTTCTGCTGTGCGCGATGGCCTGAAGAGCAGCGTCCCGAATTATATGCTGCCGGCCAAAGTCGTATGCCTGCGGCGCCTCCCCCTCAATGCAAGCGGCAAGGTAGATGTGCATGCCCTGCCACTTCCGGAGGAGGCAGATCGCAGCGGCGCCCCGCGTGGACACACGCTCGGCAATGCGGAGCGAGATCTCGCGAGTCTCTACGCCGCCGTCCTAGGTCTTACGCAGAATGCGGCGCAGGCCATCGATAGGGAGGCCAACTTCTTCTCACTCGGTGGCGACTCCATTCGGGCGATCCAGTTGGTTTCGCTCGCTAGAGCCGAGGGCTATCACTTCACACTCAAAGATATCTTCGCCTCGGAAACCCTCGCCGGCCTTGCCGCGACGGCGACAGTGTCTGCTGCGGTGCAAGCCGAGGCAGTACTGCACTCCGGTCCTCTCAGCCCTACGCAAATGTGGTGGCTCGATCAAGATGATATGCCCGCGAATCACTTCAACCTGTCGAGCGTGTTTAGGGTCGCCGGAAGCATCAACATGACGAGCCTGCGCGCGGCGCTAGATGAGCTGCTAGAACTACATCCGGCATTGCGCCTGAGACTCGACAGAGGCGCGCAGCTACAGAGTATCCAGGACAAGGGTTGCTATGTATTGCGCGAGGCCGAGGCCGGAGCGTCCCGTCAGCAGTGTTGGCAGGAGCTGCAGCAGGCCATAGATCTTCAGAAGGGGTGCTTGCTGGCGGTCGGCGTGGCGGTGGACACCGATACGACCTGGCTCGCGATCGTGGTCCATCATATTGCGGCGGATGAGGTGTCCGGCCGCTTATTCGCCGAGAATCTGCAACGCCTCTATCAGAGGCACCTAGAGACACGCAGTGGCGCACAGCCCAACGCTAGTCGACCGGCCGTGCGTGAAGCGCTCGGCCTCATCAATTGGGCGGCGCAAGTGAAGAGCGTAGTGGCACAAGGGTCAATGGATAAGGATCTGGGCTACTGGCAGGGCGTCGTCACGAGTGGCAGAGATATTCTCGAGCGACAACAGGGTCTGTTTCCCACAGGACGAGTGTCGCTCAGTAGCACCGTGCAGACGCTACCGCGCGCCGAGACACAGGCTGTGTTAGAGCTGGGCTCGGCGCTGCTGCGCATGAGCGCGCCGGAATTACTGTTGGCAGCCTTCTTGCGCGCCTGGAGAGTCACACTCGACAGTCCCGAGTGCCTGTTGTCCCTCGAAGGACATGGGCGCGAACAATACGAAGGTCTCGGAGACTGCAGCTCCACTCTGGGTTGGTTCACCTCTTTGTATCCCTGCGCGTTCACACACATCGAGGCACAAGGCCTCGATTTGTATCGCGGGGTCAAGGACAGCATTAGACGTGTGCCGAGCAAGGGCTTTACCTATCTACCATTGCGATACTATAAGGGTCAGGACGCCCACGATGCACTTGCCCTCAAACCGCGGCTAAGTTTCAACTATCTCGGCGAGACTATCGAGGACGAGAGTGCATGGTTACATCCCACGCAAGAACTCGCAGGCAACGATCATGGCGATGGGATCTGTGAGCCTTTTAAGCTCGACGTTCTGGCGCGTATCGGGCAGGGCACATTGGAGCTGACTCTACGCGGACAGTCCCCTCTCGCGGACGTAGAACTCGCAGCACTCGCCGCCGCCTGGCGCGATGAGCTTAGCAAGCTGAGCATACAACTAAAGGGTTTGGCGCAGGACGAGGGTCGCGAGCAATGCCTGCTTTCACTTTCCGACTGTCTCGCTCCTTTCTCTTCACTTAGCCAACTCGACGCAACGCTAGCGCAGTTGCGCGTACCCGCAGGGAGTGTAGAGGAGATATTGCCATTGACCGGCATGCAGTCGGGCATGTGGCTGCACTGTGCGATTCAACCTACGGCGTATCGGGATCAAGTTGCGCTGCGCCTAGAACAGGCACTGGATGAACGCCGTTTCGCGGCGGCTGTGCTTGCGTTAGTTGCGGAGACTCAGGCACTAAGAACCGGATTTGCGCAAACACTCCAAGGTGAGTTGCTGCAAATCGTGTTTCGTGAACGAAAAGATAATTATCACTTTATCGACGCTAGAGAATGGGGCACAGCATGCGAGGATGATCTGGTCGTGCTGCGGGCAAGCTTGCGAGAGAAACAACGAGACTTGCTGCGCGACCCCCTATTCAATCTGAGCCTAGTGCAGATCGACGATGCCTGCTTCGAGCTGATCATAGACTTCCATCATATTGCGCTCGACGGCTGGACCAGCGCGTTGCTATTGCAACGACTGGAGGCGCTGTACTTCGACTCGGCGCTTGCCGGCGACAGAGATTCCGCGCTAGGCATGCGCCCTTACTTCGAGTGGCTCGGCCGACAGCCGGTTTCCCAGGCAAGGGAATATTGGCAAACACTGCTTGGGGACTATCAGGGTCGTTGCGACGTTCCGACCCACCTGCCGAGGACTCCTGCGCTAGAGCCTGTGCCGCTGTTCGTCGAGACCCGAACCGGCGCCACTCTAAATTCCTCTTTGCGAACTTGGTGCGAACGACAGGGCCTCACCGTCAACGCGGCAGTGCAGAGTTTGTGGGGCATCTTCCTCAGTCGCCTGACCGGCAGCGACGATGTCGTATTCGGCGCGACGGTGTCGGGGCGCGATAGCGACTTCGCCGATGTCGCGCGAGTGGCAGGCATGTTGATCAACACTCTACCGGTACGGATTCGACCCGGTGAATCGGTGTCTTTCGCGGAGTTAGTCCGCGACACGGCACAGCAGTTCGCGCAGAGCATGAGCTTCGGTCATCTGACGCTGGCAGAGATTCAAACCTTCACGCCTGCGCGCGGGGGGCTTGTCACGCACGCGCTCGTGTTCGAGAACTATCCAGACGCGGAGGCTGCCCGCTGGCAATGGCAGCCGCGAGAGATCTTCGACCCGATGCATTTTGAGTTTGGTTTGATCGTAGCGCCATTAGGCGACGATCTTAGTTTCCGCTTCGTCGCAGACGGCAGTCTGTATATGCAGGAGAGGCTGGAGGGGATGGGCGCGCAACTGTGCTCCCTGCTCGCGGATTTATTGGATGCGCAAGAGTCTTTCGATGTGCGCTCCGAGGCCAGAGGCTGGACGGTGTCCGCCAATTTCACCGCCGACAACTTATTGGGCCTGCTTCAGTACCATGAACACATCAGTGGCAACTCTAGTGCCGTCACACTGCTGCCCTATGACCAGAGTGTGCAGGAGCTACTTAACCCCAACTCGAGACTCAGACGCCTACAACCCCAGCAGCATATTGTGCTGTGGAGACCCGTGACCGATGACGATGGCAGCGTGATGCGAGCCGCCAGCCTCGAGCAGGTGGCCGAGCTTGCTGTCGCACTGGTCACCTATTCTCGAGCCTGCTCGCGTACGCGCCTGTACTTCGTGCCGTGCCCCTGGCTGGATTGCGACTGGACGCTGTACCGGGAGTTCGCCGCCTATGTGAAGGGTGCGCTCGCCGGGCTCGCCAATGCCGAAGTGGTCTGTCTCGACAGCCTCGGCGAGGCTTACGCGCTGCAGCAGCCTAGCCTGCCCCCGGCTCTGATATTTGGTGACATCCCCTACACCGAAGAGTTTTTCGCTGCGCTAGCGAGTCAGCTGGTCAGGCTGCGCGACCTGCAGCAGAGGCGACCGATCAAGGTTTACGTCGTCGATGCCGATGACACCCTGTGGGGCGGCATCGTAGGCGAGGAAGGGGTGCACGGCATTCGATTCGATGCGGCACACCTGCAGCTACAGTCATTGCTATTGAACGCTCGTGCCGCAGGCGCGCTCATCTGCATAGCCACCAAGAACAACGAGGAAGATGTTCGCGCCGTCTTCGAACAGCGTGAGATGCCGTTGCGCTGGGATCATCTGACCCGTGTGTGCGCAGGCTGGGGACCCAAATCGGAGAGCATCCTGAATCTGGCGCGGGAGCTTTCCCTCGGCCTAGACAGTTTCGTGTTTATCGATGACAGCCCACTAGAGTGCGAGCAGGTTCTCTCCGCCTGCCCTGGCGTGCTCGCCATTCAATTGCCGCCGGCGCAACGGCGTGAGGACTTTCTTACCCACCTCTGGCTCCTAGACGCCCGCGCCGCGACTCGAGAGGATGCGGCGCGCGCCCAAATGTATGCCGAAGAGCTGCAACGCGTCGGCGCGAGAAACTCGACGGGCAGCTACGCAGACTTTCTGGCATCCCTCGATATTCGCGTGGAATTGAACAGACCAGAGCGCGGCGATTTAGCGCGAATGGCACAACTGTCGGAGCGCACCAATCAGTTCAATTCCACCGGTATACGCTACAGCGAGGCCGAACTCGAAGCCTTGCTTGGAGAGCCAGGCGTCGACATGCGATGCATTCGGGTGAACGACAAGTACGGCGACTACGGCATGGTCGGGAGTGTGTTCGTCCGCCAGGAATCTGCGCTCTGGACGGTGTTTGCTTTCATGCTTAGCTGTAGGGTGCTGGGGCGTGGTGTCGAGCATACGATTATGCGGCAGCTCGCACAGGAGGCGGCAGCTAACGACGTCAGTGTTCTCCACGTGAACTTCGTCAAATTGGCACGCAACACTCCGGCACTACAATTCCTGCAGAGCGTCGCGAAGTCATCGATCGAGAACTCCAGCCGCGCCCAGCGCGAGCCCGCGGTTAGTCAGTACTCGCTAGCTGTCGAAGAGTCTGCACAGTGGCAGCCAGGCGCGACGCCAAGCACTACCGAAGCAGACAGCGATGCCCAAGACGCGGCGCCCGAACAGGCCCATAGCGTGGCCGCCGACGCCCTTCGCTCTACCGGCAGGGTCTCGGGATTCTATGCCCACATCGCGAGCAGCCTAAACTCTGGCGCCGCTATCTTGTCCGAAATGCAGCAGCAACGCGCGATAGCTAAAACCGGCAGCGCCGCGCGCGGCCGTGCAGAGCGTTCGGCGCCCGCAACGGCGACAGAGATGGTACTCGCCGACTACTATACGGAGCTATTGGGACAAGTGGCGATTTCCCGGGAAGACTCCTTCCATGATTTGGGTGGTCACAGCCTCAAGGCCATGATGCTGTTCTCGCGCATCGCCGCACGCTACGGCATTACGCTGGACTTTAGCGATTTGCATGCCCATCCGACACTCGCGCAATTAGCAGCACGAATCGATTTAGGTTCAAGCCACGAGGTTCGCCCCGCGGAGCCGGCGCTACGCGCCCTGCCGCAGGCCGATGACTATCCCGTCTCGCCCGGACAATCCCGATTGTGGATGCTGGAGCACATTCGCTGCGCCGGACCCTCGCCTCTTCATATGCATGCGACGCTGAGCATTGCTGGCCCGTTGCAGCGGCAGGCGCTGGATCAGGCACTAGAGGCGTTGACTCTGCGTCACGAAGCCCTGCGCACCTGCTTCCGAGAGAATGCCCAAGGCGAGGTGAGGCAGGTGGTAGTTTCCGCCTCCGCGCTGCATGTGGGTGCGACTTGGTTTGCCAAGGTACTGGACGATGCGCAGCTAATGAGCACTGCCCAAGCGCAGTGCGAGCTAGCTTTCGATCTGAGCAAGGCGCCGTTGCTGCGGGTCGGGGCAGGGGAGTTGAACTCGGGCCGCAGTGTCCTGTTCATTACCATGCACCACATCATTAGTGACGGTTGGTCGATCGGAATACTTTCTCGAGAACTCTCCGCGCTGTACAGAAAGTATAGTGACATGAGTAATAGTGAGCGTCGCCAGCTTGGGGAAGACACTGCCGAGGCGCCGGCGACAACGATTCATTTCAGAGACTTCGCCGCTTGGCAACTAGACTGGTTGGCCTCCGAGGCTGGCCAACGCGCGGCGCGTTTCTGGCAAGAACACCTCGCTCGTCCCGTGGAGGCGCTGCAGCTGCCCGCCGCGGCTGCGCGGCCAAACTTAATGCAGAGTGAGGGTGCTGCGGTCCAAATCGACATCGACGCGGCCACCTGGACAGGCTTTTCCCGCCATCTCGCCCAACAGGGCATCAGCGATTTTGCGGGCCTGTTTGCCGCGTTGCAGTTTGTACTCGCGCGGCTGTCAGGACAGAAAAATTTCTGCATTGGTACGGCCGTCGCGGGCCGGCAGCATCAGCAACTGGAAGCGCTGATTGGTTTTTTCGTCAATATCTTACCCCTCAGGTCTACCCTGGAGTTCGACGCATCGGTCGATGTCTTCTTGCGCGCGGTGGCCGCGGAGGTCAATCAGTGTCTATCACACCAAGGGCTGCCCTTCGACTCGATAGTCTCGAGTCTGGATCTCGCGAGAGATACTGGAAGGACGCCCCTGTTCGATGTCCTACTGGTGTTGCAGAACACAGAGATAGAGGATCTGCGCTTCGGAGATCAAGTCGCCGAGGTGCAGCCCGTCGCATCGACTACCAGCCAATACGACCTCACTATCAGTGCCTTTCCTGCTGCAGACGGCTCGCTAAAATTGCTCGCCGAGTATGACAAGGTGATTTATTCGGCGGCGAATATAGAGCTGGTCCTACGCTGCATTGTGCGCACCGTGCAGGGTCTCACCGATCGGCATAGTGAAAAACTAGCGTCCATTGCCTGGCTCCAAGAAAGAGACATTGAGCGTGTTAAAGCCTTCGAGGGCTCTGTTGTGCGCAGCGAGCCAGAACTCTTATCCGATATTTTCCGAAGCGCTGCTGCCGACGCCTCCGGCAGGATCAGCGACAGCGAAGAAAGCTGGTCTTATGCCGAACTAGAGCGAGAAATGCAGCGGGTCGCTGCGGCACTATTAACAAGCACCGCAAGTGCCGCCTTACCCGACACACCGGCGAGAAACCGACAAGTCCACGTAGGCGTAGTTGGCAACCGCAGTGTGCGCAGCATTGCGGCCATGCTGGGCGCAATGGCAGCCGGTGCGGTCTATATACCACTAGACTTGGACAATCCCCTAGATAGATTACGCCTGATCATCGTAGAAGGGACCGTGGACCTCTTATTGAGCACCGACGAGCGCGGAGCGCAGTTAGCCGACGAACTCCAGCAACACAATCCTGCGTTGCAGCATGTTCGCTATGAACAGATGGAAGTACAAGCGTCGCAAGCGCTGAAGCCCAGCGTAGTCCCTAGCGATATCGCCTATATGATCTTTACTTCGGGATCGACGGGCAAACCCAAGGGAGTGAAGATTAGCCATAGCGCATTCGCGGCGATGATAAGCGCGCAGGTGCTTGCGTTCGACGTGAGGCCAGACGACGTGTGCGCACAGTTCGCGGCGCTGTCATTCGATGCCTCACTCTCAGAGTGTTTCCTTGCACTGCGTACAGGCGCATCCTTGGCGATCGCACCGCACGAGGCGCGCAGCGATATAGACACTTTCATGACGTGGTTGGGCGAGAAGGCGATCACGGTAATCACCTTACCGCCTGTATTCCTGCGTGCGCTTAACAAACGATCCATGGGCAAGCTGCGCGTATTGGTGACCGCTGGCGAGGCGGCGATCGCTGAGGACTTGCTGCATTATGCGGGGACCTTGCGCACGCTCAATGCCTACGGCCCGACCGAGACCTCTGTCTGCGCCACTGCCTATCTCGTGAACCCGCAAGATCGGTGGCCCTTCGGTGTGCCTATTGGCAAACCATTACCGGGGGTACTCTTGAGCGTACGCGATGACTTAGGTGCCCGCGTCCCAATCGGTAGTCCGGGCGAGCTGTATATCGGCGGGCCGACACTAAGCGAGGGCTATCATGGCGCACCCGAGCTAAGCGCGCAGAAATTCGGCAGCATCGTGAACGATCCTCAACACGCGCGCTGGTACCGCTCCGGTGATCTAGTGCGTTGGCGCGAAGACGGTATGCTCGAGTTTCTTGGTCGCGTGGATGCGCAGATAAAAATTCGCGGCTATCGAATAGAGCCTGGCGAGATCGAGTATGCCGCTCGCGCTATCGAGGAGGTCAGGGACGCGGCGGCGCTCGTTCATCCGCAATTGGGCTTGTTGCTGTATTGCCTGACTCATTCGGCGCACGCCGACGACGACACCGTTTTGCGCTCGAAGATTTTGGCGCAACTGCGCAGTGTGCTACCCCGGCATATGCTCCCCAGCGATGTGTTGCTACTAAAAGCATTCCCGCTTTCCTCAGCAGGCAAGGTAGATCACTCGGCTCTGTTGCGGCTATGCTCTGTCAGAGCCAGCCAATACCTCGCGCCGGAAACCGAGACGGAGCGGCTACTCGCACAGACATGGCAACGAGTTTTGAAAGCCGAGCAGGTAGGCAGATACGACGACTTCTTCGCGCGCGGTGGTGACTCGATCAAGGCGCTTGAGGTAATCAACCGCCTTAGGAGCCAGGGCCTTAGCTGCGCACTAAAGGACTTCTTCAGCGCGCCATTGCTAAAAGATATGGCGAGTGTTCTAACACCTTGGCGCGTCTCGCTCGATGACCAACAAGCTCTTCGGGGCGACGTGGCTTTGTTGCCAGTGCAGAACTGGTTCTTACGATCCAGAGATCACGAGACAGCCCGACATTTCCATATCGTCGCCGAGCTAGAGATCTCGAACAGTGTTGCCCTCGATATATTAAAGGCTTCTCTCGAGGCACTAATGCAGAATCACGATTCCCTGCGCGCGCGTTTTTATTTGCGAGAAGGGAGCTGGGCACAGGATATCGAAGAAACACTGAGCATCGAAAAGGTTCTAATTCCCTTTCAACGCCAAGGCGCGATCTCGACGACGATAGAGCGCGCTGCAATCGAGGCGCTCGCCTGTAGTGCCTTTACACTCGAGACCGGGCCGCTGTTTCGCTGTGTGTTGGTCCAAGGACCAGAAGGTGAGAATGAGTCCTTGGTGATTGCCTTACACCACCTCATCGCCGATTGGGTATCGTTGCGAATCCTGATCGCGGACCTCAATGCCTTAGCCCTTGCGATGCTTAAGGACGCTAGTAACACTGCGTTACTACCTCCAGCGCCGCCGCACCTGCTACGCCAAATCGCGGATAGAAGGGCGACGCTACTGTCGTCCGCTTTGCCCAATCATGCCAATGAGCAGATGCTGGCCGAATACCGCAAATCTGTCGCTACGATGGACGCGTTGGGAGTCGACTGTGGAGTTCACAGCGAACTTAACACCTTGCACCTGCAGATCCCGAGTGCCGACCTATTGAGGCTGCGCGACTCCCTGCGCCGCAGGTCCGCTGCCGAGAGTAAAGATTTCAATTTACAGGACCTGTTGTTGGCAATAGCATTGCGCGAGCTGCACGAATTGCTCCCTGCCGACGAGATACCCTTACTCATTGAGAGTCATGGCCGGGATGAAACGCTGGACCTAACGCGCCAAGTCGCTTGGCTTACACAGGCGCGTTTGTTCAATCTAGATTCGCGGAACTTTAAGGGCAAGCACGCGTTGCTAGCGGCGCATCGGCTCCTACAAAGAGACGCCTCAGCGCAGGCGGATGTGTTCGCCTGTGTCGTTGCAGAACCTGGCGCGCGCGATGCATTGCCAGCATTGATCAGTTTCAACTATCTCGGTGAATTCTCCAACAGCCAGAACTCGAACGATCTATTCAGCCTGACGAATAGAGTATTCGATAAAGCAATGGCAGAGACTTCGCCTGTCGATGTGCCTCTGCACATCGAGTTTTATATAGTAGATTCTGCACTTGAAATACAGGTAGCATGGTCTCCCCGAATGTTTGAATCCGAGACTATGCGGGCCTGCTGGGAAAGAGTGCGGCACGAGATCGCACGCTTTTGATTTATCATCTAACATCATCGTTCTAGGAAGGAGTGTTCATGAGAACTCATTCGCTAACTGCAAGCCGCTATTTACCCCTGCGTCAGATCGACGTGCGTTCCTTAGTTTTAGTGCTGGCCCTATTATGGGCCACCACATTAGGCTTGAACGCGAATGCCGACTCGATTGAAGGCAGGGAAATACCCACGTGGTCCAATGACAGCATACTCTTACCGGAACTGGCTTTCGGAGGAAGTGTATACAGCGTCGAGCTTTCATTGTATTCCTCCTCCACGAACGATGTGCTGAAGGTCTCCGATTCCCACTTGATCGGCCCCGCCGGAGCGCCCGACAGCTATTATGACCACGCCGCACGTTTTGCGAACAATACCTTAAGCATTCCTATCTTCGAATCCGGTGGCCTTTATTTTGCGGTCGAGTTAGAACCGCTAATTTCGTTCACCGAAGTAGCGCCGCTGTTTCGATTAAAAAACCTTTGGCAGGTGACACCCGGCAAGCTTTCCGTTCCGATCGGAGGGCTCGATTATGTCTCGGGCACTAAGACAGGTGTGACAGACTCTCAGGGCAGATTCTATTCTGTCCAAGGCAGTCCCGTTGCCTTTAGTATCGGCGCGCTTACCTTGGGGAATTCGGTTTCCAACACTGCCGCGAACGCCACCGCCTACGCCTCACTGTTCACACTTGGCGAGAAGGATTCGGCTTACTCACGATCATTGCAAGTTCTAGGCTTATTGGACGCCGATAATAATAGCGTCAACGGCATACAAATTTCGTCCACTATGAAACAGTCGGCCGCTTCGGCACTAGCTGCTACTAGCCTGACGAGTGCTAGCTTTGCTAGCCAGTACACGTCACTTAGCGGATCTGCAAAAGGCGTGAACGCCGCGGCTATGTCCTACGACGCCGACGCAGCGCAGATCAATTTTCAGAAACTGGAGATTCAGAGCTATATGCTAACTAGGCTTCAGCAGAAGTCTATACCAGGCGTATCCCTGTCGATCGAATTGCCTAACGGCGAAATCTGGCACACCGCCGCCGGCGTCGCCGATACGCGCACGGGTGAGGCGATGACTCCGCTGCATCAATTCCGAATCGGCAGCGCCACGAAGTCTTTCACCGGCATGTTGATTATGCAATTGGTTGACGAGGGTAAGCTGAGGCTGGATCAGAAGCTGGAGGAGTTCTTCCCGGGTAAGTTTCCTAATGGGGACGTAACCACCATCAAGATGTTGCTGAACCATACTGCGGGAATTTTCAGCTTTACCAACGAGTTTCCCGATTTCGAGAGCGCTTTCGGTGTCACGATGGATGTCGAGCCTAGCATGACGGATCTGTGGTTCGTTCGCTATATCGGCATGCCCGGCTATGTCTACAAACCCGGCGAACTGGTCAATATCGGGGCCTCGATTAATTCGGCCTTCGCAACAAATAATGCGACCGAGGCGCGCCCCTACCTAGTGAACAAACCAGGCGAGCAGTGGAATTACTCTAACACTCACTACGTGTTGCTGCAGGAAATCGCCGAGATGCTGACCCAAAACACTTGGCAGCATGAGATAACTACCCGTTTCGTTGAGCCCTTAGGCCTAACACATACCACCGTGCCCTCTCCGGGAGATCTTTTGCTCGAGGGAACCTATGCGCGCGGTTATGTTAACTGGGCAGACAATCAGGGGAAATTCGTGGCCGACCTATTCGGCTTCCCGTACACGGATATAGAGAGATCGAACACCGACCCGTCCTACACTATGGGTTCTGGTGCGATGATCTCTACGGCGGCCGATCTGGTCAAGTGGGCCAACGCCGTCATGGAAGGGAAGTTGTTAAGCACCGCGACACAAGCCCTGATGCGCGAGCCGTTTGAGGTAAGAGGGGCGTTCGGCGAAGATATCAATATGCTACAGGGCATTGTGCAGGACCTTGGACTCCAAGTGTTCGGCCACCGAGGACAAATAGTGGGTTATGACGCCTCTTGGCAATACCACTATCGCAACGCCAACGATATTCTCGGAACAGGAACTGCGATGGCAGTATTGCTTAATCGAACCTTGCTAACGGAGATCAAGCCCGATGGCAGTTTTCATATTTCCGACGTGAACGAGGTAATGCTCGAGGGCATCCTCGAAATTCTATACGGCTCAAATTAATTCATGGAGAGTCGATTTTTCCGCACTAGGGATGGCTTGAGGTTGCATTACTTAAGTCATCCCTGTTCTAACTCGGACAGTGACAGCTACTGTATTCTGCTTCATGGTTTTACCAACGATGCCCACATCTGGGACTCACTGGCCAGTGCCTTGCAGAAATCCCATCACGTCATCGCTTTGGATCAACGTGGACACGGAGATTCGGACTGGGATCCTGAACGAAATTATTCGCACTGGCAACTCGCGCAAGACCTACACGACTTCCTAGAGCAGTTTGGCAACGCCCGCATACATATCGTAGGGCACTCACTCGGGGCGAGGGTGGCAATGTTGGCCCTCGAATCGAGTAGTTGCCCCATTGCGTCCCTGACCATTATCGATGCAGGGCCTGAGGTCAACCCAGAGGCAGGCGAGCGACTCCTCAACGATGTCATGCAACTGCCTACCTATTACGAGGATGCGCGCGCTTACCTCGACAGCCTAGCCAGAATATATGTGATGAGCGAGACAGAGGCACTGGGGCATATCGCGAGGTTCGGCTTACGGGTGAGCCAGGGCAAACTCAGAACGAAGACCGACCCGGCTTTCACGCCCGGCATCTGGCACAAGAACCCAGAATTCCGCGACCTGAATAAGGACAGAGGAGAGCTTAGTGAACAAATCTGGAGGGCACTCCTGTCCCTCGATCTCCCTACTCATATCGTTCGAGGTCAGGCCTCTTCGATTCTCGAGCCCGCGCTCGCCCTGACCATGAAAGAACAGCTAGGAGATCGCGCAACTCTGTCAATTGTGCCCAGAGCAGGGCACGCGGTCATGCTCGACAATCCCATAGAAAGCTCCGCACTGATTACAGAGTTCATTGCCAGTGCGGAACTAGGCCAAAAGCCTTACGGTATACGAGAAAGCACTTGAATCTCTGGCCTTAATTTGAGATATTTGCCCGACCTTTGCTGCACAAAATACAGGCTAAACCGCTATTTCGGCCTGCGCTAATTCTCACCAAAACCTCCGTAAAGCGATTTACGGTTGCTAAATTCACAACTAACAAGCAGCTAATTTTGCAAGGAGTGTAAAGTGAATACTAAGACTGAAACCGAAATCGAAACTCAGGATACAGAAAAAGCGGAACGTCTGGACAAAGCATCAGCGATTATTTCCAACAAATGCAAGTGGAGTGCTGCTGCGGGCTTCATCCCCGTTCCCTACCTCGACCTAGCCGGCCTTGCTGCAGTTCAGGTTAAAATGGTCAGCGAGCTGACAGAGCTTTACGGCAAGACCGTTCAGCAGGAAGCTATTAAGACCACTATTGCCACCCTACTGGGCACACTCGCTACTGCGGGCCTCGCTGCCCCCGTTGCGTTCTCAACCCTGAAGTTGATTCCAGGCCTTGGTGCAGTCGCAGGCGGCGTAAGCCTAGGTGCCCTAGGTGCTGCGGCAACTTACGCAGTCGGAAAAGTATTCGTCAATCACTTCGAAGGCGGCGGAACTCTCGCGAATTTCGATACGGATAAAGTTAAAGAAGACCTCAAGAGCGCGTTTACCTCCAAAACCGCTAAGTCTAGTGCAGGTTCGTCAGGGGCTTAACGACCCAAACTGCTAGAGACTGCTCTGCACTTCGTGAAGGGCAGTCTCCTGTTAAATTTTGGGTTTGCATGGAGTATCGAAGATGATGTTTGACCCGCTTCTGTTGATGATTTATGTCCCCGTGTGCGCCATAGTTGGCTTCTTGGGGCGGAATCGAACCATAGGGTTTGCTGGCATATTCACCTTCTCGTTGATCGTATCTCCAATCATCGTGGCTTTAGTCCTACTAGTAACAACGCCCAAGACTGTGAAACAAGGCACCTAACTTAGCCCTCGCACGAAAACTCGTTAGACCCCATCCTCCTTACTAATAAGAATGCGTCCTAAGAGTCTATAAATCCCATGAAAGCACACCTCAAAGTCGTACTAGCGCCGCTACTTGCTTGTCTTGCCCAAGGAGTGATCGCACAGAACGTGCTATTCAATGATCTCGCGGTTCCAGACAGTTTTCCGCAAGCCACTGGTGTTGAGCTCAGCTCCCTCAGGCTCGATGCGGACGTGTCCGGCGGGTTGATGACTACGAACAACGTTTACAGGGACGCGAGCCATCTTAGCTCCGACGCCACACAGGTCGCTATGTCTAGCACCTTGACCTCGGGCGGCGAGCGACACCTCCTCGTCGGGACTTTGGAGTATTACACGCAGAATTTTAGAGATAGTGCATATCAGGACATGGATTTAGACGCCACGTCCGCCACTGTCTTCGGTCGTTTCGTCACCTCTAAGCTAAGCAATCTACGCGTCTTGCTAATCAACGAAGAAGACATATTGGGGAAGACCCAATCGGATCAACTCAACAGTTTTACCAGTGGTCTACAGACCAACCAACGTATCGAAACGATATTCGAAATAGACAACTCTAACTATTTCACCAATGTGATGGTGCGCAATGACAAGATCGATTCAGAATCATTTTCAGAGACCGTACAAGGGCTTCAGGATGACTCCCTGAACAGATCGGAGCGGGACTATATTCTACTCGGAGGCCGGCATTTCAGCTGGGGCAAGGCATTCCTGTTTGGGGGGACTCAAACCGTCACTTACGAATCTAGTACAACTCCGGCATTGGCAGCGCGCAATTCCGACGAAAACCGTTACGGCATCGGAGCAGAATACCAAGTGGGGAAGTTAACTGGAGACGTGGACGTCTTCATATTCACGCAACGCTTTAAGAGCCCGTCGATACCCGATATCGAGAATGAGTGGGTGGGCAGTGGCCGCTTGAACTATGCCCTAAACGACAAGCTTGCGTTGGTCGTTGCTGCAGACAGAGCGTTTCACGAAACCAATATTCCCAATTCCGGCGGCATCTTCTCGGACAACCTCTTTGTAGGCGGTGCCTGGTCTCTGTCACCGAACCTCTACCTGAGGATGGGCCCGAGTTTTAACAGGACGGAGATCCAGAACACGCCGATACTCATCGATAGATATGAGTTGGATGTAGAGCTCGCCTGGAAAATCTACTCCAAGTTCGAGCTCTTGTTCACGACGAATGTCTTTTCTCAGAGTGCCGAGGACTCCGCTTTCTCAGGCTTTGACGCTCAACAGGCTAATTCTGTCCTTAGCCTAAGGTACTCGCTCTAATTTTCAACCCAGCCTAATGCGCCTACCGCCTTTTCCCAGTACATGGGGCTAGGCGGATATGCTCGATCTTCATATTATTGTGGGGAAACCCATAAGTTGCCAAAACCCTTCCAAACCACACATCGCTTTAAGTATTAGATATAAATCAATAAGTTATGATGTTCTCGAGTTATCTTTTGAGCGCCCAAATCCGTCTGCTTTATTAGATGATCCATTCAGGCCGCTAAGACCAACCAAATCAACGTGATAGCGTATGGGAAGAATAGCAGCCATAAGGCTATAGTGCGTCGAGCCCGCAACAGGGTGCCGCCAGAAGCAGTAAGCAGGGGAAATATTAGCGGTACATAGTAAGTGCTTGGGGCACCGGCGACGTAATAACAATAGGGGAGGGACAGCGCCGCTGCCACGTAGGCCGCTCGAGGACGACCCGTGAAAGCGGCATAGAGAGGCAGAACGAGGCTGAAAACCGTTGCCAGAAGAAACGTGATTTGAATAATCACCTCAGCGCTTTCCTTGTCTTGCGGCTGAGCTTGCCACCGCCGGGCTGACTATTTGACTAGCAGTGGAGGGAATGCCGATTGAGCCCTGTTAATTTCGGCAACCCCGCCAATAGAAAACTTCGCCTCGAAGCTTGATTTTCATTACCGCTTTCGTTTCAAAATAACGGTAACTATTTGTTATATATCGAGATTTTGTGCGGCCAGCGCATTGTTCTCGATGAATTCGCGACGCGGGTCGACCTGATCACCCATCAATGTGGTGAATAACTGATCAGCGCCGATCGCATCTTCGATCGTAACTTGCAGCATGCGGCGATTCTCTGGGTCCATCGTGGTCTCCCACAACTGACTCGGATTCATCTCGCCAAGACCCTTATAGCGCTGCAGGTAGTGTCCCTTCATCGCATCCGCCGTCAGCCAAGCCAGTGCCTCCGCGAAGGTTTTGACCTCCTGCTTACGCTCGCCGCGCTGCACAAATGCGCCTTCCTCGATCAAACCCTCCAGGGTAGCGCCAAGTTTGACGATGGCCTTGTACTCGCCCGAGTTAAAGAAATCCATATTGAACTGGTAGTCTTTGGTTAGACCATGGAAAGACTGCACTACGTGAGGTAAGTAAGCGTTTCTTTCCTTATCTTTCACCGCGGTAATTTCATAGCCTATAGCTGTCTTGGGATGTATGCGGGACATGCTCTCCCATAGCTCTTTACCCCAGGCGCTGACAGTCTCTTCGGTAAGGTTCGCGGGGCTCAATTCACTTGTGAAGATCATCGCCTCCAATACCTCGGAAGGGTAGAGTCTGTTCAATCGCTTCACGATGGAATAGGTACTGTTGTACTGCTTAACCATCATATCTAGGGCATCGCCAGAGATCGCTGGGGCCTCGGGGTTCACAAACAAACTTGCGCCATCTAGCGCAGTTTGGGTCTCATATTTCGCTAACTCGTCGTCATCTTTCAGGTACTGCTCGTTTTTACCTTTGCGAATCTTGTACAGAGGCGGCTGCGCTATGAAGATATGGCCACGTTCCACCAATTCGCGCATCTGCCTGAAGAAGAAGGTAAGCAAGAGGGTACGAATATGGGAGCCGTCGACGTCCGCATCTGTCATGATAATGATGCTGTGATAGCGTAGATTCGCCGGCGTAAACTCTTCATTGCCGATACCGCAACCCAATGCCTTGATCAGTGTACCGATCTCGGCTGAGCTCAACATCTTGTCGAAACGGGCCTTCTCGACATTGAGAATCTTGCCCTTGAGCGGCAGAATAGCCTGATTCTTACGGTTACGGCCCTGTTTCGCCGAGCCTCCCGCAGAATCGCCCTCCACGATGTAGATCTCTGACAGAGCGGGATCTTTTTCCTGACAATCGGCTAACTTGCCTGGCAGGCCGGCGATATCGAGCGCGCCCTTCCTGCGGGTCATCTCTCTGGCCTTGCGGGCCGCCTCGCGAGCACGCGCGGCATCGAGCATCTTATTGACGATAGCCTTGGCTTCGAGGGGGTTCTCCATCAGGTAGTCACTGAAATGGCTCGCCATCTCCTGCTCTACGACTGTCTTAACTTCGGACGATACTAACTTATCCTTCGTCTGCGACGAGAATTTCGGATCCGGTACCTTCACGGAGATGATCGCCGTCAATCCCTCGCGGGCATCGTCACCGGTAGTGGCTACTTCTTTGCCTTTCTTAGAGGCCAATTCCTTGTCGATATAGGAGTTAAGAACGCGCGTTAATGCCGCACGGAAGCCTGCTAAGTGGGTGCCGCCGTCTTTCTGCGGGATATTATTCGTGTAGGGAAAGATATTTTCTTGATAGGTATCGTTCCACTGTAGCGCCACTTCCACGGAAATGCCGTCCTCTTCGCGCTCTGCGGCGAAGTGGAATATCTTGTTTACCGGCGCCTTATTGGTGTTTAAGTAGTTAACGAAGGCATGGAGACCGCCTTCGTACTTGAACAGATCCGACTTGCCTGTGCGTTCATCCTTTAAGTTAATGGCAACGCCGGCATTGAGGAATGCAAGCTCGCGTAGTTTCTTGGCGAGTATGTCGTAGTGAAATTGTATGTTGGAGAAGGTTGCGGCAGAGGGTTTAAAGTGGCATTCGGTGCCCGTTACTTCGGTCTCGCCCACTACTGCGAGCGGAGCCTGGGGCACGCCATGCACGTAAACTTGCTCATGAACCTTGCCATCTCTGCGAATGGTCAGCTTCAACTCTTCGGAGAGGGCGTTCACGACCGAAACCCCTACACCGTGCAGACCGCCAGAGACCTTATAGCTGTTGTCATCGAACTTACCGCCCGCGTGCAGAACGGTCATGATAACCTCTGCAGCGGAAACGCCCTCGGCGTGCATCTCGGTAGGGATGCCGCGGCCATTGTCCGATACGGAGACCGTTTCGCCCGGATGGATAGTGACACGGATATCGTCGCAGTGGCCCGCCAAGGCCTCGTCTATAGAGTTATCGACTAGTTCGAACACCATATGATGCAAGCCTGTGCCGTCATCGGTGTCGCCGATATACATCCCAGGTCTTTTCCTCACTGCATCGAGTCCCTTCAAAACCTTAATGCTCGATGAGTTATATGTAGAGTCCTGAGCCATGCGTTTTCTCCTATTAGAGCGATTTGTCTGCAAATACTTGGTTTGTCCCGCCACGCCTACTGTGCGCGCGAGAATTGCTAGGGAACTAGCCGTTGCCGAGTGCCGCTATTTTACCATGTTCCACGTGGAACTTTCCCGAACTAACGTCCGCTGACCAACATTTTTCGAGCTCTTCCGAGTCCACACAGGTAATGAATATTTGGCAGTCTAGCTCCTCGAGCAGGCGGCAGATCAATACGCGATTCGCCGCATCGAGCTCCGAGGGAAGGTCGTCGATTAGATAGATGCCTTTCTCGTCCGTGAGTGAAAACAGCAGCTGGCTTTGAGCTATCTTCATCGCGCTAACAAGAAGCTTCTGCTGTCCTCTCGACAACACTTCGCTTGCGCCATGACGCCCAATCTTAATAGAGAGGTCCGCACGATGCGGGCCTACCTGGGTCGCGCCGTATTTGATATCGCGCTCTAGGCTCGAGGCCAGGGAGGATTTTAGATTCTGGGCACCATCCCAGCCACGCTCGTATTGTATGCTCAGCCCGGGCAGATCTATGAGTCGGGGCAGGGCGGCGTGCAGTATCGGCAAGAAACGCTCTAGATAGTGCTGTCGATAGCCATCGATCAGCTCGCCCTGGGCGGCGAACTCCTCATCCCAGGCGCCTAGCTGCATTCGGTCCAGCTTACGCTGCTTCAGCAATAAGTTGCGCTGTGTAAGGCATTTAGTGGCTTTTCGCCAGGCAGTGGCGAACTCATGTTCCACGTGGAACACTCCCCAGTCTAGGAAGCGGCGGCGAATCTTAGGGCTACCCTCCAGTAACAAGAAGCTATCGGAGTTAATTATCTGCATCGGCAGTTGCCGCGCGGTCTCGACCCAACTCCTCTGACGCTCACCGAGCAGTTTGAGAATATGTCCTTTCCTGCGCGACTTATTCAGCCCTATGGTGATGCCGTCTTGTAGTTCCGCAAAAATCACACAGTCTTCTGAGTCTGTCGAAATGACCGTCTCTAGTTTCTGACTACGGAATGAACGCCCGAGACCGAGCATATAGATGGCTTCGAGCAGGCTAGTCTTGCCGCTGCCGTTATTGCCGGAGATGATGTTGACGGTATTCGCAGGCCGAACTTGAACTTCGGATAGATTCCGAATTCGTAATATATCCAGCCTGCGAATCGTCGCCATAATTAAGAGGAGGGCGCTTTAGTGTCTAGCGAGATCAAACTCTCGCCTATAGCCGCATCGGCATAACAACATAGAGCGCTTCGGAGTTTCCGCCGGCCGCCTCTAGTAGGGCGCTAGAGTTCGAATCCAACAGAGTGATCTGCACCTTATCAGAAGATAACACCGTCAATACGTCCACGAGATAGCTAACATTAAAGCCCACTTCCAGGGAATCCCCAGCGTAGTCCACAGATACGACCTCTTCTGCTTCCTCCTGATCGGGGTTATTCGCGAGAATGCGCATCTCCGCGTTGGTCAACAACACACGGATACCGCGGTATTTCTCGTTCGAAAGGATAGAGGTGCGGGCGAAGGCCTGTTTCAACTCGAGACGGTCGCCAATCACTATCTTGTCCCCACCCTTAGGCAGCACGCGGTTGTAGTCGGGGAACTTGCCATCCACTAGCTTAGACGTGAAGGTCACATCCGCCGTTTTCGCGCGCACATGATTGCGACCGAATACGATTGAGATGTCTGCCTCTTCTCCGGTGAGCAGACGGCCTAATTCGATTACGCCCTTGCGCGGCAGTATCAACTGCACGGGCGCGGTGACATCGTTTTCCATCGCGAGAGTCTGCATCGCGAGGCGGTGACCGTCGGTAGCGACAACACGTAAGTAATCTGCAGCTAACTCGAACAGCATGCCATTTAGGTAATAGCGCACGTCCTGCTGTGCCATCGCGAAAGAGGTCCCGTCTAACAGGGATTTGAGCGCTTGTTGGGGAACGCTTAGCTCTATAGTGCCAGGCTCTTCCTCGGTATTCGGGAACTCGCTAGCCGAGAGTGTCGCTAGGCTAAAGCGGCTGCGGCCAGACTTGATCACCATTTTGCCGTCGTCGACAGTAAACTCTAATGTCGCGTCGTCGGACAGGGACTTACAAATATCGACAAGCTTGCGTGCCGGGACGGTAATCTCCCCAGGTTTGGTTGTGCCGGCCACTCTCACTCTGCCAATCAACTCCACCTCTAAGTCTGTGCCGGTAATGGAGAGCTCACCGCTCTGGTCGAGTGACAGCAAGACGTTCGAAAGCACCGGCAGGGTTTGCCTTCGCTCTACAACACCCGATACCAATTGCAATGGTTTTAAAATGGCTTCCCGTGAGATTACAAAATACATAGCTATTTCACTCAGTCAGTTTTTATGAAGTGGCAGTCATCGAACGCAACGACTCACGCCTTAGGTCGCTAGCGCTCTCAGTAAATTATTGTAATCTTCGGAAAAATCCAAAGAAATACTCCTGAGGTTTTTCACCTGCTTACATGCATGAAGCACCGTCGTATGGTCTCGTCCACCGAAGGCATCGCCGATCTCGGGTAGGCTATGGTTGGTTAGCTCCTTCGAAAGACTCATCGCCATCTGTCTAGGCCTCGCAACCGAGCGGTTACGACGTTTCGACAGCATGTCGGACATCTTGATCTTATAGTATTCGGCGACTAGTCTTTGAATATTATCGATGGTCACCATCTTATCGTGCAGCGCGAATAAGTCCTTCAACGCTTCCTTCACGAGCTCGAGATCTATAGGCCTGCCCACGAAATTAGCGTGCACTATGACCTTCTTCAGAGCACCCTCCAGTTCACGCACATGGGACCGCAATCTTTGCGCGATAAACATGGCAGCATCACTGGGCAGATCAATATTACTCTGTTCCGCTTTATTAATCAGAATGGCCGCGCGTGTTTCCAACTCTGGAGGCTCCACACCGACCGATAGGCCCCAGCCGAAACGAGACTTCAGCCTCTCCTCTAAGCCATTGATTTCCTTATGATATCTATCGCTAGTGAGGATAATCTGCTGCCCGCCCTCGAGCAGGGCATTAAAAGTATGGAAGAACTCCTCCTGGGAGCGCTCCTTGCCAGCAAAGAATTGTATATCATCAATCAGCAATGCATCTACGGAGCGGTAGTAGCGCTTGAACTCGTTGATCGCATTGAGTTGCAGGGCGGTTACCATCGTTGCAACGAAGGTCTCCGAATGCAGATAGACCACTTTGGCGTCGGGCTTACGTGCTACTAGATAATTCCCGATAGCGTGCATTAGGTGGGTCTTACCTAGGCCAACGCCGCCATATATAAATAGTGGGTTATAGGCGCCACCAGGATTCTCAGCCACTTGCATGGCCGCGGCTCGCGCTAGTTGGTTCGATTTCCCCTCGATGAAGTTGTCGAAAGTATTCTCTGGGTTCAAGCTCCCTTTATGGCGTAGCTTGCCATCGATGATGACTTCCATATTGCGAGAGCCGCGACGCACTATAGGGGTGTTGCGAGTGGTGGCAGGAATTATCACCCCACGCTTTGCGTCCTCGTTTAGCGCTTCACGAACGCCATTGCGATCGAGGGTGTTTTCCAATTTAGCCGCAGAATGAAGATTATTGGCGCCAGGTACTTGTTGAGGAGTCGCTTGCCGCGCTGAGCCAATCTCGAAGACGAGATCGACATTGCTCCCACTGGAGTGTTCCGAGAGCAGCTCGCGAATACGCTCGAGAAACTTCTCCTTCACCCAATCGAGCACGAAGCGATTAGGGGCATAGAGCCGCACTTCATTAGAGGAAGTCTCTGCGTATAGGGGCCTTATCCAAGTATTGAACTGCTGGGAGGGCAGTTCATTTTTCAAACAACTTACACAACTTTGCCAATTCACCGAATCCACTCTTCTTATTACCTTTCATAATGCGCTTGGAGTTTTATTAGGAAAGGATTTTAGCGTGCCTACCAATAGTTATCCACACCCTACAAGCCCAATTAGCATTTTTTTTACTCTATAATTAGTTATGTTTTTCAATAACTTAAATATACTCCTCCTAAAAAACACGATACCTCAGCAGGCTATGAACGCTAGTGGGACACACAAGATAAGCTGTGGATAAGTTGTTATTAACAACGTATAAAACGTAAGCTACTGTATTGTTTGAACTATATTAAAAACTAGGCTTTTGCGCGTTTTTCTCCTCTTTACAATTGCAATAAGCAATTGAAACCTCTAGAATTCGCGCTCGGTTAAAATCCGTCAAATACACTTTACAGCAACATTTCGGACATCATCATGAAAAGAACCTTTCAGCCAAGCTTAATCAAACGAGCTCGTACCCACGGTTTCAGAGCGCGTATGGCGACTCGTGGCGGCCGTCTAGTCATCAAGCGTCGTCGTGCATGCGGCCGAGCAAAGTTGTCAGCGTAAGTAGGCTCTCTTCCATCTGCGGTACTCATGAAAAGAAGAACCTGTGTCTGACTTTGGCTTTAGCAAGAAGCTGCGTCTACTGGGTGCCGCGGATTTTCAACCTGTATTCAAGAACGCCCGCTACAAAGTCTCTTGTCAGCAACTCCTCCTATTGGCTTACGACAGCGATACTCCGTTTCCCCGTCTAGGCCTTGTTATCGCCAAAAAGAATATTGCCAAGGCTGTGCAGCGTAATCGTGTAAAACGAATACTTCGCGAGTCTTTCAGGCATAATCAGAGTTTGCTCCCTACGCTGGACATCGTTATTCTAGCGCGCAGTGGTTTAGGCGCACTAACGAGCGAGCAGATAAGGAAGAAGATCGAGAGACACTGGGTCGATCTGATCCAAAAGGCTGGCAAGACATCCGAGACACGGGATAACGAGAATGCTGGATAAATTTGCAATCAAGCTGATCACCCTCTACCAACATACCCTCAGTCTGTTGATCGGCAATCAATGCCGCTTCTATCCAAGTTGCTCACATTACACTCAAGAAGCGATACAGAAACACGGACTAGTCCGTGGTATCGGCTTAGGTTCTCGGCGTATATTGCGCTGTCATCCTTGGCACCCAGGTGGAATCGATCTTGTACCCGACGCCAATTCCCCCATCGAACCCTCAAAGTCACCAACTCTGTAGTAGCTAAACATGGACTCAATTAAATATATTATTTTTGGTGGCTTGGCCGTCGTTTCATATTTGCTGCTCCTAGCGTGGCAAGAAGACTATCCGCGTGTGCCTGCCGCACCGGCAAGCCAGGTCCCGCAGATCGAGTCGAGCGTTCAAGCTAACAGCGACGTACCGAGTCTGCCTGTTAATAGTAGTGCTTCTGCGTCGAACCTAGATGTCCCAGTCGTGCAACCACTAGTAGCTACACCGGTGGCCGCACAGACCGATACCTATGTGCAAGTGACCACAGACGTATTGAACGTCACGCTCGATCGCAACGGCGGCGATATTGTTTCTGTCTCCCTCCCAGAATTCAAGAAAAACATCGATGTCGAAGACGATCCCTTCGTTCTCCTCCAGCGCGACGCTCTCGGCCTATATGTCGCAAAGAGCGGTCTAGTCGGTCGTAACGGAATCGACTCCACTAGTCGGGCCTTATATCAAACCGACGCGAGTAGCTACTCGTTGACGCAGAACGCAAACTCTCTCGTAGTGTCCATGAACTATCGCGACGAAAATGGTGTCGTTGTTATCAAACGCTTTAGTTTCGAGCGCGGCAGCTATCTCGTTCAGGTCGATTTCGAGGTTCAGAACAATAGCGCATCTACGTGGAGCGCAAACCTATTCGGACAGATCAATCGCACTGACTTTCCGGACCCGAGCGCTGCCGGTGGAATAGGAGCCTCATCATTCATTGGTTTCGCGGCAACCTCCACGGACGATCCCTATTTCAAGGTCCCTTTTGAAGACGTCGCCGATGGCATGGAGCCTTATCAAATCCAAGGTGGCTGGATCGCCATGAGTCAACACTATTTCCTATCGGCATGGGTTCCTCCCGCCGATGCGCTCAATACTTTTTCGATGCGCACTAGCCCACAAAATTCAAACGAGTATATCGGCGGTTTCACGAGTTCGGAATTCACCGTCGCTCCCGGCGGCACTTCTACTCAATCGCTAGAATTTTATGCGGGTCCTAAAGACCAATACACACTAAGGGATATATCGCCTAATTTGGATCTGACTATCGACTACGGATGGCTCTGGTTCGCAGCATCGCCTATCTATTGGTTGCTGCGTCAGATTGACTCCATAGTAGGCAACTATGGTTGGTCTATCTTATTGCTGACCCTCACGGTAAAAGCAATCTTCTACAAATTGTCCGCCACCAGTTATCGGTCCATGGCGAACATGCGCCGCGTGATGCCGAAGATGGCTCAGTTGAAAGAGCGCTATGGCGATGACCGTATGAAACTTCAGAAAGCGACGATGGAACTTTATCAGAAAGAGAAGATAAATCCGTTCGGCGGCTGTTTACCTATGTTGGTGCAAATGCCGGTGTTTATCGCGCTGTATTGGGTATTGATGGAGAGTGTAGAATTACGTCAGGCACCTTTTATTCTTTGGATAAATGATCTCTCGGTAATGGATCCTTTCTTTATTCTTCCTTTGCTGATGGGCGCGTCGATGTTCGGTCAACAGTTATTGAGCCCAGCTCCAGCAGACCCGATGCAAGCTAAGGTAATGCGCTTCATGCCCGTAGTCATGACGATTTTCTTCCTCTGGTTCCCAGCCGGTCTAGTCCTATACTGGTTAGCGAACAGCGTGCTTGGTATTGCACAGCAATACTATATTACGAAGAAGATTGAGAAAGAGTACGAAGCAAAGAACGCCTGATTCTTTCCACACCGCTATCTGCGGAACCGCTATGTCCTTAGCTATTGACAGCGACACCATCTGCGCGATCGCCACACCTCCTGGAAGGGGAGGTGTCGGTGTCGTCAGAGTATCTGGTCCTCTGTCCAGTTCGATAGCAAAGATCCTACTGCACTTCGACCCAAAACCTCGTCACGCTCACTACGCGAGTATCCACGATCAAGATTCTGAACTGATCGATCAGGGTATCGTTATTTTCTTTCCTGGCCCCAACTCCTTTACGGGCGAAGATGTTCTCGAATTACAGGGCCACGGCGGTTCATTCGTGCTCGATCGTCTCTTGAGAGAGGTCGTTCTATGCGGGGCACGTTTGGCTAGGCCAGGGGAGTTCTCTGAGCGCGCCTTCATCAATGACAAGATGGATCTCACGCAAGCAGAGGCGATAGCCGACCTTATCGAGTCCAGTAGTGAGGAAGCGGCAAGGAGTGCGATGCGAACCCTGCAAGGAGAGTTCTCTTCGCTAATCAATGCCCTGGGTGTCTCTATCACACAGCTTCGCGTATACATCGAGGCGGCTATCGATTTTTCCGAAGAGGAGATCGATTTTCTGACAGAGGGCAAGACCACTGAGACTTTGCAGGGAATAATCGAACAGACCGATGCCATTCTCGCGCAGGCCAAACAGGGCACTATCCTAAGAGAAGGCATGTCGGTAGTAATCGCCGGTAAACCCAACGCCGGTAAATCTAGCTTACTCAATGCATTGGCAGGCAGAGACGCTGCCATAGTTACGGAGATCGCCGGGACGACACGCGACACCTTGATCGAACAAATCAATATCGACGGAATGCCAGTTCACATCACCGATACAGCAGGGCTGCGCGAAAGTGATGATGTGGTAGAGCGTGAAGGTATCAAGCGTGCAAGAACCGCTATCGCTAGCGCCGACAGGATCTTGCTGCTTGTCGATGCAGCGAAAGAACGGCTCTCACTTGAGTCTCTGCCTAGCTTCCTCACAGAGATCGGCTTAGAGACACTCCTAGAGGAGCGCCAATTGGAGCGCCTCAGTATCATCTATAACAAGATCGATATTCTCGCCGAGCCTCCCAGCCTAGTTCGCATGAAGGATCATCAGCACGATATCACCAGCATCAAACTCTCCGCGAAATCTCAGCAAGGCATAGATATTCTGCGTCAACATCTCAAAGACTGTATGGGCTTCTCACCCAGCGGCGAAGGCGGCTTTATAGCCCGCAGACGCCACCTCGATGCCATGCTCCGAGCCAAATCCCATTTAGTGGATGCACAGAGGCAATTGCTCGGCAGTAGGGAGGGTGAGTTAGTAGCGGAGGACCTCAAACATGCGCATCGCTGCCTCGGTGAGATCACCGGTGAGTTCACAACAGACGATTTACTAGGCAAAATCTTCTCTAGTTTCTGTGTAGGCAAATAAATTTTGCTCTGTATAAGCTCATAGCAAGCTGTGAATAAGCCCGCTTGAACGAATGAATAAGAAGTGGATGCTTTTCGGGCAGTTTAGGGCCCATGTATAAGTCGCTATCTTGTCCACACACTATGAAGTGCTTCCGAAGAGCTTAAACATAAAGCGTCCACCGCCTTATCATTCGTGTATCTTATTGTATTTAAAGACTTTTAAAGGGTTCTCCACACAAAAGGGCTTTACCATCATTAACATAAGTATCTATATCTTTAAGGTTTTATTAACTACAAATACTAAATAACTAATTACTTATAAAACCCTTGTGAGTCGTTTTTCTTAATAAAATTAAATACTTCAAATTTAGAAACTAAGCCTTATACTTATCGACCCTTTGCAATAGCCCACGTCAGGTGCTCCATGGATTTCTCGAAAAAGTACGATGTAATCGTCGTTGGTGGCGGCCATGCCGGCACAGAAGCCGCTCTGGGAGCGGCTCGCATGGGCGTGCGTACTTTGCTGATAACCCATAACATCGAGACTCTCGGGCAAATGTCCTGTAATCCCGCGATTGGCGGCATAGGCAAGACCCATCTGGTTAAAGAAATCGATGCCTTGGGCGGCGCGATGGCCCGAGCGACCGATCTGGCGGGCATTCAGTTTCGCGTTCTCAACAGCAGCAAGGGCCCCGCAGTGCGTGCCACGAGGGCACAGGCTGACCGTGTTTTATACAAAGCAGCCGTGCGCAATATTCTAGAGAATCAAGACAATCTCGATATATTCCAGCAGGCTGTGGATGATCTGATCGTTACTGGCGAGCGAGTCACTGGTGTTGTCACGCAGATGGGCTTGCGCTTCTACGCCCCGCACGTGGTGCTAACTACCGGGACGTTCCTGGGTGGAAAGATTCACATCGGCCTAGAGAATAGCGCCGGCGGCAGAGCGGGGGACCCACCCTCCATCGCCTTAGCGCAGCGCCTGCGAGAGTTGCCTTTCCATGTGGCAAGACTGAAGACCGGCACGCCGCCTAGGATCGACGCTCGATCCGTGGATTTCTCCGTAATGCAGGCTCAGGCTGGTGACACCCCCATACCGGTGATGTCTTACATTGGCAGTGCCGCAGACCACCCGGAACAGGTCAATTGCTATATCACCGCGACGAATGAGCGCTGTCACGAAATCATCCGCAACGGTCTCGATCGCTCGCCTATGTACACAGGCGTTATCGAGGGCTTGGGGCCGCGTTACTGCCCCTCCATCGAAGACAAGGTGATGCGTTTCGCCGACAAGACCTCTCACCAGATCTTCGTCGAACCAGAGGGCCTCAACACGCACGAACTATACCCCAATGGCATCTCTACGAGCCTGCCATTTGATGTGCAGATCGAGTTGGTACGCCAGATAAAGGGCTTCGAGAACGCGCATATTACGCGTCCTGGCTACGCTATTGAGTATGACTTCTTCGACCCGCGAGACCTCAATTATTCGCTGGAGACCAAGTTCATCAAAGGCTTGTATTTCGCCGGGCAGATCAATGGCACTACGGGCTATGAAGAGGCCGCTGCGCAGGGCTTGTTGGCCGGTCTAAACGCCGCGCTCTCTGCTCAGGGCAAACCGAGCTGGTGCCCAAGACGCGATCAGGCCTATATCGGCGTGCTAGTCGATGACCTGATTACCCTAGGCACGAACGAACCCTATCGCATGTTTACCAGCCGTGCCGAGTATCGATTATTGCTGCGTGAAGACAACGCAGATTTGCGTCTCACCGCAATAGGCAGAGAACTGGGTCTGGTAGACGATCACCGCTGGCAGCAGTTCAATATTAAGAGCGAGGGCATAGACACAGAGCTCGCTCGTCTGAAGAAAGTGTGGATACACCCCAATACCCCAGAGGCGCTGAATATTAACGCGCTGCTAGACAAGCCCATGTCGCGAGAGTATAGCCTCGCGGATCTTCTGGCGCGGCCCGAGCTTAATTACGATGCACTGCAAAGCGCCGTCGCCGATTCCACAGGCCTTACAGTGCCCGCGCAGATGACGAATCAGGTAAAGGAACAGGTCGAGATACAGATTAAGTACAAGGGCTATATCGATCGTCAAGAAGAGGACATTCAGAAACTGCGTAGACAGGAGAACACCGCTCTGCCGGCAGATTTCGATTATCAGCAGATGCAGGGCCTCTCCAACGAGTTGAAGCAGAAACTGCAGAGCGTGCGGCCCGATAATATCGCTAGAGCCTCTCGAATACCGGGGATGACGCCAGCGGCGATATCACTGTTGCTGATTTATCTGAAGAAGTATCAGGCCGTGCGTGCCAAGTCCGCGTGAACGCACGAGGTGGTGACCTAGTGACGGGCGATGCAATAAAAGCACAGTTGGATGCGGGCTTGCAGGAATTGGGTCTTGATCTAAGCCAGGCGCAGAAAGATAAACTCATCGAGTATTTGGCTTTGCTTCTGAAGTGGAACACCGCCTTCAATCTCTCTGGGGTAAAAGACGCAAGTGAGATGTTGTCGCGCCACATACTCGATAGCCTGACCTTGCTGCCCTATATGGACGGCGTTCGGATCCTAGATGTCGGCACTGGGCCAGGTCTTCCAGGAGTGCCATTGGCAATATGTTTCCCGGATAAGCGCTTCGATCTGCTCGATAGCAATGGTAAAAAGTCGCGCTTCGTCTTTCAAGCCAAGCTAGAACTAGGTTTAGATAACGTAACGGCCCACAATGAGCGTGTCGAGCGCTACCGGCCAGACGCAGTAATCGATGTCATAGTAAGCCGTGCATTCTCGTCGCTTAGAGACTTCGTCGAATTGACCAAACACTTGGTAGAACCGGGCCGGACACGCCTGGTTGCGATGAAGGGGCTTTATCCCGAAGAGGAATTGGCCTTGTTACCCGAGGGTTTCGTAGTGAACAAGGCGCAGAAAGTAGCCGTGCCGGGTTACACTGGCGAACGCCACATTATTGAGTTGAGCGCAAAAGCAGCGGAGTAGTATCCAATTGGCTAGAGTATTAGCGATCGCAAACCAGAAAGGCGGGGTAGGGAAGACCACCACTTCCGTCAATTTAGCGGCATCGTTGCAAGCCACAAAGCGTCGCGTACTGCTTATCGACCTCGACCCACAAGGCAATGCCACGATGGGTAGCGGAATCAATAAAGCCGACTTAGAGCGCTCCATCTACGAGGTACTCATGCAGGAGTGCAGCGCGGCTGAGGCGATACTGGAGACCCCCGGTGGCTTCCAGATTCTGCCGGCTAACGGCGACCTGACAGCTGCGGAAATAGCGCTTCTCAATGCGGATAATCGTGAGATGCGCTTGCGCGAGATCATCCAGACGATCGCTGCCGATTACGATTATGTCGTGATCGACTGCCCACCGTCTTTGAATATGCTGACCATTAATGCCTTGGTGGCGGCCAATGGCGTCATTATCCCGATGCAGTGTGAGTATTATGCGCTGGAGGGTTTATCTGCTCTGGTCGAGACGATCTCGGCGATAAGCTCGACCCTGAATCCGCAGCTGCAGATAGAGGGCATACTGCGCACTATGTACGATCCGCGCAGCAAGCTCACTCTAGAGGTATCAGGACAACTGTTCACCCACTTCGGTGATAAGGTTTACCGTACGGTCGTCCCGCGCAATATTCGCTTGGCCGAGGCGCCCAGCTATGGGGTGCCAGTGCTGCAATATGATCGACAATCCAGAGGGGCCGTGGCCTATCTTGCTCTAGCCGGTGAGATGCTGCGCCGCACCGAACAACGCCAGCAAGCTCAATAAGCACGGCGATTGACTATACAAAACGGAAAAAACATGACGTCTAAGAAGAAACTGGGTAGAGGACTGGATGCACTACTCGGCGGCAATAAGCCGAAGAGCCCCCCCACACTTGCTGATTTACCTGCATTGGCTTCGCGACGTCCTGATAAAGATGGCGAACTGCGCCACATCCCCATAGAGTTAATCCAGCGCGGCAAATATCAGCCACGCACTGATATGCATGAAGAGGCCTTGCAGAACCTCGCGGCGTCTATAAAGGCACAAGGGGTAATGCAGCCGATCGTATTGCGCCCAATCTCGGACACGCATTACGAGATTATTGCTGGCGAGCGACGCTGGCGCGCCACACAGATAGCCGGCCTGGATAGTATCCCGGCCATTATCAAGCCGGTCTCCGACGAATCCGCTATCGCGATGGCCTTGATCGAGAATATCCAGCGCGAGAACCTCAATCCAATCGAAGAGGCGATGGCCCTCAAGCGTCTGCAGGAAGAATTCGAGTTGACGCAGCAGGAAGTGGCCGATGCGGTAGGCCGCTCGCGGGCCTCTGTCACCAACCTCATGCGCCTAATAGCCCTGAATCCCGATGTACGACTGATGCTAGAGCATGGCGATCTCGAGATGGGTCATGCGCGCGCCCTGCTGTCTCTGTCAGAGCTGCAGCAGAGCGAGGCCGCTCAGATTGTCGTGGGCAAGGGTCTATCCGTACGCCAGACCGAATCACTGTCGCGCAAGATGCTAAGCGACGCCGGCAAGAGCAAAAAACCCACCTTCGTCAGCGACCCAGACATCCGCAAACTAGAGGAAAGTCTGTCCGAGAAGCTGGGCGCCAACGTGCAAATTCAGCATGGCGACAAGGGCGCAGGCAAATTGACATTAAAATACAATAGTCTAGATGAACTAGAAGGCATACTTGCGCACATCAAATGAGCGCTCTGAGCTGTTGATAAGGCTTATTAAACTCCCTATAATGCGACCCTTTGGATGGCAGCGAAGGCGCCGTGTAGAGCGCGTTAAGGGAACTGAAAGAAGAACTTAACAACATCGTGTCGACCATTAAAGCTCCTCCCATCTATAAGATAATAGCCAGCCAGTTCATCGCTGTTGGTCTCATAACAACAGTCGGATACACGACGCTGGGCTGGATATGTGCTTATTCTTTGCTGTTAGGTGGCATGATTTGCGCGGTACCGAATGCTTACTTTACGGTAAAGGCGTTCCGGTATAGGGGCGCAAGAGCAGCTCAGAAAATTGTCAGAGCGTTTTACCAAGGCGAGGCAGTCAAGATACTTTTGATGTGTGCCGGTTTTGCTTTGACCTTTGTTTACGTTGAGCCTTTAAGCTCCGGAGCACTGTTCGCAGGGTTCATACTGATTTACTTGACCGGTTTGGTGGCAACTATCCAACTAACCGATAAAACGAATTATTAACACAGTGAATTCAAAAGACTAATTCATGGCAACTTCACACGAAACGGTAGAAACCGCGCAAACCGCAACCGATTATGTACAGCATCACCTTGGCTTCTTAACCTTTGGTGAGCGTCATGATGGTAGTTGGGGTTTTGCACATTCGACCCAAGAAGCCGCAGATATGGGTTTTTGGGCCATCAATGTGGACTCGATGCTGATATCCGTTCTACTGGGCATTATCTTTATTGCGGTGTTCCGCTTTGGAATCAAAGGTGCAACGAGCGGTAAACCTGGCGGATTCCAGAACTTCCTCGAAGTGATCGTAGAGTTCGTTCAAACGAACGTAAAGAATAGCTTCTACGCTAAGAACGACCTCATCGGTCCTCTTGCCCTGACTATCTTCTGTTGGATATTTATGATGAATGCCATGGACTTGGTACCAGTTGACTGGATACCTTGGTTGGCACAGACCATCGCCGGTGACCCACACCTGTATTTTAAAGCCGTACCTACTACAGACCTCAACATCACTTTGGGTTTTGCTATTAGTGTTTTCTTCTTGATCATTTTCTACAGCATTAAGATCAAGGGGCTTGGTGGTTTCTTAGGTGAGTTCGCTTTTCATCCGTTCGGTAAGTGGGCAATGCCCCTTAACCTTATCCTCGAACTCCCAGGCTTCCTCGCGAAGCCCGTATCCCTGGCGCTGCGACTATATGGAAACTTCTTCGCCGGCGAAGTGATTTTCTTAGTAATCGCCTTGGTAGGTTACTGGCAGTTGCCACTGCATTTTGGTTGGGCTGTGTTCCATATTCTTGTAGTTACCCTGCAGGCGTATTTGTTCATGATGCTTACCATTGTGTACCTAAATCAGGCGCACACGACTCACTAAACCCTTTAATCACAACTGTAAAATCTTAGTAAAACTTGGAGATATAAATGGAAACTGTACAGGCTTTTTCTTTGATCGCTGCTGCAATCATCTTCGGCATCTGTGGTGCTGGTACCGCTGTAGCGTTCGGTAATCTGGGCGGCAAACTGATTGAGAGCTCCGCTCGTCAACCAGAGCTTGCGCCAAAACTGCAGACTCAGTTCTTCTTGGTTGCAGCATTCGTGGACGTAATCTCCATCATCGGCGTGGGTATGGCGTTCCTGTTCATTTTCGCAAACCCATTCGTTTAAGATCGAACGAATAGTTGGATTCGTTAACACTAATGAGTTAACGACAATAAATTTCGAGGTAGCTGCATGAATCTCAACGCAACCATAATCGGACAATCGATCGCGTTCTTCGTATTCGTTTGGTTTTGCATGAAATATGTTTGGCCTCCGATCACTTCCATTCTCGAAGAGCGTCAGACGAAAATCGCAGAAGGGCTCGAAGCAGCTGATCGTGCCCAGCGTGATCTTAACCTTGCGCAGAACAAAGCGGCGGAAGAGTTACGTGAAGCGAAACAGCAGGGTGCGCAGCTGATCGAACAAGCCAACAAGCGAGCTAATCAAATCGTCGACGAGGCGAAAGATAAAGCGCGCGAAGAGGGCCAGCGTCTGATCGCCGGTGCACAAGCTGAGATAGAAATGGAGCTGCAAAGAGCGAAGGAAGATCTTCGTGCACAAGTAGCTGCAATTGCAGTGGCTGGCGCCGAGAAGATTCTGGAAAGAACGATCGATCAGGCGGCTAACGAAGAGCTTATGAAGAAGCTCGCATCCGAGCTATAAGGCGATAAGTAATGGCAGAGTCAATTACATTAGCCAGACCGTATGCCAAAGCAGCGTTTGAAGTTGCTCTGGCTGCTAATGAGCTTAGTGCCTGGTCTCAGGCGCTGAACTTGCTGGCCAACGTGGCAGCGAGTGAACAAGTGCGTCGTTGCTTGTTGTCGCCAGCACTCACTGCGGCACAGCAGTCCGAAACGCTAATTAATCTTTGCGGCGATGAGCTGTCACCTAAAGTGAACAAACTCGTTTACCTGCTAGCAGAGAATAAGCGCCTTACATTGCTAGGAGAAATATCCGAGCTTTTCGAAGCGCTCAAGGCGGCACAGGAGTCGACAGTAGACGTAGAGTTGTCGACCGCGTTTGAACTGAACCAAGAAGTTGTAAACAAAATTACCCAGGCACTCAAGACTCGTTTGAACAGAGATATCAAGTTGCAGACTCGAGTTGATAAGCATTTGATCGGTGGCGCAGTCATACGCGCAGGCGATACCGTTATCGATAGCTCTGTCCGGGGAAAGTTGACCAAATTAGCCGAAGCAATGAATTCCTAGACGAACTGGGAATGAGGGAAAAAGCATGCAACAACTGAATCCATCAGAAATCAGTGAAATCATTAAGCAGCGTATCGATAGTCTCGATGTTTCCGTGCAAGCGAAAAACGAAGGCACGATCGTCAGCGTTTCGGACGGTATTATCCGCATCCACGGCCTAGCTGACGTGATGTATGGTGAGATGATCGAGTTCGACGGCGGCATCTTCGGTATGGCACTGAACTTGGAGCGAGACTCTGTTGGTGCGGTTGTTCTCGGCGACTATAAGACGCTCGCGGAAGGACAGACAGCGCGCTGTACTAAACGAATTCTAGAAGTACCAATTGGTCCCGAGCTCGAAGGCCGCGTTGTTGATGCACTGGGAAAGCCGATCGATGGCAAGGGCGCCATCAATGCCAAGCTGAGTGCGCCAGTAGAGAAAGTGGCCCCAGGGGTAATCGCGCGTAAATCCGTTGACCAACCAGTGCAGACCGGCCTAAAGGCAATCGACGCCATGGTGCCAATCGGCCGTGGACAGCGCGAACTGATCATCGGTGACCGTCAGGTAGGTAAGACTGCGGTAGCGGTCGACGCGATCATCAACCAGAAGGGCAAGAACGTTAAGTGTATCTACGTGGCCATTGGACAGAAGCAGTCCTCTATCGCCAACGTAGTGCGCAAACTGGAAGAGCACGGCGCGATGGAATACACCATCGTCGTAGCCGCTAGCGCCTCAGACCCCGCCTCCATGCAGTTCATCGCGCCATACGCGGGCTGCTCAATGGGCGAGTACTACCGCGACCGCGGCGAAGACGCTCTAATCATTTATGACGATCTGACTAAGCAGGCTTGGGCCTACCGCCAGATCTCCCTGCTGCTGCGTCGTCCACCGGGCCGTGAAGCTTACCCCGGCGACGTATTCTATTTGCACTCCCGTCTTCTCGAGCGTGCCTCACGCGTGAGCGCCGAGTATGTAGAGAAATTCACGAATGGCGAAGTGAAGGGCAAGACCGGTTCTTTGACGGCACTGCCAATCATCGAGACGCAGGCCGGCGACGTATCTGCGTTCGTTCCGACGAACGTGATCTCTATCACCGACGGCCAGATCTTCTTGGAATCTGATCTGTTCAACTCCGGTATCCGTCCTGCGATCAACGCGGGTCTGTCGGTATCTCGAGTGGGTGGTGCGGCACAGACTAAGATCATCAAGAAGCTTGGCGGCGGTATCCGTATCGCACTCGCCCAGTATCGTGAACTCGCGGCTTTCGCACAGTTCGCTTCCGATCTGGACGAGGCGACTCGTTCACAGCTCGAGCACGGTCAGCGTGTTACAGAGTTGATGAAGCAGTCCCAATACTCTCCTCTGTCAATCGCGGAGATGGGTCTAGTCCTGTTCGCGGCGAACGAAGGTTTCTTGAAAGACGTAGAGCTGAACAAAGTGGTCGCCTTCGAACGCGCACTGATCTCTTATGCAAACAGCGAGCATGCGGCGTTGATTGCGAAGATCAACGAGAAGGGCGATTACAACGACGATATCGCGGCACAACTCAAAGCGACTATCGAGAAGTTTAAGTCTACCCAGACCTGGTAATTGATATTTAAACGGTGAGATATGGCTGTCGGCAAAGAGATTAGAACAAAGATCTCCAGCATTAAGAACACACAGAAAATTACCAGCGCGATGGAGATGGTGGCTGCGAGTAAGATGCGCAAGGCACAGGAACGCATGGCGCTAGGTAAGCCGTATGCCGCACGTATTCGTGAGGTTATCGGACATGTGGCCAATGCGACGCCCGAATACCACCATGCGTATTTCAATGAACGCCCAGTCAAGAACGTCGGCTATATCATAGTCTCGTCTGACCGCGGTCTTTGTGGCGGCTTGAACATTAACGTGTTCAAGGCGACTGTGAAATCCATGGCCACTTTGAAGGCGCAAGGTGCAGGAATTCAGCTTTGCGCGATCGGCGCGAAGGCGACCTCCTTCTTCAACAGTTACGGCGGCAATGTTGTGGCCTCAATGCGCGGCATAGGCGAAGCCCCGCAAGTTGAGGATGTCATTGGCGCAGTGAAAGTGATGCTCGATAAGTTCGCCTCCGGTGAGATCGATCGACTCTATGTTGTGGGCAATAGTTTCGTGAATACCATGACGCAGACACCGGTCGTAGCACAGTTGCTGCCGCTGGAAGCGTCACCAGAAAAAGAATTTAAGCATCATTGGGACTATATTTATGAGCCCGAACCACAGGAGCTACTCGACGCCTTATTGGCACGTTATATCGAGTCTCAGGTGTATCAGGCTGTAGTCGAAAATAATGCCTGTGAACAGGCAGCAAGAATGATGGCCATGAAGAACGCTACAGATAACGCTGGCGATATCATCGAGGACCTTGGTTTGATTTACAACAAGGCGCGACAGGCATCAATTACGCAGGAGCTTTCCGAGATCGTGAGCGGTGCAGCCGCCGTTTAAGGCGCCACCACACGAGATGGATAAGCAATCTTTTAGCAAACAGAATTCAGCAAGATATTGGATTTAGACCTTAAGAGGAACCGAACATGAGTAGCGGTCGTATCGTTCAAATTATTGGTGCGGTTATTGACGTACAGTTTCCGAGGGAATCAGTCCCCAAGGTATATGACGCTCTGCAAGTAGAGGGCAAAGCGACGACACTAGAAGTTCAGCAGCAGCTGGGCGACGGCGTCGTTCGCACCATCGCCATGGGCAGCACCGAAGGTCTGTCTCGCGGTCTGAATGTCGTTGACTCCGGCGCACCTATCTCTGTACCTGTAGGTCTAGAGACATTGGGTCGCATCATGGACGTACTCGGCAGCCCAATCGACGAGCGCGGTGCTATTGGTGAGAAAGAGCGCATGCCTATTCACCGTAAAGCACCTGCTTACGATGAGCTTGCGGCATCTAACGAATTGCTCGAGACCGGTATCAAGGTAATCGACTTGATCTGTCCTTTCGCTAAGGGCGGCAAGGTAGGTCTGTTCGGCGGCGCCGGTGTTGGTAAGACAGTTAACATGATGGAACTGATCAACAACATCGCTAAGGCACACAGTGGTCTGTCTGTATTCGCCGGGGTAGGTGAGCGTACTCGAGAGGGTAACGACTTCTACCACGAGATGGCAGAATCTAAGGTTATCGATCTCGACAACCTCGAGAACTCTAAAGTAGCCATGGTTTACGGCCAGATGAATGAGCCGCCCGGTAACCGTCTGCGCGTTGCACTGACTGGTCTGACTATGGCCGAGAAATTCCGTGACGAAGGCCGTGACGTACTCTTCTTCGTCGACAACATCTATCGTTATACACTCGCCGGTACGGAAGTATCCGCATTGCTAGGCCGTATGCCTTCCGCGGTGGGTTACCAGCCTACCTTGGCTGAGGAAATGGGTGTTCTGCAAGAGCGTATTACGTCGACTAAGACAGGTTCGATTACGTCTATCCAAGCGGTATACGTACCTGCGGACGACTTGACTGACCCGTCACCAGCGACCACCTTCGCCCACCTTGACGCAACAGTAGTACTGTCCCGTGCGATTGCTGAGCTGGGTATTTACCCCGCGATCGACCCACTCGACTCGTCCTCGCGTCAGTTGGATCCTTTGGTCATAGGCCAGGAACACTACGATGTGGCGCGTGGCGTGCAGTCGGTACTGCAGCGTTACAAAGAACTGAAAGATATTATCGCGATCCTAGGTATGGACGAGCTGTCAGAAGACGACAAGCAAATCGTATCCCGCGCACGTAAGATCCAGCGCTTCCTTTCCCAGCCATTCTTCGTGGCAGAGGTGTTCACCAACACCCCGGGCAAGTATGTGCCATTGAAAGACACGATTGCAGGGTTTAAGGGCATTCTGGCCGGTGACTATGACCAGATTCCTGAGCAGGCCTTCAACATGGTAGGCAGCATCGAAGAAGCTGTGGCCAAAGCGAAGAAGCTGTAATCGTAATTAGCACTTAAAGAGAAAGACGAAATGGCTATGACTATGCACTGCGACATCGTAAGCGCTGAGGAGAAGATCTTCAGTGGACTAGTCGAGATACTGGTCGCTACAGGCACTCTAGGTGATCTGGGCATTGCGCCAGGTCACGCGCCACTACTCACGGCCCTCATCCCAGGGCCAGTACGAGTCGTGCTACAGAACGGTTCGGAGGAGATTTACTATGTCTCCGGCGGTTTCTTAGAGGTGCAGAGTGGCGTCGTGACAGTGCTCGCCGATACCGCGTTGCGCGCCGACGACGTCAACGAGGCCGCGGCCTTGAGAGCGATCGAAGATGCCAACGAAGCGATCAGCAATAAGACTAGTGAGTTTGAATACTCGCGCGCTGCTACACAATTGGCCGAGGCGGCAGCACAGCTGCGTGCCCTGCGACAATTGCGCAAGTAAGTCGACAACAGCAAGTTGGAAGTATAAAAAGGGTAGCGCGAGCTACCCTTTTTTGTTGTTTAGACTTTAGATAACGTTAGGCTCACGAATTCTCGGTTAAACTAAGCCTCTGATCCTACAAGGAAGCGCCCGGAACATGAACTCAAAGTCTGCAGACGTCCTCGAAGTCATTATTCTAGCCGCTGGGAAAGGAACTCGGATGTATTCGAGTACTCCCAAGGTATTGCATCGCATCGGTGGCCACCCCTTATTGGGGCATGTGATAAACAGCGCAACCCAGCTAGGCGCACACCGGATTCACGTAGTAATAGGCTATGAGGGTGAGGCGGTTAGAGCACACTTCACCGAGGCAGACCTAAGCTGGGCCACGCAGACAGAGCAGCTAGGCACAGGCCACGCCGTAGCCCAGGCTCTTCCAAATATTCCCGATGATGCAAAGGTCCTCGTTCTCTATGGCGATGTGCCGCTAATTCAGCCGAAAACACTCAAGGCATTAACCGCAGCCTGTCACGCCGACGCAATCTCAGTACTTACTGTGTTAAGTACAGACCCGACGGGCCTTGGCAGAATTGTTCGTGATGAGGACGGCCGTACGGTCGCGATAGTTGAAGAGAAGGACGCCGACACGCAGCACAAACTCATTCGTGAGACGAATAGTGGAATTCTCGCCGCGCCAGCGGGTCGGCTACGAGCCTGGCTTGCCGCACTGTCCCCAAAGAACGCCCAGGGGGAGTACTATCTCACCGACATTATCGCCGCAGCCGTTGCGGATGGTTGCGAGGTCGCGACCTTGATGCTCGAAGACGAGCTCGAGGTACTCGGAGTTAATAATAAGTTTCAGTTAGCGCAATTGGAGCGTCATTACCAGAGCCGCATCGCCGAGCAGTTGATGTTGGCGGGTGTCGGCTTAGCAGATCCAGCGCGTATCGATGTGCGCGGCACCTTGCAATGCGGCCGCGACGTCGAGATCGATATCAACACGATTTTCGAAGGAGAGGTGACGCTCGGCAATGGTGTGCATATAGGACCCAATGTCGTAATCAAGAATAGCCATATCGGCGACGGCACCCATATCTATGCGAATTGCCATATCGAAGAATCTCAAATAGCGCAAAACTGTGCGATAGGACCCTTTGCTAGATTGCGCACCGGCACAAATTTGGCCGACGACGCGAAGATAGGGAATTTCGTCGAGACAAAGAAAGCGCAGATCGGCAAAGGCTCCAAAATAAACCATTTGAGCTATGTGGGCGACGCCAGCGTTGGCGAAAAGGCTAATATTGGTGCAGGCACGATTACCTGTAATTATGACGGCGTAAATAAACACCAGACAGTGATAAGGGACGGCGTATTCGTAGGCTCCAATTCCGTATTGGTCGCGCCCCTAGTCCTTGGCAAGAATGCCTTCATCGCCGCAGGCTCCACGATCACTCGTGATGTCGCTGACGAAACACTCGGTGTCGCCCGCAGCAAGCAACGTAATATAGATGGTTGGAAGCGACCTAGTAAAAAATGAATTGAATAGCGTGCGCGAAAAACCCTCGCGACGAAAGGAGTTTCTATGTGTGGAATAGTAGGCGCGGTAGCGCAAAGGGATGTGTCGGGAATTCTCCTAGAGGGATTAAAGCGTCTCGAGTATAGAGGCTACGACTCCGCCGGCATGGCGCTGATTAATACGCAGAGCTCGGAGATCGATTGCATCAGGGCGCTCGGTAAAGTCGAGAAGCTAGAAGAGGCGATGACCAAGCGGCCGTTCGTGGGGCAGATAGGGATAGCGCATACGCGTTGGGCCACTCATGGCGAGCCAAGCGAGAAGAATGCGCACCCGCATATCTCACAAACTGATATCGCGCTCGTTCATAATGGGATTATCGAAAATTATTTGAGTTTTCGCGATGAGCTTATCGGTGCTGGCTATCGGTTCGATTCCGAGACCGACACAGAGGTAATCGTTCATTTGATCCATAAGCTCTGTAAAGAGAAAGAGATTAGTCTTCTAGAGGCGGTAAAGGAAACAGTAGGCAGATTACACGGCGCCTATGGCCTGTGTGTTATCAACCGAAACGAGCCAGATAAAATCGTCTTGGCGCGCAGTGGCAGCCCACTAGTGATCGGCGTCGGCATCGGTGAGAATTTCGTGGCCTCCGATGCTTTAGCGCTCGGGCAGGTGACAGATCGCTTCATGTATCTTGAAGAGGGTGATATCGCGGAGATCACCCTGAAGTCCATTCGTATCTGGAATGGCGGTAAGAAAGTAAACCGCCCAATTACGCATATCAAGAGTGAGGTGGCCGAAGTAGAGAAGGGCGAGTATGGCCACTTCATGCTCAAGGAAATTTACGAACAAGCAAGAGTTATCAAGGATACTCTTAGCGGAAGAATCAGTGATACCCATGTGCTCGAAGAGGCGTTTGGTGTGAAGGCTAAGGGTATCTTCGACAAGGTAAAAAGCGTGCAGATCGTCGCGTGTGGAACCAGCTTTCATGCGGCGATGATTACCAAATATTGGCTAGAGAATATCGCGAAGATGACTTGTTCGGTCGATATTGCGAGTGACTATCGCTATCGCAATATTATTGTTCAACCAGGCACCTTATTCGTAAGTATTTCACAATCCGGAGAAACCGCTGACACGCTCGCCGCACTTCGTTACGCGAAGGAATTAAAATATGTTGGCACTCTTGCCATCTGCAATGTCGCGACAAGTTCGCTCGTGCGCGAATCCGATTTTTGTCTATTAACTACTGCGGGCCGGGAGATCGGCGTAGCCTCTACCAAGGCCTTTACTACCCAGCTATGTGTTCTGTTACTCCTGACCATCGTACTTGCGCGACGCACGGGCATGGCCGATGAGATAGAAAGGCAGTATGTGAGCGACCTTAATAAATTGCCCGCTCTCGTTAATAAGACATTAGAGTTGGACAATGAGATTCGCGATATCTCCAAGAACTTGATGGATAAGAATCATGCCTTGTTTCTCGGGCGTGGTATCCAGTATCCGATCGCGAAGGAAGGCGCGCTCAAGCTCAAGGAGATCTCTTACATTCATGCCGAGGCCTATCCGGCTGGTGAACTAAAGCATGGACCGTTGGCATTGGTGGATGACAAGATGCCGGTAATCGCGGTGGCCCCCAACGACGAATTGCTCGGCAAGCTCAAGGGTAATCTCGCCGAGGTAAGTGCGCGTGGCGGTAAGTTGTTCGTGTTTGCCGACGAGAGCGCCGGCTTCGAGAACGATCGAAATTGTAAGGTCATCAACATACCCTCGGTGCCCGATATTCTCGCGCCGATCGTATATACGATTCCGCTACAGTTATTGGCCTATCATGTCGCGATATTCAAAGGCACCGATGTCGACCACCCTCGTAATCTCGCGAAATCTGTGACGGTCGAGTAAAGCAGGCGACGAGTGATGGCTTGCACTGTAGGAGGACAATATAGTTGTGAAATGGACAATAAAGAACAAAACTAGAGCAATAAAGTAACGAAATGGACATTAAAGTTGCAATAATTTTCAGCTAGGGGGTATGATTGGCAAAAAACATAACTAGAATAAAAGATTATGCCAAGAAAAGGACTGCTGGATACTGACTCTTCCATTGCCAAAAGGATTAAGGAAGGTCGGGGTCAAGGTGTAGGAAAAGACTATAAGCCTTGGCTATACGTACAAGACGTATCGTCTGATGGCAGATCTCATAGGATTTATTCTCATAAGACGGGAAGAGTCCACCATCTCCTATCAGATTTAGAGAAAAATGTATTCCTAAGTCTGAACTGGTCTGTAAATATTCGGGATATTCGCGAACAATATCCTCTAAAAAGGGAAGATACCCTCGCAATTGCCAAAACTCTTGGAATAAAGCACCCCTCCTTTGGCGGCACCGCAGCCGTAATGTCTTCTGATTTTTTTGTAGATTGTGATGACAAAGACCGCCGCCAGTTTGTCCTTCAAGTTAAATATTCAAAAGCACTTCTGGACCCTCGAACCATCGAGAAACTGGAAATAGAACGCAGGTACTGGTTAGAAAAAGGAATCCCCTGGTTGCTTGTAACTGAAAGGGATATCGATGCAATCATCAAAAAGAACATGGAATGGCTTTTCCCCGCGATAGCAGACAAACCATTGGAACAAGAGCTATTTACTACCTTACATCTACTGAACTCTCAACTCGCCTTAGCTCCAGAAACAAAATTTATCGAGATCTGCAAAAAAATAGATCACGCATACAATTCCGAACTAGGAAAAACTCTTAGCGATACTCGGCGATTGATGGCAAATGGATTTATCGAGTTTGATATTACCAAAGATTATAGAAAAGTCTTAAGCTCTGAACTCTACCTCCGACACCCCAGTGGTGAGGAGGGCGCTAAGAATGTGGCGAATCAATGAAACGTTTCAACAGAACGACAAAATTTACAGAGTTCTGGCAGTAAACAGTAGTGAGTTAGTTTGTATCGACATCTATAACCCACGTGCTGTGCCTGAACTTAGGCATTTCCTGCATCTAGAACACCTTTCAGATAGTGAAGCCCCTCATAAGGTAGACGATCCGTTCGATTTTCTTCGATTCGAAGAGCCGTCGATAAACTCTGCTGCATATATAAAACGAAATAAGGCGTACAACCTTATTAGCGATCTGATTATAGACGATAGCTGCTTTGATAGAAAAATACGGTCAATGAAAACGCAGCTTGTAGCATCCAATAGATCTGTCTCATTGGCCACGATCTATAAATACCTTCGAAGATACTGGCAGCGAGGACAAATTCCCAACTCATTAATTCCAGATTATAGAAACTGCGGAGCACCAGGGAAAAGCAGAACTGATCTCGGAGGGAAAAAGTCAGGTCGAAAGAGAATCTATAGTAGCGGTGAGGGGATAAAAATATCTCTCAAAATAGAGAAGCTATTTCATAGAAATATACTAGCAAATCAGATGAGAGTTAATAAAGTATCTCTCCCAAAGAGTTATTTAGATTTTGTAGTTCTTTTCTCAGAAAATTTTAAGAATGTAAAAAAAGAAAACTATCCAACACTAAGGCAGTACAAATATTACTTCTATAAGAACTTCAAAATCGATAAACGCCTAGAGGCCCAATCAGAAAAAAGTACATTCAATAAGGATATTAGACCACTTAATAGCACGGCGACCGCTAACGTCACAGGTCCAGGACATCGTTATGAGATAGATGCAACTATTGCAGACATCTATCTTGTTGATGATCAGGAAAGAGACAAAATCATCGGCCGACCTACCGTATACATTATCATTGACGTTTTCTCGAGGATGATCGCCGGCTACTATATTGGATTTCAGAACGCTTCGTATGTAGTGGCAATGAAGACTCTCGTAACCGCATGTTTAGATAAAGTAGAACTATGCAAAGAGTTTGGAATTGATATTGAGTCAGAAGATTGGCCTTGCGTAGGGCTCCCCGAGATTATATTGGCAGACCGCGGAGAGTTCATGAGCAAGCAAGTAGATGCTTTGGTACAAGCATTAAATATATCAGTAGAAGTTGCGCCACCGCGACGGGGCGATGCAAAAGGGATTGTAGAAAGAAACTTTAAGACTATACAGGCAGAGTTTAAAGAATATTCCCCAGGGGTTGTATCTGGCAATAAGATAAAAAAACATGGAGAGCGCGATTACCGAATAGATGCGAGGGTAACTATCTCCGGTTTTAAGGAAGCAATTGTGAGAGAAATTATCTATCACAATAAACACAAAGTTCTAAAAAAATATGACCGAGAAAGTGACATACCAGATGATATTCCCTCTATTCCTTTAGCTCTATGGAATTGGGGAATTGAAAATAGAGCGGGAAAGCTGCGTCATGTTAACGTCGACTATTTAAGAATAGCAGTGTTGCCTACAAAAAAAGTGACTATCTCTGAGTATGGAGTGAACCTCTGGAGTTTGTTCTACACCTCTCAAGAGCTGCTTCAATCGGGAATACTCCACAGACAAAAGAATGTGCGACGACCCCAAAATCTGGAGGCGGCTTATGATCCTGACCGTTGCGATACGATATATCTATTTCCAGAAAAAGATAGCAGGATCTACTGGCAGTGTTCGTTAACCGACAAAAGCCGAAAATATCGTGGACTCACGTTTTGGAAGGTCTGGGAGAGCCAGTTGGCTCATAAGACAGCTGAAGCTGACTACCTACAAGTAGCTCAAGATAAGAGAATTGAGTTAAATGAGAAACAAGCCTTTTTACTAAATCCCAATAAACAGAGGAAATCTGAGTTAAGTGATTCTGCTAGAGTAAAGCGGATTAAAGGAAACAAAAAGGAAGCGAAAGAGAAGGAAAGAGATGCAGGTGCAAAATCAAATGTGGTGCAGAAGGGGGAGAAACTAGCCAAAGTCATCAAGTTGAATCCTGACGAAGACTATAGTTTTCGTGCAAATCCTAACGATCTATTCTTAGATGACGAGGGTCAAACTGAATGAATGACAATAGAGTTGATGCTATCTATCACACGTCCAATGTAGAAGAGTATAGAGGCAACCCGTTCATCGAGGCGCTTCCTCCTATCTTAGAACAGAAGGAAATTGCAGCGAATCTGCGTACATTGTTAAAAATGGAAGAGAGCTCGATCCAAAAATCTAAAGAAATCAGAGTTCACAGTATAGCGAGACTAGCCAATAGTTTTTTCCAGCCGTTAAGTGCCCACATCGAATTAAGCCGCAAAGTATCTCTGATGATCAGAGGTGGATATGTTGGGAGGAATACGAAAAACGGAGATTACAAAAAGCAACTTCAGAACGGCTATGAGCGCATACAGACTGACGATCTGAAGGCGTTTCTATTTGAGGATGTCAGATCAACAGCGCAAAGTATGGCACTTATAGGTTGTTCTGGCAGTGGTAAAACTACAACACTGAATAGAATACTATTCGCTTACCCACAAGTCATTTACCACGCAGATACGAACATTGAGCAAGTAGTTTATTTAAGGATAGATTGTTCTCACAATGGCTCTTTAAAGGAGATATGCATAAATTTTTTTCGCGCACTTGATAAGGCAGTAGGAACCGATTACGAGATCAAGTATGGGCTAAAAACATTCGGAATTGAAAAGATGTTGGGCATTATGTCGCAACTCGCGAACGCTCATGCGCTTGGTATTTTAGTAATTGACGAAATACAACATCTCATAAAATCTAAAGCTGGTGCAACAGATGCCATGATGAATTTCTTCGTAACCTTGGTTAACACTATTGGCATTCCAGTAATAATGGTTGGGACACCAAAGGCGCAATCCATTTTCAATGACCTAAGATCTGCTAGACGCGCAGCCGGCTACGGAGCTATGTACTGGCAACCTCTTGATCCGAGTAGCAATGAAAATGACAAATTAGAGTGGATAGGGTTTACAAATAATCTATGGAAACTCCAGTATCTCCAGAAAAGAAACATCTTGCTAACCGAAGATATTAGAGATGTTTGGTATGACCTAAGTCAAGGAATCACCGATATAGTAGTCAAGTTATTCATCCTTTCTCAGTTAAGAGCAATCGATATAGGACAAGAGCGCATTACCGTGGGGCTAATGAAAAAAGTATATGAGGACGAGTTAAAGCCAGTCCATCCAATGCTTGCGGCATTAAGGTCGAAGAATTTAGAAAAAATCGCGCAATACTCCGATTTGATGCTACCCGGGATGGAAAAACGGATGTATCAGATAGTAAGTAAAATTTTAGCTGAACCAGTTGAGACAGACGTAGACAAGGTGCTGGCTCGCTTTACTGACGAAGAGCAGAGAAAGATTTACCTTAAGCTCATAGATGACTACGAAAGCAATCGTCTGGTACATGCTATCAATCAAGTAAGCATAAATAGCTCCACTGATAGAAATAAGCTGACTATCTACAAAGTAATTCAAGTATTGGAAGAAGAGCAGCTGATAGTAAATGATGAAATAGAAAAGAACAAAACAGTTTATGTCAAAAAGAGTGCATGGGTAGGGCTGGAGAATACAGACTTAAGATACATGCACTCTCAGAATGCGACCTCAGCAGAGTTTCATCAGCATCTAAAAAACCAAGGAATGGTCTTAGATCTTAATGATTTTATTAGTAGAGTACGGTAGCTAGTATGCCAATTTTTCCGACACCGCATAAAGACGAACTGCTTTATAGCGTTGTCGCGAGAGCAGGCGTCTATGCCGGTATCAGAAACGCGAAGGTACTAGCTAGAGAGATCCTAGATAAAGAGGGTACAACTGCCACGTTGGATTTACCTTCGAGAGTTAATCACATTAGCAGGTTGCTAGCATCAACGAAACGATACACATCAGAATCGCTAATTTATAACCACACACTTTTTCCACTCTACGCGCCTTTTGTACAAGATGATACGAGGGCATTGGCTATCCAACGTATGTCCGGAAATGCGGTTGGACCAGTACATCTAATGTTAGGCATAGCCGCATCCAGAGTAAAAACGAGCCAAAGTCTGCGTTACTGTGAAAAATGCGCACGCTTACAAATTCTAGATTTCGGAGAAAGTTACTGGCGACGTGACTGGTTCCTGCCTTCAGTCCCGTATTGTCGTATTCATGGATCATTGACAATATTGGACGACAACAAGGCACATCGTAAGCAGGAATTTGTACCCCTAATCTTACCCAGAATGAGTCTGGGCCTGTCTACACAGGATAGTGAAATTCTTACTGCTATCGCCGACATGGCCTGTGATTTGTTGCACTACTCACCAAAACCCTCACCTAGCATTAGTCAGTGGAGTCAGTTTTATCAAGATATTGCCTCGAATAACGGGTTGACCAATGGTAAGAGCATTAAGCACGCAGATGTGTTTGAGGCTGTTAATGAAACAGTCGGATCCAATACCTTACGTAAGTTGAAATTGTTTCCGGGGGAAAATAGAGAATCTTACTGGCTGACGACCATGTTCCGTAAACAACGAAAATCCTTTAGCTACCTCGAGCACTTGCTTGTATGGAAGACCTTTTTAGCGAATGAAAGGACTCAGGATATTTTAGACAGGGTTTCTCAGATTCGCGCGCTCGGGGAGGCTGTAGGAGTGTCGACGACCATCAGGACTCACGATGAAGCAATAGTGAGATCTTCGGTTGTTAAGGAAAATCGAGAGAAGTGGAGTGCCCTGGTGGACTCACTAGGAGTGAGTGATGGCAGATCTTCTAGAACTGGAGGAGCACTGTACGCCTGGCTATACCGAAATGACAATCAGTGGCTTCTCCAATTCAATTTATCGCATAAGAGAGTGACACGCGGTAGGACCTCGAGAGTGGATTGGCGCGCTAGGGATATAAATACAGTAAGAAAGCTAATCGGAATCAAGCGCACATTAAAGGACAATCCCGGCAAGGCACGGAGGTCATCAAACTGGTACCTGACTCAAATTCAAGACCATCGAATATCTATTGAAAAGAATGCAGAAAAAGTACCACTAACACAGTTATTTTTAACGAAATACGCAGAGTCAGTGTCGCAGCATCAAATAAGACGTTTGTGCAAAGTATTCGTCAACAAGCTTTGGGATGAATTACCAATAGTCAAATGGCAAATACTAAGGGAGGCCGGCCTAAGCGATAGAACGATAACGGCGGAAACCAAAATATTTGCCACAAAATTAAAACTAGAAATGTGACGGATAAAAATGACATATATAGCTGGATTCGAGAGCAATATTAAGGTAACTCATATTGGGTCACTCTTCAGAAACAAAAATGAGAATTTTTGGAGAATGTACGTTTGGTTTGATCCAATTCAGAATATCAAGGCGACTAGGTTCAGCAATCTTCCAATTTTGAGTAGAGGGAAAAACATAAATAGCACTACTTCTGAAGAATATGATATTGATCGCGTTATAACTATTGATCAGAACTATGTCCTCACGAAAGTAGCCTTGAGAGAGTTCAAAGATTTGAGCATTATTTCTTCGGTTAGAAACAAGGAAGGAGAGCAAAATGCCTTTATAATTTCGCAAAAAAAGACCCCCGATATCTACTTGCCACAAATTGAACTAGCAAGAGCCCTATTTCTCTTTAATTCCTATATGTGCCGTGCATGTTTGCGCACAACGGCATTGAACATGGATTTCGATGTAAGACGAGATTTGGAAAGAAATCATGCCGAAATTAATGTTCGAATAGTTGATCTATTTCCTTTGAAAGCATTTGATCATAGCGGTATGGTAAGGCCCCAGTTTTCT
>DIAM01000018.1:0-146 GCA_002416505.1 Gammaproteobacteria bacterium UBA5078
CCCACCGCACACCACACTCCTCAAGTAAAATGCGAGTCTTCGAGTGCAATCACATGTGGCAAATTCATTCGGTCAACGCATTCGTCAACTGAGAAAACGAAAGAACGATTATCTTCACCACATCTACAAAGTCAGAGGGGCAATGT
>DIAM01000018.1:347-57471 GCA_002416505.1 Gammaproteobacteria bacterium UBA5078
CCATGGCGGTCGGACGCGGCGACCGAGCCTACATGGATGTATTCACGGCGTGTCCAGCAGCGAAGTACGCCGCAGTGCCACTCGAGCTACGAAGTGCTTACTCACGAAAGACAGATCGTTTAATGCCATTCGTGCTACGGAGTACTAATTAATGCTCAAACTATTTGTTGTTGATCATGTCCGAAAATGGCCAGAATTAACTAATGCCCTGTGTTAACTTGCCTATCAATGGTGAGTACACAAGAGGCAGTGCAGTGTTAATTAATCCCGATGACTTCGAACAGGCCAGGCAAGCCCGCGATCCCCATTTCGATGGCCGCGTGTTTATCGGCGTGCTCACTACCGGTATTTATTGTCGGCCAGTCTGCCCCGTGCGCCTGCCTCTGAAGGAAAATATTCGCCTGTATAGCACCGCCGCCGCCGCAGCCGACGCCGGGTTTCGCCCCTGCCTGCGCTGCCGCCCCGAATCCTCTCCCGGCACTCCCGCTTGGATGGGCAGCTCCTTCACCGTCTCCCGCGCCCTGCAACTGATCGCCCGCGGCGCGCTCGACGACGGCACTGTCACCGCGCTGGCAACACAGCTTGGCATTGGGCCGCGGCAACTCACCCGGCTTTTCCAGCAACACCTAGGCGTCACTCCCATCGCCGTGGCGAACACGCAGCGCCTGCATTTCGCGAAGAAACTCATCGACGAGACCGCACTGCCCATGGCCCAGGTTTGTCACGCCGCCGGCTTCTCCAGTGTGCGGCGTTTCAACGCGGTGTTTCACGAGACCTATGGGCGTGCCCCGCTCGCGCTGCGTAAACAAGGCGACTCGAAACAGGCCGCCGAGCAGCGCGGTGTGCAGATTCGGCTTAGTTATCGCCCCCCCTTCGACTGGCGTGCCATGCTCGACTACCTCGCCTATCGGGCCATTCCCGGCGTCGAAGCGGTGGGCGCAGATCGCTATTCCAGAACGATCGTCATCAATGGCGAGCAGGGCAGCATAGAGGTGCGCTTCCTCGAGGATAGCCACGCCCTGATCCTTCGTATCGACGTGGAGCAGACCCGCAATCTCTATCAGATTGTGGAGCGCGTGCGGGTCATGTTTGATCTCAAGGCCGTGAGTACCGAGCTCGAAAACTTCCTCAGCCGCGACCCGCTGTTTGCCCCCTTGGTGGCGCGTCACGCCGGCATTCGAGTGCCCGTGGCCTGGGATGGCTTCGAGGTGGGCGTGCGTGCGATTCTCGGCCAACAGGTGTCCGTAAAGGGCGCGACCACGCTGGTGTCGCGGCTCGCACATGCCTGTGGCGCTGAGTATGTTGCAGCGAATGGGGCGGCGTTGGATCGCGTGTTTCCGACCCCGGCTGAACTGGCCGAGGCGAACCTCGATGGCATGGGCATCACGACGCGGCGCATTGCGGCGATCAAGGCCTTGGCCGTGGCCGTGCGCGATGGCGAATTGTGCTTCGACGGCAGCATGACGACGGACGCGTTTGTAGCGCGCATCGTGCAGATTCCCGGCATAGGCCCATGGACCGCACAATATATTGCCCTGCGTGCCCTGAACGATCCCGACGCCTTTCCCGATGCGGACCTGATCTTGTTGCGGGCCGCCGCCGCGCCTGGCGCCTCACTCACACCGAAACAATTGCAGGCGCGCTCGCAAGCGTGGCGGCCCTGGCGTGCCTATGCCGTCATGTTGCTGTGGCGCGAATACGGATTGCAGAAACTAGCGAGCAATGCGCCGAGCGCGCAAAACTAAGGAGAAGCTTATGTCACGCCTTTTCACCTATTGCCCGTCACCGCTAGGGGACTTATTGCTCGCCGGCGATGGAGAGCGCCTGCAGTTGATTGGTTTCCCCGATGGCAAGGCGCGTACCCGCCATGGCGCAGATTGGCAGCGCAGCGATGCGCCGTTCGCCGAGCTCATACGCCAGTTGGATGCCTATTTTGCGGGTGATTTGCGGGACTTCGACGTAGCCTTAGATCCCCAAGGCACTGCGTTCCAGCAGTCGGTCTGGAGGGCGTTGACCGCGATTCCCTATGGCAGCACCTGCAGTTATGGTGCGATTGCCGAGGCGGTAGGCAAACCCAAGGCCTCCCGAGCCGTGGGTGCGGCGAATGGGCAGAATCCGATTCCCATCATCATTCCCTGTCACCGCGTCATTGGTAGCACGGGCAAGCTTACGGGCTTCGGAGGAGGGCTGCCGGCGAAGGTGACCCTGTTGGAGTTGGAGCAACGCAGCAGCCCCTTTCGCCTGGAGGCTTAGAGCCTGACGTATTTCGGGACGGCCATCAGGCCGACCCCCATCAGGACGAGGGCGTAGTCATTGCTGGTGAAATACGGGTAGACCATCAGGGCAATGCCACAAAGTAGCGCCACCTTATTGCTCTGCTTTTTCCCGTAGACGAAATAGCCCATGCCGATCGAGCTAAACAATAGTGTCCACAGCATCGCGGAGGTATCGGTCATATCCATGCTTAGGCCTGTGAGTTGCGGCGGTAGTCTTGCATCACGCTCACGCCTATCGCGAGCACACTGAGCGGTATCACTATGTAGAGCATGGTGCTGCTAAATGCGCCTAATAGTGCGTGTTGCGTAGAGGTGAATACAAGATACAGCGTGTAGGCGAAGTAATAGCTCAGCAGTAAGCCACCCTCTTTACGGCTGATGATGCCGCCAGAGAAGAAGATTGGCAGGCAGGCGATCGCCACGGCGAGCATGACTAGCAAGTCGAAACTGACGACACTGTCTGGGATCACGATGCCGCCTGGCGCGACGAGGCTCGCCACTCCTAGAACCCCCATGATATTGAAAAGATTACTGCCCACCACGTTGCCCACGGCGATGTCGCGCTCCCCGTGGATCGCCGCGACGATGGACGTCACCACCTCGGGCAGGGAGGTACCCGCCGCGACGATGGTCAGGCCGATGATGAGTTGGCTAACACCGAGGCGCGTGGCAAGCGCGACGGCGCCCTCTACGAGCCAGTCCGAGCCAACCACCAGCATGGCCAGGCCTAGGCCGACCATCGCAAGATTCTTTATCCAGGAGGACTTCTCTGGTGCGTCCGTGGCTTCGGTCTCGGTCTGCTCGTCGCGCTGTGCCTTGCGGCTCTGAATGAAAACGAAGGCAATATAGGCGATCAAGCCGAGCACTAAGACCGAGCCATCGAAGGCGCCAAGGATGCCGTCCAGCGCCATGATCAAGACGACTAAAGAGAGGCCGATCATCAGGGGAACATCGAAGCGTATGAGTTGTTGCGAGACGATCAGCGGCACGATGAGGGCGGAGCAGCCAAGAATGAACAGCACATTGAAGATATTGCTGCCAATGACATTGCCTACTGCAATGCTGGCCTGACCTAGGGTGGCGGCCTGAATGCTGACGGCCAATTCGGGCGAACTGGTGCCAAAAGCCACGACGGTCAATCCAATAACGAGAGGGGAAACCTTGAACACAGCGGCCAGACGCGACGCGCCTCTGACTAGAACTTCTGCACCTACGATCAACAACAGCAATCCGATAACAAATAGCACTACGGTCATATAACCTCCATCGGTTCGCCAGATTGTACCCTTTATAAAGGCAGAAGTGACCTAGATCACACAGACTTATTTTTCGATGGCCGAGGCACGCGACAGGCGGAATTACTTGGCCTATAATTCGCGCACTTTCAATGCCCCGCTAAGTTAGGAGCAGTGCCCAATGGATATAGTAAGCCGCTAAGAGCTTCGGAATCTTTCGCCACGCGATTTCTCGCCTGGTCTGCATCGCCATTCGCGACGGTCTGTACCGACCTCGCGCGATCCACTCGAATCCAGAAGTTCTTTTCAATACGAGCCCTCGTGCTCGCGTTCTCAACGCGCGCCTATCGCTTTGCCAAAACTTTTTATTCTGGATACATCATGACTCTTCAAAAAATACGCGCAGGCATGAGCCTGTTTCGACAAGCCCTATTGGGAAGTTCGACAATCAATTACACCGAGGGCTCTATCGCAAGAGCGACCTTTCTCCTAGCCGTGCCCATGATCCTAGAGATGTCCATGGAGTCGGTGTTTGCCATCGTGGATATTTTCTTCGTGGCAAGCCTGGGTGCCGAGGCGGTAGCGACCGTCGGGCTGACCGAATCGGTCATCTCCTTGCTCTATGCGGTGGCCATCGGCTTGTCCATGGGCACCACGGCGATGGTGGCGCGGCGCATCGGTGAGAACACCCCGGAGGCGGCCGCGTTCGTCGCAGGACAGGCGCTGTGGATCGGCATTGCGGTGTCCGTCCTAGTCGGCGTGACCGGCTTTTACTATGCGGAGAAGATATTATTCCTGATGGGGGCGTCGCCGGAGGTGATCGAATCCGGGCGCAGCTATACCCAGATTATGTTGGGTGGATGTTTCACGATCGTGTTTCTATTCCTCAATAACGCCATCTTCCGTGGCGCGGGGGATGCCAGCATCGCGATGCGCTCCCTGGTGTTGGCTAACGGCATCAATATCGTGCTCGACCCTTGTCTGATCTTCGGCGTCGGGCCGTTCCCCGAGATGGGCGTGACCGGCGCGGCGGTGGCAACGAATATAGGGCGCGGGGTAGGGTTGTTGTACCAGTTCTACTACTTATGCTCGAGCAGCAGGCGCATACAGCTCGTGCTCAAAGACTTCGTAATCAAACTGTCGGTCATCCTGACTCTGGTACGCATCTCGGTTGGCGGCATCGCGCAGTTCCTCATCGCGACGGCGAGCTGGGTATTCCTGATGCGCTTGGTGTCTGTCTATGGCAGCGATGCGGTGGCGGGCTACACGATCGCGATTCGCATCATGATGTTCGTGATCCTGCCGGCGTGGGGTCTGAGCAATGCTGTCGCGACATTGGTAGGCCAGAATCTGGGCGCCCGTAAAATTGAACGGGCGGTCAGCACGGTGTGGCAGGTGGCGAAATACAATGTGGCCTACATGATGCTGGTGGCACTGGTCATCATCGCGATCCCGGAGCAGATCATGCACGTTTTCACGACGGAGCCTGAGGCGGTGGGCTATGGCATCGATGCGCTGCGCATCATGAGTTATAGCTTCGGGTTTATGGCGCTAGGGATGGTGGCGATTCAGGCATTCAATGGGGCGGGGGATACGATCACACCGATGTGGATCAATGGCTTCTGCTACTGGGTGGTGCAGATCCCAGTAGCCTATTGGATGGCAAACACTCTTAGCATGGGTCCATACGGAGTGTTCTGGTCGATCTTCATCGCGGAGATCCTGATGGGCGTCGTCGGCGTGGGTTTCTTCATGCGCGGCAAATGGAAGTACCAGGCGGTTTAATGTCTCGATCGCGATTCTTGGATTGAGCATAGCGATTGTGAATTGCACCTCGTAAGCCGAGCTTCGGGGGCGGAGTGTGCCCGCCAGTGACCGTTAGCGGCAGCGCCGATGAATTGCTCCTGCATTCTCGGCACTCCCGCCCTCCATGGCGGTCGGAGCCGCGACTGAGCCCCCATGGAAGGGTTTACGGCGTGTCGGTGTCACCTCTACTCGGCAGCGGGAGACCTAAGCCATAGTTGACTTTCAGGGCTCAAAAACTAGTGCAACACCGCAGCGACATTGTGCTCGCGCGCGCAGATGCTGTAAGCTCCTGTCTCGCGAAAAGTGGTAGAGAGGCATCTTATGCAAAGCGGTCAGCAGCACATCATCGTTAAGGTTTCACAGTGGCTCGACAATGCTCAGCCCGTCTGGCTGTGCACTATTCTCAAGACTTGGGGATCGTCTCCTCGACCCATCGGCTCGATGATGGCCTGTACTTTGGAAGGCGAGATCGCCGGTTCAATCTCGGGCGGCTGCATCGAGGAAGACTTTCTCGCCCAGCTGCGCGACGGCTCTCTTAAGGGGCAGTACGATGTTGAGGGTAAGCCCTTCGTCGTGAAGTATGGCATTACCGCCGAGCAGGCCGCCCGCCTGCGCCTGCCCTGTGGCGGCCAGCTCCATGTTCTGCTCGAATATATCGCCCCATCGGCCGAGAACAAGGCCGTGTTTGGCGCGCTTGCCGATGCGCTCGACGCCCATCAACGCATCAGCCGCGAAGTCGATCTGAACTCCGGCGTGATTAGTGTCCGTCACGTTGCCGACGACGAGGCCGTCATTCTCGACGAGCAGCGCATGCTGCATAGCCTTAGCCCCAAGTATAAATTGCTCCTGCTCGGCGCCGGCGATGTGGCCCGTTATGTCGCCGAGATGGCCCTGGCCTTGGAGTACGAGGTGACCCTGTGTGACCCGCGCCCCGAATACCTAGGCAATTGGCATGTGGAAGGGGTGCATGTGACCGCGGAGCTGCCCGATGACGTCGTGCGCGACGGTTTTAGCGACCCCTATAGTGGCGTGATCGCGCTGGCCCACGACCCGCGTGTAGACGACATGGCCCTGATGGAGGCACTGAAGACCTCTGCGTTCTATGTGGGCGCCATGGGTTCGGACCGCACCTCGGCGAATCGGCGGCAGCGTCTGCCCGAGCTCGGCCTGAGCGAGGCGGAGATCGCGCGCCTGCATGCGCCCATCGGCATTAACATCGGCAGCAAGACACCGGCGGAGATCGCGATTTCGGTAATGGCCGAGGTGACGAAGGTGCGCCATAGTCAGGACGCGGCTGGTTCGGGTGGGGACTGCGCTCTGGCCGGCGCTGGACCAGTTTGCGGCTAAGCAGTTTCTGCGCATAAAAAAAGGGACGGTAAGCCGCAGGCCTGCCGTCCCTTTTTCATTACAGCGCAATTAGTTCGAGGAACCGTATTCCGTTTCGTAGTCGTCCATTGCCGCCTGAATCACGACTTTGGCGTGATCGAAGCCATAGGCGGCGCCGATAGAGACTTTATTCTCCTGGCCAGGAATGAGCTTATAGGTCATGAAGTAGTGACGCATGCGCTCGATCAGGGCTGAAGGCAGTTCGCTGATATCTTCTAGGTCGGCGAACAGGGGGTCGTTCTGCAAAACCGCGATGATCTTGTCGTCGGCCTCGCCGCCGTCGAGCATGGGGAGCCCGCCGATGACTTTCGCGTTGAGAATGATCTCGGTCTTGGAGATAGGACGCTCACTGATGACGCAAATATCCAGCGGGTCGCCGTCACCACGTGCGGCGCCTTCCATCAGGTCACGCACACGCGCGCCGCAATAGGTACGCGGGATGAAGCCGTATAGAGTTGGGTGCTGGGAGGACGAGCGCTGAGGGCGATCGACACGCAAATAACCAGTGGCCTTATCTACTTCATATTTCACTAGATCGAATGGACTGATCTCGATAAAGGCATGCACAAGACGCGGGACATCTGGCCCTACTTCTAGGCCGTGCCACGGATGCGGGCGCCAACGGTAAAAGGGTGGTGGAAACTTCTTCATGCGGGTACCTGTTAAGTCGAAACCCTGTGCTTTTATTGTGTGGGCGAGTGAGTGAAAGGCGCGCATTATAGCAGGGCCAGTCGAAAACGCACGGGCTTAGAGGCGTTTCGGGCAAGGCCCCGTCGGTTTTCCAAGTAAGTGGCCAAAAACAAAGGGCCTATTAGCGAGGTTTCGCTAATAGGCCCTTGGATGCCCGCCTCTGGTGGCGGGGCCGTCTGCCGCTGTGGCTTAGAGCATGTCGGCTGCGCGGCGCACTAACTCCACTCGCGCGCCCTCTGGGCCCTGCACATAGAAGAAGTTGATCATGCCATTGGGCAGGGTCATGTCACGAGGCTCGGAGGTAAACTCCACGCCCTTGCTGTTCAGGTCGGCGATAGTCTCGTCCGAGTCCAGTGCGCGCCAGCCGATGTGATCGATGCTTGCGCCCTGGCTAGGGAAATTCTCGCCGCGCGTTACCAAGAGCCATACGTTGCCGGGGTAGAGGATGCCGTCTAGGCGTCCGAGCATGTTCTTGCGAATGCCGCCGAAGGTGTCCTCGTACCACTTAAATGTCGCCTCAGGGTCAGTGGAGCGCAGATGCACGTGGTGGAAGCCCAGATGCTGCGGGTCTTGCAGCAATTCCATGCGCGAGCCAAAGGGCGTCACGATAAAGGCTAATTTGAATAGGCCAGGCACATCGCGAATCTCGCCCTGCACGGTCGCGCCATTGGCTCTGGCACGGGCTACGACTTCCTCGAGATTGGCAACGGAGAAGCCAAGGTGGTCGATGACGCCGCCCTCGCTAGGACGGGTGTCTTCGTTGCCGCCTAGGAACATGATGCGTGTGGTGCCGAATAGCAGGCGGTCGGTGCGGCCGTCCACGAACTCGCCGCCGATATTGTCCTTATACCACTGCGCCGCCACCTGTGGGTCCGGAACGGCCATGTGCACGTGGTCGTACATATAGGTCTTACTCTGGGCTTGGGCGAATGCGGAAAGGCTTAGTAGAAGAGTCAGAAATAGACCCTTGCTGAAGAATTTGTTCATCGTGTACTCCTTCGCGCCCTGAGAGCAGGGCTAATCGTTATTGTTATAGCGAGCGTCATCGACGCGGCCAGCAGGCTCGCGGCGCTGTAAAGAAGCGTCAGAATAGACCTGCGCTCGCGACTAGTCCAGTCCCTCAGTACAGTTGCAACACCTTAAAACCATGCTCATTGAGCACAGTCTCTACGTGTTTGAATTTGTCCTGTGCGATCCGTTCGACGGGGATGAACTGATTCACCACCACCAGCGCCTTGCCCTGCGCAGACAGTAGGGTCTTGATCTGGCTTAGAAATTTCTCTGCCAGAGCGCTGCTGGTCGCGAAGCCCTGGTGGAAGGGAGGGTTGCACAGAATCCAGTCGTAACCCCCCTCGAGCTGCGCCCCACAGTCATCGAGCGTGACCTGCACGCTCAGTCCTGCGCGGGCGAAGCTAGCCTTCGCGGCATCCACGGCGGCGGCGTTGTTATCGGTGCCTTGACGCCTAGAGAAGGGCAGCTTAGCGGTGGCCAGCAGCAAGTAGCCATAGCCACACCCGAGATCGAGAACCGGTCCTAAGGTCTTTTTCTTCGCGAGCAAGGCGTTCACGTGCTCGGCGAGCAGAGCGCTGCCACGGTCCACTTTATTCCAGCCGAACACGCCGGGTTTACTGACGAAGTGCAGCTCTCCCACTGTGCAGGTGCGCAGGTGATCGTAGTCTTTGCTGTCGAGGAGATCGGGAGTGAGCTGGGCGCTGGCCGCGGGCTTTTGCAGGCGAATATGATAGGCATCGCCGTGCTTCTTCGCGTGCTCTGGGCTAGCGAATACCTTCTCCGCATTACGCCCATGGGTGCGAATGCCGTCTTCCTTATTGCCGATCAGGTGTAGCGAGCCGCCCTCGTTGAGGCGCTTGTAACTCTCGTTAATGCAGTGATGCACCAGCGGGCGTTCCTTGGAGACGCGATAGACGATGTCGTCATAGGCCGCGTGAGCTAGCCCGGCGAAGTCGAAATCGCTAACAGATACTGTATGGCCGATATCGCGCAAGTGTGCGCCGAGATCGCATCGATTGGTGAGCACATCGAGTTCGGGTCGAGGGCGCGCGGCGACGAGGTCCTGCTCGCTGAGGCTCTCGTCTGCGATCCATAGTGCAGTGGATAGTGGATTGCCCGTAGGGGCGTTGAGTAAATCGATAAGCAGATGTTCGATATGGATACTCATGGTTGGAAGCTCTCAATCTCCTCTTGCGTCAATGAACGGGATGCGCCGGGTGCTAGTTGTTCGTCCAACACCACGGTGCCGATCTGTTTTCTGTGCAGTGCGATGACATGATTGCCACAGGCGGCAAACATGCGTTTAACTTGGTGATAGCGGCCCTCGTTGAGAATCACCTCCGCGCCGTTGTCGGGCAAGGCCTTGCACTGGGCTGGGGCCGTCTCTTTGCTTTCGCCGCGCAGCATCATCCCTGCCTCGAACTGCGCGATGGTCGCCTCGTTCACAGGCTCGTGCAGGGTGGCCTGATAGACCTTGCTGTAGAGATGCCGCGGCGAGATGACGCGATGCAGCCACTGCCCGTCGTCGCTAAGCAACACTAGGCCGGTGGTGTCGATGTCCAGCCGTCCCGCAACCGATAGTCCTTCCGGGGACTCTTCGCTCAGCAGATCGAGCACGATAGGGTGCTCGCCATCCTCGGTCGCGCACACATAGCCTTCGGGCTTGTTCAGCATGATGTAGCGTGGCTGCGGAAGTTGCAATCTCTGTCCGTCCAAACAGACTTCATCTGTCTCGGCGATGTGTGCAGAGGCGCTCTTGACCATCTGCCCGTTGACCGTCACGCGTTTGTTGCGCACGGCCCGCTTGCTCACGTCGCGGGGCAGTGTGGTGGCGTGGCTAACATATTTATCTAGGCGCATTAATGCGTTTCCATTGGCTTGTTGGCAGACTGCCACTCGCGTGGGTCTACTCGGTAATAGGATTTAAGTTCATCGAACAATTCCGCGTGCCGCGCCGCTAAGTCGTGGGGCCGCTCGTAGAAGGTCTCGGTGACTACGGCAAAAAATTCGGCGGGGTTGCTAGCCCCATAGGCATCGATCAGAGTCTGATGCTGCGCCTCGCTGGCGTGTTGCAGGTGTAGGAACTCGGCGGAGAAGATGCGCGCCCAGTCGCCATATGCGCCCTTATTATAGAGTAGGGGGGCACCATTGGTGATGCCGGACTCATGATCGAGCTGGTGGGCGAACTCGTGCAGCACCACGTTCTGGCCGTCGGCAAAATTGTGCACACTCTGCTGCACACTATCCCAGGCCAGAATGACCTTGCCATTGCTCCAAGACTCGCCAATGAGGAAGTGCTCGCCATGGGTGACCAAGCCAAACTCATCGTGTTGGTCATGCTGCACCATGAAGCCGGAGGGGTAGACCAGAATAGAGCGTAAGTCTTGATACTCATGGCTCGGACGGTTCAGGAGCAATAAGCATGCATGGGCGGCGATGGTGATGCGCACCTCGTCGTCGATGGCCTGGCCTGCGCACCCGACGAACTGTTTACTCTCTACGAAGCGCTTGATCAACTGGCGCAGTTCGCGCTGTTGATCGGGCCACATGGTCTTGTAGATTGGCAAGCTGCGGCGCAGGATCTGCAGCCAGGGCGCGGGAAAAGGTGACGCGTCTACTTTTTTACGGCGATAGCGTGGGTAAACGAATAGCGCCACGGCTACCGCGACGACCAGTAGCCAGAGTACGATGAGAATGATGATGCTTTTAAGGTCCATTGGAGCTAGCGCTAGTGGCCCTTATGGGAATCGTCTTTGGGTTGCAATGACAGTCCACCGAGACCCGATTCGTCGTCATCGTCGTCAGCGCTCTTACCCTCGGAGAGCTGAATCTTCAGGCGCAGGTTATTCTTCGAGTCGGCATTCTTTAGCGCCTCTTCTAAGCTGATCTTGCCGGCCTTGAAGAGGTCGAATAGTGCCGAGTCGAACGTCTTCATGCCGATATTCTCGGATTTTTCCATCACCTCTCTGATCTCGTCGACCTTGCCTTGCTTGATCAGATCACAGACCCGAGGGGTGCCCAGTAGGATCTCGATCGCCGCGGCGCGCTTGCCATCGACCGTAGGGATCAGGCGCTGCGAGATGAAGCCTTGCAGGTTCAAAGACAAGTCCATGAACAATTGTCGGTGACGCTCCTCGGGGAAGAAGTTGATGATGCGGTCTAGCGCCTGGTTGGCGTTATTCGCGTGTAGGGTGGACAGGCACAGGTGGCCCGTCTCTGCGAAGGCCAAGGCATGCTCCATGGTCTCCTGACTGCGGATCTCGCCGATGAGGATGACGTCTGGCGCCTGGCGCAGCGTGTTCTGCAGGGCCTCCTCATAGCTATTGGTGTCTACGCCGACCTCGCGTTGGTTGATGATCGACTTCTTGTGCTGGTGCACGAATTCAACGGGGTCTTCGATGGTAATGATGTGGCCGTCGCTATTGGTGTTGCGATGGTCGATCAATGCCGCCAAGGAGGTGGACTTACCGGAGCCGGTGCCGCCGACGAAGAGGACGAGGCCGCGCTTCTGCATGATCAGATTCGTGAGAATCTCTGGCAGGCCCAAGTCCTTATAGTTTGGAATCTCGGTCTTGATATTACGCGCGACGATCGCGAGCTGACCGCGTTGCTGGAAAATGTTCACGCGGAAACGGCCGATCTCCGGGTCGGAGATGGCCAGATTCATCTCGGGGCTCTTCTCGAACTGCTTAATCTGTTCGGGCGACATGATCTGGTAGGCGATCTGCTTGACGGCGCCCGGTGGCAGAGGCTGACTGGACATCGGTAGTAGTTTGCCGAACGCCTTCATGCTGGGCGGCGCCCCTGTGGTCAGGAACAGGTCGGAGCCCTCTTTCTGGATCATGATACGCAGCAGATCTTTAAAACCCATAGTGTTTGCCTTGTCGGTGTAGGAACGCTAGAAGCGTCGCTCGGTATACCAGTTTACTTCCCGTGCGCTCTTATTGATCTGATCGCAGACATCCAGTGTCAGGGCGAACAGTGCCATACGCACGAGTACGCCGTTGTCGGTCTGTCTGAATATGGCGAGGTTTGGGTGCTGATTCAAGTCATTGTCCAATTCATTGGCGTCGGCGCGTGAGTCGCGGGGCAGCGGATGCATGATGACGGTCTTCGGGGCGCAGTAACGCGTGTAGATGGCCTCGTTCAGGCGGAAGCGCCCACGGTAGATATCCGCTTCCATCTTACTGTTGAAGCGCTCCTCCTGGATACGGGTGAGGTAGACGGTGTCGTTGCCCTCGAGGCCCTTCTCCATATCCTCGGTCTCGATCACGGTGTGGCCGTTGCGGCGTAGCTCCTCGACGATCTCCTCGGGCATGCGCAGCTCGCTTGGCGAAATCATCGTGAAGCGAATGCCGGAATAAAGCTGAATGAGCTGCGAGAGCGAATGCACCGTGCGGCCGTGTTTGAGGTCGCCCACCATGGCGATGTGCATGCCGGAGATGTCCTTGCCATTGCTGCCTAACTCTTTGCGAATGGTGTACAGGTCGAGAAGCGCCTGACTCGGGTGCTCGTTCGGGCCGTCACCGGCATTGATTACCGGCACGCGGCTGGCCTTGGCGAACTCACTCACCGAGTCCGCCTGGGGGTGGCGCATCACGATGATGTCGTTATAGCCGCTGATCACGCGGGCCGTGTCGTATAGGGACTCGCCCTTGGAGATAGAGGAGGTCTTCACGTCCGTGGTCTCGCGCACCTCGCCGCCGAGCAGGTTGAAGGCGCAGCCGAAGCTCAGGCGCGTGCGGGTGCTGGGCTCGAAGAACATATTGCCGAGGATCGCGCCGTCGAGGACTTTAGTCATGCGCTCGCGATGGGCGAAGGGCACCATGCTATCGGCGACATCGAAGAGACGTTCGACGTCGGAGAGTTCAAATTGGTTCACGCTGAGTATGTGGGCGCCGGGGAAGTGCATATATGAGTTTCTACTGTGGTTCGTTGGCGGGTGGGCTCTGGAGGCAAATACTAAACTAATGGGGGCTGCTTAGGAATCTTGGGCTGATAATATGCTGTACCATGAGACCAAATGGCACTAATGAGCCGATAAACGAGTCTGGAAAGAATCCACGGGTGCGCATTTTTAATTGCGGTTTGGAGAGGGTGTTTTGGCGAATACGATTTACTGGCACGATTACGAGACCTTCGGTGTAGACCCGCGGCGTGACCGCGCCTCGCAGTTCGCAGGGCTGCGCACCGACGAGGACCTGAACATCATCGGCGAACCCTTGGTCATGTATTGCCAGCCAGCGCCGGACATGCTGCCCCATCCCATGGCCTGCCTCATTACCGGCATAGACCCTCGCGATGCCCTGGCCAAGGGGCTGCCGGAGCGGGAGTTTATCGAGCGCATTCATCGCGAGTTCGCCCAGCCCCAGACCTGTGTTGCCGGCTATAACAGCCTGCGTTTCGACGACGAGGTGACGCGGCAGCTGCTGTATCGCAACTTCTTCGACCCCTACGAGCGCGAGTGGAAGAATGGCAACTCGCGCTGGGACATCATCGACATGGTGCGCCTGTGTTATGCGCTGCGCCCGGACGGCATTAACTGGCCCAAGAAAGAGGATGGCAGCCCCTCGTTTCGTCTGGAGGAGTTGACCGCCGCTAATGGCATCGCCCACGAGGCCGCGCACGATGCCCTGTCCGATGTCACCGCCACCATCGCCATGGCCAAGCTGATCAAGACGCGGCAACCGAAGCTGTATGACTATGTCTATGAGCTGCGGGCAAAGCAGCGCGTGCAGGCGCAACTGGACATCATCACCAAGACGCCGGTGCTGCATGTCTCGTCGATGTACCCGGCCAGCCTAGGCTGCCTAGCCCTAGTGGCCCCGCTGACTAAACACCCTACGGATAAGAACGGCGTCATCGTCTACGACCTGCGGGTCGACCCGCGCGAGTGGATGGACCTCACCGTCGAGCAGATTCAGCGGCGCCTGTTCACGAGAACCGAGGACATGCCCGAGGGCGTGGCCCGCATTCCCTTGAAGGTCTTACACGCGAATCGCTGCCCGGTGATCGTGGGGAGCAATATGCTCAGCGCGGCACAGGCACAGGACTATCAGATCGACATGGACAAGGCGCGAGACTATTGGCACTGCCTCGTCGATCATCCCGAGGCGATCGCCAAGGTCGCCTCCGCGTTCGACCGCCAACACGAGGAGGAGGGCCCCAACCCAGACCCCGACTTCATGATCTACAGTGGCGGCTTCTTCGGGGCGCAGGACAAGCAGGCTATGGCGCAGATTCGCGCGTCGAGCCCTGCGGATTTGAGTGTGTGGCGCCAGCCCTTCGTCGACAAGCGCCTGAACGAGATGCTGTTCCGCTACCGGGCTCGCAACTATCCGACTAGCCTCACTGAGCCGGAGCGAGAGCGCTGGCAGGCCTACTGCCGCAGCAATATGGAGAGGCCGCTCGAGCAACGCGGAGCCGGTGCGCCGCGCGAGGAATTCTTCGAGCAGATCGCGACCTTGCGGGCTGCACGCGAGGATGCGCAGAGCCTGAGGGTCTTAGAGAGTCTCGAACACTATGGCCGCGAATTGCTGGGCGTCGACACTTAATTGTTGTTAGACGCTTGTGTTTTGCAACGCACGACCCAACTTGGTCTTAACACTTTCGCATATCAGAGTAATTGCCCATGAGTAGTAGTTCCCCCAATCCGGACGTCTCCGCGATCTCCAGCCTGCGCAAAGCCTTCGTGTTCATAAAGCCCTATAAGAAACAGATGACCCTGGCGACCATCGCCCTGATCTTCACCGCTGGTGTGACCCTCGCCCTGGTGCAATTCGTCAGGGTGATCGTCGATGTTGGCTTCGTCGCGGGCTCTACTCAGTCGCTGGGTCTTGCCATCGTCGGCTTCCTCATCGTGGCCTTAGTGCAGGCGCTTGGCACCTTCGCGCGATTCTACTGGGTCTCTTGGCTGGGGGAGCGGGTGACCGCCGATATTCGCACCGCGGTGTTCTCCCATCTGATGACGCTACACCCCGGTTACTACGAGGAGAATCTGAGCGGCGAGATCCAATCGCGCATCACCACCGACACCACCTTGCTGCAGACCGTGATCGGTTCCTCGGTCTCCATCGCACTGCGCAATCTCCTCATGATGGTAGGCGGAATAATCTTCCTCTTCATCACTAACCCCAAGCTGACCAGCATCGTATTGCTGTGCATCCCCTTGGTGGTAGGGCCGATCATGATCTTCGGCCGTCGCGTGCGCCATCTGTCGCGCAGCTCCCAGGACGAGATCGCCAATGTCGGCGCCTATGTGGGCGAGAGCATCCAGCACATTAAGACCGTGCAGGCCTATAACCAGCAGGGCGCGAATGAACAGGCCTTCTCTGACCATGTAGAGAAGGCCTTCAAGGTCGCTCTCGCGCGCATCTGGTCGCGCTCCGTGTTGATCACGGTGGTCATCACCCTCGTGTTCGGCGCGGTGGCGGCGATGATCTGGTCGGGCGGACAGGATGTGATTAATGGCCGCTTGTCTGCCGGCGAATTGACCGCCTTCGTGGTCTACGCCGTGATCGTGGCCTCCGCCGTAGGGGCCATCAGCCAGGTAATAGGCGATCTGCAACGCGCCGCCGGCGCCACGGAGCGCTTGATGGAGTTGTTGCATGCGCAGAGTACGATCGTCTCGCCAGCGGCTCCAGTGCCGTTCAACGAGCCCTTTCGCGGCGCTGTCGACATTAAAGCCCTGCGCTTTTTCTACCCCTCGCGACCCAATTCGGCCGCGATCGACGGGCTCGATCTGCGCATCGAGCCGGGCACCAGTGTCGCCCTAGTTGGGCCTTCGGGCGCGGGTAAATCGACCCTGTTCGAATTGCTGCTGCGCTTCTATGACCCCCAGGAGGGGGCGGTGCAGATCGATGGCATCGACATTCGCCATCTCGAGCTGCAGACCCTGCGCAGCAAGATCGCCATCGTCTCCCAGCTGCCCGCGATGTTTACCGGCAATGTGCGTGACAATATTCGCTACGGCCGGCCGGACGCCAGCGACGCCGAGGTCATGGCGGCCGCCAAGTCCGCGTTCGCCAGCGATTTCATCGAGGAGCTACCCGAGGGCTACGATAGTTTCCTCGGCGAGTCCGGCATTCGCCTCTCGGGAGGGCAGAAGCAGCGCATCGCCATCGCCCGCGCGATTCTCAAGGACGCCCCTATCCTGCTGCTGGACGAGGCCACGAGCGCCTTGGATGCGGAGAGCGAGCGCAAGGTGCAGTTGGCGCTGGACGAGTTGATGAAGAACCGCACTACCCTGATCATCGCGCACCGCCTAGCCACCGTGAAAAATGTCGACAGTATCGTGGTGATGGAGGCAGGGCAGGTTGTTGCGCAGGGCTCTCATCAGCAGCTGCTGCTCAGTAGTCCGCTGTACGCGAACCTCGCCGCACTGCAGTTCTCGACCGGGGAGCAGACTGAGCCACTAGAGCTATAAGCAATAAAGTAGTTATTTGCCGTGCCGGGGCAAAGTGAGTAGAATCGCGCCCCGCACGGTCAAAGGATGTGAGAGTGCATTGGACACGCTGCAAACACAGCGCAACAACAACAAATCACGTGCCTTTATATGGATCAGTTTCAGGATATTCGCCCCTACCACGACGACGAAGTTCGTCCCGTCATCGACACGCTTCTAAGCAACCCCGAGTTCATTAGCAGCGTCGCCAGTTTTGCACTGCCGAAACTGTATCGCTGGCTGCCGCCGGTGGCGCGTTTTCTGACCCATCGCAAGCTTGCCGCACAGCTCAATGGCGTGAACACCGTCAAGAGCATGCAGGGCGTTATCGCGAGCTATATGGACCAGATGATCGAGAAGACCACCTCGAAGCTGACCAACTCCGGCATCGAGAATCTCGCGCGCGATAAATCCTATCTGTTCGTCAGCAATCATCGCGATATCGCGATGGACCCGGCTTTCGTCAACTACATGCTCTACCACGCTGGCTTCAACACGATGTTCATCGCCATCGGCGATAATCTGCTCAAGCGGCCCTTCGTTTCTGACCTCATGCGCCTTAACAAGAGCTTCATCGTCAAGCGTTCCTTGAAGGGGCGCGATCTGCTCAAGTCCTCCAAGCAGCTCTCCGAGTACATCCACTATTTAGTTGAAAACAAAGACAATGTTTGGATAGCGCAGCGCGAGGGGCGCGCCAAAGACGGCGTGGACCGCACCGATACCGCGCTGCTGAAGATGCTCTCCATGGCGCGCAGGGAGCTAGGCTTGAAGGAATCTTTGGGTGCCTTGCACATCGTGCCCGTGTCCATTTCCTACGAGTTTGATCCCTGCGATGCACTCAAGGCGGATGAGCTCTATCAAAAGAAGGAACTTGGCACCTATAGCAAAAATGAGCAGAGTGACATCAACAGCATTGTGCAGGGCATGATTGGTTTTAAGGGCCATGTGCACGTCGCCTTTGGAGAAGAGATCTGCCTGGACGATGACGATGTAGAGGCGGCAGCGCAGCTGATCGATCGTCAGATAGTGGGCAATTATTTGCTGCAGCCGAGCAATTATTTTGCGCTGGAAAAACTGCGCGAGAACGATCCGGAATTTGCCAAGGGAATCGCCCCCACGGCCGAGGTGATGAGCGAGGCGAGCATCGCACAGATGCAGCAACGCCTCGATCAAGCAGCACCCAATATTCGGCCTTATCTTCTGGAGATGTACGCTAACCCAGTGCTATCGCGCGCGAAGCAATTGTAACGACTAATTCCCTCCCGGGTGATGTTTCGTCGAGGAGGCTGCATGGTAGGCGCTGGGCCTGATTTTCCCCCTGAGCTATTTTTATCGCGTCCCGCACGAGGCTCTCGCGAGCTTCGCGCTACCCGCCTGTACGTTATTTGATCAACTCCGCTGAATTGGTGGGCCGAAAGGCGGTATTAGTTGGCAAAACAGCTATTTGTCCACAATTCGACCCCATAAGAGGCTATATTTCGAACCCGAACTATGAGTTAATTCGCTAAGTGAAAAGACGCGCCTAAGCCCTTAAGAAGGATAAACATTTTTACATGTATCTGGAATATTATTCCCTAGACCGACCGCCCTTTCGTATAACGCCGGATCCTAGTCTTTTTTACACGGGTGGGGAAAACGGGCGCGGGGTGGTTTTGGAGGCCCTGCTTTATGCCGTCACCTCGGGTGAGGGCATCCTCAAAGTGGTCGGCGAAGTGGGCAGTGGCAAGACGATGCTGTGCCGAATGCTGGAGCAGCGTCTGCCCGACTCCGTCGAAGTGGTCTACCTAGCGAATCCCAATCTTTCTCCACACGATATTCTCTACGCGATCGCGTTCGAGTTAAAACTTCCCGTCGATCACTCTACCCAGCGCCTCGTGTTGATGCAGCACCTGCAGGAGTATCTGCTCAAGCAGCACGCCGAGAATAGAACGGTGTTGGTGATCATCGAAGAAGCGCAGAGCATGCCCATCGAGACGCTCGAAGAGGTACGCCTGTTCAGCAACTTGGAGACTCATCAGCACAAGCTGATGCAGATCGTGCTGTTCGGCCAGCCGGAGCTCGACAAGAACCTGCAGGACAAATCGATCCGACAGCTACGCGAGCGCATCACCCACAGCTTCGACTTACGCCCACTCAGTGCCGATGAGGTCAGCGACTACATCCGCTTCCGTTTGCAGGCTGCCGGCTGTCCTGCCCCGCAAGTGTTCAGCAATGCCGCTGAGAAGTTGATCGCGAAGGCCTCCGGCGGGCTCACGCGTCGCATCAATATTCTCGCGGACAAGGCGATGCTGTCAGCCTACGCCGAGTCAGCTACCGGGCAGCGCCCGCGCACCATCGATAATTTACTACAGCCCGCCGTACAGACCAGCCATGTGCGTGCCGCGATGAATGACAGCGGCTACAAGCCCGCATTCTGGAACGTTCCGAAATTTGTCGTGGCCGGCGCCGCGATACTCGCCGTAGTGCTTGGCCTGACTTGGTGGCAGTTGCAAAACGACGCGATCGGCCAAGAGGGCGAGGTAGCTGTGATGAACACGGCGCCCACTCCTACCCCCATTCCAGCGGCGGAAGTCGCACCTGCGCGGCTGGCTCCTGCAGAGGACGACGCTAGCCTTAGGATGACCACGACACCCTTAGAGCCACGCTTGATCACCGGTTCTGCGGAGCCGACTATCGTTGACACTTCTGCTACCGAGGCGACAGCCGAGTTAGCGGTCGAGGTCATGGCAGGGCTAACACAGGCCGCGGAGTTAGACTCAGCGCCAGCGGTGGCCTCTATTGCGCAGCAGACTGAACCTTTGCCAACCCAGCAGCGTATCAGCTCAACCTTGTTCCAGCCAAAAGTAGCGCTGGGCACTCTCAGCCCCTTGCTGCGCGAGCGCAGTGTCGCGATGCAGGACTGGCTGGTCGAGGCGGATCCGCAAGCCTATACCCTGCAGCTGCTCTCAGTGAGCAGTACCGATTCGGCCTATGTGACGCGAGTGCTAACGCGACTCGAGCAAGCGGGTCTCATCGATGAGACCTACTCATGTATTTCAAGTACGCAGGGGCAAGACTATTGGAAGGTAGTCTACGGTGATTTCGCCACGGCCGAGCTGGCGCGCAATATCGTCAGTGAACTGCCATCGAGTGTTCGTAATAACAACCCATACGCCCAGAGCATCCGCAGGCTGGAATGCAATGTGGCGCTGGACCTGAACTAATGAGACTAGGGGATAACAGCATGAAGCCAAACGTCTTATACAAGCTTCTTACTCTAACAAGTATGTGGATGTTGACGAGCTGCGGAACGAGCTTGCCTGCGGAGAACGAACAGGTTCGACACCTGCTGCCTCCCGCCGAGGTAGCCAGCGATGACATTCCGGATGTGGTGAGCTCCTCTACGTTCCTCCCAGAGCCTACCGTCAACGAATCGCCCGAATTATTCTCAGTAGTTGTGCAGGACGTATCGGTGCGGGAATTGCTGTTCGCGATAGCGCGCGATGCGGGAGTCAATATCGACGTACACCCGCGCGTGATCGGCTCTGTCAGTCTCAACGCAATCGATCAGACGCTACCGCAGATACTCGATCGCATCGGTCGACAGGTGGATATGCGCTGGACCATGGACCAGTCCAATGGCCTGATGGTGGAGCTCGACTCGCCCTATCTGCAGACTTATCGTGTCGACTATGTGAACGTGGCGCGGGATTCCAATACTGGATTTAGTGTCTCGACTGCGATATCGAGCGTTGGCGGTGTGAGCTCGTCAAGCTCAGGTGGCACCAATAATTCGATCGCGTCGCTGAATCAGAACAGTTCGAATAATTTCTGGAACACGCTTACCGCGAACCTGCGATCCCTCATGGGAGAGTCCGGTGGCGCAGATCAAGGCAGTTCGTCCGCTATCATCACGAATCCCGAAAGCGGATTGATCACCGTGCGTGCGAGCGCGCGTGAACATCGCGAGATTCGCGCCTTTCTAGACTATGTGAAAGTGCGCTCGCTCTATCAGGTGATGATCGAGGCCACTGTAGTGGAAGTCAGCCTCAACGACCGCTACCAAGCGGGCGTCGATTGGGCGGCACTAAGCCGCGACAACGGCCAGGTAGATTTTCTTCAGACCCTATCGGGCCTTAACCTGAGTGATGCCCCCGCGAGCATGCTCACTATCGATAAAACAGCCGGGCCGGATGCGGTAGCCGTGACCATGAAAGCGCTGTCGCAATTCGGCGACATCCGCGTGCTCTCGAGTCCTAAGATCATGGCGCTCAACAACCAGGCTGCGATGCTGCGTGTCGTAGATAACAAAGTCTATTTCACTATCGAGGTTGAGCCCGGCATTCCGGCGACGGCGAGCACACCTGCGACACCGGCGATCTATACCAGTACGATCAATACCGTACCAGTGGGTTTTGTGATGAGCGTGACGCCGCAGATAAGTGAAAACGATCAAGTTACGCTTAATGTGCGCCCCACGATTTCACGAATCGTGCGCTACGTGAATGACCCAAGCCCCGCCTTGGCCACGGCCGGCGTAACAAACGCGGTGCCGGAAATACAGATTCGTGAGATCGAGTCGATCTTGAAGGTGTTCAGTGGACAAATTGCAGTTTTAGGTGGCCTGATGCAGGATTCCTTGGAGACCAGTACCTCTGGCATGCCTGGGCTGTCTAGGTTACCCGGTATCGGTGGTCTGTTTAGCTACAAAGACGAGTCGGCGGTGAAGACAGAGCTAATCGTCTTCATTCGCCCCGTAGTCATTAAGCAGCCATCCTTGGACGGAGACCTAAACGAGTACCGCGACTTCCTTCCTCCTGCGGGATTGAGCAGCGAAGGTCTGTTTACGTCTCAATTGCGAGACGCGGAGCGTCGCTAAGCGACATGAGAGCTAGGGCATGAGTTTATTGATGGATGCGCTGCGCAAGGCCGAAGAGTCAAAACGGCAGGCGGCGCAGAAACAGCAGGAAGGCAAGCAGCAAGAGACGCAGATTGTCGCCTCCGAGTCCTCTGCTGCCGACGATTTACAAACCCTCGAAGAATCCCTCGAATTTGATCGCGAACACACCCCCTCAGCGGGCGGCCTCACGGATGTCGATGTGCCATTCGATTTCGAGATCGATGAAAACTTCCGCCTCGACGAGACAGGGGGCGTAAGCGATGCTACCGAAACCCCTCCTGATGCCATGGCGGTAGCATTCGAGGCCAAGCCTCACGACTCGGAAAAGGACACTGCGCCGCCTGCCGATATTCTAGGCGTGACGCAGGACGAATCCAGCGAAGAGGCTATCGACTATCTTAAGCCGGACGACTTGAGTCGTTTTAGCGCCTCCTCGAAATCCCCCAGTGACGCGCTAGAAGAGGGGAAAACTCTCGCTTCTGAGACTGCAGAGATCGACGTCGACACTGCGCTCGATTCAACGGCTGACTCACAAGCGAGTAGCCTGGGTCTGACTCTTGAGGAGCGTGCGCCCGATATCGAGCGAGCTTCGATAATCAACGACGAATTAATAACTCCCACTGAGGCTGCCGTGGCGCAAGCGCCGGTGGCACCTGCAATCGAGGGGCAAACGCTTGCGGCCGACGCAATTCGCGCGTCACGCAATGACGATGCGGTGACCGATGCCGCGGCAACAAACAGCGCAGGCGCAACCGCAAAACTCGCAAAGACTGCAACACCGAAATTCGCCGAAGAGTCACGCAAGCGCGAGTCCGCCAGAGCCGTGTTCAACGCGAAGCACAAGGGCAAGGGCGCCGGCTCGCGTAGAAAATTATTTGCCGCCGCCGCGATCATCGCACTGTTTCCCCTTGCGGGCGGTGGCTATCTGCTTCTACAGGCGATGGGCATTATTCCGGCGGGCAATCAATATAATATACCGCCTGGCTATAACGCGAATGTGGAAACTTACGTCGCGCCAGTCGAAACCGAAATACTAGTGGAGAGCGAACTTCCCGATATAAGCTCGGAACCATTGTTGCCGAGTACTGCAGAGCAAGAAGCGCTCGTTGCCGAGGTCATTGCAGCGGTCGACGTAATCGAATTGCTCGCTGTGCCAGAGGCCGCAGCCACGGCGAATACAGACCCAGCGCCGCCCGAACAGGTGCCAAGTGATGCTGAACTTGCTGTCGAGATCGCAGAGCCGACACCGAATCCGGTCGAGTTCGCAGTCGTGCCGGAAACATCGAGTGAGGTAGTGGCCCAAGAAGCCGCGGCGCCCTCTGCAATCAATATCACACGCACGGATTATGCCGAGCGAGTAGACCCGCAATTAACTCAAGCCTATGCGTCCTATCGTGGCAATGATTTCATCGGCGCTCGTGCACGCTACCAGCAGGTGCTGCGCGACAAGCCCAATAATCGAGACGCGATGCTAGGGCTTGCGGCTGTTGCTATGCAGTTAGGGGACGCACCCAGCGCACGCGAGACCTATGTCAAATTACTAGAGCTCGACCCCCGCGACGTACATGCCAGAGTGGGCTTGCTCGAGACGATGCCCGCTAGTGACCCCGTAATGTTGGAATCCGAATTGCGTGCCTTGTTCGCGGCACATCCTGAGGTTGCGCAGCTCGCCTTCGCATTAGGGAATCTCTTCGCTTCGCAGCGCCGTTGGTCCGACGCTCAACAGTCCTACTATGACGCATTGCTCGCGGCTAAGGCGGGTGGTAGTGGACCAGTTAGTCCAGATTACGCGTTTAATCTTGCTGTTAGTCTAGAGCGATTGAACCAGTTGCGCCCCGCGTATTCTTTTTATCGTCAGGCGTTGGAACAATCAGAACTCGTTTCACCTGGTTTCGATATCCGCGTGTTGCGCGAGCGTCTCGATGCGCTAGAGAGAGTGTTGCCATGAATACATCCGTCTCAGAAAAGCCAGTAGAACCTGCGGAGAAAGCCGCTCCTAAGCGCCGACTTGGTGCGATGCTGGTAGAGCAGGGAGCGCTCACGGAAGACCAATTGCGCATTGGGCTAATCGAGCTTAAGAATAGCAAGAAACCGTTAGGCGCTATACTTATCGAGCTGGGTTTCGTCACGGACTCAATTATTCGCGATGCGCTCAGTGAGAATACCGGGCAGCGTAGCGTGGACCTGTCCAACGCAGTCTTGGATGCGAAGTCTATCAAGATAGTGCCGCAGGATCTTGCGCGCCGTTACACGATTCTGCCGCTCTCCTTCGACGCCCAAGCCAAACACCTTACCTTGGCGATGGCGGATACCTTTAATATCGTCGCGCTAGATCAGGTGCGGGCACTCAATGGTGGCGATCTGCAGATCACTCCGGTGCTTGGCAGTGAGGGTGAGATCGCGCGGGTGATCGAGCAGTTCTACGGCTATGATCTCTCCATCGACGGCATCTTGCAGGAGATCGAGACCGGTCAGATGGATTTCGAAAGTATTCAGATGAACGACGACGAATATAGTCATCCTATGGTGCGCCTAGTCAATGCCTTGTTAGCAGATGCGGTGCAGCTTGGTGCCTCGGATATTCACTTCGAGCCCGAAGAGGCGTTCCTGCGCATTCGCTATCGAATCGATGGGGTATTGAGGCAAGTTCGTAGCCTGCACAAGAGTTACTGGTCGGCGATGGTGGTGCGCCTCAAAGTGATCAGCAATATGAACATCGCGGAGTCCCGTGCCCCTCAAGACGGCCGCATCTCCATGTCCTTGGTGGGGCGCCAGATCGACTTTCGTGTGGCCGCCCAGCCCACAAATCATGGCGAGAATATCGTGCTGCGTGTGCTCGACCGCAAGAAGGGTATCGTGGCGATGGACAAGCTGGGCCTAAGCGACGACAACTTGAATCTCTTGAGGCTGATGCTCGCCCGGCCAGAGGGCATTATTCTAGTGACCGGGCCTACAGGCAGCGGTAAGACCACCACCCTCTATTCGGTACTCAATCACATCAATACCGAGAAGGTGAACATCATGACGATGGAGGATCCCGTGGAATACCCCATGCCGATGATCCGCCAATCCTCGGTCAATGAATCCGCAAAGATGGGCTTCGGCGAGGGCATCCGCTCGATGATGCGCCAAGACCCCGACGTTATTCTGGTGGGCGAGATACGCGACCATGTGACGGCGGAAATGGCCTTTCGCGCGGCGATGACCGGTCATCAGGTATTCTCCACCCTGCACACCAACTCCGCCGTGGGCTCTATTCCCCGTCTTCTCGATATCGGCATTCTCCCCGATGTAATCGCGGGCAATCTGATCGGAGTGGTTGCGCAGCGCTTGGTGCGCAAGCTGTGCGCTGCCTGCAAGGCTTCGGCGTCAGCGGATGAATTCGAAAAGCGCTTATTAGGCATAGCCGAGCAGAATGCCGAGGTGAAAATTTGCAGTCCCGTTGGCTGCGCCGCGTGCGATCATCAAGGCTATAAGGGCCGCACCTCGGTCATAGAGATTTTAAAAATTACCGGCGAGATGGACGATCTGATTGCCCGGCGCGCCAGCATGCGTGAGATGTCGAACCTCGCAAAATCTCAAGGCTTTCATCCTATCGCTCACGATGCTTGCCGTCGTGTGTTGGATGGTACGACTAGCCTCGAGGAAATCTCCCGCGTCGTGGATCTCACCGATCGAATCACTGGATAAGCCCTATGCCTTTGTACAAATACAAAGCGATGTCGCGCGCCGGTAAGATCCGCAACGGTGCCCTAGACGCCGTCAATGAGGTCGATCTGGAGCAGCGACTCGGCAAGATGAGCCTAGACCTCATTCGTAGCGAAGTGACAGAGGAGAAAAAAGCGGGGGTTGGCCAACGCAAGGTAGAGAAATCGGATCTCATCAACTTCTGTTTTCATATGGAACAGCTGACCCGGGCAGGCGTGCCGATGCTAGAGGGTCTAGCCGATCTGCGCGACAGCCTCGACCATCCACGCTTTAAAGAGATCATCGCTAACGTCATAGATGAGATCGAGGGTGGTAAGAGCCTTTCTGATGCCTTGGCGGACCATCCACTGGTCTTCGACAATCTTTTTATCAATTTGATTAGAGCGGGAGAGGCCAGTGGTCAGCTCGCGATGATTTTCGAATCCCTCTCCGACACGATTAAGTGGCAGGATGAGTTGAACAAGTCCACCAAGAAGCTATTAACTTCGCCAATTTTCGTCGGTAGCGCAGTTCTTGGAGTTACCGTTTTTCTAATGGTTTATTTGGTGCCACAGCTAGTGGGGTTTATCACTAGCATGGGGCAGGACCTTCCCATCCATACGAGGGCGTTGATCGCGACGTCTGATTTTATGGTGAGCTATTGGTATATCTGTATCGGCGTGCCGATCCTACTGTTTTTCGCAATTACTACAGCCGTTCGGGTAAACCCCAAGGCGCGCTTCAAGGTTGATGGGTATAAATTGAGAGTGTGGAAGGTGGGTCCGGTCATTCAGAAGATCCTCCTGTCTCGGTTCGCTAACTTCTTCGCGATGATGTATGCCGCAGGCATCCCGATCCTAAAATGCCTCGAAATCTCCGAGGGTATTATCGACAACACAGTTGTGCGAGAGGCACTGAAACAGGCACGCGAAGACATCAGTGAGGGTGATCCGCTGTCACAGAGTTTCGCCAATACTGGGCTTTTTCCACCATTGGTTATACGCATGTTGAAAGTGGGGGAGACCACGGGAGGCTTGGATAAGGCCTTGCTCAATATCAGTTATTTCTATGGTCGAGATATCAAGGACTCTATCGATAAGGTGCAAGCGATGATCCAGCCCGTGATGACTGGGGTACTGGGTCTATTACTTGGTTGGGTCATGATGTCGGTGCTCGGACCTGTTTACGACACTATCAGCAATATTCAGATCTAAGGGTCTAAGGCTCATGTTTTCTCTTTTCGGACAAGCTAAAGTAAACCTGCTCGTGATCGATGCCGATGAGGTTATCCATCTGCGTTGGCAAAATGGCAAGTTGAAACAGATCGACCAATACTATGCTTCGGGCAGCGATTTCGATCGTTTCCACGTGTTCTTAGAGAATGATCGCAAGACCCCATTCGCGATAGTAACTGATGTGATTGAAGAGGACTTTCGTTCCGAGACCGTTGCCCATGTGACCGGGGCGGATCGCAAGGCGCTCTTGGCACGTAAACTCAATCACCTGTTTAGAACCACTCGTTATAGAACCGCACGCGTCATCGGTCGAGAAAGCGAAGGTCGAAAAGACGATCGAATTCTTTTCACTGCACTTACCAAGCCCGACATGTTCGAACCGTGGCTTGCTAGAATTCTTGCGCAGAAAATTCCCGTGCTGGCTGTGACCTCTGCTGCTTACATAATGGAGCACTTCGCACAGTCGCTGTCGGTGAGCAATGCCCCCCATCTTCTTGTTGTCAATCAGGAGGGCAGTAGTGGACTGCGGCAGACCTATTTACAGAAGGGGCGCGTAATCTTTGGGCGCCTTACGCCGGCGGGAGTCAGCCGGTCCGATAGTTTTGCAGAGTTGCTTATAGAACAATGCGATCAGACCAGAAAATATCTAGAGCGTATTAAACAGTTACCTTACGACGTGCCTCTGCAAATCTATGTATTTACGCCGGAGGCGTTTACCGACGAACGTGAAACGGTAAAAGATTTACTGCATTTTCACTATCGCAGCATCGAAGAGTTACCGCTGACACGGAAAATCGATATTAAGAATGTACAGCCTGGTGCGATTGCCTACTCTTTAATCAGTGGGATGCGCAAGCGTGCGATTCGAAACGTTTATGCACCGGACAGTGTTTTGCGTTACCTAAAGCTAAGAAAAATTAGTGGGGCGCTGTATAGCATGAGTCTAATAGCTTTGCTGGGGGCCGGTATCGTGGTCGGACCCACACTCGCAGATGCCGCCTCGAAGTGGGAGCAAGAGGCTCGCTTGGACGAGCGAACGGCACCATTGCTCATCGAATACGAGCAGTTGACCGAACGCTTTCCTGAGACCCCTATTCCATCTGCACAAATGGAGATACTGGTCGAGACTCACGATCGAATCGCCCAGCAAGTAGTGCGGCCAAACGAGGTGATGGCATTGATTGGACAAGGCTTGGCAGCTTCTCCAGAACTTAGGCTTGCGGAGGTGTCTTGGTACCTCGACGAAGTGGTGGCAGTAGGTAGTGAACAGAGCTACGGCGAAGTCATCGTCGTCCCAGAGGATCAAAGGGTGCAACAAGCCATCATTGAGGGGCGTTCGCAGGTAGTGATCAGCGTCAGCGGTATGGTGATGTCCGAGGCGAGTTTCCGCGACGCGACAGCTCAAGTGATGTTGTTCGTAGATGCCCTGAAGACTCAAAGTGAGTATGAGGTTACCCCCGTTAAACTGCCGATTAATGTTAGTTCGAATATCAATGTTGCCACTACGGTGGATGGCGGTGCAGCCCGGGGTGAGTTCGCCATTGAGATTCGCAAGGAGCCACTACAGTGAGTCTTAAGCTACCTTTCGAGAAGCAAGATCTCCTGCTGTTAAGAACCCCGGTGATTATTTTCATCGTTGCAGCTCTCATCGCCAGCGTTTTGTATTTTGGGTCCGACTCATTGAATCGCAGCGCGAGCTTCGATTTGTCTCAAGCACAGGCACGCTACGAGCAGGCAATGGCTTCTGTTCGCGAGATTGCCGATGAAGAGGAGACGATAATTCGCTATATAGATCGCTACAGAGAAATCGAGGAGGAAGGCGCCGTGCGCACAGAGGATCGACTTGCCTTGATAGAGCAGGTTGGCGATTTTCGCACCCGTTATAATCTCTATCCGATCCAAATGGATATAGGAGGGCAGGGTGCGCTGGCGCTTAAATATGATCCGCTCGATCTGAACCCGGGCGCTCCGGTGAACGTGAATTTTTCCGATATTGCATTCTCCTATTCCCTGGTTCATGAAGAGGATCTAACTCGTCTACTCAATGCCTTCATAGACGAATCGGGTCTGCTTGTGCCAAACAGTTGTGAAATGAAAGCCGAGAATTTAGCGGAACTTAATTTCACTCAGCTAGGGTTCAATCTCGCCGCAAACTGTGAACTGTTTTGGTTTACCTTCGACCTAGCGCCACCGGAGGTGATCTATGAATATTAGTTCGATTGCCCTCCTAGTTGCGATTCTAGCCGCAGTGCCGGGTGTTAGCATGGCGCAGGGTTTTGGGAAAGTCTTCAGCACCCCACAAGAACGTCAGTTTCTCGATCGCGAGAGGGAGAATGCATTGACGGCACTTTCCGAGCAAGAACGCCTCGCCCTTCTAGATGGCCCTCCCAGCGTGCAGGCAGCACCAGTTATTGAGCCTATCTTGATTCATATGGGGGGCAGTGTCAGGCGTGCCGATGGCAATCACACGATATGGTTGAACAGCGTAGCTGTGCAGCAGAGCGAGCTGCCAGACAATGCTCGGCTGGAGTTTGAGCGAGGGCTTGGGGTATTGCGGGTGAGAGGCGTTGACCGAGAGTACATCGTGAAGCCCGGTCAGACACTTAACGCAGACACCGGTGATATTCGTGAAGACTATGAATTAAGCGAAGAGGAACTAGAGGCCGTGAATGCACAAGTCGCTGCGCGCGATGCCGCGGCTAGGCCGATAATTGTAAGCAATAACAGTGCATCGGCAGATGATACCAGTGAGCGAGATGCGGATAGAGACGATGAGAGTCAGGCTCTGATACAGAATATTGTCGAAGGCTTGCAGTTGCTACAGCAGGCGCGAGACATTCAAGACGGTGCGCAATGATGCCGACATTGAATCGTCAGTCTGGCGCCGTATTGATTCTGCTTTTCGTCGCCTTGATCATGGGGGCGACCACCGTCATTCTTGCCGCCTTGAACAATGGCAGCCCACAACTGCGCGATCGGGTTAATAAACGCAATGAGATGCAGGTAGTTAAAGAGACTCTGCTTGCCTATGCCATGACGAACCCAGAATACAATACTAGCCCGAATGGCCCCGGTCGATTGCCTTGCTCGGATACCGACAACGATGGACTGATGAACTGCAATACCAATGCAATCGGCCTTGGCCGACTCCCCAAGCGAATCATTCCCCCTGTGGGCAGCCCGATCGCCTTGAGCGATCGCTATGCCGACATCGGGCAACAGTTTTGGTACGCGGTAGCACCGGCGTTTAGACAAAACTCGAGTTCCCTCAATACGAATTCGACCAGCAACCTGACCGTGGATGGGGAGATTGTTGCCGCAGTTATAATCGCGCCTGGGCCGAATCTGGATGGGCAAGTGCGCATCAATAATAATCAGGCCACTCGCTACCTCGAATCCACAAACGCAACAGACCCAACAGACCCAGGCTTTCTGACGAATCATCCAACTGACCCGACCTTGCTGAACGACATGCTAGTGCCGATTACGATTAAGGAGGTGATGACCTATGCCACGAGCCGGGTGGCAATAGAAATAAAGAATGCATTGCCAGCAAGCGGCGACTATCCAGCAGATTTTGCTGCTTTTACTACAAGAATGACAACGAATGGAGCTGCCTGGCTCGGGGTAAATAATTGGATATCCGCTACAGTGGCAACTTATACCAGACCTACTCCCACTTCCGCCACAGTCCAGTTTTCGAATTGCGCTATTGTTTACACATTCGTTCAAACGCAGGATGGTTTCTCTAGGAGTCAGCGTTCATGTTAAGCCTCAGCAGTTATAAACGAAGTATCGGGGGGCGCGCTCGAGTTCGAGGATTTAGCCTGATCGAAATGGCGGTGGTCATGTTAATCGTCGGCATGTTGCTGAGCGGTTTATTCGTGGCCTTGGGAAGCTCGGCACAGAATCGAAATCGCATTACCGCGACCAGTGAGCTTGAAAATATCTTAGAGGCGCTTTACGGTTTCGCGCAGTCGACGGGACGGCTGCCGTGCCCGGCGACCGCGACGAGCGCAGGGGTCGAAGCCCCCGTTACTACGGGTATCTGTACAGTTGCACATGGCTTTGTTCCTGTTGCCACATTGGGTTTACAGGGTGCAGTGAATACGGACGGTTTGCTTATGGACCCTTGGGGCAACCCCTATCGCTATTCCGTATCTATGCTGGCGATGGGGATAAACAACCCTTTCACAACTTCCGCTGGATTAACGGCTTTGTTTGCAACCGGGGCCATTACTAATCCTCCAGCTGGACCTTTATGTATCGCGGGTGCAGTCGCCTGCGGCGTTCCTATTTACGCGAACACGGTGCCGGCTTTGATCTATTCGATGGGGGCCGACTTTGGCGGTTATACTTCGGCGTTTCAGACTGAGAATGCCACGTTTGCATTGGTGCCCGCATATTCGATGGCGGCGGATAATAATTTCGTCAACGCAGATTATGCGGAAGAGGGCGCGAGTGCCTTCGACGACATCTTGGTCTGGATCTCCCCCAATATCTTATTTAGTCGCCTCATTGCGGCAGGACAACTGCCTTGACCGAGGCTACCGAGGCGCTTGGAGCAGGCGAGCCTAGCGGCGAGGTTGTCCTCATAGTCGACGACGATTCGGCTCTGCGCGGCGCGCTCAGCAGCATGCTCGACATGCATGGTTACAAGATCTTGGAGGCCGATTCGCGCAGGAGCGCGGTGAGTGTTCTGGACAGTGACGAGAACGTTGCCGTCATTATTCTCGATCTAGGCATGCCCCCCGCTGTCCACAGTACGGAGGAGGGCCTAGGGGTCATTCGCGCGGCGAGTGCATTGCTGCATCCTGCTAAGATCATCGTATTGACAGGCCAGGATCATGAGCAGTCGGCGCTGGAGGCTATCCGCGAGGGGGCCTTCGATTTTCTCGCTAAACCGGCGAGTATCGACGATATCCTCAAGGCGGTTAGCCGTGCGTTATTGTTCTTTCGTAAAGAGAAACTGATGGCGGCAGAAGGGACTACGCGTCTGCAATTCAATGCCAAGGTCTCTGACGGATTAAAGGCGGTGCGAGAAGAGGCCGAAGAGAAGTTAGTTCGGCAGGTATTAAAAGATACCGGGTTTAATGTTTATGCAACCGCCGCGCGACTCGGTTTGAAGCGTGAGAGTATCTATTACTTCTTGAAGAAATTTGGGATCAAACGTGACGATTAGCGATCTATATCCCTATCTCATTCTCGTGGGGGCGTCGATTCTTGCCGCGACCGCCTGGCTATTGTTTCGTGCACGGGGACAGACGAGGCGCGGGCAGGAACTCGTGCAGCTCAATGAACAGCTGAGTTTCGACTTGCCCGATTTTCTAAGAGCGTGCTGGCCGGCCTTGAAGGCCGGTGGGTTCGAGGGGCTGAGCTGGCGTTTGCAATGGTTCGGCGCTTCGATCTCGGGCGAAGAGGGGAGAATTACCGAAGGCGTGCTGTACCAACACTTCGAGGTGCAAGAGATAAACCTAGATATTCGTCTCTATCACAGTAAACGGGGTTGGGAGCAGCGCTATTTCAGTCAGGTGTTGGCCGATAATTTTTTCCTGCTAGTGCGCATGGATATCTGGATTAAGCTTGGCACTGTCCGGGGCACTTTCGATCAGACTGCGAAGATGACGGTGTTCCTGCAACACGACATGAAGAATCTCATGCAGCTGGTATCCTTGGCCGCGGGGCAGCTAGAGAATCAGGTGCCGGGGCAAGAGGAAAAGCTGATCGCGTCCTTGAAAAAATCCGTGCCCTCTATTCGTGATCGGGCGCAGCATATGCTCAGCGCCTTGGTTAGTTCCCAGAATAGGGGCAAGAGGCAATCGGTGGATGTGGTCGCGGTGCTTCAGGACACTGCGAGCATGTTCGAGCTGCCGGTCTCGATTAGCGGTTGTGCCACTGCCGCCGTGTCCAGCGAGGCCCTGCACAGTATTGTGGAGAACCTATTGGGCAACTACGCCTCCATGAAATCGCAACAGGATGCTCCACAGCAAGACTTGCAGGTCGCCGTCGAACAGAGCGGCGAGACTGTGTCCATACAGATAGAGGATCTATTGGGCAGGGAAGTGAGTTTCCCCGAACGTCTCTTCGAACCCTTCTGGAGTGAGCATGGTCGTGGTCGGGGTATCGGCCTGTATCAATCTAGGCAATTAGCCAATGCCGAGGGCGGCAGCCTCGAGGCGATGGCCCGAGCCGGGCAGCCATTGTGCTTCGTGTTAAAACTTCCTGCCAAACTGTGATCTGCGTCATAAAAAATCTTATAAATCAATCGCCTGTAAAAAAAACCTACATATTGTCTAAAATTCCTACTGCTCCTATTATTACCCTGTACAAAGAAGTACCGCATAGGGCGGACGCTTTTTAACGGATTTTCGGAGTGAATATGAAGAGTATGAATGCTAAGAAAGCGCAGTCGGGTTTTACCCTGATCGAAATTGCGATCGTATTGGTCATCGTGGGCCTGTTGCTCGGTGGCGTACTGCAAGGTCAGCAATTGATCGAGAACTCACGCGTTCGCGCGGCGGTAAATGATTTCAACGGCGTGCCTGCGGGTGCGTTCTCCTATATGGACCGCTATAGACGCTTCCCTGGTGATGATCTTTTCACACCTGCGGATCGTGGCGGCGCCTGGACTACCACCGGTATCGTTATTGGCAATGCCTCCGGTACTCTGGATGGCGCGATCGCGACTACCTTTAACCCAAGCGGTGAAGTGCTCGCGTTTTGGCAGCATCTGCGTGCCGCTGGGTTCATTCCTGGCAATCCAGGCACAACTGGACCACAAGCCCTGCCACAGAACCCCTTCGGCGGCTTGGTTGGTATCAATTCCTCGGCAATTCAAGGAATGCCAGCGGGCGTCAACAAGCTGTGCATGAACAACGTGGGTGGTACTGCGGCCTTGGCACTGGATGGTCGTCTCGATGACGGCGTACCGAATACAGGTAATTTCCGTGCGAACGCAGCGGCGACACCAAACGCAGCGGCAGCGACAACCTACAACACCGACGTGTTGTACACAGTCTGTAACCGCATTTAATTAGTGTTTCTGCTTGAAAAAAAGCCCCGCTCGCGGGGCTTTTTTTCGCCTGCCATAAATGGAATTCGCTTGGAGTCGAGGCGCGTTATAGACTATTATCCGCCCCGGTCGGCCTAGGCTGGCGGTCCACACCTTTGCGGGTGTAGTTCAATGGTAGAACGAGAGCTTCCCAAGCTTTAGACGTGGGTCCGATTCCCATCACCCGCTCCAAATAAGAAAGCCCCGCCAGGATTTAGGTCCTGGCGGGGCTTTTGCTATCTAGCACTTTGATCTAGTGCCAATTAGAAGTGCTCGACGTAGCCATAAAGCAGCTGCGCATAGTGCTCAGGCAATTGAACGACAACGAGTTGCCGGCACCGTTTTGGTTGCAGGACGCCAAGAACAGCGGTACCCGCAACATCTTCAACTTGGCGCCCGAGAGCAAGACCCACTAGGCGGCGCGGCGATCTTAGCGCCGCGTTCTAGCCTAGCCTAGCGCGGCGTGGCGAGTTGCAGGAATTGCGTGAAATAGGTGGGGAAGGTCTTGGATGTGCAGCCGGGATCGTTGATGGTGATTGTGCCATCGCCGAACGCGGCTAACGAGAAACACATGGCCATGCGGTGATCGTCATAGGTGTCGATGGCGGCGCTGTGGATGTGTTCGGGCGGCGTGATCACTAGGTAATCTTCGCCTTCCTCCACGGTAGCCCCGACCTTGCGCAGCTCGGTGCTAAGCGCGGCGAGCCTATCGGTCTCCTTCACGCGCAGATTGTAGACGTTGCGAATAGCGGTAGTGCCCTTTGCGAACAAGGCGGTCGTGGCGATGGTCATGGCGGCATCGGGAATATGGTTAAGGTCGACGTCCACGCCGTTCAGCTCGCCTCTTGTCACCTCTATCCAGGTGTCTCCCCAGCTCACCTTCGCGCCCATCTGCTCGAGCACATCGGCGAAGCGCACGTCGCCCTGCACGCTGCTGCGGCCACTGCCATGCACGCGCACGGTGCCGCCGGCTATGGCGGCTGCGGCGAGGAAATAGGAGGCAGAGGAGGCATCGCCCTCGACCATGATGTCGCCGGGTGCCCGGTAGTGTTGGCCGGTGCGCACGACGAAGCGTTTGTAGTCATGATTCTCGACTTCGACGCCGAATCGGGCCATGACGTCGAGAGTGATGAGGATATAGGGTTTGGAGACCAGCTCTCCATCGACCACGATCTCGAGGTCTGCGCTGCTAAACGGAGCGGCCATGAGCATGGCGGTGAGGAACTGGCTGGAGATGTTGCCCTTGATGCTCACGCGGCCACCGCTCAGGCCTTTGCCGTGGATTCGCAAAGGCGGATAGCCCTCGTCGCCCAAATAGTCGACCGCGGCGCCGCAGCCGCGCAGGCAATCCACTAGGTCGCCGATGGGGCGCTCTAGCATGCGCGGCTCGCCCGTCAATGTGACCTCGCCGGTGCTGGCACTGAGCATCGCGCACAGGGGGCGCATGGCGGTGCCGGCATTGCCTAGGAACAACTCAAGGGGGGAGGCGGTGGTGAAGCCGCCACCCAGACCGGTGACGACACACTCTTTCTTGTCGGCGCTGAGCCGGTAGTCCACGCCTAGGCGCGCGAGCGCGCCGAGCATATGGCGCACGTCGTCGCTGTCCAGCAGGTTGCTGATGCGGGTCTCACCCTTGGCCACTGCCGCGAGAAGGAGGATGCGGTTGGACAGGCTCTTCGAGCCGGGCAGTGTGATCTCGCCCTGTATGCTACGCAGGGGCGGGAGGGTTAGGGTTTCCATAGTGTTAGTGTCTCTACAGCTTCGCGCGCGCCGAGTCTAGGCGGGCTACGCAGGCCTTGCGGACGCTGGCGTCCAATGGGCCGAGGCAGAGCATCTGTATCTCGATCTCGCTCACTTGCTGGGCCGGGCTCTTATTGCCGCGATTGCCGAAGCTATTCTTGAGTTGTTTGAGTTGCACCTGCATGCGCAGGCCCTTGTCGGCGTCGGGGGAGTCCAGGCCCGCGAGGATCTCGGCGGAGATGCACAGCTCCTTGGCCTTGTCTTCGTTGCTCTTGGCTTCCTTCTTGAGGATGGCCTTGTCGACGCCGCGGTACAGCGCCTGGAAGCGTTCCTCTAGTGCCTGCTCCTGCAATAGGTCGGAGACACGGCCCAGCTCCTGCCACTGATCATTCAGGGCATCCATGTCCGGGGCCTCGCCCTTGCCGGAGAGTGCCGCGAGTTCGAGGGTCTCCAGGAACTCGGCCTTGGTCTTGGCCTGGCCGATCAGTTGCAGAGACTTCTTGTCCGGCGCGGCCTTGAGCTTGCTCTCATACTGGCGCAGCAGCTTGTCGAACTGCTCCTGCAGGGCGCGCTTCTCGTGCTTGAGGTCGGCCTGTAGGTGTTCGAAGAAGGCGTCTTTGTGTTCGTTGAACTCGCGGCGCGAGTTGACTAACTCCTCGCTGCTAGAGGCGACCAGATCGCTAATCTTGCGCAACACCTCACGCGCCGCAGCCACGGCGGGGGAGGCGTCAACACGGGCCTTGGATGCCCCGGCTGCCGATCTAGCGGGCGCCTCGTTCTTGCGCTTACTGAATAGCTTGTCGCAGGCCGCGCGGAAGGCGTTCCAGTGGTTGCGATCGTCCTTATAGGGCGATGGGCCGATGGTCTTCCATAGCGCCTGCAGTTTCTTCGCCTCGCTCATGGCCTCTTGCACGTCCTCGAGCTCGTCGAGTTTCTCGGCCTGGGCGATGAGCTCTAGTTTCTTGACGGCATTGTCTTGCAATACCTTGCGCTTGAACTGGCGCAGGTCGGTTAGGACCGCGTTGAAACGCTTCTGCAGCTTCTTGATCTTGGCTTGCTCGACCGGGGCATATAGCTTCCAGTCTTCTATGGCCTTGCTCTCAATCTTATTGAGGCTGGCGATATTGAGCGTGTCCGCAGAGAGGGTCGCCACTAGTTCTTCGAGCTGCGTACAGATCTTGTTGCGCTCCTCGAGATTGCTGTGCAGCTTGGCCTTGCGCTCCTTGAAGTATTCTTTGCAGGGCTCGAAGGCCTTGTGGGCGGCCTCGTTAAACTGTGCCCAGAGTGCGTCGTTCTGCACCGAATGACCGAGTTTCTTCCACTCCTCCTGCAATGCCTTGATGCGCTTGGACTTGTCCGCGGCGTGCATGCTGTTCTCGACCAGTGCGCGCATGTGCTCGACTAGCTCTTTCTTCTTCTCGGCGGCGGCGAAGTTTTTCCAATCGATCAACTCGCTGATGCGCGGCTTATAGGGAGCGAGTAGGTCGTGTAAGACCTTCTTGAGTTCCTCGTCGGCATTCTTGATAGCGCCCTGTACCTTGTCCCACATGCGCTGGGCGTCGTTGACCTGACCCGCCTCGACATGCTGTTCGAGCGCGGCGACATGGGCCAGAGAATCTTTGTGGAGTTTGTCCAGATAGGCGCGATTCTTCGTGACGAGCCGCTCCAATAATTCTTCCATCTCTAGGCATTGGCCATAGAGTTCGCTCTGGGGAAGCTGCGCTGGCCAGTTAGTCTTCTGGAATAGCTTGCCGAAGCGCTGCTTCGCCTTGTTGACGCCCACCGTATTCTTAGGGGTGAGAGACTTGAGCGTTTCGTGCAGGGTGTTCAGGTCGGCGCGTTTGGCCTCCAGCGCGTGATAGGCACGAATGGCCAGCGCGAGCTGGGCGATCAGGGTCTGGGCGCGGGCCAACACGGCATCGGCGCCTGCATCGGTGGCCTGGGTGTCCCCGCGCAGCGCCTCTAGCGCATGGTGCTTGTGTTCGAGCAGGTCGATCTGTTCGTGCCCGAGGGCCGCTTCGAGCGACGCGAACGCAGCGTCTGTCGCATCGCAGGCCGTGGCCAGGTCGGCGAAATTCTGGGATTGCAGCGCCTGTAATTGCTTGGCGTTGGCGTGTTCGGCCAGCTTGAGCTCTAGGGCTGCACAGGCGGCGGTGAAGCGCTCTTGCACGCTCGCATCGGCCTGGGCGTCGATCTCCTGCCACTGGCTAAGCTTGTATTCGTACTGCGCCTGGCTAAGGGCGCCGATCACCTTGTTGGCGAGGGTCTCGAGATCGACACAGATCTGCACGGCGAGGGCGGCATCGGCGCTGCGCTTGGCCTCTAAGTCATGAATGACCTGCAGCTTGTCTTTGCATAGCTTAAACACGGTCTTGTCTTTCTGGCGCACGGCGGCGCTGAGTTGCTCCAGAGCCTCTGCCGACTCGATCTGCACCGCGGCGGCGTGGCGCACCGTGTGATTATTAGAGTGTGCGGCGATATCGAGTAGGCCTGACTCGTCTAGCGCGAACTCTTTCTGTAGGCGCTCGAGTGTGGCAAGACCGGTCTCGTCGCAGCCGCAGTCGTGGAGCACGGCGAGCAGTAGGGGGGGCGAGCCCATGGTGTGCATTAACTCAATGCGCTCGGCAGGGCTTAGGCCACTGCGCTCTGCGCCGGAGACGACGCGGCAAAACTGCATGAGGGCCGCATTGGCGATCTCCGCGTCGGGATCACTCTGCAGGTCTTGCAGGGGCTGGACGCTGTGGAGGTGGCCGATAGCGGCGAGGCGCACGGCGGCGTCGCTGTCTTTGCTGGCCATCTCGATGAGGATCTTCTGGGCATCTGCCACGCCCTCGTCTTGCGGGTCCAGGGCATGGTTTAATTCAGCGATGGCTTCAAGGCGCACAATTGGATCTTTATGTTGCCATTTCTTGTTTTGTAAAAAGGTCTGAAAAATCATCAATTGCTGTTCTCTAGGGTGCTTGTGACAGGTGTACCGCGACAGTGGCGGTTGTGTACAACGTTGGCTACTAGCGCTGGCCCCGGGCCGACAGAAGAGGGCTCATTCTAGCAGATGTTTTTTCGGCATCGGTAGCAATGAAGCAGCTTTATCTCCCTCGATTGTCTATCCGCCGTCTTTGGCGACGACAGTGCTATACTCGCAGGGCTACTATTAACCCTCTTAGCCCTAAAATAGCCGATTCTCTTATATGCTCCCCGACGAAGTGAAGAATGCCATTCAGAGTGCCTACCGGCAGATTCTGGAGAGTAAATCCCTGACCCCGCGCTATGGGCAACGCCTGATGATTGCCGAGATCGCCAAGAGTCTCGGCCAGATCGAGTTGACCACCGTCAACGGCGCCGAAGAAGACGAGGACGCGCCCGGCCCGGGGGAAGACCATGGCGGGCCGATCTGTGTGATCGAGGCTGGCACGGGCACGGGTAAGACGCTGGCCTATGTGCTGGGCACCCTGCCGGTGGCCAAATACCTGAACAAGACCGTCATCCTGGCTACCGCCACGGTGGCCCTGCAGGAGCAGGTCACACTCAAGGACTTGCCCGACATCAAGCGCCACTGCGATCTGGACTTCACCTACACCCTAGCCAAGGGCCGCGGCCGTTACCTGTGCCTGTCTAAATTAGACATGTTGCTGCAGGGCAATGACAGCCTCAACGCCATGGCCGATCTCTACGGAGAGGTGATCGCGGCTCCTAACGCTCACTCGCTGGTCCTGTACGAGCAGATGTTTCGCAAGATCAACTCCGGGGATTGGCACGGGGATCGTGACGACTGGGAGAACCTGCTCAGCGATCAGGAGTGGTCGCCGGTGACCGTAGACAACGGGCAATGCGTGGGGCAGAAGTGTTCGAACTTCAGCAATTGCTGTTTCTATCAGGCCCGCGAAGAGGTGCAGAAGGCCGACTGCGTGGTGGCCAATCATGACTTGGTATTGGCAGACCTCGCGTTAGGTGGTGGGGTGATCTTGCCCGCCCCGCAAGATTCGATCTACATCTTCGACGAGGCCCATCACCTGCCACTGAAGAGCAATAATCACTTCGCGAGTTTTACGCGCATCAAGGCGAGCCTAGGCGCGCTGGATCAATGGCGCAAGACGCTCGGCAAGCTGGGGGGCGACAACGTGCTGGAGGAGAATCGCACGCTCAAACGCGAACTGCCGGCGCTGCAGGACGCGCTCGAGATGGCGGAGATGAGACTGAATGAGATATGGCCCCTTTGCGAGCAGGTCTTGGCCGACGCGGTACCCGACAGGCAGGGCGACAACGCCCCGCAACACGCCTTCGAACTCGGCCTCGTGCCCGAGCATCTGCGCGAATTGGCGCAGACACTGAACACGCAGTACACGCGCCTCGCCGCGCTGTTCCAAGAGCTCGGCAATGAGTTAAAGACGAACCTGGAACAGGGCCAGAGCCTAGAGTCGCGACAGCGCGCCGAGTATTGGTTTCCGCTGATCGGCAGCATGACCGCGCGCGCGGCAGCTAGCCAGAAGCTATGGCAGCAGTTCTCCCGTGTCGATACGCCCGGCCAAGCGCCCTGGGCGCGCTGGCTAGGGCTGAACGATCAGGGCGGCAGCATCGATATCAGCATCTCCTGCTCTCCCGTGCTCGCGGCCACCACTCTGCAGGAGAATCTATGGCGCCTGTGCGCGGGCGCGGTGCTCACCTCGGCGACGCTGTCGGCGCTAGGCAATTTCGATGTCCTGAAGATGCGTGCCGGCTTGCCCGAGCGCACGCAGTATCATCGCATCGCTAGCCCCTTCGACTACGCCAAGGCCGCGCGTTTTACGGTGCCGAAATTAAACTGCGATCCGGGCAAGAGCGCCGAGCATACCGAGGCGATCATCGCCTTGCTGCCCAAGGTGTTGGATAAGCGCGAGGCTGCGCTGATGCTGTTCAGCTCGCGCCGGCAGATGCAGGATGTGTTGGCGGGTTTGGATAAGAGCTGGCGCGAGATCATTCTGTGTCAGGACGACTACCAGAAGGCGCAGCTATTGATGTTCCATAAGCAGCGCATCGATAAGGGCGAGCCGAGCATCATCTTCGGGTTGGCCAGCTTCGCCGAAGGGGTGGATCTGCCGGGCAAATATTGTGAACACGTACTGATCGCGAAGATACCCTTCGCGGTGCCCAACGATCCGATCGAGGCGACATTGGCGCAGTGGATCGAGCGTCAGGGGGGCAATCCGTTCATGACGCTCTCGGTGCCCGAGGCCGCATTCAAACTCGTGCAAGCCACGGGGCGTTTATTGCGCAACGAAACCGATACGGGGCGCATCACCCTCTTTGATGAGCGCATCGTGAGTAAGTTTTACGGCGCCTCCATCATGGCCTCGTTGCCGCCGTATACTCGGGATATTTTTCCAGCCGAGCTTAGTGTGAGCGACGCCCGTACGTAACGCCGTTCTTCTTGTCGATGCTATAGCCAATGACGCAGCCGATGGCCACGCCGATTGCCATCACTGGCAAGGCATTGCCCATCAAGGCACCGAGGCCTAAGCCGATGAAGAAACCACCGGTGGCGGCCATGGGCAGTACGCTCGTCGCTTTCACTTTCTTGCTTTTTTTGGACATGGTTCTCTCTCAGTTTACTGACGCAATCTATGGGGTGGGTGCTGCGTTGATTTGGCGAACATCGAAGATCATGGTGGCGGTAGTGGGAGTGGGGGTAGAGCTCTCGCCGCGTAGCACCGCGGACTGATCGATGCGGTCCACAATCTCCATGCCCTCGACCACCTCGCCGATGATAGTCGTCCTGCCCGCGAGCCAGGGCGCATCGATGAGTGTGATGAAGAACTCGGACTGATTGCTGTTAGGGCCGGAGTTCGCCATCGCCACACTGCCGCGCACCGGCACGCGTGCTGGCAGGCGATTATTGAAACGATAGCCCTGATTCTCATAGACCTGTGCAAGGTTCATCTCGCTGAGCAATTTATGCAGTTCATACTGCCGGGCCTCCACCTGTTCGGGGCTGCGGATGTCGAGCTTGCGGTATAGGGGCAGCAAGACCTGTGCCTGGAACTCTTCGTCGTCTTGCAGGTTCAACCAGGCGTGTGGCGCGCCAGTTTCGTCCAATACCTTGATGTCGTTCAGGCCGATATCCCGGGCGTTGATCTCGTCGTCGATGAAGTACTCTGGCCGAGGGTCCTGCGCGTTAGCGCCGGCGCCGCTCTGTACGAGGTAATTGCGCAATACGCGGTGGAAAGTCTTGCCGTCGTAATAGTGCGGCATCACCGTCTGGCCGGTGTCGATATCGAACATCTCCACCTTGGCCTCGGACAGGGCAATGAAGTTGGCGACATTGCGCGGGGCGGCCTCGGGAAACAGCTCGATATAGATGTCGCCCCGAGACGTGCGCATGAGAATTAGCGGGTGCGAGGGGTCTTCCATGGCCTGCGTGGCGCTACTAAGGTCGGCGCTGGTCAGCGCACTGGCGCCGAGCAGGAACAACGCAAGGCTGTATTGAACAAATATTTTCATTGGCGGTGCAATAACTCCGGAAATTGGCAGGCAGCGAAGTGGCGCTACCGAGTTGCTTTCGATTGTAGGGTCTCAGCCCGCCGCATTGCAATCTAACTCGCCTTTTACAAGGCATAGTGTGGGTAGACTAAGAGGCCCCCGAATCCGTCAATCTGTCTGCGCTAGCCTGTCGCACCTATCGATATAGCCTCATTGGCATGTTCGCCCTTCAGCTGCCCACTGCCATCTATTACGAGGGCTGGCGCACGGGCTACTGATCGCCGTAGGCGCAAGTTTCGTCGGTTTCGCAATCGTCAATCGAGTGGCCTGCGAGCCGCTGAGCTACGATCGCTCGGAGCTGCTGGCGGCGAGCATCTTTGACATCGGTGAGAAGGCCGAAGAGCCGGAGCAGGTTCAACTCATTTGGCCCTCCTTGGAAACGGGAGAGGGCAGCACGATTCGCAGCGTGCACGCGCGCAAGGATGGCAGTAAGTTTGCTGTGGAGATCAATGCCACGGGGCTCATCGATTCCTGATTTCATGGCACCCTCTTTACGCAGTCGCTTAAATCAGTTTCGCGAAAAGCTCGACCACCTTCTCCTGCTGAGCCTGGCTCAAGCCACCGACTAACTCTTGCGTGATTTGCTCGAAGCTCACGCTCGCGTCTGCATACAGGCGTTGCCCCGCTGGCGACAACTTCACGAGGCTCTGCCGTGCATCGCGCGGGTTCGCCACCTTCTCGATGATGCCGGTCTTCTCCATAGGCGCGATAAGGCGCGTGACGCCCGAGGCGCTCATGCCGATATGCTCGGCGAGCTCGATTCTCGCCACCGCCTTATTGGGCGAATATTGTAAATGATGCATGACGAGATACTCGCTGAGGCTGATGCCGTGCATGCTCAGGTGGTTGCCCGCTCGTTTCGCGAGCTTGGACGCGAGGAGGGCGTTCTTGATTACGAATTGGCCGCTTAGCGATTGTTCTGACATGGAAACACCTTGCTATATAGTTGAGTGCGCAAATATATAGCAAGTATTGTCCCGTGGCAAGTGGCGAATGGCGCATATAAGAGTTTTGAATTATGGCGGGTGACAGGTTAATCTTGTTGCGCTCGCACATAGCGAATAGCTAATAACAATAATTAAGCTCTGCCAGGAGAGTTCGAGATGAAAATCGCAAAACATGTAGTTGCACGATTCGTCTTCACCGCTAGTGCCTTTGCCCTTGCTTCACAGGCAGTGGGCCAGACCAATACCAGCGTGAACGAAGGAGATTGGCCGGTCTATCACGGCAATGAATTCGCTCAACGCTATTCGCCACTGGATCAAATCAACGCCTCCAACGTTGAATCCCTCAGAATTGCTTGGAATTTCTCCACCGAGAAATTCGGCCCTCCCACCGATTTCACCAATCCCTCGACCCCGCTTGAGATCGACGGCATTCTGTATGCGAATGTCGCCTCTACACGCAATGTCATCGCGCTGGACGCGACCTCCGGGCAGTTGCTGTGGATGTGGCGCCCCCAAGAGGGCGAGCGCTTCAGCAGCGCGCCGCGCAAGGGCGCCGGCCGTGGCGTGGCCTATTGGGAGGATGGCGACAAGACCAGAATCATCGATATCACGCCGGGCTACCATCTGGTCTCGCTCGACGCCAAGACTGGCATACCCGACCCCACCTTCGGCAATAACGGCATCGTGGACCTGATGGTGGGCCTGCGTAATGCTGAAGACACTCGCTTCGAAGACATCGACATCGGGGCCTCTGCGCCTCCCTTCGTCATGAACAACGTCATCGTAGTAGGGGCGGCTCACTCCACCGGCGGGCGCCCGCGCGCCAAGTCCAACGTCAAGGGCGACGTGCGCGGCTTCGACATCCACACCGGTGAGTTGCTGTGGACCTTCCACACTATTCCAGAGCGTGGCGAGGTCGGATTCGAGTCTTGGCTCGACGAAGGGGTAGAGTTCACCGGTAACTCCGGCGTTTGGGCGCCGATCTCCGGCGACCCCGAGTTGGGCATGGTGTATCTGCCCGTAGAGGACCCCACCGGTGACTATTACGGTGCCGACCGTCCTGGCTCGAACCTATTCTCCAGCAGCATCGTGGCGCTAGATGTGCGTACCGGCGAGCGTCGCTGGCACTACCAGCTCATCCACCACGATATCTGGGATTGGGATGTGCCTACAGCACCAGTGATCGCAGACCTCCCCAATGGCCGCAAGGTCGTGATGGCGGTGACCAAGCAGTCGTTCATCTACACCTTCGACAGAGAGACCGGCGAACCCATCTGGCCTATCGAGGAGCGTCCAGTACCCGCGGGTGACGTGCCCAGAGAGTGGTATTCGGTAACCCAGCCATTCCCAACGCGCCCGGCGGCATTCGATCGTCAGGGCTTCACCGAGGCCGACCTGATCGACTTCACCCCAGAGCTACGAGCCAGAGCCCTGGAGGCCATCGAAGGCTTCCGCCTGAGCCCTAGCCTGTACTCGCCGCCCTCGCTTACCGATGCCGCCGACGGCACTCGTGGGCTGCTGAGCCTGCCTTCCTCTACCGGTGGCGCCAACTGGGAGGGTTCTGCGATGGATCCGGAGACCGGCATCATCTATGTGCCCTCGCGTACTCAATTGCAGAGCCTGTCATTGGCCAAGAACGAAGCCTCCGACATCGATCTGAGCATCAACGGCAGCGTGCGCGTGCCAAGGATCGACGGGCTCGAGATCGTCAAGCCGCCCTACGGCCGCGTGACCGCGATTGACATGAACTCCGGCGATCATTTGTGGTGGGTGGCTAACGCCGAGACGCCAGATCGCATCGCGAACCACCCACTCATGCAGGGTGTGGATTTGCCCGATACGGGCATCCCAACGCGCTCTGGTGTGTTGCTGACGAAGACGCTGTTGTTCGTAGGCGAGGGCATCGGGACGGCCGATGCGCGCCCAAGAATGCGCGTGGTGAATAAGCAGACTGGCGAAGTGATCACCGTGATAGAGCTGCCAGACAATCAGACCGGCCTTCCGTTCACCTACGAGCACGATGGCAAGCAGTACCTCGCCATGTTCGTCGGCGGCAGAAGCAGCCCCGCGCAACTGGTTGCCTACGCGCTGCCATAAACGAGCAGTACGCAAGAAGACAAACGCCCCGAATCGGCTAGCCGGCGCGGGGCGTTTTTTTTGCCACACCGAACCGCCCGATCAAAGGGGTCAGAGTAACCAAAGGGGTCAGAGTAACCAAAGGGGTCAGAGTAGTTTGATTTTTCAAACTACTCTGACCCCTTTGGTTACCCCTTTGGTTACTCTGACCCCTTTGGTTACCCCTTTGATCTGGCAGGTCTAGGCTTGGCGGAAGAGGGCGCAGAGTTTGTTGCCGTCGGGGTCGCGCACATAGGACAGGTGCATGGCGCCTAGGCTGCCCTGGCGTGGGCCGGGGGCGTCTTCGATTGCGGTGCCGCCGTTGGCGATTGCGACTCTGTGAAACTCCACTACCTGCTCGGGAGAGCTGCATTTGAAGCCGATGGTGCCGCCGTTGGCATGTGTTGCGGGCTCATCATTGATTGGTTCGGAAATGCAGAACGTCGCGCCGTCATTGCGATAGAACAGTCGCGTGTGGCCCGTGGCCGCCACATTGCGTATTGGTTCGGCAATGCCAAGCACCGCGAGCACGGCGTCATAGAACTGCTTAGAGCGCTCGATATCGTTTGATCCAATCATGATGTGGCTGAACATTTACTTCTCCTAGTTGTTGTACAAAACAAAGACCCACCTCGCGCAGAAATAGGCGACGGCAAGCCAGACCAGTATACAGAATGCCGCCGCTGCATAACTCACGGGTTTTTCTGCAGACTGAGCTGCCTTTAGCTGTGCAGACTCTATCACTTTTGCGGGAGTGAGACGGATAATAAGCGCCAGCCCAAGGGGGACGATGATCAGATCATCGAGGTAGCCCAGCACGGGGATGAAGTCGGGTATCAGGTCGATAGGGCTAAGCGCGTAGGCGGCCACTAGGATGGCGAGGAACCTCACCAGCACCGGCATATCCGGGTCCCGCGCCGCGAAATAGACCGTAAGCGTATGCAGCTTCAGTTTCCGTGCCTGTTCTTTCAGTGAGGGGATATTCATATACACTACGGCAGTAAGAGTTGTGGGATCAAACAATCCGCAAGAGTCGCCAGCCCCGTGCACGCTAGCACGCTTAGCAGACCCAAGAATATTGAGACATTAAGGTTCACGTTGAGTGAACGACTATAGCGAGTTAAACATGAAAGCACCGCTGATAATTGCATTGAGCCTGTTGTTAAGTAGCCATGTCTGCGCCCAAGCCGCGAGCAGCGCAGAAGAGATCGACGTGCAGACGCGGCCCGACGCCTTCGTAGCGCTGCGCAGCGTGATTCCCAACCTAGTCGTGGAGCTACGTTATCTGGGCAGCAACAACTTCCTTGGGCGCCCCGTGGAGGGCTATCGGGCGAGTGTGGTGTTCATGACCGAGCCGGCCGCGCGCGCTTTGAAGGCCGTGCAGGACGAGCTCGCCCCAGAGGGCTTAGGGCTGAAGGTATTCGATGCCTACCGGCCGCAGCGGGCGGTGAACGATTTCGTGCGCTGGGCGGCAAATGGCACGGACATCGTGATGAAGCAGCAGTACTACCCGAGCCTCAATAAGGACGAGCTGTTCCCGCAAGGCTATATAGCCGAGCGCTCCGGTCACTCTCGCGGCAGCACAGTGGATTTGACGCTAGTGCGGCTCGCCGATTTACAGGAGCTGGACATGGGCAGCCCCTACGACTTCTTCGACCCGGTATCCTGGCCTTCTGATACTTCGATAACCGCGCAGCAGCAGGCCAATCGCATGACGCTGCGCGAGGCGATGCTAGCGCACGGCTTTCGACCACTGGATACGGAGTGGTGGCATTTTACGTTGGAGGGGGAACCCTACACCGATGTCTATTTCGACTTCCCGGTGCAATGAACCCAGGCAAAGCCATTACCTCAACTCGTCGCGCATCTTGATCAACTGTTCCTTATAGTGATCGCTATCGCCATAGTTCGCAAACTTGTTGTAGTGGCGATGGCTGCCGACGACTCTGCGCGCATGTTTTATTGGGCACCAGTATTGTTCGGTCCTAGCAAGCACCTCTCTAGTGTAAGCCACGACGCCGTTGCCATATCCGCAATAGACACAATTGAGCTTCTCGATGCCGTTGAGATACGCGAGTTGGTGACGATCCAGCACGATGTATTTCGCGCGCTCAACCCGACGGATGCCATAGAGCCGGAAGCAAATATGCTGGTAGAGGGTAATGGTGAGGTCGAAAAAGGCAATTGGAAAAACCATAGAATAAATAAACGGCGCCGAGAGGATGTTGCGGATGCTGGAAGCCAGTAGCCAGGGGAGTATGGAACTCTTCAGCTTTCTGTGCTTATCCAGAATATTCTGCTCGAACTTAACGCGCTTGCCCTCAAGGCGGTAGTTGAGGTCTTTTTGTAGTTTATCAAGCTCGTCGAGCAACTGCCGTTCGAGTTTGTCGATCTTATCGGTAAGCTCGCTTATCCTCTCACGCATGGCAAGTTCCTGTTCCGGTAGTGTGTGAATTGGCTATCAAGGGGGGAGGGGGCAAGGACCCCGGCTTAGCGGTCAATATATAACAGGCCTGTTAAACATCCGCAATTAGGCGTTTACCTAGGCTAATTACATCATCTGCAGGGTAGCCTAGCCTGCCATAGCCCTTTCTCCGCAATGCGGGGCTAACAGCCAGATAGAATATGGAACCCCTATGGCCATCATAGCCTACCATGGCAGAGGCCATTAGCTCGCTGTCTATCTCCCCGACTAGGAATAACTCAGGTTGGTAGGATGCTTTTCTAGCGATATCCTTGCTTGGGTCATTCCAGGGGCGAGTAAGCTGGCAATCCTTCCACAGTTGAATTACATCTGCGGTATCGGGTGTGGCAAATTGTCTTATTTTTCATTTGTGTGGCACGGGAGCCTAAGTTTTGGTCAACGGAGCAGCGCACTCGAGCGGCGAAGATGCAGCGCTGTGTAATAGTCAAATCAAGAAATCCGCACCCTTGTCTCAAGCATTTTTCGTGGCGGCTAAGGCTGAGCCCGCCCCTATATACAATAGCGCACTTAGACCATGCTGATACCTAGCCAGATTTCGGCTTCTTAGCAACGATGACATTCTATGGGCCAATAGCGCATAGCCCGAATCTAGAATTACAGCCAATGCCCAGAAAATAGCGGAGAGTAATGCAATTTGTGGAAGATAGGCCTCTGCTGAAGAAGTGAACTGAGGAAGGAATGCGCTGAAGAAGATTATCGTTTTGGGGTTGGTAAGCGAAACCAAGAAGCCGCGCTGAAAAGAGGCGAAAACAGATTGCCGCTCTGCTTGCTGTTGGCCGATAGCTAGGAAATGTTTTATGCCCAAATAGAAAAGATAACTTACTCCCAACCATTTGAGCCAGAGAAAACCCGATGCTAAAGCCGAGATGAACCAGGCAGTGCCCAGTGCAGCGATACATAATTGCACAAGCATTGCCGCGCTCGTGCCGGCGACTGTTTGAAGCCCTCTAGCCCTTCCATATGCGAGGCTGGTTGAAACCACGACCAAGACATTGGGGCCAGGGATAATAATGATCCCCATGGATACCAAAATAAATGCCCATAACTGCATTACTCAAGCCCTCTTCGATAAAAAACAGCCGATCAATACGCGCGCGCTTGCACGCAAGGGGTCAGGTTCCTCGAAATAAAAATTCAGCATCGCCTATGGATGGTTCAAGAAGGCCGAGCCCTCGATCTTACAAGCTTGAGTGACAGCATCGCTACCGCCAGTGGATAGAAGACCACGTAGCCGATGATTCCGATGTTCCTAAGCTCCATGCTCGCTAGCGGCACGCCCGCGAGGCCGGCGAACGCGAGTGCCGACGCCACTATGAACATTCCGCTCTCGCGAGTGAACTCTGGCACCCGTCGCAGCGATAGCGCAGTGCATGCCGCACTCAGTGGGAAGAACACATCCCAGGCTAATATGTCGAGCGCATAGGCAAGCGAGGGCCATTGAAACCCAAATACCAGCCCATGCCAACTCGCCTCTGCGAAGGCTGGCAGATGGGACAGGGTGAGGATCGCGAAGTGAACGACGCTGGTTATCGCGACACAGATGCTCATGAAGACGATGGCGAGCAGGGCCACGGCTCGATGCTCCGGCAATACCAGTGAGCGTGCCCCAACGGTGAAGGCCGCCATGCAGGGGGCGATGCACAGGATGAGCAGCTCCATCAGGGTGAACCAAGGGTCCTGTATGGGCTCCCCCGGGGCGGGCAATGCCATGAGACCGGCAATCAGAACCGCAGCATATAGTGCTGTGAGAACGGCGACGGCGAGGCCGAATATCGCGGCCAGCCCAATGTTCGTGTTTCGTTGAGGAATGCTCATGGATCGCCCGGGGCCAGAGTCTCGGCCTGAAATCTAGAGTAACTGCCGTTAAGGCTGTATATTTTCAAGAATTTGGATAAATGTACACCGACCCCAGTTATGAGTATTCTAGGCGAGCATAGGGGGCCTAGAGCAATGCACACCGCCGCCCTCGCTGGTCGGTCATGATAATAATTACACGCGCGCGAGCGGAGACCCCACGTAATATGGAAATTCTATCGGAACGCTTCATCGATTCCTGTCGCGAGGATCAAGGCATCACGTTGCGAGGGGAGGGAATGACGCGCATAGAGACCTTCGTCGATGCGGCCTTCGCCTTCGCGTTCACACTGCTCGTGATCAGTATCGACTCTATCCCCTCGAGCACCCCAGAGCTTCTCCATCTCTCCTTGGATATCCCCGCGTTTATAGCCAGCGCCTCGACCATCGGAGTTATCTGGTACGCGCACTCACGCTGGAGTAGGGCGTTCGGGCTGCAAGACCCCGTCACCGCGATGCTCAGTATCATTCTGGTGATATTCGTGTTGATCTTTGTCTACCCTATCAAGCTCATGTTTCGAATAACCTTCGCCTATTTTAGCGACGGCTACTTTAACTATGGCCTGGATAGCTTCGAGCAGTTAGACATCTCTATCCTGATCATCTATTTCTCTCTAGGGTTCTTGTTCCTGTCGATAATCTACATATTGCTCTACATCAACACCCTGAAATTTGCGGTGCAATTGCGGTTGAATGACTATGAGAAGGTGTATTGCCAGCGAGTCGTCACCCGATGGCTAGCGGTCTGCGCAACCGCCGCCATCTCTTGCCTCATGGCGGCCTATTTGCTGGAGCACCTGCCCTGGGCGATCTATATCTATGCAACGATTCCATTGTCTTTATGGCTAGTCGAATATACTTACAGATCGAGGGGGCAGATAGCGAGAGCGGAGGGGCAGGTCATTTGATTCTCGAGAGTGGGCAACAAGCACCCTGAGCGCAGTTTACTGCGGAGAGCTCAGCTCAAACGTCCACCAAATATTGTCTGGTGGGCGCGGGGTATCGAGCGGCCTTCCCGCCTTTATGCTACTCGAGTGCCACGCGTGATCCTTCTCGGCCGTATCCATGATGCGCCTTGCCACAACGGGGTATACAATGCCGTCGATCCGAAAACGCGCGGAGCCCTGTTCGACGAGTGCGGCGCCCCAGCGTTTCTCCTCACAACCCATGCAACCGACGTAGAGTTTCTTATCAATCGATGAGCAGTTCATATTGATGGAATAGGGAAGCAGGAAGGCGGTGGTCTGCAGCTGGCAGAGTGGCACCTCGTTCGCGACCGACCAGTCGCTCATCACCTCGTCAGACTCCTCACCGAGCAGATAGCCACCCGGTATGGCGTCAAATGGGCCGAGAAAAAACCAATAGAGAAACCCGATAACTACGGCAATTAATCCGACAGTCGTGACTAGCCTCACAGTCCTGCCGTGCTTGCCTCGGCCTTGTTCGCTCGTTGTGCTCATCGATTACTACCTATTAGTTGAGGGCAGGGTAGGACTAGCCTATCGGGGTTCTGTTCAATGTACACTGACCCCCCATTTATTTCCTAAAAACATATCTAAGTCCCCGCGAACTCAATCCAGGTGGGGCGGACATATGATTCTCGCCGGACATTATCGCATTGTCTATGCACAGACCGTCATAATTACGAGACGTCAATTTCGCAACGAGTGCGGGCACTAGTTTAGCCACCTCGGGCCAGCCATGCTCATCGTTCCATTTAATCATCGAGTTGACTTGATCCTTCAGTATAGGGTTCCTCTCAGCGATGGAGAGTGCGTCTGCTCGCAAATGCTCTGTTACTTCCAAAGCACCTGCGCCCATGAAGACAGTGGCATTAAGGTGCTTGTGACGGTTGGCATAAGACTCCTCCCATTCCCAAACCTGTTGATTTCGCCACCAGATTGCAGGGCTGGCAAGAATATATCGGTTAAATGTCTCTGGTGCTGTCAGTAGCGTCCAAACACCGAACAGCCCGCCCAGGGAAACCCCAAGCAAAGTGGAATCATTAGCCTTGATAGGATAGTGATCAATTAGAAGTGGCTTAAGCTCTTCTCGAATAAAACGCAAAAAAGCCTCAGCGCCTGGCTTTACGGCGGCTCCGAGTGCTCGAATCTCAGATTCTCCAGGCTCGCTTGGTGCATAGTCTCTGTTGCGGTTTGCCATGGCCTCCCACATTGTATTTCCGGGATAAGCAATGCCAACTACTATTGCTTCAGGTACTTCCCCGCCCATTGTCAGCATCCGTTGAGTGCCAAGCAATGATGCAAAAGATGAATTGCCATCGAGTGTGAAAATAGCCGGATAGCAAGAATCAGTTTGCATGCCAGCAGGTTTGCCGATGAATATTCTGAAGGTGTCATTCACAATGCTCGACTTTAAATCAAAGTATTCGGCATCGAACAGTCCGTTCATGGGGGTCGTTTGAATTTTCATCATCTCGTTCCTCTACAATTGGATGACGAATTATAGGGCGCCGCCCCTAAACTGGGCAGTCTTATACTTTTATGGATGGTTTGCTATAATTGTACGCAGTCGGGAATTGCAACTTAGAGTGAGATAGACCCCTTGATTCCTCACCCAAAAGCCTATTTCGCAGAAGATGATGAAGCAAATTAACATTATTTGAATGCTGCTTTAGTGAGTAAGGGGGTTCTGGGGAAGGATAGGTAAAGTTAATAAGTTATCAGTGTCCCCTATGGTCCTGACGCCACTACGATTCTTCGCGGAAAAATTCGACGTGAAAACGTACTTTCCCTTCGGGCTTCACCTCATGAAGAATGGTGGGCTCAACCACTCCAAACAATTCGCGAGACAATAAAACCTCCTCAAATTCCGGTTCGAGAATTCGATAAAGCAACTGGCCCTCTGTGACGTTGATCTTACCCCAAGTTCCCTCCTTGGTCTGATGCGCCTTCAATAGCCCAGCGGGTACCGTTTCTTCGGTAAATTCCGGAGTCTTCTTATACGCGGTGGCCGCGGCAGGTAATTCCTTCATTTGTTAATCCTCTCAACAAGCAGCGATATTCCGTCTACTTCAGTGACTATCACCGAATCTCCCTCCTTCAGGCTCTCGTCTCCCTTAGCGTCCCACTTGGTGCCATTGATAATCACGCTCAGCGCCCCGTTCTCAGCTATTGCGACCATGCCCTTGGCGTTGATCAGGTCGGTGTCGTCTAGGGGCGTCAGAGACACCTCTGAGCTCTTGCCTCTAAAGATCGCTGCTAGGTGCTTGCGCAGGAACACGATGGCGACAATGGATGCCACAGAGAAGACCAGGAGCTGCATAGGCAGCCCGCTAAGCGCGCCAATGAAGGTCAAGCCGGCGACGACCAGCGCAGCAAGGCCTATGAAGATTAATAGTGCAGCCATGGTGAGCACCTCGGCCACCAGCAATATAACCCCTATAATCAGCCAATAGTGATACTCCATAAGCACCTCCTCATTTGGTTTTACCGTTCTCGAGAATTTTACTAAAGGCCGCTACGGCACTGCCAATATTGGCCAGCTCTGCGGGCAGGATTAGCGTGGTGCTCTCTTTTGCCAGCTTGCCGAACTCGGCCACATATTGCTCCGCGATCCTAAGGGATACGGCCTCTTTGCCGCCGGCCTTCTCTATTGCTGCCGCGACCGCTTCGATGCCCTTGGCCGTAGCGGTTGCTACAAGCGTAATCTCCTCTGCGCGGCCTGTGGCCACATTGATCTGACGCTCTTGCTCTGCCTTGGATAAATTAATGGTCTCTTGTTTCTGGCCTTCGGAGACATTGATCATGGCCTCGCGATCGCCCTCTGATTTTGCCACTACCGCACGACGCTCTCGCTCCGCACGCATCTGCTTCTCCATCGCGTCACTGATGCTGGGGGGAAGTTTAATGTCGGCAATCTCGTAGCGCAGGACTTTTACGCCCCAGTTAGCGGCAGCCTGATCGAGCGCCTCTACCACCTTCGTGTTGATGGACTCGCGCTCTTCGAATGTCTTATCGAGATCTGTCTTGCCTATCACCGAGCGCAGCGTGGTTTGCGCGAGTTGTGTGGCGGCATAGCGCAGATTCTCGATGCCGTAGCTGGCATCCTTAGGGTTGATGATCTGCAGATACAACACGCCATCGATAGTGACCGTAATATTGTCCTTGGTGATGCACGCTTGCTCCGGCACATCGGATGCGAGCTCTTTTAAGGAGTGTTTGTAGGCCACCCTGTCGATAAAGGGCAGAAGAATGTGCAGCCCTGCCTCGAGCGTCTTAGTATATTTACCCAGCCGCTCGATCACGAAGGCGCTTCTTTGCGGCACGATCTTAACGATCTGGGTGAGGGTGACGATGAGCAGTACGCCCAGCGCGAGTGGGATCAATAATTCAGTGTCCATGTTAATGCTCCAGTAAGTCTAAGTGCTTGAAATTATTTGTATAAGTGTCAAGGTGTTGGGTTTCTTGATTTCTAGCTACTGTAACAGAGCAGGGACACTGATAACTTAATAATTTGGTGAGGTGCTTAAGCTACTAAATTATCAGTGTCCCCAAGGTCCTACTAACGTCCTTATGTGATCTGTAATTTTAAAAATAGCTTGGAATTTCACTCTCTGGAACCCTAACCGACCCAAACAGACGCACCATGCAATTTGTACCTTCTGTAGATACCGGATTAAAGCCTAAACGTTTGTAAAACTCTGGGTCTATGTCGGAGTGAAGATAAACTCCGCTATAGCCGGAGCGTTTTAGATTTTCACAAACGCCATTGATTAGATGTGAAGAATGACCTTTGTTTCTATGTAGAATAGCGGTTGCAACTGAACCGATACCACAAAAATTCTCTGGTATTCTAAATTGTGACTCATAAACGATTAACGAGGACACTAAAACATTCTCGCTTTCCAAAACATACCAAGTGCCAGTTGTGTATTTTTTACTCTCCTTGCATTTTTTAACGTACTGCTCTTCGGACTTTCCTCCTGACCAAACGTCAAAGCCCATTAAGTATATTGATCCGTATTCATCTTCTCGTGGTTCTCGAATTCCCATAAGAGCTCTCAGTTTCTCTTCATAATAATGGGGTCAGGTTCCTTGATATTAATCTATAAGTCGGATCAAGGAACCTGACCCCTTTATTCGCTATTCCATCGCGTTAGATAAGGTGAGTAGGAATCAAGGGGCAGGGTAGGGACACACTACGGAAGCGTGACAACGCCGTCCGCGTCATATTGATCACACCCATAGTATGATCAGGTACCCTGCTGCCCAGTCTGGTAGTAGCAATGGTCCAAGTGTTCTCCAACTAGCGACCCAAATTCCACATTGTCCTGCTCCAGCACAAATTTTCTTATTTCGTGATTGTTGAGCTCTACTGTGTATTCTCCCGCTTCTAGGCCATATATATCGACGGGAATGGTCAGCTCGAATGGCACCAGCGCCATGGTGCAGCTCACTTCCCCGGGGTTACGCAACCAAATATTGCCTTTATAGTAGACATACACTTGCAGGGCATTGCCGACTCGCTGTTGCTCGATACGACCGATCTCTGGGCAACCACTTGAGAATTCACCAACTACCTTGATAAAGAGCTGCCTAGGTAAACCGGTCGTCGAAATCGTCGACACTTGGCGTACGTCTCGCTCAGGCAATAGCACACCGTCATAAAGTTCAGCGATGCGCCACGTACCATCACCCTCAGGCTCGAGCACCACGTCCTGGAAACGCCCAGGTTGCCCTTGGGCCGCCGTCGACGGAAGAGTCAGTTTTCCTGTGTTGATATCGTAAGTGGCTTGATCGCTGGCCAGTGTGCTGGCGGTAGATAGAGTTAATATACTTGCAACAAAAACGGCGCAATGCATTCCTTGTTTCATCATGTAGCTCCCTTGAAAGTTAACAGAGCAGTAAATAATGCGGTCAGGTTCTTTGAAAAATTCTTAATTGGCTAAAGGAAGCTGATCCTTGATTCTCCAGATCACCAATAAGCCCAAGTGATTGAAATCGTTTTTATAAGTGTCAATGTGTCGGGGGCCTTGGTTTCTAACGACTGATCGGATCAAGGAACCTGACCCCTTGATTTTTCAAGGTTCTAGGGTCCCTGTTTCTAAACGCTTTCGACGTAGCTTTGAACGACGATTCTTTCGATAAATTCCGAGACACTGATTTTTGCAATAGCAGCGTCGTCGATGAACTTCGTGTGTAACTCATTAGGTACGCTGAAAGATATGCTTTTCCTCGCCTCAAACATCTTCAAGGAATCAAATTTCGTGCCTGAAATAAAGCCACCAAGTCCTAAAATTAATGCTAGTGGGACGCCTATTGCCGATCCCATTGCAGCTATGCCAACACCCCCAAGTGAGCTCCCAATAATTACTCCGATCGTAGTTAAACTAAGTTTTCCTCCGTCTTCTTTTGATATGCTAAGCCAAATTGATCTCCATTCTTCATTGAATTTACTGTAATTTCTGAAATTTTCTATTAGGTCTTTTATACTATCAACTTCATATCTTCTGAAGAGTGATGTTAGATTATCTCTGTGTGCTCTATATTTTTTAGGAATTTCTTTCAGTTCTTCATATGTACTCATGACTCTTCCTTTGAATAAAGTCTGCATTGCAACTAATCGTGGAATAAAAAAATATTTTGAAGGAACAGAGTAGGGGCTCCTCACTTAGTGAGGTACTTGAGCTACCAAATTATCAGTTTCCGCTAGATTCCATTTGCTCAAATTAGGCCGAGGACTGGCCCTGAAGTTGGATAGGTAAAGTTATTAAGTTATCAGTGCCCCCTAAGTTTTTAGCCGCAAGTGAATATTGGCAATGTTGTTATGGTTTTGCGATTTAAAGTTGAGCATAAATTTGCTGCATTGCAGAATCAGTTCTTTTGTAGCCTTGTCTTGCGCCATTAAATGCTGTACCAGTACATTGCAAGCCAACCATTTTAGAGACAGTGAACAAATGCCAAGGCTGATTGCTGTGAGATCAAGCATGCCCACCCTGAACCTGATAACCACGTAATGACTCTTTGCCAGTAGTAGTTACGCCATATGTATGGGGCTCAATAATTCTAGGCTGGCCATCATAATTAAATGATAGTGTTTGCTGATTTCGAATTGCACTAATTATTGTTTGGTTCATGCTCTTTCTTCCTTGTGGCCATATCGCTCGCCTCAAGTGCGCGCTTGCGCGTCAGGTTGCAGGCGCTTGTCATGAGTCTCGGCTCGGTTCAATTTCCAAATATCGGAGTTCGCACTGTCTCTCGGATACAAATAATGGGGTCAGGTTTTTTGAGAAATTCCTATTTCGGCTAAAGGAAGCTGATCCTTAAAATTCTCTACTTTAACTCAAAATACTATTCCGCCGCGTTAGATAACGGTGAGTAAGAATCAAGGAACCTGACCCCTTTATTTTCTAATTCCCGCCTCAAAAATAAATGTACACTGACCCTATTTATTGTTGATTTCTAACTACTGATCGGATCAAGGAACCTGACCCCTTGATTTCTCCGTTTCTAGCACCGTATAACGCCGCACTCGGCGGCTTGTCCACTGCAAAGCTTTGTTATGAGTTTTTTATGCTCTTGATTAAGTTTCCTATCTGCTCAACACCATCAAAAGTGCTCGGCAATTTTTCTGGGTCTGAAAGGATCCCACTAAAAATGAGACTTTCGAACTTCTCTAGGGCACCGGAATCTTGTTTTTTCATCTCAGAAGAGTAACCCGTGTAACTCTGAATAAATTGGCAAAGCGTTTGCCTCAGTTCGATTTGCATTATCTGCGCTTTAACTGACTGGTAAGGCCCTAGAACACT
>DIAM01000019.1 GCA_002416505.1 Gammaproteobacteria bacterium UBA5078
GGGGGAACCTCAGAGTAACTTGAATTTTCAAGTTACTCTGACCCCTTTGATCTAGGTGTTTGGAACTCTGTCAACCTTCACCATTACCTCATTGCGGCGCAGAAACGGCAGCGCAAAGGGTGAGTTGTAGGCGGCACTAATGATCTCGCCCTGCACCGTTATCCGAGCTTGCTGCAACTTATCCAGCAGCTCACTGCTATGGGTGGCGAGGTTTCGGTCTGTCCAGCGCCCGGAGTAGGTGATCACCGCGAAAATCTCACCCGGGACTTCTCGAATGCTAAGCTGCGGATTAGTCGGCAGCGGAACGGTATCGATTGTAAATTCACTAGGCACCACGAAGGCGATTTTCCAGCCCGCTGGCGTTGACGTTTCTTGCACGGGTGCTGTCATGGCGATCTTGCGGCTTGGTGTCTGCTGCACCGGAGCCGTCATTGCGATTTTTGTCTGCACGGAGTTTGCGCCCGAGATGTACTTGAACAGGCGCGAAAAGCCTTCATTGGCCGCATCGTTGCGATCGCTTTCTCCCTCTATCAAGGTCTCGGCGAGTAGATAGGGTGCGTACTGCCGATACTCCACGCCATCGACTTGCGCAATAACGGTAAAATCTGGTTCCTCGATGGCCATAGTGACGCTCGCAGTAAAACTTAGAAGCAGAACTGAGGTGTAACGAACAAGTCTCAAAATCATGGTGCTCTCCTGTGGATTGCATCGTCTTATACGCTGCAATCCCGCGGATGGTTCATCTGGAGATGGGCCACCGGAGGGTATGGATCAAAGGGGCGATTAATCAAAGGGGTCAGAGTAATCAAAGGGGTCAGAGTATCAAAGGGGTCAGAGTAACTTGAAAATTCAAGTTACTCTGACCCCTTTGATCGCCCCCTTTGATCCGTAGGTTTATTCGGTCTGTTTGTTAAGCAGCCGCAGCACAGCGGAGATTGTGGCGAGATAGCCTCGTGCGCCTTCCTTTACGAAATCGCCATGGCCTTCTTTGTCGATGAGGCGCATATTGAATTCGTCGCCGGCAAGCACGGCCAGTGCGGGATAATCAGGCAGGCTTTTCAGCGCGGTCTTACCCTGGGCGAGCTCCCGGGGGAGGGATACTGGATAGCGATAGGTGCTAACGATAAACTCCTGCGGAATTCCCCAGGGCAGCCATTCGAGTGGGGAGATTTCCAGGAAGTTCTGGATATTCTGCTCTACAGGTCCACCTACCAATTTTTCCAAGAGAGGTTCGCCGCAATAGACCTCGCCCGACGTGCCGATGGAGTCGATGACTAGAGGATTGATATAGGCGTCGGCCATTACCAATGCCATAGGGTTCACCACGGGTTTTACATAGATTTCGCTAGTGGGAGGTAGTTGCGGCCGTGTCGCTAGCCAGGCACCATAATGCCCGCCCGAGGAGTGCCCCACTACGACAGCGCGAGATGTGTCGATTGGGTAGTCCTTCGCGATCGCTGCGAGCGCGTCAAACCCGTTCGCGATGTCTAGCCAAGTGCCTGGCCAGCCGCCGCTAGGGCTCGAGGCGCCTCTGTACTGCATATTCCATGCGGCGATGCCATTCTCGGTCATCACTTGGGCCATCGCCCTGTAGGCGTTCATCATGCCTTCACTGGAGTTCCAGCAGCCAGCGTGCAGAAACGTCACGACCGGGAAGGGACCGGCACCAGTAGGCATGGAGAGCTCACCATACTGCATTGGATCTGTGCCATAAGGGATCTTGGTCTGTGCAAATGCACCGAGCGGATTAGCCAAGACGAGTATCGACAGGGCCACACTAAGCATGTTCGTTATTATTTTCATTATGCTTACCTATAAAAGGGTTAGAACAGAGAGTATCGAACGTTTCCCAATCAAATCGCAATAGGCACAATAGCTGCGCAGTTTCTCTGAGCTACCGATCATCATGATCACGGCAAAAGTGGAAGAAATAGATCGCTTAGTAGGGTTGGAGCTAAGGGCCGACGATTATATCTGCAAGCCTTTCTGTCCTCGCGAAGTAGTGGCTAGAGTAAAGAATGTGTTACCCAGAACAAGGACAACTACTGCGTGAACTTAGGCGCACAGGGGCTCAGCCAAACGAGTGTCGAATTTAAATTATTGAGTGTGCTGCTGAACGCGCCTAGATAGATCTTCTCGCGGGCTAAGCTGATGGGTCGAATCTATGCGGATCACAGCGTGGTGAGCGAACGCACCATCGACAGCCACGTGACCAAACTGCGCAAAAAACTTAGCGAGCTAGGCAACGCGGATGCCCAAGGTGAAGTTGCTGGACTCTTTGGCTTATTGTGCAGATGACATGATCATATTGTGTTGCATGTTCATGGCTTCGCGGGCACGGTTTCGCTCCGATTGCATCAATTCGCCGACCGCTGGCCCGCCCTGATTGTAGATACCGCCACGCAGCGCGAAGCGCAGATAGTCCATCGATTCTGCATTATTGCTAGTCTTGTTGGTAAAGAACGCGACAGCCTGATCCATTAACTCGTCCAGATTCTCTGCGTTCGGGAAGGCAAGGATATCGGCGACGACGGTTTCCAGCAGGTTCAGGTTGTCCAGGATGATGGCAGCCTCGGGTGACTGGCTGTACAGGTCAGGCGCGATAGCCGGCGCCATTGGCAGTTCGCTAGGCGCGGGGAACATCGTCATACCACCGGAGGTACCGGCCTTATTCCAGAAACGCTCAAGCGCTATATTTACCCCGCCGTTGAACTGGCTGTCCAAACCTTGCAGGATGACCGCCTCCAACGCGGCGAGTTGCAGCCATTGCTGTGTCCACAGAAAGCCGCTCAACAGTGGAAACGCCGATTTCAGCCCATTAGCCTGGTCGTGCTCCAGCAGATAGTCACCCGCCTTCGCTGCACTGGCTACGGAATGTTGATCGTCGCTAAGATAGTCGTAGATCGCTGCGGTGACGGCGGCGCGTTTGTCTTCGATCGAATCATCGACATAGATAACAAATAGTCTTTCCTCGAAGTTCCTGCCGCGTTTGAAAACCTCCGCAGTGTGACGACTTATGGCGGAGCTGTTCTCGAAGGCTGCTTCTGCCGCTTCGTGGCTGTGTTTACCGCGCATCATTTCCATGAGCCTGACTCGTGCCTCGACCTCCAGATTGTGGTGCGGGCCACTGCCCATGCCCATGGGCATGTCGCCGCCATGAGACTTCATGGCAGAGGCCATCATCTGGCTCATGGTCATTTTGGCCTGCATGTTCAGGCTCATTTGTAGCTCATTCTGAGCCTGCTGCGTCGCCGGATTGGCATTGATTGCAGCAATTTCCTCGAAGGATTTGGCCTGGGTGACGTCGAAGGCGTTAAATAGGTCCGCGACTTGCGGATACTGCAGCCGTATCTGGGTGGCTTCCTGTGCCGTCAGAGCACTGGTAAAGAGGCAGGCAACTACCATGGCAGAGGCCAGTAAGGTCTTTCTTGTGACCGATTTGGGCTCGTGATTCAGTTTGTTTTTCATGTTCCAATTCCTCGATTGGTTCTATTTATACCGTTTACCTGGTCAAGGCTGGTGGAGAGCCAATCTACTTGTTGATCCCGATTGCGGGATGTGAAAACAGTATAAACGCATCCCTTAGCAGGTGCCATCGCACTCCCGAGTTTCGCGATTTCCCTGAAGTCCAGAACCAATTCAATAGATTACTAGCGCTTGGCACAAGGCTAGTATTCTCGAATCTAGCGTTGGAATAGGTAGGAGAACCTCACGAAAATTTGATCGCCGTTCCTTCTCAGGTCGGTCGATTGGACGCCACAACATGTCAAAGCGGGAGATGAGCAGACCAAGTGTTAGGAAGGGACACAAAGAACAATGTGCAAGCAGCGATTGCTGCTTGCACATTACCCAAGGTTCAAGGATTAACGGTTACCGGGAAGTAAGCGTTGGAATAGCAACAAACGTTATCGAATTGGCTATCTGGAGCCTCGAAATTATCTACTCTAAGGCGGATTATGTAATTCCCAGGCTCTGGGAAGGTCACCTGAGTTGAAACCTCGGTCCATTCATTAATGTTTGGATCGATTGGATTATTTTGTGCGCGCACACTTCCAGGAATCTCCGGCGTTTCTATTTCCGGCTCAGCAGGGCCCTGATGCATAACCCAAAAAGTGCCAAGATCGTAATAGGGCAGAACGTCTGCATAACCATCACGCTCCCCTCGATCCTGCATCAACGCAGAAAGCGTGAGTGCCTGGCCGACTTTGACGGTTTTAGGCTCTGCGTATATACCCACTTCATTAACGGATTCAGGACCATTCTCGCTGAATCTAATAGCAGGCCTCAAGGAGCCTGCAGCGGATATGCCAGCACTTAATTCATAGGCAGCTGATGTGGCGCGGCCTGGTATTGAGTAAGTGTTACCGCCTGAGGTTAGCGTCCAGATAACTTCGGTGCCCGCCATGTCTGCAGGCACAACTACTCCAAAGGCGCCTCGTTCCTGAATACCAACGAATCCACGTCTGCTATATACGGGAAAATGGGTAGGCTGTACTCCTTGAAATTGAGCTGGTTCCAACTTGTTATTGGGCCCTAGCGGAACATCTACGGTAGCCGTTCTGTTCTGATTGGCGAAGCCAAAGATCATAGTTGTCGTCCCATCTTCGTTGGCAATCCAGCCATTGAACATAGGGGCCACTATTTCACCAGTCGTTCCGCGAGTCGACAAGGGATAATCGCGGAACCGTTCTGGTATTTGAGCCTGCAGGGGGGCTGCTATAAGCAGCCCCCCCAGCAGTGGTAACAACAGTCTAGAAACTTTCAAACAAACCATTATTGAGCTCCACTGTCCAAGCTGGCAACGCTGCTATTGTCTCGCTCTTTACGCTCGGTAAGAAGGGCCTGATAGGCTTCTTCATCGAGGTGGGAAACAGCAATCCACGCATGTGACATCTCGTCCGTCGTACGCTGACCTGAGCCTACCCATTGATCCGGGTCAGGATTCATGGGGTTGTTTTCAGTGTTGTCATACCATCCAGTCATGATAAGGGTCGCGCCCGCAGGTATAAGGGGCTGGTAACCTTCTGCATAGGTGTGGCTGTGGTTCCAAGCGGAGGTCCAATTGGAAGCCTGACTTAGTACTTCTGTTCTGCCCGTTTCCGGATAGAACACTTCCAATGACATTGCGACACCACGCAGATGCATATGAGGCTGCCAGCTGTCGATGCGAACAGGATGGTCGAAAGACCTGAATCCCTGTGTCATAAGCTTGCCATGGGGGGCAATCATATAATCGTCCGTTGCGGCAGAGAGCGTATAGGCGCGCAAGTCTTGGCGGTAGCTTTCTTCTTCGACAAAGCCATCTTCTTCGTCGTGGTACCAGATGCCTATGGTCACTTGATCATTTGGCACTGCAATGCCATTGGGGTAGTAGTGAATCTCCCATTCCACTTTTGAATTTGCCGGTACTCGTCGGCAAGCGCCTTTTGGTACTTTCTCACCGAGTTTGCCAATCGCAAATTCGGACAGGCGGTCGCCATCGACCCATTCGCCATTTGCGTCCAGAACCTTGAAGTGCGAGTTGGCGTGGTGAGTTGAGCCTATGGCTGCTGCCGATGGGCGTGTCTCGACAGCCTTAATGCAACGACTCTCGTCAATGCCTGAATCTACAATTGGCTTCCACCACAGGTCTTGACCATTCGCTGGGACATCCCAAGCTTCAGATTTGATAGTGTGATCGGGCGCTCCGAATTCATCTGCCAAACGCCATGCGTCCACAGCAGGGTACATCTTGGGCTGTGGTAAATCTTCCGGATTGCCCAAAGGCGAGCCAGCGTTAACCCAATCTACTACTGTATCGATTTCGTCTTGTGACAAACGCCAGTCATTTTGGAGGTGCTGAACGCCAACATCGTTATCGTAATGATAGGGGGGCATTTCCCGGTTCGCGACTCTCATCTGAATGAGTGGAGCCCAAGGCCGCACTTCTTCATAGCTCATGAATGACATGGGCCCAACTGATCCAGGTTGGTGGCAGTTCTGACAATTCTCCTGAATTATCCGAGACACCTCTTTGGCATAGGTGGGGTGCGGAGCGGCTTCCTGAGCATTGCTAAGTGCTGGGAATGCTGCAAATACTAGTAGCGTTTTTAAGGCTTTTTGATACATCATTTTTCCATATCCTCTTTTGGGATGGGCATTTTGAACAAACGAATCGGTAAATCTAAATTCAAGCAGTATAATTACATACAATGCTCATTTGAGTCTCGTACTTCAAGTGAATAGATGTTACGAATTGTCGACTAGATGTGCAAGCTTCTCGAGTTATTACGCACCAATACGAAGCCGCAACACCTTTAGCTTACTGGCATTCGGCAGAAATTGCACCAAAATGAAGCACGGAGGCAGGCACGTTTAGTTTCCTTTAGTAATGTCTTTGACTCTGAATAGGAACTTTTGCCATCCACAATCCGGAGCTTCGTTGCCAGCGGCACTTTCTGTGTCATCCTGAGGGATTGGCATTATCGGAGCATTTATTATTACCAACGAGCTTTTAAATTACGGTCCAATTCTTGGCTCCTACTCATTTTCTGGGCGAAGCTAAAGAGGCTCAGGCTGTGAACCGATACTGATGTGGGGGTTCTCCGACTGCTCCCGTGACCAGTTTCGGTCCGGCCGATTAAGGCCACCCCGGGCAGGTCCTCCAGCATTGTAGATGCCACCTCGCAGCGTGTAGTACAGATAATCTGTTTCATCGCTGAAATTGCTAGTTTTGTCGGTGTAATTCTGCACGGCTAGTTCTATTTCCTGCCATCGGTCTTCTACTTCTGGATGGGCGAGGATGTCGCCGATGACTACTTTTAACAATTCCAGATTGTCGATGATATAGGCAGCATCCGGATGCAGTTCAAAGAAAGTGGGTGCGATAACGGGGCTGGTAGGGATGTCTGTGGGCAGAGAAACCAGGCTGCCATGCTGGCGGTTTATTTTCTCATTATAAAGCTCCAAAATGTGTGCGATGGCTTGATTGCGTGACTCTACATCAGGCTCTGTAACCAACAGTTCCAGCGTACCAATCTTCAACCATTGCGATGCCCAGGTTAAGCCACTGAGTTGCGGAAAGCCGGCATTGAAGGCATAGGCCCACGGGTGGTCCGATAACAACTCATCGGATTTCGGCTTGGGGGCGATAGCGAGCATGTCATTCTGCAAGTAGCTCTCTACCGCAAGTGCCACCGCGGCCTTCTTATCCTCGAAGGTGGGGTTGATGTAAATCTCAATAAGTAACTCTATAAATTGGCGTCCCTTTTGCAAGGTCTCTACGGCTACGGGAGGTAGGTTGCCGACATCCGCCAGGGCAGTACTTACCTCGTCGGCGTTATAGTGTCCCCTGACAACTCCCAACAGGCCAGGAATTGCTCGACTTTCAAACACGCGATGCGGCCCCAGCATTGCCGAATGATCGCCGGCAGAGTGGTAGTGTGAGTTTTTCGATTCCTTGAGTTCTACAAGCGCATCCAGCAAGACTCGCTGGCCTATGGCTGCAATGTCAGATGCATTAGCAAGGCTAATTTCTTCATAGACGCGCGCCTGCACAATATCGTGGGCTAACAGCAGTTGTTGCAGTTCAGGATACTCCTTCGCCAGCACGGTGTCTTCGTCCGCCATTGCCGATAGGGAAAACAGGGCCAGCAGAAAAATTGAGAGCCTGAGACCTTTCTTGACCAAGCACCCTGACTCACGTATTTGCGAAGAATTCATGCCTTCACCCTATAAAAATTGATTGCGATGAGAAATGCGTCATATTGTCGCAGAAAAACCCGTTTGCTGTTGGCTCTGCGGCAGGTACAGATACAAGGTGGAATGTCTGTATCAGTCAGAGCCAGTGGCTATTCTACAGATATAGTGACCTAAGGAACATCATCTATTGGTTTCGTCTTGATCAAAGGGGTGATCAAAGGGGTGATCAAAGGGGGCAGAGCGATCAAAGGGGTCAGAGTAACTTGAATTTTCAAGTTACTCTGACCCCTTTGATCGCCCCTTTGATCGCTCTGACCCCTTTGATCCTTTAGGTTTGCTCAGTCTGCCTGTCGAGCAGCCGGATATTGAATTCGTCGCCTGCAAGCACGGGGAGTACGTCAAACCCATTCGCGATGTCCAACCTAGTGCCGGGCCAACCGCAGCCTAGGCTTGATGCGCCTCTGTATTACATATTCCATGCAGCGATGCCATGTTCGTTCATTACTTTGGCTATCGCTCTATTGGAGTTAATCATGCCGTCGCTGTAGCCGAGAGTATCGAATGTTTCGCATTCACTTTGCAGTCGCGAGCGAAACGCTTCTTGTACTTCTAGAGAATGCTACTATTGTGGCGTGCTAATTTAATTTTGAAAAAGGAGGGGGGCTAGTGAGCTACTGGTTACTGAAGACAGAGCCTGCCGAGTGCAGTATCGAAGATCTCGCTGCGCAGCCGACTAAGGTTGTGGTTTGGGAAGGGGTACGAAACTATCAGGCTCGTAATTTTCTTCGGCAGATGCACGAGGGCGATGAGGTGCTTGTCTATCATTCCAGTTGCAAGCTGATTGGTGTGGCCGGCACTGCGCGAATATCACGAACTGTCTATCCAGACCCGGCTCAGTTTGATCCGGAATCACCCTATTTCGATCCGAAGAGTTCGCTTGACTTACCGCGCTGGGATGCAGTGGACGTGGTGTTTGTGCAGAAGTTTAGCCAGCTCCTTCCACTCGATGAGATCAAGGCATGCCCTGCACTTGTGGACCTTGCCCTAGTGAAAAAAGGCAATAGACTTTCTGTTATGCCTGTAAGCGCAAACGAATGGAGCTCCATACTAGAGCTGACAAACTAAAACCGCTGTCCGGTAGGAGCGGGCTTGCCCGCGAAGAACTCGCGGCGCCTGGCGAGTTCGAGGATAAACCCGATCCTACCGAAAATCTCAGTTGATCTTAACGAGCCCAATCCGGTTGGAGCTACTCTGATGGATTAGCAGGTCTCCCGCCTCGGTTTTCCACATATTGCGCACGATGCCCACGCCCGAGGGAATCGCCCAGCTTTGAAACGCTTCGGTGCGTGGGTTGAAGCGCACTAATGCATCGGGGCGCATGCCCGATTCGTTGTACCAAATCACATCATCGATCACCGCGATTGCATAGGGATGGGAGTCAGCGCCGCTCGGTGAGTCCCACTGTTTGATCTCGCCATTTGCAGGGTTTAGCCGACCAATCTTGCCCTGTGTCGAGTTCACGAACCACACCATGCCCTGACTATCTAGATCGAGTCGGCGAATGCGTGTGCTGGTTTCTGGGACCTCGTAGTACTTCACAGCCAAGGTGTCGGGGTGCATGCTGCCAATCTTATTGGTGCCGTTGAAGGCAATCCACAGCATGCCGTCGCCGGCTACTTTAATGCCGTAGGGGCGTGGTTCTGTCTCGATCTCATCGACTTCTCCAGTGGTAGGGTTCAGGCGGCCAAGCATTCCAGCACCCTGCGAGGTGAAGTAGAGGTTGCCATTAGGATGAAACGTGGCCGAATGGGGATCGCGCGCCTCTGTCTTATACTCGGTGACCGTGCCGCTCACGGGATCTAGCTTGCCGATAGTGGCGTTGCTATTACCTGTGTACCAGATATTGCCCTCGGTATCTGGCACCACGGTGTGGGGGCGCGAGGACGGGGGCAGTCGGAACTCTTCCATCACACCGGTGGTGGGGTCTAGGCGGCCAGTGAGACTCGCCCACATTCCTGTCCACCAGATGGAGCCATCGGGTGCCTCGACCGGGTCGCGCGCCCTCTGGCCAAGCGTTGGCACAGTCCATTCGATTATCTCGATCTGAGTATCGCCCGCGATCAAATTAGGACGATTGGAGGGGTCCTCTGGGTAGTGTTCCGCTAGGTACTCGGCGATGGTATTGGCCTGTGCGGAAGAGGTTTTATCATAGTAGAGAACAAGTCTTGCCACTGCTGTGCGTGACTCAGGCCAGCAGCTCGCGTGATGGTGGCGATGCTGTGGCATGTGCTGCAGAGGTTCTCAACCAAGGCTTTGCCCGGTCCTTCCGGCAAGGCCTGAGGCGCCTGCGACTGCGACTGCGCCAATGCGTTCGGGGCGCAGGCTACAATACTCAATATTGAAGCGGCTATTATATTTTTGTTCATTTGGCATGCTCCGGTGGATTAGACGGAATTACTAGGTTTGCTTAGCGAATTTATTGAGTCATCGGCTCAGAGTATCCCTGCTTTAGACCCGCGGATGCGTGACTATATATCGATCAAACTACTCTGACCCCTTTGATCGGAACAATGATCTTGATCAAGCTACTCGGTGGCCATCGAAATTTCGTAAGGAAGCCTTAAGCATAGAGAGGATATTGTCCTCGCACTATTCGAAAAAAGGAGTTCGTTATGAGCAATACTGCCACACATGACCGCTATTCTAAGCTTTCTATTACGCTGCACTGGCTGACGTTGGTGCTCATGGCAGCGATCTATATCACTATCGAGCTTCATGAGTCCTTGCCCCGCGGGCACGCGCTGCGACGCCCCATGGAAGACTGGCATATCTATCTTGGTGTGTGCCTGTTACCGATCGCGCTGTTCCGTGCCGTTACGATTCTACGGGCGCAGATTCCAGCCATTGTGCCGCAAACTCCTGTTTGGCAGATGCGTATCACCAAGCTGATGAAGGTCTATCTGTACGTGTTGATGATCGGCGCGCCGCTGATCGGTTGGATCATGGTCAACGCCGAAGGGCACATCGTGAATCTGTGGGGACTCGCGCTACCGACACTGGTATCCGAGTCGGAGAGTCTTGCGGGTTTAGCCTCGGAAGCACATGAGGTGCTGGGTGTGTCTGGCTACATCTTCATCGCGGTACATGCCTTCGCCGCGCTGTATCACCACTATTTGGTCAAGGACAACACCCTCAAACGCATGCTGCCCTAGTGTGACCAATGGGCTCGATCAAAGGCGATCAAAGGGGTCAGAGTAATTTGAAATTCCAGATACATCAGCCCAGCGTGGATTGAATTTACACACACTAACGATGCGTGCAAGCTGATTTTCAAATTACTCTGACCCCTTTGATCGCTGGTTATAGCTTGCCGCTCATTACCGTGCCTTCTCGGCGCGGGTCCGCGGCGCCGATCAGACCGTCTTCGGTCACCAGGATGACATGCAGGCCAGAGTTCTCACCGTCCACTTCCTGAACCTTATAGCCTGCTGCGCTTAGATTGTCCGACAGCGTCTGACCTGGCTCGCGACCGACCTCTACGCGAACGGTATCGCCACGGGCAATAATATTCGGGAAGTTCACCGCGTCTTGTACCGACAGGCCCCAGTCCACAATGCCGAGTATCGTTTTTGCCGTATAGGCGGGGATCGAATTACCGCCGGGCGAACCCGTGACCATGTACAAGTCCATGTCGGCATCCAAGATGATGGTGGGTGACATGGAGGAGCGTGGTCGCGCGCTAGGACGAATCATATTGGCAGGTTCTGCTGCGTTGGCGTCGAAACCGCGGTCGAAGTCGGTCATCTCGTTGTTGAGTAGAAAACCTGCCGCCCAGCGCCCAGAACCGAAGGGTGACTCGACGGTCATCGTTATCGAGACGGCATTGCCTTCGTTGTCGACGATAGAGAAGTGCGTGGTACCGGCCACCTCGTCGGTATTGTCTGCTGCCCAGATTGCGGCACTGTCATTGCCGAGCACTGCACTGGGGTCACCGGCTTGAGGGGTGGCGCCAGGAGCGGCTGGGCTGTTGGCACGAGACTCGATGTAGCGTGGGTCTAAAAGCTGCTCAACGGGCACAGAGATGCGATCAGGGTCGCCGAAATAGTAGTCGCGGTCGGCATAGGCAAGGCGTTGGGCATCGACGAAAGCGCTTATTTGCTGCTCTTGTGTGGCGTTCTCAGGCACCATTGCCTCGTAGAGATTTGCCATCATTATCTGCATGGCACCTGAAGATGGGGGAGTGGCGGAGCAGATGTTGAGAGCACGCCAAGCGCCACAAATAGCAGGGCGCGACACTGCTTTGTACGCAGCGATGTCCTCTACCGTCATGCTGCCCGACTCTGGGCCAGCCTGTGCGGCTTCTGCCATCGCTTCCGCGATCTCGCCGCTATAGAAGGCAGAGGGCCCTTCCTGCGCCACACGTTGCAGCGTGTGCGCATACTCTGGGTTGCGCAACAGGCTGCCCGCTTGCAAGGGCTGCCCATTAGGATAGAAGTACTGAGCTGAGCCGGGGTTCTCATCTAAGCGGGATATCTGCGCCAACTGGGGCAGATAGCCGGCCATTTTCGCCGTTACCTCAAAGCCTTCGCTGGCAAGCTGGATCGCCGGTTCAAACAGTGTAGCCCAAGGCAGTTTGCCATACTCGTCGTGGGCGAGTTTGTACAGGGCAATGGCGCCGGGTACCCCTATTGACTTGCCGCTCTGCCATGCGTCGAGAAAACCCATTTCCACATTCTCACGCATGAACATATCGGCCGTGGCGCCCGCTGGGGCCGTCTCCCTGCCGTCGAGGAAATGCACCTGCTTCTCTTCGCGTTCGTACACCACCATGAAGCCGCCGCCCCCGATCCCCGAGCTCTCCGGTTCCACCAGGCCGAGTACGAGGTGAGCTGCAATCGTCGCGTCTACGGCGTGCCCGCCTTGTGCCAGCATCAGTGCCGCTGCCTCCGTGGCATAGGGGTTAGCAACGGCGGCCATATAGCCTAAGTTCCAGCCGTCGCTCGTCTCAGCCACTAACTCAGCGGGCGGTGTCGGTTCGCTAGTTTGCTGTGGCGCGGGTTCAGAGCAGGCGCTCATTAAGACCAAACTCAGCAGGGGTAAAGTGAATTTCATAGCAAGGCTCTTATTACGTGCAGGTGAAAGACTCGAGATAAGCGATTGGAGTGTGCGTATTCTCAGTGAGGATATAGCTATTGATAGATGGGGCACAAGCTCCCGCCCCTAAGGGCAGGCTGGCTTGTTCTGTATGGACTTAGGCTTTCGGCTTCTTTTCCTTGGGCAGTGCAGCTTTCAATGCGCTAGCGTAGGTGGCGCGGGCTGTCTGCAGAACCGCAGCTTGGGCCTGAAGGCGCGCTAGCTCTTGATCGACGAATTGCAAATTCTGTAGTTGCGAGTTCGCCTCAGCTGAGAGGCTGTCCACGTTATATTCGATATCATCTATCTTGATTGTGCTCATGCTTTTATCCTTTAATTTATCGTTTGTGCTTGAATCTAGTTGTTTGCTCAATATGCGTATATTTTGATCGGCAACGCTGTCTTTTATCTCAGTCCATTTATGCACTGCGATGCCAGCGTTGCGATCGATATTGTTGGCAATTGAGGAGCGCAGTACGACGCCCCTGTTCTGGGCTGGTCGCTAAGCGGCATGGTGAATCCTGCAACAATTTAACAACTTTGTACAATACCCCGCTAGGCATCGGCGAATCCCGCAATACGGCCGCGCTTGGCCTAATGGCCGATTTTCGCGGCATGGCTAGCTTTGGGTCTGTTGCGTCGTGTAACTGAATTTCACCCTGATTACTAACATGAGTGCAGCTGAAATCGATCCCTATCCAATACTCATCGACATTTGCTCTCTATAAACGCTAGACGGGGTCGATTTGCTAACGTTTAATGCGCTGAGTGCTTTATCACAATAAAACTAATAAAAGTGAGCCCGATTTTGATTAGATATCCTGCCACGTTTGTTGCCTGCGTTATTCTTTGCCTCCCCGTAAGCCTTAGTTTTGCACAAGAGACCACCGATGGCAGCGCCTCAGTGCGCTACCCAGCGAGCTATTTCGCGGAGTTCGGCGCGGTCTCTGTGAATGACATGTTGAATCGCATTCCCGGAATCGCGCTCGCCCTGGATGGCAATCAAGTGCCAAGTGTGGGCAATAACAATAATCGTGGCTTGGGCAGCGAGAGCCAGATACTGATCAATGGCAAGCGCTTGGCAGGTAAGGCCAACGAGACGAGCGCTCAATTAGACCGTATCCCCGCTAACCAAGTAAGTTATATCGAGATCATCCGGGGGACCTCGGGTGACTTGGATGTGCGCAATAGCGGTCAGCTCGTCAACATCGTGCTGTTCGAAGTGCAGGCTAGCTCTAGTATCTCCGCAGAGGCTGGCGCGGCCTACTATCACGATGGCACCCTAGAGCCCACCGGCTCGCTGTCCTATAGCGGGCAGCGCGGGGCGTTGAATTACCTGGTTAACGCTACGGTAGGCTCAGGCTATGAGTTGCAAGAGAGTAGCGAACTGAGCGTACTGGCCGATGGCAGCCTAAATGAGACCCGAGTGTTCGATCGTCAGCGCGAACAGACTAACTATACTTTCAATTCGAATCTCGTCTACCAGATGAGCGATACGGACCGCATGTCCTTGAATGCACTCTATGGCGAGAATGACCCGCCCGCTACCTTGCTACGCACGATTACAGACCTTAAGAGCACTCCGAATACGGTACGGATCGAACGCGAAGACCTGCCCGCTACGACCAATAACTGGGAGCTGGGTGGGGATTACGAACACAGTTTCGATGGTGGTGCGAAATACAAAATACTGTTCATCGTGAACGAGAAGAACAATGACAGTGTGCGCGAGCGCTATGTGTCGTCGGGGCTCGGGCAGGCAGAGACGAAGAATCTCTACCTCGCTTCGGACAGTCGCTATGCAGAGCGCATTGTGCGGACCTCCTATGCGTGGAATCTATATGGCAATCAGGCACTTGAGCTCGGGCTCGAGGGCTCGCAGACCATACAGAACTCCGCGCTGAAACTGGGGGCCAGAACTGGGGCGCCCGCGTCGCCCGAATACGGCGGTCTATCGCCAGTCTTCGTACCCAATGCCGTGTCGCAAGTTGAGGAGATCCGCTACGAAGGCTTTGCCGTGCACAATTGGCAGATCAATCCACGCATGTCCCTAGAGAGCAGCCTACTGTATGAGGTCTCCGAGATCGCCCAGTCCGGTGATGTAAATAAGAAGCGCGATTTCGACTTCATCAAACCGAAATTGGACTTTCGCTTCGATATAAGCCGCAGTTTTCAGCTGCGCATGTCGGCAGAGAAGGACGTATCCCAACTCAGTTTCGCGGACTTCTCTGCCAGCGTGAATGCCCAGGACGAGGATCAAGACACCCAGACCGGCAACCCAGGGCTAGAGCAGGAGCAGACTTGGCGCTATAACCTCAACCTCGACTATCGCCTGCCCAATGATAGCGGAGTGCTCAACTCGCGCCTGTTCTACTACGACGTGCGCAACTCCATAGGACGAATCGATATCTCCCCGAACGCTCAGACCCTGCTAAGCACTAACGGCAATGTCGGCGACGGGAAGATTTTCGGGCTCTATCTCAATGCGAGTATTCGCTTGGGGTTCCTCAACCTGCCCAGCGCAGTCGTCACGGCGGGCTTGAACTTGGAGGACGCCTATATCTACGATCCACTCATCGCCAAGAAGCGCACCGTCATTCCGATGGATAGGGGTAGTTTTCGCATTGGTTTTCGGCACGACATAGCGGCGCACAATCTAAGCTATGGCATGAGCTATCAGGATGGCATTGGCGGGGTAGGGGGCACCGGTGGTAACCGCGTGCGCTATGACATAGACAATGTGTTGTTCTATGGTATCGGCAAGGTAAGAACGGACCTGACGGCGTTTGTAGAAAAGGTCGGCTATCGCAATCTTACCTATCGCCTAGAGGCGAATAATGCGATCGACTCAGAACGCTGTTTCGAGCGCAAACGCTACAACGGCCATATTCGAAATCGCGATCTACGCGAGATCGAATATAGCTGTACTAATACTGGCGCGCAGCTGCTGTTCAAGATCAAGTCCACATTCTAGGTCGCGGCTGCGTAGTGCGCTTTTAGCTGCGCTGCCCGTAGGTCTACATCCGAGTCCAGCAATGCGTCTATGTGCTGCTGGAGTTGTGGGGTGAAGCGAGCGAGTCGCTCTTGTTGGAACTGCAGCTCTTTGCGTGTCTGTTCCGAGATGTCGGACTCGAACACGGTATCGAAAGCCCGTGTAAGCTCTGTCCAGCCCTCTTCGTAAGCAGAGGCCATCAACATCAGCGTCGCCACTTGCAGAGAGTCCAAACTAGTCTTGAGTGAACCAGAAGCCTGCTGCGCGGCTATCTGCGCAATATCCAATGTATTGCTCGTGGCGCTGCGCACCTGCGCAACGGCCCGCAAGTAGTCCGCAATCACCCACTCGAGAGACTCGGCGGAGTTCAGCAGGGCGGCCGCATCCCCGCGCAATTCCTCCTTGTTGCTTGCCGCGATACCGCCTGGTGGCCAAGCCAGTGCCCGTGCATGGCGGATCAACTCGATGTGCTCGTTCTGCAAGAAATCATAATGCGCCACCTGACCCGCGCGCACCTGTAACATCGCCTGCGCGATCCGCGCCTCGCCCTGGGCAACACTGTCTAGTGCCGCCAGATAGTCTTTGTGATGAGCCTCATTGATCTGCGCGTTGCCGATGACAGGAAATGCTAATCCCGCCAGCAGTAGCCCGGTGAGGATGTGTCGCTTCTGTCTTTGCTTGAATTGCTGCATATTCATGGCTTAGTGGCCTCCATGTTGATGGGCTGGTGCGGGGCTATCCTCAGCGTCCACGGGAGTGGACAAGTGCTGCATGCCGTGACCTTGGGACTGACTCATATTTTGCATATGCTGCATGTGTTGCGCGTGGTCATGTCCTTGCATCATGTGGCCTTGCCCCATTGCATCGGGCATCTGCCCGCGTACGGCGCTCTGTAATTCATCGTTAGACATATTGTGCATGTTCATGCCGTTGAAGAAGGCGCTGCTTAGGCTGCCGAGGAAAACCCCGATATCTTGCACATCCTGATCGCTAATGATGCGTCCGCTCTGCTGTGCCCCCATTCTGCGAATCGCGTCGTTCAAGGTCGCGACACTGCCATCGTGATAATAGGGCGCCGTCATCGCGACATTGTGTAATTGCGGTACTTTGAACACTAGGCGATCCTCCTCGCGCCCGCTTCTTGCCGCTAGCCCTTCTTCGCCGGGCAGCGCATATTGCAGCGCGGTAGTGAAGGAGCTCGCGATAGGCTGATAGGAGTTACCGCCGAGATTGATGCCGTTATGGCAGGAGACGCAGCCTAGCGCGTTGAAGCGAGCCTTGCCTTGCATTGCCTGCTCTGACAGGGCCTTGCTCTCGTCGTTGAGATAGTCATTGAAGGCCGAGTCCGTGCGCGTCATATCCTTGGTGTGTTGCGATAGGGCGTTGCCCAAGTTTGCTGCGCTGACCCCGTCGGGGTAGACCTCTTGGAACAGGGCTGTGTAGCGAGCGTCTTCCTTGAGTTGAGCGACTACCGCATTCAGATCGTGGCCCATCTCGAGAGGGTTGCTTATGGGCTCGAGGGACTGCGCATCGAGGTCGAACGCGCGCCCATCCCAGAATTGTCGAAAGTTGAATGCCGCATTGAACACGGTGGGAGTATTGCGTGGCCCACGCTCGCCATCGATGCCTCTGGCCATACTCATGCCATCGCTGCCACCCATCATGCCCATATGGCAACTATTGCAGGCCACCGTGCCATCGCGAGAGAGCGAGGTGTCGTGGAACAGGGCGAAACCGAGGTCGCGTTTCGCGGTGCTAGCGGGAAACTGCGCTAGAGAGGGGATCGGCCGGTAAGCCTCGTTGGCTAGGGGGTGGTCGGCATTGGCACCGATCCAAGACGCCTCGCCTTGGGCCTGCAGGAAGGCAGAGTAGTCTGCATCCATAGGCTCGGCCATGGCGCTAACGCTGCCGAGTAGGCCTATAGAGAGTAGGGCGCTTGTAAGCCGCACTCGTATGTTTTGAGTCGCGCCGTTTTCATCGAACATATGCACTCCCTTAGTCTCGTTGAGGTGTAAGAATAATCCTTACACACAATGTCTATCTACAGTGTCATTATCCTCTAAATGGGTGCGCCGGTGTGGCTTTCCAATGCGACATGTTGTCGCACTCGGCCCGAACATTGATGTGCATCAAACAAGCCCGGTTAAGCGATTGCGGTGTGTAGCGCTCGTGGTTCATACTGGAAGTGTTGATTAAAACATACGTTCCAATTATGGGAGAAGGCGATGTCAATCATTCACAGCTACGCGGTACGAGGCATTCGAGCAGGTGTTGTGAGCCTAAGCCTTGTGCTATTAACAGCGTGCTCTTCGCAGGAGGAAGAGACTACAACATTGCGCCTGCCCGTGAGTATCAACGAAGTAATGGCGTCGCTAGTTAACCACGCTGCCGATCCGATCTGGGTTGCGGCATGGCGGAATCCGCAAACCGATACGCAGTGGCGTGAGCTTGAACATTTGGCGAAGCAACTGGAAATTGGCGGCGCGCTGTTAGCGATTCCCGGCACTGGTCCTATGGATGAGCAATGGACGTCGAACGCGGACTGGCGCAATTTTGCTGACCAACTAAGCCAAGCGGCAGCTCGGGCGGTCAACGCGGCGCGTGCGCGTGACGTGCAGCTTATAGCGCGCTCTGGAGACGAGATCGTAGATGTCTGTGAAGCATGCCACATCGCCTATAAACCAGACCTGCCGACCATGAACATCTATGGGGAACTGTCGCCAAGACCCTAGTTCGTCTCGCGGCCCTCGTGTTGCATACTAGTGTTTGAGTAAAACTGCCAGTTGGAGTTCAATACCTCCCTGCAAAGGAGGGTTTTATGACAATCAATACACTAACTACAACGCGGCAGTGGGCACTAAGCCTGATGCTTGTAGTCGCTCCACTTAGCGCTGCGGCGCAACAGGCGCGATGGGTCGACCCCGCGCAAGATCTCGCCAACCTGCCCACCACCGGTGGGCTTCTGACCCGAACGGGTGACGCGCAGATCATCAGCTTCCGCAATATTCCCGCCATGGCCGCTACGCGCACCATCGAGGCGGGGGAGTACACGCTGGAACTCCCGTCCAGCCCTGTCGATTTCGCAGACCTTCACTATCAAGTCGATGGCACGCACTACAGCCTAGACGAGTTCATGATTCACAACGATATAGCCGGGCTGTTAGTCCTCAAGGACGGCAAGAATGTGTTGGAGCGCTATGGGTTAGGCAACGACGAAGATAGCCTGTGGGTATCGTTTTCCATGGCAAAGTCGGTGGTGTCGATGCTAACGGGCGCCGCCATTAAGGATGGGTATATTGGCAGTGTCGACGACATGGTGACCGATTATCTGCCGCAGATGAAGGGTTCCGCCTACGATCAGGTGTCCATTCGTAACGTCTTGCAGATGGCCTCTGGCGTGCAATGGAACGAGGACTACACCGATCCGAATTCGGATGTTGCCAGCTCCCCTGGCAACTTAGTCGAACTGTTTCGATTTCTTGGTGCCAAGGAGCGAGTGGCTGCTCCCGGCGAGAAGTTCAATTACAACACGGGCGAGACCAATCTCGCCGGCGCCATCTTGCGAGCGGCCATTGGGAATAATCTGTCGACCTATCTTACCCATAAGATATGGCAGCCATTCGGCATGGAGTCCGATGCCACTTGGCAGACTCATGGCCTAGGCAATGGCGAGCTCGGTGGTTGCTGCATCAATGCGACACTGCGTGATTTCGGACGACTGGGGCTCTTCGCGATGGGCGCAGGCGTCTTGGCCGATGGCACGCAGGTTATGCCACCGAACTGGATGCAGGAATCTACCCAACCCTCCAAGGACAGCGCGCAGTACGGCTATCTCTGGTGGCTGGAGGCCAATGGTGTCTATCGTGCCAGCGGTATCTTCGGGCAGGGAATCTATATCAACCCCGCGAACAATCTTGTGGTGGTAGCGCTGAGCGCTTGGAGAACCGCGCAAGGAGCGGAGTATGCCGCACATCGCGATGCCCTATTTCGCGCGCTCGACGAGGCCCTTTAACACCCGCGCGATCAAAGGGGGTCGATCAAAGGGGTCAGAGTAACTTGAAAATCGATCAAAGGGGTCAGAGTAACTTAAAAATCAAATTACTCTGACCCCTTTGATCGACCTTTTTGGTCGGACCGTCGAGCTGCGTAAGAAGTTGTTGACTTCTCTCTAACGTGTCCACTATTCTAGACATATGGACATTAAGCGAACGCTCATCATTTTCGACGCCCTCTCTCAGGAAACCCGCCTGCGCGCCTTCCGCCTCCTTGTTGAGGCTGGCAGGGGGGGCATGGCCGCTGGCGCACTAAGTGAGGCTTTGGGTATTCCTCATAACACGCTCTCTTTTCACCTTAATCACCTTGCCAACGCCGGCGTCGTGGGCTCTCGCAAGCAGGGTCGTTCGGTAATCTATTCGGCAAATTTCCAAGTCGTTCAAGACCTCATCGGTTTCATGGTCAAGGACTGCTGTAGCGCGGAATTCGCCAGCATAAAGGAAGACAAGAAAACTGGATGTTCCACAATCGAGTTGAAGAACTGCTGCGGAACTAGCGCAGCCTGATCGTAAATAATGTAGAGGACTGTCACCATGAAGCGAATGCATATACACGTTGGCGTTAAAAGCATTGATGAGGGCATTAAGTTTTACTCTGCCTTGTTCGGCGCCGCTCCTAGCAAGAGCAAGGAAGACTACGCGAAATGGATGCTGGATGATCCGCGCATAAATTTTGCAATCTCGACTCGCGCTAAGCAGGGTGTCGATCACCTGGGCCTGCAAGTCGAAGACGATATCGAGCTCGAGGAGTTGCACCAACGCCTGCAAGACGCTGACATGGCGATTTTCGACGAGGGCGATACCGTTTGCTGCTATGCCCGCTCTAGTAAAGCGTGGGTAAAAGACCCCTCGGGCGTCGCCTGGGAGTCTTTTAAGACCATGGCAGACGCGCAGTTGTTCTCCGAAGAGGAGGCTAAGTCCGAAGAGGCCGCCTGTTGTACCCCAGAGACCAAGGGCAAGCCTAACTGCTGCGTCCCTTCGGAGAAGACCGCTGGCTGCTGCGACTAAGTAGAGGAGATAGCCGAATCTGTCGAGGGCTGTTGCGCCTGAAGCCAAGGGCATGTTCTGAGAGGGTGCAAGCCCTTGAAATATAGCCCAAGACCACTTTCTTGCAGCCTCGTTGCGTCAGATGATGCACGCAGTAGTTGACATTGGTTCTCAAATGATAATAATTCTCATTATTATTAAATTATCATTTGGAGCGCTCTATGTTCACTGTTCACCCTAAGCCGTATCTTCTCTGTAGCCTTTCTGCCGCCATAGCGCTGGCTACATTCAATGTCATTGCGGCTGACGACCACCCAGTGCAAGAGATTGTCGTAACTGCCTCTGGTTTCGAGCAGAAAATCACCGATGCACCCGCGAGTATCTCCGTGATCTCTCAAGAAGAGATTCTGACACGGCCCCATGTCAATCTACTGGATATGCTCAAATACCAAGAGGGTGTCGATATTGGGACTAGTCGTGACAAGACCGGACAGGGCAGTGTGAGTATGCGCGGGCTTACCGGCGAGTACACCCTATATCTTATCGATGGCAAGCGTCAGAACAACCATGGCGATATCTATCCCAATAACTTTGGTGGTAACGCTTTCGGCCATATGCCCCCGGCGGAGTCCATCGAGCGCATAGAGGTGATACGTGGCCCAGCCTCGACACTCTATGGCGCCGATGCCCTAGGTGGTGTGATCAATATCATCACGAAGAAGGTTGCCGATCGCTGGATCGGTTCGGCAACTCTCAGTGGTACGATGCAGGAGAATGATCAATTCGGTGAAGATAGGCAGGGGGAGTTCTCCTTAACTGGACCGCTAATTGCGAATACTCTCTCCCTTGGTATCCGCGGCAGTTTCTATGAATCGGACCCTTCATCTCCAGAGCTTAAACCCGCTATCGACCCGAATGGCGATGCCCATACCCGTAGCGTCGGTTTCGGCGGGGGTGGGAAAACAGTGGACAGTGAGACTCAGGAATACGGCGTAAGTCTCACTTATACTCCGAATCAGAGCAACACCATCCGTTTCGATTACGACAGCTCCGAACAGGTCTATGACAATACCCCGTTCACCAATCCGATTACCGGCGATATAAGCTACCCCTTGGGTACCAAGGACAATATTGCTGCCCTGTGGCAGGCACGCAGCGGTAAGGTCAATCCAAGAGCCGGTTACGCCGAGGATCAGCAGTTCAACCGTGATTGGTGGTCCCTGAGTCACGAAGGCGAATGGGGATTCGGTACCAGTTCTATCTCTTTAGCCTATGTCGATACAGCGAACGAGGGTCGCACACTACCACTTTCCGTTGACGAGCGACTTCTGCTTCAAGATATGTTCGATGGTAATGGCGCTTATGCGGGGATGAGCGAAGAGGAGCGTCGTGATCTAGCCGAGAACACATTCCTGCCGCGACCAGATCGTCCGCTGGACAGCAGTCAATATACGTTGGATGCCAACATTAATATTCCATTGGACGCCTTCGGTAGTCACATTCTACTCATCGGCGGGCAAATAATTGATGGTGAGCTTGAAGATGGTGTGTTCGGGCTCGAGAGCAATCAACCAGGCGGAGTTCAAGATCAGGAAATGTACTCGCTGTTCATCGAAGATAGCTGGACCCCCGTCACTCCCTTCACGCTCACCGCCGGTATACGCTATGACGAGCACGACGTGTTCGGTAGCCAGATTTCACCGCGTCTATATGGTGTTTATACTCTGAACGATTCGTGGACGGTGAAGGGCGGCGTCAGCACTGGTTATAAGACACCGCAGACGACCGACCTCTACGACGGCATCACCGGTTTCGGTGGTCAGGGGACATCTCCTTTCGCCGGTAATCCAGATCTTAAACCAGAGACCAGCGTAAACAGTGAGATTGCGTTGTACTGGAATGGCTTTTCCGGGCAAAACGTCAACGTCACTTATTTCAACACGACGTTCGAGGACAAGATTGCCAGCGGCGATACCGTTTTCAGCTGCCTAGCCACCGCTGGCGCACGGCCCTGCGTAAATCTAGGGGCGTATGACTCATTGGGCTATTCGACCTATCGACAGAAGATCAATATCGATGAGGTCGATATCAAGGGTGTTGAGCTGGCGGGGCGTTATCCAATCGGTGATAGCTGGACCTTGAGCGCTAACTACACGTGGACAGACAGCGAGCAGAAAAGCGGCCCAGAGGTCGGCAGGCCGCTCACCAACACTGCGGAGCATATGCTCAATGCAACGCTCGATTGGCATGTGCTAGAAAACCTAACGCTGAGTTTGCAGTCGGAGCTTAGGTCGGACCGTTATCGAGGTTGGAACACCGTGCTCGATGAGGCGCAGTATTACGAGCAATACGATCTGTGGAACTTAGGCCTTCGTTATAAGGTGAATGAGAGTGTTACCCTGTTTGGGCGCGTCAATAATCTGCTCAACGAAGACTTCACCACCTACAGCACCGCATTCGTAGACTTGGACGGCAACGGGGTCTTCGATGCGGACTCGGATGAGGTGCAGTTTACCGACCACTACAACGTGATGGCCGCGAGCCGCAACTTTTGGCTTAGCATGCAGGTGTCGTTCTAGGGATCAACGGGATCAAAGGGGTAATCAAAGGGGTCAGAGTAACTTGAAATTCAAGTTACTCTGACCCCTTTGATCAAATTCAAGTTACTCTGACCCCTTTGATCGCGTGGGCCTCTTCGTTTTTGGTGGTTTGTTCTTGAGTTCAACCTCGTAATACACCGCCGCCATCCATTCTCTGTAGCTGGCGTCTAGCTTGCTGATCTCTTGGACAACCTCCTGTCGAAAGGATTGCTCGATTGGTGCGCCCCTGCCGGGCCAAATGCGAAACTTGATGCGCAGATAGCGGCGCCCGGCGCTCGTTTGCTTGATGCCTTCTATGCTGGGCTTGGTGACCAGAATGCCAGGGAACTGCTCGTAAACGCCATTCGCGATGAGAGTAAGCCGATCGACGAGGCCTGCGTCATCATGCTCTGGCAGCGTGATATCGGCGATACAGTGTATATAGCCGCGATTGTAGTTGATCACGTTTGTGACTAGGCGGTTGGGCACCACCACCCTAGCGCCGAGCGGGTTCTCGATCTCCAGAAAGCGTAAACCGATGTTCTTCACCACCCCCACCTGGCCGCCAATCTCCACCATATCGCCGATATCGTAAATATTGGAGAAGATCGCGGTAAGGCCAGACACGATGTCCTGCACTAAGCCTTGCGAACCGAAACCGACCGCCAGCCCGATAATCGAGGCGCTAGCCAGATAGCCGGCAATGGGCACGCCGAGTTCGCTCAGGGCAACCCCGACTCCGGCAAAGTAGATGAAGAATATGGATGAGCTGGAGAGCAGGCTTATCAGCGAAACCGTCTTGCGATAATTACGCTCGCTCGAATGAATTATAGCGTAAGAGGAGACGCTTCTGATTACGGAAACTAGTGCGTGGGCGGCAATCGCGACGGCAAGTAAAAGCAGTAAGCGTTGGGTGGAATCTAAGCTAGCTGTCCAATTCTGTAATGCCTGCATAGGGTATTTTGCTGTCGTCCTAAAAAAGCCGAATTTGGATTCTACGTGATATGTCCTTGTGCCGTCAGTAGTTGTGTGGCGAGCGGCCTGGGAAAACTCGATCGAGTCGAGAGACCGAATTCTGAACGAGGCTCATACGCAATAAAAGACTGCTACAATTCTCTACCAGCAGCGTCGGTGCCATTACGGGGAAATCGCGGGCAACCCTACTGTCTACTTTCCCGGCTTGGCATCAAGGAATAAGGAGTGCATCGATGAAGACTGAGAATCGTATTGACCTGCTGTTTAGCTATGCGTTCCGGCCGTTATTTATACTGCTAGTCGTGCAGGCGATCGCCATGGTGCTGTTCTGGTCGCTGACGTGGAGTGGCATTGCGCCCTACGCATGGCAACGCAACCCCATCTACTGGCACGGGCACGAGATGCTCAACGGCTTCGCCGGCGCCGCCATAGGCGGATTTCTCCTGACCGCCGTTGCTAACTGGACTAATAGGCCGGCGATCTCTGGTTGGCCCCTAATGCTATTGTGTGCAGTGTGGCTTGGCGGTCGCCTCGCCGTGGGCTCCGCCGTCGCCGCCGCAATTCTCGACATAGGCTATTGGTTTTTACTACTGTTGATCGCCGCCAACGAAATACTGCGTGCAGGCAACCGACGCAACTACAAGCTTCTGTTTGTGCTGGCAGCAATGCTTTTGATCGATGCAGGCTGGCACTATGCTGAGCTGCATCAGGCGACACTGCAGCGCCAGTTTCTATGGGCACAAATGTATTTGGTGGTGCTATTGGTGACGATTATCGGTGGCCGAATTATCCCTGCCTTTACTGGCAATTGGCTGCGGCGACAGGCGGCGTCGCAGCAGGCGCTAGCGGCTCCGGCCCGAATGCCAGCGGCGTTTAATTACATCGATCTCCTCGCGATACTCGCGTTTGTAGGGTTTGCGCTGTGCTCCGTGTTAGCTGTGGCGCCAAACGTGACCCTGCCATTGGGCATGATCGCCGCCGCCCTGCACGCCGTGCGCCTATCGCGTTGGCTAGGACATCTCACCTTGAGTGATCCGTTGGTATGGATGCTGCACTTGTCCTATACGTGGATTCCACTGGGTATCGCACTCATGGCGCTAGCCAGTTTCGGCTGGGTGTCGCCATCTGCGGGGATACACGCGCTGACCACCGGGGCTATCGCAGGCATGATCGTCAGTGTCTCGAGTCGTGCGGCGCTGGGTCACACCAATCGCGCTCTGGTGGCGCACCCGGCGCTAACCTGCAGTATCGTGTTGCTCAACCTCACTGCGCTGCTACGGGTGTGCGCCAGCGTTCTCGATATGCAGTTGCTAGTCAGCCTCTCCGCGCTGTCTTGGATTGCGGCATTCCTATGCTATGGTTATGTCTTCGTGCCGATCCTCCTAGGCCCTCCAGCTAAGTCTTAGATATCGTTTCAGTGAGTATCGTCCAAGCTTGTTGTGGATCGGAATTTTTCGGCAGTGAGGAGGGAGTCGTATTATGGTTAGCGTGGAAATTTATCGATACAACCCTGAGGTCGATGCGGCGCCCTATATGCAGACGCTCTCACTGCCCGAAGAGTTTCGAGTGCGGATGGTATTGGATGCCTTGGAGTATCTGCGCGTACAGGATCCAACGCTTGCGTATCGCCGCTCTTGCCGCGAGGGGGTCTGTGGCTCCGACGGTATGAATATCAACGGCAAAAATGCTCTCGCCTGCATTACCCCTGTTACACAAGCACTCTCTACATCGAATCGGCTGGTGGTGCGCCCTTTGCCGGGTATGCCCGTGATTCGCGATCTAGTGGTAGACCAAACCCTGTTTTTCAAGCAATACGAACGAGTGATGCCATGGCTAATTACCGTTGATGCAAATCCACCGATTGAAAGACTACAAACGCCGCAGGAACGGGCAAGACTCGATGGCTTGTACGAATGTATTCTCTGTGGATGTTGTACCTCCCAGTGTCCTTCTTCCTGGTGGAATCCTGAGAAATATTTAGGCCCTGCCGCCTTGTTGCAGTCGTTACGGTTCATTCTCGACAGCCGGGATCAGGCTAGGGACGCCCGTCTAGAGAGTATGCAGGATCCGTTTAGCCTGTTTCGTTGTCGCAGCATTGGCAACTGTACTTGGGTGTGCCCAAAAGGGCTCAACCCTATGGGCGCAATTGGAAGGATCCGTCTAGAGTTATTGCGTAAGGAGTAAGTGCGCCTTTGAAGGGGGTTGAAACTTCTGTAGATTTTCTAGAACGCAGAGCCACAGGGTATTTTAATCGTCACATAAAAATTAAAAATCGATAATAGAGGACGCATTCATGGCGACACATCACGCATCACCGGCAGAGATCGTCGACCTAGAAACTTGGGCGCAAGACTTGCCAGAGGAGCACGCCAAGGCCATAGTCAAGACACGCGATATGGAGCTGGCTCGTCTCGTGTTCCGTGCAGGCGAAGAATTCAAGAGTCACAAGGTAAGCGGCCCAGTTGTCGTGCATTGCATAAGCGGTGCGATCGAGTTTACTGCCATGGGCTCGACAAAAATTTTGAGTTCGGGACAGCTATTGTATTTACTGTCGAACGAGCTGCATTCGCTTCGCGCGCTTAGTGACGCAATAGTGTTGCTAACCATCCTCTTCATAAATACGAACGCTTGAGTCGTTTGCTAGCCAGTAGCAGTACACTCCTCGTCTCGTAGCGTAAGCACCTCATAACCGTTGGAAGTAACCGCGATGGTGTGCTCCCACTGTGCGGAGAGTTTCTTATCACTCGTGACCACGGTCCAGCCATCTTTCTTCGTCTTCACTTTCGCGCGGCCTTGGTTGACCATGGGTTCGATGGTGAAGGTCATGCCCTCTTGTAAGACAAGGCCCTTGCCTGGCTGCCCGTAGTGCAACACCTGCGGGTCCTCATGCATTTCTCTGCCAATGCCGTGGCCACAGTACTCGCGCACGATGGAGTAACCGTTCTTTTCAGCATGGCGCTGAATGGCATGGCCGATATCCCCGAGTGTGGCGCCGGGTTTAACCACTCGAATCCCTTCCCACATGGCTTCATAGGTTTTGTCTACCAAACGCTTGGCCAGTGGTGCTACCTCACCAATCATATACATCTTGCTAGAGTCGGCGATGAAGCCACCTTTCTCTAGGGTGATATCGACGTTGATGATGTCACCGGAACGTAGTGTTTGAGTCTCTGCGGGAACGCCATGACAAACTACATGATTCACAGAAGTATTTAGTGTGTATTGATAACCGTATTGTCCCTTACTCGCAGGGCGAGAGTTCAGCGCGTCGACGATATAGTGCTCGGCCAAGTTGTTGATGTCCATGGTGGACATGCCCGCCTTCATCTGTGTGTCGAGGTAGCGAAAAACCAAGGCGAGCAAACGCCCAGCCTCACGCATTAAGACTAGCTCCTCGGCACTTTTAAGCTTTACGTCATCCACAGGCGATCTTCCTTATCTCGACCTCGGCATGCCTCATCTGCTCGCTCATGATCTGCGAGAAGGGCATGGTCGGATTAGCCTCAGCGAGCATGCCTATCTTGATCCAGTATTCGGCCTGAGCATTGATGGAGCGCACCATGACCGCGCTAGCCTTGCGAATGTCTTCGTGCAGTTCGTCACTGATTTTTACAATACCCATAGTAGAGCCTTAGTATATGGAACGTATACGAATCATATAGCGCTGACGCTTGCGCTGCAAGCCGGTAATGTCCACGGCCTCGGGGTGACAAACGGAGATCTGTGCAGCAAATACCTCGGCAGCTAATTCTGAACGCTACCCCAAGTCTTGATGCTCGACATTCCCGCGCTTGCGATATACCTTTTATCCTTTCCATACAATTACAGTGATTTGCCGCCGATCTGTCCGTTTTTCACGAAAAGGAGCCTGCTGCATGACTAATAATAAAAAACCTCACAAGCGCTCTCTGCAAGAGCTAACGCGGGCGACTGTAGGGGGCGTACTGATCGCTGCGGCGTTTACCCTGCAGTGCAGTGGGGCAATGGCCGCCGAGGATTTGCGGGAGGCCAGGCCGGAATCGGTGGGCATGTCATCGGAGCGTCTGCAACGCATCGATGATTATTTCCAGCGCTTCGTCGATGCCAAGCAGATTGCGGGCGCGGTCAGCCTCGTGGCGCGCCATGGCAAGGTCGTGCACCTCTCTGCGGTCGGCTGGAATAACCGCGAGCAGAACATGCCGATGACGACGGATGCGATTTTCTATCTGGCTTCAATGACCAAGCCCATAGTGTCCGCTGCGTTGATGATGCTGTTCGAGGAGGGGCGCTTCCGATTGGACGATCCTATCTCCGAGTGGATCCCCGAGTATGCGGATCACCAAGTGCGAGTCAACGACGGTGCTCGCGCAAGCAATGTTGCGCAGGCGCGGCCAGTGACTATCCGTCACGTGCTGACGCACACCTCGGGCCTAAGCTTGGACCCAGACGGTATGGGCCTGACGGAGGAGGAGCAGCGTTGGGTGAGTAACAATGGTGAGGCATTCGCAACCCTCGGCGAGCGCATCGCACGCGCCGCGATAATTCCTGCGGCGTTCCACCCCGGTGAGCAATGGCAGTATGGAGCTTCCACCGACTATGTGGCGATTCTGGTAGAGAAAATTTCCGGGCAGTCGATCGATCAGTTCCTGCGTGAGCGCATCTTCGAGCCTCTGCAGATGCACGATACCTTTTACAATATTCCTCGTGACAAGGTGAGTAGGGTGGCCGCAATCTACAGGCCTACTGCGAACGGTGAGTCGGAGTTACAGCAGGCCGCCGCGTTCGAGGAGCCAAGTACTTATTTCCCGGGCGTAGCGGGCTTGAACAGCACCGCTTCTGACTATATTCGCTTCGCGCAGATGATCGCCAATGGCGGTGAACTCAACGGAGTGCGGCTATTAGGTCGCATGACGGTAGAGCTCATGATTAGTAATCACACAGGTGATAAAGATGTGTACGTACGCGGGCCTGGCTTCGGCTTCGGTCTAGGCTTCGGCGTGCTCGTCGATCCGACCCTGTCATACGATACGGCATCACCGGGAAGCTATGGTTGGGGCGGGGCCTATGGCACCTTATACTACGCCGATCCTGTAGAGGACCTAATCGGACTCATGTTCATCCAATTGCCCGGACACGCGCCCCTCAATATTCGGCAGCGCTTCACCAATGTGGTGAGCCAGTCGGTGATCGACGGCGGCGGCACGCCGAATCCAAAGGTGCAGGGCTATGGGATTGAGCGCTAGAGAAGAGAATGAAAGGATATGAGTGAAACAGCACCGGACATCGGTTTTTTCGAACGCTATCTGTCAATTTGGGTAGGCTCTTGCATCGCCTGCGGTGTGACAATCGGGGCGCTATTTCCGAGTCTTTTTCAGGCGGTCGCGTCGGTTGAGTATGCCAACGTCAACTTGGTGGTCGCAGTTTTTATTTGGGTGATGATCTACCCAATGATGGTGAATGTAGACTTCGCCTCGCTTAAGGATATCGGCAAAAAACCTAAGGGACTGTGTATAACACTGGTGGTGAATTGGCTTATAAAGCCATTTACGATGGCGGCCCTTGGCATCTTGTTCTTCGAGCATATTTTCGCGGGATTGGTCGAACCGGAGTCAGCCAAGGAGTACATCGCCGGGATGATTTTGCTCGGCGTAGCGCCGTGCACGGCGATGGTGTTCGTGTGGAGCCAACTGGTCAAGGGGGACGCGAACTACACGCTGGTGCAAGTCTCCTTGAACGATATTATTATGGTCTTCGCCTTCGCGCCGATTACGGCGTTGCTGCTTGGCGTGACCGATATTATCGTGCCCTGGGAGACGCTCACGATCTCGGTGATTCTGTATGTACTCATTCCGCTGATCGCGGGTTACATCACGCGAAGAAAGCTCGATGCGGCTGAGAGCCTCGCGAGGATTTCCGTATTTACCGCGCAGATCAAGCCATTCTCAATCATGGGCTTGCTGGCAACCGTGATCTTGCTGTTTGGCTTCCAAGCCCAGACGATCCTAGAAGAACCCCTAGTCATAGTCTTGATATCCGTGCCACTTCTGATTCAGAGTTACGGCATCTTCGCTATTGCTTATGGTTGGGCCTTTGTGTGGCGCGTTCCCTTTAGCACCGCAGCCCCAGCAGCCCTTATAGGGACATCCAATTTCTTCGAATTGGCCGTTGCCGTTGCCATAAGCCTATTCGGCCTAGATTCTGGCGCGGCACTGGCAACGGTGGTGGGCGTGTTAGTCGAGGTGCCGGTGATGCTGTCCCTAGTGGCCTTTGCCAAGCGCACCGAGCATTACTTTCCAGCAAAGGGGTCAGAGTAGTTTGAAGTCGAAGCGAGGCTTTTGGGGTCGTGGCATTCTTCCCTTGACCGCTTTACGAGGGGAGCTCTAGTATCGAGCACTCACGAATAGACATCAGCTATCAGGAGATAATCGATGCGCATGACTCTCAAGGCATTAGCCATATTGTTCTGTACCACGCTTGGTGTGAGCTCCGTGCAGGCGCAGAGCACCGCGTTCACGCTATCGATAGACGGGTTTAGCGATGGCGACGATATCCCGGTGCGCTTCTCACAGGCCGCGCAAGGCGCACTGCCCGGCGGGGGCACCTCTCCCGCAATGCATTGGGAGAACGCGCCGGCGGGCACGCAATCCTTCGTGGTGAACATGATGGACCTAGACTTCGCGCCTAATCGCGGCACGCACACGCAGGTGCATTGGGTGGTGTGGAATATTCCGGGTTCGGCCATGGGCCTCGAGGAGAATCAGCCGCAGGGCGATATGCTGCCCAATGGCGCAACGCAGATCAGCGCGACAGGGCGCGTGTATCGCGGTCCTGGCGCCGGAGCCGCCGGTCCTAAGCATCATTACCTGTTCGAGGTGTATGCGCTAGACACTACATTGTCTGTAATGGCCGCGGATGATCCAATCGCTACCCGCGAGGCTGTTTTGGCCGCAATGCAAGGGCACGTGCTGGGCAAGTCTGTCTATATGGGCATGTTCCGTCGTCCGCAGTAAGCTGAGTCTATTACTCCAGTAGCTTTCTCTAATCCATTGATGCAGGTCAGTAATCTATTTTTCCCTCTCCGCTATACTCGGCGGGGTCTTGTCACAGTTTAGTGACTCGATCGCGCCGAGCCACTGAGGAGGAAAGCCCCTTGATCCACCCTATCCAACGTTGCAAATTGATTTTTCTTATTTCACTTTTCGCTAGCGTCTGTCATGGGCAGGGTGTTGGCGATGTCGTGGCGCAACAGGAGCAATTACAACGCGATGCGCAACAGAGTCAGCAGCGCATCGAAGCGCTCGATGATGAGTCGCTGGCGATGCTCTCGGCCTATAACCAGGAGCAGCGCCGTTACGATGACTTGGCGACCTATAATCAGAATCTGCGTCAACTGCTGGCCAGTCAGGCAATCGAGAAAAATCGCTTCAATGCCGAGTTGGCTGAGGTAGAGGTCGTCAGGCAGGCGATCGTGCCATTGATGGTTGAAATGGTCGATGTGCTCGAGCAGTTCATCGAGCTGGATCAACCGATGCTGGTGGAGGAGCGCTCTGCACGTCTTGCGACCTTGAAAACCGTGTTGACTCGTTCGGATGTCGATATTGCCGAGAAGTACCGCCGCGTGATCGAGTCTTACCAGATCGAGGCCGAGTATGGGCAGTCGCTAGAAGTATACGAAGGCCCGATCTCCCTCGAGGGCAAAGCCCTTACCGTCGATTTCCTACGTGTAGGCCGCGTAGGCCTGTACTTTCTGAGTCTAGACCGCAACGAGGCGGGTATCTGGAACCCAGAGACGGACAGTTGGCATAAGTTGGATAGCGGCTATCTCGACGCATTGGACTATGCCGTTCGCGTTGCACGTGAACAGGCCCCTCCCGATCTTATCGAACTACCGCTGTGGTCGCAGGGGGCTATACGATGAAGGCAGTCTCAGCAGTTCTCCTGATGCTCATGTGTACAGCCGTTTTCGCACAAGATAATAATTCCACACCGGCTTCGGACACAGAGCAATCCCCACAGTCCATCGCGGAACTCGTTACTTCGGTGCGTGAAGGGACGGCGACCAGACGCGCAGAACTGGAACGCAGGGAGCAACGCTTCATCGAGCAACGAGAGCAACGCTCCAGCCTCTTGGAAGAGGCCACCACTAGACGTGAACAGGAGGAGGCGGAGGCGGATCGATTGCGTTTAGCCTATGAGCAGGGCGAGCGAGAGTTGGCAGATCTGGCGACTGCACTCGATGAGAGATCGGGCGATCTCGCAGAGGTTTTCACGGTGGTCAGTCAGGTGGCCGCAGATGCGGTGCCAATGGTGCAGAATTCGATGGTTTCAGCGCAGCTAGGCCAGCGCATCCCGTTTCTGGAGGAGCTTGCCGACACCAGGACGATTCCAACGGCTGCACAACTAAGGCAATTGTGGCTCTTGTTTCTGGATGAGATGACGCTCAGTGGTCAAGTGGCGCGCTACGAGGTGCCCATCATCACAGCAACGGGTGAGGAACAGCTGCGGCAGGTTACGCGCATTGGCACATTCTCGGCGCTCTCCGACGGCGAGTATTTGCGCTTCCTGCCAGAGAGCGGGCGCCTGTTGGCGCTCTCTCGTCAACCCATAGGCGTCGATAGCGCGAATGCACGAGCGTTCGAGCAGGGCGATGAGGCCCTTGCTCGGGTCGCCATCGATCCCTCTCGCGGCGCGATTTTGTCGCTCATAGTGCAAAGGCCAGAGCTAGCGGAGAGGGTCCAGCAGGGCGGGATGATCGGCTATATTATCATTGGCATCGGTCTGCTTGGATTTGCGCTGGGCATCCAACGAGTACTGGTCGTAAGTCTGGCCTCGCGCAGGTTTGAGCAGGTGCTGAAGAACGATCGCAATGACGGCAATCACGCGATCAGCCAGTTGCAGGAAATAGCCAAGAATAAGAGTTTTCTCAACGATGCGGACGCGATGTCAGTCAAGATGGACGAGATTGTGAGCATCGCCGCGGAGCGACTCAAGCGCGGCCTTTCCACCCTGGCCATCTTCGCTGCCGTCAGTCCCCTGCTCGGGCTGTTGGGGACCGTCACCGGAATGATCGAGACGTTTCAGGTTATTACCTTGTTTGGAGCTGGCGACCCCCGCTTGATGTCCGGTGGTATCTCCCAGGCTCTGGTGACAACGCAACTGGGCTTAGCTGTGGCCATTCCGATTCTCCTGTTGCACAGCTATCTGCAGGGACGCACGAATAGCCTGATCACGAGACTAGACGAGATTGCATCTGATCTATTTGCCACCGGTCGCGCGCAGGAAAGCATCCATGTTTAGTCAGCTGCTAGCGAACAGTAGCCTTATGGCGGGCGGTTGGATCGTCATCGCGATTATGTCCCTATCGAGCGTGATGTGGGTGCTGATTCTAGATCGCTATATTTTCTTCTGGCGAACGGAGAAAAAACTGGCAGAGACGACCTTGCGTTATTGGTTAGAGAATCGCAGCAATAGCCCGCTAGTGGACCGTCGTCTGCGTGCCAGCCTTACCGACTCGTTCCGCGCAAAACTCTCTACCTCCATCGGTACGATTCACGTTATCACCGCAATTCTCCCCTTGCTCGGTTTGCTGGGCACCGTTACCGGCATGATTAAGACCTTCGAGGTCATGACGGTGTTTGGGTCGGGCAATGTGCGAGGCATGGCAGATGGGATATCGGAGGCACTCATTACCACCATGGCCGGCTTGCTAACGGCGCTAACCGGTATCTATTTCGCCAGCGATCTTACAGATAGGGTGCGAAGAGAGACCGAGCATCTAGCCGCTCGCCTGGGTGCACAGCAAAGCCCCAGCGCTGCGCGCAAGAAACGGGATAGAACATTATGATGCGACTGCACAGGCAAGACGAAGGCGGTGGTGCCGCAATCAACTTGACGCCCTTAATCGATATGGTCTTTATTCTGTTGATTTTTTTCGCCGTCAATTCCACCTTTGTGAAGTTTCCCGGAGTAGATGTCGATCAGCCTGTAGCGAGGTCAACGGTAGTCCAGCAGTCGGCTACCATACTCATCGCCGTCACCGACACAGGGGAAGTATGGATCGATCGCGATCAAATCGATATTCGGCGTCTACGAGGGGTGATCGAGCGAATGTTTGTAGAAACCCCCGACGCGTCAGTTGTTATTCTTTCTGATCAAAACTCACGAACGGGCATAGTGGTCGAGGTGATAGATCAGGCTCGTCTCGCGGGCGCGAGCAAGGTGGCGCTCGCGGCAGCGGCGGTAGATCAGGGACTGGGTCTGTGAGAATTGCCGGTATTATCTTGGTCGCAATACTCATCAATATGGGATTGTATTTGTTGATGGAGAATATGATCTCCAAAGACAATGTTCGGGTGATCGATCTACTCGACACACAGGCCATCGAGTTCGTGCGTACCTTTCAGGATGAGGACACGCGAAGCCGAGACAGGCGCAGGCCTGCGCCTCCTAAGCCGCAGAATATAGAAAGGCCGAGGGCCGAGGTCGAAAACATCGCTAATCGCGCTAGTGCAGTGTCGGGTGACTTCGATGCCTTTCAAGTGACTAGCCTGTTAAGTGCCGGCGCCAGTTCAGGTGGCGGTATCGGAATCGGCCAGTCGCTTATCGCCGATAGCGTGGGTGGCATAGATCTTATGTCGGCCAATGATCTGATTCCAATGACTATGCTGCCGCCCCAGTATCCGCCGTCGGCATTACTGCGCAAGACGGAAGGGTGGGTAGAGCTAGTTTTTACAGTGACCGCAGAGGGCGCAGTTGTAAACCCTGAGGTGACCGCGTCTTACCCTGAGGGCGAGTTCGAGCGTGCCGCTATAGCGGCGGCAAAGCGTTGGCGATTCCGTCCCGTCGTTCGCGACGGCGTGGCAACGCAGATTGCAGCGCAAATTCACATTGACTTCACATTGGCGAACCGATGATCCGCGTCTTCCTCCTTGTCCTGATGGCATTTTTAAGTGTGCACGCCAGCGCCGCCGAAAGCATGTCGCCGCGCATGGCACAGCGCGTGCTGATGCTGCTAGATAGGGCTGAAGAGAACCCGGAGCAGGCACTGGCGAGTCTTCAGGAGTTGATAGACACTCGCCCGGAGAATTCCAGTGATCGCGGTTACATCCTCTATGAGCGCGCTGCGCTATTGCTTCAACACGATCAGGCAGAGATAGCCCGAGAAGAGATCGCCGCTGCGCTCGCTGGGCAGGAAGATGACTATGTGCCAAGGCTGCGTTTTCTGTTGGGGCAATTACATCTGATGGCGAATGAACCGGAAGCGGCCCTCACTCAATTGACTATCTGGGCAGAACAGGTTGCTAGCCCGCGTCCTGCCGAACTGGCGATCCTCGCGTATACCAATCTGCAATTGGAGCACTTCGATGCCGCTGCCACGGTATTGGAGCGCGCTATTGCCGATTCCGAGGAACCGCAGAACCAATGGCTAGAACTGCTTGCATTTAGCTATACACGACTGAACCGGAGTGACGAGGCTTTAGTATTGATCGAGCGCATTATCGCCGAGGAGCCAGGCAACGCACGCTGGTGGCGACAGTTGGCGAGCATCTACCTATTGTTGGAGAATGTTCCTAAGGGTGCCGCAGGGTTAGCGATCTCGTCGGTCGTAGAGGAAATTGGGTTTAGCGACGCGAAAAATTTGGCCACGCTGTTTAATATTTTGGGCATGCCTGCCGATGGCGCCGAAGTGTTAGAGACAACGTTTCGATCGAACCCGGAAGCGGTCAACTTCGAAGATCGCATGCTTCTGGGTGAGCTGTGGATGTTGGCACGAGAGTTCGAGTTCGCGGTGCGAGAATTTGAGCGTGCGGCGCTAATCGATGAGCGCGGGGAGGCGAACTGGCGACTTGGGCAACTATACCTACAGCGGGAGAATTACCTAGAGGCCGAGACGGCACTATCCGCGTCGATAGAAGGGTATGCTGAGGAAGTGCCGGCGCAGCTTTATTATCTCTTGGCGATCGTTGCGGTGAATCTCGAGAACTTTGCGACCGCGAACACGGCTCTCATGCGCATCGACAGCGATGCGGCTTATGCCGATAGAGTCGAACAGCTCAGAGCGTACATCGGTCGGGCTATCGCGCAGCAACAGGGAGAGTCTCAAGCGCAGTAGTGAATCTGCTTGCGAGTATGGCTTAGTCTCTCCTAATCGCTCACAGAATATTCCTTGCAGATTAGCGACTAAGCTTCGTCATCTTCGAACCTTCGAAGGTGAGGTTATACATTAGGCCCTTGTTCGAGAAAATGAAGCCGATGATTGGGGCCTGGGCAGAGTTGGAACTCACTTCACCGCCGGCTCCGAATTCGACCAGAGCTACGCTGCCGTCAACACCCGCCTCCCAGCCTTCGCTGTTGCGGAAGGTCTCCAGAGCGGCGTCCGTCATAAACATGATGATCTGGGATTTCACTTGTGCCCCGAACTGCAGGCCGATCGAGGCCGCCGCGGTGTTGTAGTAATCGATAGTCTGTCCGTCGACCACTAGGGCACCTTCGCCGTACTCGCCACCGATGCCGATGCCTGCCTTGATCACCCTCGGGAACACTAGCATCCCAACTGCGCGCTCGGCCAAGCGTTTGCCCGCATTCGACTCTTGATAAAATTTCGACAGTGCCTCCTCGACGTTGATATCGATCTCGTCCTTGGACGCGGCATTGGCCGACAAGGAAAGCATGGCGAGAATAAGCCCTGCGAGTAAGCTTCGGTATGCTAGTGAGTAGGAATAGTTTTTCATTATGTGGCTTCCTTTTTCATAATCAGAAATAACTCTCCCGAGCAATGCTGTTGCACTGATCGGGAGAGTAGAGGTGTCTATGTAGGCTAATGCACCGCGCCGATCGTGCATGCGCTAGAGAACTAACGCATGAACGAGGGGCACACGGTTGCTTAGCGAAGATCGAAGCGGTCTGCGTTCATCACCTTGGTCCATGCGGCAACGAAGTCGTGCACAAACTTCTCCTTGTTGTCGTCCTGCGCATAGACTTCTGCGTAGGCGCGCAGGATCGAATTGGAGCCGAACACAAGGTCTACCCTCGTCGCGGTCCACTTGACCTTGTCGGTCTTACGGTCGCAGATCTCGTACAGATTTTCGCCTGCAGGTTTCCACTTGTAATTCATATCCGTCAAGTGAACAAAGAAGTCGTTCGATAGCGCGCCTACTTTATCCGTGAACACGCCATGCTTGGTGCCGCCGTAGTTGCTGCCAAGCGTGCGCATGCCGCCGACCAACACTGTCATCTCATGGGCGGTTAGGCCCATTAGCTGAGTGCGGTCTAGCATCAGCTCCTCAGCGCTGACGACGTAATCTCTCTTGAGCCAATTACGATAGCCGTCGTGGGTTGGCTCCAATACTGCGAAGGCCTCCTCATCTGTCATCTGTGCTGTGGCGTCGCCGCGCCCCGGTGAGAACGGAACCGTTACCTTAAAACCACCCGCTTTCGCGGCCTGCTCGACGCCCACATTGCCCGCAAGTACGATGACATCGGCAACGCTTGCGCCACTCTTGGCGGCAATGCTCTCGAGCACGGCCAATACCTTGCTAAGACGCTTAGGTTCATTGCCTTCCCAGTCTTTCTGGGGTGCTAGGCGGATGCGCGCGCCGTTGGCGCCACCGCGTCTGTCAGAGCCGCGGAAGGTTCTGGCGCTGTCCCACGCGGTGGAGACCATGTCGCTGACAGACAGACCGCTGTCTGCGATCTGGGCCTTTACCGCATCGATATCATAGTCCGTGGTGCCGGCTGGCACTGGGTCTTGCCAGATCAAGTCTTCTTTAGGGACGTCGGGCCCGATATAACAAGTCTTAGGTCCCATATCGCGGTGAGTCAGTTTGAACCATGCGCGTGCGAACACTTCGGAGAAGTATGCTTGGTCCTTGGCGAAGCGCTCGGATATTTTGCGATACTCGGGGTCCATCTTCATCGCCATGTCGGCATCTGTCATGATCGGATTGTAGCGACGTGAGGGGTCTTCAACATCTACCGGCTTGTCTTCCTCTTTGATGTTGATTGGCTCCCACTGCCATGCTCCCGCTGGGCTCTTCTTTAGTTCCCACTCATAGTTGAGCAGCAGGGCGAAATAGCCGTTGTCCCACTGCGTAGGATGAGTCGTCCACGCGCCTTCTATGCCACTGGACATCGTGTCGCGGCCGATGCCGCGCTTGGTTTTGTTTAACCAGCCGAAACCCTGGTCCTCGATTTCAGCACCCTCTGGGTCTGCACCGAGCAACTCGGCCTTGCCGTTGCCGTGACACTTGCCGACGGTGTGTCCGCCGGCGGTGAGAGCGACGGTCTCCTCATCGTTCATGGCCATACGCTCGAAGGTGACACGCACATCGTGAGCGGTCTTGAGTGGATCTGGATTGCCATCGACCCCCTCAGGGTTGACGTAGATAAGGCCCATCATCACGGCGGCTAGTGGATTGTCGAGGTCGCGCTCGCCAGAGTAGCGGCTGCCCTCGCTGCCGCTGGGGGCGAGCCACTCTTTCTCCGATCCCCAATAGGTATCCTTCTCTGGTTGCCATATATCTTCACGGCCGAAGGCGAAGCCGTAGGTTTTCAGGCCCATGGACTCGTAAGCGATGGTGCCTGCATAGGCGATCAGGTCGGCCCAGCTCAGCTTATTGCCGTATTTCTTCTTGATTGGCCACAGCAGGCGCCGAGCCTTATCTAAGTTGACGTTGTCTGGCCATGAGTTGATTGGCGCGAAGCGCTGATTGCCCGTACCTGCGCCACCGCGACCGTCGGCGATGCGATAGGTGCCTGCCGCGTGCCAAGACATACGAATCATGAGGCCGCCGTAATGGCCCCAATCGGCTGGCCACCAGTCCTGGCTGTCTGTCATCAATGCGTGCATATCTTTCTTGAGGGCGGCTACATCGAGTTTCTTGACCGCTTCGAGGTAGTTGAAGTCCGCTCCCATTGGATTGGTCTTGCTATCGTGTTGGTGAAGGATGTCGAGGTTCAGGGCCTTTGGCCACCATTCCATGTTGGACATGCTGCTCTCTGTAGCCCCACCGTGCATCACTGGGCATTTGCTTTGAGACATAATTTTCTCCGGAAGATTTATTGCGCTAGCGTTAGCGAACTTTATAGGATTTCGTCTAGAGTATTACTTGGACCTATCGATGAGTATATTCGTTTAATTCTACCTAGAAGATAGATTTTACCTATTAATGGTGAAGACTTAGCCTGTCTCGCGAATGCGCATATCGGCTTCGCACAGTAGTTCGCAAAAAAAAAGCGGCGACACTAAGTGCCACCGCTTCTTTTGTCATCAAATAGCAATAATCGCGCTATTTCTCCTCATAAGACTCACTCAAGATCGAAGCGATCCAGCGTCATTACTTTATTCCAAGCTGCGACGAAGTCATTCGCAAATTGCTCTTTGGAATCTTGCGCCGCATAGAACTCTGCAACCGCACGTAGCTCCGAGTTCGATCCGAATATTAGGTCAGTTGGCGTGCCCGTCCACTTGACCTCACCGGTCGCACGATCGCGGCCCTCGTAGATCTCTTCGGAAGGACTCTTTGACCACTCGATAGACATGTCCAACAAGTTTACGAAGAAGTCATTGCTCAAAGTGCCAGGCTGATCTGTGAACACGCCGTGTTGTATGCCACCGGCGTTGGCATTCAAGGTGCGCAGGCCGCCAACGAGTACGGTCATTTCGGGGACCGTCAGCGTTAGGAAGTCCGCACGCTTCACCAGTTCCACTGCGGGAGATCGGCCATTGACATCCATATGGTAGTTTCTGAAACCATCGGACTTTGGCTCGAGCACCGCGAACGAGGCGACATCAGTCTGCTCCTGGGTCGCATCTGCACGACCTGGTGCGAAGGGCACCTCTACATCGTAGCCCGCCCTCTCGGCCGCCTGTTCTATCGCCGCGTTGCCGCCCAATACGATCAAATCGGCAAGAGAGATCTTCCTGCGTGAACTGCCACTGTTGAAGTCGTTCTGTATGCCTTCGAGCACACTCAACACGCTGGCCAGCTCGCTTGGGTTGTTAACGGCCCAATCTTTCTGTGGCGCAAGACGAATGCGCGCGCCATTGGCACCGCCACGCATATCGGTGTCGCGGAACGTGGCAGCCGACGCCCAAGCGGTGTTAACCAGTTGCCCAGTGCTCAGCCCAGAGGCAAGGATGCTCGTTTTGAGTTGGGCGATATCTCTGGCGTTGACCATCGAATAGTCGATGGCACTGACAGGATCCTGCCAGATCATCGTTGCGTCGGGCTTCATGGTACCGAGGTAACGAGTGCTCGGGCCCATATCGCGATGCGTGAGTTTGAACCACGCGCTCGCGAAGGCCTGTTCGAATTGCTCGGGGTTGTCCAGCCAGCGGCGAGTAATCTCTCCGTAGGCAGGGTCTTCCTTGAGTGCGAGGTCGGTGGTGAACATGATGGGAGCGTGTCGCAGGTCAGGATCATGCGCATCGGGTACTAGGTCCGCCGCGGCGTTGCCGGCGGGTATCCACTGAGTGGCTCCCGCTGGGCTCTTGGTCTGCACCCATTCCCAGTTATAGAGGTTCTGCAGATAGTTGTGGGTCCAAGCTGTCGGGTTAACGGTCCATGCGCCTTCTAGGCCGCTGGAGATCGTGTCGGCCCCGCTGCCAGTGCCACAGGTGTTTGTCCAGCCAAGGCCTTGTTCTTCGATGCTTGCAGCCTCAGGCTCTGCGCCAACGCAGCCAGTAGGGGCCGCTGCGCCATGGGCCTTGCCAAAGGTATGTCCACCCGCGATCAATGCCACTGTTTCTTCGTCGTTCATCGCCATGCGGCCAAAGGTCTCACGGATATCCGCTGCGGCGGCCAATGGGTCTGGGTTGCCGTTAGGGCCTTCTGGGTTCACATAGATAAGGCCCATCTGCACGGCGGCAAGTGGGTCTTCAAGATTGCGGTCGCCGCTAAAGCGCGCGTCGCCCAGCCACTCGCCCTCTGGACCCCAATAGATTTCATCAGGTTCCCACTCGTCCGTACGCCCACCGGCAAAGCCCATCGTCGTAAAGCCCATGGACTCCATCGCGACGGTGCCGGTAAGCACTATTAGGTCGGCCCAGGATATGCTGCGGCCATACTTCTGTTTGATCGGCCAGAGTAAGCGCCGAGCCTTATCGAGGTTCACGTTGTCTGGCCAGCTATTCAGTGGCGCAAAGCGTTGCGCGCCACCGTCCGCGCCGCCGCGGCCATCGCTGATGCGATAGGTGCCGGCGCTGTGCCAGGCCATGCGGATGAAGAAGGGACCATAATGGCCATAGTCCGCAGGCCACCAAGCCTGGGAGTCTGTCATCAAATCGACCAGATCCTGCTTGAGCGCGTCCAGATCTAGCTTGTTGAACTCCGCGGCATAGTCGAAGTCTCCACCCACCGGGCTAGACTCGGAGGAGTGCATGCGCAGGGGCTGCAGATCCAATTGATTAGGCCACCAATAGTCATTATTAACCATGGTGCCTTGGGCGTTCGCGAGATTGATGGAAGCGAACGATGATAGGCCGATCGCAATTGCGGTAACTAAGGGTAATTTTTTTCCGAACATATAGCACTCCTCACTGTTGTAATTACGAAAATTATAGAGTCAGCGAAAAGACTCTAAACAGTCGTTTAAAACTATTGCGGTAATAGGAAAAATTGTGAGGAGGTAATCGGTGGGCTTGGCTTGCTTTGCGCTAATGTCGGAGAGCCTTGCTAGCGCTGGATCTACGCCGCTTTTAGCGCAATCTAGGTGGTAGGGCGAAGGCTCTAAAATCCTGTGTGCGATCGTAAAAATCTATCGACGATGATTGATATATTCAATCGTGCATACAGTCAATCACCGTGTTTCCTTCTAAATCATTCGACTTGTCATCTGGCTTTAATGGCACAGAAGTCAAAGCTATCAATCTTGTTCTAAGCTAAATCGAAACACATGCTGGAGATTCGGGACTTCGATCGCAATGCCGCCCCGCAGGATCGGTCTTAGCTTAAACTTCGACGCTGCCTCTATAGAGGCGGCATCGAATATTTGCGCTGGGTCGGAGTCTACTATGACGATATCTTTTACATCGCCATTCTCCGTCATGGTGAACGATACCTGTGTCCAGCCTTCGATCCCATCGCGCCGGGCCGAAGGGGGATAGGTCGGGGTTACCTCCTCCAATGGAGTCGGGTTCATCAGATAGCGCATCTCTTCTAGTTCCGCTTCCGAATATGGCACCAGCTCGGATCCCATATAGGGAAGTAATGCTCCCATAGGGCATCTCTGCTGTTCGGCTAGGGCACTGGTGACAGCGTCGAAGAAACTGTGCTTCGAGTCTTGTGCCTGCCTATGAAGCCATTCGCTAGTCAGCTCCCAAACTTGTCCGTTCATAAAGCGCGCCATGTCGGTTCTAGGCAGGCACTCGCGTGGAATCTGGTAAACGGTGAGAATGGCCGCAATAAAACCCTCGCACCACTGCACACTGTCTTGGGTGCTGCAAAAGCCCATTAATTGCGGTCGGCTAAGCGGAGCGTTCTCGCCGGCGAGCACTCGGGTCTGAACCGTTTCTCTGCGCGCCTGTATGGAATCTTGATCGGCTGCGTTTGCGGCGCAAGAGGCCAACGCTAGAAGTGTTGCGAGAACAATAGTGAGTTTCATGGTGAGCTCCTAGACATCCGCTCAGCCTTCGGAGGCAGAGACTGCATCTTGAGTGGCCTGTTCGGCTAGTTGCGCCCGCTCAGCCTTAGTGACGTACTTGGCCTTATTCCTCGGCGCCAGTTTCGCGTTCGCTTTCTTGGCGCGCGCCTTCAAAATTTGATTGCCTTTCTTACGACGGTTCATTGCGACTTACTCGATTTGTGCGATACAGCAGTTCTTATAAAAACCCGCGTTAGTTGGCAAACTATCTAAAATTTGCCCATGTGATAAATAACAACACGAAAAAATATACCGGCCAGTAAAGCAGCTTAATTGCGTATGCATCGTCCTTGAACAGCCCTGTATAGGCAGGTTCCGTTTTAGTGTTGAATAGGTAGCTCGTCAACGCAGTAAGCAAAATATACACATAGGCGAGGATGTAGAAATACTCTAGATAGACTATGCCAGAGCTGGGGAATTTTTCTCGAAGGCTGATATGGGCAATCAACACTACGAAGAAAATGCCGGCACTAGCCCCGATAGAGCCTGATACGCTAAGGTCATAGGCGTTCTTCAATGCCTCCTTAGTGGTCATCATCATCACTAAACTAAATAGCAATGACATGCTGACTAACAACATCGTGATGTTAACCAGAAAGGCGCTCATGAACTCGCGCTTTACCACTACGTTATAGGTCAGCTCGGGAACGATACTGCGATGGTGATCAGCTAGGCCAAAATTGGTATCAAACTTCACCGCAACAAGATCAAAGTAGGTCTCGTCTACCGACCAGCCCTCCAAGAGGATATCGGTGGCCAGACCGAAGGAGGAGCCAGGGCTGATATTCTCATAGGATCTGAACGAGGGCACCAACACCACGCTGCTGTCAAAATCTTTAGGTAATAATTTTATCCAGATCGTTTTGTGGTCAATGGGATAGTTCTTGTAGACGAATGCCTGGCGTAAATTGGCCTCAAAATACCATCCGACCACAGTTACTCCATCGACGTTAATTCGATAGGCTTCCTCGATCGTCAAGGTTTCAACCGCATCGGGGAAAATAACACCCTCTCGTATAGACCCTAGATTCTCTGGCGCGAACTCTTGCCATACATAGCCACTTACATAGACGTCATTGGCGCTCTTGAAATGCAGCGAGTCTAAATAGATTCCGGTTGGTATCTGCGCGTATCTTTCATGAGTCAAGTCGAACTGCTGAAGATGTTGGGCCACGTCCGCATCGTTGAGCAATTCGTTTTCGTTGGGGAGGTAGAAGGTGTGCTCTTGATACCAGATAAGGGCAACTAGCGCGGCAAAGCCGATAGATAGAAGTGTTGCAATAGTTTTCATAGGCTCTTCTGCTTCTTAAACTCATGTACCACGAAGTGGAGCATTAGTGGTGTCGGTTTCTGTTATTTGTCCAAATGATACTCGAAATTGGCGCGGGAATTTTGGATAGCATAACTGATAGCATATTGAGATTAAATATACGGCGCGATTTGAGCGTATCGATGTCCAGAAGATAGGCGCAGATGGGTATGTCTATCCGATACTGTCCTCGGCACTAGGCATCATCGCGCTTGGATGCAGAGGCAGGAAGGCCGAACACGCGGTCGAAGGCCCATGTGAAGGCAATGGCATAGACAAAGAAGAATGCCAGCAGGCCAAGATTCGAGAGGAACGCGGCGAAAAGCGAGATCTCCAGCCAGAGGGCCATGACCGGAACCAGTATTATAACGAGGCCTCCCTCGAATCCAGCTCCATGCAAGAGGCGCCTAGTGAATGAGCGCCCCTTAGCCAACTGCCGGGCCTCCCAGCGTTCGAAGAGCGTGTTGAATACATAGTTCCAGGCCAGTGCGATGCTCGAGAGGACTATGGCTAGGCCGAGGGATGAGGCGGCCGACTGCTCGAAGACTAGGCTCAACATTGGGCCGACGAAGGCAATAGCGAACACTTCATACAAGATGGCTTGGAGGACACGGCGGCTTCTGGGGGGCATGACAAATCTCGATGGGGGCCTTCGCTTCGGTGAAACCCAAGCTCTTACTCCGTGTACTGAAAATTCCCCGTCAGCAGCCCCGTGGCCAATATATGCCCGCGCATCGCCTCGAGCAGAGAGGCCTTATTGAGCCCATCGGCCAAGTTCATCTCGTGGTCTAGCGCATAGATGCGGAAATTATAGGTATGCACCTTGCCATCGACGGGTGGGCGAGGGCCGAAATAGCCCGAGCGCCGAATGCCGTTGGCACCATTGATCATGCCTTCTAGGCCGGGGTGGGTGACAATGGCATCTGGAGACAGGCCTTCGGGCAGGTCAGCGGCGGTGGCGGGAATGTTATAGGCAATCCAGTGAACGAAGGGCTGGAGAGTGCCCACTACCGGATCATCGAGAATCAGCGCGAGCGCACGGGTGCCCTCTGGGAGATTGCGCCAGGAAATCGCGGGCGAGATACCCTCACCATATGCCGAATATTGCCACGGGATGTCGGTGTCATGGTCGAAGGCGGTGCTGCTGACCACGATGGTCTCTGGAATTGCATCCGCGGACCAAGCGGGAAGGCCGGCAAGCAGCAAAAGCGTTGCTGCTAGGTAACTCGTTAATACTTGTCGCGATATCATCCTTTCTCTCCGGGTTTCGTTCTGATTCTTATTGATTTCCCTGCTATGCCGAGAACTTTATAGTGTGCCACAGCCTCTGTACACTTTTTCGAATGCGGATTTCGAAAATGCTAACAATGATGCGTTATTTGGAGATTTCCTTTTCTCTGGATAGTGATAAGGTTACGCCTGAGCAAGTAGTTCCTCTAATAAGAATAAGCAGTGGGCAAGCCCGCATGCTAGGAGCATGAACCATGAGTGATGATAAGAAGACCCGCGCAGACGAGGTCGAAGCGCCAATTGCGCCTTCGCTATCGCGCCGCAACCTACTCAAGGGGGTGGGCTTGACCGGGGCAGCGCTGATGACAGCGGGCAGCGGTTCACTCTCTGCGCAAGCAGCCGCCGCACCATCGGGCCCCCAGCTCATCCCCGTCAGAGAAGCCTTCGAGACCCTGACCGCGCTCGAGAGCGCAACACTGGATGCCTTCGCTTCGCGCATTATCCCCAGCGACGAGAACGGCCCAGGCGCCCATGAGGCTCGAGCAGTACACTATATCGATCGCGCCTTGGCAGGCGCGATGTCGAGCTCGCGCGAACAATACGGCGCGGGGCTCTCCTCGCTAGAGGACTACTCCTTGCAGGCGAAGGGGATGTCGTTTCACCTTCTGCCCGAAGCCGAGCAAGACGCCATCATCGAGGCGATGACCGAGAATGCGCTCACAGGCTACTCCATACTCAACGCGGGCTTCTTCAATATGGTCAGGACACACACCATCGATGGCACCTTCAGTGACCCATATTATGGCGGCAATAGGGACTTTATCGGCTGGGACTTGCTGGGCTATCCCGGCGTTCGTGCCATCGCGACTCCCGATGATGTAAGCCAAGGCTCGCTTCTCGCGCCTAGCCGACAATCGGCCTATGACATGCCGACTCACCTCAAGGACCCAGTGGGCTCCAGTTCATCTTCTACTGGAGGTGCTGCCAATGGCCACTAATCTTCCCAAAACTGACGTAGTAGTGATCGGCCTTGGCGCTGTCGGCGGTGTTGCCGTGCTGCCATTGGTCAATGCCGGTTTAAACGTGATCGGCCTCGAGGCCGGCGGCTGGTTCTCCAATCGCGACTTCGCCCCGGATGAGGTGCGCAATAATCTAAGGGACTGGCCGCAGCAGGTAGCCAAGGCCAAGAACGAGATTCCCACCGTTCGTGCCAATATCAATTTCGAGGCGGTGCAGGGCGGCGGTCATCCAATGATGAACGGCGTGGGGGGCACCTCATTGCACTATTGGGCGCAGAGCTGGCGACTTAACCCATGGGACTTTAAGACAGTCAGCGCGACCAGCGCACGCTACGGCGCGCATCGTATTCCCGAGAACTCCACGGTCGAGGACTGGCCCATCTCCTATGAAGACCTAGAGCCCTATTATGACCGCGTGGAATATGCCATCGGCGTTTCCGGCAATGCCGGCAATATCAACGGCAGCAAACAGGCCAACGGCAATCCATTCGAAGGCCCAAGAGCGCGTGCCTATCCGATGCCCGGCCTGCGCAGCTCTGGTTACACCGACATGATGAGCGACGCGGCGCGTGGCTTAGGGTGGACTCCCTTCCAAGGCCCAGCGGCAATCAACACCGAGGTCTATGGCGACCGTCCCGGCTGCTTCTATCACGGCTATTGCGACCGTGGCGGCTGCCACGTCAATGCCAAGAGCTCGACTGCCGTGACCACCATCCCCGAGGCGCTCAAGTCTGGCCTCCTGAAGGTGGTGACCCATGCGCGGGTACTCAAGATACTCAACGACGCCGATGGTCGCGTGACTGGGGTGGAGTATCTGCTGGGCAATCAGGTGATGTTCCAGCCGGCCGACGCCGTGATGCTAGCCAGTCACACCTACGAGAATGTGCGTTTGCTGATGCTGTCTACCTCGCAGCAGTTTCCGAACGGGCTTGCCAATAACAGTGGCCAAGTGGGCCAGCACTATCTTAGTCATCATCAGGGCGCCCCGGTCATCGCCCTGTTCCCCAAGAACTTGAACAACTGGTATGGATTACCGGCGCAGGGGGTTGCCATCGACGAGTGGGCCGATGACAACTTCGATCACAGCGACCTGGACTTCATCGGCGGCGGCAACCTGTGGACCTACACAGACCGCAAGCCGATCGCTGCCGCCAAGATGTCGACCTTCGACAAGGTGCCCAACTGGGGCTCGAAATGGAAGGCCTTCGTGCGTGAGAACGCCGACCGCACCAATGTCTCCTATATTCAGAAGACGACCCTGCCATACCGCGGCAACTATCTCGATCTCGACCCACAAGTGAAGGACAAGCTCGGCTTCCCGGTAATCCGCATCACGGCGGAGTACAAAGACAACGAGTTGCGCATCGCGCAGTTCACGCAAGACCGCATGGAGGAGTGGTACCGAGCCGCGGGCGCGACCGAGATTATCCGCGCGGGTCTGGGCAACGCCATGGGCGCATCGACGCACGCCTACGGCGGCACCCGCATGGGCAACGATCCAACCACCAATGTCACCAATGCCTTCGGCTTCGCGCACGAGTCGCCCAATCTCGGCATCCTCGGCTCGTCGGTAATGGGCACCAGTGGCGCCAGGAACCCCACGCTCACCGCGCAGGCCCTCGCATGGCGAACCGCCGAACATCTGGTGGAGAACTGGGACACCATCACCCGCTAATAGCAAAGGGGTCAGAGTAATTTGCTTGCTACTGATGTGGTGAGCGCTAAGCTCTCGACCCCTAGCCCAGCACTAGATTGGTTTAGCAAGTGGATTAGTTCAATCCGATAAGCAGAACCTTTGCGAAGGTGCGTAGTGAGACAATCTCCATCAGTGCGAAACCATTTCCTTCGAGCAACAGCTGCCACTGTGCCTCGGTGCGCTCTCTTCCTTGGGTGCCTATGAGCATCTGCATATCAAAACTGGCGACGGTGGGGTCGATGCCCTGGGCTTCGGCGACGCAGTCGATGATCGCGATAGTGGGGCGATGTTGCCCACAGGCGGTGCGCAGGTTGTGCAGAATTTTCTCGACCTGGGCGTCACCCATGCCATGAAAAATAGCGAAGAATAGGTAAATATCGCGCTCGGATTGCGCAGGGGGAATCGCCACCAGCATGTCGCCGCCGGCGAAGCTTATGCGCTTGCGCAGTGTAGCCTCGATATTGACTTCACTATTGTTTAGCGCTTCCTCTATTACCTGTGGTCTATCGAAAACCAACGCGTGTATCGACGGGTTAAGCCTGAGAATGGCGAGTGACTTGCTGCCACTGGAGCCCCCCACATCGATTACGCGGTCGAAGCCGCTCCAATCCAAATCGTCGAGATAGGCGGTGCCGGTAAGCGCCTCTACCGATGTCATCGCTCGAGTGAATAAGGAGTCGAAATTAGGGTGGTGATCGAGATAGTCAAACAGCTCCTCGCCGTGACTGCGAGCAAAAGGGACCTCGCCGTTGCGCAATGAGGGGGCGAGTGCCTCGAACCAAGGCCTGCTCATCTCGGGAGAGTTGTGTAGCAGTATCATGTCGCGCACGCTGTGTGGGGAGTCACAGCGTAGGCAGTAGGAGAGTTTGTTATTGCGAAATTGGCGCTCCGCGCACTCTTCGAATACGCCGATGGACGCAAGCATGCGCAGCAAACGGTAGAGATAGTCGGCGTGCAAGTTCAGGCTCTCGGCTATTTCCTCACTCATCAACACCTGCTCGCCGATCGCATCGGCCACTCCTAACTCCGCCGCTACATAGAGGGCGCGTGAGTGCCAGTAGGCACTGCCGATCTGGATCAGGCGAAACGGTGCAGGCACTAATTTATTCGGCAGCGCGGCCAGTGCGTTAGCAAAGCGCATTGCGCGCTGAAAGGCTCGTACCTTAAAGCTGTTGCGTTGTAACTTGCTCATCCGATTGCTCCTTGCTGGGCAAAAGTCCCGCACTGAATAGGCGCCCACTAAATGTCGCCAGCCGGTCGAGAAATTCGTCGTCCATCTCTCGATCCATCTGTTCCTCGAACACAGGCTTTATCAACATCGGCAACATCGCGAGGCTAACAAACGCTATACGCATGACATCGGCATCTACGTCCGCATCGACGAGTCCCCGCTGTTTCAGTTGCTCGAGCTTCTCCTTGCCGCGGTGCCGGCCTCGTTCAAGGAGTTGTTTTATAAACCTCTTGCCGGGGGCTTGGTTTAGCGCTAAGACCTTGAGTACCAGGGTGGGGAAGCGAGGGTTCTCGCGCATGGCAAGGTAGTAGATCCGAAAATACTCGGCAAAGCCCTCGGTGGAGGAAAGCAGAGAACTCTCGAGTACATCCAGTAGCGGCACCATGATGCTGCGGATCATCTCCTCATATAGGCCTTCTTTATTACCGAAGTAATAGCGAATCATCGCAACATTTGTTTCGGCGGCCGCGGCGATCTGCCGAGTGGTGACGCGGTGATAGTCGTCGTCTAGAAAGCACTGCATCGCGGCGTCGATTAGGCGTTGTTGAATTGCTACGTTTTTGAGTTCGTCCATATAAATCAGACTAGCAGTAACCCAACATAAGCCCTAGAAATATCGTCAATCAAAAAGCTAGTTTTGATTGATTTTTGGAGAGGTGTACAAAAGATGCTGCGAGTAAATGGAGGGGGGCAGAATGCGTTTTCGTGCTTAAATTTCTATCCGTGCGATGGTTTATGATTTGAACCAACTAAATGAACATACACCCCAATTGTTGACAACAGTCCTTTGGCCGAGAAGGATGGTTAAGCTTGCTAAGTTATCAGTGTCCCCTAAATCTCTACTATTTTGCGAAGCGATAAACGGTACTCATAGTCATATTGAGGATATTGTTAACCTTCTCTTCGCTTGGGCTCACTCGCGCTAGCAGCCGAAGGCCTTGCAGGCTACATGCTAGAAATTGAGCGAGTGCCGTTGTGTCTGCGTCCTCCGATAGTTCACCGAGTGCGACGGCCCTGTCCAGTTCCTGTTTGAATTGAGTATCGTAGCGGATATGCACCGATTGTAGATACTCAAGGAACTCTGGATCATCCGTAACCTCGATAGTGGCGTTGGTAATCATACACCCTCTTGTCTTGGTGGGGTCCGCCGCTAACTTGCCTATAGTACGCCAATACTCCTTTATCCCTTCAAGCGCAGAGGCATTGTTCTCCATTCGCTCAATCCACAACTTGCGCTTGTCGTTATAGCGCTTGAGGGAACTGACATAGATGTCCCGTTTGTTTCGAAAAGTGTGAAACAAAGAACTCTCCGAGATTCCCGCTATCCTTGCAAGCTCCTTGGTAGTAGTCGCCTTATAGCCTTTCTCCCAAAATACATTCAGGAAGTTATCAAGCGCTTCCTCGATGTCAAAATGAAGAACGTCAGCCATGGTTGTCCTCGATCGAATTCGTTTACGATTGCTTCTGGAGAATTATCGCGCATAAGAACTGCTAATGACAGGTGCCAAATTGTAATATCAAATTGACTTTCTTGGAGTGATCGCTCTAATATCGATAAATCCTGATAGTTCTAGGTTCAGCTACAGAGCAATTTCATGCGTCAATCCCTTGATGGGTGCGTGTGAATCGTCACTCCAATCTAATAATTATAAGCAAATAGGTGAGGGCTAAAGTCCATGACAACGCGCGGATCAATAGAACGAATCAGCGGAACACGCGATACATTCACAAAGTCTTTTCGCAGAACCCTCAACTGTTTCGGTCTTTTTAGTCTGCTGCTATCGCTAATCCCTGTGGCTAGCGCTCAGGAAATAGTGGTTAGACGCGACTCCCAAGGAGGTGTCGCAATAAAGGCTGTTCGCTATGAAGGGAGGGTTAGCATCGACGGTAATCTAGATGAATCCATCTATCAAGAAGTTGCCCCCGTTTCCGATCTTATTCAACAGATCCCTATTGAAGCCGCACCCGCCAGCGAAAAAACTGAAGTATGGGTTTTCTACGATGATGACAATATTTATGTCACTGCGCGTAACTATGAATCTGTTCCAGAGAGCGAGTGGGTGGCCAATGAAATGCGCCGAGATACGAGCCAGCTACGCACGAACGATTCGTTCACAGTAATGCTCGATACTTACCAAGACCGCCGTAACGGGGTAGCCTTTCTTGTGACGCCAATCGGGGGCTTCTCCGATTTCGCTATCTCCAATGAGGGTGATGGTGGTCGTGGTGTGAATTTCGATTGGAATGTCGTATGGGATTCACGCGTAGGGAGATTCGATGGTGGGTGGACCGTTGAGATGCGGATTCCCTTTCGCTCACTTCGTTACGAACCGGGCGAGGAACAAACCTGGGGAATTCAGTTCAGGCGCATCGTTCGACGTTTAAACGAAGCGTCTTATTTGACCGAGCTGCCTATCGCAGCGGCGGGCAACAGTGTGATACGCGGGATGTGGCGTATCTCTCAAGCTGGTACTTTAGAAGATTTACAGGTGCCGACGAGCAAATTCAATCTCGAGATAAAGCCCTATGGTCTAGGAAGTGTTACCACGAACCGATTATCAAACCCGCCAATCGACAATAAGGCTGAAGGAGAAGCGGGTGTCGATATCAAGTTCGGCATCACCAACAATCTGACCGCTGACTTCACTTACAATACGGATTTCGCCCAGGTGGAGGTGGATGAGCGCCAGGTAAACCTGACACGATTCAGTCTGCTTTTCCCAGAGAAGCGAGAGTTCTTCTTGGAGGGGCGCGGTAACTTCAGCTTCACTCAACCGAGTGGCCTAGACACGCCGACGATGTTTTTTAGTCGTCGAATTGGCTTAGAAGGCTCTCAGATTGTTCCCATAAATGTTGGCGCTAGACTCACAGGGAAAATTGGTAACTTCGATATTGGTGCGCTCAATATTAGCACTGACGCCAATGATTTCTCGAATATCGAATCTACTGGATTTTCGGTTCTTAGAGTGAAACGAGATATCTTCCGTCGCAGTAGCATCGGCGCAATATTTACTGACAGATCGGAATCCTTAGTAGGCAATGGTTCGAGCCAATTGTATGGCATCGATGGCGCATTCGATTTTTGGGATGACTTCTCGATCGATACTTATTTAGCGAAGACCGACAGCCCCGGCCTGCAAGATAAGGATAAGAGTTATATGGCGAACTTCGCCTATGATGGCGATCGCTATGGATTCAGCAGTGGTTATGTGGTGGTCGAAGACAATTTCAATCCAGAAATTGGCTTCGTGCGGCGCGACAATTTCAAACAGTACGTTGGTTCAGCTCGTTTCAGTCCACGCCCTACCTCGATAGACTCAATCCGCCGTTTCAGTTTCGAGGCCGATACACAGTCTTATTGGTCTGATGCGACAGACAGGCTCGAAACCCAGCGGCATGACCTGAGTTTTTCGACTGAGTTTGAAACAAGCGATGAATTCGAAATTGCCATCAGCGATCAGTTCGAGATGATTACGCGACCATTTAGAATTGCTGATGGTGTGACTCTGAAGCCGGGAGACTACGATTTTACGAGCTATACAACGTCTTACACATTGGGCGCACAGCGCAAAATTAGCGGTACAGTTTCACTGAGAGTAGGTGATTTTTGGAGCGGTAAGAACACGGCACTGGAGTTCAGCGGTGCGCGTATAGAACTTTCACCGCAGCTCTCCTTAGAGCCAGCGTATTCGATCAATAAGGTTGAACTTCCCGAAGGAGATTTCGAAACTGAACTCGGCCGCCTTCGTGTTACCTACACGCTTTCGCCGCGCATGTATGTTAGTGGCCTCGTGCAGTACGATTCGAATGCAAACTCGTTTAGCACTAATCTGCGCTTCCGTTGGGAGTGGGCGCCGAGCAGTGAACTGTTCATCGTATATAGCGACGACAGAGATACAAGTCCTTTTGGTGACCCCAATAGTTTCGAGATTCGCAACCGGGGATTCGCGATTAAATTTAATAAGCTGTTTCAGATTTAGGGTTCTAGTACACGGTGATATTTTTTAAGCTAAGCTTTGGAGATTTCAGGGAGATTGTCTGCCCCGTTTTTAGTGACACAATGAAATGACTTGGGGTGTTACAGACAATCTCGTTAAGGGTCGTTTTGTCTTATCTCTTCTCTTGTGAGAATTAGCCTTGTTCATCGAGCTGGCAGAGGGTGCCCTACAGATTGCACAGGCGGCGATTGAGGATGTGCCTACAATACTCTTCGTTATGCTCGAACATCTGCCGATGACGACAGTCACTTCCATGCTGGCGACCCTGTTGATCGTGCCCTTCTTCGTGACCCCATCGGTGGCCTTCCCCTAGCTACCGAAGAAGGGTTCCCAGAAAACCTATTGGCGTGCCGAGGTCTCGATCTCAGAAAGAGACCGACATTCTGATGTCGCAGGCTATACCAAGGGCCAGATAATGGGGGGTGATTGAGCAATTCGATCTGCATACCCAAATGCCGCACATACAACAGATTTGAATTGCTAGCACATAGTCGATTGAAACGACTAAGGTCGTGCTAGTGGGTTTATCGGTCCGTCGTTCAACCATGCAGTTATGAGCCTTTGTGGCTTGGGAGAAACTCCTTGTACTGTGTCTAGGCGGAATGAAGGGACTTACTGATTATTGACAATACCTGCTGGACTCAAGCTGCTATAGTCGTGTCGGCTCCCGCTAGTTTCTTGTCTGCTCGCGACCTGGGATTGAGCGCTTGGTGAATTGCTATCTCATCGGATTTAACACTATGGACGAAAAAGACACATACAAGACGAAGCGATTCTTCATACTAACTTTCTCTATCACCTGGATTTGTTGGTTTGCGGCCCCTTATTTGGGAGATCCTCTCAATAGTGATGCCACATTCCTTGTGCTCATGCTAATAGGGCTTATGACCCCCTTTGCCATCGCGTTGTACCTGATTCTGGCGTCTAAAAGCACGCGGCTGAAAAAGACATTCTTTAATAAGCTGCTCAATATCAAGTTAATCAAACCGAGAAGCATTCCCCTGTTTTTAGTGCTGTTCCCTGCCTCCATTATTGGCGCTATTTTAGTGTCGACGTTGTTTGGCTATTCGCTGGATCAATTTACAATCGTAGAAGAGTTTTCCTTTAGTATTGGCACTGTGCCAACATTTCTTATCTTATTGCTCGCTGCAGGATTTGAAGAATTAGGCTGGAGAGGGTACGCCATAGAGAGTTTGAATAGTAAATTGAACTATTTTGAAGCGACGCTTATTTTCGGGATTCTCTGGTCTCTGTGGCATTTGCCAATGTTTTTTATTCCTCACTCTTACCAGGCAGAATTGCTGCAAGAAGATTTTCTACTAGTGGCTAACTTCTTTATTAGCATTGTGCCCTTGGCGTTCATTATCGGGTGGTTTTGTAAAAAGAACAGCGGAAGTATTCTAGGCGCGGTATTGATTCACTTTATCATTAATATCACTCAAGAATTTTTCCAGGTATCGCCTTATACGAAATGTATCCAAACCGTGATACTCATCGTTATCGCGGTTGCTTTCGTGCTCGCTGACAAGAAAATGTTTTTTGAGAAACCCCAGGGTCAAGCCGCTAGCTTATAGTGGCTTTGAATGCTCACTTGCCTATCCCCCTTCAAGTGCTAAGATTGCTTGCACTATGCCCACGCTACTACAATATATCTTCGCCATCGGTACCTTTCAGGGCTTCCTACTCTCTGCTCTCCTATTATTCACCTCCAATATTAGCTATGCCAGCCGAATTTTAGGGGTGTGGTGTGGCTTCTTGGCGGCGGGTCTCATGCTACCTCTAGTGCTACAACTAGAGACAATCGAGGTTTATGGATTCTTGCTCGCTTTGGCAGGTTTCTTGCCTGCAAGCTTCGGTGCGCTGTTATATTTATATTGCCGTCATTCAGTTCTAGATGATGGTTTTAGAGCAAAAGATTTGCTGCATTTTATTCCTTTTGTAAGTTGTTACCTACTGAACATCGACCTGCTGTTCTCACCTGACCAGGTAATTCAGATGTTTGTCGAGGATACACGCGAAGTAACTACAAGATATTCTCTTGGTCAGATCATTCTTTTCGGGCAGGCGTATATTTATATCTTCTATACCGCATTCTTTATGTATGGGTATCAGCGGCGAGCCCAGGACAATTATGCGGGGTTTAATCCCGACATATTTGATTGGTTATGGATTCTACAAGGATTCAATTTGCTCATATGGAGTTTGAAGGCGGCGGGGATGCTCATCCCCGGGTTCGGCCTACTCATTGGCGGAGACGTCTTAATTGTAATCTTGATTTACGGCATTGGATTGGCGCAGTGGCGTAATCCGCAGCTGTTCAAAATTGCAGTGCCTATCGCTGCGGATGCTACGGTGTCAGGCAATGATGTAGGCTCAAGATTAGCAGGCAAACTGGATGAGGATACGCGCCTAGCCTTGATGGCGAGCGTCAATGAATACGTGCGGACACATCAGGCTTTTTTGGATAGCGAACTATCATTGAGACGTCTTTCTGACGCTATCGGTATTAGTACTCATCATCTTTCTGAGACCTTGAACGGAGAAACCGGGCAGAATTTCTATAATTATGTAAACAAGCTGCGCGTAGAGTATGTATGCGAGCATCTCAAGCGGGATCAGGAGATCAAGCTTTTGGACTTGGGCTTGCAAGCCGGGTTTTCGTCAAAAAGTACCTTCAACTCAGTCTTTAAGAAGCAGACAGGGCTGACGCCGACGCAGTATCGCAACAAGTGTATGGAAAACACTGCCCCTTCCTAACCCCAGAACGTCCGAAGCGGCCAATTTGCACGTCCGAATAGCACCAAGTGGACGCCTCCGCCCGCTATCCCTGTTGAAATAGATCCACATTCACCCCCCCCTAGTAGGGGATGATGATGCTCACTGAATGGGAGATCGCAAGATGACGACTAGTTTCGAACTGATGCAAGTACCAAAGCGGCATAAGGCCGTATCGGGATTATTCATCCTCGGCGCATTGCTGGCGGCCATGATTGGCCTCTACGGGATTGCCTTCCCCACACTATTACCTGATATGCCCGACGAATTTCATCGCCGTTATCTGAACATGTCGTATGCCCTAATATCAATGCATGTGGTTGGCGCGGGTATAGCCTTGTTAATTGCACCTTTGCAGTTGGTGATTTATCGCAGGAACAGAATTTTACATCGCTACCTGGGGCGCGTGTATTTCCTGGCAGTGATGGCAGGAAGCGTTGGCGGCTATTATATGGCCTGGCATGCTTTTGGAGGATTTATCAGTACGCTGGGGTTGGCTGTGTTGGCTACCCTATGGTGGTCCTTCACACTGCTCGCGGTGATCTATGCACGTGCCGGGAATATCGCCGCCCACCGCCGCTGGATGCTACGTAGCTTTGCTCTGACCTATGCCGCTGTGACGCTGAGGCTGATGTCGCCTGTTCTGAGTGTATTTCTCGACCAGCTGACGCAATCCCAAGTAGTGTATTGGGCTTCTTGGACTCTGAATCTCGCATTAGTGCAAATATGGATAAACACGACTGGACAGAAGTTAGGGCAGGGACTAGCAAACAGCAAAGGCCTAATTAAGTAGTAAATGGGGGCAGAGTGAATATTTCTTATCTAAGTTTCTATAGGTTCGATATATAAAGTACTTAAACTTACCAAATATACATTGCCCCTATCTGATTAGCAGCTTTTCCATTGTGTCAGTATGAGCTTCAATACTATTGAGGACCAATCTTTACCCACGTACAGGGTATACGAGGATATGGGTAAGTAGATGCGCGATAATGGCGGACTCTAAGCCATAGCGCCAGAAAAGGTAGCCCGCAACCAGTCCGAATAAAGCATTCCCCACAGTAATGTAAACAGCAATTGATGCGGGAACTGTACCCATTACTGCCGCTACAGACGGTACGTGCGAGATGCCAAAGATCAACGCGCTGATTGCAATTGCACACCAAATCACGCCCACAGAAACCTCACCGCTTCCTCGCTGCAGGGCACGCCACCCTGTCCAAGCGAGCAGTGTCATTAGCCCCCAACGCATCAAGACTTCTTCACTTATTCCGCCATACAAGAGCTGGTAAGGCCCTAGAACACTAG
>DIAM01000006.1 GCA_002416505.1 Gammaproteobacteria bacterium UBA5078
GACGACACGCCGATCATCATCGGCTCTGCGCTCAAGGCGCTAGAGGGCGATACCTCTGAGCTAGGCATGCCTTCTGTTGCGAAGCTGATCGAGACATTGGATTCGTACATTCCTGATCCAGTGCGTGATATCGAGAAAGCCTTCCTATTGCCAATCGAGGACGTGTTCTCGATCTCTGGTCGCGGCACGGTAGTAACCGGTCGTGTAGAGCGTGGCATTGTGAAAGTAGGCGACGAGATCGAGATTGTTGGTCTCAAGGACACTACTAAGACGATTTGTACGGGTGTTGAGATGTTCCGTAAGCTGCTTGACGAAGGTCGTGCGGGCGAGAACGTGGGTGTACTGCTGCGCGGTACTAAGCGTGAGGACGTAGAGCGTGGTCAAGTATTGGCTAAGCCTGGTTCGATCACTCCGCACACCAAGTTTGAGGCAGAAGTGTACATCCTGAGCAAGGACGAAGGTGGTCGTCACACGCCATTCTTCAAGGGTTACCGCCCACAGTTCTACTTCCGCACGACAGACGTGACAGGGGCTTGTGAGCTTCCTGAGGGCGTTGAGATGGTTATGCCAGGCGATAACGTCAAGATGGTTGTAACGCTGATCAACCCAATTGCGATGGACGATGGTCTACGTTTTGCGATCCGTGAGGGTGGCCGAACTGTAGGTGCTGGCGTCGTTGCAAAGATTTTCGAATAAGTCACTAGACCTTATGCAGTATAAACAAGCCGAACGTCCAATATTGGGCTTTCGGCTTGCTTATCTCTAAAAGATTTAGGCCAGTAGCTCAATTGGCAGAGCGACGGTCTCCAAAACCGTAGGTTGGGGGTTCGATTCCCTCCTGGCCTGCCATTATGTGCAGAGCCTAATCGATTGATTCAGTCCGGCAGTCCCGCATCGCGAATGTGGGCACCAGGCAAACCTGAGTTTCGTAATACTATGTCCGAAAAAATAAGTGATCAGGAATACAAGCTGGATTGGCTGAAGTGGATTGTCGTCGCCGCAATTGTGTTTGTAGGCGTTTACGCTAATTCTTACTTCTCGGCGGAATCGATTCTTTATAGAACGATAGGCTTGCTTATTCTTGGTGGCGCGGCCGCGTGGTTGGCTGTGCAGACTGCGAAAGGTAGTGCGTTCCTGTCTTTATGTCTCGAGGCGAAAGCAGAGATTCGCAAGGTTGTCTGGCCCACTCGTCAGGAAACTACTCAGACCACGTTGATCGTGCTCGTGGTTGTCCTCGTTGTTGCAGTTCTTCTTTGGTTGCTGGATTGGGGACTGAGTGGGATTGTTTCTGGAATCATAGGGTAGAGGTATCAGATGGCAAAGCGTTGGTATGTAGTTCACGCCTATTCAGGTTATGAAAAGAAAGTCATGAATGCACTGCGTGAGCGCATTGCGCTCGCGGGCATGGAAGACCTGTTCGGTGAAGTCTTAGTTCCAACAGAAGAAGTGCTTGAAATGCGCGCAGGACAGAAGCGCAAGAGCGAACGCAAATTCTTCCCTGGCTATGTGCTTGTCGAGATGGAATTAAACGACGATACATGGCACTTAGTAAAAGAAACCCCACGTGTTATGGGTTTCATTGGCGGCAAGGCTGAGAAGCCTGCGCCTATCACGGCCAAAGAGGCGAACAAGATTCTTCAGCGTCTCGAAGACGGCCATGACAAGCCAACACACAAGACAATCTACGAGCCCGGTGAAATGGTGCGCGTAATCGATGGCCCGTTCAATGACTTTACCGGTGCCGTCGAAGAAGTAAATTACGAGAAGAGCCGCCTGCGTGTTGCGGTGTTGATCTTCGGCCGTTCGACTCCTGTGGAGTTGGAATTCGGTCAGGTTGAGAAGACTTAAAAAGTAGTATTTAGGGACGCAAGACTAACAGGAATGTTAATGGTGTACGCTCGGCGCTTGTGCAGGCCGGGTGATACGAAATCAGTCGTGGCCCAATCCCGCAAGGGGATAAGGCGCGCAGGGGAGCTCGGTAGACTCAGCAGTTTGGAGTGTAGTCGAGCGCTTGAACCCAATTAGGAGTAGTTCAAATGGCTAAGAAAGTAACCGCTTATATCAAGCTACAAGTAGCCGCTGGTAAAGCAAACCCCAGTCCACCCGTAGGTCCAGCTCTTGGTCAGCGCGGTGTCAACATCATGGAATTCTGTAAGGCGTTCAACGCGGCAACGCAGAGCCTTGAGCCTGGTCTTCCAATTCCCGTAGTAATCACTGTATATGCTGACCGCAGCTTTACATTCATTACAAAGACCCCTCCAGCCGGCGTATTGATTCGCAAGGCAGTTGGGATCGCCAAGGGTAGTGCACGTCCGAACACTGTTAAAGTCGCCAAAATCACCCGCGCGCAACTCGAAGAGATTGCAACCGTGAAGATGCCCGACCTGACTGCAGCGGACATGGACGCAGCCGTGCGTACACTGGCTGGCAGCGCTCGTAGTGCTGGTATTGATGTAGAGGGGATCTAAGAATCATGGCTAAACTAACGAAAAAAGCTAAGGCGATCAGCGCAAAGATCGACAGCACTAAGAGCTACACTATCGCAGAGGCCGTTGCCCTGCTGACAGAGTTTGCCTCTGACAAATTCAAAGAGTCCATCGACGTGTCGGTTAACTTGGGTGTAGACCCACGTAAATCTGACCAAGTCGTTCGTGGCTCCACGCTGCTTCCGCACGGTACTGGTAAGACAGTCCGCGTTGCCGTATTCGCCCAGGGCGAGAACGCAACCAAGGCGAAAGAAGCTGGTGCAGACATCGTAGGCTTCGATGACCTGGCGGAAAGCATTACAGCCGGCAACATGGACTTCGACGTCGTCATTGCAACGCCAGACGCCATGCGCGTGGTGGGCAAGCTTGGTCAAATCCTCGGTCCACGTGGCCTTATGCCTAACCCAAAAGTGGGCACGGTTACTGCCGATGTTGCTGGCGCTGTCCGCAACGCTAAAGCCGGTCAGGTCCGTTACCGCACAGACAAGAAAGGCATCATCCATGGTGGCATCGGTAAGATCGGTTTTGACGCCGCGTCTATCCAGGGCAACCTCGAAGCATTGATCTCCGACCTGAAGCGCGCAAAGCCTGCTTCATCTAAAGGAATCTATGTTCAGAAAGTGGTGTTGTCTTCCACGATGGGGCCTGGCGTCTTAATCGACCAGTCTTCCTTAACCGCATAACACGGTTTTCGAACCGTAAAGACTTTGGGGTTTTGCCAATGTGCCTCGGCGCGTTGGCAGGGCTGTCAAAGACCGTAGGCGTAACGGGGGCTGTTTTATCCCCGCTACTTAATCCCACCTACGCAGATGGTGTAACCCGATCCCGCGCAAGCGAGATCCAACTCACCTGCTATAAGTCCTTCTATTGGCGATCGCCTCAATAGTAGAAGGGTACACAAATGTGAGGCCTGGAAACGGGTCTTAATTCAGGAGTTAAGCTAGTGGCTATAAGACTAGAAGACAAAAAGCAAATCGTCTCGGAAGTCAATGAAGCTGCTACTAGTGCTTTGTCTGCAGTGATCGCCGATTATCGCGGTGTCACTGTTAGTGATCTTACAGAGCTTCGTAAAGCTGCACGTAAAAACAATGTTTATCTAAGGGTGGTTCGTAACACCTTGCTTAAGAAAGCAGTAGAGAACACATCGTTTGAGTGCATGAACGAGGCGCTCGTAGGGCCAACGATTTTGGCATTCTCAATGGAAGATCCGGGCGCCGCTGCACGCGTGCTGAAGGATTTTGCTAAAGGCAATGACAAGTTCGAGATCAAAGCGCTCTCTATTGGTGGCAAGTTATTAGGTGCTGATCAACTCGACGCAATGGCAAGCTTACCGACCTACGATCAGGCGGTATCAATGCTCATGAGCGTCATGCTCGCACCAATTACGAAACTGGCAAGAACATTCAACGAGGTTCCTACTAAGGTGACTCGTGTTGTTGCTGCAGTGCGCGACCAAAAGAAAGAAGCAGCATAGTTCTGATTTTTGATTAAGCGTTTTTAAATTTATTTGTAAATAGGAGATGTGAGTCATGGCTCTGTCTAAAGATGATATCTTGAATGCTATTGCTGAAATGTCAGTAATGGACGTAGTTGAGCTCGTTTCGGCGATGGAAGAGAAGTTCGGTGTTTCTGCAGCGGCAGCAGTAGCGGCAGCAGCTCCAGCTGCAGCAGCGGCTGAAGCAGTTGAAGAGAAGACTGAATTCGACATCGTATTGAAAGCGACTGGCGAGAAGAAAGTAAACGTAATTAAAGTAGTTCGCACTATCACTGGTCTTGGCTTGAAAGAAGCTAAGGACTTGGTAGATGGCGCTCCTTCAACTCTGAAGGAAGGCGTTGCGAAGGCTGAAGCCGAAGCTGCTAAGAAAGACTTGGAAGAAGCCGGCGCAACTGTTGAGCTTAAGTAAGTCTTTGCGTAAGCAATAAAACTCTAGAATCGGGCAGGGAATTCCCTGTCCGATTTTAGTGCTTTTAAGATTTTAGCCAATAGCGTTTGTATTTTAGATTGTTGATTAAAGTTTTATTCGGTGGCGGGGTTGTCCACAAGATTGTGGACTAAAGTTCAGACAAGTACTTTCAACATAGCAGAGCTTTAGCACGCAGTGCAGAGCCTTCTTAAAGCCTGTGTTAAGTACACACTTGTTAGGAAAAACACTAATGGCCTATTCGTATACAGAAAAAAAGCGTATCCGTAAAGACTTTGGTAAATTGCCAAGCGCAATGGATATTCCATATCTTTTGTCTACTCAGATCGATTCATTTCGACAATTTACTCAAGCGGATGTATCCCCTGCTGATCGACTCGAGCAAGGTCTCCACGCTGCGTTCAAGTCTGTGTTCCCAATTGTTAGCTATTCTGGGAAAGCGATACTCGAGTACGTTAGCTACGATCTAGGCAAGCCCGCGTTTGACGTGAAAGAATGTCAACTTCGCGGCATCACTTATTCCGTTTCTCTGCGCGTTAAGGTTCGTTTGATTCTGTTTGATAAAGAGTCCACGACGCAGACGATCAAAGATATTAAAGAGCAAGAAGTCTACATGGGTGAGATTCCCGTGATGACCGATAGCGGTACCTTCGTCATTAACGGTACCGAGCGCGTAGTTGTGTCACAGCTGCACCGTTCGCCTGGCGTGTTCTTCGATCACGACAAGGGCAAGACGCATAGCTCCGGCAAGCTGCTCTACTCCGCTCGCATCATCCCTTACCGTGGTTCTTGGTTGGATTTCGAATTCGATCCTAAAGACATGGTATTCGTTCGTATCGACCGTCGTCGTAAGCTGCCAGCAACGGTTCTGTTGCGCGCGCTCGAGTATACGTCGCAAGAAATTCTTGCGATGTTCTACGAGAACGACATCTATAAGATCAGTGGCAAAGACTCCGAGATTGTTCTGCAGCTCGTACCGTCGCGTCTGCGCGGCGAAGTACTGAACTTCCCAGTCTCCGATAAGAAAGGCGAACTCATCGTCGAAGAGGGTCGCCGTATCACGGCGCGCCATATTCGCCAGATGGAGAAAGCTAAGCTTACAGAGCTCAAGGTGACTCACGAATTCCTATTCGAGGAGTCTTTGGCTAAAGACGTTATCGATCCAGAGACTGGCGAGATCATTTTCGAATGTAACACGCTGATTACTCAGGATGTTGTGACTGGCCTACTTAAGGCTGGTGTGAAAGAGTTCGAGACCATCTTCACGAATGACTTGGATTGCGGTCCGTTCGTCTCCGATACTCTGCGCGTCGACTCCACGACTACTCGTCTCGAGGCGTTGGTGGAAATCTACCGCATGATGCGTCCTGGCGAGCCGCCCACGAAGGACTCTGCCGAGAACCTATTCTCTAATCTGTTCTTCTCCTCTGAGCGTTACGACCTGTCCTCGGTTGGTCGCATGAAGTTCAACCGTCGTCTTGGCCGTCCGGAGACCGAAGGGTCGCCAGTGCTAAGCAAGGAAGACATCGTCGACGTACTGAAGACCTTGGTGGCAATCCGCAATGGCTTCGGCGTAGTGGATGATATCGATCACCTTGGTAACCGTCGCATTCGTTCTGTAGGCGAGATGGCCGAGAATCAGTTCCGTGTGGGCTTGGTACGTGTTGAACGTGCCGTGAAAGAGCGCCTCAGCATGGCCGACTCCGAGGGCTTGATGCCTCAGGATATGATCAACGCGAAGCCAGTGGCTGCGGCGATCAAAGAGTTCTTCGGTTCCAGCCAGCTGTCTCAGTTTATGGACCAGAACAACCCGCTCTCTGAAGTGACGCACAAGCGTCGTGTCTCTGCGCTTGGACCAGGCGGTCTGACGCGTGAGCGCGCTGGCTTCGAAGTGCGCGACGTACACCCGACCCATTACGGTCGCGTATGTCCTATTGAAACGCCGGAAGGTCCGAACATCGGTCTGATCAACTCCTTGGCGACTTATGCGCGAACTAACTCTTATGGTTTCCTCGAGAGCCCATACCGCAAAGTCGTGAACAACAAGGTCACCAATGAGATCGACTTCCTGTCGGCCATCGACGAGAGCGAGTTCGTGATCGCTCAGGCGAGTGCGACACTGGATAAGAATGGCAGCTTCGTCGAGAACCTCGTGACCGTTCGTCACAATGGCGAAACGACACTGATGCCGAAAGACCAGATCAACTATATGGATGTGGCGCCTCAGCAGATGGTATCTGTCGCTGCGGCATTGATTCCCTTCCTCGAGCACGACGACGCTAACCGCGCCTTGATGGGCTCGAACATGCAACGTCAGGCGGTTCCGACTCTGCGCGCTGAGAAGCCGTTGGTAGGTACTGGCCTTGAGCGCAACGTCGCGGGTGACTCCGGCGTGTGTGTCGTGGCACAACACGGTGGTGTGATCGAGAGCGTCGACGCCTCGCGCATCATTGTACGAGTACGAGACGAAGAGACAGAGGCCGGTGAGGCAGGTGTAGACATCTACAACCTGACTAAATACACCCGTTCTAACCAAAATACCTGTATCAATCAGCAGCCGCTGGTAAGACAGGGTGAGGTTATCGAGCGCGGCGATATCATGGCAGACGGTCCTTCGGTCGATATCGGTGAGCTAGCGCTAGGCCAGAACATGCGTATCGCGTTCATGCCTTGGAACGGTTACAACTTCGAAGACTCGATCCTGATCTCCGAGCGCGTTGTTAAGGAAGACAGATTGACCACTATCCACATTCAGGAACTGACCTGTGTGGCGCGTGATACCAAGCTGGGTTCCGAAGAAATTACCGCCGATATCCCGAACGTGGGTGAGGGCGCACTAGGCAAGCTGGACGAGTCTGGTGTGGTCTACATCGGTGCGGAAGTAAATGCTGGTGACATCCTCGTGGGCAAGGTCACGCCGAAGGGCGAGACTCAGCTAACTCCAGAAGAGAAGCTGCTCCGTGCGATCTTCGGTGAGAAGGCCTCCGACGTGAAGGACACCTCGTTGCGCGTTCCTACGAGCGTGAAGGGCACTGTCATCGACGTACAGGTGTTCACTCGCGATGGTCTAGAGAAAGACCAGCGTGCATTGGAGATCGAGAAGGCTCAGTTAGGCAAGGTACGCAAAGACATCAACGACGAATTTAAAATCGTTGAGGGTGCTACTTTCCACCGTCTGCGTGCTGCGTTGCTAGACAAGACAGTCGCTGGCGGCCCCGGTCTAAAGAAGGGCGCCGTGCTAACGGGTGAATACCTAGATGCACTGCCGCGCGACGACTGGTTCAAACTGCGTCTGAACGAAGACGAGCTTAATAAGCAGCTCGAGCGTGCCGAGGAGCAATTGAAAGAGCGTCGTATCGCACTCGACGATCGTTTCGAAGATAAGAAGCGCAAGCTGACTCAGGGCGACGACCTCGCTCCTGGTGTCCTGAAGATCGTGAAAGTCTATCTCGCGATCAAGCGTCGTATTCAGCCTGGCGATAAGATGGCCGGCCGTCATGGTAACAAGGGTGTGATCTCCGTGATCATGCCAGTTGAAGACATGCCCTACGACGAGAGCGGCAATCCAGTAGATGTAGTATTGAATCCATTGGGCGTGCCTTCGCGCATGAACGTGGGCCAGGTACTAGAGACTCACCTGGGTGCGGCAGCGAAAGGCCTTGGCGATCGCATCAACCTAATGTTGGAAGAGAAGAAGCAAGTGGCGGAAGTGCGCAAACTGCTGAACGACATCTACAACACGGTAGGCACGAAGAAAGAAGATCTGGATTCGTTCAGCGATGCCGAGATCATGGAATTGGCTCACAACCTACGCTTCGGTGTGCCTATGGCGACACCGGTGTTCGACGGTGCGGTCGAGTCCGAGATCAAGCAGATGCTCAAGCTTGCGGGAATGGACGAGAGTGGTCAGGTCACACTCTATGACGGTCGAACTGGCGAGTCCTTCGATCGTAAAGTAACAGTCGGCATCATGTATATGCTGAAGCTAAATCACCTTGTCGATGACAAGATGCACGCGCGTTCTACCGGTTCTTATAGCCTTGTGACTCAACAGCCACTAGGCGGTAAGGCACAGTTCGGTGGTCAGCGTTTCGGGGAGATGGAGGTCTGGGCGCTAGAGGCCTATGGTGCCGCCTATACCCTGCAGGAAATGCTCACTGTGAAGTCAGACGACGTCGCAGGGCGTACCAAAATGTACAAGAACATCGTGGATGGCGACCATCGCATGGAGCCAGGTATGCCCGAGTCGTTCAATGTGTTGTTGAAAGAAATCAGATCACTCGCAATCGATATGGACCTGGATGTGTCCAAGAAGTAGCGAGTCGGCGCCTGTCGCGAGTCGACAGGCGCCATTTTAGGTTTGTTTTGGGTAACACAACGAATTAGTGATTTTATGAAACCTGTTGCCATTGCGCATCAGGCGGAGGATATAGAATGAAAGACCTACTAGGGTTACTTAAGTCCCAATCACAATCTGATGAGTTTGATTCCATTCGAATCGGTCTGGCCTCGCCAGAGATGATTCGTGCTTGGTCCTTTGGCGAAGTGAAGAAGCCTGAGACTATCAATTATCGAACTTTCAAGCCTGAGCGTGATGGCTTGTTCTGTGCAAAAATCTTCGGACCAGTTAAGGACTACGAGTGCCTGTGTGGCAAGTACAAGCGCCTCAAGCATCGCGGTGTAATCTGTGAGAAGTGTGGCGTAGAAGTTGCGCTGTCCAAAGTGCGTCGTGATCGTATGGGTCACATCGAACTGGCTAGCCCGGTTGCACACATTTGGTTCCTCAAGTCACTGCCATCGCGTATCGGCCTGTTGCTCGATATGACTTTGCGTGACATCGAGCGCATCCTCTATTTCGAATCTTTCGTAGTAACCGATCCAGGCATGACCACTCTTGAGAAAGGGCAGTTGCTGACGGACGAGCAGTACTACGAGGCGATGGAAGAGTTCAGCGACGAGTTCGACGCCAAGATGGGCGCCGAGGCCGTTCAACAGCTGATGAAGGATATGGATGTTAGTGCCGAAGTGGCGCGTCTGCGCGACGAGATTCCACAGACCAATTCCGAGACTAAGCTGAAGAAGCTGTCTAAGCGCCTGAAGCTGCTCGAGGCATTTGCCGAGTCCGGCAACAAGCCCGAGTGGATGGTGCTGACGGTATTGCCAGTGCTACCACCAGATCTGCGTCCTCTCGTGCCGCTAGACGGTGGTCGTTTCGCGACTTCCGATCTTAACGACCTCTATCGTCGTGTGATCAACCGTAACAACCGCCTCAAGCGTCTTCTAGATTTGAATGCGCCTGACATCATCGTGCGCAACGAAAAGCGCATGCTGCAAGAGGCTGTCGATGCATTGCTAGACAACGGTCGTCGCGGTCGCGCGATTACCGGTTCTAATAAGCGCCCTCTAAAGTCGCTCGCCGACATGATCAAGGGCAAGCAAGGCCGTTTCCGTCAGAACCTACTCGGTAAGCGAGTGGACTATTCTGGTCGTTCGGTAATCGTGGTAGGCCCAACTCTTAAGCTGCACCAGTGTGGTCTGCCTAAGAAGATGGCCTTGGAACTGTTCAAGCCCTTCATCTTCGGCAAGCTCGAGCGTCGTGGCCTCGCCACCACAATCAAAGCCGCCAAGAAGATGGTTGAGCGCGAAACAGCAGAGGTGTGGGATATCCTCGCCGACGTAATCCGCGAGCATCCAGTATTGTTGAACCGCGCACCAACACTGCACCGTTTGGGCATCCAGGCATTCGAGCCCGTGCTGATTGAAGGTAAGGCGATCCAGCTGCACCCACTCGTCTGTGCGGCCTATAACGCCGACTTCGACGGTGACCAGATGGCTGTTCACGTACCGTTGACGCTGGAAGCTCAGCTCGAGGCGCGTACGCTGATGATGTCGACCAACAACATCTTGGCCCCCGCCAGCGGCGAGCCGATCATCGTGCCTTCGCAGGACGTTGTATTGGGTCTTTATTACATGACCCGTGCCCGTGTGAACGCCAAGGGCGAAGACATGATCTTCGCGGACGCAGCAGAAGTGCAGCGCGCCTACGAGACTGGTCACGCTCATCTGCAGGCCCGCATCAAGGCGCGTATCTCCAGTACTGCCACGAATAGCGACGGCGAGAAAGAGACTAAGATCGAAATGGTGGAGACCACTGTTGGTCGCGTGTTGTTATTCAACATCGTGCCAGACGGCCTGCCGTTCTCCATGGTCAATCAGAAGATGACCAAGAAGCAGATCTCCGGAATCTTGAACGCCTGTTACCGTTATGTAGGCTTGAAAGAGACGGTTATTTTTGCCGACCAGCTCATGTACACAGGCTATAAGTACTCTACTCGTTCGGGTTCCTCGATCGGTGTGAACGACTTCGTGATCCCGGTTGAGAAAGCCTCGATCATCGCGCAGGCTGACTCCGAAGTAGAAGAGATCGAAAATCAGTATGCCTCGGGTCTTGTGACCCAGGGCGAGAAGTACAACAAAGTGATCGACATCTGGTCCCGTGCCAACGATCTCGTCGCCAAGTCTATGATGGACGGTCTCTCCACTGAGCCGGTCATCAACAAGAAGGGCGAGGAAGAGCGTCAAGAGTCTTTCAACTCGGTTTACATTTATGCCGACTCCGGCGCTCGTGGCTCGCCCGCACAGATTCGTCAGTTGGCGGGTATGCGTGGTCTGATGGCGCGTCCTGACGGCTCGATCATCGAGACGCCGATCACGGCGAACTTCCGTGAAGGTTTGAGCGTTGTGCAGTACTTTACCTCTACGCACGGTGCGCGTAAGGGTCTAGCGGATACGGCATTGAAGACGGCGAACTCGGGTTATCTGACACGTCGTCTGGTCGATATTTCGCAGGATCTCGTAATCACCGAGCACGATTGTGGTTCGACCGATGGTCTGACCATGCGTCCAGTGATCGAAGGCGGCGACATCATCGCGCCGTTGGGCGATCGCGTATTGGGTCGAGTGCTCACTAAGGAAGTCGTCAACGAGGAGACTGGCGAAGTCATCGTCGAGGCCGGCGTCATGGTCGACGAGCGTCTGGTTGAGAAACTCGACGCGCTGGGTGTGGACGAGGTGCTAGTGCGCTCACCCATTACCTGTGAGACCCGTTTCGGTATCTGTCGTCTATGTTACGGACGCGATCTGGCCCGCGGCCACATCGCCAACGTTGGCGAGGCGATCGGCGTTATCGCTGCCCAGTCAATCGGTGAGCCGGGTACACAGCTCACCATGCGTACCTTCCACATCGGTGGTGCGGCATCGCGAGCGACTGCTGCAGACAACGTGCAAGTGAAGACTAAGGGTAGTGCGCAGCTACACAATATGAAGACGGTAGAGAACATTCAGGGCAACCTGGTTGTGGTGTCTCGTTCCGGCGAATTGCTAGTGTCCGACGAGGGCGGTCGTGAGCGTGAGAAGTACAAGCTTCCCTACGGCGCCATGATTACGCTGGGCAAAGACTTGAAGGTAGAGTCTGGCCAGGTCGTTGCAACTTGGGATCCGCACACGCACCCGATCATCTCGGAAGTGAGTGGTAAAGTGGCCTTCGCCAATATGGAAGAGGGCATCACAGTGCGCCGTCAGACGGACGAGATCACGGGGCTTTCAAGCCTGTCGGTCATCGACCCTGCTGAGCGCTCCTCTGCTGCGAAAGAACTACGTCCTGCGGTAACCCTGCTGGACAAAGACGGCACAGAGCTGTGTATCCCCGGTACGAACGTACCGGCGCACTATTTCCTACCTGCAAACGCGATCATCGCGATTCAGGATGGCGCTCCTATGAATATCGGTGACGTTATCGCTCGTATTCCTCAGGAGAGCTCGAAGACACGCGATATTACCGGTGGTCTGCCACGCGTAGCGGACTTGTTCGAGGCGCGTAAGCCGAAAGAGCCCGCAATTCTTGCGGAGATCTCGGGTACCGTGTCCTTCGGCAAGGAAACTAAGGGCAAGCGTCGCCTGGTTATTACGCCGAAGGATGGCGTGAACCCAATCGACGGTAGCAGCTTCTATGAGGCGCTGATTCCAAAATGGCGCACCATGACTGTGTTCGAGGGCGAATACATCGAGAAGGGCGAAGTCGTCTCCGACGGCCCACCCTCGCCACACGACATTCTGCGTCTCAAGGGCGTAGAGGCCTTGGCCGAGTATATCGTCAATGAAGTACAGGAAGTGTATCGACTCCAGGGTGTGCGTATTAACGATAAGCACATCGAGGTAATCGTGCGCCAGATGCTGCGTAAGATCGAGATCTCCTTCACCGGCGATAGCTGCTTTATCAAAGGCGAACAGGTCACATTGACGCAAGTTGCAGAAGAGAACGACAAGATGCGTGCGCAAGGCAAGGTGGAAGCCCGCTTTGATCGTATGTTGTTGGGTATTACCAAGGCCTCTTTGGCCACCGAATCATTCATCTCCGCCGCGTCTTTCCAAGAGACAACGCGCGTGCTGACTGAGGCGGCGGTTACAGGCAAGCGCGACTTCTTGCGCGGTCTGAAAGAGAACGTCGTGGTAGGGCGCTTGATTCCAGCAGGAACGGGACTTGCGTATCACGAGTCTCGCAAGCGTGCGGCCCTAGAATCTGCCGCTGCAGCCGAAGGCTCGACAGTCAGTGCTAGCGATGTAGAAGCAGCATTGACCGAAGCGCTCAAAGGCGAAGGTTAGGCCTTCGGGTTTTAGAAGTTGACTATGGGGTGTGAGGTCTTTAAACTCTCGCATCCTTTATTCCGGGTATTGTGCGCAATCTCTCTGTAAATAGAGCAATTGCTGTGTCAAAACGCTGTGTTGCAGTGTTCCGGGCGTGGAGTTCTCCACATCTGTCGAGTCGATCGTCAGCAAAACAGGTTGATATCCGGTGGTTTAGTGCCACCGGTGTATTTAAATTGAAGCAAGTTTTAGGCAGGAGTATTGAATGGCAACTATTAACCAGTTGGTTCGTAAGCCAAGACAAAGCCGGGTTAGCAAGAGCGACGTCCCCGCTTTGCAGGGTTGCCCGCAGAGAAGAGGCGTGTGTACTCGTGTATACACCACCACACCTAAGAAGCCGAACTCAGCATTGCGTAAAGTGTGCCGTGTCCGTCTGACCAATGGTTTTGAGGTCTCCTCTTATATCGGCGGTGAAGGCCATAACCTACAGGAACACTCCGTGGTCCTGATTCGTGGCGGTCGTGTAAAAGACCTTCCAGGTGTGCGATACCACACAGTGCGCGGCAGCTTGGATACCTCTGGGGTATCTGATCGTAAGCAAGGCCGCTCAAAGTACGGTGCTAAGCGCCCTAAGGCGTAAGAATTTTTCTGAGCGCGATGGCGCTTTGAATTTAGCAGTAACAGTAAGGCCGAATGCCGATAGCACATACCGTGTTACCGGGGATTTCGGATGACCTGAATCTATAGAGGTAGTTATGCCAAGAAGACGCGTAGTGGCCAAGCGGGAAGTCCTGCCAGATGCCAAGTATGGAAGTAAAGTGCTCGCCAAGTTCATGAATCACGTCATGGAAGATGGCAAGAAGTCAGTCGCCGAGAAGATCGTTTACGGCGCCCTCGAAACAGTCAAGAAGAACACAAGTGCCGATCCTCTCGAGGCTTTCGAGAAGGCTCTGGAAGCTATCGCCCCGATGGTTGAGGTTAAATCTCGCCGTGTAGGTGGTGCGACATACCAAGTTCCTGTCGAAGTGAGAACCGAGCGCCGCGCTGCATTGGCAATGCGTTGGTTGGTTGAGCACTCGCGTAAGCGCGGTGAGAAGTCTATGGCCTTGCGCTTGGCTGGCGAGATCAGCGACGCGGCAAACGGCCGTGGCAGCGCTGTGAAGAAGCGCGAAGACGTGCACCGTATGGCAGAGGCCAACCGCGCGTTCTCTCATTACCGTTTCTGATAAACGAATTTTATTCACTTAATATATTGAAGGTACGATTGTGGCCAGAAAACACCCTTTGAGCCGATATAGAAACATCGGAATCGTTGCTCACGTGGATGCCGGTAAGACGACTACCAGTGAACGTGTGCTCTTTTATACGGGCGTCTCGCATAAGATCGGTGAGGTGCACGATGGCGCAGCAATCATGGACTGGATGGAGCAGGAGCAGGAGCGTGGTATCACCATTACCTCTGCGGCTGTTACATGTTTCTGGTCAGGAATGTACAAGCAGTTCGATGAGCATCGTATCAATATCATCGACACTCCCGGACACGTTGACTTCACCATCGAAGTAGAGCGCTCATTGCGCGTGCTCGACGGCGCTGTCGTAGTGTTGTGTGCGTCCTCTGGTGTGCAGCCACAGACCGAAACGGTATGGCGTCAAGCTAACCGTTACGAAGTGCCGCGCCTGATTTTCGTGAATAAGATGGACCGTACTGGCGCGGACTTCCTGCGCGTAGTAAAGCAGGTTAAGAACCGTCTTGGCGCAATCCCTGTGCCAATGCAGTTGCCAATCGGCGCAGAAGACGAATTCCGTGGCGTGGTCGACCTCATCAAGATGAAGAGCATCATCTGGAACGAGGCCGATCAGGGCACGACATTCGAATACGAAGATATCCCTGCCAATATGGTAGAGGAGTGTGAGTCTTGGCATGAGCAGCTTATCGAAGCGGCTGCAGAGGCTAATGACGCCTACATGGAAAAATACCTGAGCGGCGAAACGCTGACTCTCGAAGAGATCGTAGCAGGTCTGCGCGCGCGCACACTGGCTGGCGAAATCGTCCCAACTTTCTGTGGTTCTGCGTTCAAGAACAAGGGTGTGCAAGCGGTTCTGGATGCGGTTATCCAGTATCTGCCTGCGCCGACCGAAGTTAAGGCGATCGAGGGTGAGCTTGAAGACGGCACCATCGCAACGCGCGAAGCCGATGACGATGCTCCTTTTGCGGCACTTGCCTTCAAGATCGCGACAGACCCCTATGTGGGCACGCTGACCTTCTTCCGCGTCTACTCAGGGAAACTGGTTTCCGGCGACGGCGTCTACAACCCTATTAAGGCGAAGAAAGAGCGTATCGGTCGTATGGTGCAGATGCGCTCCAACAACCGTGACGAGATCAAAGAAGTATATGCGGGCGACATCGCCGCTGCGATCGGCCTGAAAGATGTGACCACTGGTGAGACGCTTTGCGACCCAGACAATGTCATCACGCTAGAGCGCATGGACTTCCCGGATCCTGTTATCTCCGTGGCTGTAGAGCCGAAGACGAAGGCGGACCAGGAGAAGATGGGTATTGCACTGAGCAAATTGGCTCAGGAAGATCCGTCATTCCGCGTCGAGACTGACGAAGAGTCAGGTCAGACGATTATCTCCGGCATGGGCGAGTTGCACCTAGACGTACTGGTCGACCGTATGCGCCGCGAATTCGCCGTTGAGGCGAACATCGGCAAGCCACAAGTGGCTTACCGCGAAACGATCAAGAAGACCGTGGAAGTGGAAGGCAAGCACGTCAAGCAGTCCGGTGGCCGCGGTCAGTTCGGTCATGTGTGGTTGCGTCTCGAGCCTCTGCCAGCCGACGAAGAATATCAATTCGTCAACGAGATTGTTGGTGGTGCGGTTCCGCGAGAATTCATCGGTGCCGTCGACAAGGGCGTGCAGGAACAGATGAAGAACGGCGTGTTGGCGGGTTATCCATTGCTGGCCATGAAGGTCACCTTGTTTGACGGCTCCTACCACGATGTCGACTCCAGTGAATTGGCGTTCAAAATTGCCGGCTCCATGGCGATGAAGAAAGGCGCCCTGATGGCTGATGCAGCTCTGCTTGAGCCGATCATGAAGGTCGAGGTGGTAACACCTGAAGAGAACATGGGCGACGTGATGGGCGATTTGAATCGCCGTCGCGGCACCGTGCAAGGCATGGAAGATAGCGCCAGTGGTCGCGTCATTAATGCCGAGGTACCCTTGTCAGAAATGTTTGGTTATGCAACGGATCTGCGTTCAGCTACGCAGGGCCGCGCGACATACACCATGGAATTTTTGAAGTACGCAGAAGTACCTAACAACATAAAAGAGAGCATTATCGCCAAAGGGCAATAATGCAGGTGGGCGCGCGAGCGCCCTCCAACTAAACTCCTTTAATTGACGCTTTAATGAGGTGATATTGTGGCGAAGAGTAAGTTCGAAAGAAAAAAACTACACGTTAACGTAGGGACAATTGGCCACGTTGACCACGGCAAGACGACGCTAACTGCGGCACTGACACGCGTGTCAGCCGAGCTGTTTGGCGGCGAAGCGCGTAACTTTGATCAAATCGATAACGCCCCAGAAGAGCGCGAGCGCGGTATCACGATCAATACGTCACACGTGGAGTATGACTCGACTAACCGTCACTACGCACACGTTGACTGCCCAGGCCACGCGGACTATGTCAAGAACATGATCACGGGTGCGGCGCAGATGGACGGCGCGATCCTAGTAGTATCGGCCGCTGACGGCCCTATGCCACAGACGCGTGAGCACATCCTGCTCTCCCGTCAGGTAGGCGTTCCTTACATCGTTGTGTTCATGAACAAAGCGGACATGGTCGATGACGCGGAGCTTCTAGAGCTGGTTGAGATGGAAGTGCGTGAGCTATTGGATACGTATGACTTCCCAGGCGACGACACGCCGATCATCATCGG
>DIAM01000011.1 GCA_002416505.1 Gammaproteobacteria bacterium UBA5078
ATGTAAGGAACGCCTACCTGACGAGAGAGCAGGATGTGCTCGCGCGTTTGTGGCATAGGGCCGTCAGCGGCCGATACTACTAGGATCGCGCCGTCCATCTGCGCCGCACCCGTGATCATGTTCTTTACATAGTCCGCGTGGCCTGGGCAGTCAACGTGTGCGTAGTGACGGTTAGTCGAGTCATACTCCACGTGTGACGTATTGATCGTGATACCGCGCTCGCGCTCTTCTGGGGCGTTATCGATTTGATCAAAGTTACGCGCTTCGCCGCCAAACAGCTCGGCTGACACGCGTGTCAGTGCCGCAGTTAGCGTCGTCTTGCCGTGGTCAACGTGGCCAATTGTCCCTACGTTAACGTGTAGTTTTTTTCTTTCGAACTTACTCTTCGCCATGTTGATCGCCTCAATTAATATTTCATTCGCCCTGCGACCATTCGGCCACTGCAGAAGCGTCAATTACACACACCTTACGAACCTGCACTTTCTTGCCAAGCGCTCTCATCACTCTGAGTGAGAAAGTCGCAAATCTGGTGCTCACATCCGGAGTTGAACCGGAGACCTCTTCATTACCAATGAAGTGCTCTACCTCTGAGCTATGCGAGCCAGACACTAGTAATAAACAGTCCGAGCTAAATTTGACGTCCGGGTAAGCGGCCAGACTTCGACTGCCAATTGACCTACCTCGGCAGCAATTCCCCTCAAGATCTGTTTTTAAATAAATTGATTCGCCAATTCCTTGCGCTAACCTTTTCACTCCGCTCGATCGACAAATTGCCTTCAAACTGGAGCGGGTAGCGGGAATCGAACCCGCGTAACCAGCTTGGAAGGCTGGTGTTCTACCGCTGAACTATACCCGCAGCGACCAAAAGCCTCGTCAAATCATGCCTTTAGATGGTGGAGGGGGGTGGATTCGAACCACCGAAGCTCGCGCGTCAGATTTACAGTCTGATCCCTTTAGCCACTCGGGAACCCCTCCTACAAGAGCCCCAAAACCTCTCGAGGAAACTGGGTGTCTTATTCAGAGGCGGCATTTTATGGGAATTGCGGGGCATGTGCAATCGTTTCACACAGTTTTTCTCCCGCGTCGATATAAGAGCGGGTGAGGCGCATCTGCGCCCATTGCTGGGCGAATTCCTCCTCCGATTCCACACCGACGGCAAGCACCCACGCCTCGCTCGCCTGCTTTTCTTCAGTCCTTACAACGACCTGATAGCCTAGGCCCTGCATTTGTCGCTGCACATTGAGCGCATTACTCTGCTCACTAAACAGGCCCAGGGCGATCCCGTTCTCCAGCTCTCCGCGCGGCATCAGATAGGTGTCGATCGACAGATTATTGGCAGCGAACGCCGCACGAAGGGTCTCCAGCGTGCTCGCGGCCAGCTCTCTAGAGGCGAAAGGAGGCAGGAATACTCGATAGTCTGGCGCGGCAGGCACTTGCCTTATATCCACCGTTAGGCTCATACGCTGGGCATGAGTATTGCTAAAATTTTGCGCATCCTCTGCATCGCGAAATGGTCCGATCTGCGCGCAGTATAGGGCCGGCGCGGCGACAGGTTCGGTACTGGCCTGCACGAGCGGCGGCACCGGCGCCGCTTGCTGACCTGGATACCGCAGCAGCTGCTCTGCCGAGACCTCGCCCAGCAGCTGCACGCCCTCCCCTTGTTGCGCCGCAGGCGCGGCCTCGCGAGTCTCGCTCTGCGCGGGAATAAAAAGATTCCAAGCCAGATATACTAGATTCGAAAAGAGTAGGCCGAACACAACACCACGCATAGAAAATCCCGAACTAAAATCGTTTAAGGCAAGGCGGCCGCAAGCCCCTCTAGAACTAGATCTGCGACAATTTCATGAGGCACTGAGCGCGCCTGTAGCTGTACGGACAATACCTGCGCATCGCCTCCTGTCAAATACAGGGCGCCCCCAGAGCTGAGAGCGGACTCGCTCATGGCAATCAACCACGCAACGGTCATGCTGAGTATGCCATTGTGAATGGCAGCACTCGTAGACGCCCCCGGAGTAGCTTGCTCCCAGACCGGGGGTTCGGGCAAACGAATCGCCGTACCAGCGAGCAAGCTCGCGCGCTGCATCGCAAGACCGGGAACAATATAGCCCCCTAGATGCCGACCATCGTCGCACAGCAAATCCACCGTCAACGCACTGCCCGCATCCACAATGCAACAAGCCCCCTGCCCGCGCGCCTTTGCCGCAAGCATCGTTAGCCAACGATCTACACCTAGATTCTCAGGCTGAGCGTAGGCATTGATTACACCCGCCGCTTGCGGCGTAGATCTGGCGAACTCGGCGTCGAGGCTCCAACAAGCCCTTATGCGCAGCTGCAACTGCTCTCTAAACGCGACATCGCGCACACAGGCGACCCTGACCCGATGTGGCGCACCAAGCTGCTTAGCGAGCGTATCGAGTCCATCGTTATTGCTCTGCGCCCCGCGCGCGAGCAACACGCCCTGGGCGTCGACACTGCGCCACTTTAGCCGCGTATTTCCAACATCCAGATCGAGTATCATAGCGCTCCGCCTCCGTGCAAAGGCCGCATACTCGGCGTCAGCTCCCCACCGGCTATATGCACTACGCCGGCCTCTGTCTCCAACAGCAACGCCCCAGTGTCGCTAACGCCCAAGGCCCTGCCCACGCGCCGCGAAGTGCCGCTGCTAATTTCGACATCCCTACCTTTATATGTATCAATATCGTTCCAGCGCGGCTGAAAGGCCGCGAAGCCATGCCTAGCGAAGACCGCCAATCCTGCGGTTAGCGCTTTGAGCAATGCCGCCACTATCCGATTGCGATCGGGCGCTATTTCATAATTCGATGCTAGGTCTGTGAATGCCTGGTCGATGGCCTCGGCGCTAGAGTAGGGCATTTTCACATTGATGCCGATCCCAATCACCACCTTGCAAGGTCCCTGCGCATCGCCACCAATCTCGATCAAGATGCCGGCGAGCTTGCAGGAATTGAGCAAAATATCGTTCGGCCATTTCACACCCAAGCCTTGGTAACCACATGCGCGCAATGCATCGACCACCAGAATGGCCACTACAAGACTCAAGCCCTCGAGCGCTGCCATACCCGACTTGAATGTCCACAGCATCGAGAACGCGATATTGGCCCCCAGAGGGCTAACCCATGTCTTGCCACGGCGCCCGCGCCCGTTGGCCTGATGCTCCGCTAGCACCAGATAGTGGGATAGGCCCTCCTGCCCCTTGCGCATCGCATCGGCATTGGTTGAGCCAGTAGAGAACAGCAACTCAATATGCCCCGACCACAAACGTCGATCACCCCCTAGCCCGTCGAGGATTCGCGCGACAGACATCAGCTCCAAGGCGACAGGCAGTCGATAGCCCTTGCCCGTCACCGAGTGAATCTCGATCCCCATGCCCCGCAGCGTCTCGACCTGTCGCCCGATGATCGTCCGCGTAACGCCCAGCTGCCGCCCCAGGCTAGCACCAGTGTGGAATGAGCCATCGGCAAGGGTCTGGATTAGTGGACGCAGGTCCATAAAGGGTTTCCAAAAAAAAGAGGCATCGAACAGCGCAGCCTAGTGATGCTCGGCTAAACACCGATAAGCTAGCCTTGCCGGGCAAGCTGCGCCGCGTTCGGATAAATGGAGGTAAATTCTACAGAGAATGCTGACAAGTTGAAAACTTGTTGAGCTCGACGCCAGCGGCGCTAGTTGATCTCACTAACTCGCATCCAGGCGATAAACATCTCGTCCCAGACTTGATCGCCCCAACGCACTTCTTGCGAAGGGTCTGGGTTCAGAGGGTTCTTGAGAGAATTGTCGAATGCGCCCTCGGACACAATGACAGTGCCTGCCGGCAACAGCTTGGGCTGCTTCAGGCGATAGACCATCTGCCAATTGTGCTGGAAATTTGGGATCGATAAGAGATCTTCTCGGCTGCCATCGGGGTACTCTGCCCAATACTTCACGCGCTTGCCCCGGTAGTGCATATGGGGCGCGATGTTATACAGATAGGAATCTTTTTCAATAGTGGCGCGCGCTATCACATCGAAGTCTGAGTCGCCTGGCGGAATGACGAACTCGCCATTCATTACAGCGGTACGAGAAAGCGGAAATTCCGGCGCCTCATCCTGGAAGTACAAACCGATGCGCGTGACATCCTCTACAGGACGCCCAACGGTGGTGTAGTGGAACTGCACCATGAAACGCATGTCCTCTTCGAGCAACACACCAGTATTCTCGTCGAATTCGACATAGTCGCGACCGGGCGCATAGCCTCCGAAATTGGTGCGACTGCCACCCCCGCTCCGGTTCTGCTTTTGTTGTTTAGCATCCTGAGTATAGGCGACAACGTGGTGCAACACAGACGTGTCACCGATATCGAAGGCATAGGCACGCACCCAGCGATCTCGATCTAGACCAATCTCCACGGGCACGAATTTATAATCAAGCACGCCGGTTGCCGGAATCTCTTGGCGAGGAAACTCGACGATCAGATCGGGCTCGCCCAATGCCCAGCCGGAGGATTGCGCCTCTAGCTCCGTGAGGGGGTCGTCCTGCCCATCCATTGCTGCGCCGCTATCGATCCAGCGTACCAAGGTGCGCTTCTCGCTATCGGAGATTGCGTGCACGTCAGTGAATTTATCTAAATAGGCATCGTCGATCTGACCCGGCGGCATACGCAAGGTCAATAGCGTCTCACGCATCATCTCAGACCAACCACTTACCATCTGATGACTATTCATGGACCAGGGCGCGACGCCACCGTCGCGATGACAGGACACGCAGCGCTGCTCTAGAATCGGCACGACCTCGCTCGCATAGGCAACCGGAGTGTCGGTGGCGATCTCTGCAAAGGGGATGCTCTGCCCACCCTCCCACTGCACATCAAGCACCTCGGGGCCGTTGAGCGTTACGGCCGAAAGCACTTCGTCTAGATAGTTGCGAGAAATGCTGTCGTTAGAGTTTTTAATTGCGGCTACTGCACGGCTATCGATAGCGCCGCGATACAAAAGCTGCATGCGCTTGGGGTCTATCACGAGCGCCTCGCCCGTACGGTCGACGCTCAGAGAATAGGAAACAAGCTGAGAGGTATCCATCAGCACCGGGATATCGTTGCGATGCTGGCTTAGCGACTCCGCTACACCCGCACGAGTTTCCTCAGGAATTGCATCGATCATTAGGAAGGCGATATCTCGCCCTTCATACTTGTCACGCAGGAAACTTAGTTTATCCACTGCCCCAGAGGACACATCGCACTCGCTGCCATAGGAATACAGCACCACCGCCTGATGATCGGAATAATTACTGAGTTGGTGAAACACACCCTGATGATCTATAAGCGCAAAGTCGCCCACAGCGCGGTCCGAGGAGGCCTGAGCTGGACAGACGAAAATAAGCAACGATATCAATAAATAAATAGACTTCATGACACCTTAAGTTTTTTGCTGCTGATGGGCAATTATAGAACAGTAAGTTGGCAGAGCTAGCTCAGCTCGTTGAAAACAATGTAATTGTTTGTAACGCAATAGCCGCGACGATTTGCGCCGTCCACGGCATATAGCAGAAAAACAAAAAGGCGCCTCGAAAGGCGCCTTCTTGTTAGCCGTTTCATCTAGCCGGTATTACTTACCCGTTTCGTAGTATGTCCAGTAACCGATAAACATCTCTTCCCAGCTCTGCAGGCCGAAGGTGATGCGCTTGTCCGGGTCTGGGTTGGCTGTGTTGAGCTCTGAGTTATCGAAGGCACCTGTGACGTGTACTTTGGTACCAGCAGGAAGCGTCTTCGCCTCGCTCAGCTGATACGTTGGCTGCCACGCATAGCTGTAGTTAGGAACGCTTAACAGGTCTTCCATAGTGCCGTCTGGATATTCCGCAGAGAACTTCATGTCCTTGCCACGGAAATGCATGTGGGCGCGCAGACCGTTCACAACCACCTCGTTATCGAACACATAGCTTGCATGTACTTCATGATTCGTCGCATGCGGAGGAATTACGAAGTTCGCAGAAACAGAGCGCGTGAAGTTTTCGTGTGCTGGCTTCTCGTCGTAGAAATACATGCCTAGGGTAGTCTCATCAGAGGTGGCACGACCATTAGTGGTGAAGTGCAGCTGCATAGACAATTTGTGGCCAGCCGGAATCAAGACACCGGTGTCCTGGGGGAAGACCATCGCCTCGACCTTGCCTGGCGCATAACCTTCGAGGAAGCGACGAGCGATAGAACTCTGGTCAGCCTCGCCGCCATTGAAGTCTTCAGCCGGGGCGGTCACATAGGTCAGCAGGTGGTGAAGAACAGTCTCGTCACCTGGAATGAACTGAACCGCTTTTACCCACTTGTCTTCGTTGAAAGGCAGCTCAACATCGACGTTGATATAGTCCATCACACCAGTAGCCGGAATCTCTTGAACTGGAGTCTTAACGACGAAGTCTGGCTCACCTAACTGCCAAGATTTCACGTCTTGATACTCGAGGTTGCTCAATGGATCTGCCGAGAAAGCCCCTTTTGGCGCTCCAGCATCGATCCAGCGAACGAGCGTCTGCAGCTCATTGTTTGAGATGTAAGCCGCGTTGTCGAAATGGCCGATTGCTGGGTCTACCTGCATAGGAGGCATACGCTTGGTCATCAAGACCTCACGGATCATGGGTGACCAACCTTGCAACATCAGATGACTGTTCATCGCGAATGGGCCAATGCCGCCTTCGCGGTGACACTCAGCGCAATTCTCTACGATGATCGGCGCGACTTCGGTCGCGTAATCGGGCGCGGCAGAGGCTAGGGTCGCCTTAGGCGTAATATTTAGATCACAACCAGCAACCTCCATGTCCATAGTGTCCTGAACGGAATCGCTCTGCGCACTAGTCAATGTTGCTGCCAAATGATCGCCGAATGGACCACGATAGAGTACAGACAGGCTCTGTGGATCGAGCACCAGCACTTCGCCGGCCTGAGTAATGTTTAGCGTCTCGGCAACCAGCTGCGAGCTGTCCAATAGGATGGGAAGGTCGATGCCCTGGTCTTTCGCAGCCTTGCGAATCGCCGTGAGGTCGTCCTGCGCGGAGTTGATCATCAAGAAGGCAACATTCTTGGCCTCCCACTCGGCACGCAATTCTTGCAGCTTGGAGGCGGCAGTTTGGCTCGCAGCGCAGCTGTTAGATTGGGAAAGCACAACAATGGCTTCCTTGTTGCGGTATTTACTGAACTGGTGAAAATCACCGTTCTGGTCCAGAAGCGCAAAGTCTCCGGCCCGTTCTGGTGCGGCGAATGCAGAAACGCTCAGGGCGCCCGCTATGGCAAAGGTGGTAAGAATACTTAGGGACTTCATATTGGACACTCCAGTATCGAATTAACTTATTCACTCTAATCGAGCTCTCGCTCGAAATCTTCAAAAAACTGGCGGGTAGTGTAACGCTTTGAAACGAATTACAACAACGCCTCCTCGCCCATGGCGATAGAGTGGCCAATACTCTCGACGAACTGCATGAAACCATAGGCAAAACCTAGAGATCGCGACGAATAGCCGCCCGCTTGACGGCCCAACCCATCGGATTCGCGGCCTGCGCGCCGCAAAAGACACGCGCAGCAGTTTCGGTTACATTGCGATATTCGAGGTCTCGAAGCCAAAAAACAGAAGACAGGAGAATTCCCCATGAAAAGCATCACTAATAATGGCTTGTTGCTCGGCTCCCTGCTCGCATTGAGCGTGCTAAGCAGCAGCGCAATTGGACAATTGGATGACCCGAACACCGTCCCCAATCCCTATCAGGCCGTGCCTGATGTCTGGGCGCCACTGCCCGATGACCGCGAATGGGGTGCCACGAGTACGGTGTATTACGCGGGCGAGGGCAATGTTTGGGCGGCAGAGCGTTGCGGAGGCAATGGCAATTGCCTGGACACACCAGAACTGGACCCGATTTTCCTAATTGACCCCGAGGGTCGCGTACTCAAGAGTTTTGGTGCGGGGCTAATCGTGTGGCCACACGGGATACACGTAGACTTCGAGGGCAATGTTTGGATCGCCGATGCGCGCGGCGACACCGCTCGCATGAAGGGCCATCAGGTCCATAAATTCAGCTCCGAAGGCGAGCTATTGATGAGCCTCGGCCTCCCTGGCATCGCGGGCAAGGGCAACAATATCTTCGACCAACCCAACGATGTCTTGGTGGCCCCTAGTGGCGATATTTTTGTCGCCGATGGTCACTCGTCAAACGGCAACAACCGCATCGTGAAATTCAACAGCGAGGGCGAATACATCATGGAATGGGGCGGCAAGGGCACCGGCTCGGGCCAGCTCGATGTCCCACACGCCCTCGCCATGGACTCCGCGGGGCGCTTATTCGTGGCCGACCGCGGCAATAGCCGACTACAGATATTCGACCAGGAGGGCGCTTGGCTGGCGACTTGGACTCAATTCGGACGCCCTAGTGGTTTGTATATCGATGGCAATGACACGCTCTACTCCGCGGACTCAGAGTCGAATACCGGGCCTGGGCGCAACCCCGGCTGGTATCGCGGAATCCGCATCGGCAGCACAGAGACAGGGTTTGTAGAGGCGTTCATCCCCGATCCGAACACGGGGGAAGCGAACGGTACTAGTGTCGCGGAAGGGGTTACCGCCGATGAGGATGGTAACGTCTACGGCGCGGAGGTCGCGCAGAGAGCCCTGCGCAAATACATCCTACAGCCCTAAGTTAAGGCGCTGGCCTGGACCGAACGGCCCAGGCCAGCGCAGAATTAAGCTTGGGGGTTCTTGCTCGCGCTCGCTAGAGGCTGCGCGAAGAAACGACCAAATAGATTCTGCATCACCCACAGCGTAACAATGGCAATGATTAACAGTATTCCCCACTGCGTCAACGACACATAGAAGGCCCTGTTAATGACGGGAAAGCTAATATCGTATGCCATTAGGGTAGCCCAACGCTCTGTCATCCAGTGCCAAGCGCTGTGCGCAACCAAGGCGGAGAGGATTATCACCCCCATGCGCTCCGCGACGAAGTAACGGAACAACAGCACCAATAGTGGCACTACTATACAGAGCACCAGCATCTGCCCGAACTCGACACCGATATTAAAGGAGAGCAATGCGGTAAGTAGGTGTCCGCCAGCGAATTGCATGCTTTCGGTCAGCAGGAAAGAGAATCCGAAACCGTGGATAAGCCCGAAGCCGAAGGTCACCAGCCAGCGATTCTCCTGTTTGAAGCCGATAATATTCTCGAAGGCCATGTAGACGATGGAGATCGCAATCAGGGTCTCGATCATCGGCGGGAACCACAGCGCTGAGGGGACTACACCGAACAGCGACGAAATCAGGGTGATCGAATGAGCAACCGTGAATGCGGTGATAACGGGAAACAGAGCGCGAATATTGCGGAATGGGATAACAAGACACAGAAGGAACAGGATGTGATCCGTACCGTCGAGAATATGCTCAAAGCCCATCACGATGAATCGCCAAGACGCCTGAAACCAGCTTGGATCGAGACTAACGAGGCCCGGATTGCCGACGAAACTAAATGGGCGCTCGGCCCCGTCAGGCAATACGTAACGGATTACGGTATTCGTTTGAACCCCGAGGATCGCAAGGCGCGAATCGACGGCAAAGCGCGACTCGGCAGACTCTATGGGGAATGTAATGAGGGCGTCGAACTGCCCCTGACGCCAGTATAGGTTTACAGAGTCATCCAGCTTAGGGCTTTGCACATTCGCCAACGCCTCTTCGAAACTGCCAAATGAGCGATCTCCGGGCAAAGAGACGCGCACATTGCGGACCTCATATTGCTCTAGCAGGCGGTCACCCTCGAAAAAACGGATATTCCCTAGGATATAGGTATCAACAGCCGTAAAGAGCGTGGGGTCGGCCTCGGAGAAGATTAGAGAGCCCGGCACGCCGCGTTTGGGGAAGTCGATCTCGCCCAGCGCGTCCATCGGCACACGCAGTAATACCGATAGTTGGTTGCCCTCGGGTTTTACGAAAGCCTGCACCGATACCGAAAGAGGGACATCGTCCGCGACCGCTACCTTAGCCGACCAGATTAAGGCCAGTAATAGCAGCGCCAAGAGGCACCACGGGGCTAGACTCGAGCGGCGCAACTGCTCTACCGGCGCCACAGCAGTCAACACCACCGGCCTCTCTCTCTTAAAATTCTCGTTATTCAAGTCCTTACCCTCTCATTTTTTTCGTTATAGCGACACGCCAATCACCAGTATTTATAGGCCTCGCGGCCATTTGTAAGTATTTGTAATCACACCCTTGAAATCGCGGAATCTGAGTATACTGTCTCGATAGAAGTGAGTATACTGCCAGCCGGTCTAAAAAAAACGAAGCCTCAGAAGAGACTTACCCCGGAGGGAAATAAGAATGACAAGACAACTTAAATATGCGGCAGGAGCCACGTTTGCACTGGGTTTAGTAGCACTTGGTGTAAGTCAGTCACAGCTGCAGGAACCTGCAGAAGCGGCCAGCAATATGGTCATGGCACCAACGTTTTTGGTCGATCCATATTGGCCTAAGCCACTTCCAAATAACTGGATTCTAGGCCGCACAATCGGCGTTGACGTCGATGCACGCGACCACGTATTCATCGTACACCGCGACCAAGACTCCATGTTCGGTGGCGCTACAGAGATCGGCCTTAAGCTTGGCGTCAGCGGCTGCTGTACCCCAGCACCTCCCATCATTGAATTCGATCCTGCCGGTAATGTCGTTAATGCTTGGGGCGGCCCAGGCGACGGTTTCACTTGGCCCGCGTCTAACCACGGTATCGACGTAGCGCCTAACGGCAACGTTTGGATCGGCGGCAACGGCGGCGGCGACTCTCACGTCCTCGTATTCACTGGCGACGGACAGTTCGTTGCAGAATACGGCGAGCCTGGTCAGGCTGCTGACAGCAACAGCACGACTCACTTCTCACAAGTTGCAGAGATCGAAGTCGATCCGCTGACTAACGAAGTGTATCTAGCTGACGGTTACGGCAATAAGCGTATCGCAGTACTCGACGCAAACACTGGCGCATTCAAGCGCTACTGGGGCGCCTACGGCAATCGTCCAGAAGACGGTCGCGTTGGCTACACGCCAGGCGAGCCATTGGCTACACAGTTCCGCGGCCCAGTTCACTGCGCCACACCATCTAACGATGGCCTGCTGTATGTTTGTGACCGCGGTACTGACCGTATCCAAGTATTCCGCAAAGACGGCACTTACGTAAAAGAAGTACAAGTTGCTCCTGAGACGTTGAACCAAGGCTCTACTTGGGACATCGACTTCTCTAAAGACCCAGAGCAGAAGTACCTGTACCTCGCCGATGGACAAAACTTCCGAGTTTATATCCTCGACCGTCAGTCTCTTGAGCTAATCACAAGCTTCGGTCATGGCGGCCGTGGTCCTGGCCAGTGGTATGCACCGCACAGCCTTGCGACTAACTCTGCTGGTGACATCTTCACCACTGAGACTTATGAAGGTAAGCGCGTTCAGAAATTCGCCTACCAAGGCATCAAAGAAGTTCCACGCGTTCAAGGCGCGGCATGGCCTGCAGACAAACTGTAAGCTAGAGCACTTCTTCTCCCTTACTTAGGGATATCTAAAAGCCACCGCTTGAGTCTCAAGCGGTGGCTTTTTTCATTGCCTGTTGAATGCAATGCGTATTTAAATTAAGTTTGCATTCAGCTTATAAGCCCCACAATAATCACAACGCCACAAAACCTTCTGGAGTCGCTATGTCTTTTCGCCGTTTCTTCGCCGCAATGCCAATGCTTTGCATATTGTCATTCTCAGCCGTCAGCTTTGCTGAGGATATCGAGGTCAATTTCACCTATAAGCAAGACCCCCAAGTCGATTTCAGCAAGGCGCCAAAAGGCTCACTGAAGATTGCCAGCTTTACAGACGCGCGCGACGGCGATGCCACACTTATCGGCAGCTATAACGCCGAGCAGCCTGTTGCAGAGATAGTGCATGACGCATTGAGCCAAGCCTTCATCGCGGGTGGCGCCGGGCTCGTCGAGGAAGGCCAGAGTCTGACGCTAAACGGGGAAGTAACCGAGTTTTCCGTTCAGGACAAGGCCGGTGAATACGATGTCATCGTGCGCGTTCACGCTACCCTGCGCGCAGGCAGCCGCACCGCCTATGACACCGTGATTTTCGGGCGCGCCAGCGCCACCGAGCTCAATGCCGCGATTCATGGGGCATTAGAGAAGCTGATCACGTCTTTAATTTGGGACGATTACTTCCTAAATGAGGTAATCTAAACGCAGCGCTTAACAACAAAAACAGGAAGGAAGCTCGCTATGACGCCAATCGTTCGTAAGATATTAGTCTGCACCGCATCACTAGTCTTAACTCTCGGCGTCTTGAGCGCGCCAAACCCCGCACAGGCTCAAGGCGGAAAGGTCTTCGAGCTGCGCACCTACACCGCCACCCCTGGCAATCTCGATAAGCTGTTGACGCGGTTCCGCGATCACACCATGCGTATTTTCGAGAAGCATGGCATGACGAATATAGGATACTGGGTACCTACTGACGAGGCGGAGTCTTCGAACACCCTGGTCTATATTCTTGCCCATGATAGCCAAGAGGCCGCCACTCGTTCGTGGCAGGCATTCTCGCAGGATCCTGAGTGGAAGAAGGTCAATGACGAGTCGAATGCGGATGGTCCGATTCTGCAGGGAGTCGTTCGCAAATATATGACAACGACGGATTTCTCGCCCTTAAAATGAGTGCAAGCTGCGAGGCTTACAGAGCCTCGCAGCGTTTCTAGCCGTACGCCATCTCCAACATTTCCAATACACCGCTTATCTGGATTGCCCAATAAATTAGCGCCACTACGATCACCGTCGAAGAGGCCCCTAAGGCGATCAGCTCTAGACGGTCCATACCTTCTTTTTTACTTTCTGACGACTCTTGCATCTTAGAACTCCGAGCCCTCGTCGGGGCAGAATCACTATGTTATGAGAACCCGATCCAACGCCCAGTAGCCGCGACCGAAAACCAGATAATAATTGAGGCCACGGCAACAGCCTTCAGCACTATAGGATTGATACTCGCGTGTGGCCGCTTGAGCAGTGGTCGCTTGATGGCGAACACGAAGACGATGCCCGTAAGCAGTGCCGACATCTTCGCCCAGTAAAACGGGTTGTAATACATGCGCGTCGCGACAGCGGCCGCCATGAAAATACCCGTCGAGATGATGACGATCAACGCCACTCGAAACCATTTATGCGCGCTCTCTACCACCACTTCGGAAGGCACATCTCGCAACATCACATTGAGCAAACGCAGGTCCGTCACTAATACGGTGCCCCCTAAAAGCGCTAACGACATCAGGTGCAGCGATTGCCCTATGGCATAGACGCCACCATAGGTCTTGCCGATAGACCCTAGCATCGAGGTCTCTGCCCACTCAAAAAAAGTTAATAATTCCACGCCTCTCTCCCCCTATTGTCGATATGGCGATTACTCAGCCATGCATCCAGCCGCCCAAGCAATCATGTCTGATTGCACCCGATAGCAATCGTACCAATCATAGGCAATGAGCCGCCCAGTGGTAACGACGCCGGCCCACAAACCAAGCGAGAGGCCCGCGGCGTAGCGTAGGCGTTTAGGAGCCTTGGGTTCCTTGTCCCAAGTCGCGACAGATTCGTTCATTTTTTTATGAAAGAGCCAGGCATTCACTGCCGCAGCAAACAGGAGTACAAATTTGATACGGAACCAGATGCTCTGTGTCGTGCGCACCGGAACCGCAAAGAATAACAACAGGCCGGTGACAATCATGATCGTGAACCCGATCATCATGGGAATATTGAGGCGCGCGGCGATCCGCGATGCGGGGACACTACTCAGGGTGAGTCCAAGCATGCGCATATCAATAATGAAGAGCATGCCTAGAGAAATCATTAGCGCGACAACATGGGTCGACTCTACCCAGTTGTACATATAGTAGGACTCATGCAGCCGTGTGCTCAATTCAAAGGTATCGAGCCACTGCGCAAAGTCGAATAAGAGTTGGTTTAGCACGTCGTCCCCCCCACAGGTACTTGTTGTTATTTTGACCTTCAGCGCGCCTAAAGCGACCGCTATAACATAACACAGAACCATGTAAGCCTGACCAGTTTGAACCGGCAGCCTATCGCAAGAAGCATTCAACTCATTGCCGGTAAACAGTCCCCGAGTGGGTTCTAAGCTTTAGGCGAGAAGTGCAACTGCAAAGGATAGTGAGTCTTGAGATAGTCGAACAAGCTTGCGAGGAACAGTATCACGCCCCCCATCTCCATGCCCTCCTCTACTGGGGTCCAAAGATTGTAGCCCAAGGTATCTAGGGCATCCTCGTATAGATAAGGCTCGGTTGCCAATTCAACTCCGATCGCACCGCCCACGAAGATGGCGCCGGACATCATGAATCGCACGGCGATCGGGGCTGGCAGCGATGACAGGAACTTCAGATAGAGCACGCCAACCAGCAAAACCACGATCATGCCCGGCACTGCCCACGAAGTTTCTGTAATAGAGTTCAAAGTCTCATGAAAGCCAGCGATCTCATCTGCCGACATGAATGCGAAGCCGAGGCCAAGGCCAAACCAATAGAGTGTGTATCGCTCTTTGCTCTGCTCACTTAGATGCGCAATCAGGAACAGCACCACCGCGGTCAGTAGCAATAGGCTCGAGGAAAACCACGTGGGTATGCTCTCCTCTTCATCCACGTCGAATAATTCGCGCAATAGCCAAGGCAGCTCGATGAAACGATAGTGCATCACGGTGAGGATAATATGGATGAGAAGAAGCGAGGCGCAGGAAATCGCGAGCGCCCTAATCAAGTGAGCCGTCGAGAAAGTGATGTTCAGGGAGATTGGTTTGGTCATAAGTCGCAATATTCCGAAAATTGAATAGATTTCCTTCCAAGCAAGCGGCCGATTATAGTCTTCGCCAAGCCATTTGACCAAACACGGCGCTCTGCAACACTTTGTAACTAAAACTCTCTGCGAACGCCCGAATCGCCTTGTTTCATGGACATTCTAGACCTATTAATTATTGTATCTCATTGGTCGACCTTGGTATGATGCGACCTCTTTTTTACAATAAGAAACCACTGGAGAGTGCCTTATGTCCTCGGTATTGATAGTCATTCTGGGTCTTGCCGGATTCACGTTTGGCTGGTTTGTTTATTCTCGCTTCATCGCAGAGAAGATTTACAAACTCGACCCAAATTTCGTTACTCCTGCACACCAAGTAAATGACGGTGTTGACTATGTACCAACCAATAAGTTTGTACTGTGGGGTGCGCATTTCACCTCAGTAGCGGGTGCGGCGCCTATCGTAGGCCCTGCGATCGCCGTATATTGGGGTTGGGTTCCGGCAGTTCTGTGGGTGACATTCGGCTCGGTATTCTTCGCCGGTGTGCATGACATGGGCGCCTTGTGGGCGAGTAGCCGTCATGGCGCGAAGTCCATTGGGGCCTTGTCTGAGTCTGTAATCGGTAAGCGTACACGCTCACTGTTCATGATCGTAATCTTCCTGTTGTTGCTAATGGTGAATGCTGTATTTGGCACCATTATCGCCGGCGAGATGGTCGACATTCCTACATCAGTATTCCCAGCCTGGGCAGCAATTCCTGTCGCCGTGGCCATCGGCTTCCTGATTCGTCGCAAGGCCAACCTGCTGCTGATCTCCGTCATCGGCGTGAGCATTCTCTACTTCACGATCTATGTCGGAAGTGAAATGCCACTAGCGCTCCCAGAAGGCTTCCTTGGTTTATCGCCAAACGCTAGCTGGATCCTGATTCTATTCGCATACGCTGCGGTCGCTTCTATGCTGCCAGTATGGGCATTGTTGCAGCCACGCGATTACATCAACGGTGCGCAATTGGTCGTTGGCTTGTTCCTGCTCTACGGCGCCGTATTCCTAGCCCTTCCGGATATCACCGCACCAGCATTCAATACCCAGCTGGCGGAGAACACACCGAGTATATTCCCGCTGCTATTCATCACCATTGCGTGTGGTGCGCTGTCTGGATTCCACGGCATCGTAGCCTCAGGCACTAGCTCTAAGCAGCTGGATAAAGAGACGGACGCGCGTTTCGTAGGCTATCTTGGCGCGCTAGGCGAAGGCTCACTGGCATTGATCACGATCGTTGCCGTATGTGGCGCCTTATACGCCTCCTCGCCAGAAGTGTGGCACACCCTCTACGGCGCATTCGGTAGTGGCGGCGCCTCGGCATTCATCACCGGTGGTGGTAACTTGCTGACCGCAGGCTGGGGACTCCCGAATCTGTTCGCAATGACGCTTCTAGCGACGATGGTTGTGCTGTTCGCGGGCACCACTATGGATGCTGGCGTACGTCTACAGCGTTACATCATTCAAGAGTGGGGCTCAATCTATAACATCGACTTCCTGAAGCACAACGTGATCGCTACCTTTGTCGCGGTAGGCAGCTGTCTCCTTCTGGCTTTCGGCGCCGGCGGTTCATCGGGTGATGGCGGCAACGTGATTTGGCCACTTTTCGGTGCTACCAACCAGATTCTCGCAAGTCTGACACTACTGGTTGTCTCCATCTTCCTGATGAAGCTAGGCCGCCCGGCGCGTTACACACTGATGCCTATGGTATTCGTGTTGTTGATGGCGGTATGGGGTAGCTTGATCCAGATGGGCAGCTACTACCGCAATGAGCAGTGGCTACTGGTAGTACTGAGTGTCGCGGTAATGATCGCGAGCATCTTGGTTATCCTCGAGGCAGTCTCTGTGATCTCCAATCTCAAGAAGAATGGAGTTCCCGTAGAAGAGGCAGAAGACTCTAAGTCTTGATAGCACTCTTTTAGCGCCAACCCTAAAGCCCTCTGTCAGCAATGACAGGGGGCTTTTTATTTGCGTGAGTGAATAGTCACGCAAGGCCGCAAACTAGTTTTCTCAAACCCTACAACGCCAATTGAAATAGACAAGGTCCCCACTCCCTCTTATAGTCGTAGGCACACTAAATCCATAATCCTATTAGGGGTGAGCTATGCGCCAGAAAAATCATGCGAGGCACTTACTCAGAAGTGCCATCTTTGCCTTCATTGCGGTCTCCCTCACCAACACAAGCCTGGCACAAACCGACTATAGTCAGGTGCAGATCGTGCCACACCAAGTCCGCGGCAATGTGTACTACTTAGAGGGTGCTGGCGGCAATATCGGACTCTCCGTCGGAGAAGATGGTGTCGTGATGATCGACGACCAGTTTGCCCCACTGACCAACAAGATTCTCGCCGCCATCGCCAGCCTCAATGACGGCGACATTCGCTTCTTAATCAATACCCATGTGCACGGCGATCATACTGGCGGAAATGAGAACCTAGGCAAGCAGGGAATCGTAATTTTGGCCAGAGATAAGGTGAGAGTGCGAATGCTGCAGAACTCACCAAAGGAGGCGCTCCCGGTACTCACATTTGTGGATGATATTTCGATTCATCTCAATGGTGAAGAATTGATGATCATGCCCGTGCCCGCCGCGCACACAGACGGCGATAGCTTCGTGTACTTCATAGGCTCAGACGTTCTGCACATGGGCGATGTGTTTCGTACCACGGGTTACCCCTACATCGATCTAGCGAATGGTGGCACGCTGCAGGGCACCCTAGAGGCGCTTGCTATCGCCATCGGCATGGCGGGACCCGATACCATCATCGTACCAGGACACGGCTCACCTTCGACGCGTGCAGACGTAATGGAGTTCCGCGACATGATTCTGGATGTAATGAATACGGTGCGCCCAATGGTCGAGCGCGGCATGACTTTCGAACAAGTACAGGCGGCAAACCCTACCGCTAAATACGACGCGAAATGGGGGGACCCCGAGCGCTTCTTACCGGGCGTCTATTTAGGCCTCGGCGGCCAATAGCGTTATTGCAGAGAAAGAGAAAACCCCTGAACATGATAGTTCAGGGGCACCTTTAAGAATAAGCTCTGAACTAACCACCCAATTTTAATGCTTTCCAGCCTACTGTGGCACAAACACGATATAAGGCGAATCGGGCACAGTGCCTGGTGGCATATATGCTGGCATCGCCTCCCCTAGCTCGCCAAGACTGCTAATATAGCGATAGATCGCGCGCAGATCGTCCTCAGACATAGCCCGCAAATTGAACCATGGCATAGGAGGCAACAACTCAGACCTTGATCTTGCGATGAACTGTTCCTCATTCATGTTCGCAACAGACAAGCGTAAGTTTGCAGGATAGGTCGTTCCCCAGGGACCTTGATAGCCTATAGGGCTCCCTTTCAACCACTGCGATTCTGGCACTTTACCGCCGCTCTCTGGGTACCCCGCAGTATGGCAGTCATTACAGCCTGCAATAGTGATTAGGTAACGTCCTTTATCTACACTACTTTGCTCGCTCTGTGCGAACGCAGAGGTCAAAAAAAGCAGATTACAAATTAAGACGCAAATATGGAAAAGTGATCTACGATACATTCGAACAGTACTCCTAACTTATATACGTTCATTGATGAAAGTATTACTCCATGCGGATCGGCACGCCGACGCACTGAAATAATGGCGTGCGCAATGTAGCGATTTTAGGAACGATTGATCAATATAGAAGTTGTGAACAAGTGTTAAGGAATTGTAACGGGGGAGCCTGGTTCGAGGTTTTTCCAAGGCATAAAAAAACCCCCAAGCA
>DIAM01000024.1 GCA_002416505.1 Gammaproteobacteria bacterium UBA5078
TCACTCTGACCCCTTTGATCACTCTGACCCCTTTGATCACTCCCTTTGATCTTAGAACGTGGCCAAGGCGTTGAACGGACTCGCGGTCCCGCCCGGGATCGGGTTGATCTGAATGGCCGTCATAAACTCCCAGCGCTGCAAGCGCGCGGCGGCCCTCGAGACATCTTCCAGATAACCGTTGTCCACGATGGGCAGGCCCAAGTTGACCTGCGTAAGTTGGTGAATCGGCCGGCCGATACCCGTTACTCCTGAGGGTTGCACGTCGTTGACCGCGTCTCCTACAAGAATCGCCACGTCCCGTGCCTTGAGCCAAGGCAGCACCGAGGCATGTAGGCCTGCACCGCCCTGTCCATATTGCCAGGGCCCCTGCGCTTCGCGCATCGCCCAGCGCCCGGTACGCACGAACAAGGCATCGCCGCTGCCGATCTTCACGCCCGCAAACTCCTCCCACGCCTCTAGGTCGGAGACATAGATGGGCGTGCTAGGGTCTAGCCAGTCCACACCGCGTAGCAGGGGAATATCCACCAATACGCCACGGGTAACATAGGAGGTGCCCATGCGATCGATGGCCAGGTCCTCACAGCCCGTAGCGGTGAGATTCTGTGGGTAGCCATTGAAGATTATGTATTCACCATCGACCTCACTTCGGTAATGACACAATGCGTCGATATGCGAGAGCATGCCGTCGTGTAGGGAGAAACTGATCTCGTCTAGGGCAAAGGTGGGCTCACCCGTTACCGGGTCGAGCCGGCTCATCCGATGCTCGGTCGGGCCGAAACTCTGGCTATCCAGAGCCTTTTCCAAGGTCACGAAATGTTGCAGCGTCACCGTCTCCCCGGTTTGCACTAGCGCGGCGGCCTGCCGAGTCTTCTCCGGCGTAATAAGGTTCAAGGTGCCGCGCTGGTCATCAGGGCCCCAACGCCCCCAATTGGACAGCTCCTGCTCCCACACTTTAAGGGTATCTAAGGTGACGAGGTTGGCGGGCGATTGGGTCGATGGGTGAGCTTGAAAATCCTGAGCGAGCGCACTTGCGGGCGCCGCCAAGAGCAAAGCAAGATTGAGGGTAGCCCAGAACTGGCGAGAGTTTACTAAGGGACGTCTATTCATTGTTGTAGCCCTCTGGATTATTAGTTTGCCTAGGACCATTCGCTCGAGCAGCCTAGTGAAGCTCCTATGTACCACATCGCCTCGTAAACGGCCAACTCAGGCCGCGTAGAAACTCACCGAAGATAGTGGGATACTCTGGCGCTGAATTTCGAAAGATGGGCAGAGCACGCATGCACATATCGGCAGACACAGTTCTCAATACCGAAAGGCTAATGCTGCGCGCCGTGGATTTCTGCGATATCGATCTCGTTTGGCAAGCGAGCCGCACCGAGGGTTTCAATGACGGCATGACGTGGGACCCGCCCGGCAGTCGCGATGAACTGGCCCACATAACTCAACGCAACCGCGACGATTGGCGCGACGGCAAATGCTATATCTTCACCATCTGCACGCTACAGCCCTGCATCGCGGTCGGCCGCGTAGGCCTGCACAAAGAGGCTGAGCCCAACACATGGAACATAGGCTTCTGGGTACACCCGGACCATTGGGGCAAAGGCTATGCGCCTGAGGCGGCGCGTGTCGTGTTAGAGTTCGGTTTCGAAAGACTTGGCGCGGCAAGAATCGCAACCGCCCACGCCACTTGGAACACGCGCAGCCAGGGCGTCATCAGAAGACTTGGGTTTCAATTTGTGCGTGAGAACCCGGCAGGCTTCTACAAAAATGGCACCGCAGTGGCCGAGTTTGAGTATGCCCTAGACGCGAATGGAGCTAGAGAATAGTGGACGGAACCGAAGTACAACAACATATGAGACTCGCTATGGAGGAGGGGCGCAAGGCTGTAGAGAAATGCGCAGATAATCCTCCCGTTGGCTGCGTGTTAGTGCTGCATGGCATTGTGGTTGCGAAAGGACACACCAACCCACCAGGCGAGCCTCACGCTGAAGCCATGGCCATAGGTCAGCTGCACAGCGGCGCCAGCGATATCGAAGCATTCGTGACGTTAGAGCCTTGCTCATTTCACGGCAGAACGCCCTCGTGCGCAGAAGCCTTAATCAATGCGGGGATAAAACGGGTCTACGTCGGCATGATCGACCCGGACTCGAGAAATAATGGCCGCGGAATCGCGCGACTACGCGAGGCCGGCGTCGAAGTGCATGTTGGCTTGCTCGAGCAGGAAATCGCGCTAGAACTGCGCGACCACCTCGGCAAGGCGCTATAGAGATCATAGGCAGAACCGATGAGCCCCATCACACTACTAGCCCTGTCCGGCAGCCTGCGCAGCGCGTCCTATAATACTGCGGCCATTGTGGCACTGCAGAGCCTGGCACCGGCCTATATCGAGATTGTGATCGGCTCAATTGCGCAGCTGCCGCTATTCAATCCCGATCTCGAAGGACAGCACATTCCCGCCCTTGATGAACTCGTCTCTGCACTAAACCAAGCCGATGGTTTGATCATAGCCAGCCCGGAATATGCCCATGGCATTAGTGGACCGATGAAGAACGCACTCGACTGGCTGGTAGGCGGCGTCGAGTTTCCGTATAAACCCATCATGCTGATCAACACATCGCCTCGAGCACAACACGCACTGGACGCGTTAAAAGAGGTGCTGACTACCATGTCGGGCAATATCATCGCCGAGGCATGCGTCGCTATTCCTTTATTGAGCAGTGAACTAGACGCAGATGGCATCAGCGGCGACAGGGAACTGTCCAAGACTTTATTGTCCGCGCTCGAAGAGTTTCGTGTTGCAATAGAAGCTGAGAGATCTGCCTAAGGCCTAAGTTAAATGCATGGGATATTGGAGATGAAGAAACATCGCGTATTTACTACAGAGTTCGCCAAGGGCAAAGCGATGGCGAAGATTCTCCGAGCGCCATAAGAGATCGCGCTGGATAGCTTAGCGTTAACAAGCATTAGCAATGGCAGCGGCGATAAGATTCCCTATGACTCAAGCAAGTGAACTAAGAACACCCACTATAGGCCTAAGCCCCGCCCAACTCGAGGACGCGCAGGATCTCGCCGCACTGCGTGTCGAGGCGATGCGAGAAAGCCTTGAACGAGTCGGTCGATTTGACCCCACACGGGCTGCACAGCGCTTTCTTGCGAGCTTCTCACCCGCGCACACTAGGCATATCGTCGTGGACGACCATAGAGTGGGCTTTGTGGTAGTAAAGTCAACGACGACCTTTATACTGCTTGACCATCTCTATATTCGCCCAGCAGATCAGGGCAAGAAAATTGGATCTACAGTGCTCTCACTAGTATTCGCGGAGGCGAGAGCACAAGGACTCCCAGTTCGACTTGGCGCACTTCGCGACAGCCCATCGAATCGCTTCTATATTCGCCATGGCTTCAAGCTAAGCGAGCAGAGCGAGTTTGACAACTACTACACTCGAGAGCTCTAGCCCCACGGCCGCAGTGCTTGGTCGGCTCGAGCGCCTCACCCGCAGCGAAACCGTACATCGTAGTAAAACTAGCTCGCCTCATTGTGTTCTGTATACTGGCATTATGTCGTTCCATTTGAAGCACTTTTCGAGGTGATATATGAAACCTAGAAAAACCCAAGACCACAGTGATTCCGCTAAGCCTAAGGGAATGGCAATCGGGATTTGCATCGGTGTAGCAATTGGCGCGGCCATGCAGAATCTTGCTATCGGCATAGCCATTGGTGTGGCGATCGGGGCGGGCATAAGCGTGTCGATGGCGAGGCGCAAGAAAGACGAGTCTGAATAATGCGCTTGTCGACACCGACATAACTGTTTTCCTGCTGAGAGTTTCTGAGATGTCCAATAAGTTGATATCAATGTCCGGCGTGTTTGCAACAGCGATTTTCTGGGGCGCGCTATTGGTATTTGCTGCCATTCGTCCTGACTACACCCACTTCCATAAGGCGATTAGCGAACTAGGCGCGTTCGGAGCGCCCCACGCACTCGCCTGGAATCTGATCGGCTTCATAGTCCCTGGCGTTCTGCTTGCGCTCTGTGGCGGCGCAATAGCGCTGCGGGTAGATGGCCGCAGAACTGCACTGTACTGGCTGCTTATACTCTCTGGCTTAGGGTTTTCCGGCACTGGCCTCATCCCAGCGGTTATGGAAGATGGCTCCCCCTCTCTGGAATCGGCATGGACGATTGGGCATGTCATCATGACCTTCGTATCGGGCCTCCCTTGGCTACTTGCTACTGCAGTTCTAGTGAGCCACGTTAAACGCAATGAGCAATGGCGTCACCTAACTACTACCTGCCTAGTCCTAAGCTGTCTGGCTATCGCAAGCCTCCTAACTAATATGCTTTCCCGAGGCCTTCCCTTCCTGGCGGAGAACCCCGGGCTGGCCCAAAGGATTGCGTTCGCCTTCTACTTCGCGTGGTTTCTAGTGGCTGGATTTTTATTCAATGGTCGGGTGGTTGTAGAGACTAAAGTGCAAGCAGAAGGAACCAAAGGGGTCAGAGTAATTTGAAATTGACCGCCCGTTGCGACCGAACGGGCCACAAGACCTATGCAGTTGCTTTCGATCCACTGACGTAGGACTATGTCTAATATTAGATAAACTCCACCAAGAGGGTTGAACATGCGCCAAACGCTGTTATCACTGCTAATAACTCCCGCCTTATTGTTGCCTACAATCGCGTCTGCCCAATCCGGTTATCCGGAGTCATTGCTGAACAGCAAAGGCATATTTACGCGGGATGGGGCCGCTGCGCTGGGCCAGCCCTTCCGAGGCGTCACTAGCTCCGATGGCCTCATCGATGGCTTGTTTCCAATCCAAGACACCGGCCTATCCACGGCCTCTTTGGCCGAGGCTGGTGCCGCCTTTCTCGCAGCACTAAACGACATACACCTGAGTCGCGCGCATTTCCCCATAGATGACCCGGAGTGGCGCAATTGGTCCAATGTGGATGTGGGCATCTTCGCCCGCCACGGCGTTAGCCTCGAGGAGATGGATGCCGCTCAGAAGGCCGCCGCGTGGAATCTGCTCCGCGTCTCTCTCAGCGCCCAAGGACTGAAGACCACCCAAGACATCATGAAGACCGAACAAACCTTGCTGGAGCTCAACGAAGAATCCATCCGCTACGGCGAGGAGAAGTACTACTTCACCGTCATGGGTATTCCCTCCGCCACCGAACCCTGGGGCTGGCAATTGGACGGACACCATCTGGTCATCAACTACTTCATTCAAGGCGGGCAAGTGGTGATGACGCCAACCTTCCTCGGCGGCGAGCCCGTAGTGGCTAAAAGCGGCCTCTACGAAGGCAACACCATATTGCAGGACGAGCAGAACCTCGGCCTAGCCTTCATGACCTCTCTGGATGCGCAGCAGCGAAGCCGGGCCACCGTGCAAACCGAGAAGACCGGTAATGCGCCCATGGCTGCGGCCAATGCAGACAATATGGTGCTGGACTACGTAGGCTTGCCAGGCTCTGCGCTGAGCGCCCCGCAGAAGGCTAAACTGGTGGAGTTGCTCGCTCAATACGTTGGCACCATGCGCGACGACCAAGCTGCCGTGCGCATGGATCAGGTGGAACAGCACCTAGACGAGACCTACTTCTCTTGGGTAGGGGAAGTGAACGAAGACGCCGTCTTCTACTACCGCGTGCATAGCCCGGTGGTGCTGATAGAGTTCGACCATCAGAACCCAGTGGGCACCACCATGATCAATCCCCCCGGCACCCCAACCAGAGACCATATCCACACGGTCATTCGCACGCCTAACGGCAATGACTATGGCAAGGACTTGCTGCGCCAGCATCTGGAGACCCATCCCCATTGATCAAAGGGGTCAGAGTAATTTGATTGATCAAAGGGGTCAGAGTAATTTGATCGCCGGTGCCTAAGGTGAGTTCTAGAAAACACATCACGCTTGGCAAGCGGCAGCGGGCGAAGAGTTGCGCGACCCGATCAACAGGCGCGCTCACAACTCGAGCAAAGCAGACAAGATTAACAAGGGATCCCTATGGCCACGAAACTGGACAACACTCGGCGTAGGAGATACCTTTTGTTCTTCTTTTAGGCGACATAATATAAGCAAGGTTAATGTATTGTCCTCACCCCGCAAGCTTCTGCGGTTTATTAATCTGTTACGAGCGGTAAGCGAATGCTTAATAGGTACATAGTAGTAGACGACTTTTATAACGACCCCGATCAATTGGTGAAAGTTGCTTTAAGCACGATGAGAGAAGAGGATTCGCCCACTGGTGGCTATGCAGGCGTAATGACTACACAGTCCTTCCTAGGGGAGCAGCAAAGGGATATGTTCCAAAAGCTCACCATGGAGCCCTCCATAAACTCCTCAACCAATGCCAACGGAAGATTACGATTTACGAGAACGAACGATACATTTAAGTTTCACATTCACTACGATGTGGATATGCAAACTAAGTGGGCAGGAGTTGTCTATCTTTCCAAAGATCACCCCAAAACAGATGGCACGAACTTCTGGAAGCATAAGAGAACCGGTTTGGAGATAGCACCCAACACTGTCGAGGGTTTTGCTCAATATGGGTGGAAGTCTTTTCAAGACCTTAAGGAGTTCTTGGAGACAGAGGGGCTCGATGAGTCACTATGGGAAAAAACGTTTACCATACCCTACAAATACAATCGGCTAGTTTTGTTCAGGCCTTGGCTGCTTCACTCCCCGGGACCCGCTTTCGGAGATACTCTGGAGTCCTCCAGAATAGTGCAGACAATTTTTTTGGGTAACTAACACTAATATTAGTATTAGGCCTACCTCTCAACATGCGAACGAAAAATCATGAGTAAGGTATTCGTCAACATTGGGCTTAGCCTCGACGGCTACATGGCACCGGAAGGGATGACCATGAAGAATCCTGATTACAAGGACTGGGGCGCCAAGTGGGGCGCGATGATGGCCTGGATCTTCAACCAACAATACTTCCGCGAGAACCTCAAGCTAGGCTCAGGAGGTGAGACCGGCCCAGTCAACGACCTGCTACGCAGCACCACGGAACGCATCGGTGCCAACATCATGGGCAAACGTATGTTCGATCAAGGTGAGGCCGCATGGCCAGAAGAGGCACCATTTCATACGCCGGTATACGTGCTCACCAATGAGAAACGCGAACCCTGGGAGCGCCCGGGTGGAACGACCTTTCACTTCATCAATGAAGGACCGGAACATGCCCTTGCGTTGGCGCGCAATTCCGCAGGCAGCCGCGATATTCGTATCGCGGGTGGAGCCGATGTGATTCAGCAATACCTCAATATGGGTGTCATCGACGAGTTGGAAATCGCCCTGGCTCCGGTGTTGTTCGGCAGCGGGCGGCGTCTGTTCGAGAACCTAAGCGAGCCCGGCGCGCAGTTTCGCATAGACAAGGTTCTTGATGGCCCTGCAGCTACGCACTTGCGCTATGTGCGGATGTGAATATTTAGGGTCAGTGTAGATTTATGTTGGGTTCTGGGTCGGGGGAGAGATGGATTCTATACCCTGCGGGGCAGCCTGCAGCTGTCCAAAAGGCTGATTTTGTGCCTCAGTAGCGCCTCTATACGCAACTTCTCGATGCTAGTGACCGTCTCGTCTTCCCCGCGCCAGAAATAGCCGTGACGTACCAATAGCATATCGGCTCTCTCCTCTATCGTGGAATTCCGGGGACAGTTTACTTATCTCAGTAAACTGTCCCCATAACTGCAAGGACTAGCAGCCGCAAGGTCAGTTGGGCAAGCGGTAGGCCACTAGGGCGCCTGGGAAATCGGTATGGTAGCTACCGATTTGCACGACGATGTACTGACGGCCATTGTGCAGGTAGGTCATCATGCCGTACTGCGCTGGGGCCGGTAACGGCACCTGGCCGAGGATTTCGCCGGTGAACTTGTCGCGGGCATTCAGGGTCAACGGTGCATCCGGCTGCAATTGCGCTACGCCCTCACTAAGTGCCCGGGTCTGCACCAGCAGATCGCCGGTGACCATCTGCAATGAGAAACCCACGCCCCCGGAATTGGGAAGGTCAACGCCTTCTAGCAGCGGGTGCTTGCTAATGGACTCCAAGGTTTCGCCGACCGGTAACGACCAGCTCTTGTCGCCGCTGTTCATGTCATAGGCAGTGAGCTGATTGTTCATCGGCTTGTAGACTGGCAGGCCGTCGATAGAGCGTAGAGACGCCGGACGTCCCGGTAACCAGGCCGCAACCGTGACGCCGGTTGTGGGCGTTTTGTTCGGGGTAGCGCCGCCTGCACCCGGTGCGGGGTAACTGGGGTCGTCGACATCGACGCCACCGGTCTCGCGCATCATTCGCGGGGCGGAGCAGGTGCGATAATGCGAGGCGTACATCATGCCGGTGACAGGGTCCGCCACCGGCGGGTGCGAAATCACGTTGCCGGAGCCTTGGCAGCCAACATTATTGATGAAGTCGTTGGCGTGATTCTCCGGCAGCGGCGGCACATAGAGACCACCAACGCGATAGTCGGCCAGTATCTCCATGGCCCGGGCCTTGAGTTCGGGTGTGTAGTCCAGCACGAACTCCTCGGTGATGCCGTCGATGACGATGGGGTCCACCGGTTCCGGACGGGTGGGATAGGGCTGGGTCGCAGCGGTATAGTTGCCCGGCACCTCGCTCTGGATTACGGGCCGATCGACGATGGGCCACAATGGCTCGCCGGTCTCCCGGTTGAAGGCGAACACGAGCCCCTGTTTCGTGTATTGCACAAGAGCCGGCACGGTCGCGCCATCGATATCGAGATCCATCAGCATTGGCGGCGTCGGCAGGTCATAGTTCCACTGATCGCTGCGATGGATCTGGAAATGCCAGCGACGCTCGCCGGTAGCAACGTCCAGCGCTAGCACGCTGCCGCCGAAGAGATTGTCGCCGGGGCGGTGGCCGGTATAGGTCTGCACAGTTGAGGCGTTGGTGACCAGATACACCAGGCCCAGCTCCGGGTCGGCGGAGGCCGGCGCCCACGTGGACATGTCGCCGGAGAAGCGCCAGGCGTCGTTGTGCCAAGTCTCGTGCCCGACTTCGCCGGGTCGGGGAATGGTATGGAATTTCCACAGGCGCTCACCGGTTGCGGCGTCGAAGCCCATGATGTCGCCGGGCACGTTCTCGATGCGGGTCTGTCCGTAGCTTGGCTCATGACCGACCAGCACCACGACGACGCCGTTGACTACGATGGGTGGCGCCGAGGCAGTCACCATGCCCAGTTCGCGAGGAATACCGTAGTCGGCATCATAGCGCCCGCCGCTAAAAACATAGTCTTCCCAAGGCCCCCAGCCCTCCACGAGATGCGGGATCAGATCGATCGATCCAGTCTCCGGAAAGCCGCCGACGGGAAATTCGCCGCCCCAGCCCTCTAGCGGCCGACCGGTCTTGGCATCCAGCGCCCACAGGAAGAAGCCCGGCGTGGTGAAATAGATGACGCCGCGGCCGTTGACCTCGGCATAGGCCACGCCCTTGCCGTAGGCCTGGCGCGGAGAGCGCTGATGGCGGATGGTCTCGGGCTCGCGGAACGTCCACAGATTCTCGCCGGTGGCCGGGTCGATGGCGACCACCTGCCGACGCGGCGTGGCGACCGTATAAAGAATGCCATCTACGTAGATTGGCGTGGAGCGGCTGTAGAAATCCACATTGGGACCAAAATTATCACTGCGCCAAATCCAGGCTTGTTCCAGATCCTCGAAGTTGTCGCGGTTGATCTGATCCAGCGGGGAGTAGCGGGTCTGCCCGACCGGCCCGCCTATATAGCGCCACTCGCCATTCTCGGTACCCTCAAGCACTTGAGCATGGCTGCCAACAGGCAGGGAAGCGAGCATCACGAGGATCAGCAATAGGCGAGAGAGAGGTGCTTGGGTGCCTGTGAGCAGGGTAAATGACACAAGGGTAGTGCGGGGTAAAAAATATCGCATATATTATGCCTCTTCGGACATTACAGAAATGTCTACTTTAGTTAGGTAGATCAATTTAGGAATTAACAGACCGGCTATTTTGAGACCGTCGGCCTTTTACTCCTACTCTCTTAAGCTAACTCAGAACGTCGACGTCCAATCTATCGACATCAAGAGCTGACGACCCCAAGGCCGTTGCAAACGACTATCGAAACCACCAAGCACCGGCAGACGTTGTGGAAGCTGATTAAAGCAGTTGCGATTGCCAGCACTTTAACCTATTTCGCTTCCAAAGAACTCACTCATGGCATAGGAGTATTGTGCATTCATAATAATTAGCCCAGTGATTTTTCCGTCAACAGGGAATTTTGAGAACTAGCTTCTGAAAGCTATGAGGCCCAATCCTCTGGCTCCCGCTACAGTCTACACATCGATTTTTCATACAGTAAATTCCTGCCTTCACCCCCCACAAATTCACATCTAATTTAGATTCTTTCGAGCAATTGCAATTGCGGTTCGAATATTGCGCCGATCAGGAGAATATCCTTTTAATATCTAGCACTTGCGATCTTTCTTGGATTCTGAAACAAGCCCGCTTTAGTTATAGGAATTACTGCTTATATTTCTATGTGATCATTCAGCCGCATTGAAATTAATTCGGTATTGGCAATACTCGACTTCCTTGGATACCCTTACTTTTTCCTTAAAAGTGTATGCGCACAGTTTCCTTCTAATAATACTCATACACACTCTATCAATGTTATGCGCAATAATTTTGCAACTGTCGGCTTAATGTCGGTTACTTTACGTACCCGACAGAAGAAAATATAAGTAACACTCTTGGTTCAAGAGTGCTGGAGCCATCTAATGATTTTAAAAGAACTACGACTTAGTCGGCATATTTCTCAAGAGCAATTAGCACAAATGTCAGGATTGAATGTCCGAACCATTCAGCGCATTGAGAGTGGCCACAACGCAAGTTTCGAATCATTAAAATGTCTTGCTGCGGCTCTTGATGTCGATGTGACAACAATGAACCAGGAGACATTTATGATTGATAAAAGCACTAAGGAATGGCAAAAATTACCGGTTTTTATAAAAATTTGGTTTTGGCTAAACTTTCTACAGGTTCGACCTGAACGCAAAACGGCAGAAAGGGCAGAAATAATATCGCATATTGCTGGTTTTATCTTTTGCTGTCTTGGGCTGGTAAATGAAGCGGCGTTAGCAGGTGGCCTCATCATGTTGGCGATAGCCTACCTTTATTCGATACTAAAGTGGCAAGGTGATAGATACGGGATCTGGTATGAGCCTGAGGCGGCTATTAGCACATAAAAATCACATCCGACCGCTGCCTACTGCCAACTTGAAATCTTTCGCTTTCAGTCGAACTGAGGAGTTCTTTCGATCCGAGTAAGGCATTTAAAAAAGGGCCCCAGTGGGATGATTCGATTTTAGCAGTAGCGTCAGGAGAGATTGATTCAGTAATTGGCTAAGCCAATTACTTCACCCGTTGGGCGACCTTTCGGTCGTCTTTGCAGCTTAGCTGCCAATGATTCAAATCTTGTACGGACTGAGTATCTTGTGAGCAGATACTCAATCATTTACAGTTTCAAGAGAAAAGAGTTTTTCAACCGGCACTTTCAGTGCATTAGAAATCATTATTGATAAAATTATCGATGGAACCATCCTATTAGCTTCAATAGCATTTACAGATTTCCTTGTTATTCCGGCCAATTCTGCTAATTTTTCCTGAGTCATTTTTTCCTGACTACGATAGAATTTGACTTCATTCTTGAGCGTGATTTTCACTACTCTACTTCCTATCGATCGTATATAAGAAAGAACATTAAAAAGGATGTGACACCTACAACAATTGTCACGATGCTTTGGATGATCGAAGCGTTCAAAACGTTGTTTACAGTAAAGTAATACGCCATAGGTATTTGAGAGAAAATCATCAGGAGGAAAGTTGAGCGGAATGACCTATTGAGACTATGCACTCTAAGCTCATCCCCAATTACTATTCTAAAAATATCGGAGCTGGACATGCTGCCGACTTTCTTTCGAAGCGTAGATAACCAGACTATCGAAACGACAATATAGACTGGAAGCAAAGACATAATGTTCTTCGTAATGTCACTAGCATTTACATTCGCCAGTTGGACAATAGCGATCGCGCTAAGAATTAAAATGAGTAGTAGAGCTAGCTGAATACTGCGCCGACAATATTTAACACAAATTTCTTCGTTGCTAGTGATAACGTTCATATACCCTTACTCCTTAAAAATACAATGTAACCTTTAGGTTGCATTACTATATATCGCGCAACTGACAATTGCAACCTATGAGTTACATTAATAGTTTGACATCTTTCCGTAATTTAGAAGCACTATAAAGATGAAACTTTCAGCACCTTATCTACAATTCGAGCGAATTCTTTACTACAGCTCACTCACCAATAATTTCTTGGCACAAATCAAGGGGTCAGGTTCCTTGATTTTCTTTGAGGACGTTCGATTCTAGGGGTAACTTCAGGAGAGATTGATTCGATATTTAGCTTAGCTAAATATCTCACCCTTCGGGCAGCCTGCGGCTGTCCAAAACGCTATGCGTTTTGTCGAACAGGAGTTCTATCGATCTGGGAAGCCAAATTAAAAAGCCCACTCAAGAGTGGGCTTTTTAATTTGGTGCACCCGGAGAGATTCGAACTCCCGACCAAGTGGTTCGAAGATTGAACCTTTTAGACAAATATCTATATAAATATCAAATGCTTGCGATCTTGGTCAGATTTCTAATTGAGCCTGTCTTAGCCTCATGAATCACTAGCTAGCTCCTATGTGGGACATTCTACTTCTGCCATTCACATGCTTTCGAGCATATTTCGAGGACAGCGTTATTGGAATCAGCTAATTCAATGGAATACCGAAGCCTATTAGCTTTAACCCACAAGACTTTTAGTGCGCGACGTTGATTCAATCAAGACAGCAAAATTGATTGACGATAACGCTAGAGTCTCGATTGGGGTGCTGATAACCTAAATCGCATGGATAAATCAGACGAAACAAGTGTGCAACAACGTTTACTTAATGCAGCCATGCAATGCTTCCTTGACGATGATTATCATCGCGTAACTACCAGACAAATTGCGACGACAGCCAATACAAATGTGTCGATGATTCGTTACTACTTTGGCAACAAAGAGGGACTATACGAAGAGATGATTCGCCATGTTCTACTTCCACTGCTCGATGTGCTCGAAAGCTCCCTACTTTCTTCTACAAAAGGTTTTACTGAATACTTCCAAATTTACTACCGCACAATGCAAGAAAATCCTCGTTTTCCTAGTTTAGTACTTAAAGTGCTGGCACTAAACCATGGTCCCGGTAAACGCTTCATATACCAACTATTGGAACGGGGCAGGCAGCGCAGCAAAGAAACCTTTGACTTACTTAAACAGCGTGGATTAGTCGAAAAGGACTTGGACGTCGATATGGTACGCATTGCTTTCGTTAGCTTAGCGATGATGCCAATGCTGCTTAAACCCGTTTTTGAGGCGCAGATCGAGAGGGAGATGGATACTGAATTTCTTGAGCAACTAGCGACCATCAATGGCCGCTTTTTTAGTGCTGGATTGTTACCAGTAAAGGAGGCATCAGGTGCGTAAACTACAACGTAATGGCTTTAAGGTCAGAATGTTCCAACGTGCTATGCGTTTTGCCAACTTACTTGCTGCGCTGCCAAATAAGCTGGTACCTCCACCATTTCGTCTAATTCAAATTGGGAGTGCCTATTGGCAATCGCGAGCACTCTACGTCGCCACAGAGTTAGGTGTAGCCGATACTATCGGTGACGACGAATTGCCAAGTGACGAAATCGCCACTAAACTGAAATTAGATTCAGACTATCTTTATCGCTTATTGCGAATGCTAGCTTCAATCGGTGTTTTCGAAGAAAGTACTGAACGTCACTTTCGAAACAACAAACTGTCTGACTGCTTGCGCAGCACATCTCGGCAAAATGTAAGCAGTATGATTCTGTTGCACAATTCCCCAGAAATGAGCCACGCTTGGTTTGAAGAGCTAGGCCCTGCTCTTCGTAGTGGAGAAGTTCCTTTTGTACAAAGTCACGGGGAAGAGCTGTTCGACTATCTAGATCATCACCCAAAGCTCGACAACCTGTTTACCAGCGCCATGGAGTCAGTTGAAGCGCTCACTGGCTCAGACTATCTTGACGACTTCGATTGGGGGCAATTCGACCGTATCATCGATGTTGGCGGGTCTAGCGGCAGCAAATCAATTGCTATTCTTAATCGTCACCCACACTTGCAAGCGTTAATCTTCGATCGCCCACAAGTTATAGAAAATGCGCTATTACACCGCCAGAAGGACATAGATTCGCAAGTTTTAGCTCGAATTACCTATAGTGGTGGCAACATGTTGGAATCTATCCCAAGTGCATGCTCCGAGCGCAACATTTTTCTTCTCTTTGCGATTTTCCATGGTATGGGCAACCCTGACGCCGAAAAAATACTGATTAATCTTCGCGAAGCTTTTGGGCAGCACCGTGCAAGTATAGCCATAGTTGATTGTGTCGCGGATGCAAAGGGAATTGATCCAACGGTAGCTAGCTTCGATATGCAAATGCTTATTGGCACCCGAGGTCGTGAACGAACAGAGACCGAATGGAAATATTTACTAGAACGATGCGGCTTTGTCCTGCAAGAAGTAATCTCGCTTCGTACGTTCGCAAAGCTTCTTCTCGTTCGTCTAAAGTAGTTTCGCTTTACGACCAATTGCGGATTAGGCGTGACCTATCCCCCTGAATTAGA
>DIAM01000010.1:0-15136 GCA_002416505.1 Gammaproteobacteria bacterium UBA5078
TGTGAATAGGGAATCCGGCGCATTGGGCACAACGCCAACTGAGGGATATTCGCTTGCAAGCAAGCTCCCACAGTCAGAGCATTCTTTCTTGATTGTGTGTGTTTTTTGCAAATCTTATTGGACACAAGATTTGGTACCGGGAGCCGGACTTGAACCGGCACTCTATCACTAGAACCGGATTTTGAATCCGGCGCGTCTACCAATTTCGCCACCCCGGCATTGGAAGGGCGGCCATTATAACAGCAAATTTTCAGCGCGCAATGCCCGTTTCGATTGCTTTTCGTCTAGTGTGCGTAGTGGTCATTTGCCTGCGAAAACTTGGTTTTGCCGCCGGCTTAGGGCAAACTCCTCGCCCTTTCTTTTGCTGCCTAACGAGCCCTTTACTGCCAATGCACCTATCCGATTTTCGCTATGAGCTGCCCGACGAGTTGATCGCCCACTTCCCATCTGCGCAGCGCACGGGCAGTCGCCTGCTGTGCATGCGGCGCAGCGATGGGGCGGTAGAGCATAAGCAATTCAAGGACTTAGTCGATTATCTGCGGCCAGAAGACCTGTTGGTGTTCAACGATACTCGCGTGATTCCGGCGCGTCTGCTGGGCCAGAAGGCGAGTGGGGGCAAGATCGAGGTGATGATCGAGCGGGTGCTTAGCGATACCGAGGCGCTGGCGCAGATTCGGGCGAGCAAGTCGCCGAAGGCTGGCGCGATGCTGCGCTTTCCCGGACCTTCTGGTTCGGTATTGAGCGCGCAGGTGTTGGGGCGTGAGGGGGAGTTCTTCCATCTGCGCTTCGAGATCAACGCGCCGCTGACCGATGCGCTGGAGCTGTTCGGGCATATTCCGCTGCCCCCCTATATAAAGAGGCAAGACGAGCTAGAGGACCGCGAACGCTATCAGACAGTCTATAGCGACAAACTCGGCGCGGTGGCGGCGCCCACGGCGGGGCTGCATTTCGACGAGGCTCTGCTGCAGCGCATTCGCGAGCTGGGGTTGGATATGGCCTATGTCACTCTGCATGTGGGCTCGGGCACGTTCCAGCCGGTGCGGGAAGACAATGTTCTAGAGCATCATATGCACAGCGAGCGCATCGATATCTCCGCGGGCGTGTGCGAGCAGGTCCGGGCCTGCAAGGCGCGGGGCGGACGGGTGATCGCGGTGGGCACCACTTCGGTGCGCACGCTGGAGAGCGCGGCGAGGCTGGCGGGCGAGGAGTTGATTGCCCCCTTCGTGGGCGAGACGGACATCTTCATCTACCCAGGCTATGAGTTCCAAATAGTGGATGCGATGGTCACTAACTTCCACCTGTCTGAATCCACCTTGATGATGCTGGTTAGCGCCTTCGCAGGGCGTGAACACATAATGGATGCCTACAAAGAAGCGGTTGAACAGCGCTATCGCTTCTTCTCCTACGGCGACGCGATGCTGCTGTACTGATTTATCGGCTAGCCTACCGGCATGGGCCTGATTAAAATTCTTTGCTATACTCGCTGGCCTTCTTTACGTAGTTTTTTCCAACCACCTCAATCAAGGATTCAGAGACAGATATGAAATCTCCCGTACGCGTTGCTGTCACCGGTGCAGCTGGCCAGATTAGTTATTCATTACTATTTCGCATTGCCGCTGGCGATATGTTGGGTAAAGACCAGCCAGTGATCCTGCAATTGCTGGAAATCACCCCGGCTCTGGGCGCGCTGCAAGGCGTGGTTATGGAGTTGGAAGACTGCGCATTCCCATTAGTGCAGGGCATCGTACAGACCGACAAGCCAGAAGTGGCGTTCAAAGACGCAGACATCTGCCTGTTGGTTGGCGCACGTCCACGTGGCCCAGGCATGGAGCGCAAGGACCTGCTCGAGGCCAACGCGGCAATCTTCTCCGTACAGGGCAAGGCGATCAACGATCACGCCAGCCGTGACGTCAAGGTACTGGTTGTCGGCAACCCTGCGAACACCAATGCGCTGATCGCGTTCCGCAATGCGCCAGACCTAAAGCCTGGTCAGTTCACGGCGATGACCCGTCTGGACCACAATCGTGCAGTCGCACAGTTGGCGGCGAAGACTGGCAAGCACAGCACCGATGTCGATGGCCTGTTCATCTGGGGTAACCATTCCTCTACTCAGTATCCAGACGTGCATCACACCACTGTCGCGGGCAAGAAGGCGACAGATCTGGTCGATCAAAACTGGCTAGTGTCCGACTTCATCCCGACCGTGCAGCAGCGCGGCGCGGCCATCATCAAGGCGCGCGGTCTCTCGAGTGCGGCCTCTGCTGCGAACGCGGCGATCGATCATATCCATGACTGGGTATTGGGCAGCAATGGCAAGATCGTCAGCATGGGCATCCATAGCGAAGGCGCCTACGGCATCGCCAAGGGCCTGATCTACTCCTTCCCAGTGACTTGCGAGAACGGCAAGTACACTATCGTTGAAGGCTTGGCAGTGAATGATTTCAGCCGTGACCTGATGCAGAAGACTGAGAAAGAGCTTTCCGAAGAAAGAGACGCGGTCAGCGCCCTGCTGCCATAAGCGTTACTAGCGGCAGTGCCTAGTGTGCTGCCGCTAGCCCCTATCCCGATCCCGTTCTAAGAAGGGTTGCCCCATGAGTGTCAGCACGCTGCGGCCTCTGTTAAGTGCTCAGTTCTGGATCTTTCAGCTGTTTGGCTGGAGCGCCTGGGTCGCGCTATTAATCTTGCGTGACCTCAGTTTCGTGCCCGCCGAATACATGACGGCCCGCGCCGGTATCTTCTTGATCGACGCCGGGGTGGGCATGTTTCTTACCTCGATGCTGCGCTACTGTTTTCGCTACGTGTGGGATTCGAGCATCGCACTGCGCGTCGCCACCGTCTTGGTCGGCTCCTTCCTCGCCTCCCTCATCTGGTTGGCCGCGAAGGCGATCATTGGCGCGACAGAGGTGGGCAGTGCCGTAGACCTGACCGACTATGGCCTGGTGTCCATCACCATCTTCTTCCCCTTCACCTATGCCTTCATCTTGATGTGGAGCGTGCTGTACTTCTGCTTCAAGTACTATCAGCTGTTTCAGTTGGAGAAGACCAAGAGTCTGCGCTCCGAGGCCTTGGCGCACGAGGCGCAGCTGCGCATGCTGCGCTATCAGTTGAACCCGCACTTCCTGTTCAACACCCTCAACGCAATCTCGACCCTAGTGCTCGAGAAGAACACCCAATCGGCCAACTCGATGCTCACTAAGCTCAGTCAGTTCCTGCGCTATTCGCTCGATAATGACCCGCTGGACCAAGTGGCGTTGAGCTATGAGCTCAGCTCGGTGCGGCTGTATTTGGATATCGAGAAGGTGCGCTTCGAGGAGCGCATGCAGGTAGAGGTCGACATCGCGCCAGAGGCCGAGCAGGCCCTAGTGCCGAGCATGCTATTGCAGCCCCTAATCGAGAACGCGATCAAGCATGCCATAGCGCGCAGCGAAGAGGGCGGGCGCATCCGCATTGCGGCGTGTAAGAAGGGTGATAAACTCATTATCGAGGTCGAGGATGATGGCCCGGGCATCGAAGATATCGACGCGCTCAATGGCAGCCAGCGGGGCTCCGGGGGCGTTGGGCTGAAAAATATACGAAACCGTCTTAAAGAGGTTTACGGCACGGCACATTCTCTGACATTTTCTTCCAGTTCACCGCAGGGCTGCCTAGTGACTGTTGTGATTCCCTATGAAACCAAGTGAATCGATATGAAATCAACTGATAGCGATGTGAAAATTCGCGCCATAGTCGTGGACGATGAGTCTCTGGCCCGCAAGGGCCTGACCATGCGTCTTGCGCAGTTCCCGCAGGTGGAAGTGGTGCAGGTCTGTAAGAACGGCAAAGAGGCGTTGGCCGCCATCGCCGCGGAGGCGCCAGATCTCGTTTTTCTCGATATCCAGATGCCGGGTATGACGGGGCTGCAAGTGGTCGAGAATCTTCAGCAAGATAATATGCCGATGATCATCTTCGTGACGGCCTATGACGCCTTCGCCATCGACGCCTTCAGCGCCAATGCCGTGGACTACCTACTCAAGCCTATCGAGGACGAGCGCTTGGCCAAGGCCGTCGAGAAGGTGAGCGAGCAGGTCGAGCGAAAGCAGTCGGCCATCGAGAAGCAGCGCCTGCTCGAGATCGTGATCGGCCTCACCGGCAAGTCTAAGCTCGCAATCAATGAGTGGCTGCAGAACCCCGACGAGGCGTCGGAATACTCTGACCGCTTGGCGATCAAGGATGGCTCGTCCACTACCTTCGTGCCCGTGCGCGATATCGATTGGGTCGATGCCGCCGGCGACTATATGTGCGTACACGTACAAGGCCAGACCCACATCATGCGCACCACCATGAAGGAGTTAGAGGCGCAGCTGGACCCGAATATATTCCAGCGCGTGCATCGCTCCACCATCGTGAATCTGCAGCGCGTTGAGAAGGTGTCATCCCATATTAACGGTGAGTTCCACCTGACCCTTAGTTGCGGTTCGTCCCTGAAGATGAGCCGTTCCTACAAGGACAAAGTTAAACACTTCTTCTAAGCGCGGCCCGTCTCTGGAATATAGTCCAGGGGCAGGGCGGTGTTCTCGATGACGCGGCGCATGATGAAGCTCGAGTGCACGTCCGCCACTCCCTCTATGCGCGTAATCTTGTTGAGCAAGAAGTCGTGGTAGTGCTCCATATCCGGCAACACCAGTTTCAATAGATAGTCTGCAGACTGCCCGGTGATCAGCATCAGCTCGATCACCTCCGGGTGTTTGCGTACCTCCGACTCGAAGTGCTCGAAGCGGTCCGGCGTGTGCTTGTCCATGCTGATCTGCACGAGGGCATGCAGCTTGAGCCCGAGCTTAGAGGCATTGAGCAACACCACGCGGCGCGCGATCACGCCTTCCTCCTCCAGTTGCTTGACCCGGCGTGCGCAGGGCGTGGCCGATAAGCCGACGCGTTCGGCGAGCTCCGCGTTGGTGAGCGTGCCGTCAGCCTGCAGCTCGCTAAGAATGCGTTTATCCAGTCTGTCCATCGTGACTCCGTGAGGCGATAACTCATATTTTGATCATGAATGGCTATAATACCTAATAAATAGACAATAAATAGAGTAAACATCTAATTATCATGTAAATTACTAGAAAATAAGCAGAGAAAAACTAATGAAGTTTGTTTAATCTAGTCAACATTGAAAAGCGGCCAGGGATTGTCCGGCCTCAGGAGCGAAAACATGTACGACCACAGCAAATACAAGCCATTCCAGCCTATCGCGATCAAAAATCGTACATGGCCGGACAACGTCATCGAGCGGGCACCCCGCTGGTGTAGCGTTGACTTGCGCGACGGCAACCAGGCTCTGATCGAGCCGATGTCAGTAGTGCAGAAAAAGGCGATGTTTGATTTGTTGGTAGAGGTGGGCTTTAAGGAGATCGAAATTGGTTTCCCCGCCGCCTCACAACCGGACTTCGATTTCGTACGCAGCTTGGTCACGGAAGACCGCATTCCCGATGACGTGACGGTGCAGGTATTGACTCAGGCGCGGCCCGAGTTGATTCAGCGCACCTTCGAGTCGCTCAAGGGCGTCAAGAAGGCCATCCTGCACGTCTACAATTCCACCTCGACAGTGCAGCGTCAGAAGGTCTTCAAGCTAGACAAGGCCGGCATCCTCAACATCGCCGTCAATGGCGCGAAGGAAGTCCAACGCTGCGCCGAGCTAGCGCCAGAGACTGACTGGACCTTCCAGTACTCTCCAGAGAGTTTTACTGGCACGGAGTCTGACTACGCGGTAGAGGTCTGCAACGCAGTCTCTGCGGTATGGCAGCCAACGCCCGAGAAGCCCATCATCTTCAATCTGCCCTCCACGGTAGAGATGGCCACCCCGAATGTATATGCAGACCAAATAGAGATGTTCTGCCGCAATATCAATAATCGCGATGCCATCGTCGTGAGTCTGCACACGCACAATGACCGTGGCTGCGCAGTCGCTGCCGCCGAGTTAGCCGTGATGGCCGGTGCCCAACGTGTCGAAGGCACGCTATTAGGTAATGGCGAGCGCACCGGCAATATGGACATCGTGGTCATGGCAATGAACATGTACAGCCAGGGTATTGATCCCGAGCTGGACCTACGGGATATGGATAAAATCGTCAGTGTGGTCAAAAGCTGCACCGCGATCGATGTACACCCAAGGCAGCCTTACTCGGGCGACCTGGTGTTCACCGCCTTCTCCGGCAGTCATCAGGACGCGATCAAGAAGTGTCTGGACATGTACACAGAGGGGGAGACTTGGGAGATCGCGTATCTGCCTATCGACCCTCGAGATCTGGGGCGCACCTACCAAGATGTGATCCGTGTGAACAGCCAGTCAGGTAAAGGGGGCGTGGCCTATGTATTGGCCAGTAAGTTCGGCTTCCAATTGCCGCGCTGGCTGCAGATCGAATTCTCACGCGTCGTGCAGAAGCAGGCCGAGGACACGGGGCAGGAGATCTCCCCCGATGCGATCTGGGGGCTGTTCAAGGAACATTATCTGGACGACTCCCACCCGGTGCGACTAGACAGCTTCAGCATGCAGCGCGCCAATGCGGCGGGCCGCGAGTCCTTCACCGCGGGCATCAATTGCTTCGATGACTATCTGAAGGTTGAGGGCGAGGGCGATGGCGTATTGGACGCGTTCGTTGAGGCACTGAAGAAGCAGACAGAGGTCGATTTCGAGATCATGGAATACGGCGAGCACGCCCTAGGCCAAGGCGCAGATGCCGAAGCGGTCACCTATATCCAGCTCAAAGACGGCAACAAACGTTATACCGGTGTGGCGATCAGCCGCGACATCGTCTCCTCCTCGCTAAATGCCCTATTGCGAGCGGCCAGCGCGCTGCTGAGCAAGAATCGCGAACGCAAAGTCGCCTGAGCTGTTTGTTGGCAGTAATTCAGCTAGCAGTGGGGGGGAGGGGTGAGCAGAACTGTCTGAGGCATGGATGCCGAGGCCAAGCCCCCATGGATGGGGGCAAGGCTTGTTCTGAGCACCCCTACTTCCTGCTTTAGGCGCTGATGCTGCAATTTAATTCCCCCAGATCAAAACTAAAAAACCCCTTCTTGCGACTATTTGCTTAAACACATTATCCTTGTGGCACTTTTCACTGCGGCGGCCCTATGGTCCAGCCGCGTCCCGAAGTGTTCCCGAGGACAGCGCATGAGTTTCACAGATCAAGACGAGGCGCTAATAAGCGCTGCCCTCGACGGATCTGCGCGGGCGTGGGAGAGGCTGGTCAAGCGCTACGAAACGCGGGTCTACAACTTCAGCCTACGCCTTACCGGGAATCAGACCGATGCCCTCGACCTCATGCAGGAAGTGTTTCTAGGCGTGTATCGAAACCTGCATCGCTTTCGCGGCGATGCTCAGTTCAGCACCTGGCTGTTTCGGATCGCCCACAACAAAGCCGTCGACATGAGTCGGCGCAAGTATATGGTGACCTCGCTCTCCTCAGTCGCTGGGCAAGAGCAGAGCGACGACGACGTCTTGGACCATATAGCGAACGACAATGGCGCCCATGATCCCCAGCGTGTGCTCAGTACCACGCAGAGTAACGCCGAGATCATCGGCTGCCTCGATATCTTGAACTGGGAGCAACGGCTTGTGGTCGAGCTAAAGGTGTTTCAATCACACACCTTCGATGAGATCGCCGAGATGCAGGATATATCTGCCAACACCGCTAAGACGCGCTTCTACACCGCGCTGAAATTATTGAAGGCCCATATGGAGCAAAGCCATGAGTTGTCATGAATCCTCAAAATTAGTCCCGGATTACTTCGACGAGGCCCTGTCCTTGCAGCAACGCAAGGCTATGGAGGCGCATCTGCAAGACTGTGCCGACTGTCAGGAGGCATTGGCCGAGGCGAAGAGCATCAATGGGCAGCTGCGCCAATGGCGGGATGAACCCGTGCCACAGTGGCAGCGCGTGCCGAAACAACTGCAAGGCAGCGGTGGCTCAGCGCGGCCGCGCTTCTCGTTCTGGGGACAATGGGCGCCTCTGGCCGGCGCCTTCGTGATGGCTGTGGCCGTGCTATTCAATGTGCAAATACAGGTCCAAGACAATGGTTTTAGCATCGCCTTTGGCGGCGCTGCTGGAATCGATGCGGGGGTCATCGCCGCGCAGCTCGAGGAGTTCGAGAACGAGCAACGCGCCGCGCAGCAGCAGACTCTGCAGGTGTTGAGCGCGCAGCTCGAGGAGCGCCAGGCAGGCAATAATGCTCGTCTGCTCGAGACGGTGATCGAGCAATTCGGCGATAGCACCACGCGTAGCCTCGAGCAGGTAATGGCCTATTTCGAGTCGCAGCGGCAGCAAGACTTGCAGCTGCTGCAGACCAGTTATCAGCGCCTAGCTGACAGCGATGTCCAGACCATTCGCTCGATGCAGCAACTGGCGAATTACGTGCAGTATCAAGGCAATTAACTGCAATGAGTGCGGCGCTAAGGAGTATGAAAATGAAGGTAGCACAACGTCGAATATGGACTCGTCCGGCCAGCATCGCATGTCTTGCGCTGTGCGGCATGGGTGCGGCAACTTACGGTAGTGCTCAGGAGCTTGAGTTGGACGAGATGCAGCGCAATATCGAGATTTTCTCGGGCGTGCTGCGCGAGGGCCTTGGGCTCAATAGTCGCGCGGGCATCTTTAGTCCTCTCAATGGCTCCGTGCGCGGCAGTTATTTTCTAGAGCAAGGCATCGTGCTGGAGATAGTCAGCCCGCTGGCCAGTAGTCGCAGCGCGTTCAATTGGCAGACCCTCGAGGGTTCCCTGCAGCAACTCTCTGGGCAGATATCGAGCTTCGTAAACAGTCAGACGGCGCGGGTGAACCCGCCAGACTTGGAGGCCATGCGCGAGTCCATGGCGCTGTCCTTGCGCGCCGAGACCGCGCGCGGCGCCTATACTCAATTATTAGAACAACTGCGCAGCGTCGACTTCTCTGCGGAGATCGAGAGCGCGCTGGCCAGCGCGTCGGAGTCGGCGCGTTCGCTGCATCAAATGGGCAAGATAGACGATGCGCGGCTCAATGCCCTAATGGCAGAGGTCAGCGAGCAGCGCGCGCGCGTGAACGAGCGTATCGCCGCGCTCCAGTCGCTACGTGCGGAGGTGAACGCGGCGGCGAGCGAAGCTGACCCGAGCGATGCCAGCAGCGCGGAGCAATTTCAGGCGCTGCTCGATCAGATCGTGGCGGCCGCGGCTCCAGTGCGCGAGGCGGCAACAAGCCGTGCGCAGGAGTTGCAAGCAATGGCAGAGCAGGCCAAGCGAGAGCGAGAGCTGCAATGGCAGGGCGAGTTAGAGACATTCGAGGTGAATCTGTTCGCACTGGTTTGCAACTATGCGGCCGGGCTGCGCACCTTGCCCGAGGGCGAGCACCTCACCCTCGTGCTCAAGGGCTTGGGCGAGGAGAGTGAGAGTCGCCGCGAGGACCGCATCCATGTGCTGAGCAAAGCCGATATGCAGCGTTGCCTGCAAGGGGAGCAAGCGTCACTAGCGTTGCGCGAGAGCGCTCGCACCTATAGCTTCTGAAGCGGCCGGCCCTACCATGCGGGGCCGGTGATGTTCGAGTCGGCAGGCACGAATTGGCGTGCGCTATCCTCGGCTTGGTAAAGGCGTGTGATCAACAATAATACGCCGGCAACATCTAATAAATCGCTGTCGGTTAAGGCCAGTTTGCGGCGAATCCTCTCACGGGTGATATAGGGGTTGCCGCGACTGTCGAAGTTAAAAAAATTGAAGTCCTCATCGTCATAACCCCAGTTACTAGAAATCACTTCCTGGCCGATCCTCCCGTCCAATCGTGGGAAGGGGTAGAACCAGCGTCCTCCTCGAATTCCCGCCTCATAAGTAATGATCTGCCCGGCTGGGTAGTACCATGTCTCATCCGCATAGCGCAGCCGGAAGGTGGCTACCTGACCGTTCGGCCAAAATACCGCCTCGCCGCCATGGGTCCAGTGATAGCTCATGATGCGGCCGTTCGGATAGAAGATGCTGGTGTCTTGGCCCGCTTGGGCCATGAAAACTTGCCCGTTGGGGAAGTACCAGGCCGCGTTGTAGAGGTCCTTGGAGATGCGCACCCCGCTGCCATAGCGCGACTCATAGCGGGTATCTTGAGTCAGGATTACCGACTGGCAGACGCGGCGATTCAATTCCTGCAGGGCGTTCTGCATAGCGTTCAGCTCGGCGACGCTGTCATGGTCCGCAGGTATCAAAATATTCACAGCGACCATCTTGGCCATGAACTCCACCGTTGCGCAGGCGGTGCTGAAATTATCCGAGCCGGTGGGCTCGGCCATGGCCTGCTGGCTCAATAGCAGCCATAACATCATTGTAGAAAATCGTTTCATCGCTTCAACCTCCTTGAGGCTTTCGAGTGCCTTTGGGAGCATCATGGAGTCCACTAGGTGAATGCGAACTGAATAAGCGCGGGAATTTGGGGCGAGCGCGTAGGACTGTTGGTATCCTTGGCGTTTATCTTATAAAATGCCTGCAGTACCTTATGTGTCGCTTGTGGAACTTCTATTAATTCCTTTGCTGGTTTAGAGTGGCACTTCGCCTAACGCCGAGAGTCCCAATAACAAATACGTAGTAGAAGAAGGAGATAAAGATGGACTGTCCTAAATGTAATGCCAAGATGACAGAACGCAAAGTTGAGGTTCTGCACGGAACAGTGATAGTTGACCAGTGCACAAGTTGTCAGGGACTGTGGTTCGACAATGGCGAAGCAGAGCAGTTGAAGAAGTCTTGGATGTCAGATTTCTTGGATAATGGCGATCCGCGCATTGGTAAGACCTATAACCGCGTACGTGATATCCAGTGCCCGCGCTGTGGCAAGTCCATGGCGAAGCTGAACGACAAGCATCAGTCTCACTTGGAATTCGAGGCATGTGAAGAGCATGGTATGTTCATGGATGCCGGCGAGTTTACAGACTACAAACACGAGACGCTCATGGATGTATTCAAGGGGCTCATTGCTCGGGTGAAGCGCCGCTAAGCGCCGATCGATACACTGTGTCCCGGCCATCCGGGATGCAGCCATATCGCCCGCTGCGCGCATAGCGCGGGCAAATGCCGAAACCTTCCTACATCCATCCACTGATACTTCGGGTCATGAAAGTCCGAGCCCGTAGAAGCCCATAGATCATTCGCCTCGCACAGGCTCGCCATATAGCTCATCTTATCGGGGGCTATGTTGGAAAAACTCACCTCTATGCCTTCCCCTTGCCAGAGCGCAAATTCGCTGACCAAGCGGCGCAACTTGATATTGCTCAAGCCGTAGCGATTGGGGTGGGCTAGGATCGCGATGCCGCCGGCGTCGCGCAATGCCTGCACCGCGACCGGAATAGCACACCACTGCGCCTGCGCGCTGAATTTGCCGCGTTGACCAAGGAAACGCTTGAAGGCGTCATCTTTGCTCTTGGCGATGCCACGCTCCATCAGGAATTGCGCCACGTGATTGCGGCTGATGGCCGCGCAGGGCAAAGCGTCGAGATAACGCATCAGGCCCGTGTGGCCCGCCTTCTGCAGGCGCATGTCGATCGCCTGCGCGCGTTCCCTACGTAGCGCCTGTTGCCCACTGAGCAGGGCTTGCAGGGGGGCGTTGTCGATATCGATGCCGATGCCGACCACGTGAACCTCGATCCCTTCCCATAGGCAAGAGACCTCTACCCCCGGCACTAGATGAAAGTGCTCCGGCAGGCTGTCCAGGTCAACGGCGCGCAGCGCGGCGGTGGTGTCGTGATCGGTAATCGCGAGATAATCCACCTGATTGGCCAATGCCCGGGCGATCAAGTCTGCGGGCGCGAGCGCGCCGTCGGAGAAGTAGGTATGTGAGTGCAGATCGGCCAGCATGGGCGTGGGCTCCTTATGGGTCGGCAAGAGTAAACCCTGGGGCGATGGGAGTAAACCGGGAGTAGGCGCCTAAAGTTGACTAAATCACTTAGGTATTTCATACTTTCGCGCACTTAACGCCCATATGAGAGACTGGCCCATGCGCTTGACCACCAAAGGCAGGTACGCTGTAACCGCGTTGCTCGATCTCGCCATTCACGGGGACAAAGGCCCAGTGAATCTGGCCGATATCTCTGCTCGGCAAGGCATCTCGCTGTCTTATCTGGAACAGCTATTCGCGAAGCTGCGGCGTAGCGAGTTGGTGTGTAGCATCCGTGGCCCGGGCGGTGGTTATCGCCTCGGTAAGAAGGCTCATGCCATCCGCATCGCGCATATCATCGATGCCGTGAACGAGTCCGTAGATGCCACCAAGTGTCAAGGCAAGGGCGATTGCCAGCAAGGCGAGACCTGCCTGACCCATCATCTTTGGCAAGATCTTAGTGAGCAGATACACGATTTCCTCGCGGGTATTAGCCTTGCAGACCTCATCGCTCGCAGCGATGTTAAGCGCATCGCCCTGCAGCAGGACCAGCGCCACGAGATGCTCTCGCATCCGGAGTTGGACGGCGCGCGCATCGCGGCCACCTTCCTGCAGTAGGCTGCTTGCGTCCCGCACCTCAGGGGCGGTTCAACGCTTTCGTGCCCAGGAGTACACATGCACAACCCTATCTATCTAGACTATGCCGCGACAACACCAGTGGACCCACTGGTGGCCGAGCGCATGGCCGCGTGCCTTACCCTCGACGGTAATTTCGGCAACCCCGCATCGCGCTCCCATTTAATAGGCTGGAAGGCCGAAGAGGCGGTGGAGGAGGCGCGTCGGCAGGTGGCCGATCTCGTCCACTGCGACCCGCGCGAGATAGTCTGGACCTCAGGTGCAACCGAGTCGGATAACCTCGCCATCAAGGGCGCGGCTCATAGTCAGCGCACCCGTGGCAGCCATCTCATCACCTCGAGTATCGAACACAAGGCGGTGCTCGATACCTTCGCGCATCTGCAAGGCGAGGGCTTCGAGGTCACCTACCTCGCTCCCGATGCAAGCGGCATTGTTAGCCCCGCGAGCGTCGAGGCGGCGTTACGCCCAGACACCACACTGGTGTCGCTTATGCACGTCAATAACGAGCTGGGCAGCGTCAATGATATCGCCGCGATAGGGGCACTCACTAGGCCGCGCGAGATTCTATTCCATGTCGACGCCGCGCAGAGCGCCGGTAAACTGGCCATCGATCTGTCGGCGCTGCAGGTCGACCTGATGTCGTTTTCCGCACATAAAGTATATGGTCCTAAGGGCATGGGGGCGTTGTATGTGTGTCGCAATCCCCGGGCGGTGATTGAGGCGCAGATGCATGGCGGTGGGCATGAGCGCGGCATGCGTTCGGGCACATTAGCGACTCATCAGATCGTTGGCATGGGCAGTGCTTTCGCGCTCGCGGCCCAGCACATGGCGGAAGAGTCTCAGCGCCTCCTAGCCTTGCGCAAGCGCCTGCTCGATGGGCTCGCGCCTCTGGGTGGGGTCACGCTCAATGGACATCCCGTGAACACTGCGCCGGGGATTGTGAATCTCGCTTTCGCAGGCGTAGACGGGGAGTCCTTGCTCCTGTCGCTGCGCGAGATCGCGGTCTCCTCCGGCTCGGCCTGCACCTCGGCGACGATGGAGCCGTCCTATGTATTGCGGGGTATCGGCCTGGCCGACGATCTCGCGCAGAGTTCGCTGCGCCTGTCGATGGGGCGTTTTAGCAGCGAGCGAGATATCGATGCCGCCATCGCGAGTCTGAGCAAGGCAGTGCTCGCTCTGCGCGCACACGCCACAGTCTGAAGACTCCTGTCCTGTAACAATCCTGCACTCCCTGCGTCCACTTGATAGCGACTGCGATTAGCTGTTTTGCGTGCCCGGCGCGCAGCGCGTGTCGAAGCGGAACGAGAGTTTCATAATTGGAAGTTGATCGGGAGTTAGTGCAGATGCGCCTTGTAAAATCGATCTGTATGGCGGTGAGCCTATTGTGCTTTGCGTTGCCGTTTGCGGCCGCGCAGGCGGCAGGGCCCGATCCAGTCTACACGGGCTTTTTTAGCAAACTCGCCATCGGCGGCTACGACGCCGTGGCCTATTTCACCGAGGGTCGGCCGGTAGAGGGCAGCAAGGCGTTCACTAGCGCGTACAAAGGGGCGCAGTGGCGTTTTAGCAGCGCCGCGAATCAGGCTAAATTCGACGCCGACCCTACCGCCTATGCCCCGCAATATGGCGGATATTGTGCCTACGCCGTGGCCCAGGGAGACACCGTCAGCGCGCGGCCAGAGCTGTGGACCATCCACAGGGGCAAGCTCTATCTGAATTACAGTCGCGACGTTAACCAGACCTGGCGGGCGGACATGGAGGCCTATATCGAACAGGCCGATGCAAACTGGCCCGAACTTCTCGAGGATAACTAAGTCTAAGGCTCCATACACCGGGAAGCCTAAGCTCCTAAAAACCCGTATAATTACGCGCTATTAACACGTATAATGCGCGGTTTTCTGAACTCGTAACCGGTATGGAGCTAAACGCAATGCCAATTGAAAGAACTTTGTCCATTATTAAGCCCGACGCAGTCGCCAAGAACGTCATTGGTGAGATCTACACTCGCTTCGAAAAAGCGGGCCTGAACATCGTAGCTGCGAAGATGTTGCGCCTAACTGATGAGACTGCTGGTGGTTTTTACGCAGAACACAAAGAGCGTGGTTTTTTCCCCGATCTGATCGCTTTTATGACCTCCGGTCCTGTTATCGTACAAGTCCTCGAAGGCGAGAACGCAGTGTCTGTGCACCGTGAGCTGATGGGTGCAACTAACCCAACTGAGGCTGCACCGGGCACTATCCGTGCTGATTTCGCAGTGTCTATCGACGCCAATGCCGTACACGGGTCCGACTCTGCTGCGTCTGCGGCACGTGAGATCTCTTACTTCTTCAGCGCAACAGAAGTCTGCGCCCGCGTTTAAGCGGACGTAGATTACTCAAGCGGAGCCTGTCATGAGCACGAGCGAAGAGAAAATCAACCTACTCGGTCTGAGCCTGCCAAAGATGCAGGCTTTCTTCGCTGAGCTGGGGGAGAAGCCTTTTCGCGCGCGCCAGACTCTGAAGTGGATACACCAGCGCGGTGTGGTGGACATCGATCAGATGACCGACATCAGCAAGGTGCTGCGCGAGAAGATGAAAGCGGTGGCCGAGATTCGACTGCCGCTGATCACCCAAGAACTGCTCTCCAAAGACGGTAGCTGCAAGTGGATCGTACAGGTCGCTAGG
>DIAM01000010.1:15249-15551 GCA_002416505.1 Gammaproteobacteria bacterium UBA5078
TGGATCGTACAGGTCGCTAGCGGCAGCAGCGTGGAGATGGTCTATATTCCCGAGGCAGGACGCGGCACCCTGTGCGTCTCCTCCCAAGCCGGTTGTATCCTGGATTGCAGTTTCTGCGCCACGGGTAAGCAGGGCTTCAATAGCAATTTAACCGTTGCCGAGATTATCGGGCAGCTGTGGTGGGCCAATCAGAAGCTCGCGGGCTTCGGCGTCAAGCCGGCACCGGAGTGGAACGAGGACGGCCGCGCCCCCCAGAATCCCCGCCCCGTGAGCAATATCGTGATGATGGGCATGGGCGAGCC
>DIAM01000014.1:0-46546 GCA_002416505.1 Gammaproteobacteria bacterium UBA5078
AGAAAACTGGGGCCTTACCATACAGGCCATTGTGCTGACGATAGAAACGACCGGCGCTATAGAAATAGGTATTGCCGTTGTGATCGATACGGCGGTTCGAACTTGGCAGTGACCTCTGCGGCGGGTGAGCGTCGCCGCGATTGTTCCGGGGCTGCGCCTCGGCAGCGCTAGCGACGGACAAACACAGCAACGCGGCCATAAACACGAAAACAGTAATTCTGTACATTGGACAATCCCCTAAGTGGTTTTGCTCTAATAAACGCGTCAATGCGCAATTAGTTTACAAACTCTACGAGGGAATCGTCGAAACCCGTTGTTTAAATTTTGGGGTCAGGTTCGTTGATCCAATATAAATTTCAAAAATTCAAAGAACCTGACCCCTTGATTTCTTAGGACTTGGCTCTATAACGCTCCCGATTTGGCGCTAAACTAAGTAGGCATGGCTTTTTAGTTTTTTGCAAAAGGCATGACGACATACTTTTGTCGCTCAGGGTCGGATTGTTAGGCTTCTTGCCCCTGGTATTCTGAAAATGAATAATTTTGTGTAGGCCCAAACATTTCCTCGAAGCGCTCCTTGAGATCGGGTGATTCCTCAAATTCAACTCCATCCAAAACAATAATATCGTAGCTTCTGCCTGGAACACTGAGTGGCTCCGTAACTATTCCTATAACTCTAGTAAGATTCAACATGCAATAGGCAACAGCACATAAGTTGTAGATTGCATTTGTCCTCTCTTGACGAGATCGATTTGTCGAGAGAACGAGGACTGCCGAGTTATCTGAAGGATTCATTATTAAAGAATGGCCATGCCCAGTTTGATCCGCCTTCTTCATCCTTTCTAGATACTTGCTTCCGACAATCCTCCTTGTGAGCCTGTTCATTTTGCTCAGCTCCGTCACACCTGCGATGTAATTCTGAACCGTTCCCAGATCATGCTTAGCGCGACCGGCAGGAACAACTACTCCTGTATCAAAACCTAATGATGTGTGTAATTGAGAGATTATCGAATCAACTACGTAGCTTGGCAGGTTAAGCTCGTCTCTCTTTCGAATATCTTCAGCACTTGCTGACTGGTAAGAAGTCCAGTAACCCTCAATAATATGCAGGAAATCACATTTGCCTTCCAGAACTTCAGTGACAAGGTCAGGATTGGTTTTATAGAAAGCTAAAAAATCCATCTCCTCGGTAAGAGGCATTAGAATGCCCTTCTCGTAGAACCTCGCTCGAGTCTCCAAATATTCAATAAAGTCAGGAAGGGTATCAACTTCGTGGACTATCTTACGATAGTCATCAAGACGGAATATGTGGATAGGCATTCCATGTTTGTATGTATACCCACCATACAATGCGGTCCTTTCGTCTTCTGGAAAAGCGTCCTCACCAATTAGTTCAATCAGTACTAATCCATGAAGCTTGCTGATCGCTGTAGGTTCGAATGGAAGCTCAATGCCCCTAGAGTTGACCAACTTTTGAATCTGCTTTTCCTTCACGGCGCTGTTAATCGTCTTTAATTGCCCAATACCTTTGGTAATTATCTTATTTATTCTTTGGTAGTCGATTTCCGTTTTCTCACTTCCCGGCTTAAGCTCTGTCTTCGATTTGACCTGATATGCCAGCATTACCTCGCCGAACGGAACTACGAAATCTGATGCTTCCTTTCGCAAGCCATTGTTTTGTGTGTACTCTGGATTTGGGACAACGAAGTCCTCTAGGAAAGCTCTAGAACTAAGCTCCCCAACTAATGCCTCAATTTCCTTTCCCTGATTGATCTTGCTCATAAGCTCCTTGAACCTAACGCCGCCATAAACGGCGGCAGAGCGGAGCGGCTATTGCGCATAAAATAGCGAAGCCTTGCGCAAAAGACGCGGAGTCTCTGGCGTCCGTTTTGATGGCTTTGTTAGGCGCCTGGCTAGCTATTGACTCCACACTACCTCACATGCAAGGTATTCGCGAATTACTATTCTGACACACACTTCCTCAACCTCGTGAATTGCCAAGTAACGATAGCGCCCCTCTTGTACGTCAACCCAATCAGTAGCGATAAATCCAAGCGCTGATGAATTCCCATCACTATTTTGAAGTGGCAGTTGAACAACGTATTGCCGTTGCATGCCCCGCGAGCCGACCTCACCCAACATTTGGGTTACATATGCTGAGTCGAACGTTTCACGCGCTTCTTCAGATAGCAACTCCAGAGGCGCGCACCAAAATGACTTTGCTTCTTCTGAACATAGCTGGCTTAATTCAAACACGGCATGGCCCCTGGCTAGTTTTAGGGCAACATTCTTCACCCGATCTTCTTCTATAGAAAAATATGTGCGGCCTTCAGATTCATATCTAGATTTTTCAATGCGCGCCAAGAGCGCTGGCGAACGAGCAAGAAGCTTTGCAATACTTGGACGTTCAATTTTATCTGGCGTAGTCGTACCGACAATTACGGCTTCTATTAGACAAGCAAGATATTCCTCATCAGAAGAAAAACCGTTGTTGCATGGCCTGCATGCTGCCACAACCGGCAGATTTTCGGGATACGGCGAATCTAGGAGAACTTTAGATGGGGCATGCTCACGTGTAGTCTCTGGGCCACCGCAATAAATGCACCCACTTACCAGTCTTGCATCCGCGTAATCTCGAAGTTGATCCATAAGCTATGGGTTCTCGATAGTCGCCTAACGACGCGCTCACCGGAAAATTGAAGCACAGCGTAAATTTGTCCGAGTGCGGCGCTTTGTTAAGGCATTATTTGTCATCTTTAACTGGACGCCTACCGCCGGTGTACACATATTTTGTTTGAAGGTGCTCCTCTGGACCCTGCGCCTCCAATAAGCCTTCTTTTACTAAAAATGAAACCGCTTCTCGTATCGCCGAAAACGGGTAAACTCCCCTAAATTTTGGATGTAGCCTTATACTACCAAGCGTTAAGTATTCTCGCTCCGCAACAAATGCCAAAATTGCATTTAGTACGTCCGCAAGCGAATATTCCTCTTGGGCTACCTCATCGACTTTTCGTGTTTGCTTTATGGCCTTATCTAATAATTTTTGCATTTCACTCTGCATTATTTGTATTCGGTCTTCTTTCTCACCTATCTGGGACATGAGATTGGCGAATTCTGCGGTAACTTCCTCTTTAATTTCTTTAATCTTTTGCTTTGAGTTCTCTTCGATCAGGTCAGCTATATCAGAATCCTTTTCTTTATCTCCCCATACATGATTCCTCATGTCGGTAACTGTTTCACGCATCATGCTAAAGGTATCTGAATAAAGGCGATCAAATAATGTTTCAAGTCGATCTACAGAAGCACTTATACCTTTTGCGGCCTCTTTCGTCTCTTCGGAAACTTTATTCGATAGCCGGTAAAAAGTAACCGAAAGCCAAACAGCGAAGCCTCCAATAACAAGTGAAACAAGTGATGCAACCACAGAAATTATATTTATTGCTGTCATTGCCGATGACGAATCTTCCATTTTGTACTCCGAAGTAATTTTGCCCTAACGCCCTTGTGCTGGCGCCAAGGTAAGTTGGCGCGGCGGTTGCGCAGGCAATCGCCGTAACAGTTTACCTTGGACGCTCAGAAACAGATTGTTATATTCCATTTGGATATTTGTTCTTTGCAAACAGAAATCGGCCCTCATAGAATTCACTTAGTTCAATTGGTGCATCCCTAAATGACTCCTCGTTATCGCATCTCAACAGATTGAAGAGAAAGGTCGTCGATTCAATCGCGAGCGACAAATCTGGAATATGCATTACAAGCTCTGAATCTAGATGCGCCAGGAACTTATCTCGATAAACCTTGCACCTCTCGATATACGAATCGAAATCGGACTTTGAAATTCTCAACATTTCAAAGAGTGCTTCCTCGAATACGTCAGCATCATTAATGACTCTACTCCAATGGTGCTTTCCCTTCGGATCAGCGAAAAGCTTACACCATTCCAAGACGGTAAAGTCTAGAAAATTATTGCTGCTATTGCGCCAAAAATCGTCAGTGATCCAATTATCCCGACTTTCCCGTCCCGCCTTGTAATACGCCGCATTTCGTATGCAATGACAGCAAACGATCCCGGCCCGTCTAATGCGCTCATCTCGATTCATGGGAGAACATAACGCCCCTGCTCAGGCGCTAAAGTATGTTGGCGTGGCTTTTGCGGACGAAAAAGCCATGACAGCATTCTTTGGTCGCTCTGGAGCGGATTGTTATGCATTTACTGACTTCATTAGTTTTATAACATCATGATGAAGTTGGCTCGGATCTGGGTGTAATCTCTTGGAGTACAACCAGTTTGTATGTCTCCCGATAGACAGCAAGCCCGTCCTAATTTTGAAACTTGGATTGACGTGTATATCTCCCGTAAAGAGAATTTCTTTGACTTTATCTGGAGCGAGAGTCCATTTAAGGCCTCCAGACTTTCCTTCTCGACGTTCGTCCAGATGGCACTCAATTCCTCTTGAGGTTTTTCTTAACCATGTGGTTTGCTTATCCGTGTTGAAGAGCTTTATATCTTCCACATCTCCCACGGGTTGCTCAACTTCAGATGAAATCGTCGATTCCTGCACTTCAGCTTTTAGAAAAGTACACCAAGCCAACCATGCAGCAAATGCCGCAATTCCAGTTTGAGCAATTTTTGAAATCACATCAATAATGTCTAGAAAGCATTGCCACACTGGCAGCTCCTTTATGCATAACAGTTTATTTAAGAGGCCAAAGGCCTCCTAATAATTATTAGAGGGAAGCCATATAATTTTCTCCACAAGCCCAATTAGCTTTGTTTTATTGAGCTTTGAAAAATTCCAACCTAACTAGGAGGCCACTTTCTTCGTAACTTGCCCATGAAACAACATCTGTTCTTTAAAAACGCATTGTGGCAACTTTTGCAGCCTCGAGACCCGTCATTTACGTGTAATATACGCAAAAATTGAGCTCCGTCCATCTAATTTAGACAGCACAAATATAGAAAAGTGAGGTAAAGGTGGCGAGTTGCATTACTGCCAGGAACGGCAGTGAGCTGCCTACATTGCGTCTACATGGGAAAAACGGATTTGAGCTTGGGAAGGGAGTACGAATTCAATGTGTTGAAATTATTGGTGCCCGGGACCGGAATCGAACCGGTACGACCTTTCGATCGAGAGATTTTAAGTCTCTTGTGTCTACCAATTTCACCACCCGGGCGTCTAGAAAGGTGGTCTTGCGCAATGCCATTAATACCAGATGAGCGCTGGCTTGGCATTATTCGGGGATTGTGTGGGGGCTGGGGGTCAGAATCGAACCGGCGTTAACTCAGTTGCAGACCGCGGGGGATCTTTTAACTTTTCTCAAACGAATCAACAGCTTACCAACACTTAATCGGCCTCGGGAACACTCATTTCGCCCAAAGCGAACGCATTATAAATCAATAACTTATAGAATCATAGTTGCGGATTCCTAAAGCCGCGACAGGCTTGCTGGCGCGCTTTACGGGCTGAAAACAAAGCTGCTACTCTGGTTCGGCTCGGTTCATATTCGCGGTGGAGACGCAATGGGACTAGACATCGATCGCACGGAGTTCAGTGCCGCGGATTTTGAGAGGTTTAGCGCCAAGCTGCGCGACAATCTCGCCGCGCTCAAGCAGGTGCTGGCCAGGCCCGGTTTCGGCGAGGGGGAGCTATCCTTCGGCGCGGAGCTCGAACTCTATATCGTGAACGCCCAGGGCGAGCCACTGCATCGCAACCAGGAGGTGATCGCCCAGCTCGATGACCCGCAGCTCACCCTCGAGCTGAATCGCTACAACCTCGAATACAATTTCAGCCCGGTGCTGCTCAAGGATGGCTGCTTCGCCGCGACTCAGCGCGAGGCGCTGGCGGCGCTGGCGAGGATCAACGCCTGCACTCGACAGTGGGATGGCCGCGCCGTCCCCATCGGCATACTCCCCACCCTGCAGCAAGCGGACACCGGCTACCATGCCATGACGCCACTGCGGCGCTTCCAGGCGCTGACCAAGGAGCTCATAGAGCTGCGCGGCGGGCCGTTCACCATCGCCATCGAGGGCGAAGACACCCTGCAATTGGCGATGGACGACGTGAGCCTGGAGGGGGCCAACACCTCGTTCCAGGTGCATCTGCGCGTGCCGCCCAGTGAGTTTGCGGACTTCTATAATGCCCTACAGCTGGTCACGCCACTGGTGGTGGCGATGGCGGCCAACTCCCCTACCCTGTTCGGCCATCGCCTGTGGCACGAGACGCGCATACCGCTATTCAAACAATCCATCGACTGCCGCCCGAAGGACGGCATGCATCCGATCCCCGCGCGGGTGAATTTCGGCAACAACTGGGTGCGCAGCAGCGCCTACGAGCTGTTCGCCGAGGCGACCATGCTGTATCGCCCCCTGCTGCCCATCTGCCACGCGGAGGACCCGCTGGCGATAGTGCGCTCCGGCGGCACCCCGAAGCTACACGAATTGCGCCTGCACCAGGGCACCATCTGGCTGTGGAATCGCCCGGTGTTCGACCCCGTGGATGGCGGCCATCTGCGCATCGAGATGCGCGCGCTGCCGGCGGGCCCTAGCATCGTCGATATGCTGGCCAATGCGGCACTGGCCATCGGCCTGGCCAAGGCGCTGCAGGGCTCTATCAAGGACCTGCTGCCCGCCATCCCCTTCGCCTATTGCACCGCCAATTTCTATCGAGCCGCGCAGAAAGGCATGGACGCGGAGTTGTTCTGGCCATCGGCGCGCCAGAGCCAGCCCGAATATTTCTCGGTGCCGACTATCCTCAAAACCCTACTGCCGAGACTGCCGGAGAGCCTGGACGCGATGGGCTTTCGCAAGGACGACGTGGCCCCCTTGCTCGAGGTCATTGCGCAGCGCCTAGAGACTAGGCAGACTGGCGCACAGTGGCAGCTGGACAAACTCGTCGAGCTGCGCAAAGACATGCACAAGCGCGAGGCCCTGTTGGCGATGCTGCAGCAATACCAAAGCAATAGCGATGCGAATATCCCGGTAGCACAATGGCGATAAATCCTGCACACATTCCCCTGCCCACGGGCGCCGCGAAGCGGTTTCATTATTGGGAGAATCCAACGCCCGCTGAGATCGGGGCGACTAGCGCGGAGTTTCTGCAGCTATTACCGGGCCCTACGCACATCTATATCGCCGGCAAGAATCCGCGGCGCGCGCGCGCCATCGTCACGCTGTCACATGGGAACGAGCCCTCCGGCCTGCAGGCCATATTCGAGGTGCTCAAGCGACAGATCGCGCCGCTGGTCGACATCCACTGCTTCATTCCCAGTGTCGACGCGGCCAAGCAGGCGCCCGGGTTTATCTACCGTACGCTGCCGCACCACCGCGATTTCAATCGCTGCTTCAAACCCCCATTCGATAGCGACGAGCAGGGCTTGCTGGCGCTGGAGCTATTGCAGAGCCTGCAGGCCATCGCGCCCGAATGCCTGATCGACATTCACAACACCTCCGGTTCGAGCCCGCCCTTCGGCGTCACCTCTTTCATGGACGATCGCCACAACGCCTTGGTCACGCTGTTCACCCACCGCACGATCGTGACGGACCTGCAGCTGGGCTCCCTGATGGAGATCAGCGAATCCTTCCTGCCAACGGTGACGATCGAGTGTGGCGGCGCATTGGATACCGAGTCGGCCAATGTGGCCTTCGAGGGACTGCAACGTTACATCACCCTCGACAACGTTCTCAGCGGCGGGTACAGCGATCTGTTGTTAGAGTTTTTTCATAACCCGATGCGTATGGAGCTGCAGGAAGGCAGCGATATAGCCTTTGGCGATCATTGCCTGTTTGAGGGCGGCGTGACGCTATTGCCCGATGTCGAGAACCACAACTTCGGCACCGTCGATGCGTCGTGCCAGCTGGGTTTTGTCTCCGGCGAACTCGCCGCGGTGCTAAGCGCCAAGGATGCCCAGGGCAATGAGCGCATCGGCGACTACTTCGAGGTCCGCGATGGCGCGCTGTTCCCCGCCTGCCTTTTGAAGTTGTTCATGGTGACAAACAATCCCGAGATCGCCAGAAAAGACTGCCTGTTCTACTTCGTTGCCGATGACTTGCCCACCAGCTAGTATCGCCGACTCGATGTTGTCACAGCTAAATAGTAACTGTGGCGCTGTCCACTTCACCGACAAGTTCATGCATGATGCCGATAGACTTGGCCTTAGGGCATTCAAATAAGGCCAGAGACATGCAAGAGAGACAGAAAACTCCATTCGACTGGCAGCAAGACTGCCAATTCGAGCTACTGATCGACGGCACGCAATTCTTCCCACGTATTTTGCAGTACATCGCAGATGCGCAGCGCAGCATCGATATCGAGATGTATCTGGTGACCTCGGGAGCGGCCACTCAGCAGCTAGTCGCGGCCTTAGGCGCGGCCGCACAGCGCGGAGTCGCCGTGCGTTGTCTGTTCGACGCCAATGGCAGTGGTGGTTTTATCGCGGCAGAGCGCGAGACACTGCGCGAGTCCGGGGTGGAGCTGCGCCTCTACAATCCCATCACATGGTTCGGCGGCGTGGGCAACTTGCACCGCGACCATCGCAAGCTGTTGCTATTCGATCAGGGCATCGCCTGTGTCGGCGGCCTAGGATTCACGGATGCGTTCTGCATAGAAGATGAAAACCAGCAGACGCCTTGGCATGAGCAGTTATTAGTAGTGAGAGGCGAAATTGTCGCCGATTGGCAACGCCTGTTCGAGCAATCCTGGCGGCAAGCCAACAGACCACAGCGCAAAGTGCTCGATAGCCTGGCGCATAAGCACGCCACCGCGGCACTGCCCGAGCCTAGACCCGGCCTCGGCCGAGTCGTCTACAGTGCCTCGCGCAATAATCGCGATCTACTATTGTCACTAGTGAACCGCATTCGCCACGCCCAAACCCGCGTCTGGCTCTCTACCCCCTACTTCGTGCCGCCGCGCGCGCTACGCATCGCATTGATCCATGCGGCCCGGCGCGGCATCGACGTGCGCCTGCAGGTATGTGGCAATTTCACCGACCTGCCGGGCGTGCGTTATGCCGGCCAGATCTACTACGCCGATCTGCTGCGCGCCGGTGTCAGAATATTCGAATACCAGCCACGCTTCTCGCACCTGAAGTCGGCATTGGTCGACCAGTGGGTAACGCTAGGCTCATGCAATTTCGACCACTGGACTCTGCACTGGAACTTGGAGGCCAACCAGAGTGCCCTGGACCCTGCGCTAGTGGAGACCGTACAGCACTGCTTCGAGCAGGACTTTAGTCAAAGCACGGAACTGAAAAGGCAGGCATGGCTGCAACTGCCGATGCACTACAGGCTAGAAATTTGGTTCTGGGGTAGAGTGAAGAGATTAGCAGATTTGTTTTTGAGTTTTTACTGAGGGCGGAGAGGAAATTTCGGCTGCCCTACGGCGTGAGGCTTGCGGCTTGCGGCACGTGTTGCGCGCAACACAATGTTTAAGCTGTTGCTGTACAGGAAAATAAGTGGAGGCTGGGGTCGGAATCGAACCGGCGTTAACGGAGTTGCAGTCCGCTGCATGACCACTCTGCCACCCAGCCAAAAGTCCTTCAAACTTACCTACGCGCAGCTAGACTGGCCGGCGCAAAAGCGCTGTATACGGGCCTGAAGATTGATCACTGCGAACGTGAAACTGGAGCGGGAAACGAGACTCGAACTCGCGACCCCGACCTTGGCAAGGTCGTGCTCTACCAACTGAGCTATTCCCGCTTAATTTCAGTTCTTACGGTTGCTGTTGGTACTAGCGGCAACCGCTTCTTTCACCTTACTACAGGGCTAATTCTCAGTATCCGTGAGACCTGTAGGTCGAAAGAGGCGCCTATTCTAATGCCATAACAAACTATGTCAAGCACTGGCTTTGGGTATTTCGTTATAAGCTCAATCCCCCCGCAAAGTAGGCAGTGCTGCGCTTAGATATGTGACCATGGACCACAGGCTAAATACCGCGGAAACATAGATCAAAACATAGCCTAGCCACACGATCGCCTCAGGGCTGCTGGCCTCCACCGCTAACAAGATGGTAATGGCAATCATCTGCACCGTGGTCTTCACCTTGCCGATATACCCCACCTTTACCAAGTTGCGCTGATTGCTATTGGCCATCCATTCGCGCAGGGCGGACACGAACACTTCCCGCGCGATGATGATGGCGGTGGGCAGCACGAACCATATGGAGGGATGATTGGCGGCTAAGAGCACCATGGCCATCACCACCAGCAGCTTGTCGGCCACGGGGTCGAGGAAGGCGCCGAAGTCGGAGGTCTGGTTGAGCTTGCGGGCCAGATAGCCGTCTAGCCAGTCGGTGAGGCTCGCGATGGCGAACAACCCGGCGGCTAACAGGTTGTGATGCGGCAGGTCCGAGTAATGCAGGAGGATCACGATTGGGATCATCAGCACTCGTGAGACTGTCACTGTGTTGGCGGCGTTCAAGATTATGTTAGTTCTCCGGCGCATTCCGTGCAGTTTAGAGTTGGTCAAACGCCGATTGCGTTGGCGCTAGGGGTATTCTACTCGTTATGCAGCCAAGCATAAATCTCTTCGGCCAGCTTTATGCTAATGCCGGGCACTTTGCTCAGCTGATCCTCGCTGGCGCGCTCTATCTCCTGCTGCCCGCCGAAGTGCTTGAGCAGGTCGCGGCGTTTCTTGGGGCCAAGGCCGGGTATTTGCTCGAGCTGTGATTTATTGCGGTTCTTAGCGCGGCGTGCGCGGTGCCCGGTGATGGCGAAGCGGTGGGCCTCGTCGCGGATCTGCTGCAATAGGTGTAGGGCGATGGACTCGGGCGGCAGCACGATCTCCTTGACCTGGTCGCCGCCGAGGGAGAGGAAGAGGGTCTCCTGCCCTGCCCTGCGGCTGATGCCCTTGGCGATGCCGATCAGCTGCACATTGACCAGCTGGCACTCGTCTATCACGCGGCGGGCCTGGGCGAGCTGGCCCTTGCCGCCGTCGATGAGCAGGATGTCGGGCACCTTGCCGCCATCCACGGCCTCGGCGGCCTCCTTGGCCACGCGGGTATAGCGCCGGCTCAGGGCCTGGTCCATGGCGGCGTAGTCGTCGCCCCCGGTGATGCCCTCGATATTGAAGCGGCGATAGTCGGTCTTCAGGGGGCCGTTGCTGTCGAATACCACGCAGGAGGCCACGGGGCTCTCGCCACCGGTATGGCTGATGTCGAAGCACTCTATGCGCTGCGGCATGGCGTCTAGGTCCAGCGCCTGCTGCAGCTGCTCGAAGCGCTGCTGCACGTTCTGCTTATTGCTCACGAAACTCTGCAGGCCCTGCTGCACATTAGTGATCGCCATGGCCTGCCAGCGGGCACGGTGGCCGCGCACGCTGCTGCTGATCTTCACGGCGCGCCCGGCGCAGTAGGTCAGCGCCTCGGCCAGGGCCTTGGCGTCGTCTATGGCCGGGGCGATGATGAGCTCGCGGGGAATATTGGGGGCATTGTCTTCCTTGGCGTAGTACTGGCCGATGAAGGCGCTGAGCAAGGCGGCCTCGGAGTCCGCGAGCTTGTCTCGGGGGAAGAAGCTCTTGCTGCCGATCAGGCGCCCACCGCGGATGACGATCAGGTGCACGCTGGCATAGCTGCCATGCATGGCGGCGGCCAGCACGTCGGCGTCGCTGCCCTGGTCGGACACATACTGCTGAGCGTGGATGCGGCGCAGGTCCGCGATCTGGTCGCGGATCTGGGCGGCCTTCTCGAACTCGAGGGTCTCGGCCTTGGCCTCCATCTTCGCCGAGAGCTCCTTGATCAGCATGTCGCTGCGCCCATTGAGGAACAGCGTGGAGAAGTGCACGTCCTGGGCATAGTCCTCGGGGGAGATCAGCCCCACGCAGGGCGCGGTGCAGCGCTCGATCTGGTGCTGCAGGCAGGGCCGGGAGCGGTTGCGGAAGTAGCTGTCCTCGCACTGGCGCAGCTTAAACACCTTCTGCAGGATGCCCAGACCCTCGCGCACGGCGCCGGCGCTGGGATAGGGGCCGAAGAAGGTGGCGTCGCGGCGCTTGCTGCCACGATGAAAGGCTAGGCGCGGATACTCATCCTTATGGGTCAGCATGATATAGGGGTAGGTCTTATCGTCGCGCAGCTCGATGTTATAGGGCGGGCGATGCTGCTTGATCAGCGTCTGTTCCAGCAGCAGCGCCTCGGTCTCGTTGCTGGTGATGGTCACTTCGATATTGGCGATGCGGGCCACTAGGGCCATGGTCTTGGTGTCCAGCCCCGAGGCGCGGAAATAATTGCCCACCCGCTTCTTCAGGTTCTTGGCCTTGCCCACATAGAGGATCTCGCCCTTCTCGCTCAGCATGCGGTACACGCCGGGGCGTGAGCTGAGGCTGGCGATTAGCGCTTTCGGGTCAATCGGGACAGGCGTTTCAGGAGAGTTCGACAAGGCTCGAGGCATCGCTAAGGCCGTGTTTCACGGCGAGTATAGTCAGCTCTACGTCGCTGCTCAGGGCCAGCTTGTCGAAGATGCGATAGCGATAGCTATACACCGTCTTGCGGCTCAGGCGCAGTTTCTCGGAGATTAGGGTCACTTTCTGGCTATCGATCAGCATCAGCGCCACTTGCAATTCGCGCTCGGAGAGCAGGTCGAACGGCGAGGTGCGGGTTTCGCTCATCGACACCTTCTCTAGCTTGGCGGCGATGCGCGGGCTTATATAGCGCTGCCCACTGTGTACCAGATGTATGGTCCACAGCATCTCTTCGGGTGGCACGCAGGGGGTGATATAGGCACAGGCACCGGCTCGCATCATGCGCGAGGGCAACACGCCTAGGCCGAGGGGGATCATCACGATCACGCGCACGTCTGGATGATTGGTCACTAGGCGCTGGGTCATCTCGATGCCGCTAAGGCCAGTCTGTTTAAGATGCACCACGATGATATCGACGGGAGTCGTTTCGAGTTGGAGCAAAGCCTCTTCCACGCAGTCAGCCTGGGCGACCACGTGCATCCCCATCTCCTCTTCGATGAGTCGTTCGAGTCCGTTACGCAATAACTGGTAGTCGTCGATTAACATGACACGAATTGAACTTTCACTCTCAAGCAGCTGCATAGTCTTTACTTCTCTAGATTGCTCGGGCGTGCTTAGGGTATTTTTTACCACAGACACCCGCGCAAGTACATTATCTCGGCCCAACGGGCCAACTGACCCACTAAACTAGTGGGGTTTCGAGCGCGGGTATCCATTGCACCTCTGGCTCCAGCCGCACGCCGAAACGCGCCTGCACGGAGGCCATGATGGCCATGGCTAAACTCACCACGTCCTCGGCTGTGGCATGGTCACGATTGACGATGACCAGCGCCTGTTTTTCATAGACCGCCGCCCCGCCGTGTTGCCGGCCCTTCCAGCCCGCCTGCTCGATCAGCCATGCCGCCGGCACCTTGCGCTCGCCCGCCGCGCCGGGTGCGGCGAAACTGGGTAGCGCCGGGTGCGCCTGCTGCAGGCGCGCGAAATCTTGAGCGCATAGTACTGGGTTCTTGAAGAAGCTTCCGGCATTGCCCAGCACTTTTGGATCGGGCAGCTTCTCGCGGCGGATGGCGCACACGGCATCGAACACATCCTGGGCGCTCACCGCCGCGCCCTTGTCGCTCAGCGCATCCGCTAACGCTCCATAACTCAAGTTAGGCGCGGCGCCACGCGCTAGCGCGAAGGTCACGGATAGCACGATCTTCTGGCCCCTCAGCGCGCCCTTAAACACGCTGTCGCGGTAGCCGAAGGCGCACTGGGCGTTCGACATAGTCTCGATCGCGCCGCTGCCGATGTCCAGCACCTTCACGTCGCTAATAAAGTCTTTCACCTCTACGCCATAGGCCCCAATGTTCTGCATCGGCGCGGCGCCGACACAGCCGGGAATCAGCGCCAAGTTCTCAAGCCCGCACAGGCCGCGGGCTAGGCAGTGCTGCACGAATTCGTGCCAGGGCTCGCCGCCGGCGGCGCTCACCAGCACAGTGCCCGCAGGGCCTTGCGCTTCGGTGATGCCCCGCAGCGCCATCAGGATTACCAGGCCGGGGAAGTCCGCGCGCAGCAGCACATTGCTGCCGCCGCCTAGCAATAGCATCGGCAGGGAGTTGGCGCGCGCGAAAGCCACCGCCTCTTGCAACTCCTGCAGCGTCTGCGCGCGAGTGAAGTAGCGGGCGTTAACCGCTAGGCCGAAGCTGTTATAGGCTTGCAGATCGATATGTTCGGCCAGCATGCTCACCGCAGGTCTCGCTCGCGGATATGCGCGAGCAGGCCATCGGCGGCCTCCTCGGCGAGGTTGAGGACCAGCTCGAAACCATCCACACCGCTGTAATAGGGGTCGGGCACGCTCTGGTGATTATTGTCCGTGAATTCCATAAATAGCTGCACCTTGTGGCGCAGTGGCGGCGGGCATTGGGCTAGGAGGTCGCGCAGATTATTGTCATCCATGGCGAGGATGTAATCGAATAGCTCGAAGTCGCTGGCCGTCACCTGGCGGGCACGCAGGCCGCTCAGATCATAACCGCGTTGCTTCGCCGCACTGCGGGCGCGCTTGTCGGGTTTCTCGCCGATGTGATAGGCACCAGTGCCCGCCGAGTCTACCTCGATGATCGCGCCTAATTCGGCATCGCTCACGCGCTTATAGAAGACGGCATGCGCGGTGGGAGAGCGACAGATATTGCCTAGGCATACCATCAACACCTTGATAGGTTTCGTGCGCATAGTCATCGGCCAGCCTCATTCACTTGGTGAGCGCCCCTAGGATCGCGCGTACCGCATCCAAGTCCTCTTGCGTGTCGACCCCGGCGGGCATCTTCTCTACCGCTTCCTGCATATGAATGCGTACGCCGTGCCCCATGGCGCGCAGCTGCTCTAGGCGCTCGGCTACCTCCAGTGGCACCTGTGGCCATAGCACATAGCGATTCAGCGTCTCCACGCGATAGGCATAGATGCCGATGTGGCGCTTGCCGAGACTCGCCTCACCGCGCTCGGCCGCCTCGCGGGTAAAGGGGATGGCGGCGCGGCTAAAATAATGGGCGTAGCCCTCTAGGTCTGTGACCACTTTCACCACATTAGGATTGTTGAACTCTGCCGCACTGTGAATCGTCTCGAACAAGGAGGCGATGCCGGCGCTGGGGTTCAGGCGCAGGCTCTCGGCCACCTGATCGATGGCCGCCGGAGGAATCAGTGGCTCGTCGCCCTGCACGTTCACGACCACGGCGTCCTCGGCCAGATCCAGTTGCGCGGCCACCTCTTGGATGCGGTCGGTGCCCGACTGATGCTCGGTCGAGGTCATGCACACATTGTCGGTAAAGCGCAGCGCGGCCTCGCGCACGCGCTCGTCGTCGGTGGCGATGTACACGGCCGCCGCGGCGCTGGCCAGGGCGCGCTCATAGACATGCTGGAGCATGGGCTTGCCGGCGATATCCAGCAGCGGCTTGCCGGGCAGGCGCGTCGAGGCATAGCGTGCGGGAATCACCACGATGAAGGACATTAGTGCTTCTCCCGTTCCTCGGGCGTTAATTGGCGCGCTTCCTCTTCGAGCATCACGGGGATGCCGTCACGCACGGGGAAGGCCAAGGCGTCGCCGAAGCAGATCAGTTCCGAGGCGGAACGGTCATGCTTGAGCGGGCCTTTGCAAAGGGGGCAGGCAAGAATGCTAAGTAATTTCTGATCCATTTCGTGTCCTCAAGGGCTACTAGCGGCGGCGCGTTTGGCCACCAAGGCTTGAATATCTTTGAGCAGGCTCTCGCTAAGTGCGTCTTCCAGATCCAGCTCGATGTCTAAGTACCAATAATTCTGTGTCGCGAAACGCTCACATTTTACGGCGTCTTTGTGCGTCATCACCACCGTGTCGGTGGGCTTGAACGCGAGATCCTGTGGGGCGTAATCATAATGATCCGGGAACGGATGGCACAGCGGGCGATAGCCCAGGGCGCGCACATTATCGAAGAAGCGCCGCGGATTGCCGATGCCGGCCAGGGCATGCACGCTGCCAGCGACGGCTACCGGCAGGTCGCGCAGGCCGACCCGCGCGCCGGTATTGATATTCACCCATTGCGTGGCCCGCAGCGTCATCGCGCCCGGCGCCGGCGTGCCGCCAATCGCAGCGATCACGCGCTGCCAATGTGCCCGTTCGCCGCCGTTCACGACCACATAGTCGACCTCGCGCAGCCTACTCCGGCCCTCGCGCAGCGGCCCGGCGGGCAGGCGCATGCCGTTGCCGAAGAGGCGCTCGCCATCCAATACCACCACCTCGAGGTCGCGCTGCATCGCGTAGTGTTGCAGGCCGTCGTCGCTCAGAATCACGTCGCAGGGCGCAAGCTCTAACAGCGCCTTGATCGCGCGCACCCGGTTCGGATCGACCACCATCGGGCACTCGACGCTGCGCCGAATCATCACCGCCTCGTCCCCCATCTCCTCTACCGAGGACAGCGCGTTGACCTCGCAGGGCGTGTGAGTGGGATGGCCGCCATAGCCGCGGCTCACGATGCCAGGGCGCAGGCCAAGATTGCTCAGCGCGCGGGCCAGGGCAATAATCAGGGGCGTCTTGCCCGTGCCGCCGACGGTGATATTGCCGATCACGACGACGGGCGGCCAGCTCGGATCGGGGCGGCGGCGCGCCTCGAGTCGGCTGCGGCGGCGCCGCGCGAGGAAGCGATACAGCACCGCGAAGGGCACTAAGAGATAGAGCCAGGGGCTCTTGCGGTACCACGCCTTCACGATCCCCATTAGGCACCCAGCGCGTGGTCGGAAAATTGAATGCGGTGCAGCCCGGCGTAGTGTCCACCCAGCGCCAACAACTCGGCGTGAGTGCCAGACTCGACGATGCGCCCCTTGTCCATCACTAGGATGATGTCGGCGTTCTCGATGGTAGAGAGACGGTGCGCGATCACGAAGGTAGTGCGGCCCTTCATCAGCGTATTGAGTGCCTGCTGAATATGTTGTTCGGACTCCGAATCCAGCGCCGAGGTGGCCTCGTCGAGCACTAGGATAGGTGCATCTTTCAAGAAGGCGCGCGCGATCGCGATGCGTTGCCGCTGCCCGCCCGAGAGCATCGAGCCCGCATCACCGACGATGGAGTGAATGCCCTTGTCGAGCGTGTCGATAAACTCCATGGCATGGGCGTTGTGGGCAACCGCGACAATCTGCTCATCGCTCACGCTGCCGTCTTTGCCATAGGCGATATTCTCCGCCACGGTGCCCTCGAACAGCACCACGTCTTGGCTGACCACCGCGATCTGCTCGCGCAGACTCTTGAGCGTGTAATCCTGCACGGCAACGCCGTCGATCAGGATGCGCCCCGAGTCCACGTCATAGAAGCGCGGCAACAGGCTCACCAGCGTCGACTTGCCACTGCCGGACTTGCCCACGAGCGCCACGCTCTGCCCAGGCTTTACGGTGATGTCGATATGGGACAGTACCGCCTCGCCCTCTTTATACTGAAAACTCACATCCTCGAGCACGACTTCGCCGCGCACGCGCTCCACCTCTACCGTGCCGTTGTCAGGCTCGCGCTTCTCATCGAGCAGGGAGAAGATGCTATCGGCGGCGGAGATGCCGCGCTGCACCACGGAGTTCACATTGGATAATTGACGGATCGGTTTAGCGAGCAGGCCCGCGATGGTGAGGAAGGTGACGAAATCCCCGGCCGTGGCGCTGGCTAAGAGTTCGGGCGACATGGCGAACCAGATCAGCACCGCCATGGCCATGCTCACCAGCGTCTGCACCACCGGAATCGCGACGGCCTGGGTACCCACCATCTTCATGTTCTGACGACGATTGCGCTCGCTAGCGCGGCCGAAACGCTGCAGAACGAAGTCTTTGCCGTTGAAGGTACGCACGACTTTCTGGCCCTTAATGGACTCATTGGTTATCTGCGTCACCTCTCCCATGGAGTCTTGCATCTGCGTGCTGTACTTGCGGAACTTCTTCGAGGCCATCGTCACCACGAGGGAGACGCAGGGTGCGACTAGGAGAAACACCAAGCTAAGGCGCCAGTTCGTCCAGAATAGCGCGATCAACAGGCCGATCACCGTCAGGCCCTCGCGGAAGATCACGGTCACGGCATTGGTCGCGGCGCCGCTAATCTGTTGCACGTCGTAGGTGACCTTAGAGACTAGGCGGCCGGAGGTGCTGATGTCATAGTAGCGCGTGGGCAGATCGAGGAGTTTTTCCATGATCTCGCAGCGCAGTTTGTGAATGATGTGATTGGAAATATATTCGAGAGAATAGCCGCCCATGATGCCACCGATGCCGCGCACGATGACGATGGCCACACAGAATATCGGGGCGAGGAAACGGGCGTCGGCGTTCTTAGCGGTGACTTGATCGACGGTCCAACCCAGCCACTCCGCTGTGGCAACGCCAGTCGCGGAGAACAGAATATAGCCGACCACGCTGACCAGAAATACGCCGCGATGGGGCACTACATAGCGCAGTAGACGCTTATAGATTTGCCAGCCTTGTTGATCGATCTTCTGTCTCGCCATAGTGTCCTAGGTTCCCGTGAGTGTAGGCGCCGCGTTGCGTGGGCGTCAGTTTTCCTCTTCAGGTTTTCGAGTGGCAATGCTCAGGCGGCTGAACCCCGACTGACCGATGGCATCCATCGCCGTCACGACGGATTGATGGCTTGCCTCGGCGTCGGCGATGAGGATGAGCGCGATGTCTCTGTCCCCCGCCGAGATCTCTTCCAGTGCGCGCATCAGCGTGCCCAACTGGGAGTTGACCAGTGGTCGGCCATCGATGGCATAGCTGCCATTCTGGCTCACGGAAATCTCGATGCTACGTGGCGCCTCTTGTGCCGGCTCGCCATCGGCCTCGGGCAGGTTCACCGCTAGGCGCGTCTCCCGAGTGAAGGTGGTGGTGACCATGAAGAAGATCAGCAGTAGGAACACGACATCGATCAAGGGTGTGAGATTGATCTGCAGCTCTTCCTGAATGCGTCGCTGAAACTTCACTGGTTGCCTATCTCTTTGACTTCGACGCGGCGGTCGCTGTGCAGCGCATCCACGAGCTTGATGGACTCCTGCTCTAGACCCAGGACGAGGGAGTCCACGCGGCGCATGAAGAGGCGGTGAAACATATAAGTTGGAATCGCGACACTCAGGCCCGCCGCGGTGGTAATCAGCGCCTGGGAGATGCCGCCGGCCAGCGCGTTGGCGTTGCCGGTACCCTGCACCATGATCTCGGTGAACACATCGATCATGCCGATGACGGTGCCCAATAAACCTAACAATGGCGTGATGGCGGCGATGATGCCCAGGGTGTTCAGGTAGCGCTCCATATCATGGATTACCTGACTGGCCGCCTGCTCGATGCTCACGGTCATGGCGGCGCGGCCATACTTAGAGTTGACCAGGCCCGCAGCGAGGATCTGCCCCAACGGCGAGGCTAGGCGCAGCTCGCGCAGGTGATTGGCGTTCAGTTCGTTGTTCTTAATCCACGTCCAGACTTGGCCGAGCGTGTATTTAGGGGAGATTCGCGCTGCGCTGAGAGTCCAGAATCGCTCGATAATGATGGCGATGGCGACGATCGAGCACAAGATGATGGGCAGCATTAACCAGCCGCCGGATTTAACTAACTCTACCACTGTGAACCTCCAGAAAAGACCGCCGCTACTTTAACATACTCGGCCGCGCGGTGGTGAGCGCACAATTACTAACACAGGGCTGCACACAGCCCATGACGGCCCCTCGAGGCCGCGTCGGCCTCCCCATACCAATAACGCGGCCGCTCGCTGCGGTATTGCGCGGGCTCGCCCACGTCCGCTGCCCCGAGGCCGAACTCCAACGCCCCGGACAGCGCGGTATTCCACACCGCGAAGCCGCGCTGCTCATAGCGTCGCGCCACCTGCGGCGCGGGATGCCCGAATTGGCTGCGATAGCCTGCGGAGACCAGTACGAAACGAGGCTGCACCGCCGCTAGGAACGGCACCGTCGAGGAGCTCTGGCTGCCATGATGGGGGGCGATCAACACCCGGCTCGCGAGCCCCTCGCCCTCCCAATCCAACAGGGCCGCCTCCGCCGCGCGCTCGATGTCGCCGCTGAGCAGGGCCGCGTCCTCACCCGCCGCGATGCGCAACACGCAGGAGCTGTCATTGCCGCGATAAGGCTCGCCGGCCGGCGGGTAGAGTATGTCGAACTGCACCCCGTCCCATTGCCAGGACTGACCGCGGGCGCAGGGCTGTGCGGCAGCGGGGAGCAGCGCTGGCGCGCTGGTCAACACGCGCCCGATCTCGAGCAGACTCAGCAGCGAATCCATCCCGCCGCGATGATCGTTGTCGGCGTGGCTGACCACGAGGGTGTCAAGCCTGCCAATGCCCAGAGTCCGCAGGAACGGTTGCACCACGCCACTGCCCGCATCGAAGTCGGCACCCAGACGCGGCCCGGTGTCGTAGAGTAGGCTGTGATGCGCCGTGCGCACGACGATCGCGAGTCCCTGCCCGACATCCAATACCGTGATCCGCGCCTGCCCCAACGGCAGCGGCGCCGACACCGGCCACAGTAGTGGCGCCAGCAATACCGGCACCAGCGCCCTGCCCGGCCAACCCCTTGGGGCCAGGAGCAATAGCGTGCCCAGCGCGGCGAACAGCAAGGTCCACGGCGTCAGCACATTGGCCTCCCACACCCCCCAACTGGGCGCCAGGCCATGCACGCCCTGCAGCCCCGCGCTTAGGCCCTCGAGCAGCCGGTTCGCGGCGCCCAGAAGCCAGGCACTGGCATGCGCGGACACCGGCAAAAGCATTACCGCCAGCAGCGCGACCGGCACGATCAGGAGGCTGACTAGGGGTATCGCGAACAGATTGGCCAGCGGCGAGAACAGTGACAGCTGGGCGGTCCAGACCAATAGGGGCACGCTCATGCCCACGAATACCAAGGCCTGCGGCTCGACCCAGCGCTGCCAGATGGCCTGCACCCTGCCGCGCATCCCGCGCGCGCTGGCGCCGCCGCGACCCAGAGCGAGGCGCGCGCCGAAGGCCAACAGTAGCGTGCCCACGGCGCCGAAGCTGAGCCAGAAACCCGCGCCAATGGGGCTCAGCGGATTGAAGAGCAACACGCCGCATAATGCTAGGCAATAGCTGAAGGAGCGCGGCGGTTCCCGCGCCAACAGCCGCCCAGCCATGAATACCGTCACCATGATCAGGGCGCGCTGGGTGGGCAGCGAGAAACCGGCCAATAGGCTATAGGCCAGCGCCGCGCCGATGGCACACAGGGCCCCGCAGTTCTGCGCGGGAAAGCGCAGCAGCAGCCGTGGCCAGATGCGCGCCGCGCCATTGCCGAGCCAATAGGCCAGCATGGCGATGAAGCCCACATGCAGCCCGGAGATTACGATCAGGTGATTCGTGCCCGTGGCGCTGAACAGCGCCCAGTGTTCCTGGCTGATCTGCTCGCGATCGCCGATTATCAGGGCTAGGAGAACGCCCTTATGGGAGGCCTCGGCCAGCATCCCCTCGAGCCGCTCGCGCAAGCCGTAGCGCAGCTGGTCGATGCCCCGCCGCGCATCGGCAAGGCGCCGGTTCAAGGCGGTGTCGCGCACATAGCCCTTGGCCGCATAGCCCTGCATCAACAGCCAGCCCTCATAGTCGAAGCCGCCAGGGTTGGCGAAACCATGGGGGCGATTCAGGCGCACGCGCCAACGCCAACGCTGGCCCGGCGCGAGTGTGGCGGCGCCATAGTAGTTGAGGAGAATGAGGCGCGGACTGAATAGGGAGTCGCGAGGATTGCAGTCGGCGGGGACCAGCTCCACACAGCTGTACTCGACCCGGAAGGCGGCCTGCTGTGCGCGCCCGCTACGCTGCGGCAGGCCAGTGACCTTGCCGGTGACCCAGAAATCGATCTCCTCCAAGGGCGCGGGCAGCAGCGCATCGAGGCGATGCAGGCCAAAGCCGATGCCCCAACACAGGCCGAGTCCGAGCGCTCCCAATACCCCCAGCCCCCAGAGTCGGCTGGCACCGAGCCAGAGGCAGGCGCCGCCTAGCGTAGCGAGCAGGTAGACAGACAATTCGGGCAGTGCCGGCAACTGGCAGACAGCAATCACCGCTAGGCAGAACGCGAGCATCCTTGCGCGCATGGGCCACTCCCTCTCCAACATTCACTCGTTGAGTATAGGAGGGTTCCGCGAAGCCGTGGGCGCTCTACTCGAAGCGCAGGGCCTCGGCGGGCTGCACCTTGGCGGCGCGATAGGCGGGATAGAGCGTGGCGAGCACGCTGAGCAAGAAGACGCCGGCACTCACCCCCACGATGTCGCTAATGCGAATCTGTGAGGGCAGGAAGTCCACCGGGTAGACCTCGGCGCTGAGCAGTTGCACGTCGAGGGTGCGCTCCACCAAGGCCGCGAAATCCCCGACGGTGAGGGAGAAGAGCACCCCAAGGCTTACGCCGATGGCGGTGCCGATCAGCCCCACGATACAGCCCTGGGTCATGAAGATGCGGCCGATGGTCTTCGGGCTCGCGCCTATGGTGCGCAAGATGGCGATGTCGCCGCGCTTATCGCGCACGATCATGATCAGGCTCACCACGAGGTTGAACGCGGCCACGCCGACCAGCAGCCACAGCAGGAAGCCCACGATGCTGCGGGAGAACTGAATATTCTCGTAGATGTTGCCGAACAGGCGCATCCAGGTCTCTACCGCGAAGCCCGGCGGCAGCGTGCTGGTGATCAACTGGGCCTCGCCGCGAATGGCCAGCAGGTCCTCCACCTTGAAGCGGATGCCGGTATAGGTGTCGCGATAGCGATACAGGGCCTGGGCATCTTGCAGCGAGATCATGGCCATGGCGCTGTCGAGCTCCAGGGTGCCCACCTTATAGATACCGGCCACGGTGAATTGGCGCTGGGTAGGCAGGGCCACCAACGGGTTCACCGAGACATTCAGGGAATAGAGGCTGACCTTGTCCCCTAGCCCGACGCCGAGGTTCTCGGCCAGCGTCGCGCCCAGCAGGATCTTGAAGCGGCCCTCACTCAGACCCGCTAGACCACCACTGATCATGAAGCGGTCGATGATCGATATCTGCGCCTCCTGCTCCGGGTCGACCCCATTGACGACGACGCCCTTGGCATAGCCGGGCACGGCGAGCACGCCGGTCTCCTCGATCAGCGGCGCGGTGGCCAATACGCTGGGATTCTCATCCAATACGTCCTGCACCGTCGACCATTGCTCCAGGGTCACCCTGTCCAAGGCCTTGACCGTGCCGTGGGGCAGAATGCCGAGAATATTCTCGCGCACCTCGCGATCGAAGCCATTCATGACGGAGAGCACGGTGATCAAGATGGAGATGCCGAGCGCGAGGCCGCTGATGCTGAGCAGCGACATGAAGGACACCAGCTGACTGCGCCGCCCAACACTGACATAGCGCAGCGCGATGAACAGGGCGAAGGAGTTCTCGGCGAAAGACGGGAGCTTGCCTATGCGGGTCGGTTCAGTCGGCATGAGGGGGCTCGCCTTGTTCGACAGCGGCGCCACCCTTCTTGGTCGGCCCCGCGACTAGCTCTAACTTGCCATTGCGCAGCTGCAGCACGCGGTCCAGCGTGCTGGCGAATTCCTCATCATGGGTGACCACGATGAAGCTGGTGTCCAGCTGCTCGTTCAGTTCCGACATCAAGGCGTGAATCTCATGGGCGGTGTGCCTGTCGAGGTTGCCGGTGGGCTCGTCGAGCAGCACGCAGCGAGGCTCGGTCACCAAGGCGCGAGCGATGGCCACGCGCTGGCGCTCGCCGCCAGAGAGCTCCGAGGGTTTGTGCTGCATGCGATGGCCAAGGCCGACGCGCTCGAGCATGGCCGCGCCACGCTTGGTGGCGCTGGGCACATCGGTTCCGGCGATGAGCAGCGGCATGCAGACATTCTCCAGCGCCGTGAACTCGCCCAGCAGATGATGGAACTGGTAGACGAAGCCGAGGTTGCGATTGCGCATCTGGCCGCGCTGCGTCTCGTCGAGGCTGGCCAGGTTCATGCCCGCGATCATCACCGTGCCCTCGCTAGGCAAGTCTAGGCCGCCGAGCAGGTTCAACAAGGTGGTCTTGCCCGAGCCCGAGGCCCCGACAATCGCGATGCGTTCCCCCGCATAGACACGCAGATTGAGCCCGTCGAGCACCTGCACCTCGGCCGGTCCCTCCGCATACACCTTGCTCAGATTGATGCACTCCAGCATGAGCTCGGGCTCCTGCATGAACTCGGAGACAATCTGCATGGTCGGGGAATCTAGGTGGGAATCACTCATCTTTACTCATACCTCAAGACTTCGGCGGGCTGAATGCGGGTGGCGCGGTACGCCGGGTATAGCGTGGCGAGAAAGCTCACCAGCAGCGCACAGATGCAGATTATCACGACATCGCTGCTGCGCAGCTCGGCGCGCAAATAGGAGATCATATAGACATCGGCGGGCGAGAAGACCGTGTTGAGCGCGGCCTCGATCCAGCCCATCACGGTGCTTAGATTATTGGAGACCAGCACGCCCAGCACCGCCCCCAACAGCGTGCCTAACACGCCGACGGTAGTGCCCTGGGTGACGAAGATGCTCATGATGGTGCCGCGGCTAGCCCCCATCGTGCGTAGGATGGCGATATCGGCGCTCTTGTCCGCCACCACCATGACCAGTGTCGACACGATGTTGACCGCGCCAATCACCACGATCATCAGCAGCATGAAGCCGGTGAGGGTCTTCTCGAGGCGGAGCGCGCCGAACAGGCTGGCCTGGGTCTCGCTCCAACTCGTGCTGCTCAGCTCAGGATCGCCGACCGAGCGCACCGCGGCCGCGGCGATCGGCCCGGCATTGAACACGTCGTCGACGCGCAGGCGCAGGCGCACGTCCTGTGCGGCATTGCCCTCGCCGAGCAGGTGCTGCGCCGACTCTAGGCTAATCATGGCGGTATTATTATTGCCATAGAAGCCGAAATCCGCGGCCCCGATGACGCGAAAGCGCATGGCGTTGTCTAGCTCACGATTGATGAGGCTGTTCAGCGACATCAGCGTGAGCTCGTCGTCCAGATATATCCCGAGCCGGTTCGCCAGGCTAATCCCTAGGATGATGCCGTTGTCGCGCTGCCCTAGGGTATCGAGCAATTGCCGGAAGCCGGGGCTCTCTACCTGCAAGACCTCGCTCTCGAAGGCCGGAGACACGCCGCGCAGCTGCACGAACTCGCCCCCGCCGTCGTAACGTAGCCACGCCTCGCCCTCGACATAGGGCGCGGCGCCAATCACGCCGGGGCTGCTGCCCAGCGTGTTGCGCACTACGGTCCAGTCGTTAAGCCCGGCGCTGGATTGCACGCTGGCATGGGGAACGGCCTTGAGAGTCTCGTCGCGCATAGTGCTGGTCGAGCCATTGATCACCGAAAGCACCACGATCAAGGCTAAGACCCCGACGGTGATGCCGAGGGTCGAGACGATGGAGACGAAGGAGATGATGTGGCTCTTCTTACGAGTGCGGGTATAGCGCAGGCCGATGAAGAGGGAGACGGGTTTAAACATTGCGTTGCAAGATCCTTTGCACGGTTTTGAAACTGACTGGCGCCACTGGCGTGCTCACCTCTTCGGCGATGGTGCGCAGCGATTTACCTTGTTCGCGCAGCTGCATGATTCTCTTCAACACCTTTTGCTCCAATGGATTCTCTATTAATCGGCCGTTGCTGTGAATCATAAAGCCAAATGGACGGCTGCCGCCTAAGTAGCGGCCCTTACTGCGCTCGTTCTTCTTGACGTTCTTGATGCGCTCTACCGAACGGCGCCGTTCCAGGCCTGCGAAAAGCCTGGCAGATTCGATGATGTTAAGAGTAAAGCCGCTATCGGTTACATCCCCTCCCAACTGCGCCACGTGCAAGGCGATGCCCTGCGCCTTGAACCGCTCGATGATGGCGCTGGCATCATAGCAGGAGCTAAACACCCGCTCCAAGGCATACACCAGAAGTGTATCCCCCGCCTGCATGCGCCCGAGCAAGGCCGAGGCCTCGGCGCGATCGGCGAAATCCACGTTCCACGGCGCCGAGTGGTCGACGACAAAGTCTGCTAGAGACCAGTTGTGCGCCTTGCAATATTGCCGCAGGGCTTGCTGCTCCTGCTCTAGCTGGATATCGAGAGTCTGTTTGCTAGTTCCGTGTGCGCCGCTCAATTCGAATTCTGAAGTGCGCAGATAGAGAAAAATAGCCATGCCTTGTGCCTCTGTTCGAGCAATGCCACGCGGTGAGGAAAGTCTACTCTTGTAGGCTTTCCAAGAGCAAGAGACTTCATCTTGTTGCTAGGCATTAATTTGTGTCGCCACAAGGGCGCTTTTTGGTTTCCCGACAGAGCATAATCGGCTTGTCAAAATAATCCGCTGAACTGGCTCACAAAATTCGCCAGGTGTTTGAATTAAAAAGTATTTGCTGCTATATTTCACGGGCCTTACAGAACGTCGAGACTAGGCTTACTAGTCCAGCACTGTGACGCTAAGATTTTCTGACCAACCGCACATGCCCTACAGACACTCTTGGGGCGGTTGGAATCCGGTGATCGCTGTTCTAGATCAGCAAGAGAACAGTCCGAATCCAGACAGAAATCGCTTGCCAGCTAAGACGTCACCATATCGTCTAGAGAGAAGCAGGCACAAAGCGTGGAATGCGCAGTAGTGCGCAACACGGGAACGATTTTTAGCAAGACAAAGCAATGAAAATGACACCAAGCAGTGGTGTTGAAAACATACGGAGCGTTGGCCTAACCCGCCAGCGCGAAAGAAAGTAAATACAGCCAGATAAATTCGGGTCGTATCAAATTCAAAAGTCACAGCCTAGCGATATTCGCCAGAAGCCCTGACTAAGAGCAGGTTTACGTAAATCGACTTTTCTGCAGCCCGGGCAATACCCGCGCTGCCAGTACAACGCAGCGATACTGCGTGATGATATAAGTCACAGATTTTGGTTATCGGATTTTCAGTTCCCGGGTCCCTTGGTAAAGCGATGTTGTTTGTATGCCACCATGGTTCTTTCGAAAAGAAGGCTAATCCGCTTTCAGTAATTCACTGCCCGCAGGTTTGATATACCCCGGGTTTACGATTCTGGCTCAACAGAAAAGTGAACCTTACAATGAAGAGAATGTTAATCAATGCAACTCAAGAAGAAGAGTTGCGTGTTGCCCTTGTCGATGGTCAACGTCTATATGACCTCGATATCGAGAACCGCTCCAGAGTCCAGAAAAAAGCCAGCATCTATAAAGGGCGCATCACTCGCGTCGAGCCAAGCCTAGAGGCTGCCTTCGTCGATTTCGGCGCCGAGCGTCACGGCTTCCTCCCCCTCAAAGAGATCTCCCCTCAATACTTCACTAAGCGCGGCGGCGGTGACGGCGGTCGCGTCAACATTAAAGAAGTAGTGGCCGAAGGCACAGAAGTAATCGTCCAAGTTGAGAAAGAAGAACGCGGTAATAAGGGCGCTGCCCTCACTACTTTCGTCAGCCTCGCTGGTCGCTATTTGGTCTTGATGCCGAATAACCCGCGCGCCGGTGGCATCTCACGCCGCATCGAAGGCGACGAGAGATCCGAGATTCGCGAAGCCCTTAGTGGCCTGAACATCCCTGACGGCATGGGCATGATCGTGCGCACCGCAGGCGTTGGCAAGCAGCAGCAAGAATTACAATGGGACTTGGATTATCTGCTCGCCCTGTGGCAGTCCATTACCGATGCATCGACGCAGAAGAGTGCCCCCTTCCTGATCTACCAGGAAAGCAACGTCATCATCCGCACGATTCGTGACTACCTGCGCCAGGACATCGGCGAAGTATTATTCGACACGCAAGAGTCCTATGACGAAGCATTGAACTTCGTGCGTCAGGTTATGCCGCATTACGAAGCGCGCATTAAGCTCTACCAAGAGCCCCTACCCCTGTTCAATCGCTACCAGATCGAAGGCCAGATCGAAACGGCCTTCCAACGCGAAGTGAAACTGCCCTCAGGAGGCTCTATCGTAATCGACCCGACCGAAGCATTGGTGTCTATCGACATCAACTCTTCACGCGCAACCCGCGGCTCGGATATCGAAGAGACAGCTCTGAATACTAACCTCGAGGCTGCCGACGAGATCGCTCGCCAATTGCGCCTTCGCGATATGGGCGGCCTGATCGTGATCGATTTCATCGACATGAGCGCGGCACGTAATCAGAAAGAAGTAGAAAACCGCATGCGCGATGCGCTAGAGGCAGACCGCGCCCGCGTACAAGTGGGCCGCATTTCTCGTTTCGGTCTTCTCGAGATGTCACGTCAACGCCTGCGTCCTTCTCTAGAGGAGACCAGCACTATCGTCTGCCCACGCTGCAGTGGCCAGGGCGCCATACGAGATGTGAAATCGCAGGCACTTTCTATCCTACGTGTATTGCAGGAAGAGGCTAACAAGCGCAAGAGCACAGAGATTCGCGCATTGGTGCCTATCGCCGTCGCCTCTTACCTACTCAACGAGAAGCGCGCCGCTGTTAGCGCTATCGAGGTCCAGAGCAATACTAAACTGGTGATCGTGGCCAATGCCGCTCTCGAGACACCACACTACGAAATCCAAGGCGTCTCGCAGACCGATGGCGAGCACACCACCGCTAGCTACGAGATCGAGATTCACCCAGAGGCTCCAGAGACGAGTCACCACCGTCATGCGAAGCAGGTGCCAGTTGCCCCACAACAGGCAGCCGTACAAGCTCCGACTCTATCTCAGCCCCCCGCGCCTGTGGTAGTGGTGGAAAAACCTAAGAGCCTGTTCGACACCTTGTTCGGCTGGTTACTCAGCTCCGAAGAAGAGGAAGAGACAACTAACAAGAAGCCACAGCCTAAGCCAAGCGATCGCAACACTCGTGGCCGCGACAGCAACCGTGGTCGCGACTCACGTCGTGGCGGCAAGACTGCCAACCCACGCAATCGTGACAACAACGAAAACCGTGGCGAGAAACAAGCAGACGCGAGCGGCGACAGCAGCACGGCAACAACTCCACGCGAACCAGGCCAAGGCCGTAAGCGTGGTGGTCGCGGTCGCAACACCAATGCCGACGGCAGCGCCCGACGCGATGAGAAACGTGAGCCGCGTGAACCGCGCGAGCCACGCGAGCCACGCAAGGCTGAAGAGCCCCGTGGCGAAGACGGTGCCGAGAGCAGCACAGATGAGACCCGCGGTGGGCAGCGCAGGAGTGGCAATCGCCGCCCACGCAACACCAGCCAGCGTCGTCGCGGCCCACGCCCTGAAGAGCAGGCGGCAGGCGAGAATGCAGAGGACGGCAGCACAGAGCAGGAGCCTAAGAATATTCAGGCCGCAGCAGTGCCCGAAACCGCTAACGTTAACAATGCAGTTGAGGCCGCACCACAAGAGCAATCTGCACCCGAGGAAGCGAACGGCAACGTAGCCGCTCCCGAGGATGTGAATGGCAATGTGGCCGCACCTGGAGAAGAGAGTGCCGATGGCGCCTCTAAGCCAGCGCGTCGTCGTCGCCCTTCCGAGCGTCGTCGTGGTCGTAACCGCAATGCCGCGGCAGGTGAGAATGCCGAGACTGCTACCGAAAGCGCAGCCGAAAGCACGCAAGAGAGCGACGGTGATAAAGAGGAGAAGGCCGAAAAGCCCGCTCGTCAATCGCGCTCTAGGGCAGCCTCTGAGAAAAACGCGGAGAGAGCCACGCAGAGCGCAGACGAAGCACAGGCAGCGGTTGTAGCCGAGGCTTCCGAGCCAGTGGTCGCCGCGAATGTCGAAGAGCCTGCGGCCGTCGAGCCCAAGCCTGAGACCGTAGCCGCTAGCCCTGCCCCCGTTGTCGAGAAGACCGAAGCTGTGCAAGAGCAAGCGCCAGTCGAAGCCACGCCAGTAGAGCAAGACAGCCCGCTTGTCGCACAAGAGACGCCAGAGGCGACGCAGCCTTCGGCCACGCAGGAGATTCCTCCTCTGGCTGGCCGCGCCCCTAACGATCCACGCGAGATCAAGCGCCGCGCCCAGATCGAAGCGGCCGCTAAGAACGCAGACTAAGCAAAGCTAGTAGAAACAAAAACGCCCCGTGACTGCGCAGTCACGGGGCGTTTTTGTTAGCGCTAGGCGTGGGACACGCCTAGCCTATTCCCGTCCTATAATTTCTCTGCCAACTCCGGCAATACATTGAACAGATCGGCAACTAGTCCGTAGTCCGCCACCTGGAAGATCGGGGCCTCCTCGTCCTTGTTGATCGCCACGATGACCTTGCTGTCCTTCATGCCCGCGAGATGCTGGATAGCGCCCGAGATACCGACGGCGATATACAGATCGGGCGCGACAATCTTGCCCGTCTGGCCAACCTGCATGTCGTTGGGGACGAAGCCCGCGTCGACCGCTGCGCGTGATGCCCCGATCGCGGCGCCTAGCTTGTCGGCGACCTTCTCGAGCAACACGAAATTCTCACCGTTCTGCATGCCACGACCGCCGGAGATCACGATGGAGGCTGCCGTCAGTTCGGGACGCTCGGAAACAGACAACTGCTCCGTGACGAAACTCGAAAGAGACTGGCTCTTGGCGATGTCCACGTTCTCTACTGGCGCACTATTGCCAGTCGCAGCACTCTCTTCGAAGGCGGTGCTGCGTACCGTGATCACCTTAATGGAGTCACTCGATTGCACAGTTGCCAAGGCATTGCCTGCATAGATCGGGCGCACGAAAGTATCGGCGCTCTTCACGGCGACGATGTCGGAAATCTGTGCAACATCTAATAAGCCCGCAACGCGTGGCATGAGATTCTTACCCGTGGTCGTGGCAGCAGCCAGCACATGGCTATAGGCGGCGGCGACCTCTGCCACCAGCGGCGCTACCGCCTCTGGCAGCTGATGATCATAGGCTGCGTTATCCGCAAGCAAAACCTTACTCACACCTGCGATGGCGGCTGCCGCGGCTGCGACTGCGGCACACCCCGCGCCGGCGATGAGGATCGTCACATCGGCCTCTATCGCTAGGGCGGCGGTGACAGTGCTCAGCGTCGCTGGCTTCAATGCTGCATTATCGTGCTCTGCAATGACTAAAACGCTCATGAATTACCCTTCTATATATAGCAAATGAATACCGGAGCGGTGGGTTTAGATCACCTTGGCTTCGGACTTAAGCTTACTGATCAGCTCGTCGACGCTGGCAACCTTGATGCCCGCGGTGCGCCCAGCCGGCGCCTCAACACTGAGGATCTTCAGGCCAGAGCTGACATCGACTCCGAGATCGCCTGGAGTCACGGTATCGATAGGCTTCTTCTTCGCCTTCATGATATTGGGCAGCGACGCGTAACGCGGCTCGTTCAGACGCAGGTCAGTGGAGACCACTGCCGGCAGCGTCAATAGTACCGTCTGTTCACCACCGTCGATCTCGCGGGTGACCTTGAGCTTGCCATCGGCCACTTCGAGCCCACAGGCGAACGTGCCCTGCGGCATATTGCCGATCGCGGCGAGCATTTGCGCCACTTGGTTGTTATCAGAATCGATAGACTGCTTGCCTACCAACACGAGGTCGATGCCTTCTTTGTCGACTAGGGCCTTGAGTAGCTTTGCCACTGCCAGTGGCTGTAGGCCATCCTCTGCCTCAACATGGATGCCACGGTCTGCGCCGAGGGCCAAGGAGGTGCGGATCTGCTCCTGACAGGCTTTCTCACCGATGGACACGACGATTACCTCTTCTGCGTGTCCCTTCTCCTTCAAGCGGATCGCCTCTTCTACGGCGATCTCACAGAATGGGTTGATTGCCATCTTGGCATTAGTGAGCTCGACGCCGCTGTTATCTGCCTTCACACGAACCTTCACGTTCGCGTCGACAACACGTTTGACTGCCACAAGAATCTTCATGGATTCTCCACTGTGTATTGAGTTTATTGAGTATGAGAAAGGCGCGCTCTAATTTGATGAATCCTTGATCAAATCCAGCGGGGATGCCCCGGAAAAGGGGGCAATAATGCCGGGTTTATCGCGGTGCGTCAATATTGAGGCAGCGCGACTGAAGCCACGCTCGCCCCCTCCTAACACGGAACTTGACAGCTTGTTGTCTAAAATACAGGCTTGAATAATTCGGGATTCGGCCGATAAATACAATTGAGCTGTCTTTGGGCATAGAGATTGCGTATAGATATGCGAAAGCTCGCAATTGCCCGCTACTTATCGACGAGAACAATGCCATGAAAAATCGCTTTATCGCCATTGCCGCGCTGGCGGCCTCTATATTGCTACTTAACAGCTGCGGTTTCGTGACTGCGCCGCTAGGCTACGGCGGCGCCTATGTAGGCAAGGGCACGGTTAAGAGCGCCGACAAGGGCGTCGAGTACGGCAAGCAGGCGGCAAATATCGTCGTGGACACGGCAATGACTGTCGGCGAAGCGGCAGCACAAGGCATGAAGACTGACCCCGAGGCACCCGCCCCGCGCGGCAGCTTGCGAACTCGCTAAACAAGCGCGAGCCACTGCGCCGTTACTTTAGAGTTTACCTAGTAGGAAGTCTCCCCCCGCGCTGTGTAGCACGAGTTGCTCGCCCGCAGCGCCTGGCTCCACCTGTGCCAATGCCACCAACTGATAGAAGACATTGCGGGATATCAACGCCTCTAAACCGCCGCGCACGTGCAGCGTGGGATGGGGCTGCACACCCTCCTCGCCCACTTCTATGCCATGGTCGGCGTCAGCGGTCACCGTCTCACCGGTGTTCAGGGTGAACTGCAGGGCACGCGCATCTCCCTCCCCTTGCACATCCAATAGCGTCGCCACGAAGGGGCAGTCTTCCACCTCGATTGTAACGCGCTCTGCGGGGGTCACTAGAGAGAAGGAGCCGTCTGGCTCGCGGCGCAGCACCGAGGCGAATAATTGGATTAGAGCGGGCCGGCGTATCAGGCTGCCGTCGTGATACCAGCGTCCGTCACGCGCGATGCGGATGTCGATCTTGCCGCAATAGGGAGGGTCCCACAGGTGCACGGGGGCTGGGCCATTGAACTTGCCAATGGCACTCAAGAGGCGTTCGGGAGGCACTCGCTGATCTTGCATCATCTCCTCGTCAATGGCGCTTTCGCGACCACTTACGGTACCAGAGAATCCACATAACGACCAACAGCACTGGCAAGCAGGCGCTGGGGGTTCTCTTCATAGAGATTGATCACGCCGGCGCGGGTATCGATGGTCACCACGTCTAGGATACGACCACTGCTCGCATCGAGCAGGGTTAGCTGTAGACGCGCACGGTCCAATCCAAACGCGGCGCCCATATCGGTCGCCTTACGATTCCGCAGTGCGCTGGCTATTTCCGACCAAGTGCCCACGGTGTCTTCCCAGACATAGACGCGTGGATAGATTACGAAGTCGATGCGATTGTCCAGCGCACTCTGCCGAGCATCGAACAGTGTCTGCGTGTCCGCGGCGCGCATGACACGCGGAAACTGCCGACTGATCTGGCTCGTGAGCAGGTCCGCTACTTGATCCTCGACATAGTAGGCGCCCGGCTCTAGCACAGCATTGTTCTGATTGAGCACGGCCTCCTGCATCGCGGCGAGACCGCTTAGGGCGACATAGAAGCTCGTGTCTTGGCCGAGCACCCAATTGCTATTGCGCGCGACACTATGATCGGGAATCAGGCCCGTTGCGCCGGTCGCGGCAACGCCTTGGTTGTAGAGGTGATGGACGTGTCCACAGGCGCTGAGCGCGCTGACGCAGAGAAGAAAAAACACACGCTTGAACATGATGGGCGACCCTTTAGGTATGAGGCTACGGATAACGGCAAACAATGGCCGTAATGCCAATAAACGATGCAATATGTCTAACTAAGCACATAGCTTGCCAACCATGAGAATAAGAGTCCGGGACGGCGCCCCTAGCTTACATTTCGCGAACGCGAGAGCAGCGGCGGCAACGATAGACGTGGTCGGTGCCCGTTAGCACCATGATCTGCGGAGGCCAGCTGCACTTGCACAGCAGGTAGCCCATTTTCTGCGCCATCTCGACTTCCAGCAGGCGCTCGCGCACGCTCTCGGTGACGCGTAGTTCTGGCTCCTCCTGACTTGGGTCTTCCTTGACTCGAGGCACGAGCTTTACTGGCGCCCTCGGGGCCGGGATCTGAAGATCCGCCTCGACTATTAGGGTCGGAATTGGGTCCGCCGGCTCGGACAGATCCGCGGCCGACACTGGCTCTTCGCTCACTACCGGCTGCGCGGCCCTCTCCTTGGGCGCTCTCTTGGCCATGACCGCGGCTTTAGGGGCATCGAGCGGATGCGCCGGCTCCGGCTCATCGTCCCAATTCGAGTCCTCTAGGAAGGCTTGTAGTTCGCTCAGATTCATTGCTTGAAGCTCTTCATCAGGTCGAGGTCTAGCTCATAGGGCTGCACGCGGTTAAGGACTACGCGTACCTGCGGAATGCCATCGCCCTGCAGGCGCGCTAATTCGGCAGAGGCGGACTCTAGTGAGGTGTGTCCTGCCTGGATGACGAACAGCACATCGCTGCAATGCCGCGCAACCACGAGGGTGTCGCTCACCTCACTCAGTGCTGGCGCATCGATGATAATGGTATCGAAGCGACGCTCCAACATCTCGATCACGCGCTGGAAGCGCTTGCTCGACAGCAGTTCGTGAGGATTGGGCGGCAATACGCCCGAAGGAATCACGAAAAGATTCTTAGCCGGGATGCTGTGTACGCAGTCGCGCATCTGGGCTGCGCCGGCAATCAAGTGCGAGAGCCCTGCCGCGCCCGCGGGCAAGCCCACATAAGTCTGCGCTTGGCGCATGTCGGCATTGATCAGCAACACCTTCTCTGTTTTCGCCATCGCGAAGGCTAGGTTCATGGCAATAGCCGACTTGCCCTCACCGCCGTTACTAGAGGTTAGCAACACCACCCGACCTCGGGGAAACTGCTCCAATGGGTCATGGACAGGCCGCAGCATTTGCAGGCGCGCCCGCAACACGCCGATGCTACCGGCGTACTCGCGATCGCTTAGAAATTGCGCCGCCTCGCTCAGATTGAGCGCCGGGATGACCCCAACGCAGGACTTGCCGAGGTGCTTCTCGACATCTTGCTTGAAGTCGAGTGAATCGCGGCGCTGGAAGCGCATCGCCACGACGAAGGCGGGCACCGCAACGGCGCTAAGATAGCCCAGCAGTATCCACCACGGCTGCATCTGCTCGACCGGGGCGCGGGGCAGGCTCGCCTGGTCTAAGACCTTGGCCGAGACCAGATGATTGAGCGAGTCGTCATAGGTCTTCACCAGCTGCCGAATCAGGGTGTTCTCCAGCGCCGGCTCTAGTGCACTGAGTCCCTGTGTGGCGCTGTAACGCAGCCGCTCAAGCTGCTCGGCATCGCTCTCCAATGGCGGCAGTAAATTGTCGAAGACTTCCCCGTCGATCGCATCTATAGCCTGATCACCGACATCGTCATTGACGGGATTCGTTGGCATGGTCACGCTGTCGAGCTTGGCGAGAAACTGCGCCGCGGCACGCGCGATCTGTTCTAACTGGGCATCGGCCGTGTACTGAACATAGGCCTGGGCCACTGCCTTAGCCCCCAACTGCGCGCGCGCAGGGTCGCTGTCTTGGAAGTGTACGGACATCAGATAACTCTGCGGAATGACCTCTACACGAATATTGTAGCGATGCTCCCCAGCCACAGTCGCGGAGGTCACGATCTCGCGCTGGGTATTCATCAAGACCGTGATCTCGGTGGAGCTCGAACTCACGCTGCTTGGCACGCTACCGGCCTGCACCTCTAAGAGCGTGCGTGACTCGAAAATCGGCTTCTCGAAAAGGCTCATCAGGGCGATGATCAAGGCCACCGGCAAGCCCGCGAGTAAGATGCCACGCGAGTGCGCGCGCAGTGGCCACCACCAACGGGGCCTCTGCTCTACTCGACGACTGCTCCGACTTTCACTCACCAAAAGTGCGCTCCCACATAAGGGCTAAAAAGCGTGTGGCTAAAATTGCAATTACGGACAAATTATACCGCAGCAATTCTCCAAGTATGGCCCGGAAGCCAGAATAATTCACGGTCGCTGCGCGAGACCCAATCCGGGTTTTCCTTGTCGGCAGCAATTCATTCATGTTATATCGACCGCTCTTCGCAAGCCTTGAGTTTTTTTTACCGGCACAGGAGCCACCATTGACCGATTCAGACCCCGCACCGTTCCTGGCCCTGCTCCGTGACGATGTCCCACTGCTCGATGTTCGCGCACCCGTCGAATTTCTCAAAGGCGCGTTCCCTGCCGCCCATAATATTGCCTTGCTCGACGATGACGAGCGCGCCCAAGTCGGCACGATGTATAAGCGCGCCGGCCAAGAGGCCGCGATCATCCTGGGCAATCGCCTAGTCTCGGGGCACAGCAAGGCGCAGCGCCTCCTAGCATGGGAACAGTGGCTGCGCTCGCATCCGGGTGCCTGGCTGTATTGTTTCCGCGGCGGGCTACGCTCGCGCACGGTGCAGGGCTGGCTGCGCGAGGCGGGCATCGAATGCCCCCTCGTCCCCGGTGGCTATAAGGCCATGCGTCAGGGCCTCATCGACACTATCGACGCGGCGCCACAGCGACACTCACTCATCATAGTCGCCGGGCGCACCGGATCAGGCAAGACCCATCTACTCAATGCCCTCCCCGACTCCTTGGACCTAGAAGGATTCGCCCAGCATCGCGGCTCCGCCTTCGGCACCAAGCTGGGCGGGCAACCCACTCAGATCAACTTCGAAAATGCCGTGGCAGTGCGGCTGTTGAAGCTGCAGCGGGAGCAAAACTCTGACCTATTCGTGGAGGACGAGAGCCGCGCCATCGGCTCGCTCTCCCTGCCCACGAGCTTACACACGGCGATGAAGGCCTCCCCTATCGCCCTCATCGAGGAGGACTTGGAGTTCCGCACCCAGACCATCCTCAATGACTATATCGGCGAAAATTCGAGACAGTTCCTCGAGGCCGATCCGGACCGGGGACTCGAGCATTTCTACGAGTATCTACTGGGCTCCCTAGCCAAGATTCAGCGGCGACTAGGCGGCGAGAATTACAGCGCCCTGCAAGACTTGATGGAAGATGCACTAAGCGCACAAATGAATGGCGAAGGCGACCAGTATCACGCACTGTGGATACGCAAACTCCTCACCGATTATTACGACCCGATGTATGCCTATCAGCTGTCCAAGCGCATGGAACGCGTGGTGTTCAGGGGGAATTCGAGCGAGTTCCTAGAGTGGGCGCAGCAACGCAGTCAGGCGGCGGACTAGGTGTTCGCCACCGCATAGATGCCAGGAGCGTTGCGCAGATAGCCCTTGTAGTCCATGCCATAGCCGAACAGATAGCGGTCCGGCGCATCTAGCCCAGTGAAATCGGCCCGTGGCAATGCCCTATGGCGGCGCTCATGATTCTTATCGACCAGTACCGCGCACAGAACCTCAGCGGCCCTCTGCTCGAGACAGTACTCGCGAATCTTCACCAGCGTGTCCCCCTCATCTAGAATGTCGTCCACGATCAGGACGGTGCGCCCCGCCAAAGCGCTGCTGGGGCGAGCCTTCCACTGCAGCTCCGCCCCACTGAGTTTTTCGCGGTAGCGGCTGGCATGCAAGTAGTCCACCTGGAGCGGGAACGCAAGGCGGGTGAGCAGCTCGCCAGTGACGACCAGCGCCCCATTCAATACGCAGAGCACGATGGGATTAGCCGTGGCCAGGCGCGCGCTGATCTGCACTGCGAGTGCATCCAGCGCCGCCTCGACCTGCGACTTGTCGAATAAACAGTCTGCCTCGGCGAGGATTTTAGTGGCCTCCTCAATCACCGCGGCTCTCCAGCAACTGTGCGGCGATGGCACGGGCCTGAATCCAGCGCTCGGACCTCATCAATTCTTCGCGCTGCCACATCTTGCGGTGCTGCATCCGCACTAGCCGCGGATTGGGCGCCACGCCCTGCGCCTCTAGATGCGCCTTGGCCGCCAAGGCCATGGGCCGATCGTTACATACCAGCACCATGTCGCAGCCGGCAGCCAGCGCCGCGTCCACGCGCGCCTGAATATCGCCCACCGCGGCGGCGCCCGCCATCACTAAGTCATCGCTGAAGATCACCCCGTCGAAACCCATCTCGCCGCGCAGGATGTCTTGCAGCCAGTACCTGGAGAAGCCCGCGCAGTCGGGGTCTACCTGCGGGTAGATCACATGAGCGGGCATCACCGCGTCTAGTGCGTCGCGGCAGGCCACGAAGGCCGCCAGATCGACTCTGCGGATCTCATCCATGCTGCGCCCATCCACGGGTAACTCGAGGTGGCTATCGGCCGACACGCTGCCGTGACCGGGAAAATGCTTGCCCGTAGTGGCCATGCCAGCCTCATGCATGCCCTTCATGAAGGCATTGGCTAACACAGCGACCTGTGCCGCGTCGCCGCCGAAGGCGCGGTTCCCGATGACCTTACTCAGGCCTATATCGATGTCGAGCACGGGCGCGAAGCTAAAGTCGAAACCCGCGCTTATCATCTCCGCAGCCATTAACCAGCCGAGCTGGGTGGCCATCGCTTCGCTGCGCTGTGGCGCGTGAGGCCAGCGCGAGGCGAACACGCCCATGGCGGGCAGCTTGGTATAGCCTTCGATCAGGCGCTGCACGCGGCCGCCCTCCTGGTCCACCGCGATCAATATCTGCGGGTTGCAGGCACGGATAGCCGCGTTCAGCCTCTGCACCTGATCCGGGCTCTCGTAATTGCGTGCGAATAAGATGACGCCTCCTACCACTGGCGAGGCGAGCAACAACTCCTCCTGGGCGCTTAACTGTGTGCCCATGACATCGAGCATAAGGACGCCGGGGGCAGCGGGCGTGCTGGCTTGTTCGCGGGGGGGATTGGTCATTTCGAGGAGCGGCCTCCGAGGCCGAGAAGCGTTTAGGCGCGGCGAATTGCCGAGCGCATCAATCAGGGGCGGATTATCCCAAATTCGGGGAAAGCGAGTAAAGCACTTGTCATTGGGCAATGACTGTATATAATTACAGCTACCTTTCCCCATGATGACGGTGCCAGCATGATACAACTCACACCTCGCCAGGCTGAAATTCTTGAGTTCATCAAAGACTATCAGCAAGAAACCGGCTTTCCGCCTACGCGCTCCGAGATCGCCAAGAAAATGGGCTTCAAGTCTCCCAACGCGGCCGAGGAACATCTGCGCGCCCTAGAGCGTAAACAGGCGATTCAAATGGTGCCCGGCACCTCCCGCGGCATTCGCCTGCCAACCCCCGAACATGTCGGCCTGCCTATCGTGGGTCAGGTGGCGGCGGGCAGCCCCATTCTTGCCATCGAGAGCATCGATGACTACTGCGACATCCCCCCCAACTTCTTCCACCCGAAGGCCGACTTTTTGCTCACGGTCAAAGGCAGCAGCATGATCAACATCGGCATTAACGATGGCGATCTATTGGCGGTGCATAAGTGTGCCACTGCCGTGGATGGCGACATCATCGTCGCGCGGATAGACGAGGACGTAACGGTCAAGAGGTTGTTAAAGGGAAAGAATAAGTTTGAACTGCAACTCATTGCCGAGAATGATGATTTTCCTCCCATCAAGGTCGATTTGCGGGAGCAGGAATTCACTATCGAAGGGATTAGCGTCGGGGTAATCCGCCGCAGTATCTAAATCAGTTGCGCGAGGGCCTGACCCTCGCGCAACCCATCTAGTCGCCCGGCTCGGGCTTATTTATCGACGATCCAACGGCCGTTCTTATAGAAGGCCTTCCAGCCCGTGGCCTTGCCGTTCTCTTCCGTCAGCACGTATTGCTCGGCCGTCTTGCGGCTGTAGCGCACCACCGTCGGGTTGCCATCGCTATCCTTGAGCGGCGCGCTGAACAGGAACTCATACTTCGGATCGATCTCGTCTTTATGTGGCAGAAGCTCTGTCACCAATGGTGCGCGCGTCTCGCGGTTCTTGGGGAATTTGCTCGCGGCTAGGAACAAGCCCGCCGCCCCATCGCGCAACACATAGTGGTCTTCTACCTTCTCACACTGTAGCTCGGGCATCGGCACGGGCGTCATCTTGGGAGGCGCCGCCTGGCCGCTGCGCAGCAATTTACGCGTGTTCTTACACTCCTCGTTGGTACAGCCGAAGTACTTGCCGAAGCGCCCGGACTTGAGCTGCATATCGGAGCCACACTTGTCGCACTCGATGAGCGGGCCTTCGTAGCCACGGATCTTATAATTGCCCTCTTCCACCTCATAACCCTGACAATCGGGGTTATTGCCGCAGATATGCAGTTTGCGCTTCTCGTCGATCAGGTAGCTGTCCATCGCCGTGTTGCAGATGCGGCAGCGATGACGCTGGCGCAGCAAGGCGTTCTCGGCCTCTTCGGCCTCTTCGGCGTTGTCGGTGTTGATCGCCTCTTCGCCAGGGGTCAGGTTAATAGTGGACTTGCAGCGCTCCTTGGGAGGCAGGGAGTAACCCGAACAGCCAAGGAACACACCCGTGGAGGCCGTGCGAATCTGCATAGGCCGACCACACTTTGGGCAGGCAATATCGGTATCCGTGGGCTTGTTGGCACGCATGCCGGCATCGCTGTCTTCGGTCGCCGTGGCCAGCTGCTTGCTAAAGCCCTTGTAGAAGGTGTCGAGCACCTGCTTCCACTCTAGGCGACCTAGGGCGACGCCATCCAGATCGTCTTCCATCTTAGCCGTGAAATCGTAGTCCATCAGATCGGAGAAACTCTCGATCAGGCGCTCGGCCACGATATCGCCCATCTTCTGAGCATAGAAGCGGCGGCTCTCGACCTTCACATAGCCCCGCTCCTGGATGGTGGAGATAATCGCCGCATAGGTCGATGGGCGACCGATGCCACGCTTCTCTAGCTCTTTCACGAGGCTCGCCTCGGTAAAGCGCGGCGAAGGCTTGGTGAAATGCTGGGAGGGGTCGAGCTCGACCAGGCCTAGGCTTTCCCCTACCTCGACACTGGGCAGCACCACATCCTCTTCCTTAGTGGTGAGTACGCGCATATAGCCATCGAACTTCATGATGCGCCCTTTCGTGCGCAGTTCGAACTCGCCGGCAGCAACGCTAATAGAGCTGCTTAGGTATTGTGCTGGCGGCATCTGTGAGGCCACGAAGTGTTGCCAGATCAGGGCGTACAGCCGCTCGGCGTCACGCTCCATGTTCTGCAGATTGGTGCTCGAGGTGTTGACCTCGGTGGGGCGAATCGCCTCGTGCGCCTCTTGCGCGCCTTCGCGGGCACTGTACTTCAGTGGCTGCTCTGGCAGATAGGGCTTGCCGAAGGTCTTCTCGATATAGTCGCGGCACATCGCGAGCGCATCGTCGCTCAAATGCGTCGAATCGGTACGCATATAGGTGATATAACCCGCCTCGTACAGGCGCTGGGCGAGGGTCATCGTCTTCTTCACGCCGAAACCAAGGCGCGTGCTCGCGGCCTGTTGCAGGGTCGAGGTGATCAGCGGTGCCTTGGGCTTAGAGGAGGTGGGCTTGTCTTCGCGCTTGGCGACAACGTAATCGGCCCCTTCCAAGGCCTTGAGCGCCGCATCGGCCCCCTTCTTATCGTTGGGACGGAAATTCTCACCGTGTAGCTTGGCCACCTGAAAACGCAAGGCGTCTTTCTTGGCCGTGGAGAGGTTCGCGTAGATCTCCCAATACTCTTCGGGAATGAAGGCGCGAATCTCGCGCTCACGCTCGACGATGAGGCGCACCGCCACCGACTGCACACGGCCGGCGGAGAGACCACGCGCGACTTTGGACCACAGCAATGGCGACACCATGAAACCGACCACGCGGTCGAGGAAGCGGCGCGCCTGCTGGGCCTGCACATATTTCATGTCCAAGACGCCGGGCTTGGAGAAGGCCTCGTTGATCGCCTTCTTCGTGATCTCGTTAAAAACCACGCGCTTATAACGGCTCTCGTCGCCGCCAATAGCCTCTTTCAAGTGCCAGGCGATTGCCTCTCCCTCACGGTCAAGGTCGGTTGCGAGATAGATGGTGTCGGCGTCTTTCGCGAGTTTGCGCAGGTCGGCTACTACTTTTTCCTTACCCGGCAGAATCTCATACTTGGCGCGCCAGCCATGCTCTGGGTCAACCCCCATCCGCGCGATCAGCTGCTCCTTCGCCTTAGTTTTCTTGTGCAGAACTTTATCTTCCGGACTGAGTTTCCGGGTTGCGGCGGCGGCCTTAGCGCGCTCTTTGCTATCAACAGCCTGGGCGTTGCCGCTCGCAGGTAGATCACGTATGTGACCCACACTGGATTTGACGACAAATTCCTTGCCTAGGTATTTATTGATGGTTTTCGCTTTGGCGGGCGACTCGACTATCACCAACGATTTACTCATTGTTTTGAACGGTTCCTGATACAGCTGCGGGTCATGGCTTGCCCAAAATTCGGACCACAAGCGGGCGTCCGGGGCAAAAGAAGCGGACATATATAAGGGCTGTGGCAGCGAGGGTCAAGCGTTTGTTTATTTTAGTGCTGCCTATAGCACAGTACGAAAGCGCCCCCCATCGCGGCTTGCAATGGGGGGCGCTGCTATTTCCTTAGACTATCTAGGCATCTGTCCAGAGCCTTGTATGCAAGGCTTTGGCTGTCTGTCCTAGTCGATCTTTACCGCGTGGGTCCAATGGTTTTCATCGGGGCTCTCGCCGCGTTGTATTCCCACCAACAGATCATAGACTCTCTGCATGATCGGACCGACCGACTGGCCATTGTCGTGGAAATGATGCCACGCGCCGTCTAGCCAGACCTTGCCCACCGGCGCTAACACCGCGGCGGTACCGCAGGCGGCCATCTCCTCGAAATCGCCGATCTCCTTGCGCAAGTCGATCGGCCGGTCTTCTACCTGCATGTTCAGATGCTGTTCGGCCAGGGTCATGATCGAGCGCCGCGTAACACTGGGCAGGATCGCATTCGACTTGGGCGTTACGAAACGATTGCCCTTCATCGTCACGATGATATTGGCCGATCCCGCCTCATCTATATAGGTGCGTTTCGCCGCGTCCAGATAGAGTGCCTCGTTAGCCCCCAACTCCTGCGCCTTCTTAGTCGCTAGCAGTCCACCGGCGTAGTTGGCGCCGGCCTTGTATGCGCCCGTGCCATTCGGCGCGGCGCGATCATAGTCAGACACCGCAAGAGAGATAACCGCTAGGCCAGCGCTCTTGTAGTAGGGCCCCACGGGAGAGACGAACACTCGGAACTCATACTCACTAGCGGGGCGTAGGCCTAAGTTCTCGCCGACGCCGATCAGCATAGGACGAATGTAGAGAGAGGCGCCAGAACCGTGCGGAGGGATCCAGGAATAATTAGCGCGAACGGTCTCTTCGACGCCGCGCAAGAACAACTCATAGGGCACCTCCGGCATCAATAAGCGCGCGGCGGTTTGATTCATGCGCTCACTATTGAGGTCTGGGCGGAATAACAGTACGCGACCATCGGGAGCGGTTTGCGCCTTCATGCCTTCGAAACACTGCTGGGCATAGTGCAGCGTCGGTGCACCCTCGTGGACCGAGATCATCGGCGAGTCTAGCAGCGCCCCCGTAGACCAGGCCCCATTTTTGTAGATGGCGCTGAAGCGCGCCTCGGTCTGCCGATACTTAAATCCCAGATCCGCCCAATTCAGATCTTTCTTTACCATGGATGTGGCCACGTCGATATCCTGTTTAGCGCTTTAAATTGACTGTGTGCCTGATCTGCGAACAGGCCTTCTAGGCCGCGTATTATGGGGGAAGAGCAAGCGCAGGTCTACGGGCAGGCGATTAGGACAAAAGTGTTAGCTAATAGCGGCGACTGCGCTACAATAGCTCAATTAGTGGGCAGTAGTGAGAGAACGATGACGGACCAGCACATACTCTTAGCTAGGCAACCGATTTTCGACATCGATATAAAAGTACGTGCTTATGAGCTACTTTTCCGAGGCGATAACACCAATCAGGCCAATGTGTTTGACGGCGACTCTGCCACGTCTCAGGTATTCCTGAACGCCTTTAATGAGCTGGATATCAGCGAGGTCGTTCAGCACCACCCCGCTTACATCAATTTTACTCGCAATCTCATTATCAACCCCCCGCCTTTTGACAAGCATCGTTTCGTCATCGAAGTGCTTGAAGATATCGAGGCCGACGCGGAGTTGATCGAGAATCTGCAGAAACTCAAGAACGCAGGCTACACCATCGCACTGGACGATTTCGTCTACTCGGCGAAATGGGACGCTGCCCTGCACATCGCCGACATCGTCAAGATCGATGTGTTGGCGTTCGACGAGGCCGAGATTAAGCGCCATGTGAATTTATTAAAGCGCTTCAACGTGATCCTGCTAGCAGAGAAAGTCGAAACCCATGAGATGTTTCACTACTGCAAGGATCTGGGGTTCACCCTCTTCCAAGGCTACTTCCTCAGCAAGCCCGAGCAGGTCAAGGGGCGCAAGGTGCCCGCCAACAAGCTTGTGGTACTCAATCTACTCACGCAACTTCAAGACCCTAATGCCGAACTCGGCAAGATCGCGGCCATCATCGTGAAGGACCCAGTCCTGAGCGTTAAGCTTATCAAGCTAGTCAATTCGGCGGCCTTCTCGGGCCGACGCGAGATCACCTCACTGCAGCACGCCGTCTCGATGTTAGGGCTTCGCCAGGTGAAGAGTTGGGCCACCCTCCTATCGCTGAGCAATATGGCGGACAAACCCAACGCCCTCTCTGTTCTGGCGATGACGCGCGCCAAGATGTGCCAGCTCCTCGCCGAATGCTTCACCAATTCCGCCGATAGCGATGCCTATTTCACTACCGGCCTGCTTTCTAATCTCGATGCCTTCTTCGACGTCGAGCTGCAGGAGATCATCGGCTCTATGCCGCTATCTCAGCTCGTGGTGGATGCCCTGTTGCTCGGCAACGGCCCTATCGGCACCGTCATCAAGACGGTCATTCAATTCGAGCAGGCACAATGGGATGAACTCGACATGGACGCTCTCGCGAAACTCAACATCGGCACTAAGGAAATGGAACTCGCCTATCGAGAGAGTATTCGCTGGGCGTCGCAATTGGGTGCCGTAGTCAACAATGCTTGAAACAGCACTTCCCCCTCTGATTGATATCGGCGCGAACCTTGGCCATGAATCCTTTGCCCACGATCTGGACGCCGTCATCGAGCGCGCCCAACGCGCGGGCATCCACCACCTCCTCGTGACGGGAACCACTGCAAGCGCCTCCCAACATGCGGTTGCGATCGCCCAACGCATGCCGGACCTCCTCTCCGCTACCGCCGGCATGCATCCACACGAGGCCCAGCATTGTGATGGCGAGGCCTTCGCACAGATTCGCGAGCTGGCGAGTCTGCCCATCGTGCGCGCGGTCGGCGAGACCGGACTGGACTTCAATCGCGACTATTCCCCACGGGACATACAGGAGCGCATCTTCGCCGATCATCTCGCGCTAGCCTGCGCGATCGATAAGCCAGTGTTCCTCCATCAGCGTGACGCCCACTCGCGTTTCTTACCGATACTAAAAGAGTATCGCGACGCGCTGCACAGTCACGGTGTCGTGCATTGCTTCACCGGCGAGCGCGACGAGTTGTACGACTACCTCGACCTCGATATGTATATCGGCATTACGGGATGGGTGTGCGACGAGCGCCGCGGACATCACATTCTGGAATTTCTAAAAGACATACCACTGCAGAGGCTATTACTGGAGACCGATGCCCCGTATTTGCTGCCACGCTCGATAAGGCCGCGGCCGAAGAGTCGACGCAACGAGCCCCATTATCTCACCGAGGTATTGCGAACGGTTGCCGAGGCGGTGGGACGCAGCCCCATGGAAGTGGCCGAGCAGACCAGCGCCAATGCCCGGCGCCTATTTCAGTTGCCGAGCGCGTCGACTATAAATTGATAGGCTTGCGCCTGATCGAAGGGCCAGCCTAGGTCCTGTGTTGAGCCCTCCAACTGGATCACGGGAATGCGCAGACCATAGACATCCACAAGCGCTGCAGACTCACTAATCTCCTGTTCACGCAAGGCGATGCTCTGCCCACTCTCTTGCTCAATATAGGTGAGCACTGGTCCGAGCAATGCTTGGGCATCCTCGCAAAGATGGCAGCCCGCGGTTGTGTAGAGGATTAGCGTGCTCATGCCTTGCCCGCAGCGATCGCGAGTGCCGCCTCGCGAATCAGTTCCGGCCCACGATAGATGAACCCACTATAGATCTGCACGAGGCTTGCCCCTGCCGCGATCTTCGCCGCCGCATCCGCGCCGCTCATGATTCCGCCCACGCCTATTATCGGTAGCCTGCCTTGCAATGCCTCGCTCAACACAGCAATCACATGGGCAGACTTGTCGGTCAACGGCGCGCCACTGAGACCACCGGCCTCGTCCTTGTAAGGACTATCCTGTACCGCCGCACGCTCTAGGGTCGTATTCGTGGCAATCACCGCGTCGATCTCATTGTCGATGAGCGCCGCGGCGATAAGCCCGATCTCCGCATCGCTCAGGTCGGGTGCAATCTTGACGGCGAGTGGTACCTTTTTCTCGTGCAGTGCCGCCAGAGTGGCTTGCTCACTCTTGAGCAAGACCAACAGGTGGCGCAGTTCGTCGCCGAACTGCAGGGTGCGTAGCCCAGGGGTATTGGGCGAGGAGAGATTCACGACGATGTAGCTCGCCGCCGCGTAGCACTTGCGCATGCACAGCAGGTAATCGTCGGCGGCACGTTCCACAGGCGTATCGAAATTCTTGCCGATGTTGATGCCCAATACGCCCTTGAACGAGCTCTTCGC
>DIAM01000014.1:46637-213301 GCA_002416505.1 Gammaproteobacteria bacterium UBA5078
TTCGCGATCTGCGCCAATGCGTGATCGATGCCCTTATTATTAAAGCCCATGCGATTGATGATCGCCCGCTGCGCCTTCAGTCTGAACATGCGCGGCTTCGGATTACCCGGTTGCGGACGCGGAGTCAGTGTCCCCACCTCGATGAAGCCGAAACCTAGGGCGCCAAGTGCGTCGATATGATCGGCGTTCTTATCGAGGCCTGCGGCGAGACCGACGGGGTTCGGAAACTCGATCCCCATCACCGTCAGCGGTGCGGCAGGCACCTCGGCGCGCACTAAGGCGATCATGCCGGTACGGTGGCTGATGTCGAGCAATGGCAGGGTAATATTGTGGGAGGCCTCTGCCGGCAGGCAGAAAAGCGCTTTCTTTATCAGACTATACAATTTTGCTAATCGCCTTGAATTTATTGGCGTCATCGAATTCGATGACGAAGGTGCCTTGGACACCTTGATGACTTAAGAACTTCTGGAGGATCTTACCGGGAAAACGCACGCGCAGGCCCTCGCGAGATACCGCTTGCACATCTTTGACAGCCCCGCTGTACAATGCCTCATAGCGTTCGGCAGGAATAGAGATATCGAAAGTCAGTTTTTTCATCGCAATGTCTCAACCATCGTTCTGCGCCTACACCACTGTCAAAGTAAGGCTTAGCATTATAAGTGATTAAAGCGATTCAGTCTGCGTCTGCGCCACGACCTAAGGCGAGAGAGCTTGCGTGCCACACACTGCGACAAATCCTCCCTAGACATCGTAATCAAAACGGTTACAATCCTTGGCTTTCGCCCTAAAAGATCAAGCATTTAACTAAGAAGAAACAGAGAATTAATTATGAGTCACCATGGCATTATTACTGAACTCAAAGACTGGCTTTCTCAGCAGATTATAGGGCAAGAGCGTTTGGTAGATCGCTTGCTTATCGCACTTCTCGCAGACGGTCACTTACTCGTCGAAGGGGCACCTGGCCTCGCTAAAACTAAAGCTATCAAAGACTTATCGCGCGCAATCGAGGGTGATTTCCACCGCATTCAATTCACACCCGATCTGCTGCCAAGCGATATCACCGGCACCGAGATTTATCGTCCAGAGGACGGCTCCTTTCGCTTCCAGCCCGGTCCGATCTTCCATAACTTGGTACTTGCGGACGAGATTAACCGCGCCCCCGCCAAGGTGCAGTCCGCACTACTAGAGGCGATGGCGGAACACCAAGTCTCCGTTGGTCGCGAGTCATTCCAGCTGCCACCCCTGTTTTTGGTCATGGCGACGCAGAACCCTATCGAGCAGGAAGGCACCTATCCCCTGCCCGAGGCACAGCTCGACCGTTTCTTGATGCATGTCGCGATCGGCTACCCCACTACAGAGGCGGAGCGCCGCATCTTGCAACTCGTGCGCAACGAGGCTCAGAACAAGGTTCCCGCCGCCCCTAAAGTGGTCAGTCAGGACGACTTGTTCGCTGCGCGTCAGGAAATTTTGACGATGCACATGGCCCCAGCAGTAGAGGAATACATTATTCAATTGATCATGGCCACTCGTAATCCAGGCGCCTATGGCGACGATCTCGCCTCCTGGCTGGAATATGGCGCTAGCCCACGCGGCACGATCTCTCTCGATCGCTGTGCGCGCGCTCACGCTTGGATTCAGGGCAAAGACTTCGTCAGCCCAGACGATATTCAGGCCGTGTTCTTCGACGTGTTGCGTCATCGCATCCTCCTCAGTTTCGAGGCGGAAGCCAGCGGTGTGACTCCAGACAAGGTATTGACTACGATTCTCGAGCGCGTACCTGCTGCCTAAGCAGCTACGCCTTCTCGGGCCGTATTCGGTCACACTTTGCGTCACTCACATACGCCAACAATTGAGTCTTAGCTCCTATGTCTACACCCTTGCAGATTGATTCACTTCAACAGCTCTATCAGAGCAAAGGGGCCGTTATCACTCTGCAGCAGCTATTGGTTCAACGCTATGCTGCTAAGATCGTCAACTATGTGCCCATGAATCGCTCCATCGCCGGCATCTCCGGACTGCATTTGTCCAAGTTGCGCGGCCGTGGCATCGATTTCGAAGAGTTCCGCCCCTATCAGCAGGGTGATGACATCCGCACCATCGACTGGCGGGTCACGGCACGCACCGGCAAGCCCTTCACCAAGGTCTTCCGCGAAGAGCGCGAACGCCCGGTAATCATCGCCGTCGATCAGTCCAGCAGCATGTACTTCGGCTCTCAGGTCGCGTTTAAGTCGGTAATCGCCGCACAGGCTGCCGCGATTTTCTGTTGGATGGCCATCGACAATGGCGACCGCGTTGGCGGCCTCGTATTCTCGGACTCCGACCATTCCTTAATCAGGCCGAAACGCAGCCGTCGCTCCGCCCTGCACCTACTCAATCAGATTCAGGGCTTCAATCAACGCCTCGCCGACCACAAACAGCGCGAGGCCTCGATCAACGAGGCAGTAAAGAATCCCTTTGGGCTGCGCCAGACGCTCGCGGATATCCGCCGCATTACCAAGCCGGGCAGCACGCTGTATATCATCAGCGATTTCAGCACCTTGGACGAGGTGGCTATGCAGTATCTCAACCAGCTCTCGCGCCATAATAATGTCGTGTGTTGTTTTATTTACGACGCCCTGGAAGAGCATTTGCCAGTGCCGGGTTACTACAGCATCACCGATGGCCATAGCAAAGGCACGCTGAACTCCCATAGCCAGAAGGCACGCAAAGACTACGAAGCAAATTTCACGACGCGCATGGAAACCTTGCAAGGCGATTTCTTAAAGCTGCAGATCCCTTTCCTCAAATTGCGCACCAATCAATTAGTAGTAGAGCAGATTAGACAATGGACGGCACAGACCCTTTAAGCCAGTTGGCCGATATACATCTCCCAGAGCCCGTAGGGTTCTGGCCGCCCGCACCTGGGTGGTGGATCTTATTGATCATCCTGTGCGCACTCGTTTTTTACGTCGCTAAGCACCTGATCGCGGCCTGGCGGCTGCGTCGTAGCTGCAGCTTCGCGATTCGCGAGCTGGACAAGTGTCTCGCCCATTATCAAGAGGCCGTCAAAGGCTTGCCTGCCGAGCAGGCTGATGCAGTGAAATTGAATTTCGTGAACGAATTGAACGCCGTACTGCGCCGTGTTGCCCTCAAACATTTCCCTGCGGAACCGCTCGCGAGCCTCAGTGGCCCGGACTGGATCGCGTTTCTGCGCGGTCACGGCGATGCCTCTTTGCTAGATGACAAGCTTGCGAGTACCCTGAGTCAGGGGCGTTTCGCCAAACAATGGGAGGTCGACGATAAGGGCCTCTACCGCATGGCGCATCATTGGATAAGCAGCCTTTATTTGGCTAAAATCGCCGCCAAGACCCAATCCACCGAACCAACAACACCGGTTTCTAAGCATGCTTGAGTTTACTTGGCCGTGGGCCTTTGCCGCCCTCCCTGTCCCCCTGTTGGTGTACCTCTTGTTCTCGAGAGCGGCGCGCCAAGATGCGGCCCTGTATGTGCCCTTTTTCCAGCGCCTCTCGCAGTTACAGACCGACTCATCGCGGGTTGATACCAATCGCCTACTGCGCTGGCTATGTTGCATACTCATCTGGCTCGCGATGGTTCTGGCGGTCAGTCGCCCACAGTGGGTAGGCGAGGCCATCCAGTTACCCTCCACCGGCCGCGACCTGATGCTCGCCGTCGATATCTCCGGCAGTATGGAAGCACGGGACATGGTCATCAATAATGTCCAACTATCCCGCTTCGAAGTCATGAAGGTCGTGGTGAGTGACTTCGCCGAGCGTCGCGAAGGCGACCGCCTAGGCCTGATTCTGTTCGCCGCACACGCCTATATTCAGACCCCTCTTACATTCGACCGCAATACCGTTGCCAAGCTAATCTCGGAGCTGGAGATCGGCATGATCGAAGAGTCCGCCACGGCCATTGGCGACGCCATCGGCCTCGCGGTCAAACATCTGCGCGAACGCCCCGCGAATAGCCGCGTGCTAGTGCTGCTCACCGATGGGGTCAACAATGCCGGGGCCATCTCGCCCTTGCAGGCCGGGCAATTGGCGCAGACTGAAGATATTAAGATTTACACAATCGGCATGGGTGCGGACTCCTTAGTGCAGCGCTCTTTCCAAGGATCGCGCTCTATCAACCCTTCCGCGGAACTGGACGAGGAGAATCTAACCGCGATCGCGGAGGCCACCGGTGGCCGTTATTTCCGCGCCCGTAACGTCGACGACCTCGTCGATATTTACGCCGAACTCGACACCCTCGAGACCATCGAGCAGGACGAACAGACCTTCCGCCCCATTAATGTCCTGTTCTACTGGCCTCTTGGCATTGCCCTCGTGCTGAGTTTCTTACTGACCCTATTGAGCCTGCCCTGGCGCGCACTGTTTAGCCGCTCCCCCGCGAAGCCCGAGAAAACCGCTATTGGCGAGACGAATACCGCGGGAGGTCGAGTATGAATGAAGCGACCCTCATGACGAACATCGTCACCAACTTCCACTTCCTGCGCCCGCTATGGCTATTGGCCATCATTCCGACCGTGCTCTTTATTTCTACCCTTTGGCGCCTAAACGAGAAGTCTAGCGCCTGGGACAAGGCCATCGACCACGACCTTCTGCCCTTCCTTCTCGACGGCACGAAGAGCGTGGCAGAGCGCACGCCACTACTCTTATTGCTGACGCTCTGGCTACTCTCGATCGTCGCGCTGGCCGGACCGGTTTGGGAGAAGATTCCTCAGCCCGTGCAGGCGCGTCAGGATGCCTTGGTAATCGTCTACGACCAATCTCTGTCTATGTATGCCACCGACTATGATCCTAACCGACAGGTCGTCAGCAAGCGCAAGGTGCTCGACGTCTTAGACCGTCGCATCGAGGGCCAGACAGGCCTAGTGGTCTATGCAGGCGATGCTCACGCCGTGACGCCCTTGACCGAAGACTCCGTGACGATCAAGTCACTGGTGCCCTCCATCAACCCCAATATGATGCCCGCGTTCGGGAGCAATACGCTCGCCGCAATCGAGACGGCAAAGAATCTATTCGCCGATGCGGGTGCCCTCTCGGGCACGATCTTCCTCGTCACCGATGGCGTGGAGCGTAGCGATTTCGGCGCGATTGCCAACTTGTTGTCAAATACCGGCTTCCGCCTCGCCATACTCGGGGTCGGCACCGCGCAAGGCGCGCCGATTCCGGCGGCAGGGGGCGACTTCCTGCGTCAAGCCAGCGGGCAGATCGTGACGCCCATCTTGGATAGCGGCGCCCTCGAGGACCTAGCGGACATGGTCAATGGTCGCTATAGCGATATGCAGATCTCCGGATCAGACCTAGACTACCTCTTAGACGAGGATGCCTTCTTGGATCAAGACGAATTGAGCGAAGTCGATGAAAACTTCGACATCTGGCATGAGATGGGCCCGTGGCTACTACTACTCGCCCTGCCCCTTAGCGCGCTGATGTTCCGCCGCGGCTGGATACTCTCTATCTCCGTCCTATTGGGCGGCGTCAGCCTACTGACCCCTACCGCGCCGGTACACGCGGCGGAGTGGGAAGACCTGTGGAAGACCAAGAACCAACAAGGCGCCGAGGCATTCGATGGCGAAGATCCCATCGCCGCAGCCGGTCTGTTTAGAGACCCCAATTGGCGAGGCGCGGCCGCGTACCGTGCTGGCGATTACGCGGGCGCGATACAGGCCTATAGCATCGACCCGGGCACCGACGCGGACAATCATTACAATCTGGGCAACGCCTTAGCGATGTCTCAGGCCTTCGAGCAGGCCATCGCCTCCTACAACGTCGCGATCGCCATCCAGCCCGACCACGAGGACGCGATCCATAACCGCGATATCGTGCAAGCCCTGCTAGAGGAACAGCAGCAGGAGCAAGAGGAGCAGGAGCAAGAGGAAGGCGAGCAATCCGAAGAGCAGGAAGAGTCCGAGGAAGAATCAGAAGAAGGCGATTCTAGCGAAGAGGAACAGGAGCAAGAGCAAGGCGAGCAAGAGCCTAGCGAAGAAGAGAACGAAGAAGAGATGGAACAGGACGAATCCGATCAACAGGAAGGCTCAGAGCAGGAACAGAACGAGGAAGAGCAGTCCGGGGAAACGCCTAACCAGAGCAACGCCGAGCAGGAAAGCCAGGAGTCTTTAGAACAGTGGCTGCGCCGCATCGACGATGATCCGGGCGAATTGCTGCAGCGCAAGTTCCAGTTCGAATACCGACGTCGACAGTTGGACAGTCGTAATAATTCTCAGCCCACGGAAACGCAAATATGGTAAATCTGTTGGCATGCCTCCTGACGGTGGCGCTCACATTATTCTCATCCTTCACCCACGCGCAGCCAGTCACGGCGACGCTCGATAGGACGCAGATCGTGCGTGGCGAGACCGTCACGCTCACGATTCGTGTGGAAGGCCAGCAAGGCGGCGTGCAGATGGATCTCTCGCCGCTAGAGGCGAGTTTCCAGGTCGTTGCGACGCGCACCTCCAGCCAGATGCGCAGCATCAATAATTCCATGGAAGCGTGGATCGACTATAACCTGACCCTTTTCCCGCTGCATGAGGGCGACATCGAGATCCCTCCCCTGCTGGTCGCAGGCGAATATACCCAGCGGCTAGACATTCACGTCGACCCGAAAACCGTCACCACTATAGCTGGGCAGGACCTCTTCATGGAGGCGATCGTCAACAAGGACAGCATCTACGTGCAAGAGCAGCTGCTCTTTACCATTCGCCTGTATTACACCATCAATGGTATTCGCAACCCGATCTTTACCGAGTTAGAGATGCCCGACACCGTCATCCAGATGATCGGCACCCCCAATCAATACGAGAAACTCGTCGATGGTGTGCGCTACGGCGTCTATGAGAAACAGTACGCCCTATTCCCGCAGCGCAGCGGCTCTCTAGAGATTCCCGACATCATGTTCCGCGGCGAAGTCACGGACGGCTCCAGCAATTATGTCTTCCGCAATCTCAACACGCGCACCATCACCTCCTATGCCGAAGGCTACACGATAGAGGTGCAAGAGAAGCCGGCCGATTATCCAGCCGACGCCGTGTGGTTGCCTGCGAGTAATATCACGATTCGTGAACGCTGGGACAATGACTTCAGCAATGTCCGCATCGGCGATGCGTTAACGCGCACCATAGAGTTCGAGGCCAACGGTCTCGATGGCGCCGCGCTGCCCCCCATCACGTTTCCGCAGATTGCGACGGTGAATACCTACCCCGAGCCTCCCGAGATTAGTCGCTCCTATGTTGGCGGCAATATCGTCGGGCAACGCATCCAGCAGGATTCGCTCGTGGTCACCGAGATTGGCACTATCCGCGTGCCGGGTGTCACATTGCCTTGGTTCGATATCGACACCGAGGAGGTGAAGTACGCCACCATCGAAGATTCCGCGATTCGTGTCGGCCCAGTGCGCACCACAAGCCAAGATGAGCCTATGTCATTGGGCGGCTCGGTGCTAGATGAGAACAATGCCTCAAGCTCCTCACCGAACGCCAATGCGCTGCCCGAGATGCCCTTGGTCAACGGCCCCCAGACTCCTCTTTGGATACTTGTGCTCGCCGCCGCATTGACCGCGTTATTGCTAGCATTCACCGTGCATACCGTGAATCGTCGCCGTAGCGCAGCTTCGCGCGTTACCAAGGCAACGCCCGTCGGCGCGCCGATGTACCGCCAGCAGATCGCTCCAGAGTCCGAGAACACCGCCTTCAAGGAGTTCGTGCAAGCCTGCTCGCAGAATCATCTTCCTGCCCTACGCCTAGCCTTGATCGCTTGGGGTCGACAGTATTTCGCGGATGCGGACCTACACAATCTCGACGAACTAGCGCAGCGTACTGGCGATAAAGAGATCAAGGCTATCTGCATCAAGATTCAACAAGCACTCTATGGTGAGAGTAGCCAGGACGCCAAGAGCCTCACGGGTGACATCCAGCGCCTACAGGCAGTCATCACAGATCTGCGCACGCAGCACAAGTTAGAACAGACTAAGTCTGTCAAAGATCGGGACTACGCGCTGCCACCGCTGTATAAAGCGTAACGCCGATGTCACGCAACTCCTCTCTGGTGTATTCGACAGACAGCGGCAGAATCTGCCCTGCCTGTCGGCATCCCGCCGCCCAATGCCAATGTAAGAAACGCAGCACAGTAGCGCCGAGCGACGGCATCGTAAGGCTGCGCCGAGAGACAAAGGGGCGCAAAGGCAAGGGCGTCACACTGATCGATGGACTAGGAATGGACGCGGACGCGCTAGGCAGTTTCGCGAAAGTTCTCAAGAATAAGTGCGGAAGCGGTGGCACGGTCAAGGAGGGCATCATCGAGATTCAAGGCGACCATCGCCAATTCCTCGCGACCTTTCTTCAAGAAGCAGGCTATAAAGTCAAACTCGCCGGAGGCTAGGGCTAAGCTCTAAGCGCCGGAAAACTGCGCAGGACTAGGCGCCGCCAAGGCGAACTCAAGCGCAGACGCAGCGCGAGAATGTGCTCACTGAGTTGCCCGAATAATTCCTCCCGCCCATCTTGCGCATAGCTCATGCGCACATAAAGCGCCGTGATCCGCAGCATATCCGCCGCGATATCGGGACGGCTTAGTGCAACGCGATTCGCGAAATCCGATGGCCCCTCCCCGCGCTGCCTCGTAATGCCACCGCCGGCAAGATCTGCAAGCAAACTAAGATAGAGTCGGGTTGCCTTGTCGCGCATATCGCGTTTCCTACCGCCCAACAGGAAATAGGCCGCAATTATAAAGAACAGTAAAATAGAAACCCCTAGCGCATAGAGCAACGCCTGTTTCGCCCTGTCTCCGAAAATCGCCTCCAAGAATTGCAATTGCAGGTCTTCGTCATAGCTCACTACCCAACGGTTCCACGCATAGTCCATCGCATCCAGACGCAGGCGCAAGCTGTTGAGCCATTCGGTGTTGCGGAAGCGCAGCATCGAGAAGCGTGAGTTCTCTAAGAAACCAGGCTGATCGCCCAATACCGCTTGTGCGCCAAGGCTAATGCGTTCGGGAGCGACTGCGGCCGTCGGGTCCATGCGCACCCAGCCCTGCCCCTCTAGCCAAATCTCGGACCACGCGTGGGCATTGTATTGATAGACCATGGTGTAGCCTTCGAAGGGATTGATCTCGCCCCCTTGATAGCCCACCACCACGCGCGCCGGCACCCCTGCAGCGCGCATCAAATACACGAAGGTACTCGCGTAGTGTTCACAAAAACCCTCCAACGAGTTAAAGAGGAAGTCGTCGATCGAGGCCTCGCCTAGTTGCGGCGGCGTGAGCGTGTAATGGAATGGCTCCTCGCGAAAATAACGCATCACGCGATTCGCGTAATCCAGATCATCCGATGACTGCGCGCGCAGGCGTTCGGCGAGTTGCCGGCTCCTAGGATTGCCTTCGGGTTCCGGCAACTGCAATGCCCGGGCACGCAACACCCCCGCCAGTTGCATATCGGTCTCATTGTTCAAATAGGAGCGCATCTTATAGCGAAAGCGTTGCGTCACCGGCTTATCGGTATGCAGGGTGTAGTAGCGGTCCTGCAGAATATCGGGGGCATCGAATTCGGCCAGTTGCAGTGCGTATATCCACGACTGCTGCGTAGGCTCGAGGATAATATCGTAGCCGACCGCGCCGCCCAGCTTCTCTGCCCCCAAGCGACTCTGGAATCGTTCGATCATCTCATAGGATTGCATCGAAGAACCCGCGCGTCGCCAGCTGCGCCCATCGAAGAAGTCCAGCACCAAACCGCGCCAGTACAGTTGGTCTTGTAGTGGCGCGTTGTTGTCAAAACTCACCCTGAATGCGAGTTCGGCGGAACGGCTGAGGTTGCTAATATTGCCGGGGCTCATCTCATCGGTCACGCCGGTCTTATTGGAGGAGACGGGAACCGGCATGGTCCATAGCGGCGCAACACGGGGCACCAACACGAACAGGACTATGGCCAGTGGAATGGCTTGCGCCACGAGTCGTAGGGCTAAGCTGCCATTGCTGCCTAAGGAGCTGCGCCGATTGTCGCGCTGCAGAGTTAGCAAGGCGCCAGTAATCACTATAAACGTCAGCAAGGCATGCAGGGCGGCAAGGATGGTCTGCGAATAGATAAAGCCGACCATGGTCAGGACATAGCACAGCGACACGACGATGAGCATATCGCGCCGCTGGCGCATCTCTAATAACTTAAAAACCGTTCCGAGAATCAACAAGCAAACCGCGGCATCCAAACCTGCGCCGGTGCCGCGATACTCGACTACGGTCAGGGGTAGCGCTAAGAACACTATCAGCATCTTGATAATCTTATTGGGAAAGCCAACCCGCCCGACGAAGATCAAGATACGCCACACGACGCAGGCAACGATGAGCGCACTGATCCACACAGGTAGGCGCAGCAGATGTGGCACCACGACCAGAGCTAGTGCACCTAACATCCACCAAATGGTCAAGCGCGGAATCTGAGCCTGTTTATACGTCACAGGGCGCCTCCCTGCCACAGGGCCAATGCACTCAACAATCTATTGCGATGCGCGTCGCCACGGCCAAGGCATAACTCGGCCCCTGGTATGCGCAGACCATAGTCAATATCCTGGGCTGCCAGTATCAACACCCAGTAACACAGGCGCGACAAACGCTCCTCATAGTCGAGGCCAGGAAACATTTCCCAATCCAGCATCAACTGATCGTCCACGGCATCCACAAACTGTTTCACTTTCAGGCCCTGGCCACGGGCCAGGCTCTTCCACGCGATCTGCTTGAGGGAGTCACCGGTCTGATAGGCACGCAGGCCGTGAAAGTCATCGACGCCTGTCTTCACACTCTCGGTCTTACCCGAGGTCGTGCCACCCACCAGCCCAGGCAACGGCCCTTGCAGTGGGCATGGATAGACGAGGCAACTCATCGCTAGGTCGACATGGGACCAGGCGCGCCACAGACCGAGTGGAAAGCGCGTCTGCACTGTCAGCCTAGGGGCCTTAAGCACGCCGCGCTGCGTGCTGGGCAGAAATACCTTTACCCGCTCTTGCTCATTGTCCAAGACATTGGCCTGACTCCAGAGGCAGCCGGGAAAGCGTAGCTCGAGCATCTCATGCTCATGACTCGGTTGCCGGCCCAACAGCACGACGAATTCCGCATCCTCGCCGGCGAACACAGGTTCCGCCCCCGCGCCGCGTAGACTCAGATGTTGGAGATTTCGAAAGGTATGCAGGATACTCAGGATAAACAGGCTCACCATCAAGAACGCCAGGCCGAAGGCGAGGCTCAACACATAGTTGATGGCGGTAACGAAAATCAAGGCGGTCGCGGTGAGGAAGAGCAGACCCGGCCCCGTGGGCAGGATGAAGATGTTCTTGCGATGCAGGGTTATCTCTTGAACGGCGGGCATTCTGCGTTCGAGCCAGCGCGTGACTCTAGAGGAAAACCATGGCTTCACCGCGTCGATGGGATTCATGAGGATGCTTAGAAGACGTCGACCTCGCTTATGAGGCGATGTGCCAGTGCGGAGCCGGTGCGGCCGTCGCCGTCGGTGCCCGCACGCAGTCGATGTTCGACCACCGCGGGGAGGATCGCTTGCACGTCCTCCGGCACGGCGTGTTGACGCCCCTCCAAGAATGCCCAAGCCTTAGCGGCGCGGACCACCGCAATACTGCCACGTGGCGAGAGGCCGAAATGAAACGCCTCGTTGTCTCGAGTATGCGCGACGATGCGCTGCACATAGTCTAGTAATAGTGGGCTGAGGATGACTCGATTCGCGGCGCTGCGCATCTCGTTGAGATCATCCACATTCATCATCTGCTTGATCATATCGCCGCGATCCAACTCCGCACTGCGCTCCAGCAGGGCTCGTTCTGCCTTAGGGTCAGGATAGCCAATGCCGATGCGCATCAGGAAGCGATCGAGCTGTGACTCGGGCAGTGGGAAGGTGCCGGCGAGGCTGACAGGGTTCTGGGTGGCGATAACGAAGAACGGCGATGGCAATGGCCGAGTCTCCCCCTCCACCGTCACCTGCCCCTCCTCCATGGCCTCCAGGAGTGCACTCTGAGTCTTCGGCGTGGTGCGATTAATTTCGTCGGCGAGGATCATCTGACGGAAGATGGGGCCTGGATGGAAGGTGAAGCCTTTTTGTTGATCGAAGATCGAAACGCCCAAGATGTCGGCTGGGAGCAGGTCGCTCGTAAATTGAATCCGATTGAAGTCCAATCCGAAAACTCTCGCCAGCGCATGGGCCAGAGTCGTCTTGCCCATGCCCGGCAGGTCTTCTATGAGGAGATGCCCCCCGGCAATCAAACAACATAGCGCCAAGCGTATTTGCTGCTCCTTCCCCAACAACACCGTTCCAATCTCATCGACTGCCGCTTGAATCCGCTGCTGCATAAAACCCCTTTATTTTCTTATTTCCTAGGCGTTGCTTGTATAAGGAAGCTTAGCCCTTGCCACCCACGGCTTTGAGGACCTTGTCACTATTCTTCTTGCTTGCCTTACTGACCTTACTCACCTTTTTAGCGGCATCATTGCGACTATCTTCAAGTTTTTTCAAATATTTAGCATCGACATCGCCAGTGATGTATTTGCCATCGAAGACCGAGCATTCGAACTTAGTGATCTCCGGGTTCCCCTCTGAGGAGGCCGCTATAAGATCGCTAAGATCTTGGAAAATCAGCCAATCGGCGCCAATCAGGGTTTCAACCTCCTGATCCGTGCGCCCATGGGCAATCAGTTCACTGGCCGACGGCATATCGATACCATAGACATTAGGATACCTTACCGCGGGTGCCGCCGAGGCGAAATAGACTTTCTTAGCGCCCGCATCACGTGCCATCTGGATAATCTGCTTACAGGTCGTGCCACGCACGATCGAGTCGTCTACAAGCAGCACATTCTTGCCACGGAATTCGAGTTCGATGGCGTTGAGCTTCTGGCGTACCGATTTCTTGCGCTGGCTCTGGCCCGGCATGATAAAAGTACGGCCGATGTAGCGATTCTTAACGAAGCCCTCGCGATATTTCACCCCAAGACGGTTAGCCAACTCGAGCGCCGAGGTGCGGGAGGTATCGGGAATCGGGATGACCACATCGATATCGTGCTCGGGGCGCAGGCGCTTGACCTTGTCCGCTAGCTTCTCGCCCATGCGCAGGCGCGCCTTGTAGACGGAGATCCCGTCCATCAGGGAGTCTGGGCGGGCGAAGTACACATGTTCGAAGATACAGGGCGTGTATTCCGCGGGGCCGGCGCAGACACGGGTGTGAATCTGACCCTTGACGTCGATGTAGACCGCCTCTCCCGGGGCCACATCGCGCACGATCTGGAAGCCCTGTGAGTCTAGCGCTACGCTTTCCGAGGCCAGCATATACTCGGTGAAACCGCTGCGCTCGCGCTTGCCGAAGACGAGAGGACGAATGCCGTTGCGATCGCGGAAGCCGACGATGCCATAGCCACCCAACATGACCAGCGCTGCATAACCGCCCCTGCAGCGTCGGTGTACGCCGCGCACCGCGGTGAACACGTCCTCGGCGCTGGGCTGCATCTTCGCCAGCATCTGTAGTTCATGCGCGAATACGTTGAGAAGCACTTCGGAGTCCGAGTCGGTGTTAATGTGGCGCAGGTCTTCTTTGAATAGATCACGGCTAAGCTCTGCCGAATTGGTCAGATTGCCGTTGTGAGCCAGGCTCAGCCCGTAGGGAGAATTCACGTAGAACGGTTGCGCCAGCGCGGGGCTGGAGCTGCCCGCAGTGGGATAGCGTACGTGGCCTATGCCCATCTTGCCTGCCAGCCTTTCCATGTGCCGTGTGCGGAATACGTCCTTCACTAAACCGTTATCCTTCCTGAGATTCAGCTTTCCGCCATCGCTAGTTGCGATTCCCGCAGCATCCTGTCCGCGGTGTTGCAACACCGTCAATGTGTCATACAAACAAACAGCAACATCTGATTTGCCAACGACACCCACTAAACCGCACATTCAGCACACTCCGTAATTTAAGAACAAGGAACCACACAACACTCGCGATTGTCACAAAGGCGATGACGTAACATCCGTCAAATCGCTTACATCAGCGACGTACATTCGCGTTAACTCAAGTAAATCAATGCCATAAGGGATGAATCTAGATTCAATCCACCATGGCTCGGTCGCGAAGAAACTCGCGCCGAAATACACAAAGACCATCAGGATGACGACGCCGCGGGCGATGCCAAACACTCCGCCCAGGAGGCGATCGGTCAGCTTCAGTCCTGAAACACTAATGAGCTTGGCGACCAGATGGTTGATCACCGCGCCGACGATCAAGGTCACGATGAATAGCACTGCGAACGCGAACACCTTCTGCATGGGCTCGCTGGCGATCCACGAACCCAGCAAAGGCGCGAGATCGGGGCTATAGACGCGGGCGATTAGCAGCGCTGCAACCCAAGCCAAGAGCGACAAGACCTCGCGCACAAAGCCTCGCCATAGGCCAAACATGCAGGAAATACCGGTAATCATCAAAATGCAGACATCTACCCAATCCAATTGCATTATTGCCCTCTGACTTGTGTGTGGTGCTTAGGCCGCCCAGCGAGCGAGGCGCTATAGCTCTTCAATTTCGTAGCGTACAACGATGCCTGCTAACTGGAACTGTTCCTGCAATTGCTGCTGCAACTGTTGCACTGCCGCGCGGTCTACGCCGGGCCCAACGAAGACGGCCACGAGCGGTCCCTGCGAGGACTCGAGCACTCTGGTATAGGCGCGATGGCCAGCGCCCTGCAGGCGCTCTACGAGATTGCGCGCATTCGTCTCACTGGAGAAGGATGCTAGGCGCACGCTCCAGCCCTCGGGCAGGCCGTCGGCGTCGAGTCTCGGGGCGCTATCGTCGTTTGCAGTTTCGCGCTGCGCCGAGTCAAGATCGAGCGAGGCGATGATATCGTCGATACTCAAAGGGGCACTGTTCTCTTCTATGGCTGCAGGCGGCTGTGCTGGCTCTGTGGTCGTGCTGCCGACCGCCGTATCGGTTAGCGGCTCTTGCTCGACCGGGTCCTGCGTTACTGGCTCGTCGATAACATCGGCTGCAACTGCGGCAGGATCGCTATCGGCTACTATCACGGGGCGCTCGGGAATGATGCGCGGAGGTGTTGTGAATGGGGTGGGCTCTGGGATACGGCTCTCGATAGGCAGCTCATAGCTCCCCTGCCCGTCAAACAACACCGGTAATAAGACCACTGCAGCGATTACGATAACCGCTATACCGACGACTCGTTGTTTTGTGTTCTGGTCCAAACCAGTCCCACCCTCTTTGACGACAGCCATTGCCTGTTTAGCGATGGCTTGTCTAACGTGTGCGCTCTTGTGCGACAAGACTCATGGTGTCTGCCACCGTTACAAACGAGCCTGTTGCCAAGATCAAATCGTCTGCGCCTGCTTCGACACAGACCCTTGCATAGGCAGCCGCGATACTGCTGAACGGGCCACTTGTGGTGGCGCCATTATGACGCAGAATCTCGTGTAATTGTTCTGCGTTCAGGCAACGCGGCTCAGAGAATGCGGCAATATACCAAATGTCGACCTCAGATTCTAAGGCTGTGTAGAATCCAGCGTGATCTTTATCACTCATCATCGCCAAGATTGCGCGAATTTTACCCTTTATTTCACCTCGCGCCCGCGCTCTGCGCAGTTTCCCTGCGAGTAAGTCGGCGGCATGGGGATTATGGGCGACGTCTACCCGCAGGCTCAGCCCATTGTTCGCATCTGTTAAGGCCTGGTAACGCCCCTCTATCTTGGGGTGCTTTAGTCCCCGTTCAAGCGCTGCCGGCGATACCAGCAACGGGAGATACTGCAAGGCCTCGAGCACCGTGGCGGCGTTGAGCAAGTCCAACCCGGGCAAGGGCAAGCCCTCTTTGCGCATGGCCGGCCCCGTTGTCCCCTTGTGCCACCAACTCCACGCGTCCGCGCTCTCCTCGAAGCCGTAGTCCTGCCCCTGATAGACCATGGATGCGCCTATGCGCGCGGCCTCGTCACGCAGGCTACGCGGAGGATCTAGGTCACCACAGATCGCCGGCACGCCAGGGCGCAGGATACCGGCCTTCTCGACGGCGATCAGCTCTCGGGTATCCCCTAACCAGTCCTGATGATCCAAGCCGATACTGGTGATGATGGACAGATCCGGATCGACCATATTCACCGCATCGAGACGACCGCCTAGGCCGATCTCTAGGATTGCGACGTCTAGCCCAGCCTCCTCGAGGAGCAACAAGCCCACTAGGGTGCTGTATTCGAAATAGGTAATGGAGATGTCGCCGCGCGCCGCATCGATCTTCGCGAACCCGCCACAGAGGGCCTCGTCCGAGGCTGGCTCCTGGGCAATGCTGACGCGCTCGTTGTAACGCAGGATGTGAGGAGAAGTATAAGTACCCACTCGATAGCCAGCGGCACTTAGGATAGAGGCCAGCATCGCGACCGTGGAGCCCTTACCATTGGTCCCCGCCACGGTAATGACCACAGGCGCGGGACGGCTCAGCCCGAGCCGCTGCGACACCTCGCGAACGCGGTGCAGACCTAGCTCAATCTCGTGCGGATGGAGGGCTTGTATTCTTTCCAACCAAGCTGACAGATCCATTTAAATGAGCCTGCCACTACGTTGATTTAAAAGAAGTTTCAATCGATCGCCTTGCCGCCTTCCGGCGGCCACAAACAGGTCAACAGCTTAGAGATGCATCAGCTTAGAGAGCAAAGAGGATACGCGGCCGCGAATGTCCTTGCGATGCACAATCATATCGATAGCGCCGTGCTCGAGCAGGAACTCGCTGCGCTGGAACCCCTCGGGTAGCTTCACTCGCACCGTCTGGCGAATGACGTCCGGTCCCGTGAAACCGACCAGAGCGTTCGGCTCTGCGATGTTGATATCTCCAAGCATCGCCAAACTGGCGGACACACCACCATAGACTGGATCGACCAATACCGAGATATAGGGCAAGCCATGCTCGCGCAGGCGAGCGATGGCAGCCGAAGTCTTGGCCATCTGCATCAGCGAGATCAGGGCCTCCTGCATCCGCGCGCCGCCACTGGTTGAGAAACACACCAGCGGTAGACGATTAGCGATACAGGTATTGACCGCCTGGGTGAATTTTTCCCCTACTACGGCGCCCATAGAGCCACCGATGAAGCCGAACTCGAAGGCTGCCACTACCAATTCGACGGAATTGACGGTGCCTTGTACGACGATCAACGCGTCCTTCTCGCCCGTGCTCTTCTGCGCGGCGCTGAGACGGTCTTTATACTTCTTCAGATCTTTAAACTTCAGCAGATCCACCGGCTCCATGTCGGCATTGAGCTCTACCTGCCCCTCCGGGTCGAGGAATAACTCCAGACGGCGGCGTGCAGTAATGCGCAGGTGATGGTCACACTTGGGGCATACCTCGAGATTGCGTTCGAGATCGGGCCTGTATAGGACCGCCTCACAACGCGGGCATTTCTTCCATAGCCCCTCGGGCACACTCGTGCGTTGCTTGCCGTCGGTACCCGGCGCGCCTGGCTTGCTAGACGTGCTGTTACTGCGAATCGAAGGGAGGATTTTATTAATCCAGCTCATAAAAGGTTCCCGTAAATACTGTTGTTTTGATGGAGGCGCTAATCAGAGCGCGTCGATTGCGCTGCGAATCTCGCCAATAACACCAACTGTTGCGACTAGTTGGGCATTCGAATAGCTCTTACCTGCCTGCAAGTGGCCAATTTTGTCTACTAAAGCGCTTCCTACTATAACACCGTCGCTTATCGCTGCCATGCCCAGCGCCGAGGCCGCATCCTTAATGCCGAAGCCCACGATGATCGGCAGCTCGGTAACCGTTCGCAAATGAGCGATCTTTGCGCGAATTTCGCCATGATCCGAGATCGCCGCGCCAGTCACGCCCTTGAGCGAGACGTAATAGAGGTAGCCGGTGGAATGTTTGCAGATAGACTCTAGTCGGTTTTCATTCGTAGTAGGTGCGACAAGGAATACCGTGTCCAAATCATGCCCGTGGGCTGCCGCGAAGAACTCCTCGCACTCCACGGTGGGCAGGTCGACGATCAGCAGGCCATCGGCACCGGACGCGCTAACTTCGCTAGCGAAGGCCTCATAGCCCATGGTCTCGATTGGGTTCAAGTAGCCCATCAGCAGTATGGGGGTGTCCTTATCCTGCTGACGAAACTCACGCACCATCGCGAAGATGTGCTTAAGGGTAGTGCCGGCGCGCAAGGCCCGTTCGGCGCCTAGCTGAATCACCGGGCCATCCGAGGATGGGTCGCTGAACGGCATGCCCAGCTCGATGATGTCAGCGCCGCTTGCCACCAAGGCGTGCATGAGCGGCACCGTCAGCTCCAGGCCGGGGTCCCCCGCAACGATATAGGGAATCAGGACTTTCTTGCCCTGCGCTTGTTTAGAGGCAATGGTCTCGCTTATACGACTCATGAATTCTAGCTCGCTACCCAGTGTTATATTTTAATGCCGTCGATCTCAGCGACGGTATGGATGTCCTTATCGCCTCGGCCAGAGAGGTTGACGATGATAATCTGGTCCGGCGACATCGTCGCGGCCAATTTGCCCGCATAGGCGATCGCATGGCTAGACTCCAGCGCGGGGATAATCCCTTCCATGCGTGTGCAGTCACGGAATGCAGTCAAGGCCTCGGTGTCGGTGGCATCCACATAGTGAACACGCCCGATGTCCTTGAGCCACGAGTGCTCTGGCCCTACTCCCGGATAATCCAAGCCCGCAGAGACCGAATGGGTCTCTAGAATCTGACCCGCTTCGTCGCTCATCAAATAGGTCCTATTGCCATGCAAGACGCCGGGGCGCCCCGCACTTAGGGGCGCGGCGTGGCGACCTGTCTCGATGCCATCGCCGCCCGCCTCTACGCCGTACATCGCGACCTCGGTGTCACGCAGGAAAGGATAGAACAGTCCTATCGCATTAGAGCCGCCGCCTACGCAGGCCACTAGGGCATCGGGAAGACGCCCGAACTGCTCCAGGGACTGGGCACGCGCCTCGCGGCCGATGACCGACTGGAAGTCGCGCACCATGCGTGGATAGGGGCTCGGACCTGCCACGGTCCCAATGATGTAATAGGTGTTATCGACGTTCGTCGCCCAGTCTCTTAGCGCCTCGTTCAGCGCATCCTTGAGGGTGCGCGAACCAGACTCCACGGAGATCACATTGGCCCCGAGCAGTTTCATACGATAGACGTTGGCAGACTGACGCTTAATGTCCTCTGCGCCCATGTACACGTGGCATTCCAGCCCTAGACGCGCCGCGATAGTCGCACTCGCCACACCGTGCTGGCCCGCCCCGGTCTCCGCGATGATGCGCGGCTTGCCCATGAACTTGGCGAGCAAGGCTTGGCCGATCGTATTGTTAATCTTGTGCGCGCCGGTGTGATTGAGATCCTCGCGCTTGAGCATGATCTTGGCGCCACCATAGTGCTTGGTGAGGCGCTCGGCGAAGTACAGCGGGGAAGGCCTGCCAACATAGTGCTTGAGATCATGATCGAACTCGGCCCAGAAGGCAGGGTCTGCCGCCATGCGGGTATAGACCTGATCGAGTTCCTCGACGGCCGCGATGAGTGTCTCACCCACGAACACCCCACCGTAGCGACCGAAATGGCCATGCACATCGGGACCGCTAAATTCGTCGTTTGGCTGCTCGGCTTCGCGACTGCCCAGCTCATTCACGCGCTTGTATTCCGACACTATTCACCTCACTTAAGAAAGCTTGCATACGCTCGGGGCTCTTGCGACCGGGCACGGACTCTACCCCACTACTTACGTCCACCGCATAGGGCTGGACTTGCCGTATTGCGGCGGCCACATTCTGAGGATCTAAGCCCCCGGCTAAAACGATGCGCTGCTGTGTTGCGCACACCGCTTTGGCGGCGATATTCCAATCGAAACGCGTCCCGGTGCCACCCGCCGATTGCTTATCAAAGCTATCGAGGAGTATTGCAGAACTTGTTGTAAACCTTGATATTTCTCTCTCCAAATCGAGACCCTCGCGCACCCTGATCGCCTTCATATAGGGCAGCCCGAATGAGGCGCAGAATTGCGGCGTCTCATCGCCATGAAACTGCAGACAGTCAAGGTGCAACTGCTTCAATACGGTCTCGACTTGCGCCTCAGTCGGGTTCACGAACAGCCCTACCGCGCTAACAAATGTCGGCAGTGCCTTGCGGATGGAGACAGCCGTCTCAACACTCAGCGCTCGCTTACTCTGCGGATAGAACACCAAGCCCACGGCATCGGCGCCAAGGCCGCCCGCAGCGATGGCTTCCTCAACATTGGTCAGTCCACAGATCTTTACTCGGGTTCGCAGCATTGTTTTGACCGGCGTTTTCAAAGGGGAGCGATTCTAGCAAAAATTTCGGGGCTTTACCTATGGAAAAGGCTGTAAAAATCCCGGCCCTAACGGCCCCTGTTCGAGACCGGCACTGGCCGGATAGTCCACCGCCACAAGGTACAGCCCATGCGGGCTTGCAGTCATTGCCGCAGCCGCCCTATCGCGCCCTTCCAATAAGTGCTTTGTCCAGCTCGGATCACGCTTGCCCGAGCCTATCTCTAACAGCGTGCCGGCGATATTGCGCACCATGTGCTGCAGGAAGGCATTCGCCTGAATGTCCAAGACGATATAGCGATGGTGACGCAGCACGCGCAGATGCATGATGTTGCGAAACGGGGTCCGAGATTGACAGCCCGCGGCGCGAAACGCGCTGAAGTCCTGCTCGCCGAGCAGGTGCTGCCCCGCCTCGTGCATCGCCTCGATATCGAGCCTCAATCGGGTATGGGTCAGGCGTTTCGCCATAATCGCGGATTCGACGTCGCTGTCATCGATCACATAGAGATAGCGTCGTGACTGCGCCGTGAAACGCGCGTGAAAATCGGCGGTCACGCTACGCGCCCAGGTGATACGCACCGACGGCGGCAAGAGGCTATTGCTGCCGCGCACCCAGGCCTTGCTACCGCGGTCTACGGCACAGTCGAAATGAATCACTTGGCCAGTGGCATGCACGCCGGTATCGGTACGCCCGGCGCAGACTAGTTCGATGGGATGATCGGCAATCTTAGCGAGCGCCTTCTCCACTGCGCCTTGCACAGTCGGGAGTTTCGGGTCGCCTTGGCGTTGCCAGCCGTGAAACGCCGCACCGTCATATTCAACGCCTAGGGCGACACGACACGGCTTGTTGCTTTCGTTTGTCAAATCAAACTCTTACGGAAGTTTTGGGGCGATTTTATAGCTTGCTGAGCAATTCGGTAGCGTCTTTGATCTGCTCTTCATTGCCTTCCTTCTGCACCTCTTCGAGGATTTCGCGAGCGCCGTCGTGATCGCCCATCTCGAAATACGCGCGCGCGAGATCGAGCTTCGTAGCCGCTTCGTCGGCGTCGGAGAGGAAATCGAAATCGTCGTCTTCGGAAGACTCGTCATCGTCATGCGCTGGCTCTATCGACTCGTCTACGAACTGCAAATCGTCGAAGGGACCTTCTTCCTGTGTCGCCGCAGGCTTAGCCTCTGGCTCCTGTGGCAACTCCTCGTCATCATCGAGCTCGGAGCTCTTGGCGTCGAAGACGAAATCAGCCTCTTCCTCCTCATCGTCGAGGAACTCGATCTCCGCGTCCTCGTCATCGAATTCGAACTCGATCTCGGGCAGCTCGTTCTCTGGAGCTTCCTCCTCGAGCAGCTCGACCTCCTCTACTTCCATCTCTGGCGCCGCGGTCGCGGCCGCTGGGCTAGTCTCGGCCTTATCGTCCTGCTCGGACTCGTCATCCATGACGGCGAAATCGAAGTCCACCTCGTGCTCCGGATCGGATTCCACCTCTACCGAGGTCGCCTCGGGCTGAGCAGTGTCTGCTGCGACTTCTTCATCGTCCATCGTAAATTCGAAGTCGATCGCGTTGTCGTCTACCTCCAACTCGGCAGGCTCTGGCTTTGCCGCTGCAGACGCCGGTGCGCTGTCCTCTATCTCGAAGCTGATTGTCTCTTCGTCATCATCGGAAAGATCGAATGCGGCATCCAGCTCTGCACTAGCTTCTGCGGATTCGTCGAAGTCTTCGACAATCTCGCCCGGCTCTGGAGAGGCGAAACCTAGCTCGATAGCCTCATCGGCCTTATCTGTCGCGGTGGAGCCTTCCTCATCTTCGTCTACAGCGAACTCGAAATCACCGGCCTCCTCTTCAGGATCGTCGAAGCTGATATCGATCTCATCCTCGGGGCTGCCTGCCAAGACCTTACTATCATCGACCTCTGCGCTAGCCTCTAGGTCTAGCGCAAGCTCCATATCATCGAGCTCGTTCAGCTCTTCGAAGAAGTCCTCTTCGCCCTCTTCCAATATCTCACTGTCGATCTCGTTGACTAGCTGCGAGCGCAATGTCGCGATGCGAGCCTCGACATTGGGTTTGCCCATATCGCGAATTTCAGTTTCCTGCAGCTTAAAGCCGACCGCGTCTTGCTTGGCAACAAACACCTCAAGGAGTTTCATACGCAGATCGACACGATCGGGCTCTGCCACTATCGCGTCGCGCAGCATCGTCTCGGCAGCGTCGAAGCGCTCATAGACGATGAGAGCCTCCGCCTCTTCGAGGATATCGACTGGAGGGTGTGGTTTCTGGGTTTCCGCGCGCTCAGCATCCGTAGCGAGCGCTGCCGCCACCTCGTCTGGGTCTAACTCTTCAAGGTCATCGTCGCTATCGGCCGCTTCTTCATCGTCGAACTTGATGTCCTCCGAGAGCAGCGCCGCATCAGCCGAGCCGGCGATATCTAAGATCTCATCCAACTCATCCTTGGACAGGTCGGCACTGATAGAGGAGTCGCCGTCGGGAATTTCCGTGTCATCATCGGACTGCGCGCCCGCACCTGCGTCACCGGCCTCTACTTCGATGCCATCGATGCCAGCCAGGGCCGCCTGGTCTGCAGCACGATTGCGGCGCAGCAGCACAAACACGAGCATTACGATGATCAGGCCAATTAGGGCGATCAGTGCATAAGTGTTCGCAACGAGGGTGTCGAGAATTTGCTGCACCAGGGTCTTCTCTGGCGCCATCGTAATGACAGTTGGGGGATCGACCGGCGCTGGCTCCGCGGCGGCGGCCTCTAGGGCTTGTTGTAACTGCGCCAATTCGAGGTCACGCAAGCGGATGATCTCCTGCGCGGAGTTAATCTGTTCTTCCAATAGCCCCAGGCGTGCAACGAGCTCGGCATTGACCCGCGCGGCGCGATCGGCCTCCTCGCGTTGCACTGCGAGTGCATCCTCGAGGCTAGCGATGCGGGCATCGAGCTCTGCGCTTTGCGAGGCGCTCGCTGTGGAGGCATCGCTTGGCTCGGCGTTGTCGACACTCACCACGCTCAACTCGCCTCGACCGGGCTCTGTTGCGGCAGTGCTCTGGGGCTGGGCGGTCACGGGCTGCGCGGCCAATGGCACATTGCGACGATTGTCGAATAGTTGATTCTGGCGAGCGACCTCACTCATGGCCTCTCGGGCACTGAGAGTGCGGATTTGCTCTAGGGTTGGTACACGCAATACCTGACCGCGGCGCACCATATTGATATTGTCAGAAATGAAGGCCTCACGGTTCAGGCTCTGCAACGCCAGCATGGTCTGCTGCACGGAGACGGAGCTATCGGGGCGTATTTGCAGGGCGATGTCCCACAGGGTGTCCTGCGTCCCTATGCTAACCGTCTCGCTGGCATTGGCATTACGTGGCGTCGCACTCGGCGCAGGCGCAGGCTCTGGGACGACTGCCGGTGCCGGAGGCTCGATCGCGATCTCTGCAACGGGAGTGGGCGCGGCTAGCTCTTCGGGCTCTGCAGGCTCAGGCTCTGCAGGGGCCGCTAGACGCGCAGGCGCAGCAGCAGAAGCACTCGAAGATTGGGTTGTAACCTGTTGATTTTGAGAAATTTGCTGCACTGCAGGAACGGCCTGCACGGGCTGTTGAATTGGGGCGGCACTGCCACTTGCCGCGAAGGCTGGCAGATCCAAAAGGAGCGTGTGCTCACTGAGCAGGCGGCCACTCGGCCAGCGCGTCTCAAGCACGAAACTCAGATAGGGTTCGCGCACCGCCTCTAGGGTACTGAGCTGGACGAAGGTATTTGCACCACGGGACTGAACATTGAACTCGATAGAGTTGAGGAAGGATTCGCGCTCGATGGAGAAACGCGCGAAATCGCTCTCATCTGCGATCTGCACACTGATCTGTTCAGGACGCACATCGCCGAGTTGCAGCAGCGCAATTTGGGCATTAAGGGGTTGGTTCAGGGCAGAATCGAGAACGATCTCACCTAGCCCAAGGGCCTTAGCGTGAGCAGCAGCAAACAGCACTACCGAGGTGAACACCACCACGAGCTTTCTAACCATATTCCATTCCTTCTTAATGGCTTAAACCGCTGTCATGCGCTGGCACGGGAAGGGCTTGATGTGGTTTCACAAGAGTTTGTTGCAATCGCGCGGCAAACTCTTGTGAAATACTATTCAATTACGTGCGCAAGTATTCATTATAAATAGTCTTTTATCAACACTTCGGCTATCTGCACGGAGTTCAATGCAGCACCTTTTCGCACGTTATCTGACACAATCCACAAATTTAGCCCATTAGGATGAGAAATGTCCTCGCGAATCCGCCCAACATAGACGCCATCCTTCCCTGCCGATTCGGTCACCGCAGTCGGGTAACCCCCATCCTTGCGCTCATCCATGAGGACCACGCCAGGCGCATCCTTTAATAATGCACGCACCTCTTCTACGGTGATGTGCTCGCGAGTCTCGATGTGAACCGCCTCGGAATGCGAATAGAACACTGGCACGCGCACACAGGTTGCGTTCACGCCGATGCTCTCGTCGCCGAAGATCTTCTTGGTCTCCCAGACCATCTTCATCTCTTCTTTGGTATAGCCATTGTCGAGGAACACGTCAATCTGCGGCAGAACATTGAACGCGATCTGCTTCGGATAGACGCTGGCGACCGGGGTACGCCCATTGAGAAGGTCCGCAGTCTGCTTAGCCAACTCCTCTATCGCCTCCTTGCCAGTGCCCGATACGGCCTGATAGGTCGCAACGTTAATGCGCTCTATGCCTACCTTGTCTCGAATCGGTTTCAGCGCCACCAGCATCTGGATGGTCGAGCAGTTAGGGTTGGCGATGATATTGCGCGACGTGTAGCCGGCGATTGCCTCTGGATTCACCTCGGGCACTACCAGAGGAATATCATCGTCATAGCGAAAGTGAGAGGTATTGTCGATGACGATACAACCCGCCTTACCGGCCTTCTCCGCATATTCTGCGGAAATATTGCCGCCCGCCGAGAACAGGCCGATCTGGACCTGGCTGAAGTCGAAATCGGCTAGGTTCTGCACCGTCACTGGCTTGCCGCGAAACATGACCTTGGTGCCGGCTGAGCGCTCGCTGGCTAGCGGAAATAGCTGGCCCACAGGGAATTTACGCTCTTCGAGAATGCTGATCAGAGTCTCCCCGACCGCTCCAGTTGCCCCTACCACTGCCACATTATAAGTCTTCATCGCTTTGTTCCTGTCTGCCCGTTGAGCAGCCTCTTATTGCGTTCATTTAGTTCACGAGACGCGGGCGCCTCGCATCAGCTCAACCCTGCACACCGAAATACCAAGGTGATGTGTTGCGCCAGTTTTGCTCGAATGCCTTGATCTTGTCCGCATCCTGCAGCGTCAAGCCGATATCGTCCAAGCCATTGAGCAAACAATGCTTACGGAAGGAATCGACATTGAAGGGGATAAGCTCGCCGTCTGGTAGCTCGATCTGCTGCGCCTGAAGATCGGCCGTTAGGCTAAAGCCTTCTTGCGCCTCTACCTTAGCGAAAAGGCTATTGATAATTTCTTTATCTAAAACAATGGGTAATATTCCATTTTTAAAGCAGTTGTTAAAGAAAATATCGGCATAACTAGGGGCAAGAATGATGCGGAAACCGTAGTCGTCCAGCGCCCAAGGCGCATGCTCTCGGCTCGACCCGCAGCCGAAGTTCTCCCGCGCCAGCAGCACTGTCGCGCCCTTATAGCGCGGCTGATTCAACACGAAGTCCTTGTTAAGTGGGCGCTGGCTGTTATCGCGACCGGGCTCACCCTTGTCCAGGTAGCGGTGCTCGTCGAACAAGTTCACACCGAAGCCACTGCGCTTGATGGATTTCAGGAACTGCTTAGGGATGATGAAATCGGTATCGACATTGCTGCGGTCCAATGGCATCACCAACCCAGATTCTTTAGTAAATTTTCTCATAATTCACGCTCTTTATTCAGCATATTCAATTGGTTAAGCACGACTCTTAGACTATCGATCCAAGGTCAATAGCATGTCGCGAACGTCGACGAAATGGCCGTTGATCGCCGCTGCCGCCGCCATGGCTGGACTCACTAGGTGGGTACGCCCACCGAAGCCCTGCCGGCCCTCGAAATTGCGATTCGAGGTGGACGCGCAATGCTTGCCCGCACCGAGTTGGTCCGCGTTCATGGCCAGGCACATAGAACAGCCGGGCTCGCGCCACTCCAGTCCCGCCTCGATAAAGATCTTGTCCAAGCCCTCTGCCTCGGCCTGTTTCTTCACCAGTCCCGAGCCCGGCACAACCAGCGCCATCTCGATCGTAGAGGCAACCTTGTGCCCCTTGACCACGGCCGCAGCGGCGCGTAGATCCTCGATGCGCGAGTTCGTGCAAGAGCCGATGAAGATGCAGTCTAGCTTTATGTCGGTGATCTTCATACCGGGGGTCAAACCCATATACTTCAAGGCCTGACGCATATTGTCGCGACGGCTAGGGCTGCTTTGCTGCTCCGGATCGGGTATCTCACCCGTGATCGGGGCCACCATCTCTGGGGAGGTTCCCCAGGTGACCTGAGGAATGATCTCAGCGGCATCGATCACGACGACGCGATCGAAATGTGCCGTATCATCGCTGACCATCTCGCGCCACGCCGTACAGGCCTTCTCCCACATTTCGCCCTTCGGAGCGAAGGGGCGACCCTTGATGTAATCCAGAGTGGTCTGATCGACGGCAATCAGGCCGGCGCGTGCGCCCGCCTCGATGGCCATATTGCAGACCGTCATGCGCCCTTCGATGCTCAGGGAGCGAATCGCCTCGCCTCCGAATTCGATGGTAAAGCCAGTGCCACCGGCAGTGCCGATCTCACCGATGATTGCCAATACGATGTCCTTCGCCGTCACGCCGGGGTTCAAGCGCCCGTCTACACGAATCAGCATATTCTTCATCTTGGTCTGCATCAGACACTGGGTGGCCATCACATGCTCGACCTCTGAGGTGCCGATGCCGTGTGCCAAGGCACCGAGGGCGCCGTGAGTAGAGGTATGGGAGTCGCCACAGACGATGGTCATGCCCGGCAGCGTAGCGCCCTGCTCCGGTCCTACGACGTGCACGATGCCCTGACGCTCGTCATTCATGTCGAGCTCGAAAATACCGAATTCCCGGCAATTGTCGTCGAGCGTGGTCACCTGAATACGCGAAATTGGGTCGCGGATGCCTTCCAAGCCCTGGCGGCGCTCTTCACGCGTAGTCGGAATATTGTGATCCGGTGTCGCGAAATTAGCATCGGCACGCCACGGTCGACGCCCCGCCAGACGCAGGCCTTCGAAGGCCTGTGGAGAGGTGACCTCGTGAATCAACTGTCGATCGATATAGATCAATGCAGTGCCATCGTCGCGCTGCGTCACCAAATGGGAATCCCAAAGTTTGTCGTATAAAGTTTTGCCAGTCATGTAAACACCCTAAAGCTGTCACGATTGAAGTAGGAGGAGGATACGCGCCCTCCACTCATAACCAAAATGAAACTATTTTATTCTTTAAATAGAAATTAGTAATAGACAAGAGGTCTATTTGAGGATTGGCGTGCTCGTCGTCACGTCCAAATTCTGCGCTCTGTGGCGCAGTAAATGATCCATCAGCACGATTGCCAGCATTGCCTCGGCGATTGGAGTCGCGCGGATGCCTACGCAGGGGTCATGTCGGCCGGTCGTTATCACCTCGGTCGGCTGCCCATGCACATCGATGGAGCGGCCCGGAATGCGCAGGCTCGAGGTCGGCTTCAACGCGATGCTCGCGACTATGTCTTGCCCAGAGGCGATGCCACCCAACACGCCGCCGGCGTTATTGGACAGAAAGCCTTCGGGTGTAATCTCATCGCGGTGCTCGGTGCCCTTCTGTTCGACACAGGCGAAGCCCGCGCCGATCTCGACCCCTTTTACCGCGTTAATGCTCATCAAGGCATGGGCGATGTCGGCATCTAGGCGATCGAAGACGGGTTCGCCCAATCCAACGGGTACACCCGAGGCCACCACGTTGATGCGCGCACCGATGGAGTTGCCCTCCTTGCTCAGGGCCGCCATATAGCGCTCCATCTCCGCTACCTTGCTCGCATCGGGGCAGAAGAAGGGATTGCGGTGCACCTCATCCCAGTCGAAGTTCTCGATCTTGATGGGGCCTAACTGACTCATATAGCCACGAATCTGGACGCCGTGCTTCTCGAACAGGTATTTCTTCGCGATTGCGCCCGCGGCCACACGCATTGCCGTCTCGCGTGCGGAGGAGCGACCGCCGCCGCGATAGTCACGCACACCGTATTTCTGATGATAGGTGTAGTCCGCGTGCGCGGGACGGAACTGGTCCTTGATCTTGCTATAGTCCTTGGAGCGCTGATCGGTGTTCTCGATCATCAGCCCAATGGGCGTGCCCGTGGTACGTCCCTCGAATACACCGGACAGTATCTTGATGGCATCTGCTTCCTGGCGCTGCGTAGTGAAGCGCGAGGTGCCAGGCTTGCGCAGATCGAGGTCGCGCTGCAGATCCTCTTCGCTGATTGCCAATCCGGGAGGACAGCCATCCACTACACAGCCAAGCGCTGGGCCATGGCTTTCGCCAAAGCTGGTCACCGTGAAAAGCTTGCCAATCGTGTTTCCGGACATGCATCACCTACTTGCGTATAAATCAGTTGAGTAACAGCTAGTTCAAAAGGCCGTAAAAGGCGCGAAATTGTACACTATCGCGAGCGATCTTACGAATAGCCAAACGCTAACTTATAGTGCCAGCATTGCCTCGGCATCGCGCAGTTGCTGCGCCGTGAGCACGAATATGCCCTCACCGCCATTATCGAACCCCAGCCACAGGAAAGGCATGGCCGGCAGGCGGGCACTCAAGGCCTCATGGGAATAGCCCACCTCCATGATGAGGACTCCGTCCTCACTGAGATAATCAGCCGCCTGGCGCAGGATCTGCAACGGTATCGCGAGACCCTCCTCGTCCGAATAAAGCCCCAACACTGGCTCATGAGCGTACTCGGGGGGCAGATCGTCGATCTCACTCTGGGAGACATAGGGAGGATTGCACAGGATCAGCGAATAAGGCCCCTCGAGTCCGGCGAATAGGTCCGACTCAATGGCCCTAACCCGCGCCTCAACACCGTGCCGCACAATATTATCCCGCGCGAGGCTTAGGGCATGGGAAGAGATATCGGCCAGATCGACCCGTGCTTGCTCGAAAGCCAGCGCGGTGGCAATGCCGATGCAACCGCTGCCTGTGCACAGGTCGAGGATACGCTGCGGCACTGCGGGCAATAGCGTCTCGAAACGCTGGGCAATCAGCTCCGCCAATGGCGAGCGAGGAATCAGGACCCGCTCATCGACCTTGAAAGGCAGCCCGGCGAACCAGGCCTCTTGCACTAGATAGGCCACGGGCACGCGCTGCTCGATGCGACGCGACAATAGTGCGTCTAGCGTAGCGCTCTGAGCAGTGCTGAGCGCCTGGCTCATCTGCGCCTGTTCTGCATCGAAGGGAATCCCGAGCACAGTGAAGACCAAATATACGGCCTCATCCCAAGGGTTATCGGTGCCATGACCGTAGAATAGGTCCGCCGCCTCTAATTGTTCACTGACTCGGCTCACGCATTGCGCCACAGTCTCCGCCTTACTATTACTCACTCAAACCTCCTCAGGCGAGGTACAACGTGGGCTTGCGACCGATCATTGCCTCGAAAAGTACTTTACCCGGCCCCGCTCTGTGGCGTAGGGTTAGCGCCTCTTTTAATTGCTAGGATCAAATAGACTTGCCATGACACAGATAATGGAAAAAGCCTATCAGGATATCATCAAAGCGATCGGCGAAGACCTCAACCGCCCCGGGCTCGCAGATACCCCGAAACGCGCCGCCAAAGCCATGGAATTCCTCATGCGCGGCTATAGCCAGAACATCGACGAAGTGATCAACAACGCCCTCTTCCCCTCCAGCTCAGAAGAGATGGTGATCGTGAAGAACATCGAGCTGTACTCCATGTGCGAACACCACATGCTGCCCTTTATCGGCAAATGCCACGTAGCCTATATTCCCCAGGGCAAAGTCATCGGCTTGTCTAAGATCGCACGTATCGTGGATATATTCGCGCGGCGCATGCAGATACAGGAGAACTTGACGAAGGAGATCGCCGAGACCATCGTCAATAAGACAGGCGCTACCGGCGCGGCCGTCATTATCGAGGCACAGCATATGTGCATGATGATGCGGGGTGTGGAGAAGCAAAACTCCATCATGACGACCTCGTGCATGCTGGGAGCATTCCGCAATTCTCAGAGCACACGTAACGAGTTCCTATCCCTAATCAGCAAATAAACTAGGGACGCAGCACAATCTCGATGCGTTCCGTGCACGGGGCCTGCCGGCACGAAGGCGCCAAAGGCCCTACTCCCTGCGCGATTATCCGCGACTCATTAATACCCTGGGCAACCAGCCGATCGGCTAGGCTCTGCGCGCGTTGGCTCGAGCGTGTTAGCAGTTGATCGAGCGACCCGCCACCACTGAGATGCCCCACGATATAGATATGCATCAATGGCGCATTACGCAATGTATTGAGCAAGACGGTAAAGCCACCGTTGTCTTGCATCTGATCTTGCGCATCGAAGCCCACACCCTGCAAGATCACACTACCTTCCTGCTGAATTTGCAGCGCCAAGGCCTCGGGGCTAGTGGTCGGGACATCGCTAACGAAATCGCTCATCTCGATGATATCGAGGTGGGCATAGACACTGCGATTGCCGCGCGTAATAACATAGAGGGCCAGATAGGCCGTAATATGCTGCTCGTCACTGCCAACGGTGCTGACAAGATAGAACTGATCAGCATCTGGGCCATAGAGGATGCGATTCTCGAACACATCATTGGCCCAGAAATTACTACTACCACAACCGCGCCCCTGGCAACGGTATAGCTCCGGACCAGCGGACAGCATCTGCGTGGAATAGTGCGCGAATACATCCGCGCTAGAATAGCCTTCGGGTATCTTATAGCTAATGCGCGTAAGCGTGCCGTCGACGCGCTCCTCGCGGCCGGCAGAGACGCGGCCATTGACGCGTTGCATGCGGTCTAAGGCGAGGCGGTAATTGGTCGTGCCAGGGGTGCGATAATCCACGATCTCGGCGCCGGGGAAACGCTCTATCAACTCGTGATCCACCGGCGACTCAGCAAGCTGTGCCCATGCCGATGCGCCCTGGCTCACCAAGAGCAGGCACACAATAGCGCGCAATCCCATCGCCATAGCCCTAAACCTCGGGCTTCGAGTCGTCATCTCGAACAGAACTCTTGGCCGCCTTCTTTGCTGCCGTCTTACGGGTTGCCGTCGCTTTACTGGCAGGTTTCTTGGCCTCCTCCTTTTTAGGGGCAGCCTTTTTAGGGGCTGCTTTTTTGGGAGCGGCCTTGTTTGGTTCAACACTCTTCTCAGGCGCTGGGGTGGGCGCTGGAGCAGGCTCGACAATGCTTACCTCCTCCGCGCCCGGATAGGGGGAGAACGGAAAAGGCTTAAGCTCACTGTTATAGGTCAAGAACTCTAGAATCTGGTGCACATAGGTGCCGAGGTCTTTGCCCAATGCGCGCAGATTTAGGTTGTCTTTGCCCGTGAGCAGGCTAAACACAGCCTGTGCGATGGTGAGCAGAGTGAGCACGACGCTGGCCACATAGAGAGCCACCGCGAGCGCAATCATGTACGCAATACGTAACCACTGTGAAGGCTCCTTGAGATTTTCAACGATATCGTCGGACATGTTTACTCCTTAGGATTCAAAGTTTTGGCTTGATTGGCTTCATACTCAACATCCAGCGCCTGCTCACCTAGCATTAGCGAGGCCACGATATTGTGCACCGAGCTGCCATTATAGATGATCTGATACAGCCCGTTTACTAATGGCATATATACCTCCAGTTCCGCGGCCTTCTCATAAACCGACTTCAGGGTATTGACCCCTTCGGCTACCTGACCGACTTCGACCAAGGCTTCTTCGATTTTAAGGCCTTTGCCAAGGGCCATCCCCACTCTGAAATTGCGAGACAGGGGGGAGGAGCAGGTCACGACTAGGTCGCCAACTCCGGACAGACCCAAGAAGGTCATGGGGTCTGCGCCTAGACGACGCCCGAAGCGAGCCATCTCGGTGAGGCTGCGGGTGACCAACATGCTATTGGTATTGTGCCCCATGCCCATCGCGTCGGCCAAACCCGCGATAATGGCATAGATATTCTTCAAGGCCCCGCCCAACTCTACCCCAAACATATCATCATTGGTGTAGACCCTAAAGTACTCGGACTTGAGCACCTTCTGGACGACCTCGCGCACGGAGACATGTTCGCTGGCGATAACGGTGCCGGTGAGGTTCTTAGCGGCGATCTCTTTGGCGAGGTTCGGCCCGCTCATCACCCCGATGCGCGCCTCGGGCGCCTCCTGACCCAATACCTGGCTCATCAATTTGAATGAGCCGGGCTCGATGCCCTTGGTAGTGCTGACGAGAATCGCCTCTGGCTTGCTCCATTGCAGCATGTCTTTGACCACGGCGCGGAAGTAGGCGCTAGGCACCGCCACGAAGATGACATCACTGTCCTCCACTGCAGCCCGCATATCGGCATAGCCAACGACATTGTCATGGAGGATGTATCCGGGCAGGTAACGCGAATTCTCGTGCTTAGTATTCACCTCGTCGACGAGAACTTCGTTGCGCATCCAAAACTTTACGCGGTAGCCGTTCTGGCCAATGATATTAGCAATAACGGTTCCGAAACTGCCTCCCCCTAGTACCGATACAGTGCTCATAGGCATGCTTTATTCTCCAGTGTGGCGCTTAGAATACTCGATTCAACCCGTCTTGAGCCGCTATGCGGTAGGCCTCGGCCATGGTGGGATAATTGAACGTCGTACTAAGAAAATATTTTAGCGTATTGGCCTTGCCCTCTTGCAGCATGATGGCCTGTCCGATGTGCACGATCTCGGACGCCTGATCGCCAAAACAATGGATGCCTAGAACCTCTAGGGTCTCGAAGTGGAAGATAATCTTCAGCATTCCCACCTGCTCACCCGTAATTAGGCCGCGCGCGGTGCTCTTGAAGAAGGCCTTGCCCACCTCGTAAGGGATGCGCTCTTTGGTCAACTCGCGCTCGGTCTTGCCGAGGGTGCTGATCTCCGGGATGGTATAGATGCCCGAGGCGAAGCGATCGATCTCGACGCAGGCCTTAGGGTCGACGATGGCATTGGACGCGGAGCGGCCCTGATCATAGGAGACGCTGGCCAGTGAGGGCCAACCGATCACATCCCCTGCCGCGTAGATGTTCTCCACCGTCGTGCGATAGGTCTTATCGATCTCGAGCTGACCGCGGGAGTTGGGCACTAGGCCGATCGACTCTAGATTCAGCTGGTCGGTATTGCCGGTGCGGCCATTGGCCCACAGCACGATGTCACTCTTGATGCGCTTACCCGATTTCAGATGCGTCACTATGTGGGTATCGAAGTACTCCAGCTTCTCATACTCCTCATTGTGACGGCTGCGCACACCGGCATCGCGCAGGTGATAGCTCAGCGCGTCGGAAATCTCCCAGTCAAGGAAGGACAGCAGGGTCTCCGCCGGGTTGATCAATTCCACCTTCGCCCCTAGACCGGCGAAAATCGACGCATACTCGCAGCCGATGACGCCGGCGCCGATGACGGTCACCTTGCGCGGCGAATGGTCGAGACTCAGGATGGTATCGCTATCGAAGATACGCGGATGGGTGAAGTCGACGCTGTCGGGACGATAGGGGCGCGAGCCGGTCGCGATAATAAAATAGTCGGCGGTGAGGATCGGGCCGCGGCTGCCTAATTTGACGGTGTGCGCATCCTCGAACGCTGCAAGGCCATGAATGATGTCGATGCCGTTCTTCTGATAGTAGGCGCTGCGCAGATGCACCTGCTCGTGGATGACACGATTGGCATGCTGCATGATCTGCGGGAAGCTCGGCTTGCGCAGCGTCGCGAACTCCTTCAACAGCGGGTTCGAGCTGAACTGCATGACCTGTTTGACGCTCTGTCGCAAGGCCTTGGAGGGAATAGTACCCAGGTGTGTGCAATTGCCACCGACTTCCTCGCGATCCGAGACCACCGCGACGCGCCTACCCTTCTTTGCGGCATTCATCGCCGCGGACTCGCCGGCGGGGCCACTGCCGATCACCACAATGTCGTAATGTAACTTCTGCATCAGCAACTAAAACTCCCTGAATTATTGCGTGGTCTCTTCACATTTACTCGGGTTTCCCCCGCACAGCGAGCAGCCGCTATCCGCACTGCCATTGTTCAAGCCGCCGCAGGTGCCCTTGATCGGCGCTCGCCCCATGATGACGCCAATGGCCATCGCAGCGATTATCAGTGCTAGCACGATGAAACTCGCAAATACCGTTGTCATGTTCACTCCGTTTAACCGTCGTCGTTTATAGTCTAGTCGTTAATCGATACTTAGATAATGGGCAAACTGGCTCGTGTACAGATCATCAAAGCCCTCTTGCGCCTCGCGCTTGCTAATGAAGTACGCGGCCAAGCCGATGCTGCGCGCCAACTCGAACCCGCGCTGGGTGCCTAACACCATAAACGCCGTGGCCAGAGCATCCGCACGTGCGGCCGAGGCGTCGATTACATAGACCGCCGCGAGATTATGGGTCACGGGGCGACCGGTCGCGGGATCGATCTCATGGGAGTAGTGTACGCCGTCTAGATCGAAATAATTGCGATAATCCCCAGACCCGGCAACGGCTATCGACTCCCCCTTCGCATAGAAAATATTGTGTACCTGTGGCGCGGTATCCGCTGGGGTTTCGATGGCGGGCACCCATGTCTGTTCGCCGGGTTTATAGCCCTTAATCCGTAGCTCACCACCCACCTCGATAAAATAGCTGGCGTAGCCGCGCTCATCCAGATAATGGGCCAACTGATCGACCGCATAGCCTTTGGCGATGCCGCTCAAGTCGATATAGACATCTGCCCTCTTCACTAAGGTGGCGGCAGTGGCGTCCAAATCGAGGTATTGCGAGCCAACACGCGCCGCGATGGCATCGATCTCGGCTTGATCGGGGATGCGAGACTGGTGACGCTGCTCCGGCCCGAATCCCCAACGATTGACCAGCGGCCCTACCGTTACGTCGAAGGCGCCATCGGTGAGTGCATTTATCTCGAGCGCTAGCGACAATACATCAGACATGGCGCCTGAAAGCATGATCTGTTCGTTGATCGGCGCCGCATTGATCGCGGTGAGCTCGGAGTCCTCGGAGTAGGTCGACATCACTTCTTTGTCGAGCACCCTGAGTATCTCGCTGACCTCGCGTGCTAATAGGTCCACGGAGGAGCTGCTTGATTCCTCCACAACTTTAACGCTGTAAGAGGTGCCCATCGTCGCGCCACCGAACTCGGTAATGGCGATAGCGTTTGGCCCAGGCTGCCAGAAATACAGGGAAACAAGCAGAATAACGAGGACGCTGACAGAGGCACTATGACGCTTCAAAAATTCTTTCATCGAAAGCGTTTCCGTAAAACTTCAATTGCAACTTGTGCTGCCCCAGAAATGGCTCAGGCTCATGACGGTGATGCCATAAGCCTGATCGATTTCGCCTTAGGAGAATTCATCCAAGGCGATGTTCTCGTCCTCGACCCCGAGGTCTTTGAGCATCTTGATTACCGCGGCGTTCATCATGGGCGGTCCGCACATATAGAACTCACAATCTTCCGGGGCAGGATGATTTTTCAGATAATGCTCGAGCACGACGTTGTGAATGAAGCCCGTCATACCATTCCAATTGTCTTCTGGTTGCGGATCAGAAAGCGCCACATGCCACTGAAAGTTATCGTGCTCAGCAGCGAGCGTGTCGTAGTCGTTCACATAGAACATCTCTTTCAGGCTACGCGCGCCGTACCAGAAGCTGATCTTGCGCTTAGAGTTTAGCCGACGCAGTTGATCGAAGATGTGTGAGCGCATCGGTGCCATACCGGCACCGCCGCCGATGAAGACCATCTCTGCGTCGGTATCCTTGGCAAAAAACTCGCCGAATGGTCCGAATACCTTGATCTTATCGCCCGGCTTAAGGTTAAAGACATAGGAGGACATCACGCCGGGAGGAAGGCTAGACTTGGGCGGCGGCGTCGCAATACGAATATTGAACTTGATGATGCCCTTCTCTTCGGGATAGTTCGCCATAGAGTAGGCACGAATGGTCGTCTTGTCGCATTTGGATACGTGCTCGAACAGGCCGAACTTCTCCCAGTCTCCGCGATACTTATCGCCGATAATGAAATCCTTATAACGAACTTCATGGGGTGGGACTTCTAGCTGCACATAACCACCGGCACGGAAATCGACGCTATCGCCGTCGGGAATCTCTAACACCAATTCTTTAATAAAGGTCGCGACGTTGTCGTTGGAGACAACGGTACATTCCCATTGCTTCACCCCGAAGAACTCGGGCTCGATCTCGATCTTCATGTCCTGCTTCACGGCAACCTGACAGGACAGGCGCCAATGCGCCTTCGCCTCACCCATGGTGAAGTGGCCCTGCTCGGTAGGCAGCATGGAGCCGCCGCCATCGATTACCTGGCAGCGACACTGCGCACAGGTGCCACCACCGCCACAGGCAGAGGACAAATAGATGCCCTGATCTGCGAGAGTGTTGAGGAGCTTGCCACCTGCTGGCACGGTGATTGATTTCTCTGGGTCGCCATTAATCTCGATACGGACGTTGCCCGTGCTCACGAGACGGGCACGGGCGGCCAGAATCATGCCCACGAGGATCATCACCACCGCGGTAAACATGACAACGCCGCCGATTATCGCTGCAATATCAATCATTACTGAATCCTATTTGCTACAGGGACAAACCACTGAAGGACATGAAACCCAAGGACATCAAGCCCGTGGTCACGAAAGTAATGCCCAAGCCACGAAGGCCGTGCGGAACATCGCTATATTTGAGTTTTTCACGAATCGCGGCCATGGCGGCAATCGCTATTGCCCAGCCTACCCCGGCGCCGGTGCCATAAACGACACTCTCTGAGAAGCTGTACTGACGCTCCACCATGAACAGGGACGCTCCTAAGATGGCGCAGTTCACCGTGATCAGCGGCAGAAACACGCCGAGCGCGTTGTACAGGGCCGGCATATATTTATCTAACACCATCTCCAGCACCTGCACGATCGCCGCGATCACGCCGATATAGACGAGGAAGCCGAGGAAGCTAAGGTCTAGCTCCGGCAGCCCGGCCCACGCCAATGCGCCATCCTTGAGCAGGAATTGGAAGAGCAGATTGTTGACCGGTACGGTAATAGCCTGCACCACGACAACCGCGATACCGAGACCTACTGCCGTCTCGACTTTCTTGGACACCGCCAAGAATGTACACATCCCGAGGAACATCTGCAGCGCCATGTTCTCCACGAACACCGCACGCACGAATAGGCTTAAATAGTGTTCCATTAGTGCGAGGCCTCCGCGACGTTATGGGCGGCGATACGAAACTCATCTTTCTCTGTCTGCTCGGTGCGCACCGAGCGCAGGGCCCAGATCAGGAAACCGATAATGAAGAAGGCGCTAGGGGCGAGCAGCATCAGACCATTGGGCTGATACCAACCACCATTAGAGATCAATGGCAGTATCTGAATGCCCAGCAGCGAGCCAGAGCCAAACAGCTCACGAATGGTGCCCACGACGATCAATACGACCGAATAGCCAAGGCCATTGCCGATGCCGTCCATGAAACTCAGCACGGGAGGATTCTTCATCGCGAAGGCTTCGGCGCGCCCCATCACGATGCAATTGGTAATGATCAAGCCGACGAACACGCTTAGCTGCTTGCTGATAGCGTAGGCGAAGGCTTGAAGGATCAGGTCAACCGCGATTACCAGAGACGCGATGATGGTCATCTGCACAATGATGCGGATGCTGTTAGGCATGTAGTTGCGCACGCAGGAGATGAAGAAGTTCGAGAATGCGGTCACCACCGTCAGCGCCACGCACATCACGAGGGCGACCTTAAGGCTAGTCGTTACCGCTAGTGCCGAACATACGCCGAGGATCTGTAGCCCGATCGGGTTATTCGCGAATATCGGTTTAAGCAATATGCTTTTTGTGTCAGCTGACATTTTGATTCACCCTTGCTTAACGGTTGGTGAGATTGTCGAGGAACGGACCGAAACCCATCGGACCCATCCAAAACTCGATCATATTGTCGACGCCACGACTGGTCAGCGATGCGCCGGAGAGTCCATCCACCTGATGAATCCCCTGACCGCCGCCCTTGACGACGCTCAGTGCGACGGCGCCGTTCTGGTCATAGACCTGTTTGCCCGGCCACAACGCCTTCCAGCGCGGGTTAACTACTTCGCCGCCCAGCCCGGGAGTTTCCTTCTGATCGTAATAGCCGATGCCCTTGACGGTATTGCCATCGCCCTCTAGGGCTAAGTAGCCATACATCGTGCCCCACAGGCCATAGCCGCTAATGGGCAGAACGATGTCCTGTATCTCGCCATTCGCATCGCTCACCAGATAGACCGTGGCATAACGCACGCGACGCTTGAGACCCGCGATATCCTCTTCCCCGCTAAGGGCGTCGGAGAACTCGGCGGCATTCTGCACGGCGCGTTGGTCATAAGTGGCGGGATCGATCCCTAATGCGCTTAACCGTGTCTCGTCGAGAAACTCACCGGCATCTAGGTCGACGATGCGCGGCGTGAATTGCGCGAACAGATCGGCGACCTCGCTCTCCGGGGTCACGGCAGCGTCATACATGCCCGCCGCGGCGAGAATATTCTTGTTGCGGTCGAGCGTCTTATTGGCCTCTTGCAGAGGCTTCAAGATGACCGCCGCACTGGAGATGAAGATCGAGCACACCACACATAGTAGTAGTGCGACCTTAAGCGTTCCGCCGACTGAATCTTTAGATGACATTGCGAGCAAGCCTCCTTTTGATGTTCGCGCGAACGACGACGTAGTCGATCAGAGGCGCGCTGAGGTTGGCGAACAGAATCGCCAGCATCACGCCCTCTGGGTACGCAGGGTTGAGTACGCGGATCATCACGGCCATCACTCCGATCAGTGCACCGTAGATCCATTTACCCGTGTTGGTCATCGCAGCCGATACTGGGTCGGTCGCCATGAACACCATGCCGAAGGCGAAGCCGCCAAGCACGAAATGCCAGTACCAAGGGGTCGCGAAACCAGGGTTGGTGTCAGACCCGATACCGTTAAGTAGTAGTGAGAATGCCACCATGCCGAGGAACACCCCGGACATGATGCGCCATGAGGCGATACGCGTGATCAGTAGAATCGCGGCACCAATCATGATGGCGAGCGCGGAGGTCTCGCCGATGGAGCCCTGCTCGCGGCCGATAAAGGCGTCGAGCCAAGTGAGTTCTTGGCCGGAGGTTGAGGTCAGCGCGGGAAGACCCTGCGCCGCGATCTGACTCAGGGAAGTCGCGCCGCTGAAGCCATCGACCGCTGTCCATACCGCATCACCGGACATCTGCGGTGCATAGGCGAAGAACAGGAATGCGCGCGCCGTCAGCGCGGGGTTTAAGAAGTTCTTACCGGTACCACCGAACACTTCCTTGCCCACCACCACGCCGAAGCTTATGCCGAGCGCTGCCTGCCAAAGTGGCAGATCCGGCGGCACGATCAAGGAGAACAGGATCGAGGTGACGAAGAAGCCTTCGTTGATCTCGTGCTTGCGGATACTGGCGAAGAGTACTTCCCAGAATCCGCCGACGATGAAGATCGTGGCGTAGATGGGCACGTAATGTACGGCGCCAAACCAGAAACAATCCCAGATGCTGTTCGGGTTATAAGAGGAGAATAGTTCGATCCAGTAGCCGTGCCAGTCGCCCGTCGTGGTCAGGCCCATATTGGACATCGCCGTGATGCCCTGGAAGCCCACGTTATACATGCCGTAAAACATCGCTGGAAACGCTGCCAGCCACACGGTGATCATGATGCGCTTTAGGTCGACACCATCGCGCACGTGCGCGGGAGAGACCGTCACCTTGCTCGGGCTGTAGAAAATCGTGTCTACCGCCTCATACAGGGCAAACCATTTTTCGTATCGACCGCCTTTCTCGAAATGCGGTGCTATATCGTCGAGTATTCTGCGCAAACCCATAGTCGTTTAATCCACTAGCTCTCTTTTTCGATGCGCGACAGGTTGTCGCGCAAAATGGGACCATATTCGTACTTGCCGGGACATACATAGGTACAAAGCGCCAAGTCTTCCTCATCGAGCTCCAAGGCGCCAAGATTCTGAGCGGACTCGATATCGCCAACGATAAGGGCACGTAATAGCTGTGTAGGAAGGATGTCCATCGGCATTACACGCTCGTAACTGCCAACTGGCACCATGGCGCGATTACTGCCATTGGTAGTGGTGGTGAACGGAAACTTACGGCCCTTAAACAGGCTGGACAGATAGATGCCCAGGACCGAGTGACGCTCAGTGCCTGGCGACAGATAGCCTAACAGGACGCGCTCTCGCCCCTCTTTCAACACGCATATCTGGAGATGATAGCGTCCGAGATAAGACTCCACGCCACGCGCCGCACGCCCGGAGAGTACGGAGCCAGAGATCACGCGATTCTCGTCGGCCTGCAATTCGCCGGCGCACAGCTCTTCGAGGTTGGCGCCAAGTCGCGTCTTCAACAAGCGCGGCTTGAGGACCTGGGGACCTGCCAGCGCAACAACGCGCTCGGTGCTGATCCTACCCGTGGTGAAGAGCCTGCCGATCGCGATCACGTCTTGGTAGTTAATACTCCAGACCTGCTTGGCCAGACTCACCGGCGCGAGGAAATGCACGTGGGTACCGGTAAGACCTGCCGGATGTGGCCCGGCGAACGTCTCGACTTGGACATTCTGCGCGAGGCTCTGCTTCTCGATACCCTCGAAGCTGGACAAGGCACGACAGAGAAACACTTTGCCCTGAGTCAGTCGCGAGAGCACGTTGATGCCATTGATAAAATCGTCGGAGTTCTCACGCGCAATAATTTCGGGATCTGCCGCGAGGGGATTGCTGTCCATCGCATTGATAAACAGCGAGTGTGGCGTGGCGTCGATTGCGGGCACTTTGCTGTAGGGGCGAGTGCGCAAGGCGCTCCACTGTCCGGATTCGACGAGATTGGCGACGACTTTGTCGCGAGGCAATGTCGCCAAGGCTTCTGGCGCGTAGCTGGAAAACTCGAGTTGTTCTTCGCTGTCATCGAGATCGATGACTAGGGAGAGAAATACTCGGCGGTCGCCGCGATTAATCTCGCGCACTACGCCTGCCCCTGGAGCGGTATAGATAACGCCCGGGGTCTTCTTGTCCTCGAACAGCGCCTGCCCAAGCTTGACGCGATCGCCTTCTTTGACCGCCATCGTGGGTTTCATGCCCACATAATCATGGCCAAGTATGGCGACTGAGCGAACTGGTCGCGCATTCTCGATGGATTGCTCTGGTGCACCAGCTATCGGTAAATCCAAACCGCGGGTAATTTTGATCATTCGCCAAGCCTAGTAATTACTGGAGTTTCTTAACGCAAAAAGCAATTCTTGCACGAGGAACCGTTCGCACCTATAGGCATAAGAAACGCCACGGGCACAGAAATCACATACAACGTTTCTGACGTCGGTTTTATTTTTAGGAATTTTTTTAGAGAACCGGCTGTTTAAGCGCGGCAATTATAGTGACTAGAGGACCGGAATGCCAACGCTTTCTATGGCATCCGGTCATCGAAAAGCGCTTATTCTCCCATCGGGTAATAGCGATAGTTGACTCCAATCATCTTGTAGACCATTCGCACTACCTGATTGCAATAGCCGAATTCATTGTCATACCACAGGTAGAGAACGCAATTATTGCCCTGCACGATGGTCGCCGTGGAGTCCACGATGGCCGCCTCGCGAGAGCCAACGAAGTCACTGGATACCGCATCGGCCTCTTCGGTATAGGCAATCTGGTTCTGTAGGTTCGAGTGCAGGGCGATCTGGCGCAGGAACTCGTTCAGCTCGATCTTGCTAGTGGCGGTCTCCAAATGCAGGCTCAGAATCGCCATCGAGACATTGGGGATCGGCACGCGCACTGCGTTGCCGGTCAGTTTCCCCATCAGCTCGGGAATAGCCTTCACGACTGCCTGCGCCGCGCCAGTCTCAGTCAAGACCATATTCAGCGCCGCACTGCGACCACGGCGATTACCCTCGTGGTAGTTGTCGATCAGATTCTGGTCATTGGTATAAGCGTGGACTGTCTCGACGTGACCGTGAACAATGCCGAATTTGTCATTGACCATCTTCAGCACCGGCGCAATCGCGTTCGTGGTGCAGGAGGCTGCGGTGATGATCTTGTCTTCGGGCTTAATCTGATTGTCGTTGATGCCGAACACGATGTTCTTCAGATCGCCCTTGCCTGGCGCGGTGAGAGCAACCTTGCTCACCCCTTTCGCTAGCAGGTGCTTAGAGAGCCCCGCCTCGTCACGCCACTTGCCGGTATTGTCGATAATCAGCGCGTCATTGATGCCGTACTTGGTGTAGTCGATCTCCTCTGGGCTATTGGCGTAGATGACCTGGATGACGTTGCCATTGGCAATCAGGCACTTATTCTCTTCGTCGATGCGGACCGTGCCCTGGAAGGCACCGTGGACCGAGTCTGAGGTAAAGAGGCTGGCACGCTTTTGCAGGTCGCCCTCTTTGCCAGGGCGCACCACGATGGCGCGCAGTCGAATCACCTCGCCAGTGCTGGTGCGCTCGATCAATAGACGAGCGATCAGGCGACCGATACGGCCAAAGCCGAACAGGACGATGTCTTGTGACTTCTCGATCGGCTTGGTCTTCACGCCGATCATATAGGCGAGCTCACGCGTCACGAACTCTTCGACCTCTAAGGCGGCGTCGCCGAGATCGTTCTGCTGCTCCATGAACTTCACGGTGAGCTTGCCCAAATCGATATGCACATGAGCCAAATCGAGCTTAGCGAGCGCCATGAGAACCGGGTGGCTCTCGAACTCAGACATCTCGTTACGCCCAACCTGGCGTACGAAACGGTGGGATTTCATGATGTTGGCAACCGAGCGGTTATGCAGCGCACGACCGTAGATAAATATCACAACGTTGCGCTCGCTATAGAGACGCCCCACTACTGGGATCATCTCCTGTGCTAATGCTTCGCGCTGTTTCCAATCGCCAAAATAATCATCCAAACTGGGTCGACTCACAGATTGCACCTTTGAAAAACGGTTAATAGAGGAGTGCGGTATTATGTTTGTATTGTCATGCTCGTGCAACCATAAGCGCCCCACAATCGTGCCCTGTAGCAAGTTAGCCGACACTTTTGTCACGCACTTTGTCCTGACAAGCCACCCGTATTTATGCAAGAATTCACGCCCCCGCGAATTCAGAACCGTGAACGATGCAAACAGTGGATCTATTTAAACCCGAACTTCCCTGCGCCTCTGGCGACCTCAGGCGCTGGTCAGGCCTGCATGGCAGCAGCCTTAGTTTAGCGGTGGCCAACATCGCCCAGCACCATCAAGGGCCTGTGGTATTGATTACCGCCAATACCGAAGAGGCGGACGTCATGCGTCGCGAACTAGGGTTCTTCTGCGCGGCGACGCAGGCCGCTACCCTGCACTCGCTGCCCGACTGGGAAACGCTGCCCTACGACAACTTCTCCGCCCATCAAGACATCGTTTCGGACCGCCTGAGTACGCTCTACCATCTCCCTAGCCTGAAGCGCGGGGTCCTCATCCTGCCCCTGACCAGCCTGATGCACCGCGTCAGCCCGAAGGAATATGTGCTGGGCAACAGCCTCGTACTTAAGGTTGGGGCTCGCTTCGAGATCGAGCCGATGCGTCATAATCTGCTCAGCGCAGGCTATCAATGCGTGGACTCGGTCTATGAGCACGGCGAGTTCGCGATTCGCGGCTCGATCATGGACATCTTCCCGATGGGCAGCGATGCCCCCTATCGCGTCGATCTGTTTGACGACGAGATAGAGAGCCTGCGCACCTTCGACCCGGAGAGCCAACGCTCACTGGACAAGGTTAAGCAGATTCAGTTGTTACCGGGCAAGGAATACCCGATGAACGAGGCTGGCATCGCCTTGTTTCGCAGTAATTTCCGCAATCGCTTCGACATGGACCTGCGTCAATGCAGCGTCTACCAAGACATCAGCCAAGGACTGCACTCCGCGGGTATCGAATACTATCTGCCTCTATTCTTCGACGCCCTGCAGTCTGTCTTCGACTATTTCCCCAAAGACACCTTGATACTGCGCAGCGGCGATCTTGAGGGTTCGGGCCAACGCTTCTGGAGCGACATCAAGAGTCGTTTCGAGGACCGCCGCCACGATCGCCAGCGCCCGATTCTGAACCCTAGTGAGCTGTTCCTCAGCCCCGACGAGGCCTTTGCGCGCCTGCGCGACTACCCGAGCATCGAGCTTCATCAGGAGATCAAGTCGAGCAAGTCTGCGCCCGTGGCGGTGTCGCGCCCTCCCGACCTCAATGCCGGCGCCGCGCAGACGCCCCTAGTCGCTCTGCAGAAACTACTGAGCAGCCACCCAACGAGTCGCATCCTTTTCTGTGCCGAGACCGCAGGGCGGCGCGAGAGCATGTTGGAGCTACTCAAGAGCATCAAGATTAGCCCTCATGCCGTGGACAGCTGGCAGGAATTTCTGGACGGCGAAGACCTGCTCAACATCACCGTTGCGCCTCTGGATCGCGGCTTGTGGCTCGACGATCCCTCTAGGGCTCTGATAACCGAGACCCAGTTATTCGGGCAGCGCGTAGCGCAGCGGCGTCGGCGACGCAAGGCACAGGACAATAGCGAATTCCTGATTCGCAACTTGAATGAATTGCACATCGGCGCCGCGGTGGTGCATCTGGAGCACGGCGTCGGTCGTTACCGAGGCCTGCAGACGCTCAGCATCGAGGGGCAAGACACCGAATTCCTCACCCTGGAATATGCCAAGGACGCCAAGCTCTATGTGCCGGTGTACTCGCTGCATCTGATTAGCCGCTACGGAGGCACCGAACCCGATCTCGCCCCCTTAAACCAACTGGGCAACGACCAATGGCAGAAGGCCCGCAATAAGGCGGCCGAAAAGATAAGAGATGTGGCCGCCGAGCTACTGGATATCTATGCGCGCCGCGAAGCCCGACAGGGTTTTCAGTATCGCTGCGCCGATATCGACTACGATAATTTCGCCGCCAGCTTTCCCTTCGAGGAGACCCCAGACCAGCAAGACGCTATCGAGGCTGTCACCAAGGACATGAGCTCTAAACGCGCCATGGATCGATTGGTTTGTGGCGATGTAGGTTTCGGCAAGACCGAGGTGGCGATGCGAGCCGCCTTCATCGCCGTACAGAACAACAAGCAGGTCGCGATACTCGTGCCGACCACCCTGCTCGCCCAACAGCATTACGAGAGTTTCCGCGACCGCTTTGCGGACTGGCCCGTGCAAGTCGAGTTGATCTCCCGCTTTCGCTCCACCAAGCAAGTGCAGGAGACGCTTGCCCGTATCGCTAGCGGTAATGTCGATATCGTCGTCGGCACACACAAACTCTTGCAAGACACCATTAAGTACAAAGACCTCGGCCTACTTATCATCGACGAGGAGCACCGTTTCGGGGTGGCGCAGAAAGAGAAGCTCAAATCCATTCGCGCCGATGTGGACATCCTTACGCTCACCGCAACGCCGATTCCACGCACACTCAATATGGCGATGTCGGGCGTTCGCGACTTGTCGCTTATCGTGACACCACCAGCCAAACGCCTGTCGGTGAAGACCTTTATTCGCGAAAGCCAGGATGCCTTGATTAAAGAGGCAGTGTTGCGCGAGTTACTCCGAGGGGGTCAAGTGTTCTATCTTCACAACGAGGTGAAGACGATCAACAAGACTGCCGAGCATCTTCAGGAAATAATTCCCGAGGCACGCGTCTGCGTGGCCCATGGGCAACTGCCCGAACGCGAACTCGAACAAATCATGGCCGACTTCTATCACAAGCGTTACAACATCCTCGTGTGTTCGACGATCATAGAGACCGGCATCGATATTCCAAGCGCGAACACCATCATCATGGATCGGGCAGACAAGCTCGGCCTCGCGCAGCTGCATCAGCTTCGTGGGCGCGTGGGCCGCTCGCACCATCAGGCCTATGCCTACCTGCTCACGCCTAACAAAAATAGTATGACCTCCGATGCGGTCAAACGCATCGAGGCTATCAGTGCCGCCAGCACCCTCGGGGCCGGCTTCACCCTCGCCAGCCATGACCTCGAGATCCGTGGCGCCGGTGAGATCCTAGGCGATGAACAGACCGGACATATGCAGAAGATAGGCTTCACTCTCTATACGGAGATGTTGGAAGAGGCAGTCAAGGCGATTCGCGAGGGCCGCACCCCGAACCTCGACGCGAGCCTGTCCAGCATAAGCGAGGTGAATCTGCGCATCCCCGCGCTGATACCCGAGGACTATCTGCCCGATGTGCACATGCGTCTTATTATGTATAAGCGCATCGCTGGGGCGAAGGACGACGAAGAGTTGAGCGAACTGCAGGTAGAGATGATCGACCGCTTCGGCCTATTACCAGAGCAGAGCAAACGCCTCTTCCGCGTGACCTCCTTGCGCCTGCGCGCGCAGGCGATGGGCGTGAGCAAGATCGACGCGAGCGCTGTGACCGGCAAACTCTCCTTCTCGCAGCACACCAAGGTGGACCCGCGCCTGATCGTGCAACTCGTGCAGCAACAGCCCAAGGTCTATAAACTGGCGGGACCAACCCAGCTACAATTCACTCACAGTGCGAGCAATCCCGATGCGAAGATTTCTTTCATCGAGCAAATGCTGACGAAACTGGCCAAGGCTAATTGAGTGCGGCTGGACAATCCACGATAAAGCGTTATTCTGCGCAATGACTATTGCTTCGATACCCTGACATGAACGTACTGATTCGCCGACAATCACTCCTAGTACTTCTGCTTGCCTTGGCAGCGCACGGCCCTGCCCACGCACAAGCGATCAGCGACGATAATTGGTTTCAGATCGAGGTGACGGTTTTCCTGTACGAGGATGCCAATCTCGACATGGAGAATTGGTCGCCCAATCGCCTTAGTGTGGCATTCCCCGAACGCCTGCGGCGCCTGCGCCAGGTGAGCGATTCCCTGCAGTTGAGCGACTGGTCGGTGCTCGCGCCCGCTCTGGCCGCGCCCTTGGACAGCGATGCGCTCGATGCGCTCGAGACACCCGTAGCCCCAGTCGTAGGACCAGCCCCCTACGCGCCGGCGCAGATCGGCTTCCGTCTGCCCGACATTGCCAGAACGGCGTTTTTACAGCTGCCTCCCGACGCGCATGACTTTACCGGCACCAATCGCGCCATCACACAATCTGCGGCACATCGCATCGTCTTTCATGGCGTGTGGCGACAATTGATGACGCGCCGCGGGGCGGCAAACGCCGTCGCTGTTATGGGGGGTAGGACTTTCAATGAGCGCCGCGAGGTAGAGGGAAGTCTCAGCTTCTACCTCACCAATAGTGGTGATCGCATCATCCTAGAGAACAATCTCTGGCTGAACCGTTTTGGCACTCAGGCCGAGGAAGATAGCCCCTGGAAATTACCCGTGCTACCGGCGATCCTTACGAAGCAGTCCGCAGAAGAGACGCCCGAACAGACCCAATTTTTCGTGAATCGCATCATTCAATTTGCGGAGAATCGCGACTTGCGGGTGCGCGAGTTTCATTACCTCGACCACCCCGCCATGGGACTATTAGTACAGGTATCACCCTATACCCTGCCCCCACTGCCGTTGCCACCACTGGATTTGCCCGGCAATACGCCCGCCGCCAACGCCTCCGTGCGCCCTTAATCGAAAGCGACTATCACCTTCTGCAACACGTCGAGAACATCCGTCATCCCCGTGCTTAGCACCCGTTCTATGGCATCCATCGTGATCAACTCATCACTGAGGCCAGCCGCCCAATTCACCGACAGCGCCAGGCAGGCATAGGCCAGCCCTAGCTCACGCGCCAGCGCCGCCTCGGGCATGCCAGTCATGCCCACCATGTCACAACCATCGCGCAGCAAGCGTTGCACTTCCGCCCCGCTCTCCAGCCTTGGCCCCTGCGTACACCCATAGACCCCCTGGGGCCACAGGGCTCGCCCCTGTGCGGCCGCGATCAGTAACTGGCGCAGGCGTGCGTCGTAGGGGTGGCTAAAATCGATATGGGTCACGCTATCCAAGCCATCGGCGAAGAACGTGTGCTCGCGCCCCCAGCTATAGTCGATAATCTGATCGGGCACGGCGAGCCTGCCCGGACCCGTCTCAGGGTGAATTCCCCCCACCGCGTTCACGCCGATGACCGCACGCACTCCGATGGCATGCAGTGCCCATAGATTGGCCCGATAATTCACCCGGTGCGGCGGCACTTTGTGACCGCGGCCATGACGAGGCACAAAGGCGACGGCTTTACCCTGCACCGAACCTGTCAGTATCTGGATGTCCTGCTGGTCATAGGGAGTTGCGACTTGCTGCATCTGCACATCGCTGAGAAACTTGGGCTCACTAAGCCCAGTGCCGCCAATCACGCCAATCATGCTGTTTTCCTTTGCTCTGGTGTATCCTTGCGAGTATACCCGCTGTAAGGAGTGCCATACACTCGAACGGCGCTACAATACTTCGGACACGCACAACACAGGAACCAACGACTTGAAAAGGGCCTCCAACAGCCAAGATCGCGGGCGCGTTATTACCATCAGTAGTGGTAAGGGCGGGGTCGGTAAGACGAATATCAGCGTCAATCTCGCTATATCCCTCGCCAAAAAGGGACTCAGCGTCTGCGTATTCGATGCCGACACCAGCCTAGCCAACGTCAACATCTTGTTGAATCTCAGCCCGCAATTCACCCTCGAACAGGTGTTGGACGGCAGCAAGAAGATAGAGGAGATCCTCTTAGAGGGGCCGGGTGGCATTACCATCGTCCCAGCGGCCTCGGGTATCGCCGAATTCGCGAGCCTAGATGTCACTCAACAGAAAACTCTGCTGCAGGCTCTCACGGCGCTGGAACAGCGTTTCGACTATCTCATAATCGATACCGCCGCAGGCATTAGTGCCAATGTCACCACCTTCCTGCAGGCTACCGAGCATTGCGTATTGGTCGTCACGCCGGAGCCGACCTCCCTCACCGACGCCTTCGCCCTGATGAAAGTGATGCGCCAAAAACAGTGCGAGAGCAAGATTCATATCTTGACCAATATGGTAGACAACTACCTCAACAGCGTGGATATCTACAAACGCCTGTCCGGCGCTTCGGCGCGTTATCTCAATACGGACCTGGATTACCTCGGCTATGTGCCGCGCGACGAATACCTGCGCCTTTCGGTGCAGAAACAAGTGCCAGTGACCATTGCTTACCCAGGATCCCAGGCCAGCTATCGCTTCCAGGCGCTAGCCGATAGCATCGAGAACATCTACCGAGCACAGCCAACGCGGCGCTCCTTCAGCTTGTTCTGGCGTAAACTGCTATTGAGTCGCTTACGCAAAGACCCAGGCACAATCACCGCTCCGACATCCGAGCTCATTGGCCAGCCAGTAGACACAGAGACCGACGCGAATGGCCGCATGCGCTTCCCGAAATTGGTGATCATGCAATTGCAGCAAAACTTCGTCCACTTAGTAAAATCGAGGACCCTCTCGGCACAAAGCATGAAGAGCCTGATCTCCTCGGTGATTCGACAAGTCGATCGACACTATCCCGAGATCGACCTCACGGATCTGCATAATCCCTCGAGCCGTCAACCTACCCCGGATAAAAACGATGCTGAAAGAGCTGATCGAAGCCTACAAGAGTAGATTGAAAAGCTATCGCTTCCTGCTCGATAAATTAGAGCGTGAAATGGAGTACGCGCAAGAGCCGCGTTTCCTGCAATTCTGTGAATGCGAAACCAAACGCCTGGACGATCTGATTCAACTGAGCAAGCAGATCATTGGCGATCTGGAGATACTCAGGGCCGATCTCGGCGAACAGGCTCGCCTCACCGCGCCCATAAAAAAACCGGAAGAAACTTAGCCTCTTCCGGCTTTGAGAGTTTCCAAGCGAGCCATCTAAGGCTTGGCGAGGAGTTAGATCGATTATGGCCCAAGTAGCGCGACTGTCCAGAGCTTGAATGCGTCAATAGTTTAAAATGGAATACAAATCACAAAAATACCGGGTTAGAATGCCTGCGCCCGGGCCAATTGGCCGAACAATCACCGCGCCACAGGATCTTAAACAGTGAGTCTGAGTTATTCTCTCTATCGTTTTCTCTGGGACCATAAATGGTTGCCGGAGCGCTTCTCTCGCAAGCTTTACAAGCGCCTTGCCAAGCTCGGCGATGCTCCCGATGCGCCATTCGTGCGGGATTTTTTCGGGCTGCAGTATCACGGCAATCTGAACTGCAACATCGATTTCAACATCTATTATTACGGTGCCTTCGAAAAGCCACTGCTGTTTTTCCTGCGCGACACCATGACTCGGCTTGCCCCCAGCGCCCCCCTATTCGTGGACATCGGCGCCAACGTAGGCCAACACACCCTATTTATGGCGGCCCATGGCTGTCAGGTGCATAGCTTCGAGCCATTCGAACCCGTGCGCGCGCAACTGCAACGACAGATCGCAGCGAATAATCTACAGACGGTTACCGTCCATCCGCTCGGGCTGAGCAATGAGAATACCCGTCTGCCCTTCTTCGCCCCCACGGGCAGCAATGTCGGCATCGGCTCCTTCGATGCTGGCACGACCAGCAAAGGCAATGTCAGCATCGGCGAGTTAGAACTCGTTCGTGCAGACGACTACTTCCCAAGCGCCGGCATCGCACACATCGACCTCATGAAGATCGATGTCGAGGGCTTCGAGAAATTAGCGCTGGAGGGATTGCAGAATACCTTGCGCGACACGCGCCCGCTTATCGTCTGCGAGTTGACCTACGGACAGTCGTTGTCGTTTCGCAGTCTTGAAGACCTGCGCAAACACCTGCCCGAGAACTATCAGCTGTTCACCTTCGATAAGCGCAAAGCGGACGGGTCCAAGGACCGCCGTCGCGATGCCCTGAGTCGTCACTCGGGGGAGTATACGATCGTGCCACTGAACGCCTTACAGTCACGCGGCCAAGACGATGTCATCGCCTGCCCGGATGAGAAGTGCGCCCTACTGCCGCTGCACAATCTCGACCACTAGCCGCTGCCCCTAAGACTCAAGTTTTTATGCGATGTTGGCCGGCATAGCATTCTAACGTGGCTCCCGAACTCACAGTGAATTCGGTCTCCAGTATCGTCGACACAAACTGCCAAGTGGCGGCGCTCTTTGCGGCGTTTATGTGCAGGTCGATCCAGCCGCGACCATTGGCCCTCATATACTTCAATTCGGGACTAGCGGCGAGTGTCGCCTCCTCCACTTGTTGCGGCGGGAGCGGTAGGAAATTTTCAAAGCCGGGCGAGGTAACACTGGGCGTAGCAAACTCTACCGCTACAGCATGCCCAGCCTCATCTCGTAAGTCGAACGCCCACGAACTATGGGAATCACCCGCTAACACCACCGCATTGTTCGCATTCTTGCGGATAGAGTCGAAAACGCGTTCACGATTCGCGGGATATCCATCCCAAGCATCTAAGTTCAGAGGGAAACCTTGACGCCCTCGCGCTCGCAGCATGCCGTAGCGACCATTCACGATCTGTTCACGCTGCGCCGGGTCGAACACTTCATCGGAAAACTGCGGAGGGTATAATTTCCCCATCAAGAGTTGTTGCCCAATAATCTGCCAAGTAATGCCGGATTCCTTGGAATTACGTAGCTCTTCGTCGAACCAACGCTCCTGTTCACTCCCCATAATACTGCGTGTCTGTTTCGCCAGTTCGCTGCGTAGCGTGTCGATACCCAGTTCATGGCTAAGCTGTTCATCACGCCCCACGAGTCGAGTATCTAGCATGATCAGTGACGCGAGATTACCGAAGTCGAAACTTCGATAGATGATACCCTCCTCCACAGAGCTGCTCTCGCGAATTGGCAACCATTCGTAGAATGCTTGAATGGCAGCTAGGCGACGAACAGCGAAATCGCCCTCGCCCTCATTGTGGTTCTGCGCGCCAGTTTCCCATGTGTTATTGGTGATTTCGTGATCATCCCATACACAGATAAACGGGTGAGCCTGATGCACCAACTGCAGATCGGCATCGCTACGATAGAGCCCGTAGCGCATGCGGTAGTCTTCTAGGGAGACGATCTCGTGTTCCGGCCGCACTTCGCGCCCCTTCCCCGCCATCAAGGGATTCGCATAACCCCCAAGTCCATATTCATAGATGTAGTCGCCGAGGTGCACCACTACGTCATAGTCACGCTGCGCCACCGCGCGGTAGACATTGAAATAGCCTTGTGGAAAATTGGAACAAGAAAGCACCGCGAGTTGCAGCGACTCAACACCAGCGGCCGGCAGAGTCCGCGTTTGCCCAACAGCGCTTTGCTCGCCCTGTGCAATGAAACGATAGAAGTATTGCTTGCCAGCTAGCAGGCCAGTTGCATCTATCTTCAGCGTGTAATCGCGCGCGGGCCCAGTGCTACTCTCCCCTCGCGCGACGATGTGTTCGAAACTCTCATCGTCCGCCACCTCCCATTGCACCCCGATGTCCTGGGCGAGCCCAGAGCCTGGTAAAACCCGCGTCCATAAAATGACGCGATCCTGAAGGGGATCGCCACTGGCGACTCCATGAGTGAAGTGCGCCGCTGCGGCTGCTTGAACAGGGTAGCCACGCAGGGCAAGCGCACCGAGTGAAACACTGGTGGCTGCGAGAAAACGGCGACGGCTTAACGCGTGTTGAAATTGAGGCATGATAGTGCTCCATGTGGCGACGAGGTGGAGGTTTGATTCACCTCGTCAGCCTAAGCACGGTTCATGACAACATGATGAACGCGGGTCTCTAACCCAGATATCCGTGCTGCGCCAATTGCACACGGATCCCATCCGGGTCATTGAAATACAATTGATCACCCCCGCTGGTCCTATTCGCCGGGTCCCGGCTGACGCTGCCTGCGATGCCATGCTGCTCTAATCGCGCCGCCATGGCGTCGGCGTCGTAGTCGTCAACGCCAATGCACAGATGATGCATAGAGCCGGGGTTCTGAAACTGATAGAGGCCGAGGAAGCTCTCCGCCCCGAGCCCCATATTCAGGCCACCGTTGGCTGGCCTGCTGATGATCTGCATGCCCAGCACGCGAGAGTAGAAATCGGCCGAGCGATTCACATCGGCGACCGAGAGCGAGACGTGATTCATCGATCTGCCCAGAGCCACGGGAGCAATTTGCTGCGCACTCAACAACGGCGATGCCAACATAGTGCCGGCTAGCCCTAGCAATGAGCGCACCAGATCGCGCCGACTCATGCCCTTATTCTCGAAGCGTGTTACGAGTTCTTCTATTTGTTTTTCCATGCTCGATCTCTCTTGTCGCTGTAAAGATTCGGTGGGCAGCGCGTCAGGTTTTGAGTGACTACCGCGCAATGGCAGAATGCAGTATCCTCAAACTCTTAGGTCACTATCGAAAACACTATAAGTTCGTCTGGCTAGGGCCTGCCCAGCAGACTAAGGAGAAGCTCATGCAGTATGCACAGATAACAGGATGGGGTAAATGTGTCCCGCCAGCTGTGCTTAGCAACGCCGATTTGATGACTTTCATGGATACCTCGGACGAGTGGATTAGTTCGCGCACCGGCATTCAAGAGCGTCGCGTCTGTCATTGCAACTTCTCCGATATGGCGATCGTGGCGGCACAGCGCGCTCTGGCCGCGGCCAATCTGGCGGCCTCCGAGATCGACCTAATCCTACTGGGCAGCCTGACCATGGACTCCCTGTGTCCCAACACCGCCTCCATCGTGCAGAATGCCATCGGCGCCCACAATGCCGCCTCTATCGACATCAACTCCGCCTGTACCGGCTTCCTCTATGGTCTGCATATCGGCACCAATCTCATCAAAACCGGCGCGCACAGCAAAGTGTTAGTCATCGGCGGAGAGTTTATTAGCCACTATATGGATTGGGCGCGCCGCGATGTCGCGGTGCTGTTTGGAGATGCCTGCGGCGCGGTGGTGATCGAGGCTAGTCCCGAACCGACGGGGCTGCTCGCCTGCAAGATCGGCTGTGAAATGGACACTACCTCCGCCATTCAGATCACTAATCTTGGCAGTGCCTACAGTCGACTCGACAAGGATTTCGTGTTCAACGGCTGGAATTTCGAGGGCCAAGAGGTCTTCAAACGCGCCATAAAAGCCATGGCCTTCGCCTGTGGGGAGGTGCTCGCGCAGACCGGCCTTCACATTGACGATGTCAACATCATGGTGCCCCACCAGGCCAATCGCCGCATTCTCGACGCCCTGGCCAAACGCCTCGGCATCCCCGAACACAAGGTCATGGTCAATGTACATAAATACGGCAACACCTCTGCCGGCACTATCCCCGTGGCCCTTACCGAGGCACTGGAGGAGGAGCGTATAAAGCCGGGCGACTACGTGCTAATGGCGACCTTCGGGGCAGGACTGACCTGGGGTGCCGGCCTCGTGAAATGGGGTGAGCGCGTGACGCCATTGGCCACTAGCGATGCCGATCTGCCCCCCTGCGAACAGACGGGACTGGAGATACTCGCCCCGCATATCGCACGCTATAAAGCCCGTCAAGAAGAGTGAGACACGGCTCTAAACGTGCCTCGAAAGCGTAATTTCCCGTTGCAAAAATTCCTCTGGATGGTAAGCTGCGTCGCCCCTATGATTGGCCTCGTGCATGCCGCGGACACTGGAAAGTGTTTGCCTGCGATCGGAGTCATTTGAATGGAGTTTGCTTCATCTATTTAGCTTACTCCTGCGTAAAATCTGTGTTCACCCACCAGGAGTTGTTATGAAGAATCTTCTCGCTATTGCCATCTTTGTCGTTGCCGGCATCATCGTCACCTTTATCAGCACCTCTAGATTAGAGATTCAGGGCCAGCCTAGCGCCAATAAATGCGTCGGCGAATGCTATGCAGACTATGTGGCTGCCAACGGCACTATCGTCGAGCAAGAGCGCGCGAAGGCAGAGGCCGCCGCCGCGATGAGCCCTGCGCAACTGGGCAAGACTGCCTTCGTTTCCTGCCAAGCATGCCACGGGGTAAGTGCCGAGGGCGGCGTAGGCCCACAACTAGCTGGAAGTGACTCTGCCTTTATCATCGATGCACTGAATACCTATAAGGCAAGCGGCACGCGCGGCGCGCAGAGCGCCTTGATGTGGGGCGTTGCCGGACCACTAAGCGAAGCCGATATCGCCAACATCGGCGCCTATATCCAGAGCCTTTAAACACTAGAGCCTCTAAAAACTTTAGATCAATAAAAACGGCCTGTCAGAGCGATCCGACAGGCCGTTTTTTTTGCTAAGAAATTAGTGCGCTAGCATTAGTCCGCAGTGCTATTTTGCATGGCTAACACCTTCGGCCTTGCGAGCAACCACTCGACCACCTCTTCGCTGAAACTTTCTGAGATCGCCGGTATGTGGGAGCCTTCCGCAATCGTCCACAGCTCTGTCGAACCTCCGATAGAACAGCCCTGAGCGAAGCTAGTGCGCGTGGTCTCCAGCCCTTCTAGATTGCGCTCCAGATCGAGCGTGCCGATAACCTTGCCCTGCGCCTCGCAGCCATTGTAGGAGGCCCAACGCGCAACCGTCTCCTCGGCCCCCGGATAGAGGTTGCCGCGAATATCGCTGCCAGCATAGGCGATAGTGCCATCGGCGGTGCCGTGGATCTGCAGTATATGCACGGGATTCGCCGGTGCTGGCAGCACATCGGTAGCCTCCGCCCCTGCTAGGCTCGCGATGCCGGCGATGACATCGGAATGCTCATAGGCGGTCCTATAGGACATGAATCCACCATTGGAGTGACCGATCAGATAGATGCGGCGTGGATCGATGTTGTACTGACCCTGGACGGACTTGATGATATTCAACACATAGCTCGAATCGTCTAACTGTGACTCGAAGAAGTTGCAGCAGGCCTTGGAGGCATTCCAGAAACGACGCTTCTCGCCACCGCTCTCCACGGTGCCATCCGGGGTCGCCAATAGGAAGCCATAGCGGTCTGCCAGCTCGCTGAACTTCATGTAGTCGTCCTGCCCCGCGCCGCTCGAGCCATAACCGTGTAGCAGCACGATCAAGGGCGCACTCAGAGTGCTGTTATAGGTGTTTGGCACTACTAGGGGAATCTCGCCCCGCCCCGCATCGATGGCGTTGCGACTCTGCGCCGAGGCAGCGCTGCCCAGCGCGCAGAGAAATAGGATCAGCAAAGCGGTAATCGGTTTGTTGTTCATGACCTGGACCTTTATTGTTTAGTTCATTTTCGGTAGTTAATTCTGGGGGGTAGTTCTCCAGCGCTCTTGTTAGCATATTAATTCGAGGGCAACAAGTAAGGGCTCGATTAGGTCTGTAATACCCACGCGTTTTTGCTTAATATCCCTCCCTAATTCAAAAGCCATGGAATACGGCCGTTAGAGCCACTGGAGAGAGCATTGCACAAACCCCCATTCGCCATCGCGCTAGTCTCGACATTCACCGTCCTGTATGCGGCGATGCCAGTACAGGCCCAGAGTGCCGCCGATGAGATTCTGGTCATCGGAATTACCCCCAGCGGCGATACGCTGCAATCGCTCAAACGCATTCCCTTCGCCGTACACAGCGCCTCATATGGTGAGCTGGAGGCCGCGCAATCACTCGACCTTAGCGACTATCTGAATAGCCGTATGGCGAGCGTCAACATCAACTCCGCGCAGAACAATCCCCTGCAGGCCGACCTTCAGTACCGGGGCTTCACCGCCTCCCCTCTGTTAGGGCTCCCACAGGGCCTCTCTGTGTACCAGAACGGCGTGCGCATCAACGAACCCCTCGGCGATGCCGTGAACTGGGATTTAGTGCCCGAGTCGGCGATCTATCGGATCGATCTGGTCAGCGGCGCAAACCCGGTGTTCGGTCTCAACACCTTGGGCGGCGCGCTCGCCATCAAGATGAAAGACGGTTTCAATTTCCCAGCACAAACTGTCAGTGCCAGCACCGGGTCCTGGGGACGCAACACCGCCAGCGTCGAGAGCGGTGGCAATAATGGCCAATGGGGGTATTACCTCAACCTCAGCCACTTCGATGAAGATGGCTGGCGCCGCCTGTCTTCCTCCGAATCCCTGAATCTTTACGGCGGCATAAGTTGGCGCCCAAGCGAACAGTCCGCCGCAGACTTGGTCTATCAGCGCGGCGATAGCAATCTGATCGGCAATGGCGCCCTGCCCGTTGGCCTAGCCAAACAGGCGCGCAATAGCGTGTTCACCGCCCCCGACATCACGGACAATGCGATGCAGATGCTGGCACTGAGCGCCCGTCACCGTTTGGCCCCCGCGCTGGAGGTCAGCACTAATCTGTACTGGCGTGACAACCAGACTCATTCCTTCAATGGCGATGCCTCAGAGTTTGAGCGTTGTGAATTCGCCGGAGGCGCGCAAGCCCTCTTCGAAGAGGCCGACGAGATCGAAGATGCCTTAGAGGACTCCTTAGGGCTGTCGCTGGATGCGATCTGTGCGGGCGCAGACCCGCGCTACCAAAGCTTTGCTGACTTGGCCAGCGACATTGAGCAACGGGCGCTGGCTGCCGGCCTCGACCCCGAAGACTTCGAGATTGAGAATATCACCGACGATCTTAGTGGCACGGGCGTGCTCGCCGACGACGCCATCAATAATCGCAGTCAGCGTCGCCAACGCTCGCGCGGCTTCAGTGTGCAGGCCACACTAAGCGAGCCATTGGCAGGGAAAAGCAATCTACTTATTGGCGGGCTCAGTGCGCACCTTGGCGATTCGCGCTTTCTCTCTACCCTAGAGCTCTCCGACCTCGACCCCGTAACGCGCAGCACCAAGGGCCTTGGCGTCGGAACCTATTTCGACAACGCCGCCACGCATATCCGCACCAACACCGACACCTATAGCGTTTTCCTCACCGACACCCTCGATCTCAACGAGCATTGGGCCCTTACCATGTCGGCGCGCTATAACCACACCGAAGTCATTCTCAGTGACAGCTCTGGCGAGCGTCCCGAGCTCAATGGCCAGCATCGCTTCGCACGTATCAATCCCGCCATCGGCATTACCTGGAATCCCAACGACTCACTCACGCTCTACGGCTCCTATAGCGAAGCGAATCGAGTCCCGACTCCGATTGAGCTAGCCTGCAACGAGGGGGTATTCGAGCTGGCGCAGTCTTTTGCGTTGGCCCAAGGCGAGGATCCGGACGATGTTGAGTTCGAATGCCGACTGCCCAATGCATTCCTCGCCGACCCACCCCTAGACGATGTCGTCACCAAGAGTGTCGAGTTGGGACTACGCGGGGATTGGCACGGTGCCAACTATCAGTTAAGCCTATTCCGCGCCCGTAACCAGGATGACATCCTCTTCCAGACCACCGGACGCTCTACGGGCTTGTTCGCCAATGTCGATGCCACCGTGCGGCAGGGCATTGAGTTCAACGCGCAACAACGACTCGGCGACTGGCATTGGTTTGGCTCTTACTCCTATGTGCAGGCGCGTTTCGATGACAATTTCCTAGCGCTGAGTCCGAATCATCCCGACGCGAACTCGGATGGGGAGATCGCCGTTCGCCCAGGCGACCGCCTACCTGGACTGCCAGAGCACATCGCCAAGTTCGGTGTCGATTATGCTTTCGACGATGCCTTATCGATCGGCGCGGAAGTCGTCTACAACGGCTCACAGGTGCTGCGCGGCGACGAGAGCAACGCCTTAGCGCAGGTGCGCGCCGCGAGCATCGTCAATGCCCAGGCCAGCTATGTCTTCGCCGCGAATTTTTCCGTCTTCGTGAAGGTCAGCAATGTGCTCGATCGCGAGTATGAGAATTTTGGCCTACTCGGTGAAGACCCAAGCGAGCTCATTCCCGGACTGCTCGACAATAGACCACTGTTTCTCGGCATTGGCGCGCCTCGGGCGGCCTGGCTAGGGGTTAAGTTTCAACTCTAGCGCCGATAATTCCCGCAATTACAGACAGTTCCCTCCTCCCCCGCCTCGCGAATCTAGCGCATCTTAACGGTGCGCAAGCTCGCCCCCTTTAGAGGCGGATCGCACCACTTTTGCTCGCCCATCCCACTATTGCTAGCGCGAATAAAAATAGGAGGAATATAGCAGGAAAAGAAGTTGTGCCCCGTGATGGCGATTTCCTAGACTCGCGGGAGACTAAACGCGAATGCGCTTTCCCACGAATCTAAACCCTTGAGGAGTCTTCCATTGAGCGACACCAAACTCTCCCGGCGTGCGTTTCTTGCTCGCACAGGCGCAGCCGCGCGAACGTCGATCATCGCCTTGTCTGTGCCCATGATCTTAAGCGCGAGTACTCAGGCCCGCGCCGCCCAAGCGAAGCAGGCCGAATTCACGACTCTGTCTGCGAACGAGGCGGCGGAGTTTACGGCCATCGCCGCTCGCATCATTCCCAGCGATGACACACCGGGGGCTACCGAGGCGGGTGCCGTCTACTTCATGGACACGGTCTTGGGCGGCAGCCATAAAGATTATTTGCCGGGCATGCAGGAGGGCTTGATGGGACTTCAGGCACTCGCGCAGAGTCGCTATGCGAGCGCCACGTTTCACAACTTAACAGCGCAACAACAGGACCTGCTGTTAACCGAGATCGAGGGTGGGGAGTTTTTTCGCAACATGCGTTTCATGACCATCGCAGGCACCTTCACGCTGCCCGAGTATGGCGGCAACCGTGACCAGATCGGCTGGAAGTTGATTGGTTTCGAGGATCGACACATGTGGATGTCGCCCTACGGTTTTTACGATGCTGACTACGCGGCGAAAGGAGAATAGACATGGCTTGGGCATCCTATCCCACACGTGAAGAAGTAGACTTTGTAGTAATCGGCTCCGGCTCTGCCGGCGGCATCATGGCGAAAGAGTTGTCCAGCGCAGGATTCTCGGTAGTGGTCCTGGAGCAAGGGCCCTACCTGCAACCCGGGGACTTCAAACACGACGAATGGGACTACACACAGAACGAAGGCTTGGTATGGGGATCTCGCAAGGGCCACCCCCAGACCTTCCGCCGCTATGAGCATGAGAAGGCACAGATCGTCGACGGGGCCCCACTGGGCTACGCCCATAACGTAGGGGGCAGTAGCGCACATTTTTCCGGTAATTTCTGGCGCCTGCGCCCCATCGATTTCATGGAAGCCAGCGTATTGGGTCCAATCTCTGGCACCAATTTCGTCGACTGGCCGATTAGCTATGAAGAACTCGAACCCTATTACACCAAGGTCGATTGGGAAATAGGTCTGTCGGGGGTGGAAGGCCCGTGGGACCCACCCCGCTCACGAGGCTACCCTTGCCCCCCACTTCCGGTGAAGTCCTCGGGCGTATTGCTTGAGCGGGCGGCTAAGAAGCTGGGGCTCACTGCCTACCCAGAACCCCATGCGATCTTGTCGCAACCCCACAACGGACGCCCAGGTTGCATTCACTGTGGTTTCTGTAATGGCTTCGGCTGTGAGGTAGGCGCTAAATCTTCTACAGCGGTTACCATGATCCCACTGGCACAGGCCACCGGCAATTGCGAGCTTCGTACCGGCTGTACTGTTTCAAAAATCAACACCGACGAGCGCGGGCGCGCCAATGAGGTCGTGTATTGGGATGATAATGGTGTCGAACAGGCACAACGCGCCAAGTCCGTAGTGCTCAGCGCCAATGGCGCGGAATCGGCCCGGCTGCTGCTGTTGTCAGAATCCGCTAGCCATCCCGATGGCTTGTCCAATGGCAGTGGCATGGTCGGCAAGAACCTGATGTTCAACGGCAGTTCGCGTGTTGCTGGCCTATTCGCCGAACCGGTCAATGCCTTTAAGAGCGTCGCGACCACACGCGTGATTCACGATTTCTATAGCATCGACCCAAAACATGGCTTCTATGGTGGTGGCGGTATCGACGAGCGCTCCCTCTCTCGAGGCTTGCCGATGGGTGCGGCGATGGGCAGTGGCTTGTTCAGCGGCAAGTCCTGGGGCAAACAATATAAGGACGCAATAGCAACAGAGTTCTCACACGCCTGTTCTTTTAACGGCCATACCACCTCCCTGCCCCTGTCCACTAATAATGTGACCTTGGACCCCGATGTAAAAGATAAGTGGGGCCGCCCAGCGCTACGCACCACCTTCATGAACCACAAAGACGATATCTCCACGATGAAGTTCTTCTACGATCGTTCGATGGAATTGATGGAGGCAGCCGGAGCGCTGCAGATAGAGGGACGATTCTCTGGGGAGGGTCAGCGCGGCGGCGTTCACCTATTGGGTACCTGCCGCATGGGGAACGATCCGGCGACCTCTGTAGTGGATCGTTATAATCGCTCCCACGAGGTAGAGAATCTATACATGGTGGATGGCGGCAGCCTCGTGACATCCGGGCGTGGGCAACCCACGATGACGATCATGGCACTGGCATTCCGCGCTGCCGACCACATCATTGCGTCAGCACGACGCGGCGAGCTATAAGACGAGAACGCCGCTTCGCGGCATCGCTGCGAAACGGCGTTCTCGAGTAAGCCTATCCACTCTAGTTACTATACTAGAACTGCGCACGGATGGAGGCGATGACATCACGCGCATCGTCGATATCCGCGGAGCGCGGGAGTGCATAGTTTTACTAGCACATCAGTATAATTTTCCGGTAGCCGTGGCAATATAGGCTAAGCTTAGGTCTTCAAATCTTTAGCAATCGGGAACTCAATGAATAGCCTTACTCGCATGTTTCTCCTCGGCCTGTCCATACTTCTGCCGGTGGTCCTGTCTATACAACTCATTATATGGGTGGTAAGCACCATGGAGACGTGGCTCAAGTCGCTCTGGTTTCTGCTACTACCCGAGTCGAGCTATTTTCCTGGCTTAGCGATGTTCGCTTTCATCCTGCTCTCTATTGCCATCGGCGCGCTATCTCGGCAGAGCCTAATGCGCTACTTCTTGAAGATGCCCGGCATTGCATTGGAGCGAACCCCAGTGGTGCGCTATATATACAGCACCATAAAAGACTTCCTAGACCTTATGGGTGGTAAGACCTTCTCAGACCAATCCGTCGTCTGGGTGACACTGCCTCAAGTCCAGGGGCGTCTATTGGGCATCGTGACAAAAAAAGGTTCCGATAAAGGCTCGCGCTTAGCGGAAATCATTGAGCCGCACGAGGTCGCTGTGTATCTTCCAATGAGTTATCAGGCCGGCGGCTATATGTTGATTGTCGCAAGCTCGCAAATAGAGAAAACCAACTTATCGCCCGGTGAAGCCTTGCATCTCATTATGAGTGCGGGTCTAGGTCAAAAAATTAGATAAGGCCGCCGCTGTATTCGGCTCCATGCGTCGAAGGAGAAACATGCGTAAGGGTTTCATTGCGTTAGCGCTCGTTGTTTTACTAATGCTGGGCGTTGGCAGCATGATTGGCATCACGCCTCGCTACGTTCTAGCCACCCCTGCGGTGGCTAGCGGCATTGGCGCAAAACTGCTGTGCAGCGCGCGCTATGTCAGCGAGTTTCCCGAGCAACTCGCCATGGGCGACCTCGAGCAATACTCCCCCGCCCTGCGCTATTTGAGCGTGGACTACGACGACAGTACCAAAACCGTCAGCACCTCTTTCTTCGGCCTGAGTACGAGCAAGGCGCGCTTCCTGCCCGGTCTCGGCTGTGCCAATGAGTTTGATCGGGTTCACAATCGCGAAGCGCTCGCATCGAGTGAACTCGCGAGCCTGGCGAGCCACTGGCCCCATGGCAATCGCGTCGAGTCGCAACAGGCGCCCCTGCAGGCACTGCTAGAGGATATCCTCGCTAAAGACAATCAATTGGGCCTGAACACCCGTGCCCTGCTCCTGGTGCACGATGGGCACATCCTTGCCGAGGCCTATGGCCAAGGCAGCGGGCCCAATACGGCACTTCTCGGCTGGTCCATGGCCAAGAGTCTAATGTCGGTAATGCTCGGCAACCTAAGCCTCAGGGGCAAGCTCGACCCGCAACACACACCCCTATTTCCAGACTGGGCCAACGACACCCGCCGCGACATCCACCTGCAAGACCTTCTACATATGAGTGATGGTCTAGCCTTCTCCGAGCAATACAACCCCGGCGACGACGCGACTGCCATGCTCTTCACCGAGCCCTCGGCGTCGGCCTATGCGCTGCAAAAACCGCTCTTGCATCCGCCAGGCACCCATTTCAACTACAGCTCGGGCACTGCCAATCTACTGAGCCGGCTCTACTTCGAGCACACGGGTGGCAACTTGCAGGCCGCCTATGACGACTATGTCGACAACATAGTGATTCCGATGAGTTTTCAAGACACGATCTTCGAGACGGATGCCAGCGGCGTTTTCGTCGGCAGCTCCTATCTCTACGCCTCGGCGCGAGACTGGGCACGCCTTGGGCAACTGATGCTCAACGAGGGCGAGATCAATGGGCGACGCATCGTCAGCAAGGAGTGGGTGGTGCAATCTACACAGACGAACTCCACAGAGAACGGCAAGGCCTACGGCTATCAATGGTGGCTCAATGACGGAGGTTCTGCATTGCGCTGGCCAGACCTGCCCAGCGACAGTTTCGCGGCAACAGGCAACCGTCAGCAATACCTTATGATCGTCCCTTCGATGCAGGCGGTCATAGTGCGTTTGGGATGGACATCGGGCAGCTATCCCGTGAGTGAGAGGTTCGCCACAATATTAGATGCCGCGAAGACGAACGTGCAGTAGTGATTAATGGTGGGAGTAGCTGGATTCGAACCAGCGACCCACGGCTTAGAAGGCCGTTGCTCTATCCAACTGAGCTATACCCCCAGAGAAAGGTCCGAACATGACAGCATTGCGCTGGCGTTCTTTACTTTGGGAATGGAGTGGCTGACGGGACTCGAAGCTATGACAATCAGAGTTACAGCCCTAATTTATCCCTTTTAATATCAAACACTTACTCCAAACTCCTCAATAAACGCCATTCTGATATTGCTTAATCTGGCGCCATGGAAATTGCAGATTCCATATTGAGAATTAAAGTTGCGCGTATAATACACGATAAGCATATAGAAGCCAGAATCTAGTTTGCTTAATGTTTATCTCCAAGCAGCAACCCTGTCTTCACAGGAGCACTGCTTTGATTAAACTATTAAGAGATTGGCTATCTCGCCTCCCGATATGGCGAGAAGAGAAACAGAATACTAAAGCGGAGATATTCTATGCCGCACTGTTTATTATCGTACTCGTTATCGTTGGCGCAGTTTGGCAAAAGGCCCAAGCTCAAGATTTGAGTCACGACCAAAGCCATGGTTGGCAAAGCGAGTACGCCGCATCATCATCGCAACCGGAATTGAAATGGGCTGTGCCCGTGCAGGTGAGAGTTTACGGCGAGGACGACATTCAGAAAGAACTAGAGTATGCCATTTGGAGTTGGGGCCAACGCACTGGGCATGACATAAGCTTTGGCGGGCAGATCGCAGCCATTGCGACAGGCGAGAGTAGGACTATAACCGTTCGCCTAATCGATGCACTCGAAATGCAAGCAATCACCAAGAGTTTCAGTACCAAAGGTACAACCGATTTCTGGTATTACACTGCGAGCGGAATAATGACTGGCGCTGTGATCAATCTAAACAGCCTATATTTCCCGAGAGACCAGGACACGGGAAAGGTCATCGTCGATCGATGCGCCCTGCAGACGATAGTGCATGAATTGGGTCACGCGCTTGGCTCACGGCACACCAACGAATCCGATGACGTGATGTACCCCTATAGCGCCAGAGGCTGCCGCTACAGCCTCTCCTCAAACGATATCGCCTCAACCCATTACGAAGGGTCTGAATGCTTCATAGAGCTCACCATGGAGAACGACCTCTATCTTCCCGACATTCACGGTAAACGCGTTAGCCTAAAAAAATTAGAGGGCAACATCTGGAAGATCGAAAGCATGGCAGATAATGCCGAAAACACCTGCCATAGCGCAAACACGGATGAGTTCCTAAATCTCACTATGCTCGATATTCGAGCCCCGCAGGCTCGTTATTGGGCAAAGTTCAAATTTATTGGGAATGATCAGTGGGAACTACAATACGCAGAATAGTGCATGCCTAGAACGTCGCATTTTGCATGATGGTCTTCAGGCGAGATTGAATCGCTATGCAACAACGCAGGATGGTTTATAAACAGATTGAGCTTCGCACTGGCGCAAGGGGTCGTGCTATAAGGCCAGGGAAAGACTTCGAGGTGCAGTAAGTCATTGATTCAATGGGGTGACCGATGGGGCTCGAACCCACGACAACCGGAGTCACAGTCCGGGGCTCTACCAACTGAGCTACGATCACCATTGAACTTTGTCAACAACCAAGTCTAGATGGAGTTGGTCGGGGTAGAGAGATTCGAACTCCCGACATCCTGCTCCCAAAGCAGGCGCGCTACCAGACTGCGCTATACCCCGATACCCTGCATCGTTATGCAGGGTCGGCATAATACTCACGGCGCCTTTACCAGTCAATCGCAAAGTGACAAAAAAGGCTAATATTCAGTACGCTAACTTAGCGCTCGATGCGCCAAGTGCTTCCGTCCGCCGAATCCTCGACGACAACCTTCAATGCGGCCAGTTTGTCGCGGATCTCGTCGGCCAGTGCCCAGTCCTTGCTTGCCCGTGCCTCACGCCTTTGTTTAATCAGCGCTTCGACATGCGCGGCATCGACCTCACCGTCGTCGTGCCCCTGCAGGAAAGTCTCTGGCGAGCCCTGCAAGAAGCCTAGAACACCACCCAACTTGATGAGCAGGCGTCCTAACTGCGCTGCTAGGTCAGGATTCTCCTCGCGCTGTCGGTTGATCTCACGCGTAAGGTCGAACATCACCCCCAAGGCTACGGGGGTGTTGAAATCGTCGTCCATGGCGGCGCAGAAGGCCTTCTCGAAGCGCGAATTCACCAACTCACGGGCATTGGCAGTATCGAGCCCACGCAAAGCCGTGTAGAAGCGCTCGAGCGCGACAGACGCTTGATGCAAGCCCTGCTCGGCATAATTGATCGGGCTGCGATAATGACTGGAGATCAACAGATAGCGGACGACCTCGCCACTGTATTTTTTCAACACGTCACGCACGGTGAAGAAATTGCCCAATGACTTGGACATCTTCTCGTTGTCCACGCGCACCGAGCCGTTGTGCAGCCAGTAACGTGCGAATTGCTTGCCCGTTGCCGCCTCCGATTGTGCGATCTCGTTCTCGTGATGAGGGAAAACCAAGTCAGTACCGCCGCCATGGATGTCGAAGGAGTCGCCGAGACAGCAGGTCGACATCGCGGAACATTCGATATGCCAGCCAGGGCGCCCATAGCCCCAGGGCGAATCCCAGCCTACGTCACCGTCGGCTGCGGCCTTCCAAAGCACGAAGTCGCGCGGGTCGCGCTTGAGCTCGCCGATCTCGATGCGAGCACCGGCTAGCAACTCTTCTGGATTCTTGTTGGCAAGGCGACCGTATTTGGCGAACTGCGACACCGAATAATAGACATCGCCGCTTTCCACCTTATAGGCATATTCGCCCTCGATGAGGCGTTCGATTAGCGAGATGATTTGATCGATGTGCGCCGTGGCGCGCGGCTCTAGATCCGGGCGTTGCACATACAGGGCCGCCTCGTCTTCGTGGGATGCCGCGATGAAACGTGCGGTGAGATCGGAGAATAATTCCCCGTTCGCCTTGGCGCGATTCAGAATCTTGTCATCGATGTCGGTGATATTGCGCACATAGGTCACATCGAAACCACGATGGCGTAGAAAACGCGAGATCACATCGAAAGCGACGAACATGCGTGCGTGACCAATATGACAGAAGTCATATGTTGTCACCCCACACACATACATCTTAACTTTACCCTCTTCCAAGGGTATGAAGGCTTCTTTTTTGCGGCTTAACGTGTTGTATACCTGTAGCACTGGTTTACTCAACTTGACATCTTGGCCCATGAATCCCTAAGGGTCACGGTGCGGTTAAAGACAATTCGCTCTGCGTTCGAATCGAAGCGGTCGATACAGAAATACCCCTCGCGTTCGAACTGGAAGCTCGACTCTGGCGCTGCATCGGCAAGACTCGGCTCTACCTTGCAGCCTTGCAAGATCACCAGTGATTCCGGATTCAAACACTCCTTATAATCGGCAATGTTTTTATCATCGGGGTTCTCTTTATTGAACAGTCGATCGTAAATACGCACCTCGACATCCAACGCCTGCTTGGCTGGCACCCAATGAATAACGCCGGCTACCTTGCGGCCCTGCGGATTGACACCCAGCGTCTCTGGATCATAGCTACACAGCAACTCCACAACAGTGCCCGAGGCGTCTTTGACGACCTCGTCGCAGCGTATCACATAGCCGCCACGCAATCTTACCTCGACCCCGGGGCTCAGCCGCTTGTACTTAGGCGGCGGAATCTGTTCGAAGTCGCTCGCATCGATATACAGCTCTTTTGCGAACGGGATCTCCCGTGTGCCCATCTCCTCGCTCTTCGGATGGCTCGGCAGCACTAAGGTCTCGGTCTTGTCCTCCGGGTAGTTCGTCAGAGTGACCTTAAGTGGTCTTAGCACGCACATCGCACGGGGCGCCGCTGCGTCCAAGTCTTCGCGGATACTGTGTTCTAGCATCGCGACCTCAACGACCCCTGCACTGCGTGCCACGCCGGCTCTTTCGCAAAAATTACGAATAGATTCAGCGGTATAGCCACGACGACGCAGACCCGATATGGTCGGCATGCGGGGATCGTCCCAGCCACTCACATAGCCCTCTGTCACCAATTCCTTGAGCTTGCGCTTGCTCATGACGGTGTAATTGATATTCAGGCGCGCGAACTCGATCTGCCTGGGCAACACATACTCTGCCGCTGGCGCTGTGCTATCGCTGGCGGCATGCAGAGTCTCGATATCGAGACTCTGCAGAATCCACTCATACAACGGCCGGTGGTCTTCGAACTCGAGCGTGCACAGCGAGTGCGTAATGCACTCCATCGCGTCAGAGATACAATGGGCGTAATCGTACATCGGGTAGATCGGCCATTTATTACCTGTTTGGTGGTGCTCCACATGACGGATGCGGTACAGCACCGGGTCGCGTAGATTGATATTCGGTGCCGCCATGTCGATCTTGGCACGCAGGCTATGGGCGCCATCGGGGAACTCGCCCCCACGCATGCGCGCAAACAAATCGAGATTCTCCTCGATGCTGCGCTCGCGGAACGGGCTATCTTTACCAGGACTCGTTAGAGTGCCACGGTACTCACGCGCCTCGTCTGGTGACAGACTGCAGACATAGGCCTTGCCACTGTTAATTAATTGCACCGCAAAACCGTGTAGGGCATCGAAATAGGAAGAGGCAAAGCGCACCTCGCCATCCCAATGAAAGCCTAGCCACTCGATATCGGCCTTGATGGAGTTGATAAACTCCTGGCTCTCCTTCGCGGGATTGGTGTCATCGAAGCGTAAATTACACTGCCCATGATGACTTTGCGCAACGCCAAAATTGAGGCAGATCGACTTAGCATGACCAATATGCAAATAACCGTTGGGTTCCGGAGGAAAGCGCGTCTGCACTCGCCCATTGTGCTTGCCGCTTTGCAAATCTTGCTCAATAATGTGTCGAATAAAATTCGATGCGGGGGCGGAACCAGAAGCTGCGGTAGTAGGGGTGTTGCTTTTATCGTTAGCGCTCATGTCGTTGTTTTTCGCTTTCTCACGGGTGGCAAAGGACGTATTATAACCTCTCCACGTGTTTCTCATAAGAGGCGAGAGCCGCTTTATACTCAAGGTTGTACGCAATGATTGTCTTTAAAACGAATTACGGTGATATCACGATCGAACTCGACTTCGATAAAGCCCCTGTTTCTGCAGCCAATTTTCTTGAGTACGCCAAGAGCGGTTTTTACGATAACACTATCTTTCACCGGGTCATCGACAACTTTATGATCCAGGGCGGTGGCTTCGAAACCGGCCTCGTTCAAAAGACCAATGGTAAGCCGATCACCAACGAAGCCGACAATGGCCTGCTTAACACCATAGGCACCGTGGCCATGGCCCGCACCTCGGACCCCCACTCGGCCACTTCACAGTTCTTCATCAATGTCAGCAACAACACCTTCCTGAACCATAAGAACAAGACAGCACAAGGCTGGGGTTACGCGGTGTTCGGCAAGATCAGCGCAGGCATGGAAGTAGTGAATAAGATGAAACAGTGTCGCACCACCTCCAAATCGGGACATCAAGACGTGCCGGTAGATGAGATCATTATCACCGCGACGACTGTCACTACGCCGGAACCGACACCCGAAAAAGCCACTCAAAAATAAAAACGGTTGGACCATGTCTAACGCAGGGAAGACGCTCTTCATTTCGGATTTGCACCTAGATGCCGATTTACCGGCGATCACGCAGTGCTTCCTGAACTATATCGAAAAGGCAGCGGAAAGCGATGCACTGTATATCCTCGGAGATTTCTTCGAGGTTTGGGTGGGCGACGATGACCGCAACCAGCTGACCGACTCTGTCGCACAAGCCCTCCAAACCCTCGCCGCTAGCGGCACCAAGATCTATCTAATGCACGGCAATCGCGACTTCCTGCTAGGCAAGGCCTATGCGCAGCGCTGTGGCGCGCAGTTAGTGGACGACCCGACCATTATCGACTGCTATGGCAAGAAGCTCGCCCTGATGCACGGCGATAGCCTGTGCACGCGTGACCTCGAGTATATGAAGTTTCGCAAGATGGTCCGCTCCGAACGCTGGCAGAATGACTTCTTAGAGCGCTCCCTGGTCGAGCGTCATATGATCGCCCAACAGACACGCCAGCAGAGCAAGGAGCAGAGTAGCCATAAGGCCTCGGACATCATGGATGTCACGCCACAGGCTGTGCTCGACCTACTCTACGACAAGCAGGTCAACATCCTCGTGCACGGTCACACCCACCGCCCCTCGGTGCACACCATTCGCCTGCAAGAGCCTATCAACGGTCAGGACGAGGCCCTGCGCATCGTCTTGGGCAGCTGGGACAGCAAGGGTTGGGCGCTCGAGTTTAGCGAGCAAGGCTACGAACTAAAGCATTTCCCGCACTAGGACAGGCCGTCCACTAGGGTGAAATAGCGCTCGAAGTGCGCATCGCACAGCAGCAATAATTGCGTGTCTACCAGGTTCGCTAGGTCCCGATTCGAAAGATGAGCGAAGGCCGGCCTGACGCCGATCCCCAAATCCGCCAACACCACTCGCTCCAGCGGCGCCTTCTGCAATAAGGTATTGATCCAGCAATAAGGCGAGAGCGCCTCGTTGAATGGCAACTTGAGCTGGGTCATGCCCTGCTGCAGGGTCTCCATGGACACGATATGGAACTTGTCCTGCATGATCTGCACGGTGAGCGCCTCGATACGGCGCAGCACGGCCTCTTTCTCCGCGTCGAGATAGCCATTCCAGCGGATCACCTCGAACGCATAGCGTTTGCAACCCCGGCAAATGCGATCTCCGACAGAGGTCGTGGAGCACACTCCAATGCACGGGGTTCGAGTCAGACTACTTTTCAAGTTCACAACCTTCGCTAATAAATGAGCGGATAGTCAAAGCCCGTAATGACAGGAGCTAGAGCGCGCAGAGCTAGAGTTTTGGCGCCCGATCGACTATACTAAGCACCCAATTTTAACAGCTAATTGATTCACTAGCTGAGTTTTGATCGGCCTAAATTCGCAATAACTTTAAATCGACCTACTTACTAAATAGATCTATGAATTGTTACAACCCTCTTTTTCGCACTACTTGTGCAGGTTGTCTTTTCTAGACTGTCACTCGCTGCCTTATAGTCAATTGACGAGGGGAAAAATGTGTTAGAAGCCTATCGTAAACATGTCACCGAACGAGCCGAACAAGGCATCGTGCCAAAGCCACTAGATGCAGAGCAAGTTGCCGCACTGGTAGAACTGGTGAAGAACCCACCAAAGGGTGAGGAAGAATTCATACTCGACCTGCTCTCCAATCGCGTACCCGCGGGTGTGGACGAGGCTGCCTATGTTAAGGCCGGCTTCCTCTCCGCGATCGCTAAGGGCGAGGCGAGCTCCCCCATCGTCGACAAAGAGATGGCTACGAAACTACTCGGCACCATGCTTGGCGGCTATAACATCAGCACGCTGGTGGCTTTGCTCGATAATGAGACACTCGCCCCGCTAGCGGTTGAAGAGCTCTCTCATACCCTATTGATGTTCGATGCCTTCCACGACGTGGAAGAGCGCGCCAAGGCGGGCAATGTGCACGCCAAGAAACTGCTGCAGTCCTGGGCGGACGCGCAGTGGTTTACCAATAAGCCGGAACTGCCAAAGGTGCTCACGGTTACCGTCTATAAGGTGCCTGGCGAGACCAATACCGACGACCTGTCCCCCGCGCAAGACGCCTGGTCGCGCCCGGACATCCCTCTGCACGCCCTAGCCATGTACAAGATGCCGCGCGAAGGCGTCACCAATGCCGCCGAGCAGATCGCCGAGCTTAAGAAGAAGGGCCACCCAGTTGCCTTAGTTGGCGATGTCATGGGCACCGGTTCCTCACGCAAGTCGGCCACCAACTCAGTGTTATGGAATATCGGCAACGACATCCCTCACATCCCCAATAAGCGCGATGGCGGTGTGTGTATCGGCAGCAAGATCGCCCCTATCTTCTTCAACACGATGGAAGACGCTGGCGCCTTCCCGATCGAGGTAGACGTAGAGAAACTGAACACCGGCGACGTCGTCGACATCTACCCCTACGAGGGCAAGATCACCGTTCACGGCAGCGACGAAGTCCTTAACGAGTTCCAGCTCAAGACTGAGGTCCTGTTGGATGAGGTGCGCGCCGGCGGCCGCATTCCACTGATCATTGGTCGCGGCCTGACCGACAAGGCACGCGTTGCCTTGGGACTTGAGCCTACTAAATTGTTCCGCCTGCCCTTCAACGTCGAGGCCTCTAACAAGGGCTACACGCTAGCGCAGAAGATGGTCGGCAAGGCCTGTGGCGTCGCGGGCGTTCGCGCTGGCAGCTACTGCGAGCCGAAGATGACGACCGTGGGCTCTCAGGATACCACTGGGCCGATGACGCGCGACGAACTCAAAGACCTCGCCTGCCTAGGCTTCTCCGCAGACCTAGTGATGCAGTCCTTCTGTCACACGGCGGCCTATCCTAAGCCAGTCGACATCGAGACTCAGCACACCCTGCCCGACTTCATTCAGACACGCGGCGGCGTTGCACTGCGTCCTGGCGACGGCATCATCCACTCTTGGCTGAACCGCATGCTGCTGCCCGACACGGTCGGCACCGGTGGCGACTCTCACACCCGCTTCCCTATCGGCATCTCCTTCCCTGCCGGCTCTGGCCTAGTCGCCTTCGCCGCGGCCACAGGCGTGATTCCATTGGATATGCCCGAGTCCGTATTGGTACGCTTCAAGGGCGAGATGCAGCCTGGCATCACACTGCGTGATTTGGTGAACGCGATTCCCTACGCGGCCCTTAAGAGTGGCGACCTCACCGTGGCGAAGAAGGGCAAGAAGAACATCTTCTCCGGCCGCATCCTCGAGATCGAGGGTCTGCCAAATCTAAAAGTGGAGCAGGCATTCGAATTATCCGATGCCTCGGCCGAGCGTTCCGCAGGCGGCTGCACGATTCGCTTGAATAAAGAGCCGATCATCGAATACTTCAAGTCGAACATCACCCTACTGCGCTGGATGATCAGCGAAGGCTATGGCGATGCGCGCACACTAGAGCGCCGTGCGAAGGCGATGGAAGAGTGGCTGGAGAATCCAGAACTGCTCGAGCCGGATGCGGATGCGGAATATCACAAGATCATCGAGATCGATCTGAACGAGATCAAAGAGCCTCTGCTAGCCTGTCCGAACGACCCAGACGATGTGAAGCCATTGTCCGAGGTTCAGGGCACGAAGATTGATGAGGTGTTCATCGGTTCGTGCATGACCAACATCGGTCACTTCCGTGCGGCGAGTGAAGTCCTCAAGCAACTTACCGGTGTGATCCCTACTCGTCTATGGGTTGCCCCTCCGACGAAGATGGACCAGCATCAGTTGATAGAGGAAGGCGTCTACAGCGTATTCGGCGTTGCTGGGGCACGCACGGAGATGCCGGGCTGTTCACTGTGTATGGGCAACCAGGCACGTGTGGCTCCAGAGTCGACTGTAGTCTCAACCTCGACGCGTAACTTCCCGAACCGTTTGGGCGAGGGTGCATTCGTGTACTTGGCCTCATCGGAACTAGCGGCGGTGGCAGCAGTACTGGGCCGCATCCCGACGATGGAAGAATACATGGTCTACATGAAGAACGTAGACACGATGTCAGACAACATCTATCGCTACTTGAACTTCAACGAGATCAAGTCCTACATGGAAGCGGCAGAGAATGCCAAAAACATTCCAGCCGTAAACGTACGCGATGTCGCCATGGCGTAAGTAAGCAATATCAAAAAAGGCCAGCCCCTCACTCGAGTGGCTGGCCTTTTTTTTGATTTCGGATTTTGTGGCTCTAATTCAGTTTTAGTACTCCTTAGGTCGCCTTGAGCGCTGACTGGGCTTTGGGTTAGTGCTCCGTAGGCCGCGCTGGCTGCCGGGTATCTGGGTTCTGGAACCGCCAAAGGACTCACATCCATGTGAAGGCTCGACGTGCGCCGTCCTGGCGCCCGACGTTCCTGAACCCAGACACCCGACATCCAGCGCTGACTTTTTGCTAATTTTTAGATTCACCACTAGCAGGCTTCCGCTTCACTCTGGACGGAATTGTGTCGACGTGGCACCTCAGCAAACAAAGAATCAGACTGACGCGTAAAGAAGCACAGAGATCGCTCTAAGTGCGCGAAGTGTAGAAACGACCAGTAAATAGTCGAACAGAAAATTGTTTCATACAAATTTCGACTAGGATCATCGAACAAGGACCCAGTGTTTCATCAGCGTTGGGTGTCGGGTGTCCGGGTTCAGGAACGTCGGGCGCCAGGACGGCGCACGTCGAGCCTGCACAGGGATGTGCGCTTTTTGGCGGTTCCAGAACACGGATACCCGGCGACCAGCGCGAGCTACGGAGCTCAAAATCCATTCGGCACTAAATCCACACTGCACAATATCCAAGCACCAGCGCGAACCAAATAACAATAAACAATGCTACCAGGCGCCTACTTCAGACTCTTGGCAACAACTTCGTAGACATCCTTGGAGAGTGTTTTCTCTTTGGCTATGCGTTGGAGTTGTGCGCGCATTAGGGCTTGGCGCTTACTGTCGTATTTCTTCCAGCGCGTCAGTGGCGTTACTAGGCGCGACGCGATTTGCGGATTCAACGCATTCAGCTGAATGATGCGATCGCCTAGGAACTCGTAGCCCGCGCCTGAGATATCGTGGAAGTGTAGTGCGTTCTGTCCGCAGAACGCCCCGATCAATGCCCGTACCTTGTTCGGATTCTTAACCGAGAACGCAGGATGCTGCATCAACGTCCGAACTCGCTCTAGCGCCCCCGGCAGTGTCGAAGTCGCCTGGATGCTGAACCACTGGTCTACCACTAGAGCCTCGTGTTGCCACTTATGGTAGAAGCTCGCTAGTGCCGATTCGCGTACCTCCTCCGCCTCCGGCATTGCGCAATTGACTAGCAGGCGCAGCGCCGCACTCACATCGGTCATATTGTCTGCATTGTCGAACTGCTCCTGACACGCCTCCAACCAATGCGCGTTATGCGTGCGCATCAGATAACCCAGACAGGTGTTCTTCAATGCGCGTCGCGCAATGCCTGTTGCGTCGGCGCGATACGGCTCGGCTTTGTTGTTCAGGTCGTATAGTGTCGCGAATTTGCTCGCTAGTGTTTTCCCCAGCACATCCGCCAAATGTTCACGTACCGCATGGATACCCGCCACATCGATCTCTTCGGCTAACTCGCTTAGGTAGGCCTCTGACGGCAATGCCAAGAGCTGCGCCACCATTTCTTTGTCTTGCTCCACTCCGGTGCGCATCTTCTCGACACACGACTCGAGCGTGGCCTCGAAGGCCGTGATGACGCGCTGATCGAGTACTAGGCTGCGGCCCGCCTGATAATCCCCCAGCATATCCGTCATGACGCCCACGGTGAGTAGCTGTGCCGCGTTCCAACGATTGAATCCATCGCTGTCGTGAGTCATCAGGTAAATCAAGTCGTTGCGATCGTAATCGAAGCTGAGTTTGATGGGTGCGGAGAAGCCACGGAATAATGAGGGAACTGGCGCATCGGTGACGCCGATGAACACGAACTCTTCGCGCTGCTGGCTAATATTTAGCACGCGCTCGAGTGGGCCCCGCTCCGCCTCGCCCTGCAGGGTCAACGCAATCTCATGGCCTTTGCGATCTATTAAGCCCATGCGCATCGGGATGTGAAAGGGCTGCTTCACCGCCTGGTCCGGTGTGGCTGGGCAAGACTGCTCGACTGACAGAGTATAGGTCTTGTTCTGCTCATCGTAGTTGCCACTGGCCTTAATCTTCGGCGTGCCCGCTTGCGAGTACCACAGGCGGAACTGCGTCAGGTCGACCCCACTCGCCTCCTCCATTGCCTTGACGAAATCTTCCGTGGTTACCGCCTGGCCATCGTGTCGGTCGAAGTACAGATCGCTGCCCTTGCGGAACGCTTGTGGACCGACGAGCTCTTGAATCATGCGCACTACCTCTGCCCCCTTCTCGTAGATAGTCAGGGTATAGAAGTTGGAGATCTCCATATAGGAGTCAGGACGCACAGAATGCGCCATCGGGCCTGCGTCCTCGGCAAACTGTGCGGTGCGCAGGAAGCTTACGTCGTCGATACGCTTGACCGTGCGCGAGCCCATGTCGGAGGAGAATTCGCAGTCACGGAACACCGTGAAGCCTTCCTTCAGGCTCAACTGAAACCAGTCGCGACAGGTGACGCGGTTGCCCGACCAGTTGTGGAAATACTCGTGAGCCACAACGCCCTCGACGCGCTGGAATCCGGCATCGGTAGTCGTTGCAGGATTGGCGAGGACGCAGGAGGTATTGAAGATATTCAGCCCCTTGTTCTCCATCGCGCCCATATTGAAATCGTCGACCGCCACGATCATGAAGATATCCAGGTCGTATTCGCGACCGAACACCTTCTCGTCCCAGGCCATCGCGTTCTTGAGCGACTCCATGGCGTGTGCGCACTTGTCCCGATCCTTGCTCTCGACGAAGATCTGCAAGACGATCTCGCGACCACTGCAGGTCTTGAAATGATCTTCCACACAAACTAGATCGCCGGCAACCAATGCGAAGAGGTAGCAGGGTTTGCGGAACGGGTCTTCCCACTTAACGAAGTGGCGACCGCCCTCCTCCTTGCCGCGCTCTATGGCATTGCCATTGGAGAGTAGCAGCGGATAGCGCGCCTCGTCGGCAACCACACAGGTGGTGAACTTGGACATCACATCGGGGCGATCGAGATAATAGGTGATCTTGCGGAAGCCCTCGGCCTCACACTGCGTGCAGAACATCTTCTTAGACTTGTATAAGCCTTCGAGGCTGGTGTTGTCCTGCGGCTTAATCTGCGTAACACATTCCAGAATAAACGCCGCGCCATTGTCATCCACTGCCTTTGGCAACTTGTCAATGGTGAGGGTATCGTCGTCGACCCTATAGGCATCGGCGCCCAAAATGTGCCCGTCGATCATCACACTCTCCAACAGCATCTCCTGCCCATCCAGAACCAGAGGCACATTGGCATGCTCGGCGTAGAGCGGATTGCGGCGCATGGTGAGGCGCGAGCGCACCCGCGTGAGCTCTTCGTCGAGCTCGAAGCGTAGCTGCGTATCATCGATCAAGAAGGCCGGAGCCTGATAGTCTTTTAGGAAAATCGTCTTAGGTTGCGCGTCTCTCATAATAGTGTCATCGATTAGGAAGTGAAGATTTCGAGGTTATAGCCGGCGAAGCGGCGCATATTAATAACCCCAGTGTCGAAAATTAAGTACTGTCCCTTTATGCCTATTAGAGTGCCTTCCACATTAGCGTCTTTGTCGAAATTGAAGGAGCTGATCTTCTCCGGATACTCCAGTACAGGGTAATCGATCTGCACGGCATCGATGCCAGAGAGCACGCTGATGGCGTGGAAGCCAAAGCGCTGCACTAAGTCGTCGATATCCTTCTGGCACTCTGCCACAAGGCGATCGCGTTCGGCGTGCAGATCGGTGTGATGATCGCCGCCCTTGAGCATGTCGCGCCAATTAGTCTTGTCCGCCACGTGTTGCTTGAACAACACCTCGAGGCTGCCCGATTGCAGGCGGGTGCGCACACGCACAATCGCTAGGGCCTGCACGGCACCCTGATCTATCCAGCGAGTCGGAATCTGCGTGGCCCGGGTGATGCCCACTTTTACCCCGGAGGAGTTGGCCAGATACACGATATGATCCTGCATGCAGTACTTCTCGCCCCACTCCGGCTCTCTGCAGGTGCCCATATCGAAATGGCATTTCTCCGGGTGAATAATGCAGGAGTCGCATTGCGCCAAGCGCTGGAAGCAAGGGTAGCAATAGCCTTGGTTGAAACTCTTGTTGCTATTGCGGCCACAATGCACGCAATTGATCTGGCCAGTAAAATGCATCTTGAGTGGAGAGCCCAACAAAGGGTTCATCGCCACACTTTCCTCGCCTATCGGCAGGGCATAGTGCACGGGTGTTTCGAGGCGGGAGGTCATCTTGCGGATCGGGCCGCGTGCTACGCAATTCACGTTGATAGGTCCTTCTATGATCAATGGGTGCTGTGCTTACCGGGGTCTATCCAAGTGATGGGCGCGGGTTCGCTCGCGCAGCTACCACCCTGCTCATGGTGATGGCCAGGGCCTTGCCCGCCCTGTAATCCACTCTTGTCGATATAACCGACGCGCTGCTCTGCGCTGATGTTACGTGCCTCATAGGCAATGACGGCCTGCAGGCAATACTCCACCTGCTCCTTACTCAATCTGTCGCCGTTCGCCCAGCGCCCTGTCTCTACCGCCGTCTTCATGTTCTCGTGAATCTCCGGCGTAATGCTCTCGATCAGGGCTTGGAAGGAGTCTGCTTTCTCTGTCATAAATTCTCTGTCATAAATAGACTATTGCGATAGTTATTAGCGCTGGCGTAGTTTGAAGATAGCGGCGCTGAACACCCCCGCGATGATACCAGCGATTAAGCCCCCGGTATGCGCGGCGCTGGCTATCCACGACCCGGCGAACAACTCCATAAGCACTAACGCCACCAACAGAAAGCCGATCATCGCCGGGGGCAGACGCAGGCGCCCGCTTGGCAGTAATAACTGCCACATCCAGATATAGCCTAGCAGGCCATAGACGACGCCGGAGAGCCCCCCGAAATTAGCCGTCTGGCTCCACAAATATTGCGCCGCGTTAGCGAAGAAGGCGATGAACACGACCACCCCCAGATAGAGCAGGCTCGACTGAGAGCGTTCGATCATGCGCCCGAAATGCCATATCCACAGGGAGTTGAACACGAGGTGGATAGCACCAAAATGCAATAAGGCCGGAGTGAGTGTTCGCAACAGCGCGTCCAGCGAGTTGATCTGGCTAAATATCTGCCCTAAACCCGCCAGCAGGCCGTCCTGAGCGAGGACGAAACTGGGGTAGAACAAGCCCGAAATCGGGCGCAGGTCGCTGCCAAGGCTGCTTACTGCGGCGACTACTAGGGAGCCGAGAATCAACAACATGGTCACGGGTGCCTGCAAGAAGGCATTGGCCACGTCCGTAAACATCTTCATCAGCGGGAAATAACTGCTCAGAGAGCCGCTTTGCTGCGGGCCTCGCTCCGCCAACAGGCCCTGTTCGCGCAATTCCTGCCAGCGACTCAGCGCCTGGGCGACCGTGTCAGCTTCGGCCTGTGTGGCCACCCAAATGACTTGCGAGCCGGACTCTTCATTGACCCGGAACCGAATCCCGTGCTCGGCGATCGCCCCCAGCAAGCTGCGCAGATCGATGTCGGCATCCAGTACGGCGGCCCTAATCATCCGCGCGCCCCAGCCGGTTACCCCAGCCTAATTTGCTGCGGCAAGTCTGATAAAAATTGTGGTCGAGCGGGTGAATCAAACGTAATGCTCCCGGTTTCTTGCGTACGATCAATTCGTCCCCTGGGTGGGCGGCAAAGCCCGTCGCCCCGTCGCAGCCAACTTGTGGAATGATCGAGCGTTGCTTGCCAACGACCACGCGCACGGTGCTATCGGCATCGATTACCAGGGGGCGGCTACTTAGAGAATGGGGATACATCGGCACTAGTACAAGGGCATTCAGGCTAGGGTGCATGATTGGGCCACCCGCGGAGAGTGAATACGCCGTGGAACCGGTCGGGGTGGCGACAATCAGGCCATCGGACTGCTGGCTGTACACAAACTGATCGTTGATAAAGAGCTCGAACTCGATCATGCGGGCCGAGGTGCCGGGGTGCAGCACTACATCGTTGAGGGCGCTGGCCGAATTGATGATCTCGCCATTACGACGCAGTTCACACTCGATCAGGAAGCGGTTCTCGACGGTGTATTTGCCTGCAAAGATATCGCCTAAGCGCGCATCGATCTCTTCGGGCAGGATATCCGTCAAGAAGCCCAGACGGCCCCTATTGACCCCGAGCACCGGCACATCGTGATGGGACAGCATCTGCGCCACACCCAGCATGCTGCCGTCACCGCCGACCACGATCACGAGATCGCACTGCGCCGCTAGATGATCGCGATCCATCAGCTCGAACTCGGTGCCTTTGAGTAATTCGCCACTCAATTCGTCCACTATGACCTTGAGGCCGCGGCTCTTGAGTACCTCACCGAGGCTGCGCAGTGAATCCACCACGCCCGAATGACCGGGACGCCCAATTAGACCTATGCGCTTGAATGCCGACATAAAATGCTCTGTGCAGGTGCGAAGATGTGCGCCCGCGTAAAATCAGCACGGGCTCCTTAAATTCAGGCCGCAGTATAGCAGAGAGCACAGGGGAAAAACTTAGGGGGTAACATCCAGGGTCATAGGTTCGGCGGTGTATACCACCTCGCCGGTCGCCGCGACGCTATAACCGATGAAGATCTGCACGCGGCGGTTGATGAACTCCTCGCCGAGCGCAACCGCATTGACGATCTGCAGGTACTCTACCGATGCTAGGGTAGCGCTGGGACGGTAGGAGCGCAGGCCGGCGAAGCTGCCGTCCCAATCGCTCAGAGAGCCCGCCGCATCGAGCATGACGAAATGCTCACCATCGAGCGTAATCAGCACGAACATATCGCCAGTCTGGCCAGTATGACGCGAATCCACGAAGAGGCTGAGGTTCACATCCAATTTAACACCCGGGCGCACCGCAGAGACATGGCTCAGGCCTCTATCCACACTGACCGCGAGTGCGATACGCGCATCGGTAGGCGTGCCCGTCAGGGTCGCCAAGGGGCGATTGGGCAGATACGGCACTCGGGTAGGGAAATACTGGGCGATCTGATGGCGCGTGATGTTCAAGGCGCGCACCGCATCGGCAGCTTGCGCCATACCGGCGGCGCGCCCACAGGGGGCCCCTAAACAGTCCAGCAAGGGCGAGGAGAATCGCGGTAGGCGCACCGTGGTGTTGAAGGCACCCGGATACGCCATCACCGTGGCAAACTTGCCATCCACGCCATAGCCCGTCGCATAATCGAAGGTGCCGCCGAAGCCATCCTCGAGATGGGAGTGAGTGAGGCCCATATTATGCCCAAGCTCATGGGCAATGACGGAGCTCACAGGGCAGTCGATGGCCATGGTGGAGTATGCGTAGGCCTTCTCGTTTGACGAGCTCATGTCGCCCTGCGAGCGCAAACCGCCGAGATTCGCCAGACCACAGCGATTGAGCTCCGCACCTTGTGGCCGGAACAACATCACTAGGTCCGCACCATAGGTCGTGCGCAGCGCATCGACATTGGCAAAGGCCGCGTCCGAGCGCTTGGTCAGCGCGTCGAGCGTGCTGTCCATGTTCACGCTATCGCTATAGGAGACGACGCCGTGAAAGACCGGGCGCAGGGTGATCTCAACGCCACTGTCGGCATAGATCTGGTTCGCGATCGCGATGAGTTGATTGATTCGCGTCTGCGCATGGCCGTTATAGAGGGCATTCGCGCCGGGGGTATACAGTGCCAGCACATCGATGACCGAATTCGCCCTACTCAAGGATTCAGAATTGTGCGGGTTCGTGCCCAATAGGTTTTCGTTGAAGTCGCTGATGCCATCGCCATCGGAGTCCAGGAGCACATCCTCGACGACATTGATCACCGTATCCTGCTGCACCCCGCCAACCAGTGCCGTGCTGATCAGCCGAGGCTTGGACGAGGCATTGGTGTGCACGCTATAGCTCACGGACTTATCCTCACCAGCTGCGAAATCCCCTAGCGCGCATTGCAAGACGATCTGCCCGCCGAGCAGGCCCTGTTTACAATTAGCCGGGGCTTGCGCGAGCGTGCTGTTCTCTAAGACGAAATAGACGTTGAGCGTCAATGCCTCGTGCCGCTCTGCACTAGTATTGCGCATGTTGATCGTGACGTTGGCAGTGCCACCGACGACGACACTGCCGTTGCCCACCTGCTGCGAAATCGCGAAGTTACTGGCATTGATGCCCGAGTTGCGCGCCTGGGATAGCACTGGCTTGGCAGTCGATGTGCCCAGCGTCAGCGGCAAGGTCTTGGGAGTGAGCTCAGGCCTGATCACCGGCTGAGCGGCATGCTCGATAATCACATAGTCATTGGCTAGGCTTTGGCTCTCGAGCGCCCTGCCTTGATATAGCCAGCCCCGATACTCACCGAATGCCTCGGCCCGGCTCGCATCCAACTGCCATACCTGCGCGTCTATCTCGATATAGGCAAACACACTCAGAGGACCGACCGTCAACACGAAGGGGCTAGCGTCGGCGCCGCCCAGTAGTGTGCCACGATAGCTATCGTCGCCATTGACCTGGCGTTTCTGCTCGGTGATAAGAATACGGTTTGGCGGGGTATCGACGGCATTGGCGGGGACGGACAGTATGTCGCCCTCCCTAAGACCCGACAATGCCTTGTCATTTACGAGTACGGCTAAGGGATCGAGGCTAAAGGAAGGCGCTATGGGCCACGTAGCGTCCTCGCTGGCATAGGTCCAGAATGACATCTGCGCGCTCTGCGCGAGGCTGCCATGACTGGCACAGACGAGCAGCATCGCCAAGACTATGTGCCGCCCGAGGGCGCCAAGCTGGCCAAATATTGCTGCTAATCGCTGCGCGGGAGCTGTACCCATGCGTTCCTCTGAAAGCTTAGAAGCATTGCCCTTGGGCAATGGACACGGGCAGTTATAGCCTGTGCGTCACGCAGTATACGGGATTCAATTCGTCTTCGCTACGTGGGAATATTTACCACGATGATATATTTAGGCTTAGTCCGCCGGTATGCAGGGCAATAAGCTCGCTCCCCTGCGCGATCTCGCCCGATTCGATCATCTTATACAGGCCCCACATCATCTTGCCCGTGTAGACATGCTCCAGAGGGATGCCCGAGCGCGACTCGAAACCCGCCATGAAGTCATTCAATGCCGCGTTGGTCTTGCCATAGCCACCGTGATGGAACTTTGTGTTGATAGACCAGCGCGCGGGCGCATTGCAGCCAAGCGCCTGCAGCCAAGTGCTGACCTGCGGGCTTAGGCTATCTGGTCCCTTCAACACGGAGATGCCGACGACCTCACAGCCACTGGGCGCGGCACTGACTACCCCGGCAAGAGTAGCCGCAGTGCCGCAGGCCATGAGCACGAGACGTGGGCCAGCCTCGCGCTGCCAACGCAGATGGCCTGCGATCTCGGCACTGCCCTGCACCCCCAATAGATTGCTGCCCCCCTCGGGAATCAGATAGAAGGGACCGAAACGCCGTTCTAGCGCCGCGGTGAATTCGGGGTCTGCCTTATTGCGATAGTCCCCGCGCGACACGAAATGCAAGGTCATGCCCTGCTGTTGAGCAAATTGCAGGGCGGGATTCAAGACTCTAGGTGCCTCGCCGCGAACGATTCCGATGCTACGCAGGCCGCTAAGCTTGCTCGCCGCCGCTAGCGCCACGAGATGATTGGAGTAGGCGCCCCCAAAGCTGAGCACGGTAAGCGCGGCCTGCGCCCGAGCCGCGAGGAGATTGAGTTTGAGTTTGTACCATTTATTGCCACTGATCTGCGGATGAATCCGGTCGAGCCGCAGCATGCTCAGCGCGATATCGTGTGCACGCAGAATGGGGTCATCGATCGACTCGAGGAGCGGGGCGCTGAAATCGGAATCGACAAGCATATGCACACACTCAATATTAAATTGTCTCTAGGATTAGGCAGCGACCTCAGGCTCTGCGAACTACGACAGGAATAGATCGTGATAGAGGCCATCTCTCGCCATCGACTGCGCACGAAGGCCCTGCTCAATTATAGAGATTTAAGCACCACGAGAATATTCTCCGCAGCAACGATCAGAGCAATATGCCGATATTGTTGAGGAAGCACGAATAAGCAATGAGGGGGTGAAACTAGATCGAGGTACTACAGATGGGTAAGTGGCGGACCGGACGGGACTCGAACCCGCGACCTCCGGCGTGACAGGCCGGCATTCTAACCGGCTGAACTACCGGTCCACACATACTTACTAACTAACCCATTGAGATTTGGTGGGTGTTGAGGGATTTGAACCCCCGACATTCGCCTTGTAAGGGCGACGCTCTACCAACTGAGCTAAACACCCGTTCTCTAGAGTGAGGCGCATTTTACCGACTTGAGGTGACATGTCAATAAGTTTTCTTGTCGGTGACAAACGCGCGAGGCCGCAGAAAATAAGGGCTTGACGGCGCTAGTTTCAAACTGATAAAGGGCCTATTTATTCAGATGTTGGTAGGAGCCATCCCAATCGGCGGGCAGACTTTGCTCGCGCAAAAGCGCTATTCGCTCCAGATAAATTTTATACAGCAATGTACCGGGCGCGCCTTCTAACAGCGCAGTGAAGTGCCGCTGCGCACTATCCCAGTCCTGTTGGAAATAACACCGCTGCGCCGCGTGGTAGGCTTCTAGTTCGGCAAGCATGTGCGCACTCCCCTCACCGCTCAAGCACAAGGGCTCGTATGCATTGATAGCGAGATCCTTGCCCTTCACCTTCACCTTATCGATTAGGCGACACACATAGCCCTCTAGGCCTGCGTAGGTATCCTCTCCGATCAACAGCTTCAGGCCATAGAATTTGGTGAGGCCCTCCAGGCGCGAGCCTAGATTCACCGAGTCGCCGAGCACGGTATAGGCGCGACGATAGACCGAGCCCATGTCGCCGACGTTCATCATGCCGGTATTGATCCCGATGCCGATATTAATAGCAGGAAAACCCTTGGCCGGAAATTCCTCGCGCAGCTGTTCCACCTTAGCCAGTATCGCCAGTGCGGCGGTCACGGCATTGCGGCGATGATTCTTATCCTCGAGAGGCGCGCCCCAGAACGCCATGATCATGTCGCCCACATATTTGTCGACGGTGCCGTTGTTATCGAAAATAATCTCGGTAACGGGCGTGAAGAATTCGTTGAGCAACTGCTTCAACTCGGTGGCGGTGAGGGACTCGGACACGGTGGTGAAATCACGAATATCGGCAAACAGCACCGTCATCTCGCGGCTCTCGCCAGAGAACGTGTAGGCCTCGGGGTTCTCCAGCATGGCGTCAATATGGGCCGGTGGCACATATTGATCGAACATTCCCTTGATGGTCTGGCGCGTTAGTCGCTCGCTCAAGAAGCCATAGGCCATATTGACCACGCACAGCACGATGATGAGCACTAGTATCAGCGTTAGCGACAGATCCATCTTCGCGTTCGCCCACAGCGCAAAATTACTCCATACCGCGGCGACAGTGAGCAAGAGCGCCGCCAACCCTAACAGGCCAGGCCCGAGCAGAGGCAGGACAAAACTAAGTGCCATGCCCGCTACTAATAGCGTAACGAGGATTGCTCCGTCCTCCCACACAGGCTTGAAGGGAAACGGTGCCTGGCTATTTAAATCGATCCCACTGAGCGCGCTGCGCACATCACTCTGCCCACCCGCGGCGATGTCTTGCACGACGAAAGAGTCGAGAATGCCATTGAGAATATTCGCGTGTACCTCCACCCCAGGGTACACCGACTCCAGCGGCGTGGAGCGCAGATCGAACATGCCCGTGGCCGTGGTCCCCACCAGGACTAGCGCGTTCTCGAGTAGTTGCGGATCGGCGGTTCCGTTAAGCACATCGATGGCGGAGACATAGGGATACTGCCCCTCGCCGCTCAAGACCGATCGTCCCACATAGGGCACCAAGACTTGCGCGCGGGCGTCGGTGGCCAGCTCATATTGCCCGGCGTTACGGCCGATACGAATGCCCTCGACCTGTTCGACACCCCCCATCGGGAAGGTCACGAGCTCGAAGGAATCCTCGAAGAAATACAGGCGTGCCATCTCCAGCGCCAAGGTGGGATAGAGCTGATTTTTATAACGCACCACTAGGGGCACGCGGCGAATGATGCCGTCTACATCGGGCAGTTGATTCATGATGCCGGCGCCGCCGGCATTGTCCTGCAGCACCGGAATATTCGCGGTAAATCCCGCCATCTCCTGCAGCCGCACTCGGTCGGCTACCGACTCATCGATGCGCACGATGGACTCGGGAAGAACACCGTACTCCACCTCTTGTACGGGATTGAAGGAGATCGCTAACACCGTATCCATGGCCGGGCTGGCCAGCGCATCGGCCATAAAACGATCGGCGTCCAAAGCCGTCTCGATGTCACGCATGCGCGCCACGAAGTCTTCCTCTAGAGTGGCGACATCTACGCGCGTGAGCAGGTCCTGCATGGAGTTGCGCTGCGGCTCGGGGAAGGTGATGTCGAAGCCCACGATGATCACGCCATAGGACTCGAGTTGCGTGACCAGTCGTCCCAAGGTGAAGCGATCCCAGGGCCACTGCCCTTCTTCCTGCAGACTGCGCTCGTCGATATCCACCACCACGATCTTATTCTCGGGGTTCTTGAGTGGCTTAGGCATGACGTTGAAGCGTTGGTCATATAGCAGATTGTCGAGGCGGTCTATCAAGGTGCCCATGCCGGCAGGGGGCAGCACATGAAACCATGCAATCAGGAAGGTCATCGTTAGACCTAGGAATATAGGAAGGCGCCTACCCTTGAGGAGAAAGCGGGTAGTAACTGTCATGGCTTTGCTGGCAAACTTCATTGTCGAGCCCTGTGACCTTATTGAGGCAGTATAAGGCAATCATCCTGTACTTGAAACGCAAGTCCCGGTACCATTCCGGCCGCTCTACCCCGCTACGCGCAGGCAGGGCAGTCTCCTTAAACGATGCGATAGAAGCCTTAGTCACCATGGAAATCTTTAAAGAATTTACCTTCGAAGCCGCGCACCGCCTACCCAATGTCCCAGAAGGGCATAAATGTGCGCGCTTGCACGGTCACTCGTTCATGGTGCGCATCGCCGTGGCAGGCCCAGTGGGCGAGCATTCGGGCTGGGTAATGGACTTCGGTGATATAAAAGCGGCTTTTCAACCGGTCTGGAAACAGCTCGACCACTACTATCTCAACGATATTCCCGGTCTCGAAAACCCCACCAGCGAGAATCTCGCCGTCTGGATCTGGGCGAAACTCAAGCCGCAACTACCCGAATTGAGCAGAATCGAGATCCGCGAGACCTGCACCAGCGGTTGCGTCTACCTCGGCCCCAATCAGGACTGAGCCACGAAATCCGCCGGCCCCTTACTAAGATCCGCCAGCGCCTCGAGATTTACAGGCAGGCGCTCGGCGATTAACTTCTTGCAGGCCATGAACTCCTTCGCGCTATTGACGCAATCGGCCGCGATCATGCGGTCTGCACGCAGATAGAACACGGAGATTCCCTTCTCGTCGATCACGCCGGGATCACCCCGCACGATCTCGTGCTCGTGATCTAGGCGCAGGCCCGCACTCTGCAATTTGACGTCATATTGATCGGACCAGAACCAGGGTAAGGAATCATAGATCTGCGGCTTAGCACACACATTCGCGGCCGCCACCCGAGCCTGATCCAAGGCATTCTGTACCGACTCTAGGCGCATGGTGCGCCCATAGCGCGCCGAGGGGAACGCGGTGCAATCACCCGCCGCGACGATATCCGGATCGCTGGTGCCCATATAGGCGTCGACCACGATTCCGTCCGCCACCTCGAGACCCGCCGCACTGGCCAGTCCGGTCTCCGGCAACACGCCGATACCGATCACAAGCAGATCCGCTACGAGCTCTGCGCCATCATGCAACGAGACCACTAGCTCATCCCCCGCAGCGCGAACCGTCTCTACCGTGACGCCGGTGAGAACATTCACGCCGTGCTGTTCGTGCAGCAGCCGGAAGTAATCCGAGATGACCGGACTGGCGACTCTTTGTAAAAGTTTATCCGCCATCTCGACCACGCTCACCTGCAGGCCCTGCTGTGACATGACCGCGGCCACCTCTAGGCCTATATAGCCACCGCCGACGATGACGGCACGCTTGCCCGATTGCATTTGCCTTCGAATACCGGCGACATCGTCGGCGTTGCGCAGATAGTGAACGCCAGCGAGGCCTTCTGCGATCGGCAGGCGTCTAGGCGAGGCACCGGTACACAGCGCCAACTTGTCATAAGCGAGTGTCTCCCCGCTTGCCAAATGGACGGTCTTGTCGGCGCGACTAATCTGCGTGACCTGCTCCCCTAGCCTCAACTCTATGTCGTTGTTGCTGTACAGCAGCGCGGGACGAAGCAAGACCGCATCGACTTCCTTCTCCCCGGCCAAGACGGCCTTGGACAAGGGCGGGCGATGATAAGGCATGTGCGTCTCCGCACTGATCAAGACGATGCGCCCCTGCCAGCCTTCCTTGCGAACCTGCACGGCGAGCAAGGAGCCGGCGTGGCTCGCTCCGATGACGACACAGACAGTCTGTGCGGATTGCGCTTGACTCATAGACCTACTCTATTCGCGAACACGCCAATCGATAGGCGTCTGTTGGTGGGATTCGAGGTAGTGATTACATCGAGAGAACTGATGATTGCCGAAGAAACCGCGGCTGGCCGATAGCGGCGATGGGTGTACGGACTCTAAGACTAGATGCCGACTGCGGTCGATGATCGCGCCTTTGCGCTGGGCATAATTGCCCCACAGCAAAAACACGAGGTTCTCGCGGCGCTCGTTGAGCAGGGCGATGATGCGGTCGGTAAATCGCTCCCAACCCTTGCGCTGATGTGACGCGGTATTTCCTGACTGAACGGTCAACACGGAGTTAAGCAGCAACACGCCCTGCTCCGCCCAGCATTGTAGATTTCCAGTGCGCGGCGGCGCGATGCCTAGATCGTTGGCGATCTCTTTGTAGATATTCTTAAGCGAGGGTGGTAACGCCACGCCCGAACGCACCGAGAAGCAAAGGCCGTGCGCCTGCCCTGGCCCGTGGTAGGGGTCTTGCCCAAGAATCACGACCTTAACCTTCTCAAAGGGAGTCGCGTTCAGCGCGTTGAATATCTCGTTGCCGGCGGGAAAGATCGTCTGACCCGCCGCCCGCTCCTCGCGCAGAAACTCGCTTAAGGCGCGCATATAGTCGAGCTCGAACTCCGGCGACAACACTCGTTTCCAAGACTCTTCGAGCTTCACACGCTGCATTACTTCTCCGTCACGAGCAGGCTTATTTGTCGTGTTGTGGACGCATATGCGGGAACAGCAACACATCTTTGATCGACGGAGCATCGGTGAACAACATTACCAAGCGATCCACGCCTATGCCCTCACCCGCCGTCGGCGGCAGCCCGTACTCGAGCGCGGTGATGTAGTCGGCATCGTAGTGCATGGCCTCGTCATCACCAGAGTCTTTCTGCTCTACCTGTTCCTGGAAGCGCTGCGCCTGATCCTCGGCATCGTTGAGCTCCGAGAAACCATTGGCGATCTCGCGGCCACCGATGAACAATTCGAAACGGTCGGTCACCTCGGGGTCATTATCGTTGGCACGGGCCAATGGCGAAATCTCCGTTGGGTACTCGGTGATAAAAGTAGGCTGCAGCAATAGGTGTTCGACCTTCTCGTCGAAGATCGCCATGCAGATGCGCCCGGCGCCCCAGCTATCTTCGATATGAATCTCCATAGACGCCGCAAGCTGTGCCGCGCTGTCGCGCTCTTTTAGCTGCGCAAGTGTCACACCCGGCACGTATTGTACGATAGAGTCGCGCACGCCGAGTCGAATAAAGGGTCTGGCGAAGTCTAACTCTAAACCTTGATAGTTCAGTGTCGTCTTGCCCAGCACATCCATCGCGATCTTGCGGAACAGCTCTTCGGTCAAGTCCATCATGTCATGGTAGTCGGCGTAGGCCTGATAGAATTCGACCATGGTGAACTCGGGATTGTGACGCGTCGACAGGCCCTCGTTGCGGAAGTTGCGGTTAACCTCAAACACACGCTCGAAGCCTCCCACCACAAGACGCTTGAGATAGAGTTCAGGCGCTATGCGCAGATACATCTTCTGATCTAAGGCGTTGTGATGGGTAACGAATGGCTTCGCAGTGGCCCCGCCTGGGATGACCTGCATCATGGGTGTCTCCACTTCCATGAACTGATGCGCCTCGAAATACTGACGCAGGCTGCTCACGATCTTGGAGCGCGTAATAAACGTGGCGCGCGAGCTCTCGTTCGCGATCAGATCCACATAGCGCTGGCGATAGCGCACCTCGGTGTCAGACAGACCGCGATATTTATCCGGCAGCGGACGCAGCGCCTTGGTTAGCAACCGTAGCTGCCCAATCCACACGGTGAGCTCGCCCTTACCGGTGCGAAACACATGCCCCTCGACGCCGACGATATCGCCAAGGTCTAGGCCCTTGATCTCGGCCAATAAGTCCTCGGACAATTCCTTGGGGTTGAAGTAGAGCTGAATCTGTTCGGAGACATCTTGCAGGACCATGAAGGGCCCACGCATGCGCACGATGCGCCCAGCCACCTTGACCTCGGGGTGTAGATTCTCCAGGGATTCCTTGTCGGTCTCGGCGTAGGCGTCCAAGAGTTCCTTGGCGAGATTGCTGCGCCGGAAATCATTCGGGAAGGCATTGCGTTGCGCACGAATGCCGTCGAGCTTCTCGCGTCGCTGTGCGATCAACTTGTTCTCTTCGTGTGGATCGTGTGCTTGCCCTTCGGGTGTTTGAGTCTGCTTAGTCACTGGTCTTATAACCCCATTTTTAAACTTGCTTCGATAAACTTATCCAGATCGCCATCGAGCACGGCGCCGGTATTGCTAGACTCTACGCCGGTGCGCAGGTCTTTTATGCGGGACTGGTCGAGTACATAGGAGCGAATCTGGCTGCCCCAGCCGATGTCGGACTTCTCCTCTTCCACTTCCTGGGCGGCCTGCGCACGCTTGAGCTCTTCCATCTCATAGAGCTTAGCCTTGAGCTGCTTGATCGCCTGATCTTTGTTCTTGTGTTGCGAGCGCTGATTCTGACACTGCACGACGATGCCGCTGGGCTCATGGGTCAGTCGAATCGCGGAGTCGGTCTTGTTGATGTGCTGACCGCCGGCGCCACTGGCGCGGTAGGTATCCACACGCACGTCGGACATATTCAGCTCGATCTCGATATCGTCGTCCACCTCTGGCGAGACGAATACCGATGAGAAGGAGGTATGGCGGCGATTGCCAGAGTCGAAGGGCGACTTGCGCACCAGACGATGCACCCCGGTCTCCGTGCGCAGCCAGCCGAAGGCGTACTCGCCACTGATGTAGATCGTGGCGCTCTTAATGCCCGCGACCTCGCCGGCGGAGACCTCGACAACCTCTACCTTAAAGCCCTTGGCCTCGCCCCAGCGCAGATACATGCGCAGCAGCATCTCGGCCCAGTCCTGTGCCTCGGTGCCGCCGGAGCCGGCCTGAATATCGACGAAGGCACTATTGGGGTCCATGCGTCCAGAGAACATGCGGCGGAACTCGAGGCTCTCTAACTGCGCGCCGAGCCGAGCGAGTTCTGTGTTGACCTCCGCGAAGAGGTCCTCGTCGTCTTCGTCCTGCGCAAGCTGCACCAGTTCGCGACTGTCGGCGAGGCCGTTATAGAGCGTGTCGATGGTGCTGACCACTAATTCTAATTCCGCGCGCTCCTTGCCTAGCGCCTGGGCGACATCGGGCTTGTCCCAGACATCGGATTCGCCGAGCTCGAGTTCGACCTCTGTCAGGCGATCTTTCTTCTCAACGTAGTCAAAGATACCCCCGAAGAGTATCGGTACGAGTGTGAAAGTCTTTGATCTTCTGCAGCGTTAAATTGGCTTCAATCATGCGGGTCTCGAAGGGCCTTCAGGTGTTGAAAAGACGGGCATTTTACCTTATTCGAGCGCAGATGCCACAACCGCAAGTAGCGAGGCCTTAAGCCTTAGTATCGAGATGAGTATCTGCTAGAATCCGCCCATGCCAAGCCCCCCCCAAGACAACATCGAGAACGCCGACCTGCAATGGCAGGAAAGCGGCGCCCCCTACTCCACTCGCTTCGACGACATCTACTTCTCCAGTGGCGGTGGTCTGGCCGAGACCGAGCATGTATTCCTCGCGGGCAACCGGCTCCAACAGCGCTGGCTTGCCCGAGACCAAGCCCTGGCCGCGACAGCCGCCCCAAGCAACGAGCACTTCACCGTCGCGGAACTCGGCTTCGGCACCGGCCTGAATTTCCTGTGTTGCTGGCGCGCCTGGCGGCAATTAGCCCCCCAGCATCTGCGGCTGCACTACATCGCCTGCGAGAAATACCCGTTGCAGATCGACGCCCTGCGCCAGGCCCTGCTCGAATGGCCCGAGCTCGCGCCGCTTAGCGAGGCGCTCTTACACGAGTACCCAGACCACTCCGCCGGCGTGCATCGACTCCATCTAGCGGGTGCTGCCGGCACCGCCCCTATCACGCTCGACCTGTATTATGGCGACGCCACGCAGACCCTCGCGGCGCAGGCCGAGCGCAGCACCGCCAAGGTCGATGCCTGGTTTCTAGATGGCTTCGCGCCTCGGGTCAATCCGCAGATGTGGAGCGAGGAGTTGCTAGTGCAGATCGCACGCCTGAGCAGGACTGGCAGCACTCTGAGCACCTATAGCGTCGCCGGTCAGGTGGTGCGTGGCCTGCGCGGCGCGGGATTCGAAGTGGAGAAGGTCAGGGGCTTCGGACAGAAGCGACAGATGCTGATCGGCCATTACCCTCAAGAGGCCCGGCCCCCCTCCCCAGTGGGCATGCCCAAGCCGAGCTGGCTGAATCTAAGCACACAGGCGGCGCAGCCCCCACAGGTTTTGGTTATCGGGGCTGGTCTGGCGGGCTGCGCCACCGCCCATAGCCTCGCCCGCAAGGGCTATCGCGTCTTGGTCCTGGAACAGGCCGACGGTATCGCGACCGGCGCCTCGGGGAATAGACAGGCTGTCCTACAGTGCCGCCTGAGCAATGCGCTCAATGGCAGTCGCCAATTTAATTTACAGGCCTTCCTCTACGCCACACGTGAGTTCGCGCGCCTCAACCAGGACTATCCGAAAGTAAACTGGCAGGCCTGCGGCGTGTTCAACCTAGACACTGCATTCAGCGCGCGCAAGGAGCGCTGCGTCGATGTCGATCTCAGCGATTATTCGCCGCGCATCGCCCAGCGCCTAGATCGACACGCGACGAGCCAAAGTGCGGGCCTGGCTGTCGACGGGGCTAGCAACTATTTAAGCCTGGGCGGATGGCTAAGCCCGGCTGAACTTTGCCACGCCTATCTCCAGCATCCGAACATAGAACTGCGCTGCAACGCCAAGGTGCAGCGCCTCGAGCGCGACGGGCAGGCCTGGCATGTCTATGCTAAAGATGCTGAGCTGGCCTGCGCTCCAACCGTCGTCATCGCCAACAGCATTAGCGCCACGCAGCTCGAACAGAGCGCGCCACTGCCAATTGTCCCGATCCGGGGGCAAGTGAGTTATTTGCAGGCCACAGCAGGCACTGTGAACATCGCCGGTGTCATCTGCGCTCAGAGTTATATCAGCCCCGCATTCGATGGCCTGCATAGCGTTGGCGCGAGCTATTCTAAAAATGTCAGCGACCTGGCGCTTTCGGAGAATGAACATCGACAGAATATCGAAGGCATAGCGCCGCACCTGACGCATGGGACTATTGATGCGGATGCCATCACAGGCGGTCGAGTGTCTGTGCGAGCCACCACTGGCGATCGCATGCCCATCGTCGGCCCCGTGCCAGACTTCGCCGCATTCGAAATCCAATACAGCGCTCTTGGCCAGCGCGAACGCAAACACCCCAACACCCATATGCCCTATGTTAACGGTCTTTATGTGAGTGTGGGACATGGCTCCCACGGGCTGAGCAATGCGCCTCTGTGCGGGGAGTACCTAGCGAGCATTATCGCGAATGAGTTGCTGCCACTGCAGAGTAAAGCCCTAGAGTGCATTCATCCAGGACGGTTCTTCCTGCGTGAGCTTAAGCGTCGAGACTATTCGCGTTGAAGAAGCGCTTCACTACTCTATAGAGATTGTGGGCGTCTTCACTGCCCGCCAGCTCCCTAATCGAGTGCATCGCGAAGGTGGGCACGCCTAGATCGATCGTCTCTACGCCTATCCCGGCGGCGGTAATCGGGCCGATGGTGCTGCCGCAACCCATATCGCTGCGCACCACGAAGGTCTGCACCGGCACCTGTGCCTCGAGACACAGCGACTTAAAGAATGCCACCGAGCTACTGCTACTGGCATAACGCTGATTGGCATTGATCTTGATGACTGGGCCCTGATTCAGAATCGGGCCGTGGTTGGCATCGTGCTTGTCCATGTAGTTGGGATGTATGCCGTGGGCATTATCGATGGACAGTAGTTTGGATTGGCGAATCAGGCGCTCGAAGTCTTCGGCACTCTTGCCCAGCTGCTCAGAGCTCTCGGCCACGATGCGCTCCAACACGGAACGCAGGAACGAGCCATTTGCCCCGCTCGCGGAGGTACTGCCCACCTCTTCGTGATCCGTGCAGATCAACAAATTACAATTATTCTCTGCGCTCTCACACAATGCCTGCGCGCCCAAATAGCAGCTCAGCAGGTTGTCCAAGCGCGCCGAGGCGATGAATTCATTGTGCAGGCCGATTATCGCCGGAGGCTGAGTGTCGTAAAAACTGAGCTCATAGCTGAGCACTTTACTGGCATCGCTGCGTTCGCCGTACTCACTCACCCAAGACAGTAGCAACTCGTCGAAGCTGGCACCCTCTAGACCCGAGATCGCAAGCACCGGAGGCAGCTCCAATTGCGCATTCACCGACCGCGCGGTATTGGCCTCGCGATCCAGATGTATGGCAAGGCTCGGGATAACGGCGACGGGGCGTTGCAGGTCAATCAGACAGGAATCTAACTTGCCCGCACTGGTCATGAAGTCGACACGTCCCGCTATGGAGAGGTCGCGATCGAACCAAGGATTAAACAGTGCGCCGCCATACACCTCGACGCCGAGCTGAACATAATTGTTCTTGCGCAGATCGGGCTGGGGTTTGACACGCAGACAAGGGCTGTCGGTATGCGCTCCGACCATGCGTACGCCGCCACTGATACTCTTAGCGACTGCGCTGGGCAGGGTGAACGCGATCAGGGAGGCGCCGTTGCGCGTCACGCAATAACGGCCACCCGGTGTGAGATCCCAGGATTGGGCCTCGTCGAGCATGTGGAAACCCTGCGCCGCGAAAAGCGACGCAAGATTGGCGGTGGCATGGTAAGGCGTCGGTGAGCTCCCCAAAAACGCTAACAAACCCGAATTAAAATCGTCTAAGCCTGTTTCTTGTTTCATGATCAGCTCACGCCTCTGCCGCCTTTAGTCCGCATCAGGGAGTGATGACGTTCAATAGCTCTACATCGAAGATCAGGGTGGAGAAAGGCGGAATCGGGCCAGAACCGGTCTCGCCATAGGCCAAATCGGACGGAATAAACAGGCGCCACTTGTCGCCCACCTTCATCATCTGTAGCGCCTCTGTCCAGCCAGCAATCACTTGGCCAACGCCGAACTCGGCGGGCTCGCCACGATCGACCGAGCTATCGAAAACGCTGCCGTCGATGAATGTGCCATGGTAATGTGCCAACACGCTGTCACTTGTCGTAGGGGAAGCACCACCGGCGGCACCAGTCTCGAGTACCAAATATTGTAGGCCTGTAGCAGTCTCCATCACGCCTTCGCGCGAAGCATTCGCGGTCAAGAAGGCTTCGCTCTCTGCCCGGAAAGCCTCCATTTCAACTTGTTGTTGCGCCATCAAACGCTCTTGGAAGCTCTGCAACGCCGCCATCATCTCATCCATAGTCATGCGCGGCTCGCCCGACACCACATCGCCAATACCTGCGTAGAATTCGTCCAGGCTGATGGAATCCATGATTCCCTGATCGGCCAGATTCTGACCGATATTGACGCCGATGCTGTAGCTTATCTTGCTCGCCTCGGAGCTCAGATCCACGGTGCTTTCGGCAGCTTGCGCATGCATAGCGGTAAGCGAGACAGCCAAAACTGCACTGCGCAGGCTCAGTAAACGGGGAAAATTCATGGTGACTTCCTTCATTGATGATTATCTAATGTGGGTTTGCGAGCTAATACTCTGACTGTAGTCTTAGACCGGGGCGAAACCACCGGTTCAGGGCAACGAATACTAACTGGACTAGAGGCTAATTTCCACTTCGACGGCAAGAAACACCCGGAAAATAAAGGCGCTGCTGCGCATTCCTGACTCTGCTAAGATCCACATCACACAAGGAGCGTTGCAATGAAAATCGTCACACTTAGCCGCAGCACCACGTTGTTGCTTTTATTGCTCGCTAGCAGCGCTTGTTCACAGCGCTTCGCAGTCAGCGTCAACAACCAGACCCTAATAGACCCACGTCCCAATACCACCGCCTATCGCTTCGCAGACCCGGGCCTGCAGGCCTGCGTGAATTTCGCCCTGCAACAACCCAATGCCGCGATAGAGACCATCACGGTGCTGTCTTGCTCGGGCTGGGAGATAGAGAGTATCGAGGGGATCGCGACCCTGCGGGCCTTGCAGTTTGTCGACATTAGCAATAACCGCATCGGCTCGCTGGCACCACTTAGCCAATTGCCAAGGCTTAGCTCGATCAGCGCGACGGATAATCGCATCCGCGATATCGAGCCACTCATCGCGATGACCTCGCTCACCTCGGCCATATTAACCGGTAATCCCAATATCGCCTGTGAACAACTCGCCAGCCTAGGCCAACGCCTAGGCGACAACCTGCGGCGCCCCGCGAGCTGCCGAGATTAATCGAGACGAATTACTCGCTGCGCGGCACGCCGCTATGGAAGCGGAACTGTGTATCCTCGCGCTCGATAAGATCACGCTCGATCTCACGAAACCGCGCGACATCCGGGCCGATGTCGGAATCGCTATACAGCGCCGCTAGGGCCAGATAGTCCTGAAAGTGGCGCGCCTCCGATTTGAGCAGGCTGCGATAGAACTTGCTCAGCTGCGGGTCGAGCAAGGGCGCGATCTTGGCGAAGCGCTCGCAAGAGCGCGCCTCTACGAAAGCCCCCACGATGAGCGTATCCACCAACACATGCTTGGCGTCTTTACGCAGATGCTCGCGCATGCCGCCGGCATAGCGTGACGGCCCCAAGTGGATGTACTCGATGCCTCGCTCACTGATGATATTGACCACCTGCTCGAAGTGCAGCAGCTCCTCGCGCGCCAGTTGCGACATCTTACGCAGCAACTCGGTGTGTTCGGAATAGCGATAGAGCAGGCTCATGGCCGTCGCGGCCGCCTTCTTCTCGCAATTGGCATGGTCGATAAGCAAGATAGTGGGTTGGCGCAGGGCCTCATCCAGCCATGGGGCCGGGGTTTCACAGGGGAGGAACTCGAGTATCTCTTTTAAAATCATTCGCTTTCAACTTGTTCGGGCTGTTGCGGATCGCGGCGATCCTCAAGCGCGGGGTTTTCGTCTATGTCGGCCTGAGCCAGCAGGTGTTCGGCGTGTTTCTTACTGGCACGAGCGCCTAGCGTCTTGAGCCTCTCTACCCTGCCCAATAGATTACCGCGCCCCGCCACCAACTTGTTCTGTGCCTTGTCGAAACTCTTACGGGTGGCCTCGATGCGGCTGCCGATCTCGTCCAGGTCGCTGACGAAGGCGACAAACTTGTCGTAGAGCAGCCCCGCCGAATTCGCGATCTCGATGGCGTTCTGGCTCTGTTGCTCATAGCGCCAGATGTTTTGAATGGTGCGCAGCGTAGCGAGCAGTGTCGAGGGCCCCACCAGAATAATATTCTTGTCGAAGGCATCGGTGAACATCGACCCATCGGCCTGCACCGCGACGGAGAACGCCGCCTCGACGGGCATAAACAACAGCACGAAGTCCAAGGAGTTTACGGACATTAGGTTTTGGTAGTCCTTAGAGCTTAGCGTCTTCACATGGGTCTTGACCGAGGCCACGTGCTGCCTCAGCAGCTCACCGCGACGCTCGGCGTTGTCCTCGGAGCAATAGCCCTCATAGGCCTTGAGCGAGACCTTGGCGTCGATGATGATGTGTTTATTCTCGGGCATGTGCACGATGACGTCGGGCTGGGCACGCGAGCCGTCGTCGGCCTTGAGGCTGACCTGAGTCTCGTACTCGCGCCCCTTCACGAGACCGGACTTCTCTAGGATCGTCTCGAGTATCACCTCGCCCCAAGTGCCCTGGGTCTTGCTCTCGCCCTTCAGGGCATTGGTGAGATTGACCGCGTCCTCGCTGATGCGGACATTGAGTTCCTGCAGACTGCGGATCTCCCGGGACAGCGAGAAGCGCTCCTTGGACTCGCGGTCATAGGTCTCATCCACCTTCTTCTCGAACAGCTGAATCTTGTCGTTCAGCGGGCGTAGGATCTCGGCGATGCTTTCCTTATTGCTCGCGGCAAAGCGCTTGCTCTTATCTTCCAGAATCTCGCTGGCGATGGTCTTGAACTCGAGGGTCATCTGCTCGCGGGAGTTGCTCAGCAGCGCCAGTTTCTCGTCGGTCTGCCTGCGCTCCTGCCCGATAAGGGTCTGCAACTGGGCGATCTGCTCACGGTGCTTGGTGCCCGTCTCGGCCAGTTCGCTGTACTCAAACTCAAGTGCTCGTAGGCGGGCGTTCTTTGCCTCGAGCTCCAGGGCCCTGGCGCCGAGGCGTTCTTCGAGAACGGCAACTTGACCAGACTGATCGACGGGACGGCGCAAATACTGCAAAAGCGCCACTAGCCCCAATAGCGCGGCGATGGCAGCAAGTGCAATAGTCTCGGGTGTCATCGACATGGGCTTGGCGTACTCCAAGGCCCGCCTCGCGGTGCTAGGCAACGCGAGACAGGAGAAGGACTAGATGAGATTGCGGCTAACTGTGCGGATCAATTGATCGCGTAACTCGCGTGTCGCTGCCGCGTCACCGTTGGTTGGCGCGGCCGTAATGACGACACGGTCCGCCTCGGTGGCAACGTCGAGCCTAAACATGGGCAATTCGCCTTCCTGCTTGCGGCCCGCGCCAAACATTCGACGGAAGAAGCCAGGGCGCTCCTCCTCTTCACTACCGTCGAAACGAACCGTGTAGAAGGCCTCATCGCGATTGCTTTCAATGATCTCGATCTCGGCGTTCTCTAGCGCCTGATTGAGCTGCGACCATACGCGGCCGAAGTCCACGCGCACGACCAGCGTATCGCCATTGGCGGTAGGCACGATATTGGCTTTACTCTCGGCCTCGATGCTACCGGCAAGTAGCGACACAGACGAGGCGCGATAAAGGTCGGTACGATCGGCCAGATACAGGGAAATGTCATCGAGCATGGCGTTCTCGAGATCTATATCCGCGGAATTCTCTGGCCAATCGATAGGCGCATCGGGGTCTTCCACATAGCTCTCGCTGATCTGCACCACATACACCTCGGAGTTGCCCGAATGCAGGCCTGGCTCGATACGCACTTGGTATTTATTGCGCTCGCCCTGCTCCCCTAACCACACGGTCTCCATGATCGCGTCCACAGCATTCTCAGAGGCTAGTCGGATCTGTGCAGTAGACCAATAGTCGCGCATGCGTGGCCACACCTGACCCGGCTCGGCACCGATCACGATCCAGCGACGATCACCGAATCGCTGCACCACGACCCCCTCGCGGATATTGGTGTCTAGCGCACGCGGGCTCGGGGCCTCTATGAAGAATGCACCCTGCTCGGGGAGGCTCTCGGGAACGACATAGAGTGCGTCCAGAGTATAGCTGTCCAACTCCGAGGGGATATCCATGGGCTCGATAGTAGGCGCGACGAGATAATCGCCCTGACGATCGCGGAAATAGCCGTCATCCCCGGTGAGATAGGAACATCCAGCGAGGGTGCTTACTAAGAAAGTGCCCATGAAAATCGATTTAATAGCCTGCATTGTGCCTCTCATGCCTAAAGATTCGGTCGTTCAATGCCATCGCTCACTGCGACGACCCTTAACTTACGCAATACTAATACCCGCGGCGCGCATCGCATCCGCTACTGTGACTCTAAATGCGGGGTTCAGTTCCACCAAGGGCAGACGAATGCCAGCCTGTATCAAACCCATCTGCGCCATCGCCCACTTCACCGGGACGGGGTTGCCTTCGACGAATAGTCGCGCATGCAAGCCTGCCAAGGGCATGTCGATTGCCTCTGCGCCCACGGCGTCACCGGCGATCGCGCGCTTACACATCTCGTGCATCTGTGCCGGCACTAGGTTCGCCGTCACCGAGATATTACCCTTGCCGCCAGCCAACATTAGCTGCCGCGCCGTGGCGTCATCGCCGCTAATAATACTGATACGATCGCCACAAAGGCTTATTAATTCCCTGCAGCGATCTAGATCCCCACTGGCCTCTTTGATGCCAATGATGTTGTCGAACTGGGCGAGTCGCGACACGGTCTGGGCCTGCATATCACACCCTGTGCGGGAGGGAACATTGTAAAGTATCTGAGGAATATCAACGCTTTCGGATATTAACTTAAAGTGCTGGTAGAGTCCTTCTTGGCTCGGCTTATTATAATAAGGCACCACGATTAGGCAGGCGTCAGCGCCGAACTCTTTCGCCGCCTTCGTAAGGAAAATAGCCTCACGCGTGGAGTTAGAGCCCGTGCCCGCCACTACTGGGACACGCCCGGCAATCTTCTTCACCGAGTGCTTAATGAGGTCGCAATGTTCATGATGAGAGAGCGTGGGCGATTCGCCCGTAGTGCCAGCCACGACGATAGCGTCAGTGCCGCTCTCTATATGCCACTCGATCAAGCGATCATACGCCGGATAATCGATTTCACCATCCGCCAACATTGGCGTGACGATGGCTACGATACTGCCTTGAATCATTACTAATCCTCTACCCTAAGAGATTGAAAACTCGGGTCGCGACTGTAGCACATTCGCCAGTCTCACGACAAAATCTGCGCCGTGAAAACCCTTAAGACCCTTCGTCTAAGGGAGGTTTACGGGTAGTGTCTGGCCAGGCGTTAATAATCGCCTTGATCAGGGTCGCCAAAGGAATGGCGAAGAACACCCCTGCTAGCCCCCACAGGCCACCGAAGAACAGCACCGCGCTGATGATGGCTACCGGATGCAAGTTCACGGTCTCGGAGAATATTATAGGCACGACGACATTGGCGTCGATCAGCTGGATAACGCCGTAGGCGATAGTCACGGTGAAAAATTCAGGCCCGATGCCCCACTGCACATAGGCAACTAGCATCACGGGTATCGCCACCACGGCAACGCCGATGAAGGGCACGATAACCGATAGGCCAACCAGCAAAGAAAGCAGCAGTGCGTAGTTCACACCGATAATGAAAAAGGTGATGTAACTTACTACGCCTACTATGAATATTTCCAAAACCTTGCCACGAATATAATTGGCGAGCTGTTCGTCCATCTCCTTCCATACCTGCAACATCAAGGGGCGATTATGGGGCAGCAGATTGCTGATCCACCGCACCAGCAGCGTCTTGTCTTTGAGCATGAAGAAGACTAGCACCGGCACCAAGATGAGGAACACCGTCCAATTGAAGATTCGGGGAATGCTAGAGATCGAGTAGGACACGACAACTTGCCCGAACACCGCCAAGTCACCGCGCAGCGTGCTAATGAGATCTTGGATCTGTTGTTCGGAGACTAGACTAGGGTAGGCGACTGGAAGGTGCAGCAACAGGTCCTGCCCTTCACTGATCAGGCGCGGCAACTCGTTGATGAAGCGTCCTAGCTGGCCCCAGGCCTGCGGCAACAGGAATAGTAGCATCGCGGCGAAGATGCTGATGAATAACACATAGACGATCGTGACCGAGATCATATAGGGCACGTTGTAGTCCACCAGCCTATTCACCAGGCCCTGCAAGAGGTAGGCGGTCACGACGGCGGCAAATAGCGGCGCCAAAACTGACCCCATAGTCACTAGGACCAATAGGCCCAAGCCTAACAGGATGACAAATATTACCGCTTCTTCGTCATGGAAATAGCGGTCGAAGAAACTACGGAGGAGTTTTCGCATGGATTGCTAAGCGCCTTTTTGGATCCAGTAATGGTAGGTGGCATCCTGTTTACTGAAAGCCAAGATAGAGTGTCTGCTTTGCTTCACAAACACCTCGAAATCGCGCTCGGAACCAGGATCGGTGGCGATCACTTTCAACACCTGCAATGGCTGCAATGCATTCAATGCCAATTTCGCCTTCAATAGGGGCAGCGGGCAACTAAGCCCACTGGCGTCCAACTCTTGATCTGCATCGATTTCCATAGCGCGCATTTTAGCAAGCAAAGTGCCGAAATGCCTAGCGATTGCCCAAAGCAGAGTGAGAGCTGTTACGAAAAATCATGGAATTATTTGTGCTGCTACCGGTCTTAGGTTTACAGTGACCAGAGCACCTTTAGACTAGCAATTTGAGATCTATGCGAGCATTTAGCCAAACATTTACACTTCCAGCCCTTACGCTGTGTACCGCCCTATTGGCCAGCAGTATCGCCAGCGCACAGGTGCAACTGCCCAGCCTTGGGGACCGCATCTCGGGGCTAATATCTCTGGATGATGAATATGCCCTGGGCCGTGAGTTCCTGCGCTCGGTTCGACGCAGCAGCGTGACCATCCCAGATCCACTGCTCAATGACTACCTGGTGAATGTCACTCACAATCTAGCGCTACATAGTGAACTCAAGGATTATCGTCTCGCCTTTATCATCATCGATAGCCCGACGCTGAATGCCTTCGCGGCACCCGGCGGCATCATTGGAGTCAATGGCGGCCTATTCCTCAATGCCCATACTGAGGGTGAATTCCTCTCGGTGATGTCCCACGAATTGGCCCATGTGAGCCAACGCCACTTCGCCCGTAGTGTCGAAGACGCTCAGCGCCGCCGCATCCCCGAGCTGGCCACCCTGCTCGCCAGCATCGTGGTGATGGGTACATCGGGGGCCGGCCAGGGCCAGGCAGCGGTTATGGCGGCACAAGGCCGTGCCATAGAGAATCAGCTGCGCTTCTCACGCAATAACGAGGCCGAAGCCGACCGCGTGGGTATTCGTACGCTCTATGACGCCGGCTACGACCCCGAAGAGATGCCAGCGATGTTCGAACGCCTCATGGGCTTGAACCGCTTTGGCGCGCGTCCGCCCGAATTCCTGCTCTCTCACCCGGTCACCGAGGCCCGCATCGCCGATACCCGCGGCCGCGCGGCACGCTATCCGGAACGACAGAGCAACCCTAGCCTCGAATATCAGTTAATGCGCTCGCGTATTCAGAATCACTATGAGCCCATAGCGCAGAACGCGATCACGATGTTTCAGGCTGAGCTGAACAACGGCGCCTCGGGCACCGCTAAGAGTGCGGCGCAGTACGGGCTTGCGCTGGCCTATATGAAGAACAAGGAATACAACAAGGCCCATGAGGCGCTGGAACCCCTGCTCGCCACGGACCCAAACCGTATTGCTTATGTGGTGGCCAAGGCCGAGATCTTCACCGCGGGCAACGAGGCGGGCCGCGCCCAAGAGTTCTTGGCGCGCCCCCTGCAGATAAGCCCAGACAACCACCCCCTGACGATGACCTATGCCGATGCCTTAATCGCGGCGAGAGACTATGAGGAGGCGGCAAAGGTGCTCGAGAAGCACGCTGTCAGCCGCCCCGAGGATCACGATCTTTGGTATGCAATTGCGGAGACGCAGGGCTTGGTTGGCAACGTCAGCAAGGTGCATCAAGCCCGTGCCGAGTATTTCATCTTGGTTGGGGACTTTAAGAGCGCCTCGGAACAGCTCTCCTACGCGCTGCGCATCGAGTCTGACAAAGAGAATAACGGCCCACTCATTGCGAAGCTGCGCCAGCGCTCGCGCGATGTCGAGACACTAGAGCGCAACTCCCGCAGTCGCTAAGCCTTCCCCGTCACGCGCAGCTTGTGCTGCGCCGAGAAATCCAACATCCGCTGCAAGGGGATCATAGCGCGCTTGGCGAGTTCGCGATCGACCGCCACCCGATTGCTGCCGGTGAGCAGCGACTGATACAGCCTATCCAATGAGTTCATCGCCATCCATGGGCAGTGCGCACAGCTGCGACAAGTCGCATCGTTGCCCGCCGTGGGGGCGATGTAGAAGCGCTTATTGGGGGCCAACTGCTGCAACTTGTAGAAGATGCCTTTATCCGTGGCCACAATGAAGGACTCATTCGGCATATTCACCGCAGCGTTGATGATCTGCGTCGTGGAGCCCACCATATCGGCTATGGCCAATACGGCCGCCGGAGACTCCGGATGCGCAAGAATGGCAGCTTCTGGGTGCACTGCACGCAGATCTAGCAAGCCCTTAGCCTTGAACTCCTCGTGCACGATACAGGCGCCATCCCACAGCAGCATGTCTGCCCCGCTACGCTGTTGAATATAGCCGCCTAGGTGTTTATCCGGAGCCCAGATGATTTTCTTCCCCTGGGCCGCTAGATGTTCCACCACATCCACCGCGATGCTCGAGGTTACTACCCAATCGGCGCGGGCTTTAACCGCAGCGGAGGTGTTGGCATAGACCACGACCTCTCGGTCCGGATGGGCGTCGCAAAATGCGGCGAATTCATCGATGGGACAGGCCAGATCCAGCGAACAGGTGGCCTCAAGCGTAGGCATCAAGACAGTCTTGTCTGGGCTCAAGATGCTCGCTGTCTCGCCCATGAAACGCACACCGGCGACCACGAGAGTAGACTCCTTAGCGTCGCGACCAAAACGCGCCATCTCCAAGGAATCGGAGATGAAACCACCGCTCTCCTCGGCTAACTCCTGCAAGAGGGCATCCGTGTAGTAGTGCGCCACCAACACCGCATCTTTTTCCTTCAACAAGACTTTAATGCGCGCCTTATAGTCAGCAATCTGCTCCGCATCCATCTGCGCAGGGAGATTCACGGCGGCTAGGTGCTGTCTGACAAGCTGCGAGTCCGCGGCCAAAGTGTTTACTGCATCGTTTTCTGAAATCATAGGGAAGGTTAACTACTCCGCCTCGACGGCATTGAAAGAGACCACATTATACAAGATACTCAGTTGCCAGCGAAGGGTTGGGTGCGGCACTAGGCTCTTTCGCGGACAAGCCCGCTCCCACAGCACTGCCCAGCTCTTCACATCCAAACTCATTGTAGTACTCGTCAACAAGAAGGAAAGCAAAATGCCAAAAGCGATCGTCATCGAGAAGACCGGCGGCCCCGAAGTCATGGAGTTCAAGGAAGTAAAGGTGGGCAAGCCAGCCAAGGGGGAAGTCACCATTCGCGCCACCGCGATCGGCGTAAACTTCATCGATATCTATCAGCGCACGGGTCTTTACCCCGCGCCCCTGCCCTTCACACCTGGTGGCGAAGTATGCGGCGTGGTCGAGGCAATCGGCGCAGGCGTTAGTGATTTGAAGATCGGCGATCGGGTAGCTTGCGGCACTGCCGGTGTCGGATGCTATGCAGAGAAGATCAATATCAAGGCCAGCGTCCTAGTCAAGGTGCCCAAGCACATCAGTGACGAAGTCGCGGCGGCGATGATGCTCAAGGGCATGACGGTGCAGTATTTGATTCGGCAGATCTATAAGGTGAAAAAGGGCGACACGATCCTCGTCCATGCCGCCGCCGGCGGCGTGGGCTTGATACTTTGCCAATGGGCGAAATCCCTCGGCGCTACCGTGATCGGTACGGTGAGCTCGCCAGAGAAGGCTAAACTCGCCAAGGCCAATGGTTGCGACTACCCGATCAACTACGTCAAAGAAGACTTCGTGAAACGCGTCAAGACCATCACCAAGGGTGCGATGCTCCCAGTCGTCTACGACTCCATCGGCGCCGACACCTTCCCAGCCTCGCTCGACTGCCTGCGCAAGCGCGGCCTCTTCATCACCTATGGCAACGCCTCTGGCCCAGTACCTGCATTCCCACCGGCATTGTTGGCGCAGAAAGGCTCGCTCATGATGACCCGCCCTACCCTGTTCAGCTTCGTTAGCACACCGGAGGAATTGCGCAGCGTGGCGGGCGATTTGATGAAGGTCATTAAGTCGGGAGCCGTGAAGATAGAGGTGAATCACCGCTACGCCCTGCAGGATGCCGCACAGGCACATGCCGATCTGGCGGCGCGTAAAACCACCGGCTCGATCGTGTTGATACCCTGAAGCTAAACCTAGTAAATTTTCTCTAAGTAAGATAGACAAGATTTTCTTGAAGATACCAGTGGCTTACGAAATGCTTTAATGAGGAGGGATTGCATAGGTTAAGCCCTAGTTTCTGCGGCGAGATTACTCGGGTGCGGCTACTTCCCCGGAGTAAAATACCTCACAGGATTCATCTGTAATAAACGCGGCACCCTGTCTGAGTAGCTTGAGAACTGGACTGGCAAGGGTAAAGAGTATCTGCGACTGATCTACCTCTGGTTGCGCGAAGCTACCGTGAACTTTTTGCTGTATCACACTACAGCCCTCGCGATCGAGCATCGCAATAGTCACATCGACAAACTGTGCATTGACCAGGTCGAGCTGACCTTGCAACGCAACTCGATATTGCCCAGTTGCCATCGCGACATCGACCGACTGTGCCATACCGTCTGCAATCTTCCAGTCAGAGATTAGGCTGGAGATTTCACTGCTGCCACTAGACTGCGCTAATAGCGAAGTAAAGTCATAGCCTTTTGTCGCCAAGAGTCCTAACGGACCGGCAAAGAAGAAGGCTCCTGCGTCAATTAAATTAAAGTTCTGGCTAGATTCAAATTTTTCGAATTTCTCATCAAGATCAATTCCTGTGAGCGTGAGCTGCGCACCATGTAGAAAAATGGCACCCTTGGCACTTTGCATAAGCTGTGCGCTATCGTTGCCCACCATTTCTAGATTCAATGTCAGATCTAACGCACCCGCCGCTGTGTATTGGGCAGGCAAAGTGTTTAACAAACCCTTGAGTTTCAACCCCGGCAAAACATAGCTGACTTGATAGCGCGGCGTCGCATTGGAAAAATCCGCTAGAATACCAGCAGTCCCTTGCCCGTCTAAAAATTGCATTGTAATAGGTGCAAAGTTGATTACGCCTCCGGCAGCAACCGCAATGACTTTCAGATCGGAACCACTATAGCTATTGTATTGAAACTCTGCGCAAGAAAGTTCGGCATCGAAAGAGAGATTCTGCAAAAGCGTCTTTGCTGAACCACTTTGTGTCAGAGCTTTTTGCATCTGCATATCGCAGTCCATTGCTGAGAGAATCTCTTCGGCTTGATTATCGAAATATCTCAACGTGGCACCGCTAAAGGAGAACTCCGGAATCTCCTGAACGTCTAGAGAGTCTTCCATGGATGCGAAATAATCAGAAGGGAGATTGGCTAGAATACTTGGAGCAATGGAAAAATTGGGTTGATCCAAGTTTATCGACAAAATTTTAATATTCCCAACTAACAAGGGCAACATCGCGATTCCAATTCTTGCCCGTTCAGCTACCAGCAACTCCTGCCCTTGCTCACCGATGCGAAGCTTACCCAGCGTAAGATGCAAACCTGGTAATAAGCCTATGGTCAGAGGACCCTCGATATGAGTTTCCATACTCAATGCTTCAGAGGCGAGCATTTCGATCCGTATTTTATTCTCGTTGCTCTCCAGTACATTCGGAAGCACGACCAGAAGCAGGACTATGAAAAGAGCGATAAGGCCGAAGGTTTTCAATGTTTTTTCCATAGTCGATGATTCGATCGAGGAATTTATGCGGATTGTCACATGGGATTGTTTAGGTCTTTTGCGTCTTTCATACTCTCTTTGCCAAATTCCGTAACTTAATACATACGCAAGAATGCTCTATCTTTAGGAGCTCGTATGTACGGCACCCAACGTACGCTAAATTGTCGATAGAGTAGATTGCAACACCCTCCCCGAAGAGTAGTGTATTGGTGCACATTTTTAAGGCCATTAGCTCAAATTGCAGGTGTAGGGGCTCTTGAAGCAACAGTTCGATTCCGAAATACCGACCGATGCTAAACTTGAAGATTATTAGAAAATAATGCAGCGGTTTATTAGACAGAGCGAGGGGGGAAAACTATGGAGAGTTGCAAGGTAATTTCAAGAGATTTTTTGCAGTCAGTTGCGCTGCTGGAACGACCCCCAGGAAAGAACAAATGCTGGGGGGTATTCGAGCGGCAAGCTATTGAATTGTATGGAACTATACAAGCTTGCGCGCTTTAGTGTTTGGTGGGTCGTGAGTGACTCGAACACTCGACCAATTGGTTAAAAGCCAACTGCTCTACCGACTGAGCTAACGACCCGTGCAAAGAAGGGCGTCATAGTACTATTATGAGCGAAAAAGACAAGCCTTTTATTGTTTAATAACTACAAAACAAGCCTGCTTAGCTGTAGTGCGTCGGGTCTGCGACACCTGCCTCCGCGAAGCCCTTCACTCTGAAGCGACAACTATCACATCTTCCACAGGCACGCCCCTGCGCATCTGCTTGATAACAGGACACCGTCAAAGAGTAGTCCACTCCCAGAGCGATGCCACGGGCGATAATCTCCGCCTTACTCAAGTGAATTAAGGGTACTTCTATACGCAGTGCAGCACCCTCTACGGCCGCCTTCGTGGCAAGATTCGCCATCGCCTCGAATGCCGCTATAAACTCGGGCCTGCAATCGGGATAGCCGGAGTAATCCCGAGCATTCACCCCAATAAAAATAGTCTGTGCGTGTATAGCCTCGGCTAACGCCAAGGCGTAGGAAAGAAAAACCGTATTGCGAGCCGGCACGTAGGTGACGGGTATGCCGACCGATTCCTGCTCTGGCACATCCATATCTGCATCGGTTAATGCCGAACCACCCAAGGCGCCGATGCCCAGAGGGATCACCGAGTGCTGGACCACACCCATCCTCTCGGCGAGCACACGCGCCGCTTGCAACTCGCTATGCGAACGCTGCCCATAATCGAAACTCAAGGCGTAAATCTCGTAGCCTTCACTCTTCGCGATAGCCAAACATGTACTCGAGTCTAGCCCGCCCGAAAGCAGCACTACGGCCTTTTTCTGCTGTACTTCTTGTGCATTTTTCACATCAATATCTCCAGCCACGCGCGCGCTGCGGCATCGATTCTCTAGTGTCCTGGCTTGTCGCCCCAAATATGTTTATGCAGCTGCAATTGCATACGCACGTCAAGACGCTCGGCGAGAATCCACTCGGCCAGATCGCGATAACTTAGCTGCTCGAAGCTCGGGGAGAACAACACCTCTGACACACGTGAGCGCAGATCGAATTGCTCTGTCTTCGCTTTAGCCCATTCGAAATCGCGTCGATCGCAGATCACAAATTTGACTTGATCAATCGGTTTCAGGTGTTTGATATTCGATTCGAGATTGCGATCACATTCGCCCGAACCCGGCGTCTTCAGATCGAGAACCGTCACCACGCGCGGATCCACATTCGCGATAGACATGGCGCCACTGGTCTCCAGTGAGACCGTTTGCCCAGCATCGCATAGCTCTCGCATCAGCGTGAGAGACTCCGGCTGAGCCAGGGGCTCCCCTCCCGTCACTGTCACATAACGCGCACCATATGCCTTTACTTGCTCGAGAATATTTTCCATCGGCAGGACATCGCCTTTATGGAACGCATAGGCTGTATCGCAATAGACGCAACGCAGTGGACAACCGGTGAGACGCACGAAGACCGTGGGCAGACCCACCGTCGCAGTCTCCCCCTGTAGGGAGTAGAAAATTTCATTAATACGCAGTGAAGGCGAGGTGTCCATGAGGGCTCGGGGTATTGTGCCGAATCCGGCGGGTAGAATTAGTGCGGCACTTGAGAGCGCGTATAGACGCGATCCTAGTTCATTGCTCGCAAATAGATGTCTGCGAGATTAGCCGCAGAGGTATTCGGATAACGCGACTGCACCTGGCGCAACAACTGCTGAGCACGCGAGGCGTTACCCAGTTTGTCGTATACCGTGCCGAGTGAGTACATGGCATCGTCGACTTTACGGCCATCGGGGTATTGCGTCACGACGGTCTCGAAGGATTCACGCGCTTCGTTAAGCATAGCCAAATTGACATAGGCCTGCCCTTTCCAATAGTAGGCATTCGTCACGAAGCGTCCGTTCGGATAGAGGCTTAGGTATTGATCGAATTCCGTCACCGCGCGCTGATACTGCTCTTCCTGCAGCAGAGAATCCAAGGCCATCTGGTATTGCTGCTGCTCGGAGAGAACGGTTGGCTGCAGGGGCGCTATCGCGCTCTGCACCGTGTTTGCCGCTACTGTGGCGCCAGCGTTTGGAAACGCAGTCACTGGCATCGGAGTGCCACCGGCCTGGATTGGGGTATTACCGCTCGCGGCGTTAGGTACGGGAGCCTGTGTGGCGCTCGGCGTTCGTACCTGGGTGCCGGGCGCTGGGTTTTGAACCGATGCGCTTGCGCTAGGTGCAGGAGCAACTCCTGTACTTTGGGGAATCTGGGGTGATTGTGCCACGGGTGCTGTGGCCGTCGGCATCGCTGGAGATGCAGAGGATATCTGTGACAATCGAGAATCGAGATCGGTATAACGTTCCATCGACTCGCGCTGTAGATTGCGCAACTCGTAGGCCTGCTCTTCCACTATTCCGCGCACCGTCTCAAGCTCTGAGCGAAGTTCACGAAACTGATCGAGCAACATAATCAAGGCATCGTTAGAGGAAGCACTGCCCGACTGCCCTCCCGCAGGAGTTTGGCCGGGCGTAAAAGGCTGGGCCTCAACGACTCCCGCAGCGCTCATAGCACCGGTGCTCAGCAAAGTCGCTGGCACGGCAATTAGTAACGCTGCAAGAGTGTGCTTCATTTTCGTCGCGCCTTACTTGATTTCAACTCGACGGTTCAAACGGTATGCAGCTTCAGTTTGACCATTGTTCGCAGGACGCTCTTCACCGTAGCTGACCGTTTCGATCTGCGACAGTGAAGCACCGTTCACGACTAGGTAGTCACGGATGCTGTTTGCACGACGCTCGCCCAACGCTAGGTTGTACTCGCGTGTACCGCGCTCATCCGCATGACCTTCCAAACGGATGCGACGGCTGGTGTTTGAAGCCAGGTTACGACCGTGAATAGCTAATACATCGCGATCCGATGCCAGGAACTCTGACACGTCGAAGTCGAAGTAAAATACGGTTGTATTCAACGCGGCAGCTTCCATGCGCTGCTGAGCTTCACGCTCACGAGCCAGACGCTCAGCTTCCGCACGGGCTGCAGCAGCAGTAGTCGCATCAATACCGGAAGTATCGGCTACAACTGGTGCTGCCATTTCTTCGTCGCCACTCGAACTACAGGCTGCAACACCCATAATTGATATAGCAAGGATAGTTGTTCTGAAAAATTTCATGCTGTGCGTACCCACTCTGCAAACCCTCCGATAGGCTGATGCTATCAAATTTTCAAGTTTAATAACTTAATTTAAGAACGGCGACCATGATGGTTCCCGAACATCGCCCTGCGCGGATGGTAAACGGAACTTTACACGTCCGTCAATGGAAACGGCGTCTAGGATGCCTCTTCCACCAACCTTTGTGGCGAACATTATCATACTTCCGTTCGGTGCCACGCTGGGAGATTCGTCTAGTGAAGTGTCAGTAAGGGTGATGACCCGCTGTGTCTCAATATTGAAGATCGCTATGCTATAGCTATTATCTTCGCGGGTGTCACGTCTGACGTGGACAAGATTCTTGCCATCCGGCAAGAAACGTCCCTTCGAGCAATAAAAGCAATCGAAGGTCAACCGCTCGGGGAAGCCTCCGGTAATAGGGACTTGATAGATCTGTGGCTGCCCGGTGCGATCAGAGGTAAAGACCACGGAGCGGCTGTCTTCAGTCCAGCTCGGTTCGGTCTCCGCACGGGGGTGATCCGTCAAGCGTGTTAACTGATTTGTCGTCAAATCCATAACATAAATATCGGGGCTGCCGTCTTTGGACAGCACCATCGCCAATTTCGCGCCATCGGGCGACCATACTGGCGAGCTGTTGATGCCCGGGAAATCTGTAATCTGGCGGCGCTGGCCCGTCGCCATCTCCTGAATATAGATGCGCGGCAGATTAGTCTCGAAAGACAGATAGGCGACCTGGCTGCCATCTGGCGACCATGCCGGCGACATTAGCGGCTCCTGCGACTCCACCAAGACTTGCGAACGATGGCCGTCGTAGTCGGCTTTCTCGATACGATAGTAGGTGAGCTCCGGCGAAACGAACTGCGCGGACACATAGAGAATCTCGGTAGAGAAGGCGCCACGCGTGCCGGTCACCTGCTGATAGACCACATTGCTAATCTCGTGCGCGATATCGCGCAACTGGCTAACGCTGCCGGTAAGTACTTCACCGATCAACTTCTGCTCGCGCGCTACGTCGAAGAATTCGTATTGAACTTGCACCAGCTGACTGCCTGGCGAATGGGTAATCTTGCCGACCAGCAGATAGTCTTGGGCAAGGATACGCCAGTCACGGAAGAACACCTCTGCAGCCTCATCGGGCATGCTGAGCATATTGCCAGGTGGCAGGGCACGGAATTCGCCCACTTGCTGCAGATCGGCGGAGACCACCGCGCCGATATCTTCGGCTAGCGGGCTAGTGCCTTCCCATGAGAATGGCACAACGGCTATAGGAATAGGATTATCGACACCTTGAGTAATCTCGATGTTCAATTCTGCTGCCATAGCCATTTTCGAAAAAATAAGCCCAAGCAAGAATATGTGTCGCATTGTTCGCATTAGTTCAGCAAATCCTGTGGCCTAAACGTTAACAAAAAAGATCTAAAATTACGGTCGAACAATCGTGTCTCCATGCCCTGCAACTCGGTGAAGCGTCGTACCTTTAACACTGCGCTCTCTGCGGCGCGGTCGAAGGCGAAATCGCCACTGGACTGCACTATCGCCACATCTAACACATCACCTGTGGGCACCATGGTGATGCGCAGCACCACCACCATACCATTTCTAGCACTCGGTGGGCGCGACCAATTCTGCTGAACTAGGTCGTGAATCACCGCGGAATACGCCATCACGAATTCCGCATCTGTTCTGGCAGCCTCTCCAGCTGCAGCATCTTGCTGTGCCTGCAAGGCCTGCTGCTGGCGTAGCTGCTCCTGTCTTTGCGCCTCTTGCTGTGCGGCCACCTCTTGCTGGCGTTGCTGCTCCGCATCGCGCTTCTGCTGTTCTTCGCGCTGTTTCTGCTGCTCCGCCACCTGGCGCTGCTCGGCCTGGCGCTTCTCCTGCTCCTGACGCTGCTGTAGCTCTGCGCGTTGCTGCTGCGCTACCTGCTCCGCCTCGCGGCGCTGTTGTTCTTCGCGGCGCTGCGTCTCCGCGCGGGCCTGCTCCTGGCGACGCTGCTCTTCGCGGCGCTGATCCTGCACTCGCTGCGCTTGCTGCTGACGCTGCAGCTCCGCGTTCTGCGCCTGAGGGTTCTCGGCCACTAACAGAGCCTTCACCGCTGGCGGCCTAACAACATCGATCACCTCTGTATTCGCCAGCTGAAAATAAAACAGCGCGACGAAGATCAGCGCATGCAAGAGCATGGCGAAGAAAACCGAAACTGGATACCCGTTAAAAACTGTCACAGCGCAATTTTCTATTCCAATGGTTTCGTGATCAAATTGGGACTGGCCACACCTGCCGCTTGCAGCACCGTCATCAAACTGATGAACGAGCTGTAACTGCTCTCGCCGTCGCCTTCTACGAACACTTGTATCTGTGGATTAGCGGCAACAATCTTGCTGACCTGGTCTCCCACCATTTCAAGTGCCACCGGCACCTGTTCTTCTTCCTGCGTGCTGCCTAGACTGATAAAAAACTCTTCGTCGGCAGTGATCGAGATCACCAATGTCTCGGCGTTCTCATCGACGTCTAGGGGCTCAGAATTCGCCTCTGGCAAATCGACCTTCAGACCCTGCTCCAACAATGGTGCCGTCACCATGAATACGATCAACAGTACCAGCATGACATCGATGTAGGGGACTACATTGATCTCGGCCATCGGCCTGCGGCGCTTCTTCACAATTTCCATGCTGTCTCACACACCTAATAAAGACCTGAATTAAGCGGCTTACTTACTCGGGCTGCTATATAACTGCCTATGCAGAATGCTCGAGAACTCTTCGGTAAACGTGCCGTAGTTGCCAGTAATCGAATCAACCCGCGATGAATAGCGGTTATAGGCCACTACAGCAGGGATTGCCGCGAACAAACCCATCGCCGTTGCAATCAATGCCTCCGCAATACCGGGCGCTACCACCTGCAGACTCGCCTGGCTCTGGCTGGCCAGAGAGATGAAGGAGTTCATGATCCCGATCACCGTACCAAACAAACCGATATAGGGTGTGACAGAGCCCACGGTCGCCAAAAATGTTAGGTTCTTCTCAAGCTTCTCTTCTTCGCGAGAGTAAGCCACTCGCATCGCGCGCTGGGCGCCGCCCATGACCACTTCTGAGTCGAGGCCGCCTTGCTGGCGCAAACGCATAAATTCTTTAAAGCCGGCGCGGAAGATATTCTCCATGCCACCGGTGGGCTTATTGTCTTTCTGCTGCGTGCTGCCTTCGCGGAACAACTGGCTCAGATCCATGCCAGACCAGAAGCGCTTCTCGAAGCTCAACATACCCTTGTCTGCCGCAGTCAACACCATCCAGCGCTGTATGATCATTACCCAGGAAGTCACCGAGGCGGCCATCAGAATTAGCATGACCAATTGCACGGCAAGGGTCGCTTCCGCGATCAATACCCATACGTTTAATGACTCACCCACTACACGATCCTCTTGACTGACGAAAAACTGGCGGCATTATAAGGTATGTTTCGCACTTCTCATACACAATCCGGTGTTTTATAAAGAGTTTTTCCTCAATTCGGACACCGTTCACACACGCAGGCATTTAACACACGTAATCTAACTTTCAACCGCTGCAATGCTGACGGACTCCTGATGAATTGTGGCACAAAAAAGACAGCCTTAAAAAGACTAAATTTCAATGAAATCAGGGCTTAAAGAGCTCGGTGCTAGCACCGGGAGGGGGCATGCCGAAGTGCAAATAGGCATGCGGGGTCACCACGCGCCCTCTTGGGGTGCGCATCATGAACCCTTGCTGGATTAGATAGGGCTCTAAGACGTCTTCTATTGTGTCTCTCTCCTCCGAGATTGCGGCGGCAAGACTGTCTACCCCTACCGGCCCACCACCGAACTTCTCTATCATAGTAATGAGCAGGCGACGGTCCATATGATCGAAGCCATTCACGTCGATACTAAGCATATCCAGTGCCTGACTGGCGGAGTCTTGATTCATGAGGCCATCGCACTTCATCTGCGCGAAATCGCGCACACGGCGCAGCAGGCGGTTGGCGATGCGCGGCGTACCGCGCGAGCGTCGTGCGATCTCCGCAGCACCCCCCTCGTCGATCGCACAGCCCAAGATCGCGGCGGAGCGCGTCACGATGCGACTTAGCTGCTCAGGGGTGTAGAACTCTAGGCGCTGGATAATGCCGAAGCGGTCGCGCAGCGGCGAGGTCAACAGGCCGGCACGCGTGGTCGCCCCCACCAGCGTGAAGGGCGGCAGATCGAGCTTGATGGAGCGCGCAGAGGGCCCCTCGCCGATCATGATATCGAGTTGATAGTCCTCCATCGCGGGATAGAGAATCTCCTCAATTGCCGGGCTTAAGCGGTGAATTTCGTCGATAAAGAGCACATCACCCGCTTCGAGATTGGTTAACATTGCCGCCAAGTCACCCGCCTTCTCGAGCACGGGCCCAGAGGTGGTCTTGATCGCCACGTCGAGCTCGTTGGCGATGATATTGGCCAGCGTGGTCTTGCCCAAACCGGGCGGGCCAAAGATCAGCACATGATCCATCGCCTCGCTGCGATTACGCGCGGCGCCAATGAATATCTCCATCTGCTTCTTCACTTCACTCTGGCCGATATAATCGGCGAGCGACAAGGGTCTTATCGCACGATCTAGCGAACGATCATTGGGACTGATCTCGGGGGAGATTAAGCGGTCTTCTTCGTTAATCATGATTGCGCCATGCTTCGCAGTGCCTGCCTAATGAGCTCATCACTACGTGAAATTTCGGGGTCGGCCTTTAGAGCCTTAGCAATGATACGCGTGGCCTCCGCAGGTTTATAGCCCAGCGCCACCAATGCCGTCTCGGCCTCTTGCGAGAGTTGCCTCTCCGTAGGCAATTGCTCTTGGCCGCCACCACCGAATTCCGGAGTATCGATGTCCTCGCCCCACTCGCCAAGCCGATCCTTCATCTCGACGATCAGGCGCTCCGCAGTCTTACGGCCAATGCCTGGCATCCGCGTGAGCCCGGCAATATCGTTCACGCGCACCGTCTTCACGAATTCGTCCACCGCCATGCCCGAGAGTATGGCCAGGGCCATCTTAGGCCCCACTCCACTGACTTTAATCAGACTGCGGAACATGCGTCGCTCTTGCAGAGAATAGAAGCCATAGAGCAACTGAGCGTCCTCACGCACGACCATATGGGTATGCAGCACCACATTCTGCCCGAGCGCTGGCAATTGATAGATGCTGCTCATCGGCACTTGCAACTCATAGCAGACGCCGCGCACATCCACGAGGATGTCGGGAGCCTGCTTCTCGGCAAGTACGCCTATTAGTCTACCAATCACCTAGTCTTCTCCTAATGCTGAAGCCTGCTCTTTCGAAAGGAACGTGCACCCGCCACCTTTATAAGGCTGGCCTTGGTATTGGCGTGACATATTGCAATCGCAAGCGCATCGGCCGCATCGGCCTGCACCTCGCCGGTGACGCCCAGTAGCACTTTAATCATATGTTGCACCTGAGTCTTGTCCGCATTGCCATTGCCGACGAGCGCCTGCTTGACCTTGCGCGGCGAATACTCGGCCACAGGAAGATCGTGATGAAGACAGGCCACCATGGCACTGCCTCGGGCCTGCCCGAGTTTCAATGCCGAGGACACACTCTTGCCGAGAAACACCTCTTCTATCGCACTCTCCTGGGGACTGAACTCTTCGATGATTTGGCAGACGCTGTCGAATATTTTCTTCAGGCGCTGAGGGTGATCGACGTTCGGCAGATGAATTGAGCCACAGGTGACATACTCTAGGCGATTGCCGACGGCATTGACGATGCCATAGCCGGTGACTCGCGAGCCAGGATCGATCCCCAATATCAAGGCCATAAGCCGATTCCTAGTGTGCACTATTGAGACGACGCAATCGTCATCTAGTGTTCTACTTCAGCCCTAAGCCTTGGAGCTGGCAGCTCTAGGGCCTAGAGTTGCTGCATTACAGCTTCAGAAATATTCGCGTTGCTATAAACATTCTGCACGTCGTCCAAGTCTTCGAGATGGTCGACGAGCTTGAGCAATACCTCGGCGTCCTCGAGCTCTAGCTCCGCCTCGGTAGAGGCCACCATGCTTACCTCGGACGATTCGATCTCCAGGCCCGCCTTGAGCAGCGCGTCCTTCACCGCACCGAATTGCTCCGGAGTCGTAATGACCTCGAGACTGCCATCGCCGTGCGCGAGCATATCGTCCGCACCCGCCTCCAATGCCGTCTCAAACAGCTTCTCTTCGTCGCTGCCTGCGCCGAAGACGATCGAGCCCTTCTTCTCGAACAGATAGGCGACAGAACCGCTGGTGCCGAGATTGCCCCCAAACTTGGAGAAGCCATGGCGTACTTCGGCGACCGTGCGATTCTTGTTGTCGGTCAGGGTTTCGATCAGGATGGCAACACCACCCGGGCCGTAACCTTCGTAAACCAACTCTTCGAGATCATCGTTGTCTGCCGTACCCGCACCACGGGCAATCGCCCGCTCAACGGTGTCGCGAGTCATATTAGCGCCAAGTGCCTTATCTACCGCGGCACGCAGGCGCGGATTGTCGGCGACATGTTCGCCGCCTAACTTGGCGGCGACTGTCAGCTCTCGAATCAGCTTAGTAAACACCTTGGCGCGCTTGGCGTCCTGACCGGCCTTGCGGTGTTTGATATTGGCCCATTTACTGTGCCCAGCCATTAGAACCTCGCCCGCTTACTCTGCTTTAGGCTGACGAATCTGAATATTCAGTTCGCGCAACTGCTTCGCAGATACCAAGCCCGGTGCGTCGGTCAGAGGACATGCCGCCGACTGGGTCTTAGGGAATGCGATCACTTCACGGATAGAGCTTGCGCCGGTCATCAGCATGATCAGTCGATCTAGGCCGAAGGCCAAGCCGCCGTGAGGAGGACAGCCGTACGAGAGCGCAGAGAGCAGGAAGCCAAACTTCTCTTCCGCCTCTTCCTCTTCGATGCCGAGGATGCGGAACACCGACTGTTGCATCGATGGCTGGTTTATCCTGATCGAACCGCCGCCTAGCTCGGTGCCATTGAGCACCATGTCATAGGCGCGCGAAAGCGCATTAGCTGGGTCGCTCTTGAGCTCTTCGACACTGCAAGAAGGCGCCGTAAACGGGTGGTGAATAGCGGTTAGGCCGCCATCGCTGGTCTCCTCGAACATCGGGAAGTCGACTACCCATAATGGTGCCCACTCGCCCTTCACCATACCCATGTCCGCCCCCACTTTGAGGCGTAGCGCCCCGATGGACTCGTTCACGATCTTGGTCTTGTCGGCCCCGAAGAAAATCAGGTCACCAGTCTCTGCGTTCAGGCGCGCCAAGACGTCTTTCACGACATCCTCTGGCATGAATTTCAAGATAGGAGACTGCAGGCCTTCTGTGCCGGCTGCGAGATCGTTGATCTTGATCCATGCGAGGCCCTTGGCGCCGTAGATAGAGATAAACTTAGTATAGTCGTCGATCTCTTTGCGGCTTAGGCGCACGCCGCCGGGCACGCGCAATGCCACTACTCGCGAGCCAGGGTCGTTAGCCGGGCCATTGAACACCTTGAAATCCACGCTCTTCATGAGGTCGGCGATATCCACCAACTCCATGTCGATGCGCAGGTCCGGCTTGTCCGAGCCAAAGCGACGCATCGCGTCGGCGAAGGTCATACTTGGGAACTCGCCAAGGTCCACATCGAGGTGTTTCTGGAACACCTGTCTAATCATTGTCTCGGCGATCTGCATGATCTGCTCTTCATTCATGAACGATGTTTCAATATCGATCTGAGTGAATTCTGGTTGACGATCGGCACGCAAATCTTCGTCGCGGAAACACTTCGCGATCTGATAATAGCGGTCCATGCCGGCGGCCATTAGGATCTGCTTAAATAGCTGTGGCGACTGCGGCAGAGCGAAGAAACGGCCCTGATGCGTGCGGCTAGGCACGAGATAGTCCCGTGCGCCCTCGGGTGTCGCCTTGGTCAGCAGTGGCGTCTCGATATCGAGGAAACCGTTGTCATCTAAGTAGTTGCGAATAGAGTTAGAGACCTTGGAGCGAAAGCGCAGGCGCTCCGCCATCTCCGGGCGACGCAGGTCGATATAGCGGTAGCGAAGGCGGACGTCCTCGCCGACGTCGGCATGCTCGTCCAGCTGGAAGGGAGGCGTCTTCGCCGCGTTAAGCACTTCCACCTGCTTGCCCAATACTTCGATACGGCCAGTGCCCATCACCTCATTGGCGGTGCCTTCGGGGCGCAGACGGACTATTCCGGTGATCTTGAGAACGAACTCATTGCGAACGGTCTCGGCGACGGCGAAGCTCTCCTTGGTATCGGGATCGATCACAATCTGCGCGATGCCCTCGAGGTCTCGCAAGTCTATGAAGATGACCCCGCCATGGTCGCGGCGTCGATGTGCCCATCCGCACAGGACCACTTCCTGACCTACGTGTTTCTCGTTTAGTTCTCCGCAATAATGGCTGCGCATAGCGTTATCCTGTAAATATTCTTTAGTAGATGTCTTTCGCTCTTCAAACTCGCCTAAACGGCAGGCTGGCTAAGCGCTGGGTGTAGTGGCTGCCGGTGGCGCCTTGGATTCCTTCTCTGCCTTCGGTGCAGTGGTCTGTGCCGGGGCTTCTTGCGCCCCATGGCGTTTCGCACCGGTCTTGAAATCGGTCTCATACCAGCCGCCGCCCTTTAGACGAAAACTGCTTGCGGAGACTAATTTTGTCAAGCCTTGCTGGTGGCAATTAGGGCACTCACGAAGTGGCGCGTCGCTGATCTTCTGCAACGCTTCCAGCCGATTACCACAGTCTTTACACTGATACTCGTAAATTGGCATAGCCGCCCTAACCCTCTGAAAATGAATTTGTCTAGCAAACACCGAGCTGGAGGCATACATTATGCATTCGGCCTAGCCCCTACAGGGCATCCAATCCAGCTCTTCCGAAAACCGGGCATTATACCTCACCTCGAAATCAACTGGCATCCCTATCGGAGCGATTCGCGCACTATAATTTACGGTATTTGCGCAATAATAGGGCGAAGCGAATTTAGCCTTGATCTCAATCACAAAAGTTGTAGATTAGTGCTTGCGGCTAATAGGCAAAAGCTTTATAAATAGAGCCCCACAAAGGCGTAAGGAAATTTGAGTACGCCTAAGAATAAAAAGCAGGAAGAAATCCTGGGGTTCTCCCCCTACGCGGGACAACATAAGAAACAAATTCACTTATAAAAGAGACATGGGCATGGCTGTAGCAAAAACTGTATCAAAAACTCCGAAGAAAGCATCCACTCCAGCGCGTAAGAGCTCTGCGATTCAGCAGAAATATACTAAGACAGCGATTCTGAATGAGATTTCAGAGAACACTGATCTTACCAAGAAGCAAATTTCAGTAGTCCTCGACGAACTGTCACTCATCATCGAGCGCCATCTTAAGAAGCGTGCCGTTGGTGAATTCACTCTGCCAGGGCTGCTAAAAATCAAGTCTGTGACGCGCCCAGCTCGTCCAGCACGCAAGAATGTGCCTAACCCCTTCAAGCCGGGTGAGTTCATGGACATTCCGAAGAAGCCTGCGAGCACACGCGTTAAAATTCTGCCTCTGAAAAAACTCAAAGAATTCGCACTGTAGCTTTGACTTAGTAACAACAGGCCTACGCCAATGCCTTATGGGGCTGGGTGTAAAGGCACTTTATCAGATCCACGCAAAGGCAGCCCAAGGGCTGCTTTTCGCATTTTAAGGTTCGTCTAAATGATTCGTGCTAGTCAGTATCTCATCGCCACTCTAAAAGAGACTCCCGCCGACGCAGAAGTCGTCAGTCATCAACTCATGGTGCGTGCAGGTCTCATACGCAAACTCGCGACCGGCTTATATACCTGGCTGCCGGCCGGCCTGCGGGTACTGCATAAAGTTACCGCAGTGGTGAGAGACGAGATGAACCGTGCCGGCGCCATGGAGGTTTCCATGCCCGTAGTACAGTCGGCCGATCTCTGGATCGAGTCTGGCCGCTGGGACAAGATGGGGCCCGAGCTGTTGCGCTTCGTGGACCGCCACGAGCGCGACTTCTGTCTAGGCCCTACTCACGAGGAGGTCATCACCGACCTAATCCGCAATGAGTTGAGCAGCTATCGCCAGCTGCCCGCTAATTTCTATCAGATTCAGACCAAGTTCCGCGATGAGCGCCGTCCTCGTTTCGGGGTGATGCGTGCCCGCGAGTTCCTGATGAAGGACGCCTACTCCTTCCATACTAGCGAGGACTCCCTACAGCAGACCTATGACCAGATGCACGCCACCTATTGCCGAATCTTCGAGCGCCTCGGCCTCGAGTTCCGCCCCGTACTGGCGGATTCGGGCAATATCGGCGGCAGCATGTCCCACGAGTTTCACGTATTAGCCGATTCGGGCGAGGACGAGATTGTGTTTAGCACCGAAAGTCCCTATGCCGCGAACATCGAGATGGCGACCGGCCAATTGGTCGATCTCGACTACTCCAGCGGCGAGACCAAGAAGGCCAAGGCCAGCGCAGTCGACACCCCTGCTGCACACTCTATAGAGGACGTCTCCGCGAGCCTAGGAATCGAGGCGCGCCGCCTCGTCAAGACCATGGTCGTGAAGGGCGAGCTGAGCGAGACTAACCCGAGTGGTCTCGTCGCACTCGTCATACGGGGCGACCAGAGCATCAACCCAGTAAAGGCAGAGAAACATCCCTTGGTGGCATCCCCCTTCACTCTCGCGCTGGACAGCGAGATCGAGGCGGCCCTGCACTGCAAGCCCGGTAGCATCGGCCCAATCGATCTGCCTATCCCCGTACTGGCCGACGAGAGCGTCGTGTCGATGGTCAACTTCGTGTGTGGCGCTAACCGCGACGGCCAACATCTTATAGAGGCGAACTGGGGCAGCGACTGCCGCTACGACAGCAGCACGGACCTGCGTAAGGTGCAAGAAGGCGATATCAGCCCCGATGGCAAGGGCAGCCTGCAGATCAAGCGCGGCATCGAAGTAGGCCATATCTTCCAGCTGGGCACCAAGTACAGCGAAGCCATGAACGCCAAGGTATTGGATGAGAACGGCAAGGCCGTCACGATGATCATGGGCTGCTATGGCATCGGGGTGAGCCGCATCGTGGCCTCGTGCATCGAACAGAGTCACGACGACAATGGCATCATCTGGCCCGATATTATCGCGCCCTTCCATATCGCCATCATTCCGATGAACGCACACAAGTCCCCCGCAGTGGTGGAGTTGAGCGAGTCCTTGGCCAAGCAATTGAGCGAGGCCGGCTATGAGGTTCTGCTGGACGATCGCGACAAGAAAACCAGCGCCGGCGTGAAGTTTGCCGACATGGAACTCATGGGCATTCCCCATAGAATCGTGGTGTCCGAGCGCGGTATCGAGCAGAACGTTCTAGAATACAAATCGCGCAGCGCTCAGGACAATGAAATGATCCCGGCAGACGACATCCTGCGCTTCCTGCGCGAGAACATCCGCCTCGACTAAGCCCATCGCCAGCGCGCTGCGCGCTGGCCGAGTAGGACATAGCAAGATGAGTGAACAGAAGATCACGATGGTGATGCGCGTAGAGAGTTTGAAGGCTTGGTTAGAGCGCCATATGGTGCCGCCATCCTCCGAAGACTCTAAGCTGCGCAGCTTCGGTTTACGGGCCTTCCAGGTCGGTTTCGCTGTAGCGCGCGATCTCGCCCAGGGGCAACTGAGCCTGCGTGCGATGAGCCTGGTGTACTACACCGTCATCGCCTTCATTCCCCTGCTCGCCCTTACTTTCTCGGTATTAAAAGGCCTCGGCGCGCACAACACCATGGAGCCGGCCCTACTCAACCTACTCTCGCCACTGGGCGAGCGCAGCGCGGAGGTCACGCGCAACATCATCATGTTCGTCGAGAACGTGCGAGTAGACGTGCTGGGGTTCGTCAGCCTCGGGGTGCTGCTCTACACCGTGCTCAATATGATGCAGAAGATCGAGGGGGCGTTCAATTTCATCTGGAGTGTCTCGGAGGGCCGCAAGCTCGCCACGCGCATCAGCGAGTATTTGTTCGCCTTGATCGTGAGCCCTCTGCTCATCTTCATCTCCATCGGCATCTCCTCCTATATCAACACCAATTTCTTCGAACGCTACCTAGAGACGCTGAGTTTCGGCGGCTTCATTCTGCAAATCTTCGGCACCGTCTCGGCGTTTGCGTTCATGTCCTTGGCCTTCGCCTTCGCCTATCGCTTCATTCCCAATACCCATGTGCGTTTCGGCCCCGCCTTCATAGGCGGCATGATGACCACCCTGATCTGGACGGCGATGGGCTTAATCTTCCAGAGCGTGTTCGCCAACTCCAGCAGCAACGAGATCATCTACGTCGCCTTCTTCTCCATAATTTTGGTGATGATCTTTATCTATCTGGGCTGGCTGGTCCTGCTCACCGGCTCGAGCATCGCCTACTATATTCAGAACCCCGGCCGCATACGCACGGGCCGTCAACGCCTGCGCCTGTCAATCGCCGAGCACGAGTCCTCCGTGCTAAGCGTGGCCTATTTGATTATCGAACGCTTCCAGAAACAACTCACGCCCTGGAGCGCGAACGAGCTCGCCAACTATCTACAACTGAACGCGATAATCGTCGACGACGTGATCGATACCTTGCTCGGCATCGGCTTCATCATCCCGACGAATCAAGACCCGCAACGCTATCTGCCTGCAGGCGCGGTTGAGGACAGGACCATGCAATCGGTATGGCAACAACTGCGCGACTATGTTCCAGACCCCATTATTCGATCGAAGCATATTCGCAGGATCAAGCCCGTCCAAGACTTTCTCAATAGTGTGGATAAGGGTGTCGCTGAGCATTTAAGCGCCGAGACCTTCTATGCCCCGCCAAAAGAGGATCAGCCGCAGCCCAAGCAAGACTAGCCAATCTTTGTGTAAGGTTTCCCGTTACAATAGCGCCTCGATTGAATCGCGCAAGAGATGCCCCTATGAGTTCCAACAATATTAGCCCCTATGTTCTCGTCCTGTATTACAGCCGCAGTGGCGCGACCGCACAGATGGCCCAATTGATAGGCCGTGGCATAGAACAAGTGGCAGGAATCGAGGCGAGGCTGCGCACGGTGCCGGCGGTCTCAACCGTCACCGAGGCTACAGAGCCCGACATCCCAGATAGCGGCGCGATCTATTGCACAGAGGACGATCTGCGCAACTGTGCAGGCCTCGTGCTGGGCAGTCCTACCCGCTTCGGCAATATGGCGGCAGCGCTGAAATACTTTATCGACAACACCGGGGCGCTATGGCTATCCGGCGCACTGATCGACAAGCCCGCCGCGGCGTTTACCTCCACCTCTACCCTGCACGGCGGACAGGAGAGCACCCTGCTCAGCATGCTCACGCCACTGCTGCACCATGGCATGCTGTTCTGCGGGCTGCCCTTTAGTGAACCGGGCCTTAGCAGCACCCAAAGTGGTGGCACGCCCTACGGCGCCAGCCATCTGGCTGGGCCCAATAGCGATCGTAAGATCGACGCCACCGAGAGCGAACTGTGCGTCGCGCTCGGCAAACGCGTGGCCACCTTGGCCGTCAAATTACTGCGCTAGGCGCAGCCTGCGCCCAAACTGGAAGCAATATGACAACACAAGACACCCCACCGGCCATGATCGAAAGCTCGCATCGCGCCGTGGTGATTCTCTACAGCGCCCTTCTCCTCATCTTCACCCTGTATGGGCTGTGGCAGATTCCCGGCGGCAATATAACCGCCATCGTCGTGCTGTGGCTCATCAAGTCACTGCCCTTGCTGATCTTCGCGCCGGGGCTGCGCGCGCGCAAACTGCGCACCTATGCCTGGTTATCCTTCGTGGTGTTATTGTATTTCGTGCAGGCGGTGCAGACGGCGTTTACGCAAGACGCACGCATCTACGGAATTGCGGTGAGCATTCTATTGTCGCTGTTGTTCTGCGCACTGGTCGTCTATATCCGCAGCTTTCGCGGCTACTACAAGACGCCGCTCTAAGAGCTCAAACAAGGCTTGCATGCTGCGTGCGTTACGCTGCTCATTCTCAGCGTGCGGAGGCACGCTGATTTGCCATGTCCCTCTGGCCGCATTGATTAAACTCTGTAAGTCCCCATATACTGATGGTATAGCGATGGTTTCGAAGTTAAATTCGAAGGGGTGTTGCAAGCATCATGGCCACCAGAATCCTACACATATCCGATCTGCATTTCGGCCCACCCTTTGCTCCCAAGGTGGCGCAGGCACTATTGCAAACTATTCCCGCCCTAGCCCCCGATGCCATCGTGGTCAGTGGCGACCTTACCCAACGGGCCAAGCGCCAGCAATTCGAACAGGCAAAGCAGTTCTTCGATCGTTTCCCAGATGTTCCCCTACTGGTCGTCCCCGGCAATCATGACGTGGCCTTGTGGCGGATCTTCGAGCGCTTATTCAAACCTCACTCTCTGTATTGTGAGATCATCAGCCCCGACCTGAATCCGGTGGTCAAGGTCGGCGACGTGGTGTTGCTCGGCCTCGATTCCACCGCGCCGCGCCGCGCCATCTCCAACGGACGGCTCGATCTCAAGCAATTGCAACATTGTGCCGAGACCTTCGCCGAGGTACCTGAACACCTTGCCCGCATCGTGGTGGCCCATCACCAGTTCGTGCCCGGACACGACAAGGTCTTCGACATCGCCATGCCCAAAGCACGGCGCGCGATCGACTGCTTCGTCGAACAGAAGGTCGAAATGATCCTCGGCGGACACCTGCACCGCTCCTATATAGGCAACTCACTAGACTTCTTCCCGGGCCACCACCGCGAGCGCGGGGTCATTGTTGTGCAGTGTGGTACCACCACTTCGCGGCGTGGCACAGGTCGGGAACGCGACGAGAACACCTTCAATCTGATCGAGGTAAGCGCACAGACCCACTCTATAAGCCACTACCTGTATTTCGAGAAGGCCGACGAGTTTGCGCCCTTGAGCAAGCACATCTTCCCTCGACCGGGGCGAGCCTTCGATCCAGGGAATGACATCCCCGGACCCACCCGATGATGGGCGCCGGCCTGTCGGTGAAAACCAGCGGGGACAAGGCCATCGTCTATGCTTGGCTATTCGGTTTCTGGCAAGCGCCACCCTGCCGCTACGGTACCGCTGCCTGACATCTCACTTCGGGGTAGCGGCTGACGAGACTGAGATGCTTGCCGCAAACAAGCCTGAATCGGCAAAGGAGAATCTATGATCACTGCACCTAGTCCCGCTCTGTACTGGTTCATAGCCGCGATTTTCGCGAGTCTTTTGGCCGGCTCCATAATCCGCTTCATCGCCCTGCGCAAAGCCGAGCAAGATTTACGGAGCAAACGCCTCGCGAGCCTACGCACATGGTGGATGCTCAGTATCTTCATGTGCGCAGGCCTACTGGCGGGCCGCCTCGGTATCTGCCTGTTGCTTGGCATCGCGAGTTGTATAGCCTGGTTTGAGATTACCAGAATGCCCGGCGCTCGCCACGAGGACCGCCTCGCCATCGGGGCCGGCTACGGTCTCATCGCTATCAATTACCTACTCATCCTGTTTGGCTCCACCGCCTACTTTGTCGTCTTCCTCCCGCTCAGCGCGAGTATCGTGTTTGCCGTGTTGCTGCTGATCAGGGGGGAGCCTAAGGGCTATATTCGCTCGGCCGGCGGACTGCTCTGGGGCATGATGTTTCTCGGTTACGGGGTCTCCCATGCGGCTTTTCTGATGACCCTGCCAGGCACTGCCTCGGGCCCCCTCGGGGCGGCTGGCTGGTTCCTCTTCTTGGTCATTCTTACGGAAAGCAATGACATCTTTCAGGCCATCGTCGGCCGCGCCTTCGGAGCTCACAAACGGCATCGCATCACCCCCGTTATCTCTCCCAACAAGACCTGGGAAGGCTTCATCGGTGGAATGCTCGTCACCATCACCCTGAGCCTGCTGATCGCGCCCTGGCTTACCACCCTAGGACAGCAAGCCGGTCCATTTGGCCTAGCCGGTCCGCTGCAAGCCTGGATCGGCCCGAGCGTCGCAGCATTCATCATTGCACTGGCCGGCTTCTTCGGCGACATCAATATGTCTGCCATCAAACGCGATACCGGTATCAAAGACAGTAGCAAGTTGCTGCCGGGCATGGGCGGAGTAATTGACCGCGTCGACAGCCTCACGATAACCGCGCCGGTGTTTGTGTATTTTCTCACCTGGTGGCTAATATGAGTGACTCAACACCACAGCCTCATTACAGCACTCGGCTGCTCACCATTCCCAACCTACTGTGCATAATCCGGCTGCTGGGTGCCTTTGTGCTTGTCGCCATTGCTTGGCGCGGTCAGCCGAAATTGTTTTTTTGGGGTTTTGTCGTTCTCGCCATGACCGACTGGCTGGATGGCAAACTGGCCATCCTACTCGATCAACGTTCGGTGTTCGGGGCACGTCTGGACAGCTGGGCCGATGCCACGCTCTATGCGGGCCTGTTAGTGGGAACAGTCCTGCTGCACAGCGCGATTCTGCGCGCCGAACTGCTCTGGATCATTCCTCCCTTGGCCACTTACCTCATCTCCACCGCAGCGGGTTTCTGGAAATACCGACGCTGGCCCAGTTATCATACCCGCGCGGCCAAGACCTGCTGGCTGTTGATGATTATCGGGGTGTATGGCATGAGTTTCGACTTATCGCTACTGCCCCTGCGCATAGCCCTGACGGCAGTCGCCCTGACCAATATAGAGGCCCTGTTCATCACGATTATTTCCCCCAGTTGGCGCGCCGACGTCACCTCAATCTACCACGCCTGGCGGGATACTAAAGCTCGATGATCAACGCATTTTCTCTGCCAGATCTTTACGCACTCTGCTCCATGTGCACCGTGGACTATATCCGCAGCTTTCGCGGCTACTACAAGACGCCGCTCTAACGCTCGGGGGTGTCCATCAACTCGCGTAGCAGTGGCACGGTAATGCGCCGCTGGCTCTGCAAGGAGAATTGATCGAGGCGCTCTAGAAGATCGAACAGGGCTTGCATGCTGCGCTCGTTGCGCTGCAACACATAGCTGATCACCTCATCGCTGAGGGTGATGCCCCGCAGCGTCGCACGTAGTTGCAGGGCCTTGCGCTTATCCTCGTCGTTCAAGCCCTGCACCTGAAACACGATTCCCGACTGTAGCCGCGAGAGCAGGTCTGGCAGCAGCACTTCTAATTCACGCGGGCCGCAGCGCGCCGCAACGAGCAGGCGCGTGCCACTATCGCGCAGGCGATTGAAGAGTGAGAACAGGCCCAACTCCCATTCGCGATGCCCGGCAATGGCCTGCAGATCGTCAATACATACCAGCGGAAAACTCTCTAAGCCCTCGAAAATCTCCGGGCTATAGTCGCGAAAATGCGCAAGGGGTAAATAGAAACTCGCGGCGTCACGGGCATCGAAATTATGGCAGACCGCTTGCAATAGGTGACTACAGCCAGCGCCGTTAGCGCCCCATAGGAACACGAATTGGTCTAGCGTGGCACTCGACTGCGCAAGCAAATAGTCCACAAGCTGCTTGTTAGAATCGATGACGAAGAAGTTTTCGAAGGTAGCCGAATCGTCAAGGCCGATCGGCAGCGCCAACTGGCGGCGAGAGTCACTCATAACCTAGCGGACCCAGCGATAGTAAAAGACATTCTCTCTCTCTTGAGTAGCGAATGACTCTTGTTCCTGCAGATCGCGCCCGAGCGTGATGAACTCGGTGAATAAGAAGGGATTGCCGATGAGACTGATGTCGAGCTCGATACCGGAGCCGTCGAGCAAGGAGGCAGAGGCACTCTCGACCACGGCCAAGTCCTGGATGTATTGCAGTAGATCGACATAGTCCTTTGCGCTATCCACGGCCTCTACGCGCAGGGTTACCTGTACGCTCTGGGCAAGTTTAATCAGACCAAAATGGGAGGCGATCTGTGCGGTGATCCGCTCCAAGGCCGACTCCGCGTAGACTTTCAGATCCCGCTCGAAGCTGTCGAAGGACTCGACATTGTCTCGGAACAGGAACTGCCATAGCCCTACCAACTCACCGCTGGGAGACTCGAGCACTCGACCGCTGAGGATGGCATCGGCGCCATAGCGGGCGCTGGCCTGACGAATAGCCTGCTCATCTAAACTCCAGGCGACATCGGTGGGTAGATTGCGTCGATCCTCTAGGTCTAATAAGGGGAATAGCAGCGGGATGCCGCGCAGGCGCGAGAACTCTCTGACGATGTCCAGCAGGGGGTGGTCCGAATCCGCACTGAGCAGCTCGCGCCGGCCATCGGCGCTCTGCACCGAGAGCCACAGCATGACGGCGGGTCGGTTCTGATCCCACACGGGAATGCCGGCATCATTGAGCATCCTATCCACTAGCGCGCGGTCGAAGCGCACACTAATGAAGTTTCGCTGCTCTAAGGGGCCCGAGCTTGTGCGATAACTGACCTCTTGCACATAGCTCTGCGCATCGCGAATCGCGCGCTCGACGTTAGAGTTGCGCAGCCAGCGCTCTTCGCCGGTAATCTTGAGAACAACGGCAGTCATGCCCTCGCGATAGGCGCGAATACGCTCTGCGTCGCCCTGCCCTTGCACGACGATCTCTTGATCGTAGAGGCCATCGACGATCAAGGCGAGGGCATGTGGGCTCGCCCCTAGACTTAACAGTAGGAGGAGAATGCGAGCGCGAGCGAAAGTTTTGATGAGGGATTTCATGCCGGGCATCATACCCGATCTGCAGCGCCTTGACACGCGTAGACTGCGGCCCTGCGGGGCACAATCACGAATCTGTGCACTGTACCTTTTGTGCTTCGTAGCGCAAGTGATACTGCGTCGAATATCTGCTTATTATAGTGCTCCGTAGGGCGAGTGGCACTGCGGCGTACTTCGCTGCTGGACACGCCGTGAACCCGTCCATGGGGGCTTAGTCGCCGCCATCCAGGCGGCTCATAGTCCTGCATCGAAGCACCCCACATTGCCCCTCTGACTTTGTAGGTGCGATCTAGATTAGTGTTCTTTTTTATAACTTGATTTCGGGAGCAACTCAAATTACCGAACTTGCCACGGGTGATTCAGCGGAATGATTAGCGTTGTGATCGAGGAGTGTGGTGTGCGGTGGGGGCTGAAGGGAATGTGCACAGCAGGGATGCTGTGCCCAAGCCCCTTTACCCTCGTAAGGGGGCATGGATGGGTTCACGGCGCTTCCCAGCAGCCCCTACCGTGCAGCGCGCTCCCGCACTGAACTAATACCACTGAACTAACACGACCTTACTCAAACCACGACCACAAAAGTGCTCACTAGCGCCACTAATCCACTAGAAGTAATACCCTGAAAAGCTCGCAACTGGTAGAATTCACTCTCCTGACGACCAGCACACGGACCCCCTTCTCATGACACAAACCACGAATCAAGCCCCGAAGCCCTCACTTAGCTACAAAGACGCCGGTGTCGATATCGACGCAGGAGATGCGCTAGTAGAGAAAATCAAGGCCGTCACGCAGCGTACTCGCCGCCCAGAAGTACTCTCTGGCCTCGGCGGCTTTGGCGCTCTATGTGAGATTCCCGAGGGCTATAAGCGTCCAGTGCTGGTCTCCGCTACCGACGGCGTGGGCACCAAGCTCAAGCTCGCCATCGAGACCGGCAAGCACGACACCATCGGCATCGACTTGGTGGCCATGTGCGTCAACGACCTCATCGTGTGTGGCGCAGAACCCCTGTTCTTCCTAGACTATTACGCCACTGCCGGCCTGAACGTCGATCAGGCCACGCAAGTGGTTGAGGGCATTGGCGCGGGCTGCGAACTAGCCGGCTGCTCCCTGATCGGTGGTGAGACCGCCGAGATGCCGGGCATGTACCAGAAGGGCGACTATGACCTCGCTGGCTTCTCCGTGGGCATCGTCGAGAAGGACGAGATCATCGAGAAGGGCCGCGTGCAGCCGGGCGATAAGCTCATCGGCTTGGCCTCCTCCGGTCCGCACTCGAACGGTTACTCCCTGATTCGCAAGGTCCTGGAGGTCAGCAACACGCCGCTATCGACGCCCTTTGCGGGCACGACACTGGGCGAGGTCCTGCTGACCCCCACCGAGATCTATGTGAAAGCCTTTCAGGCACTCAAGGGCAAGGCTACCATCCATGCGCTCGCCCATATCACCGGCGGCGGCATCGTAGAGAACCTGCCACGCGTATTGCCCGAGAACACACAGGCCGTGATCGATCTGAATAGCTGGGCGCGCCCAGAGGTCTTCAATTGGCTGCAGCGTGAGGGCAATATCGCCGACTCCGAGATGCTGCGCACCTTCAACTGTGGCGTGGGCATGATCGTGTGTGTGCCAGCGCAAGACTGCGACGCGGCGCTCGCGATCCTGAAACAGCACAATCAGGGCGCCTTCGAGATGGGCTATATTCAAGGCGCAGGGGCAGAGGCCGCTCCAGTGGTGTTGGAAGGACAGCCCCGATGAGCCAAACGCCCTGCCCGATCGTCGTGTTGATCTCTGGCAATGGCAGCAATCTGCAGGCCTTGATGGATCATAGCGGCGAAGGTGCGTATCGCGTCTGCGCGGTCATCAGCAATAAGGCCGACGCCTTCGGCCTGCAGCGGGCCAGCTCCGCCGGCATCCCAACTCGCGTTATCGATCATCGCGATTACGCCGACCGCCTCAGCTTCGACCAGCGGCTCATCGAAGAGATCGATAGTTTTAATCCTAGACTCGTCGTGCTCGCCGGCTTCATGCGCATCCTCAGCGCCGAGTTTGTGCAGCACTTCGCCGGCCGGATATTGAACATCCACCCTTCCCTCCTACCTGCCTATCGCGGCACGCACACCCATGAACGAGTGTTAGAGGCGGGCGAGAAAGAACACGGCGTCAGCGTCCATTTCGTCACCGAGGAACTCGACGGCGGGCCGGTTGTGCTGCAAGCCTGCGTGCCCGTGCACAATGACGACACCCCCACGTCTCTGGCCGAGCGCGTCTTCGAGCAGGAGCACCGCATCTACCCCAAGGCGGTCGCGTGGTTTGCCGCGGGACGACTAAGCATGAACGACAAGGCCGCAGAGTTTGACGGCAAGCGCTTGGGTGTGAGCGGCATACGCGAGTCGAGCTCATGAAAGCACTCGGCCCACTCACATTGCTAATATGCCTGCTCAGCAGCGCGGCGCAAAGCAGCGAGCCACGCCCCTATGAGGTAACCTATACGGCGAAGGCCTTGGGTTTCTCCGCAACCGCCTTCCGCCACCAGAGCGTCACGGCCCCCGAGCACTACACCCTGGTCAATAGCCTCACCCTCACCGTGTTAGGCGCCAATGTGGGCAGCGTAACGGAGACCAGTGAATACCGGTGGCAGGACGGCACCATCTTGCCATTGCACTATGAATACGCACAGACAGGCTTAAGCGCGAGCTACGAGAGCATCGATTTCGACTGGGACAGCGGCCTCGCCCAGAGCCGCAGCGATGAGGATTCCTGGCAGCTAAAGCTTAGCCCCGGCGTGCTGGACAAGCTCAGTTATAGCGTGCAGATCGGGCAGGACATCGCTACTAAGGGTCTCGAAGAATTTCGCTATGAGGTATTAGACGAGGAAAGTTTCGACGAGCACCTGTACCAGATCACTGCGACCGAGGTGTTGGATACCCCACTAGGTAAACTCAATACCGTGAAGATCGAGCGCATTCGTGCGAGTGAAAGCCGCCGTAGAACAACAGTGTGGTTGGCGAGCGATTGGGATTACTTATTGGTGCGCCTGGAGCAGGTGTCAAGCTCAGGCACCGAGACCGAATTATCGATCGACACGGCCACCATGGGAGGCGAGCAGGTGAAGGGGCTCTAGGCCTTATTCGTCTTCGTCATTCTTGCGCTGCATATCGTATTTGCGCATCTTCTCTACCAGTGTCGTGCGGCGGATATTGAGCCGGTCAGCGGCGCGCGCGACCACTCCACCACAATCGTTCAGCGCCTGCTCGATCAGGTCTCGCTCTAGATTGGCCAGATACTCTTTTAGATCCAAACCGTTCAGTGGTAACAGCGCCTGAGCCGAGCCTCCCCCATTGTCCTCGGGCGCCACCGGCGCCGCGTCTGGCAGAGGCAAATTCTTCAGATTGGCAATCTCTACATCTTCCACATGCCGGAACTTGAGGGGCAGGTCGTTGACGCCGACAATGCCATGGGGATGCAGGATCGCCATGCGCTCGACCAGATTGGCTAGCTCGCGCACATTGCCCGGCCAGGGGTGCCGGCAAAGCGACTCGATGGCGACGCTGTTAAAGCGCACCGAGCCGCGTTTCTCATTCTCTAAGCGACTGATCAGCTCATTGAGCAGGAATGGAATATCCTCGGCTCGCTCGCGCAGGGAGGGCATCTCGATCGGGAAGACATTGACCCGGTAATAGAGGTCTTGGCGGAAGGAGCCTATTTCGATCATCTCTTCGAGATTCTTGTGTGTGGCGGCGAAGATTCGCACATCGGTCTGCAGGGTTCGTGTGCCCCCTACGCGCTCGTAGCAATGCTCCTGCAACACGCGCAATAGTTTGACTTGCATCGGCAGCGGCATGTCGCCGATCTCGTCTAGAAATAGCGTGCCACCCTCGGCCATTTCGAAGCGCCCGATGCGGGTGGAGATGGCCCCCGTGAACGCGCCCTTCTCGTGCCCGAACAACTCACTCTCAAGCAGGTCCGGCGGAATGGCCCCGCAATTGATGGGCACGAAGGGCTTGTGTGCGCGCTGCGAATTCATGTGCAGGTTTCTGGCCACCACTTCCTTGCCAGTACCGGACTCTCCGGTGATCAGAATGGTCACTTCTTTATCCGCCACCTGACCCATGACGTGTCGAATATGCTGCACCTCATCGCTCTTGCCCACGAGCGAGCGGAACATATTGTAGTCGCGCACATTGCCCGTCTCACTAAGGCGCCGGTAATGCTGACGATAGACTTCGGCCTTGTGCAGGGCATCTAAAACTGGCTGATGACTCAGCGGATAGGGGATCGTGGCAGTAATGGCGTTGAGCAGGCTTTCGGGGAGGTTCTTCGCACTATCCTCGAGATTCAAAATGACCACGGGCAGGCCCTGATCGAGAAGCGCTAAGGCATCGATAAGCGTCTGCAATATCTCACTAGCGAAGGGACCGACGAGCGCGAGTTTTATCTGCCCGGGAGAATCGAACTGCTCCGCGACGGCAGCCTGCCAATTGGCGCAGTCTGTCGCTACGACCTGTTGGCCCAGAAAACCCAAGACAATTTTCAGGTCATCGCAAGACTTAGTATCGTCATCAATTAATAGGATTTTCCCTTGATCGGCGATATTCAACGTGAGCAGTTCCATCTATTCGAATTCGACTTTAGTCTCGATTGCTAATTCCGCGACTTTTCGAGCGAGCCACGGGACACAATCGAGGCTGATTGGTCACGGATGAGTTAGTGCTAGAACGGGCGCCCTCTCACTAAAAGAGCTCACCTTGGACTTGTGTCGATTAGACAACGCCACACCCGATTAGTCAATCTGAGCCTGCTCTTGCGCGGCTTCGACTGGGGCTTTCGGCGCAATCGCGTCCCAGCCTTCCTTGATGGTGAGGAGCAGGCCGGAGACCTCGTCCAGAAGCGCCACATCGTTCTTGACGTTCGCCTCTAGAAGACGGCGCTGCATATAGTCGTAGAGGCTGTCGAGATTCTCGGTAATCTGCGCATCCGCGCTCTCGTCGAGGCTGTCCTGCAAGCCGCCCAATATGGACACCGCCTTCCCAATCAACAGCCCCTTCTGGGCCATGTCTTTGCGCTGCATCGCGCCACGCGCATGGGACAGGCGATCCAAGGCACCGTTAATCAACATCTGTATGAGTTGATGCGGGCTCGCGCCTTCCATCGCGCTTTCGGTGTTGATTCGCTTATATTGGGCTAATGCGCTTTGTGCTGCGTACATAAAACTCTCCTAGGGTCAGTGATACTATATATAAATTCTTAAGCTAACTTGGGGTTTTCTTAGTTATTGCTCCTACTGCTGGCCAGAGCCTCCAACGCTTCAAGTTGCGAGGTCAAAAAATCGGCAGTGGTATTGAGCTGAGAGATGATCTTGTCGTTGGCAAGGAAGGAGGTGCGCAGCCTTGCCTCGGAGCGCGCTATGCGCTCGTTGAGCGCCGTGCGCTTCTCCTCGATAGTCGCCAGCTCTAGGGTCAGGGAATTGGTGCGTGCAGCAAAAAGCCCACCGGAATCGAGGAAACTGTCCATCAATACACTGAGATTCTCCGCCACCCCCTTGATGTAGCTTACTGAGCCGCGTGAGCCTATAGCGCCGCCGCTAATAAGAACCCGCAGTCCATTGGCATCATCGGCTACGCCCGAAGCCGCAGTGCCCGCTTTACCCACGGCACCTTTGCCCGCGACAAAGCCAAAGATGCTGCTAGCATTACCCTGCAGGTCACCAATCTCCACCTTGGAGCTTGTACCGGTGCTATTCGAGATGATGCCAAAACCACCCGTGTTGATATCGTATTCCACCGTGACTGACACCCCCGCCGCTATCAATGCGGGGCTGTTGTTGATCGCTGCTTGCATAGAGCTAGCTACCACCGAAGGCGTGGTGTTGCTGATGGTCCCTAGGGTGATGGAGTTGGACAGAATGCCATCGACGTTAACCCGGAAGGTGTCTGTTATTGTGCTCGAGGATAAGTCACCAATCGTTGTATTCAGATAGAAGCCCGGTTGCGCCTGCACATTGCCAGCGGCGGCACGCAGATACTGTCCAGTCCCCTCTGCTTCCACCCCGTTTATCGTGCCAGCCACATTCACTCCATCAGTGGCCGTAATCAATGGGCTGTAGCCGGTTACCACACCTAGCTTACTGCCTGCGGCGCTGCTGGCATTCGAGAAGCTGATTTGGTCAGCTAAACTAGCCGTAGAAAATACGAGTCGGCCTAATGAAGTATCCGAGTCATACTCATAATCAACGGTGACTAGGATGCCATCCTCGCCGTTGTTGTTCGTCAGTGCTATGCCTAGTCCATCCAAGCCATTAGTAACTTGATTGTTTATACCAAGTGCGGTATTCGCTACGCCATTGGCGTTCAGTATTTCGACCTGAGTGCCGGCGCCACTGCCTGTGGCATAGGTAAGTACGAGTTGATCGCTGCCATCCAGAGTGGCTGTTACAAGCGCCCCTAGTCCTGCCGCAGTCAACGCATCCTGTACTTTCGCGAGAGTGTCTGCCGGATCGCTAGTGGCAATGTTGATCAACACTGGAACGGCACCCGCACCATCGATATCGATCTCAAAACTCGCGTTGCTGGAGGCGAAATCGAAGCCGGCAGGGGCTAGTACTACGTCTCCAAGTATTTGCGCAGGCGTCCCGTTCGACAGCACTTGAATTTGACTACCGTCGCCTGTGGCAACGGTTTGGAAGTAGATCTGGTTACTGCCGTCCAGCTTCGCCGTGACCAAGCCTGTCAGCGCGCTATTGTCGATGGCATCCTGCACAGCCGCGAGTGTGTTCTCAATTGTACCGACGACTTGGCCACCGAAGGACACAGAACTGGCGTCCCCATTGATCAGCAATTGCGTTTCGCTACTACCCGCATCGAGACTAATGCTAAGCGTAAGATTGGCGGCAGAAAAATTCTGCCCCGCGATCAAGACATCGCCAACTGCTGTTTGTGCCGGCGTGAATGCGAATGCAGGATCATTGTTAATCTGCGCACTCACTGCGGCAATAAGATCATCCGGACTATTGTAGGTCACTGGCGAACCACTAGTGCCGGGTATCGTCAGAAGGCTGCTGACAATTCCGTTCACGTTGATCTTGAAACTCGTGTCCGAATTTATTATCACTGCAGAATCGAAATTTTCGCTAGTTAGGCCAGTTGGAGTACTCAAACCACTGAGCTGGTTCCCAAAATAGTTACCCTGATAGGGATTCGTTAGACCGAGCTGTGTCGCCAAACCAGACTCAACTTCTAGAAAACCCACATTGGAACTAGAGCCATAGGTATTGGATGCCATCTCGAAACGCTTCTCGGTGGCATTGTAGGTAACAGCCACCTTGTAATTGGACAAGGTATAGTCGGCATTACTATTAATCCTAGTCTGGATATGTTCCGCCAAATCGGCAGCTGTACTATAGGCGCCCTGTACTAAGGTAATATCTGCCGACACACCGTTTAGAAGCACTGTCATTTCATCATTATCATCGTCGATTACGATGTCACCAGCTGCCAAGCTCGCCACAGACTGACCACTGAAAGTGCCAGTTGTCGCCAGACGCGTTACCTCTATAGCATAGGATCCTGGCTGAGTGCTTGACGTTGCACTGCTATAGCTAATAAAGCTATCTGTAGTACTGCCTGCTGTGGCAAACATCGCGAGAATATCTTTTGAGTTAGTGGAAAACTTCTCTGCAAATTTGGCGCTATCGAAACTGAGCTGATAGTTAGAATTCTGATTAGTGCTGATGCCGATCTCGGAAAGAGAGCGTACATTGCCAGTCAAACCCGTGACTGCATTGCGCAATATGGTATTGATTTCGCTCATCGCGAGGCGCAGTGTGCTATCGCCGGTAAGCAGACTAGCTTCGCCCTTATCACCTGCGTCTGGATTAAACGCTGTCAGCTCGTCAGCCACTGACTTGAGTTGATTATAGGCGCTTACGAATTCTGCCAGCTTTGCCGAAATAGCACTCGCATCTTTACTGATCGCGAGAGTCACAGGCCCAGCCGTTACGGCCTTAAGATTAAGCGTAGTACCCGTAACGACACCGGTTACGAGATTACTCGCCCGGCTTATTGCCAAGCCATTGACAGTGAAATTCGCATTCTGCGCAGCGATGGTTTCGGTCAAACGGACCGAGCCTTCCACTAGCCCCTCACTATCATCTAGCCCAAAGCCATCGAGGCCACTGTTACTCGCAACCGAAAGCCCTAGCTGTGCAGAGGCGGCTGTGCCACTGACATCAATACTCGATATTTGAATGCTATTTGCCGCGCCTGGACTCACACGTGTAAAAACAAGCTCATTGCTAGCGCTTAATGTTGCCACTACATTGGTATTGAGCCCCGCAGTGGTGAGCGCCGCATTGACGAGATCGACGGTGCCCTGCCGAGAGGCAGAGGCGGTGTTGATGGTAATTGCCTGCGCCCCCCCGCCGTCGATCGCGATGCTAAAGGTGGCATTATTGGCACTGAAATCGAAGCCTGCAGAGAGTGTCGTGCCGCCTGTAATGCTGGCACTGCCCCCTTCCGTTAGTAGCTCGAGCTCTTGATCAAAACCAGTAGCGGCAGTCTGAAAAAACAAAGCATCGTCATCGTCCGATGCCAAGACGTCGCCAGCGCTAAACCCATTCGCGATCAGTTGCGTGTCGAGCGCCGTTTGTATTGCAGCGAGGGCCTCCGCCGTCGTATCGATGCTGACATTGGAGGGCACCACGATGTCCATCGCGATGCCTTGGTATTGAATGCTAAAAGCACGGCTAGCACTATCTAAGCCACCACCAGTCGATAAGTCTAGCGAACCTGTAGCCGTGGTTGCCACTTGCGACGAGTTTTGGCTGCTCATATTGTAATTGAGTGCGCGCAGTCCATCGGTACCGGATGCCGTTATCTCGATGCTATTCTTCGCCCCACTATTCTTGGAGCTGAACACCAAGCGATAACCCGAGCCATCATCAACGATGCTCGCCTGCACACCGAAGTTCGCATTGTTCACGGCATCGCGTATGCCTGCCAATGTGTTATTGCTCGAGCCAATGACGAGGCTCTTGGAGGTAGTATCGGGATTCAGGGTAAAGCCATCATAGCTATCGTCTACGCCATAGGTCGTTGTTCCGAAGCGAAAATTCAATACACCCGTCCCTACTGTGCTGGTGACCTCTTCATATGCAGCACTGGCAACAGAGTGGCTCTGCGCTAATTGCGAAACGTTGAGCGTATAGCTGCCCGTAACAGCGAGACTGCTCGCCGTGCCCGTTACTGCCGCATCGTTAGTGCTAGAAACGGTACTGGCATTGAAGGTAGAGGGAAGCTTGAGTGACTGCAATACAGCATCGAAACTTGACAGCGCACTGGTCACCTCTCCATATGCAGAGATCTTCGCCTCGGCAATTGCTTGCTTCTGGTCCAGCCGCGCCGCGACGGGCGCACGTTCCGCCTCGATGATCTGTTCAACGAGTTCGGAGGTTAGGAGGCCGGAGCCTACACCAAGAGATTGAATTGAAGCCATGCATGCTCCCGGGAGCGTTTTAGACGAACATAGAGCGCAACGCGGCAATGCCAAGGCACTGCGCGAATCAGAATTCTCAAGATCAATTCAAGTTGTGTGCCAGCTCTGACCATGATTCGCAAGCGTTTGTATTACATAGAGTTTATCGGCAAACACCGAGTATTCTTGACCCACGCCTAGCCGGCCAGCCACTCGCAATGGCAAGGCCTTGCCGCTGCCTGCGGTCTTGCTTATCCGCAGCGGCTGCTTTACTTTCCGCAAGTCTCATTGAAATGTTGCCGAGGAATGCTAATGACAGGACGTGTAATAGAGATACACATCGCGGCACAAAGCGATGCACCAGCAGATGCAAAGACAAGCGTGCAGCTAGAGGCCGGGCACGGCATCGTGGGGGATCGCCATTTCCTGCCACAACGGGCCTTAGCGATGGGGGACGAGCCGAGGCGTAAGGAAGACATCAGCATCATCAGCGCGGACGAGATCGATGCGTTCAACGCACAGTTTCAGCTCGCCATTCCCTACGGGGAGTTTCGTCGCAACATCATCACGCGCGGTATCGACCTGAATGCATTGGTGGGCAAACGCTTTCGTATCGGCACAGTGTTGTGTGAAGGCATGGAGCTGTGTGAGCCCTGTAGCAAGCTCGCCAGAACTGTCAATCGCCTCGTTCTCCCCCATTTGGTTCATCGTGCCGGCATTAGGGCTGCTGTGCTCGAGAGTGGTCAGGTAGCGCCTGGTGACACCTTCTTAATGGTGTAGAGCTTCGTAGGTCGCACTGGTTGCCGGGTATAGGTTTTCCGGAAACGCCAAAAAGCGCCGCCCTGTGCAGGCTCGGGCAATAGAGTGATTGCTATAGAATAAAAAATATGCACCAAAGAAAAAGCCCGCTAGAAGCGGGCCTAAGGGTTTAAGGAGTTGGTTTGTTGGTCAGTTTTATCTTTGCGTTAGACTTGCGCCTTGAACAAAAAGATCGGTTCCTGTGCGTCTAGTTTTTTAGCTAACTCTAACGCTTCTTTACCACCAAACTGCCGTACTAATTTCCTAGAGTTTCTGTCCACAACGGTCACCGAAGGTTCGGCTGCGCCCAGTTCTACGCCAAAAATAATGTCCCTTTGTATCGTTTGAACATAGTCGTTCAATCTTGCGACTGCTACTTCTAATTTTTGCTCACTCGTTTGTCCTTCCTGGGATCTTGCATCAAGGTGTCCATTATCTTCTTTTGGCTGGTGTCGCTCTTCTTCGCCTCCGGAAAACAGGCTGGAATGCCCTTGATCATTATTCTCGGTTTGCACTGAATTAACCTTATCTCGCGAGACAGTCGTCGGCAGATATCTTGTTATACTGATGTCAGTCAAGGTATGCCTCCAAAACGCGTCTCTAAAATTACTAAATCATCTAAACCAGGGGTGCAGATTATCTGCTTTGGCCTCCCGACTCAAGGAGTCGGGGGCCAAACCAGAGTATTGCTTACTGGAGCAGTGACAGCACTTGCTGTGGAGCAGCATTCGCTTGCGCGAGGATCGAGATACCAGCCTGTTGCAGGATCTGACTTCTTGACAGAGCCGCCGCTTCAGAGGCGAAGTCGGCATCAAGAATTCGCGAGTTTGCAGCCGATAGGTTCTCGGAGGTTACCGCCAGGTTAGAGATGGTAGTCTCGAAACGGTTCTGGATCGCACCGAGGTCGGCTCGCGCGCTGTTTACAGCGTTAAGAGCGTTGTCGACTGCAGTCAGAGCGGCGTTTGCGCCAGACTGTGTAGAGATGTCTACCTCAGTCAGGAACTGACCGGCTACACCACCACCGTAAGAACCTTGCTGAAGACCTAAAGACTCTAGAGCTGCGTTTCCGTTAGTACCACCACTCACGTCTATGCTGCCTGCCGACTTCAGAGTCACGGTAGAGTAGGTAGTTACAGCAACATCGCCTGCATCTGTCACCGATTCGGTAGAGAAGTTGTTGGAAGATATTGCCGTACCTGCTAGACCGAAGTTCGAGGCAGAAGCACCACCATCTGTATCGAAAGCTAGGACGATATTACGACCATCCGATGCTGTTAACGTCAAGCTCGAACCGTTGTCCTCGGCAACTACACCAGTCTGACCACTTACGGCATTGATCTGGTTAACCGCTTGGGCGCGGTTTGCGTCAGCGTTTGCCTGAACTGTCAGGCCAACCGAGACACCGTTTACGTAAACAGTACCCGAGTTAGCAGGAGTACCAGCAGTGGCTGCCGATCCTACAACCTCAGTTGCGTTTACGGAAGCAGTAACACCAGTTGAGCTAGAGGCACGGTTGATCGCCGCTGCGATTGAGATACCAGAGGCTTGCTTGCTGCTCGACAATGCATCGCTAAAAGACGCAGTGTCGTCTGCTGCTTTTGCCGCACCGATAGAGACGCCGTTGATCACGAGATCGCCATCAGACAAGTTTGCAACAGAATTTGCCCCTGCTACGCCAAAGTCTTCAAGATCTGCCAGGCCTAGGACAGTGTTAGCATCGTTAGTAGTGGCCGCTATCTTGACCTGACTAGAGGTACCACTCGTGTTTGAGCGAATGTTAATCTGCCCAGAACCATCTAAGAACGCAGAGGCGAGCCCATCAAGCGCACCAGCACCAATTTGGGTGTTGATCAACCCAACCAAAGTGGCTGCAGTGCTACCCGTCTGGTCAGTGTTGATATCGATTCCTGCAGAAACCCCATCAATGGTCAATGTAAATGCTGCATTTGTAGACTCTGCGATTGCTGCAGTACCAGTAGCGGTTGCTGCATCGGCAACCTTCAAGATGCCTGAAGCGACCAGAGAGCCAGTAGCATTATCGTCGAATGTAAGCGCTTGACCTAGATTCACATCTTCAGCAAAACTTAGAGTGTAGGCGCCTCCGCCTCCATCAGTGACTGTAGCGGTAACGCCTAATGGGGTTCCTGCAGCCAGTTGGTTATTGATAGCGGTCTGAAGATCAACACCAGTGCTACCCTGGTAGTCGCCATCGAGAGTGATCGTTTTAGTAGTAGCACCATAAGTGATATCGAACTTTGTATCACCACCGGCAACACCAAGAGTTGCTGCAGCAACAGTCAGATCAAGCTGATCACCTGCAGCGGCACCTGAGTACGCTGTGATCTCAATCGAACTGGTAGGACCAGTTGTATTAGAGGTAATGACCAAGTTGTCTGAGCCATCGACTGTCGCGGTAGCTCCAATTGCATTTAGCTGGGTATTGAGTTGATTTAGCAAATCTGCCCGGCCAGTTACTTGCTGGTTCAATGTGATCGTTGTCGCCACTGCGGCGCCGTCAACTTTAATACCGAATGATTCTTCCTCAATTGAGTCTGCAACTCCGTCGACACTAGCTGCGCCAGTGGTGTGACCAATGACCGCCAAATCGCCAGCGCCTACCTCGGTTAACGTCACTTGATTACCAAGCTTTACTGTATTGGTTTCAGTGAAGATGAGGTTACCTGTAGCACCACCAGACAGTGAAGCTGTGAAACCGGAACCCGAAATCGAAGTGTTGATATCAGTCAATATTGCTGCCGTACTTGCGTAGGCTTCATCAAGCACTACATTGTAGTTGGTGATACCATTGTTGAGATTAAACTCTACTGGGCTAAAGTTGAAAGCGATAGATTCTATGGCCTGCGTGCCCGTCAATGTCGCTGCTGCACCGGCACTAGCGCCTGTTACTGCCCCGAAGTTAAACGTGTAGCCAGCAGTCAATAAGGTGCTTGCTCCCGATTGTGCTCCGGAGGTCGCCGCAAGACTAAAGTCTAGAGCAGCTCCTTCTGCAAAAGTTGATGCCCCTGTAAGCGTTGCTGTAGTACCTGCAGTTTGCACCTGACTGAAATCGTAACCTGTAACGCCATCGAACACAGTGCCCACGTTCACGCTACCAGTCAATATTGCAGCTTCACCAGCGTTTGCAGCACGTGCAACGGAGCTCAAGCTCGCGACACCGGCAGTATAGGTACCCTTGGCTACACCGGCATTGGACAGATTGCTGCCCGAGATGCTAATGCTTGAAGTGTTCGAACCTGCAACTAGCGTAATGCCACCTGTATAAGTTCCAGTATCAGCAAGACCGGTGTTGGCGGCGGTTAGCGTAGTGAAGGACACCGCGATGTTTCGGCCGTCCGCTGCTTCCAAAGAAACACCTAGGGCATCGTCACCGCTGTCGATTGCCGTTACGCCAGTCAGTGAAGACTGAGCGTTGATGGCGCTGACCACTGCAGAGCGAGTTGAAGCGCCCTGGCCAGTAGTGTCAACGCTAATGGTTGTGCCATTGATAGTGACGGAGCCGGAGGCTGCACCAGCGGTTAGGCTGCTACCTGCCGCGATGTTCTTATCAACCAGTGCAGAAACGCCGGATTGAGCTGAAGAACGGTTTACCGCGGCCGCTTTGGCGATGCTGCTCGCTGCGATGTTCGCAGTGGACGCCGTATCGTCAGAGGCGCGTGAGGAGCCAATGGTTACGCCGTTGATCACTAGATCACCTGAGCTCAGGGCACTGTTAGTGGCCGTTGTGGTAACACCAGACTTAGTAGACACACCCAGTGTATCCGCAGTCAATTTACCGATGCTGACACTGATAGTCTCGCCGGAGTTGGCGCCTACCTGGAATACGGAAGCGAAGCTACCATCGAGTAGATTCAGGCCGTTGAAGTTAGTCTGCGAACCAGCGCGTGTGATCTCGGCGATCAGCTGCTGTGTCTCGGAGTTCAGTGCCTGGCGGTCTGCGTCGGAGTTAGTACCGTTCGAGGATTGCAGGGCTAGTTCACGGATACGCTGCAGGGAGTCGGTCATCGCACCCAGTGCGCCTTCCGCTGTTTGTGCCAGAGAAACACCGTCGCCGACGTTTCGGATTGCCACGTTCAGACCATTGATCTGAGACTGAAAGCGCGTGGAAATCGCTAGACCGGCAGCGTCGTCCTTTGCACTGTTGATGCGAAGACCGGAAGACAAGCGCTCAAGAGCCTGGTTAGTGGCCGCTTGAGAACTGTTCAGGTTACGCTGAGCGTTCAATGAAGCGATGTTGGTATTAATGATCTGAGGCATGCTTTGATACTCCTGATTGTACACGTTAAACTGAGTCGCATATCGAAGAGGAAAACTACTGCTCGCCTTATGCGTTATCAGGGTTAACGACTAATTTGCACAAAGCTTTAGCGTAAAAGTGAAAAAAATACGCAGATCAAAGCTCTTTGCGGCCAAGTATACTCCCCACACCCAATGTATGAGGAGCGCTAAGAACCCATGCTATCGGCGCGTTCTGTGATGGCTTTAGCAGTTTGGGGGGAATTTTGAGTTTTGGGTGTGCTACACAGGCTTGTGGCAAATTTTGGCGATTCGCGGGCGAACCCGCTCCTACAGGGATAGAAGATGACATCACCCACCAGAGTCGAGCGCGAACAATGGGGCACCATCCTCGAGCTCTCCACGCGCATGCTGGAGCAGGCGGAGATTCGGGACTGGGATTCGCTAAGCGCGCTGATGGACGCCCGTGACAAGCTGCTCAAGCTGTATTTCACGCAGGGCGACTCGGTGGAGCGGAATGAGGAGTTGCGCGAGCAGATCGCGATGATCCAGGACAACGATCGGCTCATCGTCGAGCTGACGAAGACGAACCGGGAATTGCTGGCGGATGAGCTAATCAAATTGCAGAAGGCCAAGCAGACGGTCAACGCCTACCAATTGCAGATGCAGAGGCTGCAGACCGAATAGGCATCATCGCCTACTACTTATAGTCCGTTTAGATGTAATTGAAGATGGACAGCTTACTCACCCGCGCGAAACTCGCCTGAGCGGCCTCTAGAATGAAACTCTCCTGAGTCAGCTGGCTTATCGCCGCCGCATAGTCCAAGTCTTCTAACGAAGAGCGTGCCGTCTGAATGGCGAGATTCGAGTCTTCATTGGCAGACAGGGTGGCATCCACCAGATTCAAGCGCGCACCAATCGAGCTGCGCGTCTCTAGAATGGTCGTCTGTGCGTTGCTTAAGTTATCCAAGGCATTGGACGTTTGCTTCGCCAAGGCCTCCTTATCGAGCACGTTGTCGCCGTACTTATTAAGGGCCGCGACGAAATCTTCGAGCCCCGTCAACAGTCCCTTGCGATCGCTAGACTCGACAATGAAGGTATCCCCTACTGCGGGCGAGCCAGCGATCGTCACCGCAACGCCGCCGTAGCTGATCTGGGCGCCGGAGACATAGGGTTGATTCTGCAATAGCAGGCGGCCGTCGGACACCTGGCGGATATTATAGCTAAGGCGCGGCGGGCTCGACTCGTCCAGCGGACGAAACTCGATCACCACGTCCTCTGGGTAGAAATTCGCGAAGGCCTCGGAGTCTATGACTGTCTCCCTCCCGATTGTCGCAGGGGGCGCGCCGCGATTACTCACGTTCGCGTGTGCCGCAATAGTAGGCTCGACGCTCTTTACGTCGACGAACAGTTTCTTGCCCGAGTCGCTAGAGGCGACCGAGGTGGCGGCAGAGATCTGAATGCTGCGCTGCCCCTCGTCCCCCGTGAAGCGATAGCGCCCGTCGTCGCCCTTGACGAAGGGCTCGCTCTTGCCCTGATAGCCGGCGAAGATGAATTCGCCGCTGGCGTCGCGGCTATTCATCATCTGCACCATCGCATCGATGGTCGCTTGCAACTCGATGGCGAGATAGCCGCGCTGTTCTTTATTCAATGCTCCGTCACCGGACTGGGTGACTATCTCCTGCGCACGCAGGATTAGGTCGCTGACCCCGCCGACCGCCGACTCCTCGCGGTTGAGGCGATTGCGCAGCGTCTCCAGATTGCTGTTGTACTGTTTATTGAGCGCCAGCTCCTGGTTCAGGGCGAGGATGCGTGTGGTGGCAATGGGATCGTCGCCAGCGGAGAGCACGCGCTTGTTTGTCGCGATCTGTTCCTGGGTCTTGGTCACGGCCTTCTGCATATCGAGCAGGCCCGTGAGCCCCTTGCCGTGAATCTGGAGTGTGGACAGGCGAATCGTCATTGCATAATCCTCAGTGTATGGCGCACGCTTAGATAGCCACTAGCGTGTCAAACATGTCTTTGGCCAGCGTTATCAGGCGTGCGGATGCGTTGTAATGCTGTTCGAACTGGATCAGGCGCGCGGCCTCTTCCTCGACGTTCACGCCGGAGACGCCCTGTAGCGAGTCCATCGATTGCCGCAGGAGTGTCTCACTGGCCGCCTGGCTCAGGCGCGCCTGACTCGTCAAGATGCCCAGACTCTCGACCAATTGCCCATAGGCGCCTTGATAGCTCAGGTTGCCGTCGGAGAGCGTTAACGCCGAGTTTAGGGCCAGCATTGCCGCGCCGTTGCGATTGTCCGCCGTGCCATCCGTATTGTAGTTAATGACGAAACTGTCGCCCGCTCGTGGCGCGCCGTTGACCCCTTCGCCACTGCCAATACTGACCTGATAGCCCATGAAATTGGCCGTGGCCTTAGGCTCGGAGCCGAACAAGCCATTGAGTCGATTCGAGACCACACTCATATCGGCGGCCAGTTGCACATCCAGCGTGCCGCCGACCACGAAGTCATTCGTGTAGCCCACGCCAACGTCCGCACGGCCGAACAAGGTGCCGTAGGTGCCGACCACGTCGGTCACGGCAAGGCGCGAGCTGGCGCCATAGGTATTGGAGTCCAGGGTGAGGAAGCCACCGGTCGAGACCCCCACGCGAATATCTCCGATGCCCGCGGCGGACAGGGCCGCGTTGATGGCGTCGCGAACGATGGTAGCTACGCCAGACGCGCCGGTCTGTGTGCCCGAGACATTGCCTCCGGTCGCCGGCATCATCGACGCCGCGCCGCCTATGGCATTGCTGATACTGAGGCTCGCCGTGTCGCCCTTCTGCGCCGTGCTCAGGGTCAGATAGTTACTGCTATCGATGCCCGCGGTGACGACACCCGCACCGAAAGTAGCATCGAGCTGCGACTGTATATGGGTCAGGATCCCCGGCGGCGTCACAGCGTCGGGCGCACTGGCCAGTGTCGTGTCCACGCCACTGAGGTCAATCGTCGAGACTGCACCGCCGTTGACGGCCACATCGAAGCTATGGGCACCCACCGAGAAATTAATCCCGCCCGCGATATTCTGATTACCCGTGAACGTAGCCGGAATCGCGCTATCACCGGTGAGAGTCACCGACACGGGAGTGTTGCCATCCACCGCCAGATTGAAGGTATGCGGACCACCGCTATCGAAGTTGAAGCCATTGGCTAGCGAGACATTGCCCAGCAGCGTGGCGTTCTCGCCACCGGTATTTTGCCCCATCGCGGTTGCAGACTTGAGCAAGCCCTGCGTCGTGGCGTTCGCGGCAACACTCACCATGGCGCTCTCACCGGTAGCGGTCGTCGTGAAGCGCAGAGCGCCATTAGGCCCAACATCCACGGTGACCCTGCCGGCAATGCCGGTGGTCCCTGTGGAGGCGTTAATCTGGGCCTGTATCGCCGCTGCAATCGTGGTGCCGCTATTGGCCCCATAGTTCTGATTCAGGGTGATATTGGCCGCGTAGGACCCGTCCACGACTAGGAGGAAAGTCGAGGAGTTGGCGCCACTGAAATCATAGGCGGCGTTGGCACTCGCGCCATTGGCAAGCTCGCCAGCGATCGCGCCTTGGTCCGGCCCAGTGATAGTGGTTAGCTGCAAGCCCAGCGGGTCGCCCCCGGTCGTGTTGCTGATCTTAATCGGACGCAAATCGCCAACCGAGCGAATCTCTAACTTGCCCTCGGCATTGAGCGTGGCAGTGACCACCCCCTTGCCTAACACCGCGTCGATATCCGCCTGCACGGATGCCGCAATCTCGCCGGAAGCGAAACTGCCAGGGGACAAGGCCACATACTTGCTACCGAAGCCCAAGTCGATATTGAAACCCGTGTTCGCCGCAATCGTGGCACCAAAGCCAAGCACCTTCTTGCCCACTACGTTGCGCAAGTCACCGTCGCGAACGGAGAGCGAGTCGCCCGCATTGCCGCCGACATTGACCTTGAGATCGACACCAGTGCCAGAGCGCACAGTTAATGTTTCGCCGTCACTGATCGCGGATATTCCTAGGCCCTTGAGGATGCTATCGGCATTGATCCGATCCCGTAGGAAGTCGGCGGTCAATGGGTCCGGAACGCTGCGCGCAGACAGCTCGCCCTCGAAGATGAAACTCGAGTCGGTTAGATCGACGCCATTGAGTTTGACCGTCAGCGCTGCGCCGACATTGTCGCTCTTGAAGTCGGAGAGTTGCAGCTGGCTCGTCGCATTGGCCTTCACGCCAGGCAGGTTCGTCAGGCGCTGCGCGATATCGTATGCGGACTGATTCTGTTCGATCATCAAGCGTTGTTCACTCGAGTAACCCGTCACTGGATCGGTTGTCACAAATGTGAGCGTCTCCGCAGCGTAGCCGTTACGGATATCGCCGATATTTATGCGCCCTGCACCGCTGCCCAGCGTACTCACCGTGGTGCCACGCGGATCGGAAGGGAATACGAGATTCGTCGCCCCCGGCGAAAAACTCTGATTGTTAAGGGGCGGTTTCAAGGAAATAGGGTTGGCTGGGTCCGAGTAATCCAGCACATCATAGGTCGTCGCCGAGGTGAAGCGAATCATGATCGGTGGCGATAGCGAGCCAGGCTTGGAGGTGAACGCCGGAGTATTAATATCGAGCACTGTACCGGGTTGAATGAACGCGCCACCGGAGTTGCCGGCACCGGCCTGCGTGCGTATCGGAGAGGCGAACGCGTAAGCCTCTGGCCGCGTGATCAAGACCTTGATATCGCTTACACCCACCTTGGTCGGCAGGATGCTGAACTTGTCTCCGGCCTGAAAGGTGCCCGAGTTTAGCGTCAGCGAAAATCCATCGACCGAGATAGTCAGCGGCAGTTTTTCGGACAGTACGCCCTCGGCCATCAATTTGCCGTCAGACTCGCGGATCAAGGTGTATTGCTTGCCGGGGCCCTCGAAATTCAATTTGTAATCGCTCACCTTCAACTTGCTCACATCGTCGATGGTGACGAAGAGTTCGCGATCGTTGGGCTGACGATTATTGCTATCGCCGAGCACGCGACTGGCCGTTAGCTTGGGGTCATTGATATCGGTAAAGATTGGGCTGCCAATATTGCCTTCTAGGTCGATACCCAGCTTCTGCTGCTGATTGATGCCATCGGCCACGGCTAGGGCAATGCGCCCCAACGCGCTCAAGGCAGGATCCAGCGCCTCAGTACGGAATCGCACCAGGCCTCCTATCTCGCCGCCGGAGATCTGATCGGTAATCACGCGTGTAGTTGTGCCGGCCACGAACATCAGCTCACGCTGACTCGTCTCCGCAGCGCCCGCCACCGATAAGACTTCGCGAGCCGTTTCGCCGATGACTAGGCCCTGCCCCTCGGCGATGAAGACATCGATCGTCTGATCGCCCTGCTGGGTGATGGTCACATCCACTAACGCCGATAAGTCGCGCACTAATTGGTCGCGCTTGTCTAGCAGGTCATTGGGCAGCTGTGCGCCGGATAGGCTGAGCGTTTTCCCGATAGCCCCATTCAGGCTAGCGATATCCTGCGCGATGCTAGTGATACTCGCCGCGAGACTATCGAACTGGCTATTGACCGCAGTGTTCTGACTCTTCAGTTTCGCCTCCATGCTCTGGAAGCCCTGCGTGAGTAATTGCGTCTGTGTAAGGAGCAACTGGCGCCCTAGCAAGGAAGCCGGGTCATTCGAGGCCTCATTCAATGCCCCGAAGAAATTCTCCACGCTGCTGGAGATTGAACTATTGGGGTTAGCGAGTAGATTGTCCGTCTGGCTGATATTGGAAAGATAGGTATCGAAATTACTCAACACGGAGATATCGCGACCTACCTGGTCCACTAGAAACTGCTGGGTATTACGGAAGATGTTGGTGACATTGACGCCAGTGCCGACATAGCCGGCCGTCGTCTTCTGCGAGATGGAGGTAACCGCGGTAATCGACTGGCGGCTATAGCCCTCGGTATTGGCATTGACGATATTCTGTCCGGTAACAGACAGTGCCAACTGGCTCAGTTTAAGCCCCGAGATCGCGGTATTAATTAAGTTAGCCATTTAAGCAATCCTTAGCGCGGAGCGCTGCGCAGCTCGCTAAGCGCGAAACGCATTGTCTGACTGTTCATAACGCGCGCGATCTTCTTCGCGTAGACGGGATCGGTGGCATATCCTGCGTCTTGAAGGCGTTGGGTAAAATTATTGGCATCGTGACTCTGGCTGAGCGCTTCCTGATAGCGTGGGTTCTCCTGCAGAAACTTCACATAGTCTCTGAAACTCTCTTCATAGGAATTGTAGGAGCGGAAGCTAGCCTTCTCCATTGCCGCCACGCCGTCGCGGTACTCCACAGTTCTTACCGTGGCCTGTTCGCCAGCCCAACGGGCATCGGCCTTGATGCCGAACAAATTGTGCGAATTGCTGCCATCGGGCATCGCGATCATCTTGCGCCCCCAACCGGTCTCTAGTGCCGATTGCGCCAATAGCACGCGCGGGTCGACGCCGATGCTCGAGGCCACTTCCTCGGCAATCGGATAGAGTGTCTTCACGAAATCTCTGGGCGACTCGATGTGCCGCGCACGCGCGATGCTGTGTGACTCCGCGCCCTTGCCCGTTCCGAAGACCTTGGCGCTGCCTTGCAACTGCTGCAGTGTCTGCGCGATCGGGCCCATAGAGTCATCGCTCGCGACGCTAGCCTGAGGCGCTACGACACTTTGCGCGGCGAGTACCGGTCCGCTAGCGTCATCGAATGCTGGCGCCTCTAAAGGCTGGCGCGAGGTGCCCGATACCCCGTACTGCCCCATCATCTGCTCGTAGAGGATGTCGGCCAGGCCTAGGCCTTTGCCCTCGCTCAGCGACAGGCTCAACTGATTGTCGAAATTCTGTTGGTGGAATTCCATCTCGTTACTAGATAGATAGTTGCCCTCGGAGAACACCGCGTTACTGTCGCGCATCGCCTTGAGCATGATGTTAAGAAAGACAGACTCGAACTGCTCCGCGACCTTGCGCAAGGCTTCCGGCTCATTCTGACGCCCGAGTTTGGAGATCGCGTTGAGCCCCGAGAGATCGGTATAGACTGATTGATTTTCGACTCTGCTGACCATCTTTCCCTACCTTGTTTGAGGGGTTTCGCAGCGCGGCAAAGATTTGCCTGATGCGAGACGACAGATCCGCTAAAACTCGCCAAAAGCGGCAGTTTTTGCCCTCGCAAGCGCTGCAAATGCAGCGTTTACGAGTTTCTTTGTCACCCTATAGGGGATATAGCAAGAGGGATGCCAGAGTTGCAGCTTCCGGCATAATCAGATGACGATGAGGTCAGCCTTGAGAGAACCGGACTGCTTGAGGGCTTCGAGAATGGCGGTCAAGTCCCCTGGGGCCGCACCGACGGCATTGATCGCCTGCACGATATCCGACAGCGTAGTGCCAGTATCAAACAGGAACATGCGATTGCTCTCCTGCGTCACGCCCACATCGGACTGTGGCACCACCACGGTCGAGCCATCGGCCAAGGCATTGGGCTGGCTGACCTGCAGGCTCTCGGAGATAGTCACCGTCAGGCTGCCATGGGTAACGGCGGCCGGTGAGACCCGCACCTGTTCGCCTATCACGATAGTGCCGGTGCGCGAGTTCACGATGACCCTTGCCACGGCGGAGCCTTGATCCACCTGAATATTCTCTAACTCGGACATGAACGCGACCCGGGTCTGCAAGTCGGCCGGTGCGGAGACCTGAATAGACACCGCATCCAGCGCATTGGCCGAGCCCTCGCCGAGGAAGTCATTGATAGCCTGAGAGACACGCTTGGCCGTTGTGAAATCGGCACGCTTCAGATTAAAGGTAATGCTGTCGCCGAAACCGAAGCCCGTCACCACTTCGCGCACGGATGTGGCGCCGCCGGGAATACGCCCCACGCTAGGCACGTTAATGGTGATGCTCGAGCCATCGGCCGCCCCTACCCCAAGGCCACCCACGATAAGATTGCCCTGCGCGATCGCGTAGACCTCACCATCGACACCCTGTAGGAAGGTTCGCTCTAGCGTGCCACCGCGCAGGCTCTCCGCGTTGGCCAGAGACGACACGGTCACGTCAATATTCTGACCCGGCTTAGTGAAGGCGGGTAACTCCGCCTGTACCGATACCACGGCCACGTTGTTGAGCTGGAAGCTCTGGCCCTGTGGCAGCGGAATGCCGAATTGATTCAAATAGGCACGGAAGGACTCGGCCGTAAACGGCGCCTGTGTGGTTTGGTCACCGGTGCCGTCTAGGCCCGTAACCAAGCCTACTCCAACCAATTGGTTAGCCTGCACGCCCTGCAGATTAGCGATGTCTTTCAAGCGGTCTGCGTGCGCAGGTGCCAGAAAAACAGAGGCGTTCAACACAGTGCTTAGGAGCAGAACGAACGCGGGGTTCTTGGTCAATTTCAGCATGCGGGTGATCATAATGATTCCTATATTTTAAACGCGTGGGTCGTATAGTGTTTGCGCTGTCTTAACTATTAGAACGGCCATAGATCGCTAACGAAGAATTTCGTTACCCAGCCCGCCTCACTCGTATCGGCCAGACTGCCGGTACCGCTGTAGGCGATGCGCACATCGGCCACCCTCGTCGAGAGGATAGAGTTATCCGGTGCAATATCTTCCTTGCGCACAAGACCGCTGATGCGGATGTACTCATTGCCGCGATTGAGCTGTAGCCATTTTTCGCCGCGCACCTCTAGCAAACCATTGGGCAACACATCGGCGACCGTAACCGTGATACTACCGACCAGTTGATTGCTCTGGTCGCTGTCACCACTGCCGGAGAAATCGACACTGCTCGAGATATCGCCGTTCAAATCTAGGCCGGTACCGAGGAAGCCGGCGCCCAGCACATTGTTATTGCCTAGTGCGGTGGAGTTCTCTTTCGTTATTGAGGTACCAGATGACTTTCTTGCCGTGGTCGCCTCATTCAAGCTGATGGTCAATACATCCCCCACCCGATGAGCGCGGCGCTGATACAGATCGACGGCGCTGTTGCGGCTATAGATAGAACCCGAGTACTGCACCGCCGCCAATGGCGTGGGCGTCATCACGGGGGCATAGCGAGGATCATTGGGTTCCGCGAAATCAGCAGGTGTGGTCGCGCAGGCCGCAAGCAATGGCAGGCTCAGTACAAGTACCGTCTTCGCTAAGGTTCGATTGATCATCGTTATACTCCTGAAAAGCAGTTGACTAACTTAAGCTTAAAGATTCTGGCTAATGAATTGCAGCATCTGGTCGGCGGTAGAGATCACGCGGGAGTTCAACTCGTAAGCGCGCTGCGTGGTAATCATATTGACCAACTCTTCCACCACGTCCACGTTAGAGTTCTCCAACATGCCCTGCTCTATCGAACCTAGGCCATTGGTGCCCGGCGTAGACTCCTGCGGGCTACCACTGGCGACCGTCTCGCTGAATAGGTTGCCACCCTCTGCTTGCAAGCCCGCCGGGTTCACGAAATCTACTAGGGTCAGGTTGCCCACTTGTGTGGAAGCCGGGTCGCCGGCGATCACCGCGGTGACGGTGCCGTCGGTGCCGATCGTGACCGTATTGGCGTTAGTCGGAATACTGATCCCTGGCGCGACGATCAGGCCATTGGTGGTCACCAACTGCCCTTCCGCACTCAATTGGAATTGTCCGTCGCGAGTATAGGATGCCGTGCCATCGGGCATGGTAATCTGGAAGAAACCGCGGCCATTGACGGCGACGTCGAGCGTCTCTTCGGTGGTCTGCAGGGCGCCTTGGGTAAACATCTTCTGTGTGCCGACGGTGCGCACACCGGTACCCATCTGCAGACCAGAAGGCAGGATCGTGTCCTGCGTCGAATTACCGCCTGGCTGGCGATAGATCTGGTAGAGCAGGTCTTCGAACACAACGCGGTCGCGTTTAAAGCCATTGGTCGCGACGTTCGACAAGTTGTTCGACAGACTCGTCAGTTGTTTGTCCTGAGCGCTTAGTCCGGTCTTGGAGACATAGAGAGCTGGATGCATGATGGTGTCCTTTATTTACCTAATTCGACTTACTGAATTTGCAGTAGCTGAGCGGAAGCTTCCGAATTACGCTGCGCTGTCTGCATCAATTTAATATTGAGTTCGTAGTTGCGGGTAAGGCTGATCATCTCGACCATCGCGTCAACCACATTCACATTACTGCCTTCCGAATAACCTGCTACGACGCGGACATTGCCATCGGCAATCTCGTCCGCGCCATCGCGACGACGGAACAAACCGTCCTCGCCCTTCACCAAATCTTGGACATTGGGATTAACCAATTTGATGCGATCGAGCACCGACATCACTTGCGGACCCTGACCGAGTTCGCGAATGGAGATCGTGCCGTCGCCACCGATCTCCAACTTCTCGAAAGGAGGCAGGGCGATCGGGCCGGCGTTACCGAGCACCTGTAAACCGTTGCCTGTGACCAACTCGCCAAAAGGCGTGAGGCTCAACTCACCGGCACGGGTAAAGGCTTCGCTGCCATCGGGAGTAAGAACTGATATCCAGCCCTCGCCTTGTATCGCCACATCCATGTCGTTGCCAGTCTCGCGCAGCGGACCCTGGGTGAAATCGGAGACTGGAGACTCGGTCTGGTTATAGGCGCGCGACAGATAACCGTCACCTACTACCTGCAAGGCGCGAGCCTGCGCGAAGTCGGAGCGGAAACCCGCCGTACTCGCGTTGGCTAGGTTGTTGGCATTGATCGTCTGCGCCAGCATATTCTGCGTCGCGGCGTTCATGCCTACATAAAGTGCCTTATCCATTTTCCTACCCTCTTCCCAAGCCTAGGCTCGCTGCTAAGTCTTATAGATTGATGATGGTCTGTGTCGCGGTGTCTGCGGACTCGATGATCTGCGCCGCCGCCTGGAAGTTACGCTGGGACACGATCAGCTGCACGAGCTGCTCGGAAAGTTCCACGTTGGAGTCTTCCAAAGCCCCGGATTGAATTACCCCGAGGCCCGCAGTGCCCGCGCCACTTGGCGTGCCTGCGCCCGAACCACCGGTCTCGGTAAAGCGGGTGCCACCGGCATTACCCAGCTTGGACTGATCGGCGAATTTCGCTAGCGCCACCTCGCCCAGAACCTTGGACTGGCCGTTCGAGAAGCGCGCGAAGATCGCGCCTCCGTCGTTGATATCCAGCCCCGTTAACTGCCCCTTCGCGAAGCCGTTCTGCGTATTGGAATCGACCGCGAAGGCGCCGCCGAATTGCGTAAGCTTGGAAAGATCGATGCGGAAGTTCGAGTTCGTCGTCTGATCGACGACAGTGGTATTGCCCGGCACCGGGCCTGCACCAGAGGGCTTGCCCGCGCTATCGAGCGGCGTCCAGTTGGTGATATAGATCGGCTCCTGCGTGGCGTCATAGAGGCCCGAGCTAGTGAAGCGCAGCGTCGCCTTAGCCAAGGTCGGCGTAGTGTCTGCCGTGGCCGTGTCGTAACCAATATCCTTGCCGTCGATCTGGAAATACACGCTCCATACGCTGCCACTCTGGTTCGTGCTGCTGGGGCGCTCCTTCACGTAGTATTCCGTCAGGGTGTGCTGAATGCCGACGCTGTCGAAGATCGCTACCGCCGTAGAACGGTAGTAGGTATCGGCATTGAGCGGATCGAAGGTATTGAGTTCGAACTGTGTGCCGCTTAGCGCCGTGGCATCGCCGATGTTGCCGAAGATACTGTTCGCGACGGTGGGAATGCTCCCTCCCGCTGCGTTCGTGTCGGTATCGGTCATCGTGACGTTCTCTTCGAGCGTAAACTCGACCACGCCGCCGACTACCACACCATCGTTGCTGAGATTGGCCAGGTTGGCGATCTGCTGGGTAGCCGCATTGCTGTTATAGATTATCTCGCCGGTCAAGGCATCACGGGTCGACGAGCCGATCGTGATACTGCCCTGACCTGCCGTGCCACCACCGAATACGAGGTTTACTCCGTTGTTCTCTGTGACCTCTAGCTTCGCGTCCGTGCCAGTGCCCACGATGCGGGCACTAAGATTGCCCGACGAGCGATTGATCGCGTCGCGCAGCTCCACAAAGCGTGCGTCAGAGGTGATCCCTCTGGCCTCGAAATTAAAGCCATTGATCGAGAATTTTAGCGGCAGGTTCGGATCCACGTTCGTCGTACCCGCACCCTTGTTCTCCGGGTCGCCGCTGTTCGTGGCCGTAATATAGGCCACCGTAGTCGCCGTCGCCGTAATGCCCGCGACGTTCGAGAACTGCTGCGCAACGGCGTTAGCGGAGGCGCCAGCGGCGACGGTCACATACTGAGTCGCGCCCGTATTGTCCACCACCTTGATGGTCTCCGCGGAATAGCCATTGCCGACCGCGTTCTTGCCGGTATTGTTCAACTCGCTGCCGGTGAAGGTCGCCACCTTGGCGAAGTCTGTGCCGGTGCCTACGCCTGACACTGAGCCCGCAGTATCTTGAACAACGGTAGCTACTGCAGGTGCAGTCACGGCAACGGTTAACGCCGCAGCCGTCCCTGTGGCCAGGGTCTCAATCACGACGAACCCGGTGGCTGGATCCAGACGCGCCTTGACCTGTTCTTGGCCAAGGAGGAAATTGAAATTCGTGTCTGTATTGATCGCGTTCTGGATGGCATCGACCACTTGCTGCCCGCTGGTGTATTTTTGATCCAGAGTAATAAGGTTCGAAGCGACTGGGCCCGCGCCACCGCCTGCATCATAGGTAATCGTCAAGGTATACTCGGTTCCGCCATCAGCTGCATCGAAGTTAAATCCGCTATTGACGTTAAGAGTTCCCGTGCTTCGCGCAGGGGTATTGGCGGACTCCACTTTCAGTGATTTTGACAGAGGGTCGGTAATCTCAAATACGAAGCGACCGTCGGCGGCGATCGACACCTTTACCTTGCCCGGCAGGGTCGAGGCATTGATCTGCTTCTGGATCTCATCCTCCATCGCCTCGAGGCCTGAGGAGGTGAACTGCCCGAGATTCTCGGCGGGCGTGCCGGATGTTGAAAAGTCGTCGACCAAATCAATCGCTAACACGGTCCCATCCACCGTGATATTGAACTTCGAATTATCCACCGAGAAATCGACATTCGCAGTGTCGAGGGTACCGCTGCGCCGCGCAGTTGAGAACGTCACTACCTGATTGAAGCTCACACCGCCAGACACGGTAGTGGTCGGATTTACTATCAGGTTCTGACTCGCCGCAGCAGTAGTCTGAAACTTGAATGTGCCATCCGCATCGATCGCCACTGTCACCTTGCCGAGCAAGCCAGCACTGGAGTCGATCTGTTCCTGAATATAGTCCTCTAAGGCCTCGTTGCCCGCGCCGGCACCACCGCCCAGCGCCAGTGCCGCAGCGCCGGAGTTGGTGTAGTTCTTATCGATCACGATGGCTTTTGAGACGCCATCCAGAGTAAGGGTGAAACCGGTAGGAGGCGCTGTCTTACCCTTAACGTCGACAAGTGAGACGACGCTCGACGCTTTCCCCTGCACGGCACTGATATTAATGCGCGAGGAGTCGCCGGTCGCCGTCGTCGTCAACACGATGCGATTGCTTACCAAGGAGACCGTCACGGCGTTGTTGCCAGTGAAGCCCGCCGCAACGAGCGCTGCGTCCACGGCTGTCACGACCGCAGCGCCGTCTGCCGCGGTAACGGCAGACAGATCGACCGCAGCGATTGCGCTGCCGTTGACGCTGATAGAGAAACCTTGTGCGCCACCCGTGGTGAAATCGATGCCACCGGACACGTTCGAGGGACCCGTGGTCGTTGCGGCCGTGGTGCCAGAGAAATCCGTGCCATCCACGGAGATCTTTCCGGACACGACTGCAGACTGGGCGACGCGCGAGCCGAACTGCGCCGTGCTAGAGGTGCCACTATTAGTCAAAACTTTGCTGCCGATGATGGAGGAAGGTGCCACTGCCGCGTCGAGGTTGATACGGCTGGAGACCAAGGTAGTGGCCTGGGGGGCGATGTCCCCGGTGGTCACAACCATATCGGTCAAGGAACCGGTGGCCTTGCCATCTGCTGTGGTAGCAAAACCCTGTAGTTTTTCGCCGAGGCTGTTGACGATATTGCCATCCTTGTCGGTGCCGAAGGCGCCTGCGCGAGTGTACACATTGCCGCTCGCGCCAGAGAGAATGAAGAAGCCGTTGCCGTTGATCGCCAGATCTAGCGCGTTGTCGGTATAGGTGATATTGCCCTGACCGAAGTTCTGCGCAATGTTCTGCACGCCGACGCCGGCGCCGGTCTGATTCGAACCGCCACCCAGAATCGATGCCGCATAGACATCGGCAAACTCCGTGCGCGAGGATTTGAAGCCATTAGTGCTGGCGTTCGCGATATTATTACCGGTGACAGAAATCTCTTCCTGTGCTGCGTTTAGTGCGCTCAAACCGATGTTAAAACTCATTTTCTCACCCCGTATTCGAAAGACTTATGCAATGGTTACTGACTACTGGAACAGTTGTATTAGTTAATCTGGATCACATCAGAAAGCGACTTCGGACCAATGCCAGCGAGGTTCAGAGTGAGAGAGCCACCTGGCTCGATCGTCACGCTGTTGACGTTGGCGCTCAGATAGGTCGGCACCTGCTTCGCACCATCGCCATCGGGGATCGCGACCTTGAAGGTGTACTCGCCGGAGGGGAAACGCTGATCATTGGCATCGGTGCCAGTCCAGATGAACTCCTGACGACCAGACTCCTGTGCGCCTAGATTGAAGCTATCCACCAAGGTGCCCGCGTTGTTGTAAACGCTCAGGGTTGCACCCTCGACGCTGCGCGGCATCTGAGCTATCACACTCACCGCGCCAGTACTAAGCAGCGCAGTCGTATCGGCCTGCACATGGACCGGGCGCCCGACCAGCGAGGTTGCCTGCAGATGCTGTGAAGACTGGAAGGCGGTGTTGAAGTTGTCGAAACTCGCCGACATCTTCTGCGCCTCCTCCAGGGAGGAGAACTGCGCCAACTGCGCGACGAACTCGCCGTTGTCCTGTGGCTCGGTTGGGTCTTGATTCTCCAACTGTGCCACCAGCAACTTCAGGAACTCGTTGCGGCCCATCTCGTTATTCTTCTGGGTTTCTTCTTGACGCTTGGTCAGGGAGTAATCCGAAAGCACCTGGCTTAGTGCGCTGTTGTTTGTGACTTCACTCATGAGGGTCTCCTATTGACGCTCTACTCTTAACTTTAAATTCGACTTGGCTTATTGGCCGAGTGACATCACGCGCTGCATCATCGTGCGCGCCGCGTTCATCACATCCACATTCATCTGAAACGAGCGCGAGGAGGAGATCATATTGGTCATCTCCTCCACGATATTGACATTAGGGTAGTAGACATAGCCTTCCAGATCGGCCATGGGATGCTCGGGCTCGTAGCGTTGCTGGAATGGCGCGTCTGACTCGATGATGCCTAGAATCTGTACGCCCTTGCCCACTCCGTCGCCGCCATCGAAATCGAACGAGTTTGCATTGTTGCTATTGAGCATCTCCGCCTGGATAGTGGCGAATATTGGCTGACGCGAGCGGTAGACTTGATCCGGGCTTGCTGCGGCGCTGTTGGCATTGGCCATATTGCTCGCGGTGGTGTTCAGTCGCACGCTCTGCGCGCTCATGGCCGAACCGGAAATATCGAAGATGGACATTAAGCTCATTGTTACTCTCCTCGCAGTGCTTTGATCATGCCGCTGAACTTGCCATTCAAGAATTGAAAGCTGGCCTGATGCTCAAGGGCGTTGCGTGCAAAATTGGCGTTCTCTAGCTGCTCATCCACCGTATTGCCATCCAGCGATGGCTGCAGTGGGGTGCGATACAGCAGTGTGTCTTCATTCACCAAGCCAGTGCCGGCGCCATTCTGGTCGGCGATATGACGCGAATTGGTCGTGCGCAGGCTCACGGTGTCGCTGCTCATGCCCATGCGCTCGCGCAGCACGCTGGCGAAATCCATGTCGCGGGCCTTGTAGCCGGGCGTGTCGGAGTTAGCGATGTTAGTGGCGATGATCTGGGTGCGCTGGCTACGTAGGACGAGAGCCTGTTCGTGTACCCCGAGTGCATCTGAAAAACTTATTGCCATGGTGCTGCCTTCGTTATTTGCCGTTGCCACACATAAAGTGCGCGTTGCAGAGCATTGAGCAATACCCATGCCAAAACTATAAACACATAATAATCAATGAGTTAAATAAGTCTATTCGGTCGCAACGGGAAAATCGGCAAGGCATTTCCGCAATAGCGGCAAGGCTTCGTAAGCTCACCCGCTCGAGGATTATCGGTCTGCCTGGGAGCTTGGGCCGCGAACCTGCACCCACAGCTGTCCGGGCCACGCTCAAGGGTGCTCGCGCGCAACATCTAAGGCAGCACACGCGCCGTCCAATAGACGGCACGTAAATTGCTTCATTCATGGGGAGTTTCAGTCGAAAGCGCTTCTGAGGCATGAAAACGGTGATTTTCACTCGCTTGGCGCTGTAATTTTGACGCAGCCTCCGCCCAAAGGCAGTGGCTTTCACTATGGCATAGGAAATAAGCATGAAAGTTTGGCACTTCAAAGCAAAGGCAACACAGACATTGAGCGGCATCTCGCTATGCCTCGCTGCGATGTTTGGCGTGGCTGCACATGCCGAGACTGGCCACCAACAACTCCACAACAGTGTCGCGCAGTTCGTCGAGTCCTTCTTCGATGCCAACGAGTTAGACCCTAACAGCGATCGCGATTCTCAAGAGCTGGGCCGGCGCGTGGAGATCGACATCAGCTCCATCGACCCGCGTCTCAACCTGAGCGTGTGCGAGCAACCCCTGATTGCATCGATGAACCAGACCCAGCGCCCCATGGGCCGCATCAATGTCAAGGTGGAATGCCAAGGCGCGGCCCCCTGGACAAAGTATGTCCCCGTGAGCATCAGAGTCTTCGAGAAGGTATTAGTGACCACGCGGCCCATCGCCCGAGGCGAAACTCTTACTGCAGCCGATCTGGCTTTGGTCGATACAGATGTGTCGCTGCTGCGTTATAGCTATCTACAGGCACCCGAACACGCCGTAGGCATGGAGACCAAGCGCTCCCTGTCCACCAATACCACGATAGTCCAGGAGGCCTTAGTGGCCCCTACCCTCGTCAAACGCGGGGATGCAGTAGTACTCAGCGCGAAGGCGGGCACGGTGGAGATTCGCCAGCAAGGCGTCGCGATGCAGAGCGGGGAGCTGGGCAAGCGCATTAACGTGAGGAATACGAACTCGGATCAGATCGTACAGGCCGTCGTAACCGGGCTTGGCGAGGCACGAGTAGGGTTCTAAATTCATTAAAAAGCGAAATATTTACTAAAGTTTTTCTGTAATTGGTCGCCAACATCAGGGAGAGTATTTAAGATAACGATGTTCTATCCCCGTAACGGGTGGCATCGCAACTTACCTACACCCTGCAAATCAAGGTAGAAGTCATGACTGTAAGCACTATAGGCAGCAATGCAACACAGACTCCGACAGAGCAGCGCACTAGCGGCACGGGCAGCGTTACGCCCGTCTCCATTAGCGACGCAGGCGCTCAGAAGTCGGGGAAATCTGCGGGCAATGACACCGTGCATATCAGCTCGCAAGCCGTCGATTTGCGGGGCCTCGAGGCTCATATAAGCCAACTTCCCGATGTGGACACGTCACGAGTGACGCAGCTCCGCAATCAAATTGCCAACGGCGAATACCAGATCAACTTCGATAAAGTCGCGGAAAAAATTCTCGGACTTGAGGCTGAGCTGTAAGCCAGAACCCGGCGCACTCAAAACATTCGGTCCAGATTAGTCTTCACGGCACAGCTCCGGCATGCCGTGATTTTTCTGTTTTCATTGGTCGGCAACGTCTTGGTTGCCTTTTGGGGGCTGCTTATGAGCGCATCAACTATGCGTCAACTGCTAGAAAAAGACTTGATTAACAGCACTAATCTTGCAAATTTGCTGCAGAAGGAGCGCGAGCAACTCCAGCAACGCAATATCGGCGCGCTTAGCCATACCCTAATCGAGAAGGCGCAATTACTAGCCGATATCGAGGCGAACGACGACGCCCGTCGAAAAATACTGGCATCTTTCGACAAGTCCGTTGACAATAGTGGCCTCCGTGAATATTGCAAACAGGAAGGAATGGACGATCTCTATAAAGATTTGCTCCGTAGTTTGCAGCAGTGCTCGGATTTAACCAATATCAATGGCGCCATAGTGCATCGAAGTAAATTGAGCAATCGCCATATGCTCGACATCATGCAGGGCAAGTCCTCCCAGCCCGGTGTCTACACCAATCACGGCGACGCCATCACTACTTCCGATTCAAGAGCCATCGCAAAGGCCTGATTAATATAAGAGCATAAATGGCACTAAATGACGGACCAGATCGTTACTATTACGGTGCTGGGGACATATTCGGAGTCCTGAGGGCTTTACAAACCGAACGCAGTCTAGTGAACGTACAGTTCGACGACGGCGCGCAGCTGTATAACACCATGGTTCTGGATGCGAACCTGCAGGAGCGTTACTTCCTCATCGATGAGGTAACCCCCCGCGACGGCCATCGCAAGATCGATGAGCGCAGCAAATTCAGTATTCGCGCCAGCATCCACGGGATTAAGGTGCACGCGAAGGATCTGGTGAGCTCGCGCACGCTCAACAATGCCGACGGCATCTACTACCAAGTCCCCTTTCCCGCCAAGATGCTCTATATGCAGCGCCGCGAGGCGTTCCGCGCGTACATCCCCGGCAGCATGAAGACGACCGCGCGCTGTAGCTCCGAGAACCGCGAAGAAGCCCTGTTTGGCCGCATATTGAATATGTCTGCCACGGGCATCCGTATCGGCTTTCCCGGCGAGGTGTTCCCAGAGCTTGGGGCGATGGAGAAATTCAACACACTGATCAATATAAACGCGCAGGACACGAACGTGGAGTGCGAGATCGAGATCGTCTATTTCCAATACAGCAAGGAGCGCAACCAGACCATGTGTGGCTGCCGCTTCATCGATCTGCCGAGAGCCTCGCAGCAGGTCGTGAACCGTTTCGTGACCTTCGTGCAGCGCGAAGAGCTCGTTTAAACCATCCATAGCTCAGCCCCCTTCGCGACGGCAACCCCCTTCCTAATACGGAGGAAAGCGTGGCTCCAAACTCGCCAACCTAGGCAAGTCCTGCGGCCGGTCTACATCCCAGCGCGGCGCTAACTCGAACCAAGACAGGCCCGCCTCGACAAGATTTTGACGCGTTTTGGCCATCACATCCGCCTCGCCCCAGGGCACTTGCTCGAATAGCGAATCGGGCACGCTGCGCAAACCGAGCAGCACATAACCCCCATCCTCCGCCGGCCCAAACACGATCTGCTCACCCGACTCCAGGGCCACGAGTGCCTGCTCGAGATAGGCCGCATCCACCGATGCACAGTCCGAACCCACTAGCACAACATAGTCGCTGCCCTTCAATAACTCCCGCGCGGTGAAAGCCATTCGCTCACCTAGACTCCCGCCCTCCTGAATGGCTATATCTCTTTTATTACAAATAGATAGAAAGAATTCATCATGTTTTTTTTCATCTTCAGAGGGTGCCTGCGCTCGCGCCACCCACAGCTGCACCGGGCACAACTGCGCCTCTGTCAGATTGCCAAAAACGTAGCTAATCAAGGCCTTATGTAAAGATAGGGCACCCTCCTGCCCAAGCACCGCCTGCATGCGCGTCTTAACCTTGCCCAAGACTGGCGCCTTGGCATACAGCGCGACCACTGCGCGCCCGTAACGATACTGTATTTTATCTTTTTTATTCATCAACTTACCTAGCCTTCTTCACATACATGCCGTGCAGTGTCTGAGGAGAAACGCCAAGACTGTATAGCAGCCTAATCCACCACATCAGCACCACGGTACGCCCTACCCCGTGCGCCTCCCAGCGCCGACTAGAGGTGATCACCTTGCTGCGCAGGCACAAGGGCGGCGCAAGCCGACGCAGGGTCTTGCTGATGGCCACATCCTCCATTAGAGGAAGCTGCGCGAAACCCCCGATACGCTCGAAAACGCACTTTCTCACGAATATGGCCTGGTCCCCCGTGGCCACCCCGGAGAGCCGGGATCGCACATTGATCATGTACTCGATCACACGGAAGGCCCAGCGCCGCCCACTGAGGCTTACATCGAAACGCCCCCAGAGCACAGAGTCATTAGCCAAGCCCTCTTGTAGCTGCGCGATTGCATCAGCGGGCAAGCGTGTATCGATGTGCAGGAACAATAAAACCTCGCCAGTGGCGCTGGCCGCCCCGGCATTCATCTGCAGTGCCCGCCCAGGGTCGCTGCGCAGCCAACAATCTACCCACGCGGCACACGCCACGGCGCTGGCCTCATCGTCGCTGCCATCCACAACAATAATCTCATGGCCCTCCTCACGCAGTGCCTGCAGAAGCGGCAAGTGCGCTGCGAGGGACTGCGCCTCGTTGAACACGGGGATGATAATGCTGACTTTACTCATGGCGCACGGGAACGAGGTAGAGGAATGGATAGGATTCGCGTGGATATCGCCACGGCCCTTCGAATGCCTTGGATTCTATGCCAGCCACTGACAAATTACACTCGCGCGGCGACCACGATCGCGCCATAGCTCAGCCTAAGGCGCGCTTTATCGGGTGACCCCGATCACTTCTGCAAGCGAAAGCTGCGCGCAAACGCACAAAAGCGCTAAAACAACCCAATTTCAACCCCGAAGGGGCTATCAACCTGAAAGGGAAAGCAGGATAATATGCGCCCTGTCAAGGGGTAGGAAACAAGCCGCACTCATCGCCATTCAGCGTGGGTTAAGTGTGAGGAAACCAGACTGTTCCTATCCGACCAAGGCGCAAGGATCGCTTTTGATTATTTAACGCTCACGGGGTAAGAAAACGGCCACTATGCCGTTCTCACTTCCAGAAGGAGTAAAAACCTGATCTTCGGGCTGGCTACAAGCCGCAGCCATACACAAAGGCATCATCCCGACCTTTGCATCGATCAGACCTGTAACAGCAATGAACGTTGAAAACTTTTATATTATTGCCACAGCACCAAATGAGCCTACACTACAGGTAAACATCTCGGGCCCCTACCTCACTAGGCAGGCGGCAGAGGCAGACCTAAGCGCCGCCATTGACGAAGCAGTGGGTCTAGACCCCGCTGCCAAGGAATATGAATACAAGATCTCGAAGATCGCCTGCCAAAAACCGGGCGTGATTCAACATATGGCCTGCCATATGGGCCAACGGCTCTAAGCGCTTTGTCGTAGTGAAATAGTCAGTTGCGGGGTAAACTTAAAAGACCCTTATGGCGATGGGTTACTGAATCGAGAGAGAGGTTTTTGTGAAAAAACTGGATCCGCTTCACCACATCAGCATCATCGAGTCACGAGGCACCAACTGCGCGTGGGTTCGCATTAAATACGACGAAAAAAGCTTCCAAGAGTCCTTTCCCTTCAAGAAATACGGCGGAAAGGACCAAGCCATCAAAGCCGCGACCAAAAAGCGCGACGAAGAAGGCAAGAAGATCTACGGCGAGAACTGGCCATTTACCAAGTTCAGCCCCCGTAAGGTCTCCCCCCTCAACTCCTCCGGCGAAATCGGCGTTAGCTACTCCGAGAGCGATCACGCGTGGGTTGCCACTTGGCAGGAAAACGCCGACGGCAAGCGCCGTCAACGCAATGCCTACTTCTCTATCAACAAATACGGCGACAAGAAGGCCAAGACCCTGGCCGTGAAGCGCCGCAGAGAAGAAGTCGCCAAGAACAAGATCGCGCGCTGAGCCTGCGTTATTAGGCACCTGCCCTGCAGGACAGGTGCCTACAGTTAGTGCTTTCTATCCGAATTTGGCGAAAAACCCCCTGTCCCTCAAAACACCCCATGTTATACTGCGCCACCTATCCGCAAGCCAGACCCATGCAACACCCCCACCCCTCGCTCCGGTGGCACAGCTGGATAGCGCGGTCCCCTCCTAAGGGACAGGTCGCAGGTTCAAATCCTGCCCGGGGCACCAATAACTAGATAAATATCAATATGTTAAATGAATTTAGCTCGGTTTATAACTTTTTATGATCACCTCCGCTATAGTGTGTGACCAATGTGTCGCCAGCCATCACGGACCTAAAAAAGCCGTCAAATTTCAGCGAGCTGTCCTGCACTGCTTCCTTCTGTGTCAAGCAAGTTTTAGCAGGTGCCATCGGCTTTCCTCAAATATTTTTGCGTAATATTGATTCAACAGCGTCTGCTAGGAACCATCCGATTCAACTGACATTCAACAAGCCTCTCAAAACCTCATGGTATGGCGCAAGTAAAGCAGCGGGCTCCGAGTTGAACTCCTCTTTGCTCAAAATAGCTGCGAAGTTTCGGGTGAAAATACTGGCTTGGCGCCCAGAAATTGGCCCGGGTTTACCAATCAACTGCCTGGTCCTTTCAAGTGCCCCAGGCAATGTGCCGATCACATCGTCTCTCGTGCCTACCAGCCTTCCAGATTGAACAAGGTTACCGATGTAGTAGCGATCTTCGATCCTCGTGCTCCTCGCATTGACCTTTCCCCCGCTTTAG
>DIAM01000016.1:0-26668 GCA_002416505.1 Gammaproteobacteria bacterium UBA5078
CTAGTAAACCCTGGGAAGTCCACCTAGCGCCTTGATCGATTCCATGGCTTTGTTCCCACTCTTCAGACCAAACATTAACTTTTGGAAGAGGATCGTCATAGCTCTCGGGGAACTTCAGGAAATCATATATTGCTACTACGGATTGTTTGCTCAGAAGTTTGGATGATGGCTCTGGCACATTCCTGTCGATAGTTACGGCGCCTCCGGCTGATCTAGAGCCACCTTTCTTTGCAGCCTCATCGAGTGATTCTTCAGTTTCCCAATCTTCGATCCCATAGTAAAACTGGGGTGGAAGTGCTTCGCGTCTACCGCCATCCTCGGGCTGTATAGTTAAAACAATATAAAGTTCGATTCTTGTGCTCTCTTCAGCGAGCTCAAAAGCTTTGATTATGTCTTCAGTTTTTATTTTAGTTTTCAAATCCATAGTTTGAAGAAGTAGGCGAGATGCCCGAACCCAGATCATGCGGTCGTTGTTTCGATCCATGAGAAGGTTGACGACTTCTTGAAAGGACTCTCTGGCAAGGCTTAAATATATTTCATCCGTTTTACGGATGCTTTCTGCAGCTTGGTACGCCTTGTCTCGATTAAATGCCATAACTGCTATAAGGGCACCACAAGCAATAGATATCCCCGGTAGCAGGGTAATGTAGTTCGTATTTATAAACTTTAGAGACGATATCAGGCCTAAAACTGAAAGCAGCGACAGCCCCAGTGAGGCCACGATTATCGAAATTAAGATATTTGTTAAAATCTTATTCATTGCTCGAACCTATCGTGTGCAGATAACGCTGTTTTAAGCGGCAAATTGCAGTTGGCTAAAATAAGTGAGGCACGAACAAAAATCCAACTGTAATTTGTCCGACTTGAAAACCCTTGTTATACGGTTGCAGCCGCATAGTACATTGATTTTATTTGGAATTATTAAAGCTGCTAAAAGCAATACCAATTCCTGCACCGATAACTATACCAATACCCACATTATCAAAAACAAATTTGCCAAAAATAATACCGATTCCAGCTCCCATAGCTATAGCTAGCCCCATATTGCTAGTTCTAGGTTTTTTGCTCTTATCATCTTCGTTCATCTGAAATATCCTCATTATGAGTATCACACCAATGTATGAAGCTGTATCGCCCGTGTTCACGCGCGAGTTTGGTGCCGCAAAGCGACGCCGAATTCGTCGCTGTGGAACCGCTTGATAGGCGCACTCATAACTTTCAACTAACTATTCGCTTTTAACACGGCCAACACTTGATTTAATTCGTCACCGGCGTTCACTTGATATGCCTCGTAGCTGTCGGGGTTTACTTCAGAGTCAACGTCATTAAGCAGAGTAAAAGTGTCGTCTACAAATTTGGAAATGTCGTTCGAGGATATCTGCGCCTTTTTAAATGATTCTTCAACGGTGAAGTTGTTGGATCTATGGCCAAACACTTCATTTCTCAGTGTTGCCACCTTCAGCCATGTGGATTTGAGTTTAGCACACTGCATATCAAACTTATCTAGTTGAGCAATTGGCAGGATTTGACTATCTCTTAGTCCCCGCAAAAGACTAGGTAGATTAATAGAATCCTTCCGGGTTTCGAAAATTCTGTACAACGGCAGAAGAATTGCAACGAAATGAGCATTCTTGCTGGTGGTGAAGAAACTCGAATACCGATTCAAAATGTCCTCATACTTCGGAGTGGCGTCAGGGTTTCTATACGTCCACCAAACTTCGTAGTTAAGTAGCGCCTCGACAACATCCCTGCGCAAGTCCTTAGATATTTGTGAATAGTTATTCATGGGTAACTCAGAAGCCTAACGCCCTTGTTAATGGGTTCGGCGTAAGCCGAGTCCTTGATTGAACTAATTGTTATGAGCCTCTCCAGAAGCGTATCTCATACTTAAATTAACTAGCTGTCTATTCTTCTTCTGTATGCGTTGTCGCACATCATCCCAATCGAGGGATATCAAAATTTCCTCATCTAGCGACTCGCCGTGATATTTATATGCGATGAGTGGCCTAGATTTCCCTCCAAACTCCTTCTCATACTTTTCGATAGCTTCATTGATCTTAAATCTAGAAACTTCCACATCATCAGATATGATATTTCTTACAAAATTATGAATGCTGCTAATAGATTCAATATAGCTTCTTATTGCTTTGGATAATTCAATTTCATCACCAATCTCGTCAAGGATGTGTCTCTTAAACTTTTTGTTTATTCGAAGTCTGCTTCTATCAGATACGTATTCTGCTCGAAATTTCAATGCTGTTCTATCGTCGTTCCAGCCACCGCCTAACTTCACTTTGTGAACAGGGCCTCCATAATGTTGCGAGTGATTTCGCAGGGCCTCCATAAACCGATAATTGAAGTTATTATCGTACTCGGTGCACTGTGCTTGCTTCACTTTGACCTCGGTTTCAGGGTTCCTTGTGCAGCGTGATACATGGCTAGCGATTTGGTCATTGTACAATTTCACTGCAGAGAGCAAATTGACGACATGCTTATTCAGGGTTAGAAGAGCTTCAAAAAAATCGGAGTACTCGGTTTGATCCGTAACCATATGCGATAAAGCAAGGCCTATTGCTTCACGCTCTAGGTCGAGATAATTCGAAATTATAAATTCATACTTCTCTTCTATAGCTAAAGCTTCACTCAAGGACGTTTTAAGCGTTTTGAGAAATTCGAACCTCTCACAGGTTATTTCCTGGCAATTATTTGTCGTTATAGCCCTGATAAATACTCTGGATTTCATGGTTATCTTAGCTCATAACGCCCAACTCAGCGGGCAATTGAAGCGCAGCGTAAATTGATCCACTGCAGCTGCTTGTTAAAGCCCGATGTACTCCTTAATAATTTCAAATCGTCTCTGCCTATTTACACGTTTTTGAACACCTTCTTGACTTAAAACTTTGTATTCATTTAGCAGCGAGTCTACATTCCGATTTCCGAACTCATCATCACTTAGATAGTGGTTAAACCACTCATTCAAGCGACTTGAAATATCAGATGTATCGACAGTTTGAGTCTTTTGAGTTAGATAGTACGCATATACAAATAACGTGTAGAAATGGGTCTTTCTCTTAGCTATTGTGAGCATGCTGTCTTGATTGGAAATAATTAGTCGTAATACTTCTAGAACCAACATGACGGTATCTTTATCGTCATCCGCCTCGGGATAATTTTCGTTGTACTGATCATATGCTCTATTTATAGACGATTGAGTTGTCTCTTCTTCAATGCCAGATCTAATGAATAGCAATAATGTGCTTATGAATTGTATATCTATCATTCTGCGATAGTCTGCAGCGTTAAAAATATTAAAGTCAGACCAAAATCTATCTTTAGAAATTGTTTCCGCCAACTTTATGAACAAACCTGTGAATTCTGCGTTTCTAAGCTCCTGCGGATTCAAGGTTGCATTGGTTCTATTCAGCCTTAAAAAAAGCTCAACAATTTTTTCTTTTGATAAGCTCTCTTCAATGAATCTTATTGAAAATGGGTATTTCCATATTTTGCTTTTTTCGTCAGGTGTCAGCTCAGAAAATAACTTTGTTGCGTAATTGTAATCTTTATTTTCTAACCCTGATTTAGCCAGTTTGAACTCATCGTTTATATATGAATGCACAGCACCTAATCTTTGCTGCCCATCAACTATCGAGTAAATTGTATCTCCAGTCTCTGGGTCAGTTTCATTCTGCCAAAGATACACTTCAGGTATTGGATAACCCAGAAGGATAGTTTCAATCAGAGAAATGCGATCTTTTGGAACCCATACATATCTTCTCTGAAAGCTGTTATCAACGACGATGTTGTCACTCTTCATGCCATCTACTAGCCATTTAATTGGCCGTGACTCTACATCGATATACTTAATAGGGTTTGTCATGCTTGGGCCTCAATTTGATTCTTTAACTTCTGTATCCCAGTACAATGATACGATTCTACCGCCTCCCAAGACTCATATATACGGTAATTAATATCGTGGGATATCGAGAATACAGTTTGTAAGTCTCGTTTGCAGGGTTCAACTTTCCCATTCCAGGATCGGAAAAAATCATTGCGGTGGTCTGGTCTCTTGAGCATTACAAAACGTCTAAATATATTGCTAGTAATTCCTTGGTAGCCGTGAAGATAGCCTTTTCTTGCCAGCTCAAGATATGCCCCCCAGCTTTGTCTAAAAAGCTCGGGAGAAACGATTGCAATATCCATGTCTGAATCATCGGAAAATGGCTGAAACATTTTTCCTTCAGATGGCGTAATGCTGTACCCTAACTTAGCACTGCCAACAATAGCGATGTTATTTACATGAATATCAAGATGCTCAGACATGAATATTTTTAATTCATCGTACATTTCAGCGTAGGACGGCTTTCTAAGGTGCTCTCTAAAATACCAAACATCATGACCCAATAGATATTTTCTATATATCCATTTGGCGTCCTGCTCAATTAGATTTTTTTTGAATTCTTCCATTATTCTCAGTTATGTAATCAATGCTGGCCTTTAACGCCTCAATCAACCGACGTGTTAGCGGTCGGCTGCATTGAATTGTTAGGCTCATCTTTTGGGATTTTAGGAACGGTTAACACCTGGCCGTTTGGTTTGTGCTTCCCCTTAAACTCTTTACCCATTTGAGAAACTGCATAGCAGCCAACTATTTCGGGAATTGTGGGCTCAACGCTTAACCAAATAGAGAATGTTTTTTTAGCACCTGCTGCTATATCCTCACCACCTGTGTCCTCAATATGAGAAAGAAATCCATGACTGCCATCCTCCACATAGACTGGTAGTCGTATTTTGTTTTTGCCTTCCTTTACTAATAAACCCACATCATCAACATGCATTGAAACATGACTTACATTTATAACAGTGACTTTATAGATTGGACCCACCAAATTTCCGCGGCTGTTAAAAATATCTTCTGGCTGACCAAGCTCGTCTAACCTTTTTTGAGCCTGACCATCAATTTTTGACTCGACTTTTAACTTTCTTACACTTTTTTGGCGCATCATCCAAAATCGACCAAAGTTAAGAAATAGCGCAATGGTCCCTACAATTGCCGCATATATTGCGAGTAGATTTTCCTGAACCCAATCCATAACTTTCCTTTAAGCCTAACGCCGTTCATAACCGGCGACAGCGGAGCTGACGTCCGGCGCCGAAGGCGTGTAGTTCATGACTTTGTTAGGTGCTTCTTTAGCTCAAGCACACCATATGCTGGTTTGCGCCTATGTATCATAGCGTGACAGTTTGGACATACCGGCTTGAGGTCCTGAATAGGATCGATGACGTACTCCTCACCAATACTCGACAACTCTATCTCATGATGAACATGAATGAAGTCACGTCCCATATCCCCGTAAACTGAAAGAAAGTCAAATCCGCAAACGAAGCAGTGGCAACCATAGTGCTCGATACATTGTACCCTAGCGACTGGGTTCCTTTCGTAGATGTTTACATAGACACTGCGTACGCTACCCTCTCTAAGTTCTTTAACCTCATCGACCTCGTCAGGGAAAATATAGTCATCATTAGTGGAGACTTTAGCAAATCGAGAAAATTCTTCATAAATAGCTCTCCGCTTCACGACGTTGGCATTTCCGACCGTTTCGTAATAGTCGATGTGTTGTCGAAGAGCAGACAACGCATTCAGTAGTTTATCTCTCCCACCATCCTTAAAGATCATTTCCAAATAGTAGCGTGTCGCTATTGCGTTTGTCGTACGAGTAAATCTCCTGCCTTCTATCATGTTTCGATAGCTATATACGTAATCGACAGCTGAATTACGATTCATTCCATGAGCCGATTGGAGAAGCCGTACTCCTTGGGACATAGATATTTCGCTTTTATATACGCGCTTCGCTATGTCGTAAGCAGCCTCGATCACTTTTTCATCTATTGCGGGCATCTAATTGCACCTAACATTTGTATAGTGTTTTCCCACACATAATCCTGACGATTGACGGGACTCTATACCCATTCCCCCAATAAATAAACCCTCAATCCCACCCTTTTCATAGGCAAAAAAAAGCCCCGAAACCGGGGCCTTTTATCACGCAAGTTAAACGCTGATACTTACTTCTTCTTAAGCGCCTGCTCAAACAACGCCGCCATCGTGCCCACCTGCCGCTTATTATCCGCGGCCGCCGCAAAATCCTTCTTCTGCTTGGGCGCACTCTGGCTCTGGTTGCGCCGGTTAGAATCCCCCTGCCGCCCCTGCGTGCTGCCACCGGGCGTGGGCAATTCGTCGTTCAAACGCATCGTCATAGCAATACGCTTACGGTCTAGGTCTACCTCTAGCACCTTCACCTTCACGATGTCGCCCGCCTTCACTACGTCGTGTGGGGTCTTGACGAAGGTGTCGGACAGTGCGGAGATATGGACCAATCCGTCTTGATGCACACCCACGTCGACGAAGGCGCCGAAGTTGGTGACGTTAGTGACCGTGCCCTCTAGGGTCATGCCGGGGGTTAGGTCGCTGATCTTCTCTACGCCTTCCTTCAGGGAGGCGGTCTTGAACTCGGGGCGCGGGTCGCGGCCGGGTTTCTCTAGCTCCTTGAGGATGTCTTGCACCGTGGGCAGGCCGAATGCAGGGGTCACATAGTCTTGGGCGTTGAGGCCGCGGATGAAGACGACGTCGCCGATCATGGACTTCACGTCGCGGGCGTTCTTCTTGGCGATGGCCTGCACTACACCATAGGACTCTGGGTGTACCGCGCTGGCGTCCAGCGGGTTGTCGCTCTCGTTGACGCGTAGGAAGCCGGCGGCCTGCTCGAAGCTCTTGTCACCGAAGCGTGGCACCTTCTTCAGGTCGTTGCGGCTCTTGAAGCTGCCGTTGGCGTCGCGGAACTCGATGATGTTGTTCACTAGGGTCTGGTTAAGACCAGACACGCGCTTGAGTAGCGGCACGGAGGCGGAGTTCACGTCTACGCCCACGGCGTTCACACAGTCTTCCACTACTGCGTCTAGGCTTCTTGCTAGTTTCACCTGGCTCACGTCGTGTTGGTACTGGCCTACCCCGATGGATTTGGGGTCGATCTTCACCAGCTCCGGCAGTGGGTCTTGCAGGCGTCTTGCGATGGACACCGCGCCGCGGATGGTCACGTCGAGGTCGGGGAATTCCAGCGCGGCGAGTTCGGAGGCGGAGTACACGGACGCGCCGGACTCGCTGACGATGACGCGCTGGGCCTTGAGCTCGGGGTGGGCCTTGAGCAGGGTGGCGACGAAGGCGTCGGTCTCGCGCGAGGCGGTGCCGTTGCCGATGCTGATCAGTTCCACGCCGTATTTCTTGCACATCTGCAGCAGCATCGCTGCCGCCTCGGCCACCTTGTTCTGGGGCTGATTAGGGAAGATGGCGCCGTGGTCTAACACTTTTCCTGTGGCATCGACGGCGGCGAGTTTGACGCCGGTGCGCAGGCCCGGGTCTAGGCCGATGGTGACCTTCTTGCCGGCCGGTGCGGCGAGCAATAGATCCTTGATGTTCTTGGCGAACACCTCGATGGCGTCCTCTTCGGCGCGCTCACGAATCTCGGTGAGGAAGTCGGTCTGCAGGTGGCTCTGCATCTTCACGCGCCAGGTCCAGCGCACCACGTCGAACAGCCAGCTGTCGGCGGCGCGGCCCTTGTCTTCGATCTTCCAAAAGCCGGCGATGAGGTTCTCGCAGGGGTGGCGCTCGGCGGTGTCGAGGTCTTTGATGTCGACGTTCAGTTGCAGGATGCCTTCCTTGCGGGCGCGGAACAGAGCCATGGCGCGGTGGGATGGAATCTTGTGCAGGGCTTCGGAGAAGTCGAAGTAGTCGCGGTACTTGGCGCCCTCTTGCTCCTTGCCCGGCGCGACCACGGAGATGATCTGTGCCCTGTCCCAGAAATAGGCGCGCAGCTTGCCGAGCAGCGCGGCGTCTTCGCTGAACTGTTCGATCAGGATGTGCTTGGCGCCGTCGAGCACCGCCTTGGTGTCGGCGAAGCCGGCCTCCTCGTTGAGGAAGGCCTGGGCCTCGGTCTCCGGGTCCTTAGTCGGGTCTGCATAGAGCATGTCCGCCAGTGGCTGGATGCCTGCCTCCTTGGCGATGGTGGCCTTGGTGCGGCGCTTCTGCTTATAGGGCAGGTAGAGGTCTTCTAGCTCGGTCTTGGTGCCCACGCCGCGGATCTGTCTCTCCAGCTCCGGGGTGAGTTTTTCCTGTTCCTTGATGCTCTTGAGGATGGCGTCGCGGCGGTCGTCTAGTTCGCGCAGATAGTGTAGGCGCTCTTGCAGTTTGCGCAGCTGGGTGTCGTCTAGCCCGCCGGTGACCTCTTTACGGTAGCGGGAGATGAAGGGCACGGTGGCGCCTTCGTCTAGCAGGGCTACTGCGGCTTGGACTTGGGCTGGGTTGGCGGCGATTTCTGTGGCGATCTGATCGAATAATACGGACATACGTTTCTATAACCTGTAATGCAAATTTAGAATAATGAGTGTTAGGGGGCAGCCCTACTCGGAGTCGTTCTGCCCTTTTAGTAGATTGGCCTCGCGCTTCTCTTGGCGCTGCTGTTCTACCGTGATGTTTCTGGTGGCGCGTTCGTTGAGCATGTCGATGTGAGAGAGGAAGCCACGCAGCACGCTGACCTCCATCTGGTCGGGGCGGATGCGGCCAAACAGGCGGCGCATGCGCAGCATCAACAGGCGTGGGTTCGCGGGGTCGTGGAAGTTGAGGTCGATCATGGTCTTCTCGAGATGGGTGTAGAAGGCCTCGACCTGCTTGCCGGTGGCCTTGGGCACGTCCCAGTCCACGCCTTCTACTATCTCCTCATCCACTGGCGCAACTGGCGCTAGCTGGCCTTCGGCCTCGCGCTTGAGTAGTTCCATGCGCACCTCATAGCTGATCACCATGACGGCGGCGGCGAGGTTGAGGGAGCTGAGCTTCTCGTCGGCGGGGATGTTGACGTGGAAGTGGCATAGCTGCAGTTCTTCGTTGGTAAGACCCGAGTCTTCGCGGCCGAATACTAGGGCCACCTCGTTCTGGCGACTGTCATCGGCCACATGCTGGGCGCACTGTTGGGGCGAGATCAGCGGCCAGGGGATGCTGCGGATGCGGGCGCTGGTGCCAATCACTAGGCCACAACCCGCGACGGCCTCTTCCAGCGTCTTGGTCACGGTGGCAGCTTCCAGGATGTTCACGGCGGACACGGCGCGGCCGTTGGCCACGGGGCTGGGGAAGTCTTCGGGGTCCACCAGCGTGAGCTTGGACAGGCCCATATTCTTCATGGCGCGGGCGGCGGCGCCGATATTGCCGGGGTGGGAGGTATTGACCAGTACAATGCGCACATTGTCGAAACAGGCCTGAAAATCTATGGGGTCGGACAAAGTTGCACCTCTTGCGCAGCTTAGGAAAATACACAAGCGGACGATTATAGCAGGGAAAGCACGGCTGCCGTCTGCCCCGCCGCCCCCCTAAACCGAAATTAGTCACCCCTATAGCGCGTTTATTCTGAGACTGCTCGGGCGGCTTTTGTTATGATTGCGCGTCTTTTACACGCTAGGTTCCCTTATACATGCACGCAATCGTTAATATCGCCCTCAAGGCCGCTCGGGACGCATCAGAAGTGCTGGCCCACAACAGCGACCGCCTCGACAGAGTCCACGTGGTGGAAGAGTCCGAAGGCCAAGTCATCACCAATATGGATTTGGATTCGGAGAAGACCATTCTCTACCATCTGCAGAAGGCCTACCCGGATTACAGCATCCAATCGCGCATCTCCGGCTTCACCGAGGGCAAAGATAAGAACAATGTGTGGATCATCGACCCATTGTGCGGCAGCGCCAATTACCGCCGCGGCATCGCCAACTTCTGCGTGTCCGTCGCCCTCTCCACAAATGGCAAGGTTACCCACGGCGTGTTGATCAACCCCATGCTGCGCGAGGAGTTTACCGCCAGCCGTGGCACCGCCGCACAGGTCAACACGCAGCGCCTGCGCGTGAGCAAGAACGCCGCGCTGGACAAGGGCTTGGTGTCGCTCGGCACCGAGGCTGGCAATGCGGCCCACACCGAGAAACTAATCGGCATGCAGCACAAGCTCGCGACGATCGCCTGCGACGTGCGCCTGACCGGCTGCGCGGCACTGGATCTGGCCTGGGTGGCCGCCGGCCGCACCGACGCGGGCTGGCTGGGGGAGAACGACCCGTCCTCGATCGCCGCGGCGCTATTGATATTGCAGGAGTCTGGCGCGCTTATCAGCGACCTGACCGGCAGCCCAGATGTTAGCAACGCGGCGGAGCTAGTGTTCGGCAACCCGAAGTGTTTTAAGCAGATGCTGCAGCTGCGCAAGGCGGCGGTGGCCAAGTAAATAGTAAGAGAGTGAGATAAAAACCAGCAAGGGCGGGTCTCTTAGCCAAGACGAAGGCACCGCCCCGAAGAAAAATAACATCAATAGCAAGCTCAGCCCTGTTCAACAGTGGTCGTACTTGAGCGCAGGTTTTCATGGCAGAGAGTACCGCGAAGAAACGCTATAGCTTAGTCAAAGATCCTATTCCAGAGACTTTGACGCGCATGACCGGGCCGATGATCGTCGGCATGTTCATGATGTTCACCTTCAATCTCGTCGATACCCTCTTCATCAGCATGCTCGGCACCGAACCTCTCTCCGCCATCAGCTTCACCTTCCCCGTCACCTTCATGGTGCTGAGCATGGCCATCGGCCTCGGCATCGGCACCTCGGCGGTGGTGGCCAAGTATCTGGGGCGCGATGAGTTCGAGAAGGCCAAGCAGGCCTCCACCGTCACCAACTACACCGCCATCCTGATGGCCATGGCGCTATCCGCCGTGGGCTATGTGTTCATGGACGAGATCTTTCGGCTGATGGGCGCCAACGAGAACCTGCTCCCGCAGATCCGCGAATACATGACGATATGGCTGCCCACCAGCTTCCTGCTGGTAGGCATGAATTCGGCCAATAGTGTGCTGCGCGCCTCGGGCGACACCAAGACCCCGAGCCTGATCATGGCGGGGGCAGGCTTGGTCAATGTGATCTTGGACCCCGTGTTCATCTTCGGTTTCGGCCCGGTGCCCGCGATGGGCATTCAGGGGGCAGCCGTGGCCACGCTGATCTCCTGGTTGGTGGCCTTCGTCTATATCTACTACTACCTCATCGTGAAGGTGGAGCTGGTCTACCCCGGCATTCCTACCCTCGTCAATTTCCGCAACTCTAGCCGCGAGATGCTGCGCATCGGCATCCCCGCCTCCGGCGCGAATATGCTGACGCCAGTGGCGGCGGGGGTGATGACCGCCATCGCGGCGACCTATGGCGAGAGCACGGTGGCGGCCTTCGGCGTGGGTTCGCGCATCGAGGCGATCGCCTGCCTGATCGTGTTGGCGCTGTCCTCTACCCTGCCCCCTTTTATCAGCCAGAACCTCGGGGCCTGCCGGCCGGACCGCATCGCGGACTCCTATCGGCTGTCCATGAAGTTCATCCTAATCTGGCAACTGCTGATCTATGGAGTGATGGCGGCGGGAGCGAGCTTGATCGCGGGGGTGTTCACGCAGGACGCAGAGGTGAGTCGGGCGATCGAGTTGTTCATCTGGATTCTGCCGCTGGGCTACGGCTTGCAGGGGGTGATCATTCTGACCAATTCCGCCTTCAATGCGCTGCACAAGCCCATGATGGCGCTGTACCTGAGCATCGCGCGCTTCTTCATCTTCTACGTGCCCATCGCCTGGCTAGGAAGTCAGTTATTTGGCTTGGCGGGGTTCTACGCGGGCGCGCTGATCGGCAATATGCTGATGGCGCTGCTGTCTTGGCGCAGCTTCGAGCGCACCCTCAAAGAGGATGCGCAGCTCGCTGCGAGCGCGGCCTAAGTTAAGCCTTATGGGCTGCGGAATAGGCTGCGAATGCCAGAGATGATGCCGCCGCTCTTAGCGGCTGGGGCTTGCTGCACTGGTGGCTCGTACATCTCCACCGGTGCCGCCTCATACTTAGGCTCGGCGAAGGCCGCCTTCTGCTCGTCATCTATGAAGCTAAAGCTCTTGTCTTCCACCTTGGCGACCTGCTCTACCCCTGCGTCATCGGCAAAGCTCAGGCGGTTATTGCTCTCCTGGAAGGCCAGCATCTCCTTGCAGATCTCGTCGTACTGCTGCGCAGACAACAGCTCTGGCTGCTCTTTCATATTGAGCGTGAACTGTTTGTCGTTGGCGGCGGAGAGATAGTGCAGGTTCTTCTTCGTGGTCAGCAACAGGCCCTCGGCCTTGGCACGGTCGTATAGCGGCGTGCCGCGCAGCGGGATATAGGGGAAGAAGAAGAAGAATTCGGGCGCGATGAGGCGGTTCAGCTCTAGGGTCTGGCGCATATTCTCCGCGGTCTCCAGCGGCATGCCGACGATGTTGAAGGTCAGGCGATTGATGCCCGCCGCCTTACAGGCCTTGGCCGCCGCGATCACCTGCTCGTTCTTCATCTTGCGGCCGAGCATGGTGGAGCGATAGGTCTCGTCGCCACTCTCGATGCCGAACCAAATAGTGTGACATCCGGCCTCTTTGGCCTCGGCACAGAACTTCTCGCTCATCACCTCCACGCGGGAGTTGATGGAGAATGGCAGGCCGATGCGTTCCTTATAGATGGCGAAGAAGGCGCGCACGAACTTGAGGTTGGACAGGAAGAGCTCGTCCCAGAACTCGAAGTAGCCGACGTTGTAACGGTCGCGCAGGCGAATCAGCTCGGTGACCATGTCATCCGGGTCATACTTGCGCAGGAATTCCTTCTTGACCTTCCAGTTGTCTAGCAGCGGCGTATTGCAGCAATAGGTGCAGCGATAGGGGCAGCCGCGACCGGTCATAACTGGCAGCACGACCTTCTCTTTCGGGCCGAAGATGGAGGTGTTTACATCACTGAAGCTGCCGTCCTTCTCGAAGATATCGTAGTCGGGGAATGGCAGGGAGGCAAGGTCGCCGATCTGGTGTGGCTCGGTGCGGAACACCTCGCCGTCGCCCAGTTTCTCCCACATGCCGTCCACCGCGCCGTCTTTGCTGCCGCGCAGGAATTGCACGAGGTTGCCGATGGCGTATTCGCCGTCGCCCACGCAGATGAAGTCGACGTTAGGGTTCTCGATGGTCTGCTCCTGGGAGAGCATGGCCTGATAGCCGCCGATGCAGATAGGCATCTCGGGCAGCATGGACTTGAGGACCTCGAAATAGGGCTCCATCGGGTACCAGTGCGGGCTCATCACGGAGAAGGCGATCACATCGGGCTTGAGCTCGACGATGCTGCGCGCATAGTTCTCGGGATTGTAGGCCACCTCGTCGCGCACGATCAGGATGGGCTTGAGGATGACCTCTACCCATGGGAAGTCGCGCTTTAAGTAGGCTGACATGGCGGCCAAGGGCATGGCGACTTCGTTGCCATCAGGGGAGTAGAAGCTGAATACCAGACGCAACTTCTTACTGCCCGCCGCCTTGCCAAACCACTTAGACTTGGCTTGCGGGTAAGCTGGTTTCTCCGAGCTTACGGCGATTAAATCTGCGGCTGTGGACATGCGTGGACCTCGGTGTTGAAGACGGAGAACCTTGGAATTGAAGCGGTTCCGAATGGTTGACTATTTTAGTGGGAAATTGTACCACAAAGCTAGACCCCAAAAGGGGCCTTTCTTAACTCCCAATTGGGGCTATTTTACTCTATTGTTGCGTTCAGTAATCTACTTACTCATCACAGCTTCGAACAGGTTCACAATGGACGCTCTAAACGCTTTACACACCCGTGTCTCCCACCCCCGCGTCGCCGGCGCCGTGCCCAGCGAGGAGGCGCTGCAGAACATGTTCCGCGCCGCCCTGCGCGCCCCCGACCATGGTCAGCTGCGCCCCTGGCGTTTCCTGCGCATCGAGGGCGAGGGTCTCGCGCACCTCGCAGACTTATTCGCCGCGGCCGCGCAGGCCGATGAAGCGGATATTAGCGCCGAGAAGCTCGAGAGCGTTCGCGGCAAGGCCCTGCGCGCGCCCTTAGTCATCGTCACCATCTCCTGCGCCGTGGAACACCCGAAGATTCCGGTGCTAGAGCAGGATATCGCCGCGGGCTGCGCCACCCATGCCATGCTGATCGCGGCCCATGCCCAGGGCATCGGGGCGGTTTGGCGTACCGGGCCGATGTCCACCCATCCGCTCGTTACGAAAGGCTTAGGCGTAAAGGAGCACGAAAAAGTTCTAGCGATGCTCTATGTGGGGCAGATCGAGGGCCCCGATCGCCCAATTCGCGAATTAGCAGTGGAAGACTTCGTCACTCATTGGTCATAATAGGGTTTCGCCAGCACCCGACCGGCCACAACGACAATAAGAGACACAGCCTTTGATGCGACGAACCGTCTTCTCCACCCCTATCATCACCCCCTGCCTGCGGCTGCTCTCCATTCTCATCCTGAAACTGATGGGCTGGAAGGCGGTGGGCTGCCCCATCGAGAATGCGCGCTTCGTGCTGATCGGCGCGCCCCATACCAGTAATTGGGATTTTCCGCTCATGATCATGGTGGTGCTGAAGTTGCGCCTCAAGGTGTTCTGGATGGGCAAGAATACCCTCTTCCCCTTCCCCGTCGGCTGGTTCATGAAGTGGCTCGGCGGTATTCCGGTCGATCGTAGCCGCGCCCACAACCTCGTCGACCAGACGGTGGCGCAGTATAAGAGCGAGCCAGAGATGATCGTGCTAGTGCCACCCGAGGGCACGCGCAGCAAGGTGAAGGAGTGGAAGACGGGGTTCTATCGCATCGCGGTAGCGGCCGAGGTGCCGGTGTTGATGGGCTATGTAGACGCCTCCAAGAAAGAGGCGGGCCTAGCGGACTTCTACTACCCCACCGGCGAGCTCGAGGTGGACATGCCCGCCATTCGCGCCTTCTATGCGACCAAGGTCGGCATCAACCCAGAGAATGCCTAAGCTTATCTAAGCGTCTTGATAGCACAGATTACGCAAGGTGATGTCGTACACAAATGCGGCGTAGTCGTCGATGCGAGTACCCATAAGTCCAAACTTCCAGCGCTTGAGATACCACTGTTGTAGCATCGAGGTGGTGTTGGCCGCCAGAAGCTCCAGACGATCCGCCGTAAACAGCCCCTGCTCTACCCCCGCCTTGAAGGTTTCCAGAATGCGCTCGTCGAACTTGATCTCCATCTGCATGGCGGCCTCGCGCTGCTCGCGCGACAGGCCCTTGGCCTCCAGATAACAGAAGTAATACCACTGATGCATGATCTCGTTCATATAGATGTCGCCATAGATGATGGCCTTGAGACGGTGCACCGGAGAGAGGTCGATCACGGCCTGGTCGGACATGACGTCGTCGATGGCCTTGCGCAACACCTCTTCGATGGCAGCCGCGAGATCGTCCTTGCTGCCGATGTAGGCGTACAGGCCGCCCATGCTGATGCCGGTCTCGCGGCTCAGGTCGCGCAGGCTCATGGCCTGAAAGCCTTTGCTATTGGCGAGCTTGAATGTGCAGGTGAAGATCTTCTCGAGGTTGCCTAGGGCGATCTGGGGGCTCTTGATCTGCATCTTCTCGCGGTGGGAATCGAACACGCGGCGCCATAGAGGCTCACCCTCTAGGACCCAGGTATCACGAAACGCGTCGATGCTGATTGTTTGTGGCCATCTGTTCATTATCGTTATTACCCCGTCGATAAGCCCACTATTTTAAAAACCGCGCGTGAAGCAATAGTGTAAAGCAAAAGTGAAATTCAAAATGCGGCGCAATTATACCCGATTCTATCCTTGCCGCGTGGCAGCAAGTAGTAATTTTTCCATGCTATGCTCTGTGTAGCGCTGCAAGGAAAGGATGCAGCCATTTTTACGACGGTACATCAATGAAAGGGGGTAATCGTCAATGTCGCAGTATCGAGCACCATTACGAGATATGAAGTTTCAAATGGAGGAAGTCTTAGACTTTACTTCGCACTACGCTAGTTTTCCACAGGGGCGCGAGGCTACGCCCGACATCGTCGAGGCCATTCTTCAGAGCGCCGCGCAGTTTGGCGAAGACGTACTCGCGCCGATCGATGGCACGGGAGATGAGATAGGCTGTAAATGGGAAGATGGCGAAGTCACTACGCCGCCCGGTTTCAAAGAGGCCTACAACGAATATATCGCCAATGGCTGGACCAGCCTGACTATGCCCGTCGATTTAGGAGGCCAGGGCCTACCTGCGTCATTGGGCGGTTTTTGCATGGAGATTCACGCCACCGCCAACCACGCGTGGACCATGTACCCAGGCCTGAGCATGGGGGGCATACAGACCATCGCCGCCCACGCCAGCGAAGAGTTGAAGGCACGCTACCTGCCCCACCTTATCGAGGGGCAATGGTCCGCGACCATGTGTCTTACCGAGGCCCATTGCGGCTCCGACCTTGGCCTGCTGCGCAGCAAGGCGCTGCCGCAGGATGATGGCACCTATAAAATATCCGGCAGCAAGATCTTCATCTCCTCCGGCGAACACGATCTGACCGAGAACATCGTGCACATCGTATTGGCACGCCTGCCCGATGCCCCGCCCGGCATCAAGGGTATCTCACTGTTTATAGTCCCTAAATTCAATGTCACAGACAGTGGCGAAGTGGGCGAACGCAATAATGTGCGTTGTGGCTCTATCGAACACAAGATGGGCATTCACGGCAACGCGACCTGCGTGATCAACTTCGACGAGGCCACCGGCTACTTGATCAGCCCGCCCCACAAGGGCATGAGCTGCATGTTTACCTTCATCAACGAGTCGCGCATGGGCGTTGCCCAGCAGGCACTGGCGCAGATCGAGGCCTCACACCAGAGCGCCCTAGAATACGCGCGCGACCGCGTGCAGTTCCGTGGCACCGTTAGGGAGAACCCCGAGGCCGCGGCGGACCCCATCATCGTGCACCCCGACGTGCGCCGCATGCTGCTCACGCAGAAGGCCTTCGGCGAGGGCGGCCGTGCGCTGAGTTACTTCCTCTCCCTACAGACCGATCGCGAGCGCTATAGCGAGAGCGAACAGGAGCGGGAGATGGCGGAAGCCTTGCTGTCGCTCATGACCCCTATCGCGAAGGGCTTCCTCTCGGAGGTGTGCATGGAGGCCACCAGCTATGGCATTCAGGTGTTCGGCGGCCACGGTTATATACGTGAATGGCGCCAAGAGCAGCATTTTAGAGACGCGCGCATCACCTCGATCTACGAGGGCACCACGGGCATTCAGGGGCTCGACCTGTTGGGTCGCAAGATCCTCTCGAGTCGCGGCAAGGCGCTAGAGCCCTTCGTGAAATTGGTGCTGGGTTTCTGCAAGCAACACCCGGAGAGCCCTTACGCGGGAACGCTGCAGACACTGATGCAGAAGTGGGTGGAGCTGACTACGGAGTTGGGCATGAAGGCGATGAAGAATCCCGACGAGGTGAACGCCGCGGCCTACGACTATCTGATGTTCTCTGGTTATTGTGTGCTGGCCTGGACATGGGCGCAGTCGGCTCTTGTGGCTAGCGCAGCCCTAGAGAAAAAACCTAGTGAGGCTGAGTCAAACTTCTACCAAGAGAAGCTAAACACCGCGCGCTTCTATTTCGAGCGCCTATTGCCACGCACCCTGGCATTAGAGGTGAGCATACGCGCCGGGGTGGAAACCCTGCCGGAGTTTAGCGCCCCGCTTTAAAACCAGAACGACAGTACGGCCGCCGCGCCGGCGATTGAGCACAGCGTAAGAGACGCGATGCGCAGTTGCCGGTGTGGCAACTGTTGCATGCTGCGCCGTGCGATGAGAAAGCCCACGAAGGTAGCCGGCAACAGCGGCAGGCCGAGCATGATCTGTGCCATCCCAAACTGCCCGATCGGCGCGAGCACCAGCAGCGACATCACGCAACTCACCACGAAGAACGCGGCTAAATTTGCGCGCACCAAGTTAATTTCCTGATGCTGCCAGAGCAAGGCCATGGGCGGCCCGCCTATCGAAGAACTAGTGCCCATGAAGCCCGACATGAAACCCGCGAACATCATCCGCCCCGGTGTTGGATTCCAGCGCAAAGACGTTAGGCTTACACCCACCGCGCCGAGCACACTCAGGCCGATCCACAGCGCTAGCCAATCCTTATCGATCCACAGCAGCAGCGCCGCGCCGCATAAGGAGCCTGGAATGCGGCCGACAATGGCATTGCCCAAGCCACGGAAGGACACGTGACCACGGTAGCTATAGACGTTGAAGACCGAGAGCACCAAGGCACACATGGTGATGGGTGCGGGCACATAGAGGGGGTCGATGAAGAACAGAAGCGGCGCCGCGATCACCGCTAGGCCGAAGCCGATGGCGGTCTGCACGAAGGCGCCGATCACTATTACTATACAGGCTAGAAGTACTTCCATCAGCGAACCGCAATCGGGGGAGATATGAGGCCGCTGATGTTAGCAGTTCATGCCTAGGAGCGTAAGCCTAGGCATAATCGGCGCATCATTCCTGATTCGTCGATACCTGTGCCGCCGCGCGAGCGGAGCGATTGCTTTGATCGATGTTCACATCGCCCGAGCCGTCCTCGAGGATGCTGACCTCTAGCTGCACATCACGCACATCGATGTCACCGGAGCCATCGCGGACGGTGACCGAACCGGCTACCTTCACGATGTCGATCTCGCCGGAGCCATCGTCGACATCGACGTTGCCTTGCACATCCTCTATGGTCAACTCGCCCGAGCCGTCCTTCACTTTCACGTTGCCCGCGATGGCGAAGATGCGGGTCTCGCCCGAACCGTCCACGACGTTCAAGTCGCCAGTGCCGCTTACTGAGAGATCGCCACTGCCATCCTTAATGTCGACGGCCATGCCGGCGGGCACAATCACTTCTAGGTCGATGTGCGAGTAGCCGCTAGAGAAGAAGCCGCCGTTGTTATCGTTGATCTTAGTCCACAGGTATTGCGTATCTCCCTGAACAAGGTGCTGCACACCCGTACCCTCTAAGCCGCTCTTGCGACTGGCGCAGACGGTGGCGGAGATGCTGATCTCGGTTGCGCTCGGTGAGCTGGACACATTGAGTGAACCGGCACCCGCGCTGACATCGATCTTCGCGATGCTAGTGCTAGGAACGGTGAACGCGATCTGCTCCTGGTAAGGACAGTTATCGGCCAGAACCACGACGGGCAACAGCAGCATGGCGAAGGAGCCCGCTAGCGTGACAGTCTTCGTATTGAACAGGCCTTTCTTTGTTTTCGTGTTTTGCATTATGGTGTTTCTCCGAATGTTGTTAATGCTCAAATAATGATGATTGTCGTTAGCGAACGTGCGAAGCTCTGTGGCTTCTCCTCATATGCAGAGGATTTAGCATAAACTGCGCCAACTTTTATTTATTCTCTAAGCCATTGTTTTTAAATAGTTATAAATTAAAGACTCTGGATTATTGAAAAGTTAGTTCGTTCTTTTCTTCATTAGTTGGCGAATTAACACAAATGGTTTAGACACGACGACATTATTGTAAGAAGCGACCGCATTACTGTATATTAATACAGCATTCCACCTGAGATGAATTGCCCATGACCGCCCAGAAGACCAGCCCCGCCCGCCCTAAGAAAGCCGCCACTAAGAACAGTGTTAATCACGACAGCATCGTCATCACTGGGGCGCGGCAGAATAATCTGAAGAACCTCAGCCTTAGCCTGCCCACCGGCAAGCTCATCGTGGTGACTGGGGTGAGTGGCTCGGGAAAATCGACACTGGCATTCGACACGATCTATGCCGAGGGGCAGCGTCGCTATGTCGAGACCTTCTCGGCCTACGCGCGGCAGTTCCTCGACCGCATGGACAAGCCGGCGGTAGACAATGTGCAGGGCATCCCGCCCGCCATCGCCATCGACCAGAGCAACCCCGTGCGCACCTCCCGCTCTACGGTGGGCACGATGACCGAGCTCAATGACTATCTGAAGCTGGCCTTCGCCCGTCTGGCCACCCTGCACTGCCCTCATTGCGCGCGACCGGTGCGCAAGGACACGCCACAGAGCATCGTGGCGGATCTGCAGGCGAGGCTCACCGAGGGCCAACGCATCCACGTCTGCCTGCCTATTAAGGTGCCCCATAATTTCAAGGAAGAGGAGATCGTGCAGCTGCTCGCGCAGCAGGGTTATACCCGCATTCAGTCGCGCAATGGCGACGTGGTCGAGGCCGTGCAAGACCGCCTGCGCTTCACGCCCGAGCATCGCGAACGCCTTGGCGAGGCGCTGGAGATGGCGCTGCACCATGGCAATGGCCGCGTCTTGGTTTACCCGATGCGCGATGCCGAGGAGGCCGACGGTCCCGCCCTGCGCTACTCCACTCATCACCACTGCCCCGACTGCGATGTGGAATTCTCGGAGCCAGTGCCCGCGCTGTTCTCGTTCAACTCCCCCATCGGCGCCTGCGCCAACTGCCGCGGCTTCGGCCGCATCATCGGCGTGGATTTCGGGCTGGTCATCCCCGACGAGAACAAGACACTCGGGGAAGGCGCGGTGCGCCCATGGCAGACGCCGAGCTTCAAGGAGTGCCAGGTCGATCTCGTTAAGCATGCCAAGAAGAATAAGATTCCGATCGACGTGCCGTGGCATAAACTGAAAAAAGCACAGAAGGAATGGGTGCTCGAGGGCGAAGGCTCTGCACAGGATGGTCACTGGTATGGTGTGCGCGGCTACTTCAATTGGCTGGAGACTAAGGCCTATAAGATGCACATCCGCGTCTTACTCTCTAAATACCGCGCCTATACCGAATGCCCCGAGTGCAATGGCACGCGCCTGAAGGCGGAGAGCCAGTGGTGGCGACTGCACGCGGGCAGCGGTAAGAACGCGCAGGATCTCAATCTTCACGAGGTGATGACACTTTCGCTGGAACACTGCGCCGGCTTCTTCACGGCCCTGGCGGCGGAGAAACGCAAAGAGGGTTCAGCCCTAGACGAGGCCACCATTCTTCTACTTACGGAGATTCGCTCGCGGCTGACCTTCCTGCTCGACGTGGGCCTGGGCTACCTGACTCTCGATCGTCAGTCGCGCACACTCAGTGGCGGCGAGGTGCAGCGCATCAATCTGACTACGGCGCTGGGCACCTCCCTAGTCAACACTTTGTTCGTGCTGGACGAGCCGAGCATCGGGCTGCACTCGCGCGATATGAGCCGCATGATTCAGATACTGCATCGCCTGCGCGATGCGGGAAACACTCTCTTAGTAGTGGAACATGACCCCCAGGTGATGCTGGCGGCGGACCTCGTGATCGACATCGGCCCGGGGCCTGGCAAGGACGGCGGCGAGATTCGTTTCATGGGCAGCCCTGCGCAGTTGCTGCGCGAGAAAGACAATTTGACCGCCCAGTATCTTAATGGGCAACGCAGCGTGCTGGACCTTCTTTTACCGGAGCAACGCGCGGTTGCCGATGCCGCGGCCAGTTATGCGGTGAGTAAAAGCATAGCTGCAACTCCAGAACGCAGCATAGGTATCGAAGGCGCGGCGGAGAACAATCTGCGCGACCTTAGTGTTAGCGTGCCCCTCGGCAAGCTAGTGTGCCTAACCGGCGTTAGCGGGTCTGGCAAGTCCACCCTGATGCATACCGTGCTCTACCGCGCCGCCTGCAAACAGCTCGGTCGCGCCACCGAGGCGCCGGGGCAGCATCGTGACATACGCGGCCTCGAGCATGTGGACGATGTGATACTGGTAGACCAGAGCCCCATCGGCAAGACCACGCGCTCCATACCCGCCACCTATGTCGGTGCGTTCGACGTGATTCGCCAGCGCTTCATCGCCGAGCCATTGGCGAAGGAGCGCAGCTATACCATCGGCAGCTTCAGTTTCAACGCCGGCAATGGCCGCTGCCCGAGTTGTTCCGGCAATGGCTTCGAGCATGTAGAGATGCAGTTCCTCAGCGACGTCTATCTGCGCTGCTCGGAGTGTAATGGCAAACGCTATCGCCGCGAGATTCTCGACGTGCGCGTCTCCGGCGCTACGCCGGGGCGCAAGAGCATCGCCGATATTCTCGCTATGACGGTCTCCGAGGCCTTGGCCTTCTATGCCGATGACGAAGCGGTGCTCACTTGTTTGCAACCCTTGCTCGACGTCGGGCTGCAATATGTGCAGCTCGGCCAGGCCGTGCCCACCTTGAGTGGCGGCGAGGCACAGCGCTTGAAACTAGCCGGCCATCTTGCGGCCGTGGCGCAGGAGCAGGTGAGCGCGGCGAAGAAGAAACGCAAGACTGGCGTTGTGGCTAAGGGCCTGTTGTTCCTATTCGACGAGCCCACTACCGGGCTGCACTTCCACGACATCAGCGTGTTGATGAAGGCCTTCCGCAAGCTCTTGGATGCCGGGCATTCGCTGCTGATCATCGAGCATAATCTCGACGTGATTCGTGCCGCAGACTGGCTGATCGATATCGGTCCCGAGGGTGGCGACAAGGGCGGCACGCTAGTGGCCGAGGGCAGCCCCGCAGACTTCCTGCGCAGTGGCAAGGGCCTCACCGCAGTGGCATTGCAGGAGTATGAGGCAGAACTGACCCGCGTGCGTTCGGGCGCGGCACTCCCCGTCATCGCCAACAGCAGCGCCGACCCCATCAAGAAGATGAAGCAGGCGATTCAGATTCATCATGCCCGCGAACACAATCTCAAGAACATCGACGTGGACATCCCTTGGAATAAATTCACGGTGATCACCGGCGTGAGCGGCAGCGGCAAGAGCACGCTGGCTTTTGACATCGTCTTCGGCGAGGGGCAGCGGCGCTATCTAGAGTCTCTGAATGCCTATGCGCGACAATTTGTGCAACCTGCCACCCGCCCCGATGTCGACGCGATCCATGGCATTCCGCCCACCGTGGCCATCGAACAGCGCACGAGTCGCGGTGGGCGCAAGAGTACAGTCGCAACGCTGACCGAGATCTATCACTTCCTGCGACTTTTGTTCGTGAAGCTGGGCACGCAGTATTGCCCAAGCTGCGACGAGGCCATCGCGCCGCAGACCCGCGATCAGATACTGGCGCGCATCCTCAAGGCGGCGCGTGGCAAGGAGGTCCATGTGCTAGCGCCTATGGTTGTTGGCCGCAAGGGCATCTACAAGGAACTGGCAGCATGGGCGGCTGCCCGTGGTTATGAGCAACTGCGCGTAGACGGCCAATTAGTGACGAGTGCCCCCTGGCCGGTGCTCGATCGCTATAAGGAGCACGACATCGAGATCTTGATCGGCACCGTCAAGGTCACGCCGCGCAACGAGGCGGCCCTAGCGAGCCTCATGGATCAGGCGCTGGAACTGGGCAATGGGCTGCTCAGCATCATGCCCACCGCGGCCGCCTCGGGCGATCGCAGTGGCGATACCCTGTTCTCCACGCGCCGCGCCTGCCCCTCCTGCGGCGACAGCTTCGACGAGCTAGACCCACGGCTGTTTTCCTACAACTCTAAACACGGCTGGTGTGGCACCTGCTTCGGCACGGGCGAGATCATCGAGAACTTCGAGGCCGAGCAGAGCGGCGAAGAGGCGCAATGGTTGGAGACGCCAGAGACGCAGGAGACTTTTATTCCAGTTAGGGTCAACTGCCCATCCTGCGCCGGCACGCGCCTCAATCCCATCGCACTCGCGGTGCGCCTAGATAATCGTTCCATCGCCGAGTACACGGCGCTGTCCGTCGACGACGCAGAGCGCGAGTTCGGCAAGCTGCGCTTCGACAAGAAGGAGCAGGCGATTGCGCGGGACGTGGTGCCGGAATTGAATTCGCGGCTACGTTTCCTCAATAAGGTAGGACTGGGTTATCTGAGCCTCGACCGCGCGGCGCCAACCCTGAGTGGCGGCGAGGCGCAGCGCATTCGCCTGGCCTCCCAGCTGGGTTCCAATCTGCAAGGGGTGTGCTACATCCTCGACGAACCCACCATCGGCCTGCATGCGCGAGACAACGATCTATTGATCGGCACGCTGCGCGAGCTGCAACGCAATGGCAATACCGTCATCGTGGTCGAGCATGACGACGCCACGATGGCCGAGGCGGACCATTTGATCGATGTGGGGCCGGGTGCGGGGAGCCGCGGCGGCGAGATCATCGCGCAAGGCACACTAGCGCAGCTGAAGAAGAACAAGGCCTCGCTTACCGGCCAGTTCCTCGCCAAGCCACTGCGCCACCCCATCGCGGATATTCGCGACCTCGATGCGCGCGGTGAGTTCGAGAAGGAAGTGCTGCGCATCGAGAACGCTAGCCTACACAATCTGCGCGGCGTGACCGTGGACATCCCCCTGCGGCGTTTGGTGGCCGTGAGCGGCGTGAGTGGTAGCGGCAAGTCCAGCCTGATTCGCGGCGTCTTACACGACAACCTCAAGGCTCTACTGCGGGTCAAGGGCACGCGCAAGAAATTGCCGGAGATCGTTAACTGCAAGGACATCGTCGGCTGGGAATCCATCGACCGCCTCTTACAGGTAGACCAGACCCCTATTGGCAAGACGCCACGCTCCTGCCCCGCTAGCTATATCGGCATCTGGGATTCGATACGCAAGCTCTTCGCCGACACTGTGGATGCGCGCCTGCGCGGCTATGGACCCGGGCGCTTCTCTTTCAATGTCTCCGGCGGCCGCTGCGATACCTGTGCGGGCAATGGCATGCAGAAGATCGAGATGAACTTCCTGCCCGATGTACGCGTGGACTGTGAGGAGTGCCACGGCTGGCGCTTCAACGAGGACACGCTCTCGGTGCGCTATAAAGACAAGCATATCGGCGAGGTATTGTTGATGAGTGTGGACGAGGCCGTGGAGTTCTTCGCGCCCGTGCCCCTCCTGCATCATCCCTTGAGTCTCTTGCAGGATGTCGGCCTCGGCTATCTCACGCTTGGGCAGCAGAGCCCGACGCTGAGTGGTGGCGAGGCGCAGCGCATCAAGCTTGTTACAGAGTTGGCCAAGGCTAAGCCCTCGGTGCAACTGCGCCGCAACACCAGGCAGCACACGCTGTATATTCTCGACGAGCCGACCGTGGGTTTGCACATGGCGGATGTTGAGAAATTATTACGAGTGCTGCATCGCCTAGTCGACACCGGCAATAGCGTCATGGTGATCGAGCACAATCTCGACGTGATCGCGGAGGCGGACTGGGTATTGGACATGGGCCCGGAGGGCGGCAAGGCTGGCGGCAAGATTGTGGCCAAGGGCGCCCCAGAGAAACTGTTAGGTAAGAAGCAATCTCATACCGCAGTTCACCTAGCGCGCCTGTTCGAGGGCTAGCCTCATTTGAATACTACGGTCTTGTTGCCGTTGACGATGATGCGGTGTTCGCAGTGCCATTTGACGGCGCGCGCGAATGCCGCACACTCGGCATCGCGGCCGATCTGCACTAGCTCATCGATGTCGAAGTTATGATCGATCTTCTCTACCGCCTGCTCGATGATCGGGCCCTCGTCGAGATCGGTCGTCACATAATGGGCGGTAGCGCCGATGATCTTCACGCCGCGCATATAGGCTTGTCGATAGGGATCCGCACCCTTGAAGCCGGGCAGGAAGGAGTGATGGATATTGATCGCCCTGCCGGCCATCGCCTCACACATCTTGGGCGAGAGGATTTGCATATAGCGGGCCAGCGCCAAGAGATCCACTTTATTGTCGTGGATGATCTGCAATATCGCTTCTTCTTGTGCGGCTTTATTCTCGGCGTTCACGGGCAGATAGTGATAGGGAATCTTATACCACTCCGTGATGCCGCGCATATGCTCGTGATTGGAGACTACGCCGACGATGTCGGCGGGCAGCACGCCACTGCTCCAGCGGTGCAGAATATCGTTGAGACAATGACCGTGGCTAGAAACCGCCAATAGCACTTTTGGTTTTACCTGCAGGTCGAAGAAACTCCACTGCATGGCGAACTGCTCGGCCAGTGGCGTGAAATCTTCGTGCAGTTGCTCGCTGCCCGGCAGGCTGGTTTCCACCTCTTCGAACTCGACCCGCATGAAGAAGCGATCGAGGATTGGATCGCGGTGCTGCGCCGCGTCGCTGATAGTTGCGCCGCGCTGGAAGAGGAAATCACTGACTGCGCGCACGATGCCATTGGCCTCGGGGCAGGATACTGTGAGCACATATTTCTTCGGAACTTGTAGGGTCATTGGCATCGATCGTCCATGTTTTTATTGGCTTGCTTCGGGCCTGAGTAAAAGCTATCGGCAAGTCATGACGGGTACATCTTTGCGCAAAATGTTAGCATTATTTGCGTACACAGACTCCTCTATTTACAATCGAAAACTCACTCCATCACGCTGATATAAGGTTAGGTCACACATGAAAACACGCGCCGCTGTTGCGTTTGCCGCTGGCAAGCCCTTGGAAATTGTTGAAGTCGACCTAGAGGGGCCACGTGCTGGCGAGGTATTAATCGAGATCAAGGCGACCGGCGTGTGCCATACCGACGCCTTCACGCTCTCCGGTGACGACCCCGAGGGCGCCTTCCCCGCTATCCTAGGGCATGAAGGTGCCGGCGTCGTGGTCGAGGTAGGCCCGGGCGTGAAGTCTTTGAAGGTGGGCGACACGGTGATTCCGCTGTACACACCCGAGTGCCGCGAGTGCGAGTACTGCCTGAACCCCAAGACGAATCTGTGTCAGTCGATTCGCGCGACGCAGGGCAAGGGCCTGATGCCCGACGGCACCAGCCGCTTCTCCTTCGAGGGCAAGCCTATCCTGCATTATATGGGCTGCTCCACCTTCTCTAATTACACCGTGATGCCAGAGATCGCCGTGGCCAAGGTGCGCAGCGACGCGCCCTTCGACAAGATCTGCTACATCGGCTGCGGCGTCAC
>DIAM01000016.1:26755-126152 GCA_002416505.1 Gammaproteobacteria bacterium UBA5078
TGCTACATCGGCTGCGGCGTCACCACCGGCATCGGCGCGGTCGTGTTCGATGCGAAGGTAGAGGTGGGCAGCACCGTGGCGGTATTCGGGCTCGGCGGCATCGGCCTCAACGTGATACAGGGCGCGCGCATGGCAGGTGCCAGCCGCATCATCGGCGTGGACCTGAACCCCGATAAGGTCGCCCTCGCCAAGCAGTTCGGCATGACCGACTTCGTCAATCCCAAGGACGTGGACGACGTGACCGGCCATATCATCGAGATAACCGGCGGTGGCGTTGACTACAGCTTCGAGTGCATCGGCAATGTGAAGGTCATGCGCCAGGCCCTGGAGTGCACCCACAAGGGCTGGGGCGAGTCCTTCATCATCGGCGTGGCCGGCGCGGGTCAGGAGATCTCCACGCGCCCCTTCCAACTAGTCACCGGCCGCTCCTGGCGCGGCAGCGCATTCGGCGGCGCGAGAGGCCGCACCGATGTGCCCCGCATCGTGGACTGGTATATGGACAAGAAGATCAGCATCGACCCGCTGATTACCCACACCATGCCGCTGGAAGACATCAACAAGGCCTTCGACCTAATGCACGCCGGCAAGAGCATCCGCTCCGTCATCATCTTCTGATCAAAGGGGTCAGAGTAATTTGGTCCCAGCCAGATCAAAGGGGTCAGAGTAGTTTGATCGTTTTTTGATCAATTTGATCAAAGGGGTCAGAGTAATATGATCGTTTTTTGATCAATTCACCCTAATCCTCTTTCAAGTTGACTATTTTTTGATCAACATACTCTGACCCCCTTGATGGATTTGATCATTTTTTGATCAACTTACTCTGACCCCTTTGATTCCGCCCATTTGATCGAGCATCAAGTTACTCTGACCCCTTTGGTTAATCCTTTGATTAACCTAGCCTTTCGCTTGCTACCCCCCGAACGGGGGGTTTGCCTCCCCCCGCCTCTTCGCTACTCTCCTGCCTACGGATCGCTCAGGCTTTTCGTGTCCTTCTTTTTCCTTATTCAGTAGTACTCGCCTGGAGAGAATATTCAATGAAAGCTGCCACCCAAACCCTGAAAACCGCCGCGCGCAATTGTGCAGCCCTCCTCACTGCAGGCCTGCTCAGCTCTACGGCATTGGCGGCGGATACCCCCGCTTCCATTCCGACGTCTTTCTTAGGCACCTATAACCTGACCTATGCCAACGCGCAGTCTGGTTCGCCGATCACGAATGGCACGGCCGTCACGGTCGTGATTGCCGCAAACAATACGGTATGCCTAGGCGGCTATACACTCACTAGCCCGGTGATTCGCAACGGCAATGGCCATGAGGCAATCTGGACGGAGAGCGCATTGGGCATCGAGATTGCCCTGTCCAGCCTGCTAAATGGTTTCAACGAGATCAATGTTGGTTCTTCATCAGGCACATGGTATGGGCAATTGAAAGGCAGCAAATCGAGCACTTCTACAACCGGTTGCGGCGCAGTTACTCCCCCCGCCCCAGACATGACTAAGATCAACGAGCTATTCGCTCTAGCCCAGGCGAAGTTCGCGCAGTACTTCCCATCTAGCGCAAATGCAGTCAATCAAGAATTGGATGGGTTTATTTACCGCGCCTATCCTGATGGGATTTATCTCGCAATTAACAACGGCGATGTCTATGTGATGGGTGGGACATTCGGCAATGAGCCGAGCAAGCAAGGTTCGCTCGAGGCAATTCTCTCGGAGTTGGCAGGAACCGATGTAGATATCGATATTCCAGATGCGGCCCAGGGTGACTATAAGCTAGTGGTTTCAGGGGATATTACTGTTCTCGGAATCAAATCTTCGTTCGGTGGGATTACGATCGATAAAATTGCGGCACCCAGCGCAACTGACATTCCTGGCATTCGAGACGCAGTTAAAGCGTCGCTCAAAGACATTAACTTCGTTGGGACTATAGAGGTGTCCGAAGTGACAACAACAGACAGTGCGTTTAGTTTCAGGATCGCATTTACAGGAACCTCAAGCGGCGTCAACATTAACTACAACTTGCTGTACAACTACACCAAGCTGTAAGTTCAAAAACCGCAGTATCAAAGGCCGCCCCTCTATAGGGCGGCCTTTTTTATGGGCCATCCAACAATATTGGATAAGCAAAGGGATCAAAGGGGTCAGAGTAATTTGATCGATAAACGATCAAATTACTCTGACCCCTTTGATCCAATCCAAATTACTCTGACCCCTTTGATCTTTCGTTCGGAAAATGGATGGCTAGCCAGATCGTGTCTTGATTTGGGTCTGTCCACTCTACTCGGTGCTTCTTTAGGGCTGGGATCGCCACGTAGTCGCCTTCGTTCAGGGCAGTTTCGCTGCCATCTTCCCAGCACAGTTTTGCCGCGCCCTTTAGGAGCAGGACCCACTCGTGGCGTTCTTGCTCATACCATGTGTCGGGAGCGCTGCGTTGTCCGCGGGACACGATGCGCTCGATAAGGACGCCGGACTGCTCCCACAGAGGCTGAAACACCTCCGCCGCGCTAGCATCCGCTAATGAGTTTAGGATATTGCCGCTTGCCTTCATTCGCCGCCTCTTTGATTTTTTCCTGTGCCCCCTCGGGGCCAAGGCCGTATAATACGCCCATAGGCCTCGGGCTGGCGCCACATCTGCTCGCCGTGGCTAATTGACTAAAAAAAGGGAGAGATTATGCAGCACCTTATGCGCCGTTTTACCCGCTCGACGCCAGCCCTGCTGGCCTTGGCGGCATTCAGTTATGCCACGCTCAGCTATGCGCAAGCCCCTAATATCATTGGAGAATGGCGCGGCACCTACAATATCAACATCGGCGGCGACCGTGACATCGTCTTCACCCTAGTGGAAACCGATGGTGTGATTACGGGCATGTTCGACGATGTCGGCTCTGGCATCGAGGGCGTGCGTATCGAGGGCGTTTCTATCGAGGGTCAGGAGGTGCATTTCTCCATTCCCCGCATCACCGGCGAATACTTCGGCACGATCCACCGCGACCTAGGCCTAGATGGCCAACCCATCCGCATCGATGGCGATTGGAGCCGCGCGGGCGAGTTCGTGCCCATTACCCTGTACCGCACACAGTAAGGAGCCCGACCGATGAAATACCTGCACACGATGATTCGCGTGAGCGACCTCGACGCATCCCTCGACTTCTTCTGCAAGAAACTTGGCCTGAAGGAAGTGCAGCGCCGCGAGATCGAACAAGGCCGCTTCACGCTAGTATTCCTAGCCGCGCCGGGTGACGAGGACGCGCAGATCGAGTTGACCTATAACTGGGACCCGGAGGAATACGATGAGGGCCGCAACTTCGGTCACTTGGCTTATTGTGTAAAAGACATCTATGCCACCTGCGAGCATCTGCGCAAAGAAGGCGTGACGATCAATCGTCCGCCCCGCGACGGCCGCATGGCGTTTATTCGCTCGCCCGACAACATCTCGATAGAGCTTCTGCAGGAAGGCGAGCCACTGCCTCCACAGGAGCCTTGGCTGAGCATGGCCAATACGGGCAAGTGGTAAGCCTCGACCAATTTTCAATTTAAGTTAGGAAGCCATCAATGCAATTATTAGACGGAAAAGCCACCTCGGAGAAAATCAAGGTGGAGATCGCCGAGCAGGTCAAACTCATACAGGCAGCTGGCGGGCGTGTGCCACATCTCGCCGCGATACTCGTCGGCAACGATGGCGCGAGTGAGACCTATGTAAACAATAAAGTCTTGGACTGCCGCCAGGTGGGTTTCGAGTCGACTCTGATTCGTCTACCGACCGAGGTAAGCGAGGAAGAACTGCTCAAGCGTATCGATCACCTGAACCGCGACAAGAACATCGACGGCTTCATCGTGCAGGTTCCGCTACCCAAGCACATCGACGAGGCGCGCATAACGCTCGCGATCGACCCGCTCAAAGATGTCGACGGCTTCTCCCCTGCCAGCGTCGGACGCATGTGCCTAGGCATGCCGACCTTCGTTTCCGCCACGCCTCACGGCATTATGGAGCTGCTGCGTCGTTATGAGGTAGATACAGAGGGCAAGCACTGCGTAGTAGTAGGCCGCAGCAATATCGTCGGCACGCCGATGTCGATCCTGATGTCACGCAATAGCAAGCCCGGCAATGCCACCGTTACACTAGTACACAGCCGAACGCCTAATATGGCCGAGATATGTCGCACTGCCGATATCCTCATCGTCGCAATTGGCAAACCGAATTTCGTGAACGAATCCATGGTGAAAGAGGGTGCCGTGGTGGTCGACGTGGGCATCACCCGCGTGACAGATACAACACGCCCTTCCGGCTTCAGGCTCATCGGCGACGTGGAATTCGAGGCGGTCAAAGACAAATGCTCATTCATCACCCCAGTGCCAGGCGGCGTTGGCCCGATGACGCGCGCCGCATTGTTGTTGAACACGCTTAAAGCCCAGAGCATGAGCAAAGAATTGTAGAAACAAATCAGATCAGAGTAACTATCAAGAGGCGCGATCAAAGGGGTCAGAGGATCAAAGGGGTCAGAGTAATTTGATCATTTTTTGATCAAATTACTCTGACCCCTTTGATCAAAATTACTCTGACCCCTTTGATCTTTCGTATCTCTCTATAACGGAGTTTTTCCATGTTCGAACACCTAAGTCCCTTGGCAGCCGACCCGATACTCGGCCTTATGACCGCGTTTCGTGCCGATGAGAACGCCCACAAGATCGACCTCGGTGTTGGCGTCTACAAAGACGAGGCCGGCACCACTCCTGTCATGCGTGCCGTGAAAGAGGCAGAGACTCGCCTACTCGCCAGCCAGGCGACCAAGAGCTATGTCGGCCCGGCGGGTAACGCGGTCTATAACGAAGAGATCGCCAATCTGATCTTGGGCAGCGAACTCGCCACTAAGACCAAGGCACTTCGCTGCACGTTTCAGACACCAGGCGGCTGCGGCGGCCTGCGCCTAGCCGCAGAGTTCATCAACAAGAGCAAGCCGGGCGCGCGTATCTTCGTGAGCGACCCCACTTGGGCGAACCACATCCCCCTTCTGGGCGATGCGGGTCTGCAGATCGAGAAATACCCCTACTACGACTACGATAGCCACAGCATTCGCTTCGACGACATGATGAGCTCTCTACACCACGCTAAAAAGGGCGACCTAGTGTTGCTGCACGGCTGCTGCCATAACCCCTGCGGCGCGGACCTGAGTCATGACCAGTGGCGCGACATAAGAGACTTAGCGCTCAAGAACGGCTTCACCCCCTTCATCGACCTCGCCTACCAAGGCCTCGGCGATGGCGTGGACGAAGACTGCTTTGGCGTGCGCCTGCTCGCAGACGCCCTGCCCGAGCTCATCATCGTGAGCTCCTGCTCCAAGAACTTCGGCGTATACCGCGAGCGCGTCGGCGCATTGACCGTCATCTGCTCGTCGCCAGCCTCCATGAAGGCCACCTCGAGCCTGATCGCCGGCACCGCGCGTGGCATCTACTCCATGCCGCCAGACCACGGCGGCACCGTCGTCGAGATGATCCTCACCAACCCCGCCATGCGCGCCGACTGGGAACAGGAACTCACCCAGATGCGCCAACGCATCAACGGCCTACGCACATTGCTAGTAGACCGCCTGCATGCCGCAGACGTAGGGCGTGATTTTAGTTTCATTCAGAACGAGAAAGGCATGTTCTCCTTCCTCGGCATCGACGTGCCGCAGGTGCAGACACTCGTGAAGGATTACAGCATCTATCTGGTGGATTCGAGTAGGATCAACGTTGCTGGCATCAACAACGCCAACATCGATTATTTGGTTAGCAGTATCAAGAAGGTGATTGCTTGATAGGTGGGGTCAGAGCAACTCGATCAAAAATCGATCAAGTTACTCTGACCCCTTTGATCCTAGCGCTTCGCTAGCACCGGCTGCAATGCGGCCGCCATCTCGCGCAGCGCCTTCTCGGTCGACTCCCAATTGATACATGCATCCGTGATCGAGACTCCGTATTTGATCTCTTCCAGGTCGTCGGGGATCGGCTGATTACCCTCGCACAGATTACTCTCCAGCATCACCCCGATGATCGACTTATTGCCCGCCACGATCTGCTGCGTGACGCTGGTCAATACATCCAGCTGTCTGTTGTGATCCTTCTGCGAATTGCCATGGCTACAATCCACCATGATGTTCACCGGCAGGTTTGCCTTCTTCAGGTCTTCCTCGCAGCGCTGCACAAACTCCGCCTCATAATTAGGCGTCTTGCCGCCACGCAGGATCACGTGACAATGCGGATTGCCCGATGTGCGGAACGCCGCCACCTTGCCCTCTTCCGTGATGCTGATGAAGGAGTTGGCCGAGGACGCCGAACGAATCGCATTCACCGCCACCGTCAGACTGCCGTCCACATTGTTCTTGAAGCCCACCGCCGAGGATATGCCGCTAGACAGCTTACGATGCGTGGGCGACTCGGTAGTGCGCGCCCCGATCGCCGTCCAGGAAACCAGATCCTGCAGATACTGTGGAGAGATCAAATCCAAAGCCTCGATCGCGATCGGCAGGCCCAGATTATTGATATCCAACATCAACTGTCGCCCGATGCGCAGCCCTTGTTCGATGCGATGGGTATTATCCAAGTTAGGATCATAAATCAGCCCCTCCCAACCGACAGTCGTGCGTGGCTTCTCGAAATAGACGCGCATGACCAGCATGAGCGAGTCTTTCAATTCCTCGGCCAGTGGCTGGAGCAGCTTGGCATAGGCCATGGCCTCGTCGACGTTGTGGATCGAGCAGGGGCCGACCACGACGATAAGGCGCTTGTCCTTACGATCCAAAATATTCTTAACGCCCTTATGCCCATTCAAAACGGATTGCAGGGCGGCGCCAGTAACCGGCATAGCCTCCTTCAATTCGCGTGGGCTAGGCAGCTCTTCCTGCAAAATAATATGCAGGTTGTCGTTCTCTCTCTGGTCCATAATAATTCTCTTGTCTCTCGTGTCTTGAATATGTGGGGCGTTGATGTCCCGTTTTAAAGATTCAGTGTTCTAGTTCGTGTCTTGTTCAGTGAGGGAAGAGGAGTGGGATATTAGGCGCTGGACACGCTACAAGCACATCCATGTGGGCTCGACGACCACCATCCATGGCGGTCGACGGTCACATCGCCTAACATCCCACTCCTCTTCCTCGATATTCTTGCCAACGATTTGGGAGCCTGCTTTTAAGCCTCAATTTTAAATGTCGGCGCATCAACTCATTCACGCTTAGTGTCGCAAAGCTCTCAAGTTAATCTAAAGTAAGGCCTAAGGCGTGCGGTGATGCCTGACAGGACCTTCGACGGCCACGGTCGATGAATTGCTCCTGCATTCTCGACACTCCCGCCATCCATGGCGGTCGGATTCCGGCGTAGAGCCTACAAGGACGTACTCGCGGCGTGTCCTGACAGGTATTACCGTGCGGCTTAGGCCGATATAAGAACACTAAATCCCTAAGCCCAAACTCAAACTAATGCCAAAATCGAAACTCAAATGGCACGCCTAACGAGCAATTCCGCATGGCTTGGGCCGAAGCAAGAACTCCAAATCCCTAAGCCCAGTCTCAAACCAATGCCAAAATAGTGCCACATCAACCAAGCCCACCACCACCGCAAACTCTCTATCACGACAATGCAAAATTTGAACTACCTACTCCTGCCCACGAAAATGCTGCAAGCGCATGCCAGTGACGAACAGGCCGCAGCCGTAGAGTAGGAAACCACCGAAGCACAGGATGCTCATCTCGATTATTCGCTTCCAGATACCCCATTCCAGCCACCGCTCCCACTCACCCGCGAACAAGTACAAGAACGCACACATTACTGCATTCGCCACTATCAACCTCGTCAGGAACACACCCCAACCCGCCTGAAACTTGAACACCCCCTGCACCATCAGGCCCCGCAGCAATAAGAACGCATTCAGCATCGCCGCTAGCGACGTCGCCAACGCCAAACCCGTGTGTGCGAAATCGAACACGAACACGAATAGTATGTTCATCACCATGTTCGCCACCATCGCGATAATGCCGATGCGCACCGGTGTCGACGTATCCTGGCGCGAATAGTAGCCCGGCGCGAAGATCTTGATCGACATGAACGCCAGCAGCCCAAGCGTGTAGGCCTGAAGGCTGCTCGTCACCTTGCTTACGTCTTCCACGCTGAAGTTTTGGCCCTGAAACAGCGTGATGATCAGGGGCTGCGAAAGCAGTATCAGCGCCAAACTCGCCGGCAGTGCAATCAACAACACCATCCGAAAAGCCCAATCCAGCATCGCCGAGAACTCCACCGTCGACTTATCCGCATGCTTGCGCGACAGGCTAGGCAATACCACCGTCGCGATCGCGATGCCGAAGATGCCCAGCGGCAACTCCATCAAGCGATCCGAGAAATAGAGCCACGACACGCTGCCCGACACCAGCAAGGACGCGATGAACGCATCTAGCAGCAAGTTGATCTGGCTCACCGACACACCGAACAGCGCCGGGATCATCAGCTTCATCACCCGTTGCACGCCCTCGTGCTTGGGCCGCAGCTTGGGCAGTGGCAGCAGCCGCAGCCGCGCCAAGTAAGGCAGCTGAAATACTAGCTGGGAGACCCCCGCGATCAGCACGCCCCAGGCCAGCGCCACTTCCGGCTGCGCCATATAGGGGCTTAGAAATACCGCCGAGCCGATCATCGCGATATTCAGCAGTGCCGGAGTGAGCGCCGGAATCGCGAACTTGTCGTAGCTATTGAGGATGGCGCTGGCGAACGCGGTGAGGGAGATCAAGAACAGATAGGGGAAGGTTATCTGCAACATGTCCACGAATAACGCGAACTTGACAGGATTGTCGCGAAAACCATAGGCGATCGGTATCGAGATGAAGGGCGCCGCTATCACCACGATGACCGTGAGCGCCAGCAGCACGCTGCTCAGGCTACCCGCCACGCTGTCGACCAACTCCTTCACCTGCGCATGCGCGCGCTGGCTGCGGTACTCCGAGAGCACCGGCACGAAGGCCTGATTGAACGCACCCTCGGCGAATAGTCTGCGCAGGAAGTTAGGAATCTTGAAGGCGAGAAAGAAGGCGTCCATCCCGTCGCCGGGACCGAACATGCGTGCCAGCACCACATCGCGGGCGAGGCCCAGCACGCGGGAGACCATGGTCATGCTGCCGGTGACGGCGCTAGAACGAAGCAGGCCGCCCCGTCGCTTGGGCGGCCTGTTGTTCTCGGTCTGATTTGCCTCGGGTGTATCGCTCATCTTGTGAAGCTCTTTTTATATAGGCCATCCATGCGCTAAAACTTCTCAAGACGTGTTGCGGGCCTTACTTGTTGAGGGCGCGCAACATCCAAGCGGTTTTCTCATGGAGACGCATCCGGTCAGACACCAATGCGGCGGTAGACTCGTCATCGGCGTTCTGTGCCAATTTCAGCACCTCGCGACAGGTCTTCACGACGGTCTCGTGTCCCTTGGTCAATAGATCGACCATGTCCGAATCTTTGGGCACGCCGTCCACTTCCTTGATAGAACTCAATTTCACGAATTCTTTATAAGTGCCTGGCGCCGCCACGTCGAGCGTGCGAATACGCTCGGCGATCTCATCCACCGCCAGGGCGAGTTCGGTGTAGTGCTCCTCGAACATCAGGTGCAATTCGCGGAAGCGTGGACCTGTCACGTTCCAGTGAAAATTGTGCGTCTGCAGGTACAGCGTGTAAGAATCTGCGAGCAGGTGCTTCAACCCGTCAGCAATTTTAGTGCGATCCGCTTCCTTAATTCCGATGTCAATCTTCGTCATCATCTAGCTCCTTTGTTGCTGTGAGTTTCCGCAAGCAGTATGACACAGCAGGCCAATCAATTCCAATTTCAATATGTTTATCGAATATTGATAGAGTTTATATATCTAAACAAAACATTAAATATCAACTTTAACACATTGATTTGGCTTAACTAACAGAATCAACTTAAGGCAACATATAAGGTTTGCACATCATCATCTTCATCGATTGCCTCTAGGAACGCCTCAACCTCTTCGCGCTCCGCTTCACCCAATTCCACCGGATTCTTGGGCTTGTAACCTAGCTTGGCGGACTCGACGGTAAAGCCATAGTCGGGCAGCGCCTTGCAGACCGCATCCAGGTCTGTGGGGTCGGTGAGGAACAGAGTTGCGCCCTCGTCGGCGGGCTCTAGGTCCTGGGCACCCGCTTCGATAGCCGCGAGGTCTGGGTCCGCATCGGGGGAGTTCGGCGTGGCCTCGATCATGCCGAGATAGTCGAAGTCCCAGGACACGGAGCCGGAGTTGCCCAGCTGCCCCTTGCGAAACAGCACGCGCATGCTGGAGTAGGTACGGTTGGAATTATCGGTGAGGCACTCCACGATGACGGGCACCTGATGGGGGGCGAAACCCTCGTAGGTGAGCTTCTCGAAGTTCACGCCCTCGTCGAGCAGGCCGGCGCCTTTCTTGATCGCGCGCTCGAGAGTCTCGCGGGTCATGGAGGCCTTCTTGGCCTGCTCAATCGCCAAACGCAGGCGCGGGTTCATGTCCGGGTCGGCGCCATTGCGCGCGGCAACCATGATCTCTTTTGTCAGCTTGGTAAAAATGCGGCCCTTGGCGTTGGCTGCAATCTCTTTATGTTTTACTTTCCATTGTGCGCCCATGACGTATCTCAAATCCCATGCAAAATTGAACAATTAGGGACGCTGATAATACGGGGTATTGGCAGCGACCACAAACGGCTCGAGAGGGCCACCGCGCCCCTAGAGTTGGATCACGCGCCCGCCCGCTGCCTCCGCGTCCTCGGCGTCGTGAGTGACCATGATCGCGGGCAATCCCGCCGCCTTGAGCCCGGCGAAGACAAACTCGCGCACCTCGCGGCGCAGATGCGTATCGAGGCGCGAAAAGGGTTCATCTAGCAACACCGCCCTGGGTTGGGACAATAGCAGTCGCTGCAGGGCCACACGGGAGCGCTGCCCGCCGGACAATGTCTCCGGGTCACGCTCCGCGAAGCCCGCGAGCCCGATGGCAACCAGCGCCTGCTCTATACGCGCCTCTTTGTCTTGCTCTCCTGCCGGCAGCGCGAAGCGCAGATTACCCCCCACCGAGAGATGGGGGAACAGCAGGGCATCCTGGAACAATAGGCCCACATGGCGGCGCTCCGCTGGCAGTTGGTTAATCACCTCGCCGTCGAGGCGGACGAGCCCAGAGGCCTCGAAGGCAGGGGCTAGGAAGCCGGCGAGATAGGCGAGCAGGCTCGACTTGCCGACGCCGGAGGGGCCCATCACGGTCAGCACTTCGCCGCCACGGATCTCCGCGCTCAGGGCCAGCAACTGCTTGCCCGCCAAGCCGATGTGGATGTTCTCTAGCTGTAGATGGTGCTCTTTCAATGCAATCCCCTCATGCCGCGCCTATTACGCCATAGCAGACGCGGCAAGAATAGCGCTAGTGCAAAGCCCAGCATCGGAATGAGCGCCTGCAAAAGGGCCCACACCGCGATGATGCCGCGGCTCCCACCGGAGGCCAGCGCGACGGCCTCGGTGGTCAGGCTAGGCACGCGCCCCGCCCCGATCAGCTGAGTGGCCAGATACTGACTGACGCTCACCGCGATGGCCACGGCCGCGGCAGTCAGACAAGGGGCGAGTAGAAGCGGCATGCGCACTCGCCAGAAGATGCGCCAGGGCGAGGCCCCAAGCGTGGCGGCGAGCTGACTCCAGCGCGGGTCGAGCCGCCGATAGGCCTCGGCGAGGGTGAGGAAGGTGTAAGGCAACACGAAGATCAGATGGGCGAAGATCACCAGCTTGATGTCTGGCGCCCAGCGCAGGAACTCCGTGGCCACGATCAGGCCGAATAGGAAGGCGATCTGCGGCACGAGCAGGGGTAGGTACAGAAGCAGCATAGAGGGCGACAGGCGCCGACCTGCGCGCTGTTCGCTCTCGAGTACCGCGAGCACCATCACGATGGCGAGCGCGGTCGAGACGAGCGCGATTAGCAGGGTGTTGGCCAAGGGCTGCGCGATCTCGCCCAGCGCCCTACTCCAAGTCTGCATGGTCCAGGCGCCGGGCAGATTATCCGGGAAGCGCCAGAAGCCGGCGAAGGAATTGATCAGCAATGCCAAGACGCCCCCGACCGACACCAGCACCGCCAAGCCGACTCCCAGCTGTCCGCTCACGCGCAGCACGGCCTCGCCCGCACCTCGCTCGCCGCGGCTGACCCAGCGCCGCCCCAGCCCCGCCCCTAGCGCCTCGATGAGCCGCCACAGCAGCAGCGCGGCGATCGTCACGCCCAGCTGTAGCAGCGCGCCGGCCGCCGCCACGAAGCGATAGCTTAGGTCGGGGTCGTTAAACCATTGCAGCACCATGACGCTCAGGGTGTAGGGCAGGTTCGGGCCGAGTATTAGGGACACGTCCACGGTGGCCGAGGCGAAGGCGATGACGGCGTATACCGGCAGGCGGATGAGGGGATAGAGCGCCGGCACCACCGTCATCAACCAGGCGCGGGTGGGCCGATAACCGAGCGAACGCGCAATCGCGACACGCTTGTCCGGCTCGATCTGGGGCAGTGCCGCTAGGGCCATCAGGAGCAGGAAGGGGATCTCCTTGATGATCAGCCCGGCGCTCATAGTCAGCCCCCAATAGTCGTTGACTATCAAGACATCGGGCGGGCTATCGAGCCCATTAAGCTGCGGCGAGATCAGGCGCATGAACAGGCCTGAAGGTGCAATCAGGAAGGCTAGGCCGAAGGCCGCGGCGGCATGGGGGATCGCAAGAAGTGGCGCCACGAGGCGGCGCATCCAGCGCTCTAGGCGGGTGCCCGCAGTGCCCGCTAAGAACAGCAGCACTAGGCTCAGCGCGCACAGCGGCGTTAGCAGCCCGGCGAGTAGACTGACCGCGACGCTATGACTCAAGCCCGGTGTCGCGAACAGCTGTGCGAAGTAGGTCAGCGTCAAGCGCTCCCCGCCCAGCACCGGCAGATAGCCGAAGGCTGGCAACAGGGTCAGTGCCAGCCCGAGCGCCACTGGCGCGATCAGCACAATCAACACGAGTGTCGGCGCAAGGCGCAGGGCGTGCTTGGCGGGCTGCGCGTTAGCGAGCGCCATAGCGCTCGACCCAGGCACGCTCTAGGGCGTCCATCCAGTCCGGATGTGGCTCACGCAGCGTGTTGCCTAACGCCTGCGGCGTGAGGGTAGCTGGCCCGGGCTCGATAGCCTCGAACAGCGCACGCTCGGCCGCGGAGAGTGCGGCCATGCTCAGCACGGTGGCACTGCCCATGACCTGGGGGTCGTAGGCATGCGCCTGAGCCTGCACGGACAGGAGGAAGTTGGCCAATACCATCGCCCCCGCCTTGGCCTGCGCATTGAAGGGGATGGCGAGAAAACTCACGTTGCCGATACTGCCTCCACGGGGCACATAGCTGCGCACGGTCGGGGGCAGTTCCCCCGCCATTATGCCCGCATTCGCCTCGGCTGGGCTGAAACTGAGGGCTAGGCTGATCTCGCCGTCGCCCATCATGCGGCGCAGCTCGGTGCCGCCCCCCGGAAAACTGCGCCCGGCGCGCAGCAGCTGGGGATGCAGGGCATCGAGGAACTCCCACAGGGGCGCCGTGATGCTAGCGAACTGCTCCGGCTCGACCGGACGATACAGCGGCGCGCTATCCACGGCGAGTTCGAGCAGCGCCTGCTTGAGAAAGGTGGAGCCGAGGAATACGGGGGGACGGGGATAGGTAAATTGTCCGCGGTTGCTCTGCGTCCATTGCAGTAATTCGCGCATATCCCTAGGCGGATTTTCTACGGTGGCGCTGTCGTAGTAGAACACGAGCTGGGAGCGGGTCCAGGGCGACTCGTAACCCTCGACCGCGATGGTGAAGTCTTCGCGCATCTCAGGGTTGCGATCGGCATCTAGCAGCGCGAAATTGGGCAGCTGTTCCGCCCATGGCCCGAACAGTAGGCCATTGCCCTTCATCGTGGCGAAGTTCTCGCCGTTCACCCACAGCAGGTCGACGGTGCCCTCTCGCTCATTGCCCGCCAGCTTCTCGGCGAGCACGCGGGAGACGCCCTCGGCGGTGTCGCTGAGCTTCACATGAGTGACCTCGACTCCATAGAGTGACTGCATTTGCTGCGCCGCCCAGGCGATATAACTATTGATCTGGGGATCGCCGGCCCAGGCGTCGAAGTAGACCGTCTGCCCCCTAGCCTCGCGCAGCACCTGCTCCCAAGCGGCGGGCTCGGGCGTGGCGGCAGAGGCAGGCAGTGATATTAGGCAGGCCAATAAGGCGGAGCATGCGCCTCGCATTCGTCTGGGCATTGTCAGGAACTCGACTTTGCGCCCGCGGCGGCTATTTCCTCGGCGGGCTCGGAGCGCGCGAGTATGCCCATGCGCTTGCCGCGGCGAGCTCGATAGCGCTCGTCGAGCACCTTGCCCAAGACCTCCTGATGGAAACGGTCGCAACCGATGCACAGATTCTGATAGGGGCGACCATCGGGGCTCTGCGTCTTAGAGGCCTCGAGGAACTTAGCCTCGCTCCAGCCCGCATACTCGCCCATCTTCTCCGGCGCACCGGCGTTGATCGCGCGGATCGCGGGATGGTCGGCGAGATCGTCTAGGATACTGAGCAGCGACTCCTCGGCGAGGTTGCCCAAGGGATGCGCCGTCTTGAGGCAGCAAGGGTAGACATCGCCGGTGGGGTCGATCGAGACCTCCGAGCCTGCCTGTGCATAGTTGAGAAAGTTCAAGCCGCCCGACCAGGCGTTGCAGAAATTATCTTCCAGCGTCGCCGTCGACAGGCCGTTCTGCCATGCCCTGCCCCTTGGCCAGAGCTTGCCGATCCAGACCTCCTCGGTGGCGCCAAACATATTATAGAGCGGGGTATTAGGGCTCATCTGCAGGCGACGCTCGTCGAACAGGGCCGCATTCTCGACCCCTGCCGCGGCGAACATCGCCTGTAGCTTGTCGATCAGCTTACGGCGCTTCTCCCCTTCCATGCCGACATGATAGTCATCCATGCCCGAGACGGAGATCGTCCACACGCCGAGGGCGAGCAGCTCGTCGATGATCTTGGGGGTAAGCAGATCGCCCGTGGTCTGCACGACTATCTTCACGCCGCCTGCAGCGCGGTATTTATCGCGCAGCGCCTCCAGGGTGGGATATAGGACGCGTTCGCGCACGGGCTCGGTCATGACGTCGCCGCCGGAGATGATGATGCGCCCGATGCGCTCGACACTAGTGGACTCGCCATCGACCTCGACCTGCTCGCGGTAACGCATGCTGGCGGGCAGGTTCGCGATAATGCGCGGCGCATTACGCTCGGCTTCCGCTACCACCTCTTCTAACTCGTCGCGGATATAGGGCCGAAAGCGGTCCTCATAACAATGCTTGCAGCGGCGATGGCAGTGCCAGCATAAAACGTAGTAAATCGACTCCATGGTAGATCCTTGCTTCGTTCACGATCGCTCAATCCCCACTGTTACTGCTGGGGATATCGCCTTGATGTAAGCGCTACGCGCAGGGTAAGGGCCAGATCACTGACTCAGGCCCGCGCTAGTCGGCTTGAAATACATGCAACATGATATTGCTCTGTAGGGACCAGATCTCGCCTTCGGCAAACCTCGCCTGAGCCTCCTCTACGGTGCAGGCGACAACCTCTCGCGCACCGAATTCATCGACGTAGAAACCCAGGGTCCCGGCTTTGGCCTGGGCCAAGGAGTGGGCAGCGATCCAGTCTTGCAACTGCTCGAGCGTGTCACCGTCGGATTGGCGAGACAGCGCGCGGGCGATCTCCAAGACCGAAGCCTCTTCTTCCACGAATTCGTCGAATACGGCGATCTTTTCCTGTTCCAGCATATTGCTTGTCTCTCTAATAGAGGGGCCTTAGCCCATTTTGTTGCAGCGGCATTGCATTAAGCTTGTGGCACGATGTTCGGTGCCCTCACCCTGACCACGAAGGGATAGGCGAAGACCACGGCGAGAATCAGTGCCGCGCCGGCATAAAATGCCGCTCCCAACTCCCTCTGTTCGCCGAGGATTAGTACGGCGAGAATGATCGCATAGATCGGCTCCATATTGACGGCTAGGGCCGAGGCATACGCAGATAAATGCCGCAGAGCACGCAGAGACAGGACGAAGGGTAATAGCGTGCACAGCAGGGCGAGGCCTAGCAGGTAACTCAGGTCGGCACTACTAGGCAGCGCAAACATCTGCGCGGGATCCGGCCACAGCGCACTGGAACCGGTCTCGCTTGGCGCCCACAGCACGAGCAGGAACCCCAGCGCAGCCACGAAAACGCCACCACTGAGCATCTCCAGGGCGGTGGCACTGAGCGCGTCGGTACGGTGTATCAGGCGCTTATTATAGGCGCCAAATAGCGCGGCAAACAGTGCTGAGAGCACGCCGACGAACACACCGGCATTCATACTCTCCGGAGTGCCGCCCACGATCAAGGCGATTCCCGGAATGGCGAGGACGCCAAGCCAGAGCTCGCGCAGCACGAAGGGCCGGCCCGTCACCAGTGGCTCGATGATGCAGAGGAACACGGGCACCATCGCCATACAGGTTGCCGCGACGGAGGCATTGGCGAGTTTGACCGCGCCATAGAAGCCGAGCCAATGGATTGCCACTAACACGCCCACGCCACTAAAGGCCAAGATGTGTCGCCGCGACAGTGCCGCCAAGGAGCGCCACACCCGCGGCGCGCAGAACAGCAGCACGGCGACCAATAACATGCGCCACAACACCAGGGGCATCGCAGCCATAGTGATCAGCTTGCCGATGATCGCGGTGAAGCCCCATAGGAACACGCAGAAATGGATCTGCAGCCAGGCTTTTTGAGTTTCGGGCATCGTGACAGTTACTCGGCGCGGGAATGACGAGGGTGGGTTTGGCGACTGGTCATGGGTCGGCCTCGGGTGAACCCATAGGGTAAAGAAGCGCAGATCATTAACCAAGCGCAATCGCACTCTAAGGGGGTTTGTCACTATGGGGCGGAGCAGCTAGACTTCTCACTCCTTAGCGACCAAGGAAAACGAGGCGATGAAGTATGCAGAGGCAATGCAGAAAGGGCAATTACTGAGTAGCGATCCCTTTGTCTGTGTTTTTGACGACTATATTAGCGCGCAAGAGATCGAGCATATATTGGCCGCAGGCGACAAGTTGCTGGCGCCAGCATTGGTAACGGGGCCGAACGATGGCGTCATCAGCGCTACCCGAACCGGGCGCAATTGCTGGATCACCCATCGTCACGACGAGGTGATCGCAGGGGTTTGCGAGCGCATCAGCGAACTCGCGGGACTTCCGCTAGAGAATGCCGAATCCCTGCAGCTGATTCACTACGATCATCGCCAGGAGTACGCCCCGCATTTCGATGGCTGGGATGCGGAGTCGGAGGACGGCAAGCGCTGCTTGTCCCGAGGGGGCCAGCGCCTAGTGACCGGCCTGCTCTATCTCAACGACGTGCCGGCTGGCGGGGCGACCTCCTTCCCTACGCTGCAATTAGAGGTACAGGCGCGCAAGGGTCGCCTTCTACTGTTCCACAACTGCGAGCTCGGCGGCACGCTACGCCACCCTAACAGCCTACATGGGGGGATGCCGGTACAGGAAGGCGAAAAATGGGCCTGTAACCTGTGGTTTCGTGAGCGCGTTTTCTGCTAAATCCCCGCGTATTGAACCACGCTAAGTTGTATTATGCGCACGACGCAAGGCACACCAGACTCCCCTAGCTTAGAGTAGATCAGAGAATATGGAACAGACGAGAATACGCTCCCGCTTGCGGGCGATGGGGCCGGGCTTGGTAATGTCATCGGCGGCTGTTGGTGGCTCACACCTAGTTGCCTCGACACAGGCGGGCGCGCTGTTCGGTTGGCAGTTATTGTGGCTAATCCTGTTGGTCAACCTACTCAAATACCCCTTCTTTCGGTTCGGGGTCCAGTACACCATCAACGAGAATGAGAGCCTGATCCACGGCTATCTGCGCAAGGGCCGCGCCTACCTGATTAGCTTCACGGCGCTGAACGTTGTGGCGGCCGTCGTGAACACTGCCGGCGTGTTAATCCTGAGTGCGAGCCTCCTGCAATACTTCCTGCCGTGGCACCTCTCCATCACTAGCCTATGCTGGTTGCTGCTCGCGGTATGCCTGACCATACTACTGGCGGGCCACTACAAATTATTAGACCGAGTCTCCAAGGTCATCATGTTTGTGCTGACGGTGACGACGGTGTTTGTGGTGTTGGTGGCCTGGCAAAATGGGCCGACGGCACCGGCAGACTTCGTGAGTCCGTCGCCATGGCAGCTATCGGCGCTAGCGTTCATCGTGGCGATGATGGGGTGGATGCCGGTGCCGATCGAGATCTCGGCGATCAGTTCGCTGTGGACACGATCGAAACAGAAGCTGACCGAGGTCAACTTGTCCGATGCGCTTTTCGATTTCAATGTGGGCTACGGTGTCGCGGTATTGTTGGCGGTGGTATTCCTGGCGCTAGGCTCGCTAGTTCAACACGGTGCAAACCAGGAGATCGCATTAGCAAGCGCGGCGTTCGCGCAGCAGTTAGTGGCGATGTACGCGGACACGATCGGGCAGTGGTCGCGCTACCTAGTGGCGGGAATCGCGTTCCTATGCATGTTCGGGACAACGCTGGCGGTAATGGATGGCTATGCGCGGACACTGGATGAGTCGTTTCATCTACTGCGCAAGGAGCGCAGGCCCGCACAGCCGTGGACGCTCAATGCGTGGATAGTGGCGCAGGCATTACTGGGGATGGCGATCATCCTGTTCTTCCAGAGCGCTCTGGCTCCGATGCTGACGTTCGCGATGACACTGGCGTTCATCACCACGCCGTTCTTCGCATGGCTAAACTTCGACCTAGTGCGCAAGACCCACATCTCCAAGGGCATGAACGTGCTGGCATGGATAGGGATGTTCTATCTGACCCTTTTTGCAATAGGGTATGTTGTATGGTGGTTAGCTAGCTAATTCAGTTCTCTGTAGGTTTTTCTTGAGTTAGTGCTCCGTAGGGCGCGCTGGCTGCCGGGTAAAGATTTTCTGGAAACGCCAAAAAGCGCACATCCCTGTGCAGGCTCCACGTGCGCGTCTTGCCGCCATGGATGGCGGTAATGTCGAAAATGCAGGAGCAATTTATCGGCCCTGGCGCCCGAGGTTCCTGAAACTCTTCACCCGACACCCACCGCTGACTTATAGCGAAACTCTAACCTTAATTCTTCAGTACCTCTTTATTAAAACGTGCCTTTCTGCAAGTTAGGTGCTTTTTTTCCTCGAACGAAGTCGTAAATTCTTCAGCACTCACGGGAAGAGAGCCGCGGGGCGGGAGAGTGAGTGCAGGAGCCTCGGGTCGCCAGGGCCGATAAATTGCTCCTGCATTTTCGACATTACCGCCATCCATGGCGGCAAGACGCGCACGTGGAGCCTTCACATGGATGTGAGTCGTTTGGCGTCTCCGGCAATCACTCTCCCGCCACGTGACTCGAGCAACGAAGCACTAAACTGAACTGAACTAAACTAAACTCAATCGAAGCAAGCAAAAAAAAAGGGCCACCGAAGTGACCCTCAAAAAAAAACAGTTTCGTTCGCTTAGTGACTACGCCTCGCGCACGTATGTGTTGCGCTTGATGCTGCCGCCTAGTAGGCGGGCTGGCCAGCGGAATGAGCTTACGAATGACACGAGTACCGCCGCCGCGTAGGGGATTGCCTGGATCGTCAGAACCACGCTCCAGATGCTTAGGTCTGGGCTACCGAACTCCCGCGGGACTAGGCTCAGCATCAGCACCACCGATAGCAGGCTGATCAGCATCAGCGACTCCTCTCGTACTGCCCCTAACGCCTGTAATACCGCCGAGGGTCGCGCCTGCTTCGGTGTGCGCACGAACGGCATATTGTCCGTGAACAAACCCTTCAGCGTCGCCAGGCCCACCGTGTGGGACAGCGCTAGGCCCGCGATTGCAGCCGCGACTGTCTGGCGCAGGTTCGCCTTCACTCGCGAACGGTATAGATACACCATCTTCGACAGCTTGAACGCGAACAATGACAAGGGCAGAACCGAGAACATCACTAGCGGCGCATCGATCTGCGTTGGCGACACGATCATCGCGATCGACCACGCGATCGCCGCGAGGTTGAAGATCAGGTTGAAGCCGTCCGCGACCCACGGCAACCAGCCCGCTAGGAAATGGTAGCGCTGACCGTTCGTTAAGCCCGAGGACTTGGTGCTGAACAACTCCGAGGTGTGGCGACGCAGGATCTGCATCGCACCATAGGCCCAGCGCAGACGCTGTTTCTTGTAGTCGATGAAGGTGTCCGGCATTAGCCCACGACCGTAGCTGTAAGAAAGATACATGGCCTCGTAGCCAGCCTCGAAGATGCGCAGACCCAGCTCCGCGTCTTCGGTGATGCACCACTCGCCCCAGCCGCCAACCTCTTCCAAGGCCGAGCGACGCACCAGTGTCATGGTGCCGTGTTGGATGATGGCGTTGCGCTCGTTGCGCGTGACCATGCCGATCTCGAAGAAGCCGCGATACTCGGCGAAGCACATAGACTTGAAGGCGTTGTCGTCTTGGTCGCGGTAGTCTTGCGGCGACTGGACGATCGCGATGCGTGGGTTCTCGAAGGCCCCTACTAAGTCGCGCAGCCAGTTCGGCTCGACCTGATAGTCGCTGTCAATGGCCGCGATCACCTCGGCATCCTTATGGGTATTTTGTAACGCATAGTTCAGTGCGCCCGCCTTGAAGCCCGATAGCGGCGACACATGGAAGAAGCGGAAGCGCGCGCCCAACAGTTCGCAGTGCCTCTGCACCGGACGCCACACCGCCTCGTCACGGGTATTGTTGTCGATTACCAACACTTCGAAGTCTGGGTAGTCCAGCGCCGCGAGTGCGTTCAGGGTCTCGATCATCATATCCGCCGGCTCGTTATACGCGGGCACATGAATAGAGACTTTAGGGATGCGCGAGGGGTTCAATACCGACGGCTTCATCTGGCGATTACGCACCGTATACCAATGCGCCTCTGCCCACTCATGGGCCTCGGTCAGCAAGATGGTCACGACGCCCAACATGCCGATCACGAGTAGCACGCCGACGATCAACGAGGTGACCGTGAGGTATTGCTGCGAGTAGTCATAGATGATCCACACCAGCACGGTGGCGGTAGCCGAGGCGACCAGTGCCAACAAGCCATAGCCCTTAGTCTTCAGCGTCTTGCTGTTGATGCAGAATAGCCCCAGCATGATCACGGAGGTGAGAATGGAGATCACCGCCAGTACGTGCCAGTCGGGCACGCGCACGATGGGCTCGGCGAAGGAGAACTTAGGCTTACGATCGACGTCGTAGACGCCCCAATAGGCTCCCACGCCGCCTTCGTTCTGCGCCTTCCAAGGCTGGTCGAAGGCTTCCATCAGGAAGTACTCATAATTCTCTTGTTCTGCACGGTGCAGGAAGCGGCGCAGGAACAGCGCCTCATTTGCTTCGCTAGCGACAGCGCCCTCGCGTGTCCGACCGTCCGAAGGCCAGCCTACCTCGCCGATCATGATCATCTTATCGGGGAAGGCCTCTTCCAACTCATCCATCTTCTCGACGATGAAGTCGACGGCATAGTCCACGCCGATGCCCTCCCAATACGGCAGCATATGCACTGTAATGAAGTCGACATGCTCCGCCAGTTCTGGATTACGCAACCACACATGCCAAGGCTCGGCGGTGCTAACGGGTTGCGCGATCTGAGAGCGCACGCGATCGAGGAATGCCGCTAGGTCGGCCACACTGAATTCGCCACGAAGATGCGTCTCGTTGCCCACCATCACGTGGTTGATATTGGAATAAGCATTTGCGAGTGCGACCCCAGCCTCGATCTCCTGCTGGTTCACTTGAGCATCGGTGCCGAGCCAGATGCCTAGGGTGACATCCATATCCGCATCACGCGCAAGCGCGGGGACGACGGCGAGACTGCTAAGGCTAGAATAGGTCCGCAGCGCACGCGCCTTGTCAGACAGCAGTTCGACGTCAGATCGAATTTGCTCTTCGGTAGGCATTACATTGAAGATCGCGTCTTGACCACGCTGGAAAGGAGCGAAGGCGAAACCGCTGATCTCCTCTGGCCAAGGTACCACTTCGGTTGGGCGATTGATCAGCGCCCAGATTGCAAAAGTCACTACGGCGAATAATAGTGCTACGAACAGGGTCGAGATACGCATAATTTCGGTGTCGATTCTATAAATGAACAAGCGGGACAAACGGCGCGCATGGTAGAGTTACGCCTGATCATCGTCAATAGATCAAGACACTATATATTTTATCAAGAAGCCCTTGCAAACGGTTTGATTTGGCACGCTTTTTCTCGAGCCGCACAACAGCGCCCAAAGTGAGAAGAAACGCCCTAAATCGGAGCACGCGAACGCTACCCTAAGCGCTCGATTCCTGATCGAAGCATCCAAAAGGAGACTGTTCATGACCGCAATCCGCACCCTGTTTAGCAGCGCACTGATGCTGCTGTGCAGCTACAGTAGTTTCGCCGAGCGCATCGAGGTGACACTCGAAGGCCAAACAGCGTTAGGCGTATACCTCCTGCTGCCCACCACGGCGAGCGCCACGCCCGCTCCCCTTTTGATACTGATGCCTGGTGGCAGTGGCGAGGAGGCCCTCGCGCGGGACCTGCACTACTGGCTAGGAGAGGAATTCCAGCAGCGCGGCTGGGCCGTGGCCATCCCAGTGTCCCCGAATCAGCGCTCCTTTCGCGGCGCCAACAATGCATTGGTGCCGCTACTCATCGACGCGCTGCAACAGGATTCTCGTATCGCCTCTGGCAAGGTCTTGCTCGCGGGCATCTCTAACGGTGGGATGTCTGCGCTTGAGATTGCCACTTTAGAACCCGAACGTTTTCGCGGAATCGTCGCGGTGCCCGCGCTGGTCCCTCGGGGCCTAGCGGTCGATGCCCTCGCGGGCATGCCGATCTATTTGCGCATCGGCGATCAGGACGAGATGAGTTGGATGGCGCGATTGGATGAGACCGCTCAGACCCTAAGCGCAGGTGGAGCGCTTGTGGATTCCGGATTGGTATTCATGGCGCCTCATATGTTTCAGATGGAATGGGAGACACTCGACCCGTGGCTGGAGGCGCTACCGGGCGCTACTAATTAAGTAGCGCCCGCGCGGTACTCTCTTTAGAAATTGTGTTCGACCAGCGGGCTTGTCTCCGCGTCGTAGTCGACACCCGTGACACCGAAACCGAATAGCTTCAAGAAGTCGCTGTTATAGCCCTTGAAATCAGTGATCTCGAGAAGATTCGCTTCGGTCACCTCAGGCCAGATCGCCTCGACACGGGCCTGCACACTCGGCTCCAACTCCTTGTCATCAACGCGGAAGCGACCCTTGTCGTCTAGGCGCGGTGCGGCGCTGTATAGACACTCGGTGAAGAGGCGCTGCAATTGCTCGATGGGGCCCTCGTTGCTGCCGTCCTCCTTCATCACCTTAATCAAGATGGATAAATACAGCGGCATGACGGGTATCGCGGAACTAGCCTGCGTCACCAGCGCCTTGAGCACTGACACATGAGCATCGCCGTGGATCTTCGCAAGGCTGGCGCTAATTGCCTTGGCTGCGCGATCGAGGTCTTCCTTCGCCTTGCCAATGGTGGCATGCCCGTAGATTGGCCAAGTGAGCTTGTCGCCCAAGTAGGTGTAGGCCACGGTCTGACAGCCCTCGGCCAGCAGGTCGGCCTCGCGCAGGGCCTGCATCCACAACTCCCAGTCTTCGCCGCCCATGACCTTAACCGTAGCGGTGATCTCTTCCTCGCTGGCCGCCTCGACGGTGACATCGCTTATTTTCAGGCTATCGGTGTTCAAGTTCTTAGCGGTATAGGCTTTGCCGATGGGCTTGAGTACCGAGGAATACACTTCGCCGGTGACGGGGTCGGTGCGGCGCGGTGACGCGAGGCTATAGACCACCAAATCGACTTTGCCGATGTCTTTCTGCAGCTGCGCGATAACCTGTTCTTTGCAGGCGGTCGAGAAGGCATCGCCGTTTATAGTGTGAGCATATAGGCCGGCCGCTTCGGCCTCGGCATGAAAGGCTGCCGTATTGTAGTAGCCTGCAGAGCCGGTCTTGGTCTCCGTCGGGGGCTTCTCGAAGCACACACCCAGAGTCTTGGCATTGCTGCCAAAGGCCGCTGTAATGCGCGAGGCGAGCCCATATCCGGTAGAGCTACCCAATATCAAGACATTCTTAGGACCGCCTGCAATGGGGCCCTGCGCCTTGGTATAGTCGATTTGCTCCTTCACGTTGGCGGCGCAGCCCTGTGGGTGGGCGTTAATACAGATGAAACCGCGAACTTTTGGCTTAATAATCATGAATCGTCCTTATCTACAGTATTGCTGTGAGGGTCGAAGCGAATAAGGCTGCCCCGTCAAAGGCGGCCATTATAGAGCCGATTGCAGTGTTGACAACACCCGTTTAAGTCGGCATAGTACCGCGTCTTAATTTCGGCTACTAAGAAAGACTTTCTTAGGGTCTGGTTTACAGGTTTGGTCTACTCGAACACTCAGCCAGACGCGCCATATAACGTATTCATAGTGAATTGCATAAGCATCAAAGGAGCACCAGTTGGCTAACACTGCACAAGCCCGAAAGCGCGCCCGTCAAGGCGAAGTACAACGTCGTCACAACGCGAGCTTTCGCTCGATGGTTCGTACTTATCTGAAGAAGGTCCTTGCGGCTATCGATTCCGGTGACTACGAGAAGGCAACAACTGCATATAACGCAGCAGTGCCAGTAATTGACCGCATGGCGGACAAGGGCATTATTCATAAGAATAAGGCCGCTCGTCATAAGAGCCGCTTGAACACTGCAATCTTGGCGCTCAAAGCCGCCTAAGACCCTCGGTCTATATTGCAGATATAAAAGAACCGGCGCGAGCCGGTTTTTTCATGCCCAAAATAAAGTCCAATGCGGATTAGATGTTTGAGCTTGGTGGTATTAGTTCAGTGGTATTAGTTCAGTGGTATTAGTTCAGTGGTATTAGTTCAGTGGTATTTGTTCAGTGCTGGAGCGCGCTGCACGGTAGGGGCTGCGCAGAGACGCCGTGAATACATCCTTGTAGGCTTAGGCGCAGCATCCATGCTGCTTATACTCTCCTCAGCCCCCACCGCACACCACGCTCCTCAGATTTAATGCCATTCTTTTGGAGGCGGCATATTTTCAACGTTTTGCTTAGGTGTTGTGGTTGGCACCACAAATTTTGGGATGGGGGCAGGGGAAGCTTCAGCGCGGGAGTCTAGTTGATCGCCTCATCGAGGGTTCGTAATCCAAAAGAACTCTGATCTAAGTCGTTACCGCATCACAAGAGGGGCAATGTGGGGTGCTTCGATGCAGGACCATGAGCCGCCTGGCCGATGAATTGCTCCTGCATTCTCGGCACTCCCGCCATCCATGGCGGTCGGACGCGGCGACTGAGCCCCCATGGATGGGTTCACGGCGTGTCCAGCAGCGAAGTACGCCGCAGTGCCACTCGCGCTACGGAGCACCTAAGCAGTTAATCTATTCAGTTAGTACTAGGTTGTCGCGGTGGATTACTTCTTCTTCACCCGCATAGCCTAGTAATGACTCGATCTTGTCGCTACTGCAACGCAGTAGCAGGCTCATCTCTTTGCTGTCGTAATTGACTAGGCCACGGGCGATCTCCTTGCCCGCCTTGTCGACACAGCTGACCACGTCACCGCGCTCGAAACTGCCCTGCGCGCCGATCACGCCTACCGGCAGAAGACTGCGGCCCGAGTGCTGCAATACCTTTACTGCGCCGTCATCCAGCGCTAAACGCCCCTTAGACTTCAGCTGACCCGCCAGCCACTGCTTGCGCGCCGCAACTGGCTGGCGCTCTGGCAATAGTAGCGTGCCGATCTCCTCGCCCTTGGCCAGACGCTCGAGCACCTGCGGCTCGCGGCCATTGGCGATGATGGTGCAAGCCCCGGAACGAGCCGCGAGCTTGGCCGCAGAGACCTTGGTGATCATGCCGCCCCTGCCTACATTATTGCTACTGCCCGCCATCGCCTCTAGGCTAGGGTCGCCCGCCATCGCGGTCGCGATCACCGGAGAATCTGGGTCTTTGCGAGGATCGGACTTATGCAGCCCCTTCTGGTCGGTCAGGATGACTAGGGCGTCGGCATTGACGAGGTTCGCCACAAGCGCGCCTAGGGTATCGTTATCGCCGAAGCATAGTTCGGCCGTCGCGACGGTATCGTTCTCGTTGATAACCGGCACCACATTCATGCTCACCAGGGTAGTGAGGGTGCTGCGCGCATTGAGGTAGCGCCTGCGGTTAGAGAGGTCGTCGTGGGTCAGCAATATCTGGGCGGTATGCACCCCGTATTGCATGAAGTAACTCTCGTAGGTCTGGATCAGGCCCATCTGCCCGACCGCCGCCGCAGCCTGCTGCAGATGAATCTCCTTGGGACGACGCTTCAAGCCTAGCCGCGCCACCCCTTCGGCAACCGCGCCGGAGGACACCAGCACTACCTGAATACCCTGCTTCTGCAGTGACACTAATTGCTGCACCCAGCCGGCTATCGCCTCTTTATCGAGACCCAGGCCGTTATTGGTGATCAGGGAGCTGCCTATCTTGACGACCCAGCAACGTGTCTTTAATAGTTCTTTGCGCATGACCTTAGGAAACCCTTCGCGGAAATATTTCAAACGTTAATCAGGCCAGACTCAGTAGTCCTCGTCCTCATCGTAATCATCATCTTCGAGATCGGCTTCCATCTGCTCGCGCAGCGCCCTGCGGGCCGCCTTGCTCTTCTCGATACTCTTGCGAATCTCATACTCCATCTCACGGTCGAACTCGGCCTGCGCCTCCTGATAATCAGGATCCTCACGCAGGCTCACTCGGTGCGACTCCACCGAGACCATGATCGCCTGGCATAAGTCCGGACAGCCGCCGCCGTTGATGGCGGTGATCTGGAAAATCTTGCCCGTCCACTGCAATTCCTTCTTGATGCGCTCAACCAAGGCTTCGCGCTCTTCCTCGGGCACTAGGTCAAACTTGTTCAGCACCAGCCAGCGCTCCTTCTTAGACATGGTCGGGCTGAATTTCTCCAGCTCGTCCCTGATCTTGCGGGCGTGCTCAACGGGATCTGCACCATCGAGCGGGGCGACGTCGAGCATGTGCAGCAATAGGCGCGTTCGCGACAAGTGCTTCAGGAAGCGAAAGCCTAGCCCAGCACCCTCGGAGGCGCCTTCGATAACGCCGGGGATATCGGCCATCACGAAACTGCGCTCGCTGCCTACGCGGACCACACCGAGGTTAGGAACCAGGGTGGTAAAGGGATAATCGGCGACCTTAGGTCGCGCCGAGGACACCGCCCGAATCAGGGTCGACTTGCCCGCGTTAGGCATGCCCAGCAGCCCCACATCGGCCAACACCTTAAGCTGGAGCTGCAGTGTGCGGTGTTCGCCGGGAGTACCGGTGGTCGTCTTCGTAGGCGTGCGATTCGTGCTGGACTTGAAGCGCGTGTTGCCAAGCCCGTGTATGCCGCCCTTGGCGACCAGAACCTGCATGCCATCCTCGGAGATATCGGCGATCAGCTCCTCGGTATTGGCATCCACCACACTCGTGCCTACCGGCACGCGCACGATAAGGTCTTCGCCGCTGCGACCCGTGCAATTCTTACTCATGCCACCTTGACCGGACTGGGCACGGTATTGCGGCTGGAAGCGAAAATCTACCAGCGTGTTGAGGCCGCTATCGCCGAGCAGATAGATGCTGCCGCCATCGCCACCGTCGCCGCCATTAGGGCCGCCCTTGGCGATGAACTTCTCCCTGCGAAAGGCCTGACAGCCATTGCCGCCCTTACCTGCTTCCACAGTGATTTCTGCTTCATCTACGAACTTCATGTTGTTCCTACCCGTTGGGGAATCGAATATTGTCGCTATCTTAGCGAGGGGCAGTATGCCCCATATAAAAAAGCCCCGTCACAAGACGAGGCTTTTTTTCGTTCAGGGTTGGCCTTGCCAAAACACCGAACTACACGCGCTACGGCAATTAAGCAGTAACGATGCTGATGAACTTCCTGCGTAGCGGGCCTTTCACTTCAAACTTCACAGTGCCATGGGCAGTTGCGAAGATTGTGTGATCCTTGCCGAGCCCGACATTCACACCGGGGTGAAAATGCGTGCCGCGCTGACGCACGATGATGTTGCCCGCCAATACACTTTCGCCGCCGAAACGCTTAACACCGAGTCGTTTCGACTGGGAATCACGACCGTTACTGGTACTACCACCTGCTTTTTTATGAGCCATTTGTTGTCTCCTGCCAGCTTACGCCCGACTTTATGCTGAAATACCTGTGATCTTAACTTCAGTAAACCACTGTCTGTGGCCCTGGTGCTTCAAGTGGTGCTTACGACGACGGAACTTAAGGATCGTCACTTTCTTAGCGCGACCAGTCGTCAGTACTTCAGCAGTAACCTTGCTGCCTTCTACATAAGGTGCGCCGATTTTTACTGATTCGCCCTCACCCACCATGAGTACTTTGTCGAAGCTAACTTCTTCGCCCATGGCAGCTTCCAATTTTTCGAGCTTGAGGATCTCGCCCTCAACCACTCGGTGTTGCTTGCCACCACTCTCAATTACCGCGTACATATTTCACTCCACATTGGGTATAGGTTCGTATTCTGCTAGCGCTGCGATCTTCTCGTCCATTAATGGGTCTAAACCCTAATGACTAGAACAAGAGACAAGGACAGCGTATTTCACGCTTAAAAGTCCTTGTTGAAAGTCCTTCTGTCCAGCAGTGCCTATAGGGGCGGGCATTTTACGGGAACACCCCTGTAGTGGCAAGCCTCATTTTGAGAAATTATCATGTTCTCCATGCGCTTGCGGCGTGGAGGCTCTGCGCGCGCGGTTATCTTGACAGTCACAGCCTTCGCCCCTAGCATGCAGGCTCGATTTACAACGCGCGTCTTGGACAACAATCGCTAATTCCCGGCACTTAAGGGAAGGCGCGGTAAGAGTAGGCGAAAAAAGCCTAAAACCCACTCGCTCTAGGCGTTGCTACAATAATTTGACGTCACAAACAGTCACATCGCTCACGGTAGCTTCATGTATAAGAATATCCGCGCAGTAGTTTCGGCAGACTTCGATGCCGTAAACCAGTTCATCATCGACCAACTATACTCCGATGTCGCTCTCGTGGAGAGCATCGGTCACTATATTATCGATGCGGGCGGCAAGCGCATGCGTCCAGTGCTCGTGCTGTTGAGCGCCAAGAGCTGTGACTATCAAGGCGACCAGCACATCAGCCTCGCCGCAGTGATCGAATTCATCCATACCGCCACCCTACTGCACGACGACGTGGTCGACATGTCCTCCATGCGCCGCGGCCGCCCTACCGCCAATGAGCAATGGAGCAACCCATCCAGCGTGCTGGTCGGCGACTTCATCTATTCCCGTGCGTTTCAGGTGCTAGTGTCCATTGGCAATATGGACATCATGAAGATCATCGCCGACACGACCAATCGCATCGCCGAGGGCGAGGTCCTGCAGTTGATCAATAAGAACAACAGTGCAGCGACCCAAGACGGCTATATGAATGTCATTCGCCATAAGACCGCTATCCTATTCCAGGCGGCGGCCGAATGCGGCGCGATACTAGCCGGTGCCAGCGCCCAGCAACAGCAGATCCTGCGCGATGTGGGCATGCATATCGGGATGGCCTTCCAATTGATCGACGACGTGCTCGACTATGAGGGTGACGCCGCCACGATGGGCAAGAACATTGGCGACGACTTGGCCGAAGGCAAGCCTACCCTGCCCTTGATTCACGCCATGCGCACGGGCACTAAAGAGGAAGCGGAACTGCTTAAGCGCTGCATAGAGGGCGCTGCGCACGATATCGAAGCGGAACTCGCACAACAACAGCTCGCGGATGTCATCGCCATCATCAAGCGCAGCGGCAGCCTAGACTACACCCGCGACCTAGCGCTTGCTGAATCCGACAAGGCTATCGCCCTACTCGCAAATCTGGACGAAAGCCCCTTCCGACAAGCCCTCATCGATATGGCGAACCTCGCCGTGAAGCGCGCCAGCTAAACACTCGCCTGCAGATCGAACTCCTTCGCCAACAGGGCATAGGAGTTCTTGCGCTGCGAAAAATCATGACAATTACTGATCACCACCATCTCGTCCGCCCGATGGCGACGCGCGATCTCGCGTAACTGTGCCCCGACCTTTGCGGGGGTGCCGCAGATGGCATGCTGGCGACGCTGCGCGATCAGTGCGCGCTCCTGTGCTGTCAGTGGGAATTCGCGGGCCTCTGCGATCGAGGGAATAGGCCCGGGGTTGCCCTTCTCCAGCCCCAGACGCCAGATGTCTCGCGTCAAGGCCAAGGCCTCGGCCTCCTCCTCGTTATCGGCACACAGCACGAACACCCCGACATTGACCCGAGGCTCTGGCAGCGCATCCGTGGGCTGGAAATTTTCGCGGTAGACCTGTGCGAGGCGATCACTTTGCTGCGGATTCAAGAAGTGCGCGATCGAGTAGCGCATGCCTAGTTCTGCGGCATACAAGGCGCTCTGTTCGCTGGAGCCTAATAACCAGAATTGCGGAGCGATGGCGACCTGTGGGCTGGCGTGGGCACGAGCGAATACACTCGTCTCCGGTCGCTCACCCCTTACGAAGGCCATCATGTCTAGCAGCTTGTTGCGGAAATACTCCACGCCAATTGGCGAACCATAGGCCAGGGCCTGCGCGGTGACAGAATCGCTGCCCGGCGCCCTGCCTACGCCGAGATCGACACGGTCAGGGTAGAGGGTTTGCAAGAGGAGGAAGTTCTCAGCCACCTTATAGGGGCTGTAGTGAGTCAGCATGACGCCGCCAGAGCCGAGGCGAATGCGCGCGGTCTTAGCGCCAATCTGCGCTAGCAACAACTCCGGTGCACAGCCAGCGAAACTCTCGGAGCCGTGGTGCTCGGCCACCCAGAAACGATGAAAACCGAGCGCCTCGGTATGCTGTGCAAGCGCTACCGTCTCGGCTAGCGCCTGCGCGGCACTTCCCCCACTGCGAATGGGGGATTGATCCAACACACTTAACTTCAGAGCAGACAACTTAGCGGACGGTGATCGTGACTTTCTCGGATACCACTGCAGGGTTGTGAGGAATATGCAAATGATCCCCGAGGATCAGCTGCAGAGTGTGCTGGCCCGGCGTGAGGGTCAGCGTGGTTTGAGTTTGACCGGCCCCGAAATGCGTGACATTCGCGCCCAATGGCATACTAAGATCAGGCATCTCTTCGGCATCGACCAATAGATGGTGATGTCCCGTGTTGTTAACTTGTGTGCCCGCAGGAGCCACGCCCATACCTTTCAAGCCGAACACGACGTCGAAGGTAGTTGGAACGGTCGCGCCATTGACCGGCGATACGATATAGGCTTGTGCGCCATCGGCAGATGGGCTCTTCTCCATTTGCTGGGCGATTACCAAGGAAGAAAGGGCTACCGCGGCACTCACTCCAAGCACTTTCAGAAAGGTCTTTCTCATAAATAACTCCAGATTGTATTCAAGACAAAAGCGTCAGGTTTGACATGGACGTAGACCGCTTAACCGAAGCTTGTGCTTCAAGTAATTCACAATCAATTTGTGCAGGCAATTTTGCTTGAAAGCAGCAAAGATAGCCAGTGCTATTGGAGACCACGGCACTGGCAAGAAGCTTTGTGAGGTGATATAAGCTGCACTACGCGAAGCTGCAAGGAGTGCACTGGCGCGGACACCGAGACATGAAGCAGTGCCAATGAATACAATAAAAGGGGGCGCGCAATACCGTGATCGATTATAGTAAGACACCTGCAAAAGAACCACTTCTGGAAACCATCGAAAGCGTAGAGGCCTTTGAGAAAAAGCCGCTTCTATCGCAGTTTCCCCATACCGACAGTTACTCTCTTTTCCAACAGAGCGCCAAGCGCTTTGGTGACGAGCCGGCCATCGAGTTCCTCCTCACCGGCAGACGCGACGAAGCACCAGTGACCATCAGCTTTAAGCAATTGGCACAGCGCATCACCCAGACCGCGAATCTATTGCACAGCCTAGGGGTCACCACAGCCGACTCGGTGTCGATCCTGCTGCCGATCATGCCGCAGAGCCACCCCGCGATCTGGGGCGCACAGGCCGCCGGCATCGCCAACCCTATTAACCCGATGCTCGAGGCAGAGCATATCGCCGAGATCATCGAGGCAGCCGATTCGAAGCTTGTCATCTGCCTTGGCTCTTCCGCACACGCAGACCTGTGGACCAAGCTGATGCAGATTATGCCGCGCTTGCCCAAGGTCCACACTGTGCTGGCGGTAACGCATTCACACTTCACCGATAGCGAACCCAACATTCCAGATAATCTTAGCGCCAAGGTCTTGAACTTCGATGCCGCTATCGCGGAACAGGAACCCGACCGGCTCATCAGCGAGCGTGTATTCTCGGCAGAGCAAGTGGCCGCCTATTTCCACACGGGCGGCACGACCGGCCGCCCGAAGATCGCCCAGCTAACCCATGGCAACATGGCCTTTCTCGGCCAGTTGATGCAGATTTATACCGCGCATATGCATCGTCACACGGTTCTGTGCGGCCTGCCCCTGTTCCATATCTATGGCGTTATCATCCAAGGCGTCGCGGCCTTTAGTGTGGGATATCGTGTGCTGCTGCTAACGCCGGCCGGGTTCCGCTCACCCGAGGGCATGAAGAATTTCTGGCACCATATCGAGCGCTTCAAGGTGCGCGGCTTCTCCACCGTGCCGACGGTACTCATGGCCCTCACACAGATCCCCGTGGGCGATGCGGACATCAGCAGCCTCACCAATATCAATTCCGGTGCGGCGCCTCTGTCTCCAAATTTCGAGAAGAGTTTCGAGACAAAATTTGATGTCGAGGTCTCCAATGGCTATGGCATGACCGAGACGACCGCGCTGATTACCCGCGCGCCGCTGTGGCAGCCCCCTGGCAGCGTTGGCATGCGCCTTCCCTACTCCCAGCTGCGTATCGCACACGTGCATGAGGGTAAGATTATCAAGGAGTGTGAGCTGGGTGAGAACGGCGTGATTCTAGTCAAAGGACCACAGGTATTCTGTGGCTATAAGGCGCAGAGCGATAACGCCGTCGCCTGGGTCGAGGGAGGTTGGTTCAACACTGGCGACCTTGGTTATCTCGATGACAAGGGCTATCTATACCTCTCGGGCCGCGCTAAAGATCTCATCATCCGCGGCGGTCATAACATCGACCCCGCGATCATAGAAGAGGGACTCGCGGGGCATCCTGCGGTGGCCAGTTGTATCGCCGTTGGCTTGCCAGACGCCTATGCCGGCGAGTTACCGATGGCCTTCGTCCAATTGAAACCCGGCGCGGTATGCAGTGCCGAGGAATTGCTGGCCTTCGGCGAGAAGCACATCTCCGAACGCGCGGCGATACCGAAGCGCATCGAGTTCGTGGATGCCATGCCATTGACCGCCGTCGGCAAGATTTTTAGACCGGCGCTACGCCAGCGAATCACCGAGATCATCTTGGGCGAGTTGTTTGCAGAACAAGGCATCGAGGCCAGCGTACGGGGGCGCCTCGATAAGAAGAGCGGGCTGATGATGACGGTTAAGCTAGCCGACGCTAGCACACGAGGTGCCGCGCAAGACCTGCTAACGCCCTACTCTTTCGGGGTGGAGTTCGTCTAGGCAAGCCCCGCGTTACTCTACAGGGGCGAGGTGCGTATGCTGAACCCGGCGCTGGCCGGCCTGAGGATGGTTTTCTCATCCACAATCCGCACCTTGTTATTGCTGGGCAGATAGATCTGCCCAGCGATGCGCACACTCTCTATCGCGGCCTGATAAGCTCGCGCGGCCTCCTCGGGCTTGCCGAGTTTCTCATAGGTCTTGCTAATTGCGAGATAGAAATCGGGCTCAACCTCTTTGCGCTTGACCGCAGCGGTGAAGTGTTTCAGCGCGGCCTCATAGTCCTCATCTACATAGGCGACACTGCCGAGATTGTAGTGAAAGTAAGGGTTCCTATCATTAAAGCGTTCGATCGCCTTGGCGTAGCGATTCGCAGTCTCCACGTCGCCCTGACTCCTATAGAAGCGTACGAGATTATTGATCGCCGTCGCATTGCTGCGATCGAGTAAATACGCTTTCTGGTAGGCATACTCCGCAGTCTCTTTCTCTTCAAGACGACTGTAGACGGAACCGATATTATTCCACACGATAGAGAGCTCGGGTTCGAGGTAGAGGGCGTTCTTGAAATACGCGATTGCCTGATCGTAGTTCTCCGCTATCAGACTCTCCGCACCAAGATTATTAAAATAGAGCGCGCGCGCCTCGCGGTCATCTATGATGTTCGCCGTCAGCTGCTGCAGGGTAATCTCGGGCGTGAAGTCCACAACATAGACCGTGCTCGAATTGAAACGACCCAGGGCGTTGATGTGCTGGCTAAGCACTAGAATCTCGCCGCGTCTATCCCAACTTGGGCGCACCTTCACGGTCTGAAACTTCGCGTCGATACCATAGTGACGGGCCATCGCGATATACAGATTCACGACGGAAAGGCAATTACCCTTGCGATCGTGGAAGGTCTGAATCGCCGAGCGGGTGACCTTATCATCGTATTGGATATTGAGGTAATTGGGATCGAATAACAGGCTTTGCAACTTGTCCACGATCGTAAGCTCGGTGGATAGATCGGTGACGTGCTCTTCCATATAGGCAATGATTTCGTCACTAAGCGCCATCGGCGCTATGTCGGTGAAAAGATCCTCACGCTGGTCGAGAATCTGACTCTCGAACTTGCGATCATCGGCGAAATTGAGATCGAGACGAATGACATTGCACGCAGAGACCGCCACGAACAGCAGGCAGACAAAGAGCAGCTTCGCTAGTTTTTTTCTAATAACTCTCATCACTCTCACATACGAGAAGGCGTAGGCCTTCCCTCCTTTTCTAGCTTTAGAAACTCATAGCGTCCGTGGCTAAACTCGAGCTCCTGTGCATGAACTGCTCTAAACAAGGCGATCCATGCGGCATACCGAGCGACGGCTTGAGTGCTCGCCCCCAGCGCATCGAAATCTGTGCGGCCCTCCAATTTAAACGCGTCTGGCCCCCACGCATCTATGTGCATCGTGCTGTCGCTAGCGGATTGATAGCGATACACAGTGGCCGCCTGAGTACGCGCAATGCGCATCCTATCGGACTGCAGAAAGCGCACCTCGTATTCGCTCCGAAAATCGATACTCGACTGCGCACTGACAAATTCGACGTGACTATCCACTATGACACTCTTGCGCACATCCAAACGGGTAACATAGTTAAAAGGCTCGGTATCGATACGCACCAAATCGTAACCTAGATCGGTATCCTCTAGCGCACTGCTAATTTTAACGCGGCCACGCTCATCGATATCGACGATGGCATCGGAGCCGATGCGATTGGAGCGAGCCGAGAAGTCGAATGCAGCTTTCCAGATCTCCAGAGCCTCGCGCGGCAACTCTCTCGCGACGCCGGCCCCATCCACCAATGCGAGACTGGCATCCGCGAACCGTAATTCTCTTACATCCACTAAGACCGCGTTTTCGCCTAATGCTATTCCACCCGGCACTATTATCTCGGGAATGGTAGATGCCTCGAACTCATCGCCGAGGCTCTCCTTGAGGAATACCGCTGGCTCTGCGGCGGCTATGCGGCGCTCCTCTCGGCTCTTCGGGTTCAATACCGAGTCACTATTGCGGCGCAGGCTCTCGCCAAGATAGAGAAATTCCGGCAGCGCGCTGTTCAGCTCACGGGCCGCCGCAGAGTCCAGCACCCAGCGCTGCCCTACAGTCGCGTAGAGGCGGCCTCCACGCTCCTGCGCTGGCACCGCGGACGAGGCGCCTTGTTGAGGGAAACCCTGCGGCTGGATATGAAAGACGCGATAGCCTTGTGCAAGCACCTTAGCGACGCGCTCGGCACTGACTCGATCCGCGGCCGCATAGCTCAGCAGGTAACGCTGCTGCAGAGGCGCGTCGAGCCATGCCCCATAGAAGTTGTCGTAGTGATCGCTTTGCCCTGCCGAGGCTTGCCCTTGCACAAAGGCGATAGCCCCGAGTTCGGATGCCAATAACGCCGTCTCCCACTGTTGCAACTCAGGGCTTAGGGGGAGTGAAAGCGCAGGAATATCCGCGAGAATGCCGACTCGTGGTCGCTCGGGTGTGCCACGTGCCACGTCTACAACATTGAGGTTATAGGCAACATCGAGGCCCTCGGCATCTAGCGCATCGCTTAACTCGGCGAGCACCGCTTGGGCTGGGCTGTCGGGGTCGAGGACGGCGCCCTGGGCCGCTGGAAGACTCAGTAGGAATAGGCAGCATATTAGGTGGAAGATATTTTGCACGTCACCACTCCCCCTAATCCTGGCCCTGCGCGCAGGGATCGAAAGCCTCTCCTCGCTGCGCCGCTTGCAGTTTTCTCCTCAGATCGTCGATCCAAAAAGGAGTCCCCCAGAAGTGCATCGGCCTCGCCATGCGGTTGATCAACGCATTGGCCTCGTCGTAATCGTTCGCCAGAATCGCATACTCGACTGCCTGCTCTAATACGAAGGTATCGGCGGGCAGACTCGCGAAGGCTTTCTGTTGGTATACGCGCCCCTGCTGCCAGTCCATGGTCGGGAATAAATAGAGCTGCGCATTGGACAGATTCACCTCGGCAGAATCCGGGTTCAGCGCTAAGGCACGCTGAAAATGTGTGGTCATGCCCTGCTCGACGCGCTGCAGTTGCGCGGGGCTTAAGGGCTCCTCGCAGTTCTCGCGCTGGCTATCGTAATACTGCCCGAAATCTAGGTGCAGCTGAAAATCCTCAGGCGCCAATTCCAAGGCACGCTGATAGCCAAGTTCCAATTCCTGCGCAGTTACTGCGTCGGCGCTGTCATCGGACTCCTCTGCAAGCATGCGTTTGGCATCGGCGAGACCGGAAGATGCTCGACCACCGCCCCTGCCCTCTTGCAACAGATGCTCGAAAAAATATGCCGACAGCCGGAAGCGAGCCGAGTGCAGGGAAATCTCCGCTAGCGCTAGGTCGATCTCCTCCTGCCCTACCTCATAGGCCTCAAACTCACCTTGCGGCGCAATCTCGAATATATCCTGATCGCTATCGCCCCGGCGCTGTCCCTCCTGCACGAAGCGCTCGAACTCCTGCGCTAAGCTGCGCACTGGCAACTCGAATGCCTGATCGTAGGCAAAGCGCTCGCTACGACCCTGCTGCAGTAAAGCAAGATAGTCTTGTAGATGGCCACGGAGATCATCGAAGCCTGCGCGCTGCTGACCATGGCGCAGGAAATGCACGAAGAACGCTGCCTTTAGATTGGCGATCTGGATGAGTCTTGGGGAGGCTAATGAGGCATCGTCATAGAGTAAGTCATCGAGCGCTAAGTCCCCATTGAGCGCGGCAATCAATCGATAGTCATCGGCGCTAAACCCTCGCAGCTCGGCATCACGACCGGCGGGCTCTAGGCGGCTAAGGTATTGGCTCATCCCCTCTTCAAACCAGCGTGGCAAGCCGATGGGGCGATTGTTGATGAGGAAGTGTGCGTAGTGATGCTTGGCCATGTCGATTCCGGCATCACTATTGCGCGCGATGATGAAGTTCGCACGCGGTGAGGAGTAAAAATACGCCGCATCATTACTCTCCGCGAAGAGTAGGTAGTCGTCCTCCTCGTCGAAGAGATAGAGATAGGTCTTGATTGGGTCTTGCGCTTGCGTGCCGGCGACGCCTAAGACTTGCAAGGCGGCAGCACGCCAGTGCTCGAGGGCATTAGCGCGGCGCTCGGTTTGCCGTTGTGACAACTGACTGTAGAGGATGAAGTTATTCGTAGCGCTCGCAAACCAGCGCTGCGTCGACAAGTCACTAACTTCGGCTGCCTGGGTATGCAGCGCGATCATTGTTATCAGCACTAGAACTGTGCGCATTGTTCATGCTCCGTAACCGACGATAGCTTGAGGTTACTCTTCACGACAACGGCTTGGCAAGTGACGCGCCCCTATGGCGCGCCTGCTATCCCTCATCACATATTCGGATAGTTCGGACCGCCACCGCCCTCGGGAGTCACCCAATGTATGTTCTGCGCGGGATCTTTAATGTCGCAGGTTTTGCAATGCACGCAATTCTGAGAATTGATCTGGAAGCGCTTGCTGCCATCGCTCTCCTCTACCACCTCGTATACGCCTGCGGGGCAATAACGCTGCGCGGGCTCATCGAATTTAGGGAGGTTCACGCCGATGGGGATGCTCGGATCCTTCAGGTGCAGATGGCAGGGCTGATTCTCCCCATGATTGGTATTGGACAGGAACACTGAGGACAGCTTGTCGAAGCTAATCTTGCCATCGGGCTTCGGATAGTCGATCTTAGGGGCCTGCGCAGCCGTCTTCATCTGCGCATAATCGGGTGTGCGATCGCGGAAGGTAATAGGGAAACGGCCGCCTAACAGGTTGTGCTCGATGAACACCAAGGCGCTGCCGAGCCAGAACCCTAGCTTGTGGAAACCCGCACTAAAGTTGCGGGTCTTGTACAACTCCTCATAGAGCTTGGAGGCACGGAAACGCTCGGTATAGGAGGTCAACTCCTTCTCGGCAGTGCCTTCGCTTCCGGCTCTCTGCAGAGCCTCTACGAGGCTCTCCGCGGCGAGCATGCCGGACTTCATTGCCGTATGGCTGCCCTTGATCTTAGCCGCGTTGAGTGTGCCAGCATCACAGCCGATCAGCAGGCCACCGGGAAAAGTCATCTTCGGCAGCGAGTTGAGGCCACCCTTGTTGAGTGCGCGCGCGCCGTAACTCAGACGCTTACCGCCCTCGATATACTGCTTGATCACCGGGTGCTGCTTAAACTTCTGAAACTCGTCGAAGGGACTAATATGGGGATTGCTATAGCCAAGATCGACGATCAGGCCTAGCGAGACCTGATGATTCTCCGAATGGTAGAGGAATCCGCCGCTGGAGCCTGCGTAGCTCGCGCCAATCATCGGGTAACCCGCCGTATGGACCACCAAGCCCTCTTTGTGTTTAGCGGGATCTATCTCCCAGATCTCTTTCAACCCGATGCCATAATGCTGTGGGTCTGAGTCGGCATCTAGCTTGAAGCGCTCGATCAACTCCTTGCCTAGATGGCCGCGACAGCCTTCGGCGAACACGGTGTATTTAGCGTGAAACTCGAACCCGGGCTCGTAGGAATCCTTGTGCTCGCCCTGAGCGTCTACGCCCATATCGCCGGTGGCGACGCCTTTCACGCTGCCGTCTTCGTGATAGAGGATCTCCGCCGCTGCAAAGCCCGGGAACACCTCGGCGCCTAACTCGGACGCCTGCTCGCCCAACCAGCGACACAAATTACCTAGGGAGATGATGTAGTTGCCATCGTTATGCATGGGCTTGGGGACGAGTAAGCCGGGAAATTTCACGCCCTTAGTTGGGCCTGAGAGATAATAGACATCGTCGCCGGTGACCGCGGTGTTCAGTGGCGCGCCACGGTCTTTCCAGTCCGGGAACAATTCGTCTAATGCGCTAGTCTCGAATACAGCACCAGAGAGGATATGAGCGCCAATCTCGGAGCCTTTCTCCAAGACACACACGCTAAGTTCCAGCTCAGCATCCTTAGCCAACTGCAATAATCGACATGCGGCGGAGAGTCCTGCTGGGCCTGCTCCGACGATCACTACATCAACTTCCATGGACTCGCGCTGCATATACTTGAACTCCTAAATCGACGGCCAATAGGCAAAAACAGTTTCTTTCCGTGCCCTGTAGCCCACTATCCATCCCTATTTGGGGGGATGCATGGATGTGCATTAGAGGGCGCACATTATGAGCAAATGCACAGTAAATCGCAAAGATTCGGCCTAGGAAAGCCCCGAAAAAGCGCAGCAAGGGTCTATTGCTGAGCCTATCGCGCGGCGCTCGAAGACTCACTAATCCAGTCGGGAATATTGTGCGTAATACTTCATTGCAAGAGCGCAAAATAGCACAATTGCGAGCATTTGCTCGAAAGAACTGACAAATTGTCACTTCTTGAAAACGCTAAGTTACTGTATCATTACGCTTTTTTATAATTCGGTCAGTGCCATGTCAGGCGTTGAACGGAACCCCTAACGACGTTATCGCGTTTTATCGTTACATTCCGGAGATCACATGACACTTGGGCATCTATTTTTACAGCCTTCTATCCGCACCAGTCTACGCCTCTGCGCCCTCACTCTCGCACTAAGCAGCATCCCGCTTGGACATGCCCAAGACAGCAATAGCGAGAATTCGACCATCGTCTACGAGGCAAACTTCTTCGCCCAGTACACGCCGATCTCTGCGAATGACATGATCAGCCGCATTCCCGGGGTGAACCTGCGCAACAACTCTGGCGGCCGAGGCTTAGGCTCTGGCGGAGACCTCCTTATCAACGGCAAGCGCATCGCTGGCAAGGACAATTCGGCTAATGATCAACTCAGTCGAATCGCCGCCGATCAGGTCGATCGTATCGAGATCATTCGTGGCAGCTCCGCGGAACTGGATGTGCGTGGCGCCAGCCAAGTGGTCAATATCGTATTGAAGGAGGCCGCTTCGCGTTCCAGCCTGTCCGCCGAAATCAATATGGACTACCACACCGACGACACGCTCGATCCAGGCGCGTCGATCGCCTATGGTGGTCAAACCGGCAATCTTAATTACCTATTCGGACTTAAGTTAGACCCGCGCTATAACGGTTACAGGCGCGCCGAGTACAACTACGACCCGGATATGGCGCTGACCGAAATAGTAAAAGAGTCTAATTTTCGCGACCAAGACGCTATCGAAGCCAGCATGAATCTCGGCTACGACTTCGAGCGCGACCGCATTCAATTCAATTCCCTGTACTCCGATGCCTCTCATCCCGCGGAAGTGGATCGTGACAGCTTCGCGAGCGCCGATCTCTTAACACCCTATAGCTCTGTGTTGGAGGCCACCGATAACGAACAGTCGAATTGGGAGATCGGCGGCAATTACGAACATAGCTTCGCCAATGGCAGCCGCTTCCAGCTGCTCGCGATCAGCAATGAAGAGATTCGCAACTCGACTCGCGATCGCTTCACCACTACCGATAATGCGCGCGACAAGACGCAGTATCTGCAATCGAACAAGCGCACTCGTGAACGCATCGCCCAGGCCACTTATAGCTGGGGCATCACCGAAGGCCACGACATGCAGCTAGGCCTAGAGCGCGCCCAGACTATTTTAGACACGGAGCTCTACCTCGGTTCGGCGAGCGCGACCGGCACCCCTTCGTCCAGCTATGGAAATCTTCCGCCGGTTCTGAGTTCCTCGAACCCTGGCTCCACGGTTGAGGAGATACGGTACGAAAGCTTTGCGGTACACAACTGGACCCTTAACGACAAGATGACGCTAGAGAGCACGCTGCTATATGAGGCATCGACTATCGAGCAAACCGGTGTCGCCAACCGTAGCCGCGACTTCGGCTTCCTACGCCCCAAGGTCGACTATCGCTATGACCTCAATCCGTCGGTGCAACTACGCGCCACAGCCGAGCGCGCGATCTCGCAATTGAGCTTCGAGAGCTTCACGGCCACGACTAACAATTCCGACCCATCCAAAGACACTTACGCCGGCAACCCCGACCTAAGCCAAGAGAAAGAGATGCGCTATGAGTTGGGCTTACAGTATCGCCTACCCAACGATGGCGGAGTGGTGAATTCACGCCTGTTTTATCGCGACATCGACGATATCATCGGCAAGATCAACGTCTCGGACGATCCTGCAAACCCGCTGTCGACCACTGGCAACATAGGGGCCGGTACGCGCTATGGCATCTTCATCGATGCGAGCACGCGACTCGCCTTTCTTGGCTTGCCCGATGCGCTCGTCACCAGCGCCGTGAACATCTTCGACTCCAGTGTCTACGATCCGATCATAGGCACCGACCGGCGCTTCAATCGACGCGGCAACATCGAGTTAGGCTTCAGCCACGACATCCCCGATCTGGGCCTGAACTATGGTTTCAAGTTTAGCCAAGAGATCAGGGGCGGTGAGAAGAACGTAGACGTGGACACCATCGAACAGTACCTCCCTGGCCCACAGCTGCAGCTCTTCGTCTCCAAGGTTGCCTTCGAGAACTTCACCTTCCGCTTAGAGACCATGAACACCCTAGGCTCCGAATTCTGTCGAGACCGCTATCGCTATGACGGCCTAGTCAGTGCCAGTAGGTTGACGGAGATAGAGGATTCTTGCTCCTCGGGAGGCGGTCAGAAAGTCGCGCTGAAGATTAGGACGACGTTCTAGGACTCCGTGCGATCAGCCTAGCGGAGGGGGTTTTTGTTTGTGCAAAGATCTGTTTAGTTAGTTGCAACCTACAACGCACACAGTAGGCGCAATGGCAGCATTGCGCCTATTTTTATTCCGCATCGCTTAGAATGCTCTCTAAGTTTGAACCACGCTCTCACTAGGAAATCATGGCCTCGAGAAAATCGCCCTACCTGTTCGCTTATCTGCTCTGCGCCCTCGGACTAACCCCGGTCACTAGCTTAGCGGCCGAGTTTGCGGTCTTAGTGGTTGATCAACAGGGCATGCCGGTCGCCAATGCGGTGATTGAGAGCCCAGGGGCGGCGGTTAGCATCGCCCCTTCCCAGATCGCCATCATCGATCAAGTCAACAAACGCTTCGTGCCTATGGTCATCGCGGTCCAGAGAGGACAGCGCGTGAACTTTCCTAACAACGATAATATCCGTCATCACGTTTATTCCTTCTCCGCGATAAAGCAATTCTCCACTGAATTATATGCCGATACCCCCGGGGCGCCGGTCGCCTTCGAGCAGTCTGGAGTTGCAGTGCTAGGCTGCAATATTCACGACAGCATGGTCGGTTACATCTATGTGAGTGATTGGCAGAACGTCGCCGTTAGCGACGCGAGTGGTTTAGTGCGCTTCGAACAGAGCGCCATCCCGGAGCAGATCGTCGTATGGCACCCCTGGTCGAACGACACGGACAATCGGCGCACGGTGAGCACGGCTTCTATCAGCGAAGGCGGCACCCTCGAGGTACAACTGAGCATCACCAACCCGGAGCGTGCCTTCGGCTTTAGAGCATTGCGTGATCAATAATATGAGACGAAATCTTTCCCTCTTAGTGCTTCTTACTGGCCTAGTACTTCCATGGGTCTACGCGCATGCCGACGGCCGCATAAAGGGTACCGGTGGAGTTAGCTCCATCGGCGGCGCCGGTGGTGGCGGCCTTATTCCATGGGCGACCCTGACTAGCCTTGCCTCCGAGGAGCAACGCGGCTTTACGGCCTTCGCTACCTACACCGACCTCGACGATTTCACCCTTGACGTAGTCGGCGGCGGCGTCAATTTCAGTGATCGATTAGAGCTGTCCTATGCGCGCCAGAGTTTCACGATAAAAGCCAACGACGCCGAGATCGAGCAAGATAAATACGCACTAAAAGTTCGCCTCGCAGGGAATCTACTCTACGGGAAGTTGCCACAAGTTGCATTTGGGCTCGAGCGCAGCCACTTGCGCGATCCCGCTACGGCAAGAGCGGTGGGCGCCAAGGATGACGACGGCACGGATTTGTATATTAGCGCCGCGCGCGCATGGATAGACGGCCTCTTCCATCGCACCAGCATGCTCAATGTGAACCTGCGTTACTCGCAGGCCAATCAGTTTGGCCTGCTAGGGCATGGCGGCGACGATCAAGACACACGCGTGCAAGTGGAGGTAGCGGCGGCGATGTTCTTGACGCGCAGCATCGCCATTGGCGCGGAATACAGACAGAAACCAGACAACCTCAATGCATTGCGTGAAGGCGGTGCTGCGGATGTATTCGTGGCCTGGTTCCCTAACAAACATGTTTCGGTCACTGGCGCCTATGTCATGCTCGGCGAGATTGCCGGTGCGCGGCCGCAGAATGGGTTTTACCTTTCGATACAGGGAGCGCTATAGATGAGCATGATCAGAAATTTCTCCCTCGGCAAGGGTCTATGCGCGCTGACTCTAGTAATGCTATTGAACGCCTGTAGTGGAACGCAGCATCCAGAAAACCTCTACAGCGCATTAGGTGGCGAGGCAGGAATCGCGACAATCACTGATTATTTCATAGTGGAGATCGCCAACGACGAGCGCGTTATCGCCTATTTCGAGGATACCAATGTCGAGCGTTTCCGATATTTTTTTATCGAGCATGTGTGTATGCTCAGCGATGGCCCGTGCGAATACACCGGCGACTCGCTTGTCGATACCCATGTGGGGATGAATGTGACGGGGGCTGCCTTCAACGCGATCGTAGAGGACTTGATGGCGGCGATGAACAAAGCGGACATCGCCATCGGCACGCAGAATCGACTGCTCGCGCGGATGGCAGAACTACGCGAGCAGGTTATCCAACTTTAATTTCCGGCGAGTTACTTCTTGGCGAAGAACATCATGTGTTGCCAGGGCAGAAAATCTAGCGTTTCGATAAACTCCATATCGAACACCGCCATCTCGCGCTTCACCTGCTCCTGCGTCATCTTGTGATGCGGACGAATAGGGATGCTGGCGTCTTCGGCGCGGTATTCGAGCAGTACAACGCGACCGCCGCTCTTCAAGCCTTCCACGATACTGCTCATCATCTCCCAAGGATGTGAGAACTCGTGATACGCATCCACCAGCAAGACGAGATCGACTTGTTCGGCAGGCAAATGAGTGTCGTCGATGTCGCCGAGGATGCCCTCGACATTGCTGACCATTTCAGCGCTCTTTCTCTGTTCTATCATCTCCAGCATCTGCGGCTGAATATCGACCGCTAACACTTTGCCCTGTGGCACCAACTGCGCCATGCGGAAGGTGTAATAACCAGAACCCGCTCCGATATCGGCGACCACATCTGTGGGCCGTAGCTTGAGATTCGCCACCATCTCATCGGGCATTTCTTCCTGGATGCGCTCTGGACGCTCCAGCCACTGGGCCGCTTGGTAACCCATCACGCCGGAGATCTCGCGGCCCATATAGAATCGACCAATCCCCCCCGTGCTTCGCTCTGGGGCATAGATATAGGTGCCGTCGGGAACGCTCTGCGCCAGGCTTGCGGAGGTGCTTAGGATGAAGCTGGTAAGGACAAGTAATAAAGAAGCGATGTAGCGCATTTTCGTTAACCCTCTGTGCGGCCGAATTCGTATTGAGAATCATTGTAGAGGAAGGGATAGGGGATTAACAGATGGCTAGAAGCGGGGCAATCGCGGAGCCCTCTGGTGGCCCCGCCGCGGTGTCGGCTTAGATCAGTTTCAGCCAACGATGGCCACTGCCTTTGCACGTCAGGCAGATCTGGGAATTGGAGACCTTGCCAGTGCCTTCGCAGACTAGGCATACGTCTTGATAGGGCTTCTGCAGGATCGCCAACAGTTCGCGATAAGCTTGGACGTTGCGAATATGTTGAATGTCTGCGCTCATGGTGATGACTCCTTCGGTCTTAATTTAGGGCGTTTACGGTGTTGATAATGCTGCTTGGCGAGTCGCGAGAGCCGGCTTTGTTCGCGAGTTGAGGTGATTATGGGCTTTGCGGTGGCTCGATGTTGTTAACATGCTCACAAAAACCTCTCCCGTTTCGGGCCCAGCGTTGATATCTGTGACCTACATCAAGTATTCACAAAGGCTCGGTGATCCAAAGGCTATGCTAGTATTCCGTCGCTAATTCACATTATCACTCCGGGGGGGAGTAGCGCATGACATCTGACAAAGTGCTAGAGGGCATCCGAGTTTTGGACTTCGGCCGCTATATCGCCGGACCATTCTGCGCCAGTCTTCTGGCCGATTTAGGCGCCGAGGTCATCCGTATCGAGAAGGTACAAGGCAGCGAGGACCGCTTCCTCTCCCCTATCAGCGAGCAGGGTGACGGCGCGCTGTTCATGCAGGTTGGCCGCAATAAGCTGGGCATGACCCTGAACCCAATGAAGCCCAAGGGCCAAGAGATAGTGCGCAAGCTCGTGGCGAGTGCCGATGTGGTGATCGCCAATCTGCCGCCCGACACACTGAAGGCGATGGGTTTGGACTACGAGAGCCTGCGCGCCGTTCGCCCCGACATTATTCTGACCCTTATTTCGGCCTTCGGCAGCGGCGGCCCCTATAGCAACCGTGTGGGCTTCGACGGCCTCGGCCAGGCGATGTCAGGCGCGATGTATATGTCCGGCACGCCGGAGCAACCGGTCAAGTCCTACGCACCGTTTATCGACTTCGGCACCGCGAGCCTGAGTGCCTACGGCACCATGGCGGCGCTGTTGGAGCGACACAAGACCGGGCGCGGCCAAGTCGTTGAGGCCTCCCTGTTCAACACGGCGCTGACCTACACCAATGGCATCGCCATAGAGCAGGACGCTCTCGCGATCAACCGCACCGCCACCCTCAATCGCTCCCAGACTTCGGCGCCGGCGGACACATTCAAGACTAAAGATGGCTGGGTATTAGTGCAGAGTGTGGGAGGCCCGCTGTTCGAGCGCTGGGTGAATCTCATGGGTGAACCCCATTGGCTAGAGGATCCGCGCTTTCGCGACGATATTAGCCGTGGGGACCATGGCGAGATTATCAGTGAACGCTTGGCAAGATGGTGCGCGGAGCGCAGTTCGGCACAGGTGCTGGCACAGATGGAAGAGGCGCGCCTGCCGGCCGGACCAGTGATGTCACCACAGGATGTGCTGGACGACCCCCATGTGGCTGCCACCGGTGCGCTACACCGACTGGACTATCCCGGTCTTAGCAAGCCTGCCCCAGTGATGGGGCCGCCCGTGTCGCTATCGTTGACCCCACCCAGCATACGCCATCGTGCCCCGACGCTAGGCGAGCACACCGACCGACTGTTGACGGAGTTAGGCTATACGCAGCAGGAGATTCAGACGCTGCGCAGCGAGCGAGTCGTCTGAGCCCGCCTACTTCATCTTAAAGCCCTGCTCGGCGAGGAATTGGCGCATATGGGGTCGCGCCTTCTCGCTGAGCAGGGTGGCAACCTGCTCGCTCCACGCGACGCCATGCCCCCCGCCCGTGCGCTGCTTATAATATTCCCGCACACGCTCGTCGTATTCGGCGATGCGCTGCGCATCCCCTTCTTCGGAGTAGACCTCTTCTTTGACGATGACCTCTAGCGGCAGGCGTGGCTTGCACTCGGGATCTTGGTCAGGGTAGCCGAGACAGAGCCCAAACACCGGATAGACCCCTTGCGGCAACTGCAGCAAGTCCGATACTTCGCGAGGATTGTTGCGCAGCCCGCCGATGTAACAGATCCCCAGCCCCGCCGCCTCGGCAGCCACCACCATGTTCTGCGCCATCAGGGCCACATCCACAGTAGCGATGATGAAATGCTCGGTGTAGTCGCCCTCGAAGGGCTTGTCGTATTGCACACAGCAGTTGCCAGGTCGCTTAAGATCCGCGCACAGCACGAAGAACTCTGCCGCACTGCTGACATAGGGCTGGTTGCCCGCTAGGGCGGCGAGCTTGTCTCGGCTGGCGGGGTTGCGCACGCGAATCACGGTGGCGCCCTGCAGGAAGCTCGAGGTCGCCGCAGCCTGGCCGGAGCGCAGGATGGTCGCCAATAGCTCGGCACTTATGGGTTGATCGGTAAATTTTCGTATGCTGCGGTGCGAGTTGAGTAATTCATGAATTGCATTCACAAGTCAGGCTCCTGAGGTGTGTTTAGTCACGCGTCTGACGTGTCTCTTAGGGCTTTGTTTAGGGAAGGATATTGTCGAGGAAGTGCGGGACTACATCGTTAGCTAATGCCGTCTCGCCATTAAACAGGACGACCATGGCAATGTCTAATGAGGGCACCAGCACCAGCTCCGAACGAAAACCGCGCACCCCGCCGCCATGATGAATGACGCGGACACCGGCGTAGTCGAAGATTCGCCATCCGAGGCCATACCAGGCTTTGTCTAGGCGCGGCCAGCGGTTGAAATAGCTTCCGCGCGGGGTCTCTACCGTGGGGGTCTGCTGTTCGCTGAGCACATCCTCGGGCATGACCGCGGGGAACGCGCCAAGATTCGCCTGCGCCCAGATAATCATGTCTTGCACACTGGCATTGACCCCTGCCGCCGGGCCCACAGAATAATAGGCGGCATTGGTGCGAGCGATGCGCCACGTCTCACCACCGAACTGATGGGCAGAGCTGACGTTGAGCGATTCGGTGTAGCCGCTCAGCCCTACCGAGGCCGTGTGCATGCCCAGGGGATTGAATATGCGCTCCTGCACATATTGCTCATAGCTCTCGTGCTCAGACACCTCCACCACGTCCGAGACGAGTGAGAACACGACATTCTGGTAGCCATAACAGCGCCCAGGTGGACATACGGTGGGGATCTCCCTGAATTTTTCTTGAATCTTTTCATAGGCGACGCCCGAGTCCAGCATATTCGAATAGGCGTGGGGCATGAGCCCAGTGCTGTGGCTTAGCACATGGCGCAAGGTCATCTCCCGCGAGCTATCCTGCGTGCCTATCGAGTACTGCGGCAAGATACTCACGATGGGCGTATCCCATGACTGTTTGCGATCGTGCACCAATTTCGCGGTAACGGCGCCGGCGAAAGTCTTGGACACGGAGGCAATGCGAAACAGAGTCTGCGCATCTACCGGCGCCTCTTCGCCTGCGGTGCGCACGCCCCAGGTATGCAGGTCCAATGTGGCCTGCGAGCTGACCACCGCCATGGCCACGCCCGGCACGCCGAGGGTGTTGATCTCACTGTCGAGCCAAGTGAGAAACTCGGTGAAATCAGGTTCGATAGTTGCGCCGCCCAGAGGCATTAGAGGAGAGTCGACGCGACTCAGTGTCGCCAATGTGCTCTGCGCGAGTGCCTGCACGGGCACACAGAGGGCGACAAGGAGTGCGGCGACGAGGCGATAAAGTGGTTTAGCGTGCAAACTCAACGGGTCACTCCGGAAGAACGAATTGTAGATAACGGCGACTAGTGGCGCAGGACGTTAGCACGATCGACGCCAATTGCAAACCGCCAAGCAATGGCGAGCAGGTACTTTTCTTAGGCAAAAAAAATGCCGATCGAGGCGTACCACGATCGGCCAAAGTCAGGCACAGCGACTGCTAAAGTCGTGCTTACCTCCCACTTACATCTGTCGAGCAAACTCCTCTAGCCCTTGCATGAATCGAGTCCCGAGTAGTGCGGCAATCAGGACACGATCACCAACATCCTGCGGTTCTGGCGCACCACTGATAGCGCGGTCACCGGTGACTGACCCGCGATCAGCTCATTAAAATCCTGCAGGCTCGCCACGTCGTTACGATTAACTTCGTAGATAATGTCGCCAGGGCGCAGGCCTGCACGCCAGGCTTGGCTCTCCTGCTCTACCGATATGACCTCTACCCCGCCATTGCGGCCGGCGCTGCGAGACGCGTCGAGATTGCGCAGTTGGGCGCCCAGAAACTCGGGCTCGGAAAGGCTACGGTTGGGTTGAGCCTCAGTGGCGGCCACACTGGCCTCCACGCCGCCGATTACCGCGTTGATTGACTGCTTCTTGCCATCGCGGTAGACCTGTAGCGTCACCTCCTGATTGAGGCGCAGCAGGCCTATAATATTGCGTAACTCGCGGCCACTAGCGACGGCGTCATTGTCCACCGCCACGATCACGTCGGACACTTCCAGACCCGCCCGCTCTGCGGCGCTGCCAGGCAGCACACTAGTCACCAGCGCGCCGCGTCCCGCTCCGGTTTGCAGCGCAGACTCCATCGCCGTGCTTAGGTCTTGAATCTGTACACCCAGCTGTCCGCGGCGCACCTCACCGAACTGCTCGAGCTGATCCATTACCGCGGAGATCATATTCACCGGTACCGCGAAGGCAATGCCCGCGCTAGTGCCGCTGCCGCTAATGATGGCGGTATTGATGCCTATCAACTCACCGTCGAGATTCACTAGCGCACCACCCGAATTGCCCATATTGATCGCGGCATCGGTTTGAATAAAATCTTCATAGTTCTCGTTGTTGAGTCCGCCACGGCCTAGGGCACTGACGATCCCCTGTGTCACCGTCTGACCTACTCCGAAAGGGTTGCCTATTGCCACCACATAGTCACCGACGCGTACTTCGTCGATCTCGGCTAACTGCAGGGCCTCTAGCTGTGTCGCGTCTATCTGCAAGAGCGCCACATCGGTGCTCGGGTCGCTGCCGATCAGAGTGGCCTTGAACTCGCGCCCATCCTGCAGCGCGACATTGATCACGTCGGCATTAGCGATCACATGGCTATTGGTCACGATATAGCCCTTGTCTGCATCCACGATCACGCCCGAGCCCATGCCGCGCACCTCGCCGCGTGGAACCGACTGCAGTCCACCTGAGGAGGGGTCGCTGAAGAAGCGTCTTAGCTGGCCCTCGTCGAGATTGCGCAAGGATTCGGGACCCCTAGCGGTCTGTGTAGTAGACACAATCACCACGGCTGGGGTGACGTGCTCTAGCATGGGCGCCAGAGAAGCCCGCTCGGCCACTGGCGCGGCAAAGGCAGTGCCTGCGGTCACACTGCTTAAAGAGGTGAATAAAACCAAACTTAACACTAGTTTTTTCATGTCGAGACCCCATTAATTAAAGGTAATCATGCTTCGGTAGTCCCTCGTGGCGACGAGACTGGTTCGTTCATGGGCCCAATCTAGAGGAGCCCGGAACGTATTACCTTCGGAATCGATGAACTTTTTGTCCAGAAAAGGTGAAGAAATAGTAATTACGTGCAGAATCCGCAGGATTTCAGCTAGAATTTAGATCTAAGAGACCTAATCCCGACGTAACAAGATGCAAGGATCGTGGAACCGCCACAGCACAATGTAGTCAAAGCCTGTAGACGAATAGGCAGTGCAGTGAAGAGAACCAATCAATAGTCGACCAAGAGCAAGTACTATGATGGAAATCGAGATGGCGACAAAGACAACAGACAGCAGCAGTCGAACGGCCCCCTTCGTTATAGAGGGGTGGTTGGTAGATCCTGCCGCGAATCAAATGCGCAGCCTTGCAACGGACGAGCAACGCTCCCTAGAACCACGCCTGATGCACCTACTCTGCCTTTTGGCGAGTGCGCCGGGCTCGGTGCAGACTCGCGAGCACCTCATCAATCAGATCTGGCCCAAGGTCATCGTCAACGAGAACTCCTTGACTCGCGCCGTGTCCGAGCTGCGCAAGAAGCTCGAGCTGGAAGGCGTGTCTAAGCGCCTGATCGACACCATTCCCAAGACAGGCTATCGCCTCAGCGCCCAGTGCCAGGTTCGCGACTATATTGCGCAGCCCGGCCCGCGCACGAGCGCGATGGAGCCAGAGCGCGCACAAGCAGTGCCGGCCGCGGTATCTGCGCTACCGGATGCTTTACCCGGTTTTTGGCACTCTCGCGTTAAGCAATGGGCCATGGGCACATTGGCCTTGATGGCGATCATCCTAGTGTCTGTTCAGGGCGTCTCTTTCTCTACGCAAAACAACGGAATCACGGCGCCTCTGGCCGACATCAATCTCAGCGGGTCCGATGCTCTGAGCTCTCTGATCGGCGGTCGCTTCGAGAAAGTCGCCGCCAATAGTGCCAGCGGACTCACGCTAGCGACTACGGATTCGGGTTTTAGTGCCAATCAGCCCGTGCTCTCACGCGATGGCCGCCTGTTTGCGATGATTCGCTATAGCGACGAAGGCTCTAGCTTGCTGCTGGGCTCTACCGACCTGCCAAACTCGCCGGTAACGGTCTTAAGCACTCAGGACACACTCTCGAACCTGCAGTGGTCGCCTATCGACCGCGCCCTGCTCTTCGCACAGACACCGCGCATAACTCCTGCGGCATTATTGCCTCAGGAACAGGCGAGTCTGGTCATGTTCGATATCGACAGTTTCACCACTAGAGTCATTCAAGGTCCCGCTCTTGAGGCCGAAAAAGCCGCCGATAAGGCAGCCGATCGTGGCTTCAAGCTCACCAGCCTAAGCAAGCACTTCGACTGGCTCTCCTAGTCGCCGAGTCATGGCTGCGCTGTACTAAGCGCAGCCACGACGCGTCGGGCACTTACCACGCCATCCTCATGAAAGCCCTTGCCCCACCAGGCGCCACAGAACCATGTGCGGCGCTGACCGTTTATCGCCTCCCAACGCTCCTGTGCCTCCACGCCACTATGTGTGAATATCGGATGGGCATAGTCGAAGCGGCCCAGTACGTGCTCTGGCGCGATGTCTGCCGAATTATTCAGAGTGACACAGAAACGTTCTTTCGCTTCGATGCCCATTAGTCGATTCATGTCATAGGTCACTTTTGGCAATAGATTCTCGCCACCCTCCGTAAGCCTATAATTCCAGCTAGCCCATGCGCGTCGATTGCGTGGTAGTTGTCCAATGTCGGTATGCAACACCACCTCGTTGACTTGATAGCGAATCGCCTCGAGGGTATCGCGCTCTGCTGCGTTCATATCCGTCAAGAGTCTCAGGCTCTGATCGCTATGACAGGCGAGGATGACGTGATCGAAGCGTTCGTTGCCCGCCGAGGTGCACACCTGCACTTGGTCTTCGAAGCGCTCCACCCCGAGCACGGGTGTAGACAGACGAATGCGGTCCTTAAAGCCCGCGCTAAGCGGCGCGATGTATTGCGAAGAACCCCCGACGATGGTGCGCCATTTTGGTCGATTACTGACACTGAGTAGTCCGTGACGATACATGAAGGGCAACATGAAACGCATTGGGAAATCGAGCATCTGCGCAAAGGGAGTCGACCAGATGGCCGAGGCCATGGGGATAAGATAGAAATCGCGGAAGCCTTTGCTTAGACGGTACTTCTTTACGTAATCGCGCAGGGTAATGTGATGGTCGATGTGGCCGTTCTCGACGTCTGCTATGGCTATCTTATTGAAACGGACGATATCCAGCAGCAAGTTGATATACGAAGGCGATAGCAGATTACGGCGTTGCGCGAATAGGCCATTGAGCAGATCGAGACGCCCATCCACGCCGGCGAATTCGAGACCCGTGCGCTCACAACTGACGCTGAAACTCATATCCGATTGACGCGATTCAACCCCAAGCTCGTCCATTAATTCTATGAACTTAGGATAGGTCCAGTCATTGAAAACGATAAAACCTGTGTCGATGCTATGGGCACGCCCGCCTACCTCGACATCGATAGTGGCGGTATGGCCACCGAGCCTATCCTCGGCTTCGAAAAGCGTAATGTCGTGAGTCTTGTGGAGATAGTAGGCTGCGGTGAGCCCGGAGATGCCCGAACCGATGATGGCGATTTTCAAGCGTGGCTCCTTGTAGTGAATTCGAGATAAAAAAATGCGCTGCTACCTTATATATTACGGGGTAGCAGCGCATTTGGATTATCCGGCAGCGGGCTAGCGCCCGCGACCCTCTAGGACTTGTATTTGGCCAACTCTTTGCGCGCTATAACGCGGCGATGAACCTCGTCCGGGCCATCGGCCAGCCTTAGAGTGCGTTGACCTGTCCACAGCGCCGCCAAGGGGAAGTCTTGTGAGACCCCTGCCGCGCCATGCATTTGAATCGCGCGATCAATCACCCTGAGTGCCATATTCGGCACCGCAACCTTGATCTGTGAGATGGCATCGCGTGCGGCCTTATTGCCGATGGTATCCATCAACCAAGCAGCCTTAAAGACTAGGAGACGGCACATCTCGATCTCGATGCGGCTGTCGGCTATCACATCGTAATTGCCGCCGAGTTCTGCGAGGGGTTTGCCAAAGGCCTCGCGGCTCACCGAGCGCTCGCAGAGCAGCTGCAACGCCTTCTCGGCAGCGCCAATTGAGCGCATACAATGGTGGATACGGCCTGGGCCTAGACGCCCTTGCGATATCTCGAAACCACGCCCCCTGCCTAGAATGATATTGCTCTTAGGGACGCGCACATTCGAGAAACGAATATGCATATGGCCATGGGGAGCGTCATCGCGACCGAACACCTCCATGGGGCGCAACACATCGACTCCGGGGGTATCGATGGGCACTAGAATCTGGGATTGACGGCTGTGTTTCGGAGCACCTGGATCGGTGATCACCATGACGATCATGATCTTGCAGCGTTTATCACCCGCACCGGAGATATAGAACTTCTCGCCGTTGATGACCCACTCGTCGCCATCGAGCACTGCCGAGGTCGATATATTCGTGGCATCGGAGGACGCCACGTTGGGCTCTGTCATCGCGAAGGCGGAGCGAATCTTGCCCTCTAGCAGCGGCTTGAGCCACTGCTCTTTCTGTTCATCGGAACCATAGCGCTCCAAGACTTCCATATTACCCGTGTCGGGCGCGCTGCAATTGAAAGACTCCGAGGCGAGTCGGCTGCGGCCCATGATCTCGGCGAGATGGGCATACTCTAGGTTGCTAATGCCGGCACCGCCCTGACTCTTGGGGAGGAAGAAGTTCCACAGACCCAGCGCTCGGGCTTTCGCCTTCAACCCTTCCAGAATCTCGTCCTGTCGCGGCGTGTGGGACCAGCGATCTCCGACCGATACTTCCTCGTGGTATTCATTCTCTACCGCAGCCACATCCACTTCTACGAACTGTCGAATCTTCTCGCGAATCTCGACCATCTCGCTAGATAAGCCCAAGTCCATCATATTGATATCCTCTGGCACGCCAATGCGTGACTCTCATGTAATTCGGTGTCTAGCTTAGCTAGCAATGGTACCGCCGCCATCGACGACGATAGTCTGTCCGGTAGTGAAACTACCCGCAGAAGAAGCAAGATAGATGGCCGCGCCAGCGATCTCGTCGGGCTCGCCGATGCGGCGGAGTGGATAGGTTGAGACCGTTGCCGCATAAGTCTCTGGATTCTCCCACAGTGCCTTGGCGAAATCGGTACGCACCAAGCCAGGCGCGATGCAGTTTACGCGGACGTTCTTCGGCCCCCATTCGACCGCCAGATTGCGCGCCAATTGCATGTCGGCGGCCTTGGAGATGCCATAGGCCCCCAGAACTTTACTGCCTTTCAAACCCGCGATTGACGAGACGATGACCACTGCTCCACCGCCCTTCTCTGCCATCGCTGGAATGACCAGCTGGCAGAGACGGTGGGCACTGCCGATATTGGCATTCATGATCTTATCGAATGCCTCGTCGGGAATGTCCTGCGACGAACCGTAGTGCGGATTCAATGCCGCGTTGCAAACCAGAATATCGATCGCACCGAGCTGGGCAACGGTCTTCTCAACCAGATTGCGCAACTGCTCTTTGTAATTGATATTGCAGGCGATTGCGACGGCATGCCCCCCTCCAGCATTGATCTGCGCGGCGACTTCATCACAGGCATCCTGATTCCTGCTCGAGATCACCACGCGGGCCCCCGCCTCAGCCATACGGCTCGCGATTGCCAAACCAATGCCTTTCGTGGAGCCCGTTATCAATGCTACTTTCCCTGTTAGATCGAATAGGCTCACTTTGCTCCCCTCCCTTTCCTCAATCATTCTTTTCAATAGGCTATATTCATGCAGTGAATATAACCACTAACCATTATCATAAATTAGCAAGAATCGCGTTGGATGGACAAGCCTTTTGTTTACTCCGCCATCCAATCACGCCTGCCCTTGCTCAGATGAGTCCCGCCATCCAAGGGGATGACGGCGCCATTCACATAGGCCCCCGCTCGAGAACACAGGAACGCCAGTATTCCCACGATATCCTCTGGGGTCCCGATCCTGCCCATGGGACAGTCGTCCTCTATATCCTTGCGGAAATTATCCAGCACATAGTCCGTCATCTTCGACTCGAAGAAGCCCGGCGCTATCGCGTTGACGGTAATGCCTTGAGGCCCTAATTCCACCGCTAGGGTGCGGGTCAGATGATGCAGGGCCGCCTTGCTAGCGGAGTAGGCAAAGGTCGGCACGCGCTGGACCACGGGCACCTGCAGCCCATCCATAGAGCCGATATTGATGACCCGCGCAGGCGACTCGCTCGTCGCCGCACTGCGTAGCGCCGAGTAGAGGTCTCTGGTCAAGCCAAACACACTGCTCACATTCGTCCTCATAAGCTTGTCGAACGCGGCATCGGGATAGTCTTCCAAGGGCGCACCCCAATTGCTGCCCGCATTGTTGATCAGGATTGCCAGACCCTGCGGCGCCTGCGCCGCAATCCTGCTCACCAAGTCTGCCCGTTGCTGCGCATCGTTGATGTCGGCCGCAATCCCTATGCAGTCCCCGAACCGGGCTAAGGATGCTGCCGCGTCGGCGCAGCGCTGCGCGTTGCGTGAGGCGATAAACACCCGGGCGCCATTGCGCAATAGGCCCTGGGCCATCATGAGGCCGATGCCACTGGACCCTCCCGTGACCAACGCGGTCTTGCCACGCAATGAGAACAGCGCATCGATCGACAGCGTTGTAGTGTCTTCGTCCGGCATAGCACCCTCTCCCGTTAATATCGTTCGATATGAGCAGGATCATAGCACCCCGCAAGGCCCTGCACAGCTGCGCGCGGGCGCCACAGAGCCCGAAACGCTAGACGCAGAACCGTTATATATGAAATGATATAGCGCTCTATACACACGCCGTTCGGGAAACGATCGATGAACACTCTTTTCTCGCGAATATGGTTCGCCGCGCTCGCCTGTAGTTGTGCCATCGCCAGCGGCCAAGCCCTCGCTCAACGCACGACCGTCGCCGCCGCATCCGACCTGCAATTCGCGCTCGAGGCGCTGCGCACGCAATTCCAACAAGAAAGTGGCAAATCGATACAGGTGGTCTATGGTTCTTCGGGAAATTTCTATCGCCAGATTCGCGAGGGAGCTCCGTTCCAGATGTTCCTTTCCGCAGACGAATCTTACGTTCAGCAACTAGTAGAGGCAGGGCTCACGGAGGATGAGGGCGCACTATACGCATTAGGTCGTATCGTCATCATCGCGCCCCATGGCTCCAGACTAAAGGCGGACGCACAATTGCAAGACCTAGGTGCGGCCCTAGCTGCGGGTCGCATCGCGCGTTTCGCTATCGCCAATCCAGAACACGCACCCTATGGTGAACGCGCCGAGGAGGCCCTCCGTCATGCCGGTCTATGGGACGCACTGCAGGGCAAATTGGTGCTAGGTGAGAACGTCTCCCAAGCCGCGCAGTTTGCTACCTCGGGCAATGCACAAGGCGGCATCATTGCTTACTCATTAGCCCTGTCTCCGAACGTTTCAGCACTCGGTGAGTTCGCCCTGATCCCGCAGCACTGGCATCAGCCGCTGCGCCAGCGCATGGTGCTATTGAATACGGCGAACGCGGACGTTAGAGACTTCTATGCCTATCTGCAGAGCGCCCCCGCCCGGGAGATAATGCAGCGCTATGGCTTCGCACTCCCCGAAGATCGATAAGGTTGAAGATATGGATTGGTCCGCATTAAAGCTTTCTCTCGAACTGTCATTCTGGACGATGCTGATCCTCCTGCCAGTGGGCATCTTCTTGGGACGTCACTTAGCGTGGACCCAATTCCGTAGCAAGAGTGTAGTAGAGGCTCTGCTGACGCTCCCCTTAGTTTTGCCACCCACGGTACTGGGCTTCTACCTGCTCGTGGCCATGGGCGCCAGGTCACCCATTGGTCAGGCATACGAGTCTGTGTTCGGTCAGCAATTAAGTTTCTCATTCGCGGGCCTGTTGGTCGCCTCACTGATTTTCAATCTTCCCTTCGCCATTCAACCCATGCAGCGCGCCTTCGAGGCGATCCCTCAAGAGGTGCGCGAGGCGGCACGCTGCTGCGGCCTGTCACCCTGGCGAATCCTAGGACGCATCGAACTGCCGCTGGCATGGCCCGGCATCCTCTCCGCACTGGTGCTGACCTTCGCTCACACGCTGGGGGAGTTCGGCGTAGTCCTGATGGTCGGTGGCAGCATTCCGGGGGAGACCCGCACCATCGCTATCTCTATCTATGATCGCGTGCAGGCCTTCGATAACCAGGCCGCCGCCACGATGTCCGCCGTACTCCTGATCATCTCTCTGGCCGCGATCAGCCTGTCTTATTTCGCGACCTCGCGCCTCGGCAAGAGGCACGAACATGTCTGATGGCCTCCACCTGAGCCTGACACAAGACAGCCCTATCCCCTTGGCCGCGCAGATACATTGCGCTCCGGGCGAAGTGCTCGCCTTAGTCGGCCCTTCGGGCAGTGGCAAATCGACTCTGCTGCGCAGCATCGCCGGTTTATACCGACCGAAGTCGGGGCAGATTCGCTGCGCGGGAGAGGTGTGGTTCGACAGCGCACGCGGCATCAATATGCCCACCGCGGCGCGCCGTGTCGGCATGGTTTTTCAGAATTTCGCGCTCTTTCCCCACCTAAGTGCGCTGGACAATATTGCGGAGGCGATGCTCGATTATCCCAAGGCTGAACGCCAAGAACGCGCCCGCTCCTGGCTAGATCGCGTGCATCTTGCCGGACTCGACAAGCGCCTCCCTCGGCAATTGTCCGGCGGTCAACAGCAAAGAGTTGCCGTCGCCAGAGCGCTGGCCCGCGAACCGAAGGTATTACTCCTGGACGAGCCGTTCTCGGCGGTCGATAGAAGCACGCGCGAGTCTCTCTATCATGAGCTCGCGGAACTGCGGCAAGTACTAAACATGCCGGTAATACTAGTGACTCACGATCTCGATGAGGCGACTCTATTGGCAGATCGCATGAGCATTCTCAACGTCGGCAAGACACTGCAGACCGCCTCGCCCGATCAACTTCTCGCGGCGCCTAAGAGTGCCGAGGTCGCCAAGCTGATGGGGATGCGCAATGTCTTTACTGGAACAGTTGTACGACACGAGCCAAGCCACTCCGTCATCGCATGGGGCGAGCACAAACTACGGGTGCGGCTGCACGCGGACTTCGAGGCCGGGACCGAGATTTTCTGGGCGATGCCCACTGCGGGGGTGTTGTTAATGCCGTCGCGCTCGCGCGAGTCGGAGACGCTGGACAATGAGATCCCGGTACGGATCGTCACGATGTTGGCGCTGGGAGAGCAGTACCGCGTGACACTGCAGGTTGGGGCGGATCGCGTCACTATGAACGTGCCAAGACATATCGCACAACGCTACGCCTTGGCAGAGGATCAACAACTTAGTGTGCGACTGCGTGGAGAGACAGTCCACCTTATGCCCATCGAGGCTTAGCCTCTAGCAACACAAGGTGGAACACTTCACTCTTCGGCGACTTTCACTAATTGCTTGCCGAAATTCTTGCCACGCAGCAAGCCTCTGAACAACTCCGGCGCATTCTCTAGGCCTTCGCCGATCGATTCACGATACTTGACACGGCCTTCCTTAACCCATTGACCCAGTTGCTTGGTTGCCTCCGGCCAACGCTCTACCCATTCGCCGACGAGGAAGAACCGATGCTCTGGCGCCTGCGGCAAATCCTTGAAAATCTGGAATGGCGTGACGACCTTAGTAATATCTTCGGCGTTGTAGCTGGAGACATATCCGCAAATGGGCACTCTGGCGCCTTTGTTCAGCAAGGGTGCGACAGCCTGGGCGACCTCGCCACCAACATTCTCGAAATAAATATCGATCCCTTTAGGACAGGCTTTGCGCAGCGCTTCGGCGAGGTTACCCGCCTTGTAGTCGATGCACTCATCGAAGCCAAGCTCTTCCTTGACATAGCGGCACTTCGCCTCGCCACCGGCGATACCGATAACGCGCAAGCCTAGAATCTTCGCCACCTGGCCGACGACCGAGCCCACCGCACCGGATGCGGCGGCGACCACTAGCGTCTCGCCCGCCTGCGGCTTGCCTAGCTCTTGCAGGCCGAAGAATGCGGTACGACCGGGCATGCCGACCACGCCTAGATGCGCGGAGAGCGTGCCATTGTTTAGGTCGACCTTCATCAGCCCTGGACCGCTGTCGTCGGTCACTATAACGCTCTGCCAGCCGCGATGTGCCGTCACATAATCGCCCACTTTATACAGGGACGATTTTGACTCTATGATGACGCCAGCACTCTCGCCATTGATGACCTCACCAATCTGCAAGGGATTAGCATAGGACTTCACATCGTTCATGCGGCCGCGCATATAGGGGTCTAGCGATAGCCAGAGTACTTTGATGCGAATCTGGCCGTCTTGGAGAGCCGGTGACTCTTCGGTAATAAATTCGAAACAACTGTCATCGGGTTCCCCGACTGGCCGTTTGGCCAATACCACGCGAGTATTCTTCATAAATTCCCCCTTACTCGAAGTCATACATGTATAAAACGAAGACGCATACTAGCGCATGAATCGCGCACTTCACAGTCAGGCACTCTTAGCCGTGCGCAATTGACCATACGCGGCTTGTAACTGTGTTAGTGCACCGCACAGAAGCCCTATAGCTTCGTCTACTTCCTGCTCACTGACCAGGAGGCTAGGGATCAATCGCAACACTCCATTGCGCGTTGGCGTCACGATGAGCCCTCTATCCAGACAGGAGGATGTTAACGCCGCCACTTGCACATCGGAATGCATCTGGATGCCAATCAATAGGCCACTGCCCCTAAGCACGCGAACTTGCTCTGGGTACAGGGACGGCAAGTTTTCTAGGCGCTGCAATATCAACGCGCCCATCGCGTGTGCGCGGGCTGCGATCTTATTGCTTTGTAAAAAATCCAAGACAGTCTCGGCGACCGCGCAGCCGAGCGGATTGCCGCAAAAGGTCCCGCCGTGATCGCCCTTGTGTATTCCCGCCGCCACGGCATCGCTTACCGCAAAGGCGGCGAAAGGAAAGCCCGCAGCTATGCCTTTACCCATGGTCAGAATATCGGGACTCACTCCGGCAGCATCCACAGCGAAAAAACTTCCTGTGCGACAAAAACCAGTCTGCACTTCATCGGCGATGAACAGGGCGCCATGCTCTGCGCAGAGACGCGACAGATCTTGCAGATAACCCGGTGGCGGCATCTGCACGCCTCCCTCACCCTGCACGGGCTCGATAATGACGGCGGCAACCCGATCATTCATTAACGCCCCTAGCGCCTCGACGTCGCCGAAAGGTGCGAACACATTGCTCGGCACTATCGGCAAGTAGCGCGCTGCATTCTCTCGCCCTCCGGACAGGGACAGGGTACTCAGGGTCCTACCATGAAAAGAGCCCGACACGGCGATGACGATCGGCCGCCCAGTGACCTTACGCGCCAGCTTTACCGCTGCGTCGTTCGCCTCCGCGCCGCTATTAGCGAAGAAAACTCGGTGCAAACCTTTAGGCAGCACGTCCTGCAACTTCGCTAGCAAGCGTGAGCGCACAGGCGAGTAAGTGAAACCCGAATTGGGGTTCTGCATCAACTTGGCCGCCTGAGTCGCAATGGCGTTGACGATGAGCGGATGGGAATGACCGAGTGCCGTCACGCCCCAGCCGGAGGTAAAGTCCAGATAGCGGCGACCATCCTCGTCCCAGACATAGCTGCCTAGTCCGCGCTCGATCGCGATCTGTTGTTTATTGCACACTGTCAGTCCGAGACTATCTTCGATTGCAATGGTATTCATGGGTGGCTCCATCTTTTTTCAAGGTAAAAAAAAACCTCCAGGGTGCGGGACGCCTGGAGGTTTTTCGTTCTGGGTTCTGTTGAACTTAGAGAGTCTCAGGCATCTCCACTAGTGTGGCGCAAATGGCACGCGCACGACGGCGCGCCGCGGCCGAAACGGCGGCGGCAATGGCGTTAGCCATCGATAGTTCTGTCTGCGTGCAAAGAACGAGTTTCATGAGATTGTGTGTATCGACTCTTAAAGCAGGGACTTGAGGCGGGCGACTGTATGTGATCTAGTAAGCGCTGTCAATTGTTGAAAACTGGATAGGAGCGAAAATAAATGCAAATATTGCTCGTGTTCATGTAGCCACTAGAGTGCATAAAATGACCCGACTGTGCCGTAGCAAATTAGCCTTGAACCTCGCAAACCGCGCCCTTAAGTGGAGCGGTTTGACTGTGGCGCTATTGCTATGCCCCCTAACGATGACGCAGGCCCAAGACAACCCGAGCCCTCAGCCTGAGTTGTCCGACCTGCAGCGCTCTGTCGAACTCGCCGACAGCATAGAAGAGCTCGAGGCGCGCATCCAAGGCATACAAGGCGAGTCGGGCACCTACCATCTAGAATTGCTGCCATCCTTAGACGAGCTGGCGCAGGTCTATATCGAGGCGCAAGACTTCGAGGCCGCCGCACAGACACTCGACCATCAGCTGCAAATACATCGCATCAATCACGGCCTGCACGCAGCGGCGCAAATCCCGATAGTGGAATCGATGCTGCGCTTACATGCTCTTGCAGGCGACTGGAGCAGTATCAATGACTCACTAGAGAACCTCTCGTGGCTATACCAACGCAATACCACGCTCGATGCGGAAGCGCAGCTGCAGGGTTTACAGGCCCTCGGTAACTGGCAACTGCGCGCCCTAGAAAAAGACGCGCGCGAACGCCAGGCCTACCACCTCGTCCAACTAGCCAAGCTGGACGAGCGTACGCTGGAGATTGCACAACGCCGCTTCGGCGACGACGACCCAGCGCTGAGCCCCTATCTCTACAACCAAGCCTTGTCCGACACCTATATCGCCTTGGCGATCACCCTAACCGGCGAAACCTCGCAAGACCTGATGTTACTCACCGAGGGCATTCGCAATAGGCCAGCGCTGTTATCGAACAGCACTGTGCTGCGTACCACGGCAGACGTAGAGGCGATGTATGGCTCGAAGGCGAGCACAGTTATTGAGCGATCATTCCGAATGAACATGGACGACAGCATTGAGAAGATAGAGAAGATCAAGGAGATCTATGTACAAAGCGGCGATATCGAGGCCGCAGCCATGACCGAGATGTACCTCGGCGATTCTAATCTGATACGTCAACAATTCGAGAACCGCCCTAGCAATTTCGCTGGGGTACGTCGCGGCAGCTCAAATGTTGGCACCGCGATGACCCACTACAGGGACGCACTCGCCCGCCTAAGCGAGGCTGGCATTAGCGCTGCGAGCTTGGTCGCATTCACGCGCTGCCCAGTGATCCTGCCCATCGCCAAGCTGCACGAAACGGTTCTGGCCGCGACACCCGTGTGCGAGCAAGTCACGGACTCCGAACTCGTGAGTCTTGGGGAATACAATCTTGTGTCCACCCTGATCCCAGGGCTGGAAGGTGACGCCGAAGACGCTGACGAGGTAATCACTGCGCGCGTTAAGTTTACCGTGCGCACCAATGGTCAGGTGAGTAATGACAATATCGAAGAGATCGAACCGGATGACACCCCGAGCCGGGTGCAGATTAGAAAATTATTGGACATCATGCAGTTTCGCCCCGCCATTATCGATGACGAGGCGGTGCGCTCGGAAAACCTGCAACTGATCATCCGCATTCCTCAAGTAAATTAGCGCCGCTTCTCTAGCACTACGCCCTGCTCTAGCAGTCGGCTAATCTGCTCCTCGCTAATCCCCGCCTCCGCAAGAATCTCGCGGCTATGTTCGCCGAATTTCGGCGGCAAGCGGCGCAGGCTACCGGGGGTTCTGGAGAACTTGATCGGCGTGCCGGTCATGCGATACCAATCCTCTTGAATGTCCATCTGCCGATGTCGAGTGTGGGGGTGGGCGACCACTTGTGCAGTGTCGTAGATTGGCCCGGCCGGAAGCCCCGCCTCGAGAAGTGTATTGCATAGCTGCGCGCCGTCGATCCGCATCAAGCGGGTCTCCAACTCCACCTTCAAGGCCTCGCGATTATTAACGCGATCGATGTTGTTCAAGAAACGCGGGTCCGCCACCAGATCGCTGCAATCTAGCTCCGCACAAAGCTTCTTGAAGGCCCCGTTGTTGCCGGCGCCAATGAAGATGTCCACCGTACGCGTGCGGAAGGTGTCGTAAGGGCTGATATTGGGATGGGCATTGCCCGTCGCCACCGGCACCTTGCCAGAGAAATTATAGTTGACGATGTGGGGATGCATTAACGCAACGGCACAGTCATAGAGCGTCATGTCGATATATTGCCCAAGGCTTGAGCGGTCGCGCTCGGCCAGCGCCATGAGCAGCGCCACCGCCGTATACAGGCCGGTGCCCATGTCCACCATGGCGATGCCAAGGCGAGTAGGCTCACTGCCTAGAGCGCCATTCACGCTGAACCAGCCAGCCATGGCCTGCACTATTGCGTCGTAACCCGGATAACCACCTAGGGGCCCGTCGGACCCGAAGCCACTCACGCGGCAATGGATGAGTTGCGGAAAACGGGCCTTCAGCTCTTGCTCATAGCCAAGCCCCCATTTCTCCATGGTGCCCGGCTTGAAATTCTCCAGAAGAATATCCGCGCCCTCGAGCAGCTGCAGCAAGACTTTACGCCCGGAAGGGCTGGTCAGATCCAGCCCCATGGAGCGCTTATTGCGATTAACGCCCAGATAATAAGCGGCATCCCCCTCATGAAAGGGTGGCCCCCAATCACGTGTCTCATCGCCTTGCGGTGGCTCGATCTTGATGACCTCGGCGCCATGGTCCGCGAGGATCTGCGTGCAATAGGGACCGCCCAGTACGCGGGACAGATCGATGATTCGCTTGCCAGTCAGGGCGCTGGGCTGCGCTGAGCCTCTTTGCATAATATTGTGCTCGATCGAGTTTAAGTAAGGAGTGCCTGCGACGGACTTGCCGAGGCGAGCGCTCGAGGGTAATTCAGCCCGGCGGGCATTTCAACTTGCTCCCTAGGCATTGGGATTACCCCCATTGGCTAACAAGTACCGCGCGTCTTCCTCTAGGAGAGCCGGGAGGAAGAACTCTGCCACCAGGAGTGGCCGATGCTGGGAAATAAACAAAGATCGGCGCCCCCAGACTGGGCCCGAGCGGACGATCTCGAGCTGCGCGCGCTGCAGATGCGGGTCTCGAAACAGAAACTCCCCCAGTGGACGCTCGTTTAGGCGCCTAAGACGCTTCAGCGACCCTTCCATGCTACTTATTGGGATCAGTGAGTGTGCGGCAACCCAGGGCGTCTGTCCGCAGCGTAGGACGACTTTGCGCGACCACATGCGGGTCTGCACAACATGGGGCGGGAAACACTGTAGAAGGGACGGAGTGCAGCGCTGCTGCCACCCCTCCTCCAAGACTTTGACATTGAACTGCCCCTGACTCATCTGGCGTAGTCTCTGGGTCAGAGAGCCCGGGTCTAGGAGCCATGACAGTAGTTGCGCGCCCGGCCGAGGCAGTACCTGTGCCTCGGGCCGCCAAAGGAGTTGTCTGCTGTTTAGACTGGGAAAGGATTGTAGAGAAACGGCCAAAGAGCACCTGCAGACAACATCTTGTCAAAGATCATCATGGATTCGTGACACAGATTATAGGACATGCCGCCGCTCGCTGTCGCAGGCAATTTTGCTAGCCATAAAAAAGCCCCTGCAGAGCGAGCTCCGCAGGGGCCTTGGGCACTAGTTCGGTGCCGGCTCTAAAGCCTTAGCGTTGCTCGTAACGCTGCAAGGTTGTCGAGATAACGCTCTGCACTCGACGGTTCTGCGCACGACCAGCTGGCGTGTCATTGCTCGCCAGTGGGCGCGTCTCACCGAAGCCTTCGGCACGCAGTCTAGCGGCAGCGATACCGAACTCATCGATCAACACCTGACGCACGGCATTAACGCGACGCTGTGAAAGCCCTTGGTTATATTGCTCTGTCCCTACAGAGTCGGTATGCCCCTCGAGGACTGCAGACACATCGGTGTTCGCCTTCATGAAATCAGCCAAGGCACGGATCTCCGCCATAAACTCAGGCTTCACGATGGCGCGATCGAAATCGAACTGCACTGTCATGTCGATACGGGCCACTTCCTCTAACATGATAGAGCAGCCACGGCTGTCTACACGATGAGTGCGTGGGGTGTCGGGGCAGGCATCGCGGCTATCGGGCACGCCGTCGCCGTCGCTATCCAGTGGTGGCGCAACGGGTGTTGGCGCAGGCGCCGGTGCGGCCGGAGTTTTCTTAGCGCCGAAACGGAACACAAGACCTGTCTCTAAGGCATAGTCATGGAATTCCTCGTCCATGCCCCAGTATTTGCGGATGGCCGTGCGCCACTCCACATTCTCGCTAAGCTGGTATTTCACACCCGCTGCGATATCGAAAACGGTTTCCTCATTCTGAGAGAAGCGGTTGTGGCCGACTCCGCCTGCAACGAATGGGGTTACCTGATCGATTTTGTAATCGAAGGCATAGAGCAGATCGGCGCGCAGATGACGCACTTCATCGTCGGGGGCACCGCCGAGGCTCATATCGAAGACATTGATTTCGCCACTTAGATTGTTGGAGAAATCGTAGCCTGCGCCCAGCGTAAAGCCAGTCTCGTAGCCCTGCCCGCGATTCTTATCGAAATCGATGCGCTGAATGCCAGGAACAACATAGAACTGCCCTTCCTCTGCGACTGCAGCCGTCGGCGCGATGGAGCTAACGCTAGTGGCGAGCAACAGGCTCAAAGCAGTCAAATAGGTTTTTTTCATGGTCTCTCCTTTGATGTAGCCGAGTGATGTATATGCGCTGTTAGTATAACGCACATCCTCTGCAGGCAAGGCGCCATTATAGGTGGGTTTTACAGATTCTGTGCGGCGCATCGTATTATACCGGGTCGATTATGGCATTGACGCACGTCAAACAAAGATAAATTGTGTCAAAATCGCGCCGCCAATATATCCGCTAGATTCCCAACCCTCCTGATTCACCGCGCACACTAGCCCCCCGCACGACTGTAATAAATATGTAAATTTTGTGTCGCACAACTGCAATATTCAATGACTAGGATGAGGCCTGCTCAAATTCAAACGCTACAGTCTCAGGCAGAGACTAGACCTCAGGAGTCACTATGAATTTCAACCGCAATTCGCTCTTTTCCGCAGTCGCTATCGCGACATTAGGTTTCACCGCACTCACAGCACAGGCCGCAGAGCCAGCCCTAAGCGTGGCTACAGCGAGTGGCGCAGCTACAACTGCTACTTTCACAGGCGGCGCAACGATCAATAATGGCTCGAGCTACATTGCCGCTGCCGCAAGCAGCGCCGCTGTCGATGTCACTGGCACTGTAAACGTAGCTAGCGCAGATGTCGGCAAGAAAGGCGGACTCGTGGCCCTTATCGAGATTCCTGGAATGGGAATCTACCAGAAAGTCTCTGGCGGCTTCTTCCTGCCTTGGGACGGACAAGTAAGCGGCCTCAAGCCATTCGCGACTAAGACTCTTGCGGCGACTGAGAAATTTAATGTTGTCGACGATCTGATCGGCGTCAACGCTAACCTGTCGGGCCTAAGCTTCCGCGTCTATATGGGTTACTACACTGGCGGCGACATCAACACTCTCGCCTACACTTCCAGCCCAGTATCTTTCGCCATCAATGCGGCGCCAGCGGCCGGCTGCCCAACGAACACCACGCTCTCCACTGGCGGCAACTTCGAAGGCAAGCCTGTTTGCGTCCTCACCGGTACCCTCACTGCAAACACCCACCTGAGCGCGAACAATGTCTACCTGCTCAATGGTGCAGTATTTGTCGGCGGCGACAACACTAACTCTGCCACACTCACAATCGATGCAGGCACCAAGGTAATCGCACCTGTTGGCCTAAACTTCCTCGTCATCAACCGCGGCTCCAAGATCGAAGCGCTAGGCAGTGAAGCCGCTCCGATCGTCTTCACCTATGACGATGAAGCCAATGCGACTGCCAGCACTACTGGCCGCTGGGGTGGATTGATCATCAACGGCAATGCGCCAGTGAACGGCTGTGCGGCGGGCGCGACCCTGTGTGAACTCGAAGGCGAAGGCTCTACGGGCAAGTACGGCGGCAACAATGCAGCAGATAACAGCGGCACGCTGAACTACGTCATCGTGAAATACCCTGGTCAGAACATCACTGAAACGAACGAGCTCAATGGCATCGCCTTCCAGGGCGTTGGCAGCGGCACCAAGGTCGACTACGTGCAAGTGCACGGCAGCTCTGACGACGGCGTTGAATTCTTCGGCGGCACAGTGAACGTGAAACACCTTTACCTGAGCAGCAACGAAGACGACTCGTTTGACTGGACCTTCGGTTTCCGCGGCAAGGTTCAGTACGCAGTGCTCAAGCAGCGCGCCGGCACTGGCGACCGTGGCATCGAGGCAGATAGCAACGAGTTTGCATTCGATGCCTTGCCACGCTCCAAGCCAACACTGGCTAACTTCACCATGATTGGTAAGGGTGCGAGCGGCAAAGCCATGACACTGCGTCGCGGCACTGGCGCGAACATCTCTAACTTCGTAGTGACTAACTTCGCTAGCTCCTGTATCGACATTGACGACAACGCTACGTTCACAAACGGCGGGACTTCTGCCACTGCGCTAAGCGGTGAGCTGACAATGACCAACACGTTCTTCGGCTGTGCAACTGCATTCGCTGACGCGTCGACCGATCCTTGGGCTACTTCTGCATGGTTCGCAGGTCAGGCTGGCAACAGCACAGGTACAGCGACTTTGTCAGGGGTGATCAACAGCCCCGCGCTTAACGCGATTGCACCGGCGAGCTTCACAGACAGCTTCTTCGACGTCACCGATCACATCGGTGCGGTAAAAGACCAGAAGTCTGACTGGACTGCAGCATGGGTCTTCTCTGATTAAGTCTCAGCGATGAACCGAGAAAGGGGCGCCTCTAGCGCCCCTTTTTTTATGCCTCGAAATTATTTTTGCACCAACAAGAGGCTTTTCACTCAACTGAAATATTAGTGTCATGTTTGCTCCCTACAATAGCGCTGTCTTTAAGATTACTCTCATTATTCGGGCAAACTATTATGATCAAACGCGCTCTTCCCGCTGCGATTGCTATGGCTCTGGCTAGCACCCAGCTGCTAGCACAGGACTCATCCTCCCCCGCGACTAACTCAGGTTCCAATACCTTTGTGCCTCAGGTCGAAGAAATTTCTGTTATTGGCCGCTATGTGCCAGACGAGAAGCGAAATACTTCCTCGCTCTCCAACGTGCTCAGCAACGAAGAGTTCGCGCGCTCCGGCGATACCAATATCGCAGAGGGCTTGAAACGCGTAGCTGGCTTGAGCCTGGTTGGTGGCAAATACGTTTACGTGCGTGGACTAGGAGAGCGCTACTCCTCGGCTCTTCTAAATGGCGCCACGATGCCTAGCCCAGAGCCTCTGAATCGCGTGATACCTTTGGACCTTTTTCCCAATGCGATTATGGACAGCGTGGTCGTGCAGAAGACCTATTCTGCGCAGTTCCCTAGCGAGTTCGGCGGCGGCGTTTTGCAGATGCGCACGAAGAAGAGTAGCGACGAATTCTTCTTCAATGTTGCGACCTCGATTGCCGGCACAGATGGCACTAATTTCTCGAACGGCACCAAAGCGAACTCGGGCGGCAAAGACTGGTTGGGTTACGATGACGGCACCCGCGCTATGCCCGATGCATTGAAGCAGGCCACCGCCAATGGCCAACGCCTGCAACGCCGCAGTCAATATCTGGACACCGGCGGCTACACCGCTCAGGAATTGCAGGGCATCGGACAAAGCCTGAACAATGACTACGATCTTGGCACGCAGTCGATTCCCGCAGACGTTGGCGCTACAGTCTCGCTCGGCAATTTTCATGACATCGGCAGCATGCGCTTCAACTATTTGGCTGCTGTAGATTACAAAAACTCATGGGACAAGAACGAGATCGAGCGAAACACCTATAAAGTAAGCGGTGTCGATGAGCTTGTTCGTCAGGATGCCTTTACCTTCTATAGCACAGAGAACAATGTCGACATCAGCTCGATTCTCGCCACTGGCTTGCAGTTTAACGAGAACCATAGCATCAATTTAACCAATATCATGCTTCGCCAAGCAGATAATATTGCCGGACAAGAAATTGGCTTCTACGGCGACGAGCAACTCAATAGCACGCTCACTCAGATCGAGTATATAGAGCGCGAGCTAGTATCTCATCAGCTGCAAGGGGATCACTACTTCCCTGACACTCACGAATTAAATGTTACATGGCGCTATAACCGTGCCACCGCCGATCGCGACGCTCCGGATACCCGGGAATATCGTTACGACGACACCGATCAGGGAACTTTGTTCAATTTACGCGCCGACGGCAATGTTCGCCGTTATAGCCAACTGAGTGATGTCAGCACCGACTATGCCATCGACGCCAATGCGGTCTTCTATGGTCCCATGGATTCGACCATCATCATGTCGGCGGGCTACGATAAGCAAGAGAGTGTGCGTGACTATAATATTCGCCGCTTCACTTTCTTCGAGCTAGGCGATGTTGCTAATCGTGAGGGTTTCCTGACACAACCTCTATCGCAAATCTTAGCGCCAGAGAATATCAGCCCACTAGATTTCGAGCTGGGTGAGACGACGCGCCCTACCGACACCTACGCCGCTTCGCGCGAACTCGAGTCTTTCTATGTTCAGGCCGAGGCAAACTTCTCCGATCGCATCCAGCTCTTGGCTGGCCTGCGCCAAGAGGACTATCGTCAAAACGTCAGCACCTTCGACCTGTTCCGTCCTGCTGACACGATCGAGGGCAGCCTGGAGACGAATGATCTATTGCCCGGCATCACCGCCACCTATATCAATGGCAATCATCAGTTCCGCCTAGGCTATAGCGAGACCACTTCGCGTCCGGATTTTAGAGAGCTCTCCCCTGCCACCTTCACCAACCCCTTGACGGGCTATGAAGTGGTCGGGAACCCTGACTTGAAAGTGGCCTCGATCAAGAACTATGACCTGCGTTGGGAGTGGTACTTCTCGCGCACCGATAGCTTGTCGCTCGGCTTCTTCATGAAGGATTTCGATTCTCCGATTGAGTCGATCGTACAACCTGGTGCGAACAGTGCGCGCAGCTATGTAAATGCGGAGTCTGCCACCAATCAGGGTATCGAACTCGAGGCACGCAAGCAGCTCGACTTCCTCGGCGATGCGTGGTCGGATTTCTATATCTCTGGCAATGCCTCCTATATTCAGTCCGAAGTCACCATCGGCGCGTCCAATGGCGATATCGTAACCAATCGATCTAGACCGCTACAGGGGCAATCTGATTGGCTCTTCAACGGCCAGATTGGTTACGACAGCTATGATGGCTTGACTGCGACTATGCTCTACCACTACTTCGGCGAACGCATTTTCGAGGTCGGAATCCTTGGCGCTCCGGATTTCGTTGAGGCTCCCCACGGCGAATTGGATATCGTGGTAAGCAAGGAGTTTGGCGATAACTGGAAGCTTAATCTCAAAGCGCAAAACCTCCTCGACGAACGCAAAGAGATCACGCAGGGTGACTATGTCACCACCGGCTATTACGAAGGCCGTTCGGCCAGCCTAAAAGTCGAATACCGATTCTAAATGAGTAGGCGGTGTGACAGGATATCTCCTATCTTTGTCATACCGCTGTAATATAATATTGCTCTAATAGTCTTGTTTATATTTCAAGAACTTACATTAAAACGGTAGTGAATATTATGAGCGACCCCACCATTCTGATTGTTGACGACGAACCTGCCATTCGCGACATGATTGGCATTACCCTCGATCTCGCGGGCTTCAATAGCATGAGCGCGGAAACCGCCCATCAGGCTCACGTCGCGATCGTCGATAGTCGACCCGATCTCGTGTTATTAGATTGGATGCTACCAGGCGGCAGTGGTATCGAGTTGGCCCGTCGCCTCAAGCGTGACGAGCTTACCTCCACACTCCCCATTATTATGCTGACCGCGAAGACCAGCGAAGATAACAAGGTGCAAGGACTCGACGTCGGCGTCGACGATTATGTCACCAAGCCATTCTCTCCTCGTGAGCTGGTGGCCCGCATCAAGGCAGTGCTGCGACGCAGCTCCGGCAACCAGCTAGACAAAGTCATCCGCGTCTTCGATCTACAGCTAGACCCCTCGAGTCACCGTGTCACTATCGAAGAAAACCCCGTCGATATGGGCCCAACCGAGTTCAAGCTACTGAAATTCTTCATGTCTCACCAAGAGAAGGTATTCAGCCGCGACCATATCCAAGATCAGGTCTGGGGGGGCAACGTCTACCTCGAAGAGCGCACCATCGACGTCCATATTCGCCGTCTGCGCAAGGCCTTGAGTTCGATCGAGAAGACCAGCATTAACTACGCTCGGCTCATCCAGACGGTTCGTGGCGCCGGGTATCGCTTCTCCGTCAAGCCTGCCTGACGTTTCTTTCCCTAGGCGCTTTCGCTATAGTGACGCGGTCTGATAAAACCTGAAGGAATACCTGTTTTGCTTCGCGAATGGCGCTCCGAACTCAATCGCCTACTGATCTTGATCGCCATTGCCGCAACGCTTGGCCTTATCATAGGCAAGACCACACTGGTCATTCTAGTGGCGGTACTGGGCTATCTGGCACAGATGATGTTTCAGCTCTACCGCCTGAACCAGTGGCTAGAGAAACTCCCCGAAACCGAGCAGCGAGACCCGCCAGAGGCAACAGGCGTCTGGGGTTGGATCTTCGATGGCATCTATCGCCTGCAGCGCCGCGAACGCGAGGCCGTGCATCACCTCAAGAGCATACTAGACAAGGCCCAGGAGTCCTCCGCTGCGCTAGAGATGGCGGTGGTGATGATCAACCACCGCGGCAATCTGGAGTGGTGGAATAAGGCGGCGGAGTCACTTCTAGGCTTTCGAACCGGACAGGACCAGCAGCAAGGGGTAACCAATCTCCTGCGCGAACCGCGCTTCTTTGAGTACTTCGAGGGTCGTAACTATTCCGAGCCGCTGCGCATACAGTCCCCTATCAAGAAGGACTTAATCCTCGAGTTTCAGATTACGTTATTCGGCGAGGGCGAGCGCCTGATGCTGGTGCGCGATGTCTCACAGATGCATCGACTCGAGTCTATGCGCAAGGACTTCGTGGGCAATGTATCCCACGAGTTGCGCACCCCGATCACGGTCATCAATGGTTATCTAGAGACGCTACTCGACCATAGAGACGGTGTTGCACCGCGCTGGATTAAGCCACTGGAACAGATGCATCAACAATCCCAGCGCATGGAGAATATCGTGCGGGACCTGTTGACGCTCTCGCGCCTAGAGACCAAGGCCCTATCCAAGGAACAGGATCGCATCGACGTGAACTCGCTACTGCGCGAGGTTAAGAGCGAGGCAGAGCAAGTTTTCGAGAATAAATCTCATAGCTTTGAGCTCGAATCCGAGCCCGACTTGTTTCTCAAGGGCAGTATTAGCGAACTGTATAGCGCAATCTCAAACCTCCTGTTCAATGCCGCAAAGTACACCCCTGAAAACGGCAAGATCAAACTCGTTGCCAAACTCAGCGACAGAGGCTTAGATGTGGAGGTGATTGATAATGGCGCGGGCATCGCGGAGCAGCATATCCCTCGACTGACCGAGCGCTTCTATCGCGTCGACGAGAGCCGCTCCACCGATACGGGGGGCACCGGCCTAGGACTCGCAATCGTGAAGCATGTGCTCGCGCGCCACGGGGCGCATCTGGAGATCTACAGTGAGTTGGGCAAGGGCAGCCGGTTCGTCTGCCATTTCCCCAAGGAGCGATTACTTAAGAGTCTGTGATTGCTGCGTCTCTCACTGAGACCCAAACACTAGACTCAACCCAACCAGGTTAAGCCCAGTGTCGTGCAGCGGGGCAGTTCCTAGAAGTTGTGTTCAAAGCCTAGGCCGAACTGGTCATTGTCGACTGCACGATTATCCGCACTTGTTCTTGTGACGAACGCAAACACGCGTGACTCCGAATCGATGTTGTAATCCACCCCCACAGTGCTCTGAGCGCCGCCCTGCCGCCTCTGATCAGCCACACCCGTCTGCGCCTTCAAGACCAGCTTATCGATCTCATATGAGGCACTGACGAAGACGCCGCTCTCGTCTCCAGTGGCGGTCTTGGCGGATTCATACATAAGGCCCAGTTGTAGATTACCCTCGCGATAGCGGCTCATCAGGCGGTAGGAGTCGACATTGACGACATCGTTGTCCATCGCCACACCAAACAAGAACGCGCCTTGTGCATAGGTCAGTGAAGCCGAAGTGCTCTTTGTCAGTCGGTCCCCGATGTTGTCCTGACCGTCGATGATCGCGGAATAGGACGCGGTGAAACCCGACTTCGTTGGGCTCGTGTAGTGAATCAGGTCATTCGGACGTATCTCACTGCGAAAGAGGGTCTTGATATCGCCATTCAGGTCATTGAACAGGTCGATACCATTCTGGAGTAATTTGGAGGGGGTGTCGTTACGGCCCACAATCACCGAACCGAATCCGCCTTCGAGGCCGATATAGGTATTGCGCTGAGTGAGAGTGAAATTCGAGAAGTTGTCGTCGCCCGGGTTTACCTGGTACTCCGCCTGATAGATCAGCTTTAGGCCATCGCTGAACGCATAGTCGCCCTCTAGGCCAATTCTGGAAGCATTGCTCTCTAACTCGCCAGAGGACTCGCCACGATCGGGCTGATTCAAGACAGTGGTCACATTGACCTTGCCGTAGAACGATGGGATAAGCGATTCTTCTTGAGCGAAGGCGGACAGGCTAGTACTCAAAGAGGTGAGCACGATCAGTGGGAATGCGTTTGCAACTTTCATCCATTTTCTCCAGTGTTTCGGGCATTGCAGCCAGATCTAGTGTGCTGGAGACTATATTACTCTCATATTACATTATCATGACAATATGACATTTAAGTGAACTTAATGTGACAGCGGCCAGAGCCTCGCCGCTGTCGCAACTAGTCGCCCTTAATCTGTTCTTCTAGCCCCGACAGACCAATGTGCCTAACATCCGTTCCCTTGACCAGATACACCACGTGTTCCGCAATATTCTTGGCATGATCGCCGACTCGCTCGAGCGCCCGTAGCGCCCAGATCACATTGAGTACTCGTGTGATGCTGCGAGGGTCTTCGATCATATAGGTGATCATCTCGCGCATCGCCGAGCTGTATTCCACATCTACGCTGGCGTCCTCACGTGCAACCATGAGCGCGGAATCGACGTCGTAGCGTGCAAACGCATCGAGCGCCATATACACCATCTTGCGCACGCGCTCCCCTATGTGCCGAATCTCGATATATCCCTTCGAAGACTCGCCCTGCTCCGTCAACTCGATCGCCAGACGCGCAATCTTGGCAGACTCGTCGCCGATGCGTTCCAGATCGTTGACGGTCTTGATGATCGAGAGCACCAGACGCAAGTCGCTCGCGGCTGGCTGTCGGCGCACCAGAATGCGGTTGCATTCCTCGTCGATCTTCATCTCCATCGCGTTGATGGCCGCGTCGTCTTCGCGTACTAGTTGTCCGAGCCCGCTATCGGCCGTGATGATGGCGTCCAGAGCATCGCTAAGCTGCTTCTCGACCATGCCTCCCATCTCGAGCATATTCGCCTTTATCTCTTCCAGGTCGGCATTGAATTGCTGAGAGATATGGTGGCTATGTATTGTCGCATCTTTTTTCATCGCGCTATTCCTTGTCCTGCTCTTCTCGCCAAATGGAAATATACTCTACCGCAGATCCAACTTAACCGTAACGACCGGTAATATAGTCTTCGGTTTGCTTCTCCGCAGGATTCGTGAAGATATTATCCGCAGTGTCGAACTCGATCATCTTGCCCATGTACATGAACGCAGTGAAATCCGAGACCCGTGCCGCCTGTTGCATATTATGCGTCACAATAATGATCGTATAACGATCTTTCAAATCATTGATAAGCTCTTCAATCTTCAGTGTCGAGATTGGATCCAGCGCAGACGCCGGCTCGTCCAATAGGAGGACTTCGGGCTCTACGGCGACCGTGCGCGCAATCACTAGGCGCTGCTGTTGACCCCCAGAGAGGCCCAGTGCACTATCGTGTAGTCGATCTTTTACTTCGTCCCATAATGCGGCCGATTGCAAAGATTTCTCGACGCTCTCGTCCAGAATGCGCTTCTTATTGATGCCTTGAATACGCAAACCATAGGCGACGTTCTCGTAGATGGACTTAGGAAACGGATTCGGTTTCTGAAACACCATGCCGACACGACGACGCAAGTCTGCCACATCGACAGAGCGATGGTAGATATCGGCTCCATCCAATGTAATGCTGCCCTTGATCACACAGCCATCGACGAGATCGTTCATGCGATTGAAGCAGCGTAGAAGACTCGACTTGCCACAGCCACTAGGCCCGATGAATGCAGTAACTCGCTGGCGAGGCAGCGTCATATTGACATCTTTCAGGGCATGGGCCGCGCCGTAATACAGGTTCAGGTCGCTCACACTAATACTACTCGGCAGATCTTCCGCCGAGGGACTCTGAACATGGGAGCCCAATTTACCCATATCGATCTTCTTGAACTTCGATCGATTCACCGGTGCATATTCGGAATTTGATTCTGTCATGGTGACAATATCCTAATGTATTCAGATTGATGAGCGTGCGCTACACGCTCTTACATATCGAGTTGTTTGTATTTTTCACGCAGCCTATTGCGAATCGACACCGCCAGCTGATTGAGCAAGGCAATGACCACCACTAACAGCAATGCTGTGGCGAACACAAGCGGACGCGCAGCCTCCACGTTAGGGCTTTGAAAGCCAACATCATAGATGTGGAACCCTAGGTGCATGAATTTCTGATCAAGATGGAAGTAAGGGTAGTTGCCATTGACTGGCAATGCCGGCGCCAGTTTCACCACCCCAACGAGCATCAGAGGCGCGACTTCACCGGCGGCACGCGCCACCGCTAGAATTAATCCGGTCATCATCGCCGGGCTGGCCATTGGTAGCACCACACGCCATAGCGTCTCGAACTTCGTCGCACCCAGCGCCAAGCTGCCTTCGCGCAAGCTGCGCGGAATTCGCGCCAAACCCTCTTCGGTCGACACGATCACGACAGGCACTGTTAGCAGCGCTAGGGTCAACGATGCCCAGAGCATGCCGGGGGTACCGAAGGTAGGCGCGGGCAATGCCTCGGGATAGAAAGCCTGGTCTACTTCCGAGCCAAGGAAATAGATGAAGAAGCCTAGGCCGAACACCCCGTATACGATCGACGGCACACCGGCCAGATTGTTCACGGCGATGCGAATCGTACGAGTGATGAAACCCTGACGCGCATACTCGCGCAAGTAGACTGCGGCAACCACACCGAACGGACTCACGAAGACAGACATCAGCAAGACCATCGTAACGGTGCCGAATATCGCAGGGAAAATGCCGCCCTCGGTGTTCGCCTCGCGGGGATCGTCGGAGAGAAATTCCCATAACTTCTGGCCATAGACCACTAGCTTGTTGCCGATGTGCATACCATTGGGTTGGAAGGCGCGAACGATCTCGGAGATACTAATCTCCGTCACTTCAGCATTCATCGCGCTCATCACTACAGTGTCGCGATCGATCTGCTCATAGAGCTGCGCGAGGCGCGCCTGTAACACTTCGTAGTTGGCCTCCCAGCTAGCCTCTTCTGCATCTATCGCACCGGTGCGCTCGGGGGTGTCGGTGCCGCGCAACTCTAAACCGCGACGCTCTAGACGCAGACGCTCCAAGGCATAGTTAACCTCGCCTATCTCGTCCTTCTCGAGGTCTTCGATCTGCTCGTGAATACTAAGCGCACGCTCTATACGTTGCTCCAACGCTTCCCAAGCGCGGGTATCGTTGGGGTTCAACGGATCGCTCTGCGCCACCGTGCTGCCCGCTTCCCTCACTTCCTGCACATAGCCGTAGAAGTTGCCCCACTCGCGGCGCTCGAACGTCGTAAGATTGGCGGGGAAGGAAATATCGCTCAGATAATCGGTGAGCAGCCAGGTAAAGTCGCTGCCGTTGAGATCACGGTTGCCGATCTTAATGAGCTCTCGCTCGTACAGTGGCGTGCTAGCGGAAACGGGGATTCCAGATGAGATGATGCGCTCGGCAGAAACATGCTCACGATCGACACGCTCGCCCACAATCTCACGACGCAGCGGTTCGCCCTCGTTTACGGGCTGGGCGTAGTTCGCGAACATGATGTCTTTCGGCCAGAAATGACTCAGGCCATTGAAGGCAAGCAAGAGCAATAGACCAACCGTCATGATGACGCTAATAGCGACGGCACCGGCATTGATCCATATCCATGGCGTGCCACTGTCAAAAAACTTCTTAAACGTACTCATATAGTGCTGTACTTGCGTCGTAGACGCTGTCGAATAATTTCCGCGAGAGTGTTCACCACGAAGGTGAACATGAACAGAACCAAGGCGGCGAGGAACAAGATACGATAGTGGGTACTGTCGACCTCGGACTCGGGCACTTCAACCGCGATGTTTGCAGCGAGGGTGCGCATGCCTTCGAAGATATTGATATCCATGATGGGCGTATTACCTGTGGCCATCAATACGATCATGGTTTCACCGACTGCGCGGCCCATCCCGATCATCAAGGCAGAGAAAATACCAGGGCTGGCAGTAGGAAGCACGACGCGACGCAGGGTCTGCCACGGCGTTGCGCCCAATGCCAATGAGCCATATGTCAACTGCTTAGGCACTGTAAACACAGCGTCTTCGGCGATCGAGAATATCGTGGGGATCACCGCGAAACCCATCGCGAAACCAACCACCATCGCGTTGCGTTGATCGTAGGTAATGCCAAGGTCATTGGTGATGTAGCTGCGCATGTCGCCGCCGAAGAATACCATCTCGATGGGCCCCGCGATCACAAACGAGACATAGCCCATTATGACGATCACGGGAATCAATAACGCCGCTTCCCACCCATCGGGAACATAGTACCGGATTGATTCTGGCAAGCGCGTCCAGATAAACGCTGCCAGCAGAATACTTAGGGGGGTCACGACTAATAAACTAAACACCCCTAACAAATTGTTCTCGAGAAACGGCGCGAGCCACAGTCCTGCGAGAAAGCCTAGCACTACCGTGGGCAGCGCTTCCATAAGTTCAATCAAGGGTTTCACATTGCGGCGCATCTTGCCGGCCATGAAATAACCTGTGAAAATCGCGCCACACACTGCAAGCGGTGCGGCGAGTAACATGGCGTAAAAGGCTGCCTTTAAGGTGCCAAAGGCAAGTGGTGCGAGACTGTATTTGGGTTCGAAGTCATTATTAGCGGCAGAGGACTGCCAAATGTATTCGGGTTCTTGATAGTTCTCGTACCACACCTCTTTCCACAGCGCCTCCCAAGAGACTTCCGGGTGGCGGTTAAGCACACTCCAGAACGAGAACTCGCCGTCGCCATGTTCGAAGAGCACTCCGTCCCCGCGCGCCGACATCGCCAAGGTCTTCGGAGCCGAGTCGAGTAATTTTCTATACACCACTTCTCGGTGCGCGGTGGTGTTGTAGATGCCGATATAACCCTGATCGTTAGCGGTGATGAAATTCTTACGACGCTGCTCTGGACTCATCGCCACGACGCTACTACCCGCATCGAACTCGCGCACTTTCTCAATGCCGAACTCGCCATCGCGGCGCACTAGGAACCATTGCGAGACAGTACCCGCAGAGTCGCCCACCAGCAAAGAGATACCCCCTAGAAGGAAGCTTACCTCGGTGATGCGACGATTCGAACCTACCAGAGCCACTTCGTTCTCGATGACGGCAACGCCACCGGAGAAGGCCGGACGCACATCCACCAGGCTTAGGCGACCAGAGGTGCCTATTGCGAACAGCCAGCGTCGGTCAACGTCTAGATAGAGCTGATCTACCGGAGGGAGTACGCCGGTAAGCGTAGCCAACTCGGTTTGCCACGCGGATTCCGACGGCGCGTTGAACGCCGACAACAGGCTGGTCTCACGCCGCGCCCTCAGCAAACTCACCTGTCCCGAACCGCTGCTTGCCGCAAGCATCAACTCACTGGAGCTCGAGCGCACACTGAGCTTAGAGACGGGCTCATCGCTGTACAACTCGAAGCTATCCTCGCCGAAGGGATAGCGAATGACCGGCGTAACCTGGCGCGCGTTATTCTCCCCAAAACTGATGTCGTAATCGTATTGCGCAATCAGCACGTGACCATCTGATAGGCCGAGTGCGAAGATGCCGCTGACATCGGTGTCTAGCGCAAAGCTGGAGATGCTGCTGCCGAGGGGAATAGCGAGGGGAATGCGGCTAATGACATCACCATTGGCCGTATCGAAATACATCGCCTCACCATCGGCACCGAGGCGCATGGCAACCTCGAGACGCTCCTCTAGCGCGAGGTGTAACACCTCGTCACTGTGCGGGCTGTCAATGCGGAATTCGCTGACCTCTTGGACTAGCGCACTGCGAAACAGCGGCATGACCTCATAGACTAGGTACAAAAAGATAAGCAGCACCGCCGCGATGACCCCAAGGCCACCAATGGCAATGCTCACACCGGCGATTTTATCTTTGAGATGACGAAATTTACGCCTAGAAAGCGTTGCGGCAGAGGCGGCAAACACCGCCCCTGCCGCAGTGTCTGCTACAGGAGTATTACTAAGATTTGGCTGCTCATTCATGGCGTTGAAGTCTAATCCGCAAATATTACAGTTTCGTGACAGCCCGTAGGCGAACGATCGTAATTACCGCCCCAAGCGGGGCGGCAGAACGAGCTTGGATTATAGACCCAGAGAGTCCATGGTAGCTTCAACTACTCGCGCGGGTAGCGGAATATATCCATCCTTCAACACGACTCCCTGTCCGGACTTAGAGAGCACTAGCTTGATAAACTCGCGCTCCAGCGGCGCTAAAGGCTTATTCGGCTCCTTATTGACATAGACGAATAGGAAGCGCGCTAGTGGATAATGACCGGAGATCGCATTCTCTGCCGTCGCCTCATAGTACTCTCCGCCCTCTTCCTTGGACAGCGGTAGGGCACGGACGCTAGAGGTCGTATAGCCTAGGCCAGAGTAACCGATGCCGTTCACAGAAGTACTGACCGACTGCACGACTGATGCGGAACCAGGCTGTTCATTCACAGAGTTCTTATAGTCCCCCGTGCACAACGCAGTCTCCTTGAAGTAGCCATAAGTGCCCGATACCGAATTACGGCCGAATATCTGCACGTCGCGACGCTGCCAAGGACCAGTCAGGCCTACCTGCCCCCAATTATCGATCACTTCGTTGTGACCACACTTCAAGGTAGAGGAGAACACCGCATCCACCTGAGGCAAGGACATGCCCGCAACCGGGTTATCCTTGTGCACGAATACCGCCAAGGCATCGATGGCGACCGGTATTGCCGTTGGCTTGTAGCCGAACTTGTTCTCGAAGGCTTCGATCTCGTTGTCCTTCATCTCGCGGCTCATCGGCCCCATGTTCGCAGTGCCTTCAGTCAATGCGGGTGGCGCTGTAGAGGAGCCCGCCGCTTGGATCTGAATGTTCACATTGGGGTAAAAGCGCTTAAACTCTTCCGCCCAAAGGGTCATTAGGTTTGCTAGCGTATCCGAACCCACGCTGGAGAAGTTTCCCGAGACGCCGCTAGTACGGGCGTATTCTGGCAGGCCTTCCTCCACCTCTGCGGCGAGTGTCATGCTGCTGCACAGTGCGCCAAAGACGAGTGCTATCGGTCTAATTGCATACTTGAGGGTCATCTTTATCTCCAATATTTTGTCTGTTGAGCGAGCGCTTTAGTACTGTGCGTACTATAAGACTGTTTTGTGACAGATTAATGACATTGGCCAGGACTATGCCGAGTTCGTGCAAGTCTTACGAAGATCGACCTACTCTAGCAAGCCGTCGTTTTTCGTCATCAATCTGTCACTTTCTTCCTGCTTTGTGTCATGTAGAATGCAATCTCCAACGTCTGGATTCGTATCCACCCCAAAAGAGCATTCATCCCGTGAGCAAAGCCCTTGATCTTGAAGAAGATAATTCCCAAGAGATCCCTTCGAACGCTGTCGGACGCGAAGGCGATACAACGCCTGTTGTCATCGATGCGAATGCCTTGCATGATGCAAATTCCGAGACTGTTGAAGCAAAATCGCCAATCGATCTCAATAGCAGCGATCTCTACCTAAACCGTGAACTGAGTTATTTTCAATTCAACCTGAGGGTATTAGAGCAAGCACGCAATCCGCGCCATCCGCTGATGGAGCGCCTGATGTTCTTGCTGATCTTCAGCTCCAATCTCGATGAGTTCTATGAGATTCGCGTCTCTGGGCTCAAGAAACAGATGGAGTTCGGCCGTCAGAGGCCCGGCGCAGATGGCAAGTATCCCGATGAAATCCTTAAGGAAATCAATCAACAGGTCCGCATAGCTGTCCAGCAGCAATATCGCATCTTGAACGAGGAGCTGTTCCCGTCCCTCGCGGAACAGAATATTCGCTTCCTCTACCGCCACGAGTGGAATCAACAGCTCACCGTCTGGGCGCGTGAGTATTTCCGCGACGAGGTGTTGCCGGTCATCAGCCCGCTTGGGCTCGATCCTGCCCACCCCTTCCCGCGCCTGGTCAACAAGAGCCTCAATTTCATTCTCTCACTCGAGGGTAAAGACGCCTTCGGGCGTGACAGCGGGCTAGCCATCGTACCAGCCCCACGCTCCTTGCCACGGCTCATCAAGGTGCCCACCAGCATCATGCCGGACGGGGATAACTTCATTTTCCTATCCTCCATCATTCACGCCCACGTGGAAGAGTTCTTCCCCGGCATGAGAGTAAAGGAATGCCACCAATTCCGCGTGACACGTAACTCCGACCTCGAGATGTCCAACATCGAGGTACAAGACGTGGCCAGCGCGCTCCAAGGCGAGTTGCATATGCGCCGCTTTGGAACGGCGGCGAAATTGGAGGTCGGCGCGGGCTGCCCTCGCGAGTTAACCGACTTCTTGCTGCAGCGCTTCAACCTCACCGAGGACGACCTATTTCGACTCGATGGTCCGGTAAATTTGCAGCGCCTCATGACGCTGACCAGCATGCTGAATCGACCAGACCTGAGCTTCCCGACCTTCACACCGGGAACACCTGCCGCTCTCGAGGAAGGCAATTGCATATTTACCGCAGTTACAAAAGAAGACCAGCTCTTGCTGCACCCCTTCCAGTCATTCATGCCCATCATCGACTGGGTGCGCCAGGCAGCCAAAGACCCGGGCGTGTTGTCGATTAAGCAGACGCTCTACCGCACTAACGAATCCTCGGAATTAGTCGAGGCGCTATCCGAGGCGGCGCGCAATGGCAAAGAGGTCACCGTGGTGATCGAGCTGCGGGCGCGCTTCGATGAGAAGGAGAATATTCAGTTTGCCAGCAAGCTCCAAGAGGCCGGTGCCGTAGTGGTATATGGCGTCATGGGATACAAGACTCACGCCAAGATGCTCCTGATCGTGCGCCGCGAAGGCGGTAAGCTTAAGCGCTACGCCCACCTTGGTACCGGCAATTATCATCGCAAGACCTCTCTGGTCTATACCGACTATGGACTACTGACTTGTGACGAGGTCATGTGCGCCGATGTCCACAAGGTGTTTCAACAGATCACGGGGATGGGCAAGCGAATCGTACCGGACGTCATGATTCACGCCCCTTTCCGATTGAAGAAGTCACTCATTCGCTTCATCCAACAAGAGAAGAGTGTCGCGCTTGAGGGTCGCCCCGCACGCATTCTCGCCAAGATGAATTCGCTGACAGACCCCGACATCATCAGGGAGCTGTACAGCGCAGCACAGAGTGGCGTCAAGATCGACCTGATTATTCGCGGCATTTGCTGTTTGAAGCCAGGCATTCCAGGGGTCTCAGAGAACATCCGCGTGGTATCGATTATCGGCCGTTTCCTCGAGCATTCTCGCGTCTTTTATTTCGAGAACAATACGCCGCAGCTGTATTGCGCCAGCGCGGATTGGATGGAGCGCAACCTGATGCATCGCATCGAGGTTGCCTTCCCGATCTTGAAGAAGAAGCTGATGAATCGAATCTTAGAAGAACTGCAGATGTATTTGGACGATCATTGTCAGAGCTGGGACTTGCAATCAGACGGCAGCTATATTCGCAACGCATTGCCCGAAGGAGACCATGCGGAACAGGTACAGACGCGTCTGCTGAATCAACTCGCGACGGTACGCTACAGCTCGGTCTGAGTGACCTCTGGCAAGGTGTCCTTGCCGAGAATGGAAGTATCTGTGCCGTTGTGCATCATGAAGTCCAACATACCTTCACGCAGCGCCGTTGGACTAAAAGCGATATGTTGCAGAGAACAAGCTCGCATAAGACCCACCAACACGGCCCATCCAGGCATCAATAAATCTTTGCGCCGGTCCTTCAAACCCGGCAACAACATTTCTGGATCGGCAGCACAGCGCAGCACATCTTCCCTCATCGCCTCTAGCGCAAGCAGGCTGATACTCCCCTCCCGGTAGCCACGATACTGACACACCATGGCGAGCATCTTCGCGGTACCCGATGAGGCGAAGGCCTCGACCCAGGGATATTTTTGAAAACTATCCTGCACCGACTTGAACACTGCACTGGCGGCATCGGTCGCCTCGTCGAGGGCGTGTTCGAGCTGAGTCGATGAGGCACCCGCGAGGTCTTTGAAGTAGCGATCGCGCCAGCTAACACAGCCAATCGGCAAGCTATTAGTCACGAAGCGCTTCTCTTGCTGTCCGATGATTATTTCCGTGCTGCCTCCGCCGATATCGACCACGAGGCGCGTTTGCTCACGCTTGGGCAGATTACTCAACACGCCCATATACACGAGAATGGCCTCCTGGACTCCCGAGATCACGGAGATATCGAGGCCTATATCATGGGCGGCGGCAATGAAGAGGTCTGCGTTGTTGGCTAGGCGTAAGGCATTTGTCCCGAGTGCCCAATAGCGCGCGATTGGGTATTTCGACATCACGTCCTTGAATTCTTGCAGGCACACGACACCGCGCTCAAACGCTGCGGGGGAAATCTCGCCAGTCATGGCGACGCCTTCGCCTAACTGGACGATATTGCTGAAACGCTCAACGATTTTGCTCTTTTCATCTTGCCATTCGGCGATAAGGAGGTGGAAGCTATTGGAGCCTAAATCGATACATGCATACATAAGCTGGCTTTATACGGAGGGAGAGTCGAATTTGTTCTGAGCAATACTAACGTGTTTATGCGCAAAGGGCATGACAGCATCGTCATTTTACGAAGAGTTGCAGGGGCGGACTAGTCTCCTAGGCCACCCCATTACCGTTATACCATCGACTGCTGGTAGTTTTCGATGCCGATCTTCTTGATCAATTCCAGTTGTGTCTCGAGCCAATCCACGTGCTCTTCTTCGCTGCGGAGGATCTCACTCATGAGGTCACGGCTCACATAGTCTTGCACAGACTCTGCGTGTGCGATGCCTTCCTTAAGCGTTGGGAGGGCAATCATCTCAAGCTTCAGATCGCATTCGAGCATCTCTTTGGTGTTCTCGCCGATCAGCAACTTGCCGAGGTTCTGCATATTGGGCAGGCCCTCGAGGAAGAGAATCCGCTCGACCAATTGGTCGGCATGCTTCATCTCATCTATGGACTCTTCATACTCCTTGCTAGCAAGTTTCGCCAAGCCCCAATCTTTATACATGCGCGAGTGCAGGAAATACTGATTAATCGCTATCAGTTCATTCCCAAGCGCTTTATTAAGGTGTTTTACTACTGTCGCATCGGCCTTCATATATAGTTCCTTCAAAAATACCAAGCCCTAAGGGTGTGCTTTCGAGCGCATTATGTCAAGCGCAAGATTTTTCGTAACACCTTGATATTAATGATAAACAGACTCATTCCGCATTAGCGGTGCCGAAATGAGTAGAGAAGGGAATTAGGCGGAACTTGCGTTCACGAAAGGCGTGGCGTTTTTGAACTCGCTAATGATACTAAGGGCGTGCTTACCGCATTTCCCGCACTCGGAGGCGAGACCAAGTTGATCGCGCAAATCCGCGATTCGGCTAGTGCCGGCGCTACAGACTTCGCGTATTTGTGTGTCGGTAATTTGTCTACAGATGCATACGTACATGGATTCACCCTCAGTTGCGTAGAATCTTAAATCGCAATGAGAATGATTGTCAACTGTATTCGCTTAAATTCATGAACTACGCGTCAGCGCCCATTCGGCTTCATGCTAAGATAGCCCGCGCCGAAACCCCCTTCCCACCCCTAGCAAACCTGAACGGGATCGCGGTAACAGAGGAATTACAAGCAGTGGATGAGATCGCAAACACGCACTACGCTAAACGCGTAAAAGCCTACTTGTTATTTGGCGTGCTCTGCATCCTTACACTCAAACTGCTTTTCGCCGCCGTCCTCGACTTGTATAGCGACGAAATATTCTATTGGCAGGCATCGCAATACCCCGCCATTGCCTATAGCGACCTTCCCTTCATGGCCGCCCTTCTGTCCGGAATAGGCACCGCGGTGTTTGGCAATACGGCGATGGCAGTTCGTGCGCTATTCCTCGTGCTGGGCACTGCGATACCGGCGCTAGTGTACTGGCTTGCCGCCCCCCTGCTACCGCGCCGCCAAGCCCTAGAGGCCGCCGCATTAAGCCTATGTCTGCCACTTTGCGCCTTCCTAGGACTGCTCGCAGTTCCCGATGTGCCGCTGCTGTTTTTCGGCTTGCTCTTCATAGGCTTTCTGGAGCGTGCGACGCGGCTCGATCAACTCCGTTACTGGATCGCGACAGGCATCGCCGCCGCACTCGGGGTTAGCACCCATTACCGATTCGCGCTCTATTTACTCGCCGCGTTTTTCTATATGTGCGCATTTCCAGTGAACCACCGCTACTGGAAGAGACCTGGCTTGTGGCTAGCCGCCGCGATTCTCGCGCTTGGTCTCTATCCGATGCTGTCGTTCAACCTAGGCAATCAACTCAGCGGAATCGACTATCATCTGCTCGAACGGCACCCATGGGAGTTTCAGGCAGAGGGGCTTCTGCACGTCTTCAAACAGGCGGTACTAGTAACGCCTCTGCTGTATATAGCCCTCGCCATAACGCTGTATCGACTTTTGCTCGCGGCTCGCCGCGGCGATCGCACGCGCGGCCTATTCGCATTGTTCGCCGCGACGAACCTCGGTGTCTATCTCCTCTTAGCGCCCTGGACTGATAGCACCCGCACCTCCATTCATTGGCCGCTCTCGGGCTATCTGCCCTTATTGGTATTCCTGCCCGAAACCCTGCGGATTGGATTTCTCGCGCTCGCTTCGCGCTATGACCCAAGAATCGCCAAGCGCATCATTATAGGGACGGTAGCCCTAGGATTCAGTGGCTCTTTGATCGCCCTCCTTGGGGTAGGCTCGCAAAGCCTTCACGCGCAACTGACCCCGCTACTTGGCAAGGGCATGCTGTCTAACAAGATGGCGGGATGGAAACCTCTCAATCGCTATGTCGACAGCCTCATTGGCAGTGAACATCTCGGACCACAGGCCGTCATCGTGACCGACAACTACTATACCGGCGCACAATTGGCGCTCGGTCTGCAGAACGCTCTGCCTATCTTCAATATCGATGAGGACAAGGCCATTCGCGATGGCCGCGCAGTGCAGTATCAAATCTGGAGACTCAATGGCGCAGCGCTAGAGACACGAGCGTCGCTGTCCGGGCTCTTTATAAGCGAGGATAGCGCCCTCACCGTGCCCGACAAGATTGCCATCATGCAACGCGCCTGCGGCCATTTCGGTAGCTTGCAGTTCCTGAGCCAGTTCTCGCAGTTCGATGGGGAGAAGGTCTTTAGCTTCTATCGCGGCGACGGGCGCAGTAGCACTGGCGCAAACGCCAGTGCGTGCCCTATGCCCACTCTCGGCTGGGTCGATCAACCAATTGCCAATGCAGCAATAGACGGCGTATTGCATGTCTCAGGCTGGGCAATCAACGAGGGTGAGGGGCTAGCCTCGATCACGGTGCTCTTGGATGACGAGATCATAGGCGAGGCGAACTACGGTTTAACACGAGAAGATGTGGTCGCGGCGATGCGAGTGCAGACAGATCCTAACGCACCAAACCTAGGCTTCGATTTTTCGATCCAGACGAGTCAATTGCCTAAGGGCCGGGCTGTGTTGAGCCTAAGGGCTAATGGGGTTTCAGGGGAAGTACAGGTATTTGGCGTACGCGCTATCGATATACTCTAACGCTACCTAGAAGGGACTTAGCACTTCTACAGCGACTTTCCACTCACCGGCGTTGGTGTAATGCCAGTAGCGCAAGTAATTCGTGTTGAAGTCAGAGCCCTCAACAGACATGGTGCCATAGGTATAGCCAGATTCGCCGGACTCGGCCAGAAAGGCGCCGGAGAGCTCAGAGTCGAGCAATGAGAGTTCCATCTGTTCATCCATGTATGTCCCATAGACGATACTCGCGGATTCGTTGCCTATGCCCGGAGCCATGCCTGGGACGAAAACTCTTTGGTGTTCTACCCCGAAGCGGGTCGCTGCACGACGCCCCCCTCGAAAATTTATTGATTCAATTAGGCGGGCATCGGCGTCGATCAGTGATTCCACGGTGTTATCGATGGTCTCACTCGCCGGAGCCGTCTCCGCAATAAACTGGTCAGTCTCGCGAATATCGGGCTCGACATCGAGACTGAGGACGCCAGGCACCCGTAACACCATGTCCGCGACCATGCGCCATTCGCCTTCGAACTTGCGCCAAATAGTGACAAAGTGTCCGTAGGTGCGACGCAACTCTTCGCCAGAGCCTACCGAGTAGCGATAAGGCCCACTGGTAAGGCCGAGGTCTCCCGATCTGGAAAAATCGATATAGTTGGCTTTCGACTCGAGAGTTGAGTTGAGTCGATCTCTGGGGCTTACTTGTTCATAGAGGAGGCGCGCGTCCACGGGACCACGGCGAAACAGCACTGCGCCCTCACCGAAAACGTCGAGAAAGGCCTGATTCATACCCAGGGTTCTCGAGCGCTCAGCAAACGCAGCATCAGTCACCCTCAGGCTCTCCCATACATCGATTCGGTCAGTCGACTGGGCAAAGAGAGAGGGTGAATTCGATGATATTAGGAAAACCAGAAGTGCAATAATTGACGACTTCATGGACGCACCACTTGATTATAGTTCTGGGATTTATCCGGTCTCTTCATGGAGTATGTACCAAACTATTCGGCAGGTATAGACGAATTCGGAAATATAAGACACTGAAAAGACACAATCCTCGCTCGAAACCGACTATGTATCTCATTCTCTAGTACATCGTGATGACTTTAGTCACTACAAACAAGTAACATTAGGCTTGCGTGAAAGCCCATGAAAAACCCTTGGTTGAGCGAAAAACGAATGACACAGTATTGAGAAGCTGAGCGAGTTATGTCCATATACTTGGAGTCCTTCAATCTTTCCTCTGCCCCCTTCTCATCGACCTCCGATACGCGCTTCTATGTTGAAAGCGATCAGCCCGAATCCCTTTTTAACTCGATGGTCAGCGAGATAAACAAAGCCGACGGTTTCGTTCGCATTATCGGCGAGGCCGGGGCTGGTAAGACGATACATTGTCGTAGGCTGTTGAATGCATTGCGCTGTCATAAGTCGCGATACACAGTGATCCACCTTCCTAACCCGAGGCTTAGTGAGGAGGGCCTTTACCTAGCCATCGCCCAGGAACTCAATATAAAGACCTCGTCAACACGCACTAAATTACGCAAGAATATTATCGCGCATCTACGCAAGCAACAGATAAAGAGACATCGCAATGCCGTCATTGTCATTGATGAAGGTCAGTCGATGCCCGACGACTCGCTAGAGGCTCTCACGGAACTACTCGACCACAGCGTAGAGGGTCACAAACTCATGCGGGTGGCGTTTTTCTCTATGCCCTTGGATAACGCACTAACTGAGCTCCCCTCCTATCGGCAACTACAAGACCGCATCACCTTGGAGATAGAGTTGAACCCTTTCGATGCTGCCGGAGTTCGCCGATATATCGACACCAGACTCGCTAAGGCGGGGGCGCAAGGCCGCGCGCTTTACTCCGAGGAGGCGATTGCGTTGATTTTCAAGGGCAGCAAAGGCGTGCCGAGACTCATAAACCTGCTGGCACATAAATCATTGATGAATGCCTACAATGCGGAACTCCAACAAGTTCAAGGACTTCAGGTGAGACTTGCCATCGCCGCGACCGAGTTTAGTTGCGTTGAGTTGCCTGAAATCAAGCCTAGTTGGATAAGTCGCTTACGCAAGAAAAACGCCTAGGCTGCAATTTCGCCCGCGCCGGTTGTGTCGAACTATCGCTCCGTTATAATCACTCTCGCTAAACCAACCACGTATACCGTATACCGGCACTAAATAGTGCGCATCGCAGGACACGATCATGCAGAATCCTATCTGGACTAAATTGGACGAAGAGGCACGGCTTAGTGTGCAGACAGAGCCGCTACTAGCGAGCTATGTTTATGCCTGCATTCTGAATCACGGCAGCCTTGGCTCCGCCTTGAGTTTTATCTTAGCCAATAAGTTGTCCGATGAAGTGATGCCCGCGATCGCAGTGCGTGAACTCTTTGAGGCAGCCTATAAGGAATCGCCTGAGATGATCCTCAACGCTATTTCGGATATGCAGGCCGTTTATGATCGCGATGCCGCTACAAACTCCTACCTGCCTATCCTCTTGTTTCTGAAAGGCTATCAATCTATTCAGGTACATCGGCTAGCGCATTTTCTATGGAACAAAGGTAGGAAGACACTGGCGTTGTTCATGCAGAGCCGCAATTCGGAAGTTTTCGGCGTAGACATTCACCCGGCCTGCAAAATGGGCAAAGGAATTATGTTCGATCATGCCACCGGCATCGTCATCGGTGAGACCACGGTGATTGAGGACGACGTCTCGATCATGCAATCTGTGACACTTGGCGGAACAGGTAATGAAACCGGTGATCGACATCCTAAGATACGTTCGGGCGTACTAATCTCCACTGGCGCCAAAGTGTTAGGCAATATAGAAGTGGGTGTTGGCGCGAAGGTTGGTGCGGGGAGCGTCGTCCTAGAAGACGTAGAGCCTCATACCACGGTAGTGGGTGTACCCGCGCACCGGGTGGGCAAGCCCTGTTCCGACAATCCTGCGCGTACTATGAACCAGTCCGTTTATGACACTTGATATGCCCCAACAATTTGTCACCTATCTGTCATAGTTTAAGCTGATACTAGGCTACTCTTTTATGGGTGGGCCTAGGCATATGGGTAATAACATTGTTCGACTGCTTCAGTTCTCTACTGAAGACGGTCACATCGCATCTCAAGATATTTCCGAAGAATTCGGATCCATCCTAAGCAGCAATGCTTTAAGTGCATTATTCCAACCTATTGTCGACTTCCAATCGCAATCGATATTAGGATATGAATCACTTATTCGCGGCCCGTCTGATAGCGCTCTTCATAATCCAGTAATGCTCTTCGACATTGCGCGTAGAGAGGGCGCATTAACGGAGTTGGACCTTCTCTGCAAACGCAAAGGCATTCATGAGTTCAAAGCAAAGCGACTCCCTGGGAAACTGTTTCTCAATACCACCCCACAAGGACTACTAGAGCCTGATCACCGCACAGGACTCACGCTCGAGTATCTTCTCGAGATTGGTCTACGCCCTGAAAATGTTGTCATTGAGCTGACAGAACAATATCCCACAACCGACTTTAGCGTTGTCTGCCACGCACTCGAACACTATCGCAGCATGGGCTTTGAGATCGCCATCGATGACCTTGGTGCGGGTTATTCGGGCCTTACACGCTGGGCGGAGCTGCGCCCAGAATATGTAAAGATCGATCGTCATTTCATAGAGAACATCCATAACGATTCAGTGAAACAGTCTTTCGTGCGCTCGATCATCGATATCGCCAAGGAGTTACAATGCAAAGTCATTGCCGAGGGTATCGAACACAGAGAGGAATACCAGACTCTCATAGATATGGGAGTACAGTATGGTCAGGGTTACTATTTTGGTCGACCGCAATCCACCCCGGCATACTCGATTTCAGACAACTTATTTGCAACAGCCGACGGGGCGCTATTTCGCAATCAATCATGGCAGTCCCGAGAGGACATCCTCGACTTACTAAGCCCTGCGCCATTTCTGCAAGCACAGGACACTCTGGAGCACGCCTATGCGTTTTTCGTCGAGGATGAAGGGCTAACTGCGATCGCCATCGTCGATTCTATGATGACCCCCTTGGGTCTAATTCGTAGGAGTAAACTACTCACCACATTCTCCAGCCAGTATGGGCGCTCTCTCCACGGCGCTAAAGCCGTCCGGAACTTTATGGATACTCAAATCGTGGTAGTAGAGCGCAGTGCGAGCATCGATCAGGCCAGTAACTCGATCACGGAGAATATGAAGTCGCAGATCGAAGCAGATTTTATAATTGCAGATCAAGGAAAGTATGTAGGACTAGGTAAAGTACTGGGTCTTCTGAAAAAAATTACGGACTTACAAATACGCAATGCGCGGTATGCCAACCCACTTACACTACTGCCCGGTAATGTGCCGATATACGAGCGCCTAGACGAACTTATCGCCGATCAGGTGGATTTCACGGTTGCCTATTGCGACCTAGATAACTTCAAACCTTATAATGATGTTTATGGCTACTTTGAGGGCGATAAAGTTATCAAGTTGATCGCGGGTATTCTAAGAGAAAGTACCCAGCATGCTGAAGACTTCATCGGTCACGTTGGAGGAGATGATTTTATAATTATTTTCCTTAGCACTGAGTGGCAATCCAGTTGCCAGAAAATATTAGATAGTTTTGCGCACAGGATTCCTGCGCTGTACACCGAAAATGATCGCAGCCAAGGCGGCATCTATGCTCAATCAAGAGAAGGAGTGGAGCAATTCTATCCAATCATGACGCTTTCGATCGGAATCGTGACGCCCGATATCAAACATTTTGTCTCCCATCACGATGTCTCTCATATGGCTAGCCATGCCAAACATAGCGCAAAGAAGATCAAAGGCAACAGCCTGTTTATCGAGCGAAGAATACTCTAAGTATCCTTCGCTCATCACATAAATACCTCTATAAGTGCTTCTCGGCATACGCCGCGAGCACCGAGCGCGGCACACCTTGCAGTTGCAGACTGCCGCCGTGATCGAAGTTCTTAAACCTTTCCGTTAGATAGGTAAGTCCCGAGCTCATAGGGCTGAGATAGGGGGTGTCGATTTGTGCCAGATTCCCCAAACAGATCACCTTCGATCCGTTTCCGGCACGGGTGACGATGGTCTTTATTTGATGCGGTGTTAGATTCTGGGACTCGTCTATTAGGATCAGGCTCTGTTGAAAACTACGCCCGCGTATATAGTTCAGAGATTTAAAGAGAAGCGGCACTTTCGCCAAGACGTACTCGATACTACTGGAACTATTGTCATCCTCCCAGTGTAATGCTTCCAGATTATCCGTGATGGCTCCTAGCCAAGGTTCCATCTTCTCCGCTTCTGTGCCTGGCAGAAAGCCAATGTCCTCGTCTAGGCCTTGTGTGCTACGTGTCGCGATTATGCGTCTATAAACTTTATTGGGAACTGTCATCTCGATAGCGGCAGCAAGCGCAAGAATGGTCTTGCCTGAGCCTGCGGCACCGGTCAAGTTCACTAGATGCACATCGGGGTCTAACAACAGATTCAGCGCCATCGCCTGATAGGCGTCACGCGGCCTCAAGCCCCACGTCTCTTTCGCCATCAACTCGCCAAGATCGAGATGCCTCAGTGTGATTCGCTCCTTGCCGATCCGCACCACCCGGGCAAGGAAACCTGTCTTATCGTAGAGAAACTGATTTGGATAGAGCTCTTGGGGGATCACATTGCGTGGTACATGATAGAGCGTAGAGGCATGAGAGTGTTCGGTTTGTACATCCTCCACCTCGTCCCAGAAGCTATGCTGAAATTCTATATAGCCCTTATTCAGAAGCGTAATATCGCTCAACAGTTGGTCGCTGTGATAGTCCTCCGACTCGATACCACAGCCGCGCGCCTTGAGACGCATATTGATGTCTTTGGTCACCAACACCGCACGATGGCCGGGGAAACGCTGCTTGAGATAAGCCACATCGTTGAGAATTTTATTGTCGTTCAGGTGGGTCGGAAGGAGTATCACATTCTGTGGAGTCTCGGTCATGAGGACCGAGAGAGTTCCGCAGGATCCTAATTTTTTCCCCCTCGGAATCGGGACGCCATCCTCGACATTTTGCGGTGGCGCGCGTCCAAGAATCGAGTCGATCTCCCGTATAGCTTGTCGACAGTCCGCCGCAATTGCGACCTTCCCACTCTTCAGTTTATCGAGTTCTTCGAGCACTGTGATGGGAATAATGACGTGGTGTTCGTCGAAGTTTTTTATGGCGGTTGGATCGTGAATCAGGACATTGGTATCGAGGATGTAGAAGATGGGCTTGTCGTTTTCAGGCTGAACTTGCGAATTGCTCACGAGTTTAACGTCGGCCATAAGGATACACCTTTCTTGAACTACGGTTGTTGGAGAACCTAGTTGAAAATAGCGTGTCAATATGGCGCCAGTGTGACAAACAACGTGCGCTTGAGCAACACCGTAATACAGAATATTTGCACTGCTCGCGAACAGGGCAGGCCTAACTTTTCACCAGAGAACGCATTACCGCGGAGAATCGCCGTGCACTCGCCCTCGTCTCATTGCTTCGAGATCACCAACCTGAAACCGATAAAGGGTCTGCGCGCACCCGGGTCGGCTGCCCCGCGAACCGCGGCACGGGCATTATTGCTCTCATCGTTGTAGGAACCACCGCGCATTACCCACAGGGCGTCCTCGGCAAGATTAACGCGGTTGTTTGACGCCTCGAAGGGATAGTCCTGATACGCACTTCTAGTCCATTCCCACACGTTGCCACTCATATCCTTGAGGTCGAATAGACATTCTGGGCAGGAGAAGCTGCCTACCGCCATAGTCCCACCGCTCGCAACATTAGCGCGCTGCGACTGCATTTGGTTTCCCCATGGATATATGCGTCCGTCTGCGCCCTTCGCCGCCTTCTCCCATTCTGCCTCATTGGGGAGAGTGACATGAGCACCCTCCATCAGAAAGTCTTTGAGCGCCGGCGGTAAGAATGCGGCTTCGCGCAGTGTTTTATCGAGCCAACGAGAATAGGCTACCGCGTCTGTCCATGAGACATAGGCTACTGGATGGTTTAGCGCCTGCTGCTGGGATTGCGGGTCAGCTCGATAGGCTGTCGCCTCCACGAATGCTGCGAATTGCGCCGTGGTAACCTCGAATCGGGAAATATAATAATCGGGAAGTTCGACGATGCCTTGTCTGCTCGTCTGTGACCAACGCTCATTCTCAAACGCCATAGGATCGATGAGCGGGTTACTGCCCATCGGGAAACTGCCTGCAGGGATAGGAACGAAGCCTAGCATTTCGTCATCGGGAAGGAACCAAGCATCGGCCCTAAAGCCTTGCAACTGCGCCGCGAGCTGTGCGGTGCTCGAAGTGTTTTGTGCGAATACCGATTGTAGGCACAAACCGGAAATTAGCAAAAAGACGCAATATCTGCCGACGCATGCTCGCCAAGTCCTTAGCGTAATTTTTTGATTATTCAAGCCCATCAATCCTTTTTTCTATCTCGACCAATATAGAGATTCGCGGGTCTAGCTTCACAGTACCGCAACACTAGTACAGGCATATGCCCAACCATGTTCGCAAGCTCGTGCATATAAGTCAGGCTCGGACATCTCCATAAGATTCTGCCCGCCTTCCCTTAATAATAGCCGCAAGTCAAACGCTCGTGGCTGTGTAACGGAGATTGTGCTCGGATCGAGGAAGTTCAAACAACCCGCCTGAAAGCGCAGTTCGCAAGCGCGCGAGAAGAAACCTAAGGCGCGCTCTGGGTCTGCCTCAACATACTTGCCCGAATAATATTGGGCACCTATTTCATTGCAGGCCCAACCGGAATTATCGGTACAGTATGTCGACTCCAGCAACAGCATACGATCACAGGCATGGACGCGCCCCTCCTCACAGGCTTGTGCCCAGAACGGCAGGCTATCACCTACATGCCGGCTGTCGGTCTTGCCCATCAAAGTCATGCTAGCGAAGAACACAATCCACACGGCCATATGCCCTAGATTGGCGCGACGACTCGGCGTTACCCCTAGACCTAGGCGCTCCAAGGTTTGATTTTTCCGTAGTGGTAGGACCACGCGATCTATCCACTGCACACTCAAATTCAGTAGTGGCACACAAAGCAGTTTGTCGTAGAAAGTTGGTGAACCGAACATCTCCAGAACAGTATAGAGAACGAATACCCCGACGCCATAAAGGACACCGAAGAAAAGCTTTCCAGTTGGCGTTCTCGGCGAGGTCGAGGGGTCGGTTACGAGCAGATGCAGACCTAGAAATACAGCCGTAGGGATCTCCGAGTCTAGAAAATAAGGGACCCCTGTGATCGAAAAATACAGGGCGCTTAGCGCGAACAAGACTATTGCAGCGGAGGCCGCGACTAAGGTGATTGAGAAGAAGTACATGACGACTAGGCCGCCAATGAATAAATAAGTGTAGATGCCTGGCGCTAGGCTCAAAGTAGAGGCAATCTGAGCTCCCCAGGTAATATCCGTAGTGCCGGTCACAATCAGAATTAGAGAGAACAAGCCTAGAGTAAACGCCGATGGGTTAAAGATATGGGTCATCCGCCCTTCACGATTCCAACGGACGAACTCTTTCCCCATGAACCCGACTGCGATCATGATGAATTGTAGATAGAACCAATCATCTCGGAACCACATAAATAGATTGGTACTAAAGATGATGGGAAAAGGGCCAAAGCCGAGCAGGTAGGTATCGCGTCTCGACCAGGCCAGCATCATGTCAAATGCATAGGCGAAGAACAGCTGCGCTAGTAGCAATAACGCGTATTCCTGCACCGGGGGCCATGCCCAACCCCAATAGACATACACCGACATATGCACCATAGCCTGTATATAGTGCTGTGGCTTAGGTTTAGTAAGTATGAAACCCTTACGTTTTCCGCTAGTTAAGGCGTTTCTAAAGAGGAATACAGCCCATAGTAACAAGGCAGTGCAGGCACCCCAGAACGACACCGTGAGCGTTTCGTTACTCTGGATACGAGGCAGCAGAGAGATTAGGAACAGGGCGAGGATAAATACACTAGGAACCACCAACATTTGCTTTGCCGAAAGCAAAACACTCGTAGTTTCAACTCCTCCATTACTTTTTACAGCGCCATTTCCTTGGCCATCCTGTGGGCGACTCTTATTGCTAGCGGACTGCATGTAACTCACTCTTGTTAATATGGAGAAATGGGATGCGGAAGATGATAAACCAGCGTCCTAGCCAATTCAATTTGTATCAATCTTAGACCTCCTAACTGCGCCCAGAGCCCTTTCAATTGAGGTAGCGAAGCGTTTACACTCTTTCTCGGTCTGTACAAGAGCGCCAACATTATTCTAGATAGACAAGAATGGAGTCGACGCGATCAGCTTTGTCCCATAAAAATCAGCACGGAGTGTTAACGATGGTTAAGCGAATAATAGGAATCGGCTGTGTTTTAGCCGTTACAACGGGTCTTGTTACGGTTTCGGCACAGCAAACTGAGCCGACCCCAGAGCAAGTCGCTGCGCAGGCGACAGAAACGCGACAAGGCCTATTCAAGGTGCTGTCTTATAACCTAGGCGCTATTAGTGGGATGGCAAGAGGCACAGTGGAATTCGATGCGGCTGTCGCGGAACGTAACGCTAACCGAATCGCTGCGCTAGCACCGATGATTCCTGAGATGTTCGCGGCACACGACACCCGCGCGTTCGATGTAGAAACCGAAGCATTACCAATTATCTGGGACCGCATGGACGAGTTTCAAGAAAAAGCCAATAATCTGGTCAATGGCGCAAACACCTTCGCCGCGATCGCAAAGACAGGAGACCGCAACGCCATAATCGGCGGGATTCGCGCATTCGGCGGTAACTGTGGCAGCTGTCACGAAACCTTCCGCGTAGACTAACCCTGAGTCTCCAGCGCTAAAATTGGCCCTGCAGGGTGATATTAGCGCTGGCGCTTGAAGAAAGCCGCCAAGGCCTGGCGATCCTCCTCCGTCAACATTGCGGTGTTGTGCTCTATAACAGACTCCATCTCTCCCCCGATGTACTCGCCATCAGCCTTCATGCCTAGGAATAGGAAAAAAGCCAGATCATCCTCGCTCCAATTCATTAGACCCGCAGCGTCTATCGCATCGGCATGGCTCTCCCCGAGGGTAGCCCCCGCAAACTCTTGATCGAGCATTGGAATCCCCAAGCCATTGCGCGGGGTGTGGCATTCACCGCAATGACCAAGATTGCGTGCCAAATAGGCGCCTCTGTGCACCTTTGGGTCCTCACTAAGCACCGGTTCCGCCTCGCCTGCAACATCTGCCATGACATTCCAGGCCGCGAGCATCCATCGCTGCAGCCAGACAGGCGTATCGTGAGGTGGGACTCGATTGCTTACGGGATCTACGGAGAGTAGATAGGCACCGATGTCGAGCACATCCTGATCTGTCATCCCCCCATAAGCGCGGTAGGGAAAGGCCGGAAAATAGAATTGCCCCTGCGGACCTCGACCGTGCTGCAGCGCCAGCAGAAAGTCTTTGCCCTCCCACCCCCCAATGCCGGTATCCATATCGGGAGTGATGTTAGGAGCATAGAAAGTCCCAAACTCGGAAACCAGCGCCATACCGCCACTTAAACCTTCCGAGTCCTGCCCTTCATGGCAGCTAATGCAACCGCCGGCATTGATGAGATACGCCCCCCTTTGGATACTCGCCTCGCTTGATTCCAAAGGCATTGTGGCAACCGAGGGCAGCCGGAAGAGCCAAACCAATACAACGAGGGCGAGCGCTACTGCGCCTAACCCTATGCTTGTGCGCTTAGTCATAATTTACCTACTGGCTAATAACTTTTTATTAATAAATTTGCTGCAAAGTATAACTAAGATAAGGTACAAAGTAGTGTCTACGAACATGCCTAAATGTCACCAAAGCGTTGGTAAAGAGGCAGATCGGCGATAGCGTAGATAGCTGAGTCTCACCCAAACATCTAGATCTATAGGCGTAAACAACTGAGATTGACAATTCGCAAGGATAAACTGAGAGTTTCCTGTGAAAATGGACCGACTTAAAAATAATAGAGGATAACGAAATGCGTATCACCACATTACTGACTACCGCCGTCTTGGCCACCTTTGCGTCGGGGTCCTTGTTGGCGCAATCCACCGAAGAGCTTATCGCTGAGGCTGTACGACCATTGCCCGAAGACTTACGCGCCAATGCCACGGTGTTTCAATACGATCCCGAATCGGGTGATCGCATCGTGCTTCGGCAAGGAAACAACCAAGTGGAATGCCAACCCAAAGACGAGGAGGGATTTACTCGTTGCACACCAACTGCCAACGCCTCGCGTAGCGATATGAGTGCAAAGTTGCGTGCGCAGGGAATGTCCGATGAGGATGTGAGTGCGACACTGGAGACTGCGGAGGGCAGAGGCTTGGTGAATGCGCGTATCTTCGGCTCTATGAGCTACAGACTATTTGACGAACCCGACCGCATCCAATTGCTTTGGATCATCTCTGTGCCCAACGCCACGCCCGAACAGCTTGGTATGCCCACTGGCGCACAGCGGGACAATGCACTCGCAGGTCGAGGCACCCCTTGGATGATGAACCCTGGCACTCCTGGGGCGCATCTGATGATCCCTATCAACGGTACCGAGCTGTCAAACAAGCCAAAGTAACTGTTTTCCTCAGCTCTCTGTTATACGGAGAGTTTTTTCCGAGGCATAAAAAAACCCCCAAGCA
>DIAM01000023.1:0-149 GCA_002416505.1 Gammaproteobacteria bacterium UBA5078
CGCACGTCGAGCCTTCACAGGGAGGTGAGTCTTTTGGCGTGTCCGGAAACCCTATACCCAACACCCAGTGCGGACTACGGAGCCCCCACGGGCTACGGCGCGCTTTAGCCACGTAACAACTCTCAAGGGAGTTTTTGCGGGCAAAAAAA
>DIAM01000023.1:341-1000 GCA_002416505.1 Gammaproteobacteria bacterium UBA5078
AAAAAAATCCCGCCGCGAGTGTTGCTCGAGGCGGGATTCTTTGTACCGATTAAGGCTTACTCTGCAGCGGCTGCCGCTGCGTATTCTGCCTTGTCTTCTTCGGTGATCTCTTTGATGCTGAGCTTGATGCGGCCACGCGCATCTAGATCAGACACCTTCACTAGCACTTCCTGACCCTCTTTCAGATACTCGCCGATATTCTCGACGCGCTCATCGGAGATCTGGGAGATGTGCACGAGGCCATCCTTACCAGGCAGAATTGTAATGAATGCGCCGAAGTCCACGATGCGTGCCACTTTGCCCATGTACAGCTTGCCAACTTCCGCTTCCGCCGTGATGCTCATAACACGAGCGATCGCCGCATCGCGTGACGTTGCATCTTCGCCGTAGATACGGATGTTGCCGTCGTCGTCGATGTCGATAGATGCGCCGGTCTCTTCGGTGATGCTGCGTATCACTGCGCCGCCCTTACCGATTACATCGCGAATCTTGTCCGGATCGATCTTCATCATCGCCATTGAAGGCGCATTCTCAGAGACCGTTTCACGAGCCTTGCTCATTACCTTGTTCATCTCACCAAGGATGTGGATGCGCGCTTCGTTAGCCTGATTAAGGGCAATCTCCATGATCTCTTCAGTGATGCCCTGGATCTTGATGTC
>DIAM01000023.1:1131-9611 GCA_002416505.1 Gammaproteobacteria bacterium UBA5078
TCCATCTGCAGCGACGTGATACCGTTTTCGGTACCGGCCACTTTGAAGTCCATGTCGCCGAGGTGATCTTCGTCGCCGAGGATGTCCGTCAGCACGGAGAAACGATCGCCTTCCTTGATCAAGCCCATCGCGATGCCCGCAACCGGCGCCGTGATCGGCACGCCCGCGTCCATCATCGCCAAGGAGCTACCGCATACCGACGCCATAGAGCTGGAGCCGTTAGATTCGGTAATCTCAGACACGACACGAATCGCGTAGGGGAAGGAGTCTTCTGAAGGCATCACTGCCTGCACGCCACGTCGAGCTAGCTTGCCGTGACCGATTTCGCGGCGCTTAGGGCCACTCATCATGCCAGTCTCGCCAACGCAGAACGGTGGGAAGTTGTAGTGCAACATGAAGGGCTCTTTGCGCGAACCCTCCAAGCCTTCGATCAACTGCGCATCGCGCACTGCGCCTAGCGTAGTGACTACGAGGGCCTGTGTTTCGCCACGCGTGAACAGGGCGGAACCGTGTGCCTTTGGCAGCACGCCAACCTCGATAGAGATTGGACGCACGGTGCGTGTGTCGCGGCCATCGATACGCGGAGCGCCATCGATGATGCGGTTACGCACGACTTTCTTCTCGAGGGAGCCGAAAACCTTGCCCACTTCGTCGGTGCTAACGCCAGTCTCTTCGTTCGCGAACTGCTCTTTCGCTTGCGCCTGCAAGGCTGACAGCGCTTCATAACGCTGCATCTTGTCAGAGATCTGGTAGGCGTTGCCTATGCTCTCTGCAAAAGCCTGCTGCAAACCTGACAACAATGCGTCGTTGACCACGACAGGCGCTAATTCCCAAGCCGGCTTGCCAGCCTCTGCCTTGAACTCCGCGATCGCGTCGACGACGACTTGCATAGCCTCATGGCCGAACAATACCGCGCCTAACATCTGGTCTTCGCTCAATTGCTTGGCTTCGGATTCCACCATCAATACGGCTGTTTTCGTACCAGCAACCACCATGTCCAATGCTGACTCTTTCAGCTCGGAGATGCTTGGGTTGAGGATGTAGCCTTCGTTCAAGTCATAACCAACGCGCGCTGCGCCTACTGGCTCGAGGAAGGGGATGCCGGAAATGGCCAATGCCGCAGAGGCACCGATCAACGCGGCGATATCTGGATCTTTATCTTTGCCAGCCGAGATTACAGTACACACTACCTGTATCTCGTTAAGGAAGCCTTTTGGGAAAAGCGGTCTGAGAGGACGGTCGATTAGACGAGAAGTCAGTGTCTCTTTCTCAGTCGGACGGCCTTCACGCTTAAAGAAGCCACCTGGGATCTTGCCCGCTGCATAGGTCTTCTCTTGGTAATTTACTGTCAGCGGGAAGAAATCTTGACCAGGCTTAACGGTCTTCTTGCCAACTGCTGTTGCGAGGACTTGTGTCTCGCCGATCGTGACTATCACTGCGCCTGTTGCCTGTCTGGCAACCTTACCTGTTTCCAGTGTTACGGTGTCTTTACCGAACTGGAAAGTCTTACGCACAATATTAAACATACTCTATTCCTATTTTTTATTTTGACCCCGGCACCATTGCAATGACATCCCTGTCAAACAAGGTCGAACTTTCATCTCTTCATCATTGAAATACTTTTACGACTAGCGACGCAGACCTAACTTCTTGATAAGTTCTACATAGCGTGTTGAGTCTTTGCCCTTCAGATAGTCGAGCAATTTACGACGACTGTTCACCATGCGAATCAAACCGCGACGTGAATGGTGATCATGGGTGTGCTCTTTGAAATGAGACTGCAATTGGTTGATGTTTTCAGTCAACAATGCCACTTGCACTTCGGGTGAACCAGTATCGCCCTCGCTCTGTGCGTGCTCTTTTACAATCTCTGCTTTGCGTTCTGCTGATAAAGCCATTTTCTTCTCCAAAATATGCGCTAAGTAAATAACCGCTCACTTAGAATCGTGATACGGCCTTCGTTGCCGACAGCCTTGTCGATCCAGATTAACCATGCATATTTATAGTTAACTGGTACCTTCCTGCGAATACTGTACTGCAAATTTATGACACTTTGAGGTGTCTGAGCCTGCGTCGTCTTAAGTCGCGAACAGCCTCTTCGGGGCGACACGACCATCATCTAAGATAGTGCCAATCCCGATAAATACGTCTTCTTCATACAAACGCACCAAACCCGATAAGGGCAAGTGACGCACCATGACCGCCTGTCCTAGTTTCAGGAAATTCGCGGTCTGCTGCGGCAATACGACGGCGGGCAAACCCTCTACCGCGATATCTGCCGGGCACAATAGGGCGTCAATACTCGCCAGGCCACCGGCTTCTTTGAGCTCGCGCAGGCGCTCAATAGTAACACATTGGGCCAGTGTGAAGGCCCCAGCCTGCAGGCGGCGCAGCGCGATGACGTTGGCGCCACAGCCTAGTGCCTCGCCCAGATCGTCGCCGATGGTGCGCACATAGGTGCCCTTACTGCAGAAAATCTCTAGCTCTACCGTCGCAGCCGTTGCGTCGAAAGCGAGAAGCTTAAGCTCGTAGACCGTGACAGGCCTTGCCTGGCGCTCTACTTCCTTGCCGGCCCGCGCCAATTTATACAGCGGCTGGCCCTTATGTTTCAGTGCGGAGTACATCGGTGGAGTCTGTTCGATGTCGCCGCGAAATTGCTCTAGCGCGCTCTCGATCTGGGCCTTAGTGACACCGGATGGGTCGCGCTGCGAAATGACGCTGCCTTCGATGTCGGCAGTGTCGGTCCTGACGCCCAATTGGAGCAGCGTCGTGTAGCGCTTGTCCGAGTCCAGCAAAAACTGGGAGACCTTGGTGGCCTCGCCAAAACACAGAGGCAGAACCCCGGTTGCCAATGGATCGAGACTGCCCGTGTGCCCGGCCTTCTCAGCCGCAAACAGGTTTTTGGCCTCTTGCAGGCAGGCGTTGGAGCTCGCGCCCGTCGCCTTATCCAGGACGATGATACCGCTAATACTGCGGCCACGCGGTCTACGATATTGCGTCAAACCCTCTCCCCCAGACAGTGCCCTTACTCAAGAGTCGTGTTCACTGTCTTCGGCAAGAGCGCGATCGATCAAGGAAGACAGATATTGCCCTCGCGCCACGCTTTCATCGTAATGGAAGGTCAATTTCGGTGTAATGCGCAGGCTGAGGCGTTTGGACAGTAGTGTGCGCAGAAAACCCGCCGCGCTATTGAGCGCCTTGATGCTGGCCTCAATCTCGAGCTTGTCCATCTCGCCGGCTTTGTCCAAGGGGACCCCTGGTGCTAGCCCAGTGTCGCCATCGACGGAGCCCATCACGGTAACGTAGACGTCTGCATAGGCTAGGTCGCGACTAACGCGCACGCCAGTCACAGAGACCATGCCCACGCGGGGGTCGCTAACCTCAAGCTGAATGAGAGTCGCCAACTCGCGTTGCAGCTGGTCCGCGACTCTCTGGACTCTAGGAGATACCTTTGCCATTCGTTATTCCGACCTTACAGGGTTCTGGCAACGGCAGTGGTCTGATAGACCTCTATCTTGTCGCCAACTTTCACGTCATTGTAGTTCTTCACGCCGATACCGCATTCCATGCCGTTGCGCACAGAGCTCGCCTCGTCTTTGAAGCGGCGCAGCGATTCCAGTTCGCCCTCGTAGATCACGACGTCGTCGCGCAATACGCGAATCGGCTTGTTGCGATACACGGTCCCTTCGATCACCATGCTGCCCGCGATCTGGCCGAACTTCGGCGAGTTGAACACATCTCGTACCTCTGCCACGCCAAGAATCTCTTCGCGCATCTCAGGGGTCAACATGCCGCCTAGTACCGCCTTAACATCGTCGATCACATTGTAGATGATGTTGTAGTAGCGCAGCTCCAAGCCTTCGCTCTCGATAATCTGGCGAGCACTCTTATCGGCCCGCACGTTGAAGCCGACAATCATCGCCTTCGAGGTCGCCGCTAGGTGCGCATCGGTCTCGGAGATACCGCCGACACCTTGGGAGACGATATTGACCTGCACCTCTTCTGTGCCGAGTTTGTGCAAAGAAGAGACGATGGCCTCGAGTGAGCCACGCACATCGGCCTTAAGCACGATATTCATGATGCCCATCTGCGCGCGTCCAATACCGGCAAACATCGTCTCTGCCTTATTGGTCTGCTGCATCGCAACCTTGTTATCCTTGTGACGCTCGCGGCGCAGCGTGGCGACTTCTTTCGCCTTCTTCTCATCCGCGACAACCACAAACTCGTCACCGGCTTCCGGCACGCCCGTCAAGCCGAGGATCTCGACTGGAATAGAGGGGCCTGCAGATTTTACGGACTGACTCATCTCGTCGACGAGCGCGCGCACGCGACCATATTCGTGACCAACCAAGACCACATCGCCCACTTTCAAGGTGCCGTTCTGTACCAGAACGGAAGCCACGGGACCACGGCCCTTATCTAGACGCGACTCGATTACAACCCCTTTGCCTGGAGCGTCGACGAATGCCTTCAATTCGAGTAGTTCGGCCTGCAGCAGAATCGCCTCGAGCAACTCATCGATGCCCTGGCCTGTGTGAGCAGACACCTCGATAAACTGAGTATCGCCACCCCATGCGTCGGAGATTACCTCCAGTGCAGCGAGTTCGTTACGGACGCGATCTAGGTCGATATCGGGCTTGTCGACTTTGTTGATCGCGACAACGATAGGCACACCGGAGGCACGCGCATGCGCAATCGCCTCTTCGGTCTGTGGCTTCACGCCGTCATCGGCTGCAACAACAAGGATGATGACGTCGGTCGCTTTCGCGCCGCGTGATCGCATCGCGCTGAACGCGGCGTGACCAGGAGTGTCCAAGAAGCAGATCATGCCGCCCGGAGTTTCCACGTGGTAGGCGCCGATATGCTGCGTGATGCCGCCAGCCTCGTGAGAGACGACGGTCGCTTTACGGATATAGTCGAGTAGCGATGTCTTACCGTGGTCGACGTGACCCATTACGGTGACAACGGGCGCGCGTGGCAAAGACTCTTCGCCACCGACATAGGCGATAGACTCGTACAAGCTCTCTTCCAGGTGATCATCGGAAACGAACTTGGCCTTGTGCCCCATCTCTTCGACCAACAATGTAGTGGTGTCTTGATCCAGTACCTGATTGATAGTCGCCATGACGCCCATCTTGAACAGAACCTTCACAACTGCGGCAGACTTTACCGACATCTTCTGCGCCAGATCCGTTACGGAGTTCGCGACGCCGATGGTGATCTCGCGTGAGATGAACTCAGTTGGCTTCTCGAAACCGTGCTGCTTACTGCCGCGCGAGCGACTCTTGCGACCACCGCGGCGGCCACGAGGACCGTCAGCGTATTCGCCATCTTCCAGCACGAAATCGTCACCGGAGGAACGACCTTTGCTCTGCTTACGCGCAGGCGCTTTGTCTTTCTTACGGAACGCATTTTTATCGTCGTCTTTGCTTGCAGCGTCTTTCTTGGCACCCTTGCCGATCTCGGCGCGTGGAGGTGCAGCATGTCGACGCGGCTCTGCCGGTGCGTCTGCAGCCTTAGGCTCGGCAGGCGTCTCGGAAGCAGGCTTGCTGGCATCGGCGGCAACTGCCGGCTCTTGCGTTGCAGTCTCTGCTGGAGTTTCGGCGGCCACTGCCTCAGGGGCTGCCTCGACTTGCGGGGTAAACTCTTGCTCTGCTGGCACTAGCTCTTCTGGCTTCTCAACCAACTCTGGCGCATCTTCTTTGTCTGTCTGCAATTCGCTGCGCTTTACATAGGTACGTTTCTTGCGCACCTCGACAGCGACAGTCTTGCCGCGACCATGATTGGATGCAGACTTGAGAGTCTCAACGGTTTTACGCTTCAGCGTTATTTTCTTGGGAGCAGCATCTTTCGATTCGCTGTCACCATGGCTGCGACGCAAGAATAGCAATAACGTATTCTTATCTTCATTCGAAATGGAATCATCCGCCTTGGTATGAGGCAGACCCGCTTCTTTCACTTGAGAAAGAAGTTTCTCCACTGGAACTCCAACCACCTTGGCGAGTTCACTGACTGTTACATCTGCCATTTATTTGCTCCTAATTTCTCTTGCGGTCAAACCCGATGCTCACTCTTCACGAAACCAGTTCTTGTTATTCGAACCAAGGCGCTCGCGCTGTCATTATGAGTTTGCCGGCACGCTCTTCGTCCATGCCTTCGATATCCATCAATTCGTCTACTGCCTGCTCAGCAAGGTCTTCCATGCTCAGCACGCCAATCTTCGCTAGGGCCAAGGCCAAAGTCTCGTCCATGCCTTCCATATTGAGAAGGTCTTCGCCGATATTGGCATTGGACAGGCCTTCTTCGGAGGCGATCGCCTGAGTCAGTAGCGCGTCTTTGGCGCGGTTACGTAACTCGTTCGCGATGTCTTCGTCGAAGCCATCGATCCCTAAGATCTCGTCCAGCGGCACGTAGGCAATCTCCTCAAGCGAGGTGAAACCTTCCGCTACCAGAATCTCCGCAACGTCCTCGTCTACATCGAGTCTCTCGATGAACATCTCGACGAAACCGCTCGATTCCTGTTGCTGCTTCTCTGCTGCGTCCGCAACGCTCATCACGTTGATCGTCCAGCCAGTGAGCTCACTGGACAGGCGCACGTTCTGGCCGTTGCGACCAATCGCCTGAGCCAAGTTATCTTCTTCAACGGCAACGTCCATGGTGTGGCTGTCTTCGTCCACAATAATGGAGGCGACTTCGGCCGGCGCCATTGAGTTGATCACCAACTGCGCAGGGTTATCGTCCCACAGGATGATATCGATGCGCTCGTTCGCCAACTCATTGGAGACGACCTGAACGCGCGAGCCGCGCATGCCCACACAGGCACCCACAGGATCGATGCGGCCGTCGTTAGTGCTTACCACAATCTTGGCTCGCGAACCTGGGTCACGCGCTGCCGCCTTGATCTCGATAATCTCTTCGGAGATCTCCGGCACTTCAATCTTGAACAACTCGATCAACATGCCTGGCACCGTGCGGCTCAGGAATAATTGCGGGCCACGCGGCTCGGAGCGCACGTCGAGTAGTAAGGCACGAATACGATCGCCAGTGCGGAAGTTTTCACGCGGGATCATATGCTCGCGAGTCAGCAAGCCTTCGGCATTGCCACCAAGGTCCACAAGGACGCTTTCGCGAGTGACTTTCTTAACGGTACCGGAGATCAGGCCACCGATCTTATCGATGTACTCGGCAATAATAATATCGCGCTCGGCTTCGCGTACTTTCTGGACGATGACTTGCTTAGCTGTCTGTGCGGCGATACGACCAAACTCTATGTTGTCGATATGCTCTTCCCAATCGTCACCTACGTTCAGCTCAGGATTCTTTTCCTTGGCCTGCGCGAGTGTCATCTGAAAGCCTTTGCCGGCAAACTCTTCATCATCGACGACATTCCAGACGCGGAAAGATTCGTACTCGCCGGTCTTACGATCGACGGCGACGCGGCAGCTCCACTCTTCGTCTTCATGGAATTTCTTAGTAGCTGTAGCTAACGCTGACTCAATAGCCTCGAAAATGACTTCGCGTGACACACCCTTCTCGTTAGAGACTGCATCCACAACCAACAGAATTTCTTTACTCATCATAATCGTGTCACCTTACTCTAGAGGTCATCAATCCATTATTCTGCAAAAATCCGGCGCCACACTGTGGGCACAACCGGACAAGCCTTTTAAAAAACTAGGTTTGCCTTATCTATCGCTAATGCGGGGAGTACGAACTCCTTGCCATCTACAAGCAGACTAACCGCGTCTGCCTCTACCTTCTGAATTACACCCTTGAACTTGCGACGCCCATCTACGGGCGAGCGAAGCCGCACCGCAGCCTCACTGCCGACATAGAGTGCGAATTGTTCGGCATTGAACAGGGGACGGTCCATTCCGGGGGAGGACACCTCGAGCGTGTACTCGCCGGGTATTGGATCTTCAACATCGAAGATGCCGCTAATTTGTCTAGATACGCGTTCGCAATCTTCAATGGCAATTCCATCGCCCGCTTTGTCTATGAAGACGCGCACAACGCTAAACTTGCCTTGGATCAAGTGTTCGACGCCCCACAGATCCACACCAAGCGCCTCGACGGTTGGCCGGATTAAATCTGCTATTAGGGTCTCACTCGTACTCAAGTTGCACTCCGCTTAGGGATTAGTTCGTTCACACGATTATTAAATCCCACAAATAAAAAATGGGCCTGCGGCCCACTCCTAAAAAACTGACTTTTTGCACCGAATGCTATCTCTAGCGATCGATGTGGAGCATACCAGCCCTGCCTCTAAACGCGATTATCGCGCCTAATAAAAAGCCCCATATGGGGCTCTTTTTGAATCCATGCGTAAAAGAACACGCATTTCTTCTTAATAGTGTCTTTACTACCAGTAAGAGTCGCGAGCTAAATAGCTGCTGCTGAACTCACAAGACACTACATGTTTGGTAGCGGGGGCAGGATTTGAACCTACGACCTTCGGGTTATGAGCCCGACGAGCTACC
>DIAM01000023.1:9715-10038 GCA_002416505.1 Gammaproteobacteria bacterium UBA5078
TCGGGTTATGAGCCCGACGAGCTGCCAGACTGCTCCACCCCGCAATAAATCTTTAATTCTGTTGAGATCAGTTCTTGAAGCAGGCTAAGCGACTTTATCGCTACATCGGCTACTGGCTGGCCGACGTCCTCTTCAAATCTCAGGGGCCGGAAGTATACTGGCCTAGACCCCGCTAAGTCAAGCAGAAGCTGCTAGTTCAGTGATAACAAGGCGTTTATATTTATTGCGCCACACGCTTGCACGATACAAGCGTATGACTGAGATTGGTGCCGAAGGCGAGACTTGAACTCGCACGACCATAGGTCACTACCCCCTCAAGATAG